>NZ_JABKDE010000009.1 GCF_013623835.1 Brevibacterium oceani | reverse complement strand
CGACGCCACCGATGAATCTCGGTGAGAACGTCCGGAACCTGCTCTGCTTCCATACCCACAACACTAAACCTCGGCACTGACACAAGATTCCGGGCGGGTGTTCTTACAGGTCAGAGCCGAATCGTGAGGTCAGAACCGAATCGTGACCTCAGCTCAGCTCTTCGCCGGTCGTCTCTCTGGCGAGCAATCCCATGAGCACCACTGCGACGACGACGAGGGCTCCCGTGAGGGCGAAAGTCAGCGTCAGGCCGAGCACGGGCCACATGAACGCACCGAAGGCGATCGGCGCGATTCCCGTCGCCAGACGCGATGCCGCCGAAGCCCAGCCGAAGCCGGATCCGCGCAAGCGGGTCGGGTAGAGCTCGGAGACATAGGTGTAGAGCGTCGGGATCGCGATCTGGATGACGAAGCCGAAACCGATGATCGCGGCCTTCGCCGACCACGTGAGTTCGGTGCCGGAGGCTTCGATGAATACGGCGGATCCGACGAGGAGGATCGCAGCCAGAATTGACGAGACTCCGAGAACCCACTTGCGTCCGAATCGTTCGACGATGAGCGCAGAGACGATCACGCCGAGAATGCCCACCGCGGTCATCGACCCGGTAACGAGGAATGCCGCCTGATCGGCAAGCCCCTGCTTCTTGAGGATCCCCGGCAGCCATGTCAGTGCCGCGTAGTAGACAAGGAGGACCGAGACGAAGAGCGACCAGGCGACGAGCGTCGTCTTCGCGGAGTGCTGCCACAGCTGCACCAGCTGACCGCTCGCCGCACGCAGCTGCCCGCTGACTTTGGGCCCCGCGGTTGTCTCCTGCACTGCCCCGGCGCCGCCGACCGGTTCGTGGGTCCACTCGGTGACCTCTGCGCCGGTGCGCTCGACCAGCCGTCTGATGATGGCGTCGGCTTCGGCATAGCGGCCGACCGAGGCCAGATAGAGAGGTGATTCCGGAATTCCGAAACGCACTGCGACCGTCAACAGCGCGGGCACGATCATGACGAGCATGATCAGTCGCCAATCTCCGAAGCCGAGCAGGTAAGCCGAGACGAAGGCGCACAGCGACGCCCCGATCGGCCACCATCCGTCCATCGCAGTGAGCACGCGACCGCGGTGGCGGCTGGGAGTGAACTCCCCGACCAGCGCATAGTCGACGGGGATGCATCCGCCGAGCCCGAAACCGGCGAGGAACCGAAAGAGGATGAACCATCCGAAGGCCGGCGCGAAAGCACCGGCGACCGTGAAGACCGAGAATACGAGGAGCGTGAGTGTAAAGGCCTTCTTCCGACCGATGACATCGGCGATGCCGCCCCAGATGAACGCGCCCAGCGCCATCCCGATGAGGTTGGCCGTGGCGATCCATGCGGCCTGCCCGACGTTTAGATCCCAATAGTCACTGAGCAGCGGGATAAGGAACCCATTGAGCGCGACGTCCCAGGCGTCGAACATGAAACCGAGCCCGCCGATGATGAAGATGGCACCCTGGGTGCGCCACTTCCATGGCAGGTGAGCGATGACTTCGGAGGCTGTCGGAACCGACGCCGAGGTGGTGGTGTGCACGAAGACACAGTACCCCAATTAACGCACAATTGAGTAAAACAACCGCTGAGCAGGCCCACCGCACTTCTACGACCGCGTCGGCCCCCGTCCCTGAATCCGATTCGGCCCAGTCCACGCTGGATAGCTCACTCCCGAAACTGGGCTGTCCAACGCGGACTGGGCCGTGCAGCGGACCAGGTCTCTTCCAACCGAAGCCACTACCAAACCTTCAGCCAAACCCTCAGGCCAGGCGCACCAGCCAGTTGTTCGTGTCTTCGGCGCGACCGTACTGGATGTCGAGCAGCGTCTTGCGCAGCTCCATCGTCTTCTCGCCGGCGTCTTCGCCATGATCGATGGTGAAGTCATCGGACACGAGCTTGCTGATCGGCGTGATCACCGCGGCGGTGCCGCAGGCGAAGGCCTCGACGATTTCGCCGCTGGCCGCCCCCTCTCGCCACTCCTCGACGGAGATCTGGCGCTCTTCGGGCTCGAGCCCCAGCTGAGGAGCCAGGTCGAGCAGCGAACGGCGGGTCACACCGTCGAGGATCGAATCGCTGAGCGCCGGGGTGAGCAGCTTGCCGCTCTTGGTCACGAGCATGAGGTTCATGCCGCCGAGCTCGTCGATGTACTTATTCTCGACCGCATCGGTGAAGAGCACCTGCTGGCAGCCTTTGGCGGCCGCCTCGTTGGTCGGCACCAACGAGGACGCGTAGTTGCCGCCGCACTTGGCGAATCCGGTGCCGCCGGCGCCGGCGCGCTTGAGCTTCGGCGACAGCCAGATCGACAGCGGCTTGATGCCGCCGGAGAAGTACGGCCCGGCAGGCGACGCGATGACGTAGTAGTCCACTTCGTGGCTGGCCCGCACACCGAGGAACCGCTCAGTGGCGATCATGAACGGACGCAGGTACAGGCTCGACTCATCGGCTGCCGACTCCGGTGTCGGAACCCAAGCCTGATCAAGGGAGACGAGGGCCTTGAGCGAGTTGATGAAGTCCTCTTCGCTCACCTGCGGCAGCGCCAGGCGCTCGGCGGAGCGATTGATCCGCGCGGCGTTGCGCTCGGGGCGGAAGGTCCAGACCGAACCGTCGGCGTGACGGTAGGCCTTGAGACCCTCGAAGATCTCCTGGGCGTAGTGAAAGACCGCAGCGGCCGGGTCGAGGACCAGCGGTCCGTAGGGCTTGACCTCGTGTGCCTGCCAGCCGTCATCGATCGTGTATCGGATGTGCGCCATGTGATCGGTGAAGTACTGGCCGAAGCCGGGATCCTTCTTGATGTTCTCTCGCACCAGCTCGGGTTGCGGCTGGAGATTCTTAAGAACAGTGAATTCAGTCATCGGAACTCTTTTCTCATGTTTCTCATGTGTGATGAGTGACACTGTCAGGGTAGTCCATCACCCCGGCGCGCGTCGCACCGGGGTGATGTCCTCATCGACCCTGCAGTCGGGGATTGTCGTCTGCGGATCCGAGCCTCGCCGAGGCGGCCGCGCAGCCTCAGCCGAGTCGTGCGGCGATCGCGTCGCCCACCTCGGCGGTGGAGCGCTTCGTTCCGTCGCGCTCGGCCAGGTCGGCTTCGACGGCGTCCTCGATGGCCTTCGCCACGACCTCGAGTCCGAGGTGGGAGGCCATGAGCGCTCCGGAGAGGATCGACGCCGTCGGGTCGGCGATCTGCTGCCCGGCGATGTCCGGAGCCGAACCGTGGATCGGCTCGAAGAGGCTCGGTGCCGTGCCTTCGACATTGAGATTTCCCGAGGCAGCCAGGCCGATTCCGCCGGTCACCGCGGCGGCGAGGTCGGTGAGGATGTCGCCGAAGAGGTTGTCGGTGACGATGACGTCGTAGCGTTCGGGGTTCGTCACCATGTAGATCGTGCACGCATCGGTGTGCTCGTAGTTGACGACCACCTCGGGGTACTCCTGGCCGACCTTCTCGACGACGCGACGCCACAGGTGACCGGCGTGGACCATGACATTGTGCTTGTGCACGTAGGTGAGCTTCTTGTTCCGAGCCTGCGCGCGCTCGAAGGCATCGCGCACCGCACGCTCGACGCCGTACCAGGTGTTGACCGAGACCTCGGTCGCGACCTCCTGCGGGGTGTCGGTGCGCACCGACCCGCCCGATCCTGTGTACGAGCCCTCGGTTCCCTCGCGGACGACGACGAAGTCGATCTTCCCCGGTTCCGCCAGCGGGCTGGTCACACCGGCGAAGAGCTTCGAGGGTCGCAGGTTCACCGCGTGACTGAGCCCGAAGCGCATCTTGAGGATGACGCCGCGCTCGAGCACGCCCGACGGCACCGTCGGATCCCCGCATGCGCCGAAGAAGATGGCATCATGCTTGCGCAGCGATTCGAGCTCCTCGTCGGTGAGCGTCTCACCGGTCTCGTGGAAACGCTGAGCACCGACATTGTAGTCGGTGAGCTCGAGCTCGACGGGCTCGCCCGACACCTCGATGGCACGACGGAGGACCTTGAGACCTTCGGGGACGACCTCGTTGCCGATTCCGTCGCCGGGCATGACTGCGATTGAGAACTTCATGGTGACAGCATAGGCCGCATCTCACCATGCAACTAGGGCGTCCTACTATCCGGACGGCTTGTGGGGCGAACCGACACCACCCGGACTGTGGCCGTGATTTCCGCGCCAGCACTCTCCGGAGCCTTCGCCAGCGACCCGAAATCCCGCCCCACGGTCGCCATCATGAACAATTTCACGTCCCAAACCGCGTTGACGGCTACAAAACTGCAGCCCAAGAGACGAAGATGGAATATAGCACCCCAAACCCCGTGGGGGCCGCCAGCGTCCAGCCCCGAGAGAAAGTCGATCATTGACCGAAACCATCCGCAACGCCCGTGCCGCAGCCCTGCCCGCCAAGCTCTCCCGGTCCTGGCTGCTCGTCAATGCCGCGAAGGAGGAGATCTTCACTCCCGCGCAGACTTCGGAAGCGGATTCGGTGATCTTCGACCTCGAGGCCTCGGTCGCCGATGACAAGAAGCTCGACGCCCGCGACAACGTCGTCCGCGCGCTCAACAGCGGCATGTCCGCCTGGGTGCGCATCAACAAGATGGAATCCGAGTTCTGGGACGACGACCTCGCCGCGATCGCCATGCTGCCCGGACTGCGTGGAGTCATGTTGCCGGAGACCGAACGTCCCGAACAGGTCTCCTACACCGCGATGCGTGCGAAGGCGGGTCTGCCCGTCATCGCGCTCCTCGAATCCGCGCGCGGCGTCGAGAACGCCACGAAGATCGCCGAGGCGCCCGGCACCTTCCGTCTGGCCTTCGGCACGAACGACTTCCGCAAGGACACCGGATTCTCCGGTGACCCGATGGCCCTGGCCTATGCCCGTTCCCGGCTGACCATCGCCTCCCGCATGGGCGGCCTGCCCGGCCCGATCGACGGTCCCTCGGCCGCCGATGCCGACGATGACAAGGTCTGGGCCGACGCCGAGGTGACCCACATGATGGGCATGACCGGCAAACTCGTCCTCACCGTCGACCAGGTCAACACCCTCAACGAGGCGATGAGCCCGAGCGAGGACGAACGCGACTGGGCCCGCCAGATGCTCGAAGCCGCCGAGGGCGGATCCGAGATCACCGACGGCTCCTACCTGCCCCGTCTGGCTCGCGCGAAGAAGATCGCCTCCCTGGCCGACACCTACGGCCTCTGGAACGCTTGATCCGTCAGCCGCCGGATTCTGCTCAAATCCGCCAGCCCGCCTGGCTGCTGTGGTCGACCCTGCCGGCCATCCTGCTCGTCCTGGCCTTCGGACTGTGGCTGCGCACAAGCATCGTCGGGCCCACGACCATCGACGTGGCCTGGCTCAACCTCGTCGGTCTCGACCTCGAGACCGTCCCGTACTGGATGGCTGTCACGCTCGCCGAGGTGGGCGGAGGGCTGGGCGCGGTCATCTGCACCGGCATACTCGCCGCGATCTTCGCCGTCCGCCGCCGCTTCCGATCCGCGGGGTATCTGGTGACGACCATGCTCCTGGGCATCGCCTTGTCCGAGTCGCTCAAGGCCGTGGTCACCCGGGTTCGCCCCGAGCACCAGCTCTACGAATCCTTGGGATATTCCTATCCGTCGGGGCATTCGATGGGTGCGGCCGCTCTGGCCATGGGCCTGGCGATCATCGCGACCCGCTCGCAGATGATCCGCGCCGGCTCCATGGACCCCACCGAGGTGCCGCAGCGCCTGCGGTTCCACTGGTCGATGCTCCTGGCCGCGGTGTGGATCCTCGCCATGATGTGGTCGCGGACCGCGTTGCAGGTGCATTGGCTCTCCGACACGTTCGCCGGAGCCCTCATCGGCATCTCGGCGGCCGTGCTCGCCGATGAGGTGTGGACGCTGGCAACGACGAAGGCCCGCTCGCCCCTTCCAGAGGGTTGAGCGGGCCCTCGGGCCTGCGCGGCGGTCGCCTCAGACGACCGGTCGGCTCAGACGATCAGTCCTCCTGCAGCGAGACGCCGGTGAAGGCCGAAGCGTTCACGGCACCGGCGACGGCCTTGACGACCTCGTCGGAGACGACCGAATCCACGGCGAGGACGGACAGCGCCTCATTGCTCGTCGAGGCCGGCGAGACCTGCATGCCGGCGATGTTGACGTTGTTGGCGCCCAGCGCCAGGCCCAGCTGACCGATGATGCCCGGACGGTCCTCGTAGCGGAAGATGAGCAGGTTGTCCGTCAGTTCGATCTCGAGCGAGTAGCCGTCGACCTCGGTGAGCTTCTGCACGAGCTTCGGTCCGGTGACCGTGCCCGAGACGGAGATCCGCTGTCCGGTGCTCGTCGTCGCCGTCAGGCGGGTGATGTTGCGGAAGGATTCGCAGTACGGGTCGGTGACGAGTTCCACGCCGATGCCGCGCTCTTCGGCCAGCAGCGGTGCGTTGACGTAGGAGACCTGGTCGGACACGACGTCCTTGAACAGGCCTTTGAGCGCCGAGAGCTTGAGGACGGAGACGTCCTTGTCGGCGATCTCGCCGTTGACCTCGACCTTGAAGTGCGTGACCGAGGAATCGGCCAGGGCGTTGACGACGCGGCCGAGACGTTCGGCCAGCGGGATGCCCGGGCGCACGTCCTCGTGGATGGCGCCGCCGGCGACGTTGACCGCGTCGGGGACGAGTTCCCCGGCCAGGGCCTTGCGCACGGACTTCGCCACGGCCACGCCGGCCTTCTCCTGCGCCTCATGGGTCGAGGCGCCGAGGTGCGGGGTGACGTTGACGGCGTCGAGGTCCATGAGCGCCGAGTGCTCAGGCGGTTCGACGTTCCACACGTCGATGCCGGCTCCGCCGATCTCACCGGAGGCGACCGCCTCGGCGAGCGCCTCTTCGTCGATGATGCCGCCGCGGGCGACGTTGACGAACCGGGCGCCGGGCTTCGCGGCCTTGAGCTCCTCGGTGCTGATCATGCCGATCGTCTCGGGCGTCTTGGGCATGTGCACGGTGACGAAGTCGGACACGGCGAGCAGTCCGGGCAGGTCGAGGACCTCGACGCCCATCTGGGCGGCGCGGGCCTGCGTGATGTAGGGGTCGTAGCCGACCAGGCGCATGCCGAAGGCCTTCGCCCGTTCGGCCACGAGTCCGCCGATGCGTCCGAGGCCGACGATGCCGAGCGTCTTCTCGTAGAGTTCGACGCCGGTGTACTTCTTCCGGTTCCACTCCCCCGCCTTGAGCGAAGTGTTGCCGGCACCGAAGTAGCGTGCGGATCCCAGGATGTGGGCCATGGTCAGCTCGGCTGCGGAGATGATGTTCGACGTCGGTGCGTTGACGACCATGACACCCGCCGAGGTGGCTGCGGGGACGTCGACATTGTCGAGCCCGACGCCGGCGCGGGCGATGACCTTGAGGTTCTTCGCGGCACCGATGGACTCCGCGTCGACCTGCGTGGCCGAGCGGACGAGGATCGCATCGGCATCGGCGATGGCGGGCAGGAGCTGGGATCGGTCAGCGCCGTTGGTGTGGCGGACCTCGAAGTCTCCTCCGAGGGCTTCGATGGTGGCCGGTGACAGTTCTTCGGCGATGAGCACGACGGGCTTGGGCACTGATTTCCTCCTGTTGCGTCCGGGACGTGTCCATCTTATGAGACTTTGTGAAGGCTTTCACAAGGTCTCAGATTCTGGGAAGATCGCTCAACAGAGCAAGCCGGACAGCGGCGAGCCGGTCGGCGCCGACCCGTCCCGCCGCGCGTCCGCCGAAGCTTCAGAATCCGTTCGGCGAATACGGTGCCCGGCCGAGGCTGAACATCGCGCTCGCGAGCACTGCTGCTCCGGGCGTCTGCTCGTCGATGCGTCCGGCGCGGGCGAGGATGACGGGATCGGCTCCGCCGAAGTACAGGGATCCGAGCTCGGCGATGCCGAGCCCCAGATCTGCCGGCGTCGATTCGGACGCGGGGGTCACCTCGGCGCTCTCACCGTCCGAGGTGATCGTGAACCGGCCTCCGGCGAGGTCGAGGGAGTCGTCGATGTCGATCGTCAGCGTCCCCGGCACGTACCAGGGCCGGGCTTCGAGGGCGGCCTTGACGTCGAGGATGCGGATCCAGATGTTGTCCTCGGTGGCCACGGTCTTCACTCGCCGGGAATCGGTGAGCAGCCATGGCAGCGGGGAGTATTCGGCGGATTCGCCGAAAGTCACCCGTGTGGACAAGTCGATGGCGGCGAGGAACGACCACAGGGAGGCGTACGCGGCATCGGTCACGGCGACGAAGTCGATGAGGTCGACCGTCGGCGGGGTCTTCGACCAGCCGGCGAACTTGTAGGACACGTAGCCGTCGGGCTCACCCTGCTCATCGAAGTGCAGAGCCGCGCGGACGCCGCGGTCCTCCTCACCGGTCTCGGTGTTGAGCGCCCCGGTGGCGCGCTCGATGTAGGTCTGCTGTCGCTGCATCGCTCCGGGCGAGGTGCGCATGAACCGGTCGTAGATCTCTGGAGCCAGCTCCCGCAGCTCACTGGGCAGGCACATCTCGACGCGTCGGTCGGGTTCGCGGACCATCTTGAATCCGGGCGAAGTATCGACCTCGATCGAGTGCGACCACGTGGCCACTCCGAAGCCGAACCGCGAATAGATCCCGCCCTCGGTGGCGGTGAGTGCGGCGAACGGGTAGCCGTTCGCCTTCGCCTCGGCGAGGTCCGTGGTCATCATCGACCGCAGCAGACCACGCCGACGATGCGTCGGGCGCACCGTGATCCAGGTGATGAGGTGCCCGGGCACGAGGCGTCCCCCGCCGACGTTGACGAGCTTCTCGAACCACGCGAACGTCGCCACCGGGATGGACGAGTCGAGCCCATGATCGTATTCCTGATCGGCGTAGACGGCCGTGAGGTTGCGTCCATCGGCGATCGCCCGCTCGACGCGGCCCTTCAGGGCTGCATCGGTGGACCGGGCGTCGTGGAAGCCCACGCTCGTCGAGGCGAAATACCCCTTCGTGCGCTCGTCCGGTTCTCCCGTGGACTCGTCGATGGTGGGCTTGAAGTCTTCGAATCTGTAATTCGTCACACATCCACAGTAGTCCAGATCACTTCCCGCGCCCATCCTCGACTGCTGCGGCTCGACGAAAACAGGTCGCCGCACCCCTGTCTGCCGCGTCACAGAGGCTCCCCAAACTTTGCCCAGGCGACAGTCAGGCGCATAATTGTTGAGCAGTTCGGCGATCCCGAACTCCAGCAAACTATCCGCGACCATGAATCGAAGGACCCCTGGCGTGCCTGAAGACCCACCAGAGCCGAGCCGTCGCTCGGACACCGTCTGGTCCCGGCTGCGACGTTCCCGCCCGGCGATGATCGGGCTCGGACTCGTCGTCCTCTTCATCGCACTCGCCGTCCTCGCCCCGGTCTTCTCCGCGATCACCGGCAACAGTCCCTACGCCTACAATCCGGATCTGCTCGGTCCCGACACGTCACCAGCGGGCCACCTCGGCGGCGTCAGTCCGCAGCACTGGTTCGGCGTCGAGCCCCGCACCGGGCGCGATCTGTTCGCCATCGTGTCCTACGGCGCCCAGGTGTCGCTGCTCATCGGATTGGCCGCAACGGTCGTGTCCGTGGCCGTCGGCGTCGCAGTGGGACTGGTCGCCGGATTCTACGGCGGCATCGCCGACCGCCTGCTCTCGCGGCTGACCGACATCATCTTCGGCTTCCCCTTCCTCATCTTCGCCATCGCCCTGTCCGCCACGGTTCCCGCGAGCTTCCCCCGCCCGCTGCTGCTCATCCTCGTCATCGGACTCTTCGGCTGGCCGTCCATCGCCCGCGTCATCCGCAGCGAGACCCTGTCCCTGCGCGAACGCGGATTCGTCCGCGCCGCGGCCGCCCAAGGCACGGGCAGCGGCCGCATCATCGTCCGCGAGATCGCCCCGAACATCCTTGCCACCGTCATCGTGTTCACGACGGTGTCGATTCCGGGCAAGATCGGCGCCGAGGCGGCCCTGTCCTTCCTCGGGGTCGGCGTCAACCCGCCCACCCCCTCGTGGGGACGGTCGATCTCCGATGCGATCAGCTGGGTCCAGGTCGACCCCATGTACCTCATCGTCCCCGGCATGGCGCTGTTCCTCGTCACGCTCGGGTTCAACATGTTCGGAGACGGACTGCGCGACGCCCTCGACCCTGCAGAGCACGGGAATGAGAACGCGGCGGCAGCCGATCCGATGAGCGCAGGAGGCCAGTCGTGAACCGAGCGAAATTCATCGCCTCCCGCACGATCGGTGCGATTCTCGTTCTCCTCATCATCGCGGCCGCATGCTTCGCGATCTTCTACCTCATGCCTTCGAATCCGGCCCAGTACTCATGCGGAAAGCCGTGCTCTTCGGACAGGCTCGCCGAGGTGGAGCGCTACCTCGGCGTCGATCAGGCCTGGTGGAAGCAGCTCTTCGACTTCCTCGGCGGCATCGTCACCGGCCGCACCTTCGGTTCGGGAGCCGCGGCGATCCACTGCGACGCCCCATGCTTCGGATACTCGTTCCGGCTGCGCGAATCGGTCACCGACCTCATCGTCTCCCGCCTGCCCATCACCCTGTCCCTGACTCTCGGCGCCGCCGTGCTCTGGGCCGTCGGCGGCATCGCCGCCGGTCTCATCACCTCACTCAGACGGGGCACCTTCACCGACAGCGCGGTGATGGGGGCGGCGATCACGGGGATCTCCGCACCGACCTATCTGCTCGGCCTCCTCGGCGTCCTCCTCTTCGGGTTCACCCTCAACGTGCTGCCGATCGGCGGCTACATCCCCCTGACCGAGAACCCGGCGATGTGGGCCTTCCACCTCATCCTGCCGTGGGTCGTGCTCGCGATCGCCAACGGTGCGATCTACGCACGACTCACCCGCGGGCAGATGCTCGAGGTGCTCGGCCAGGACTACATCCGCACGGCCCGGGCGAAGGGACTGTCCGAGACCGTCGTCATCGGCAAACACGGGCTGCGCAACCTCGTCGTGCCGCTGACCACGCTGTTCGCCATCGACGTCGGCGGACTCTTGGGCGGGGCCGTGATCACGGAGAAGGTCTTCGCCCTCGGCGGCGTCGGCACCCTGCTGCTCGAGGCCGTCTCCAGCCTCGACATCCAGGTCATCGTCGGGGTCACCCTCTTCGCCGCAGCCATCGTCATCATCGCGAATCTGCTCGCCGACCTCAGCTATTCGCTCCTCGACCCGAGAATCCGGGCGAGTCGATGAGACACCGCCCGCAGTCTCACCCCATCAACCTCTGCCACACCTCAGTTGAGAAGGAAACCATGAAGAGATCAGCGCTCGTCGCGGCCACCCTCGCCCTCGGCCTCGTCCTCACCGGATGCAATGCGAACCCCGAATTGAACGACGATTCGCAGTCCGACACGCTCGGTGAGACTCACAAGGGCGGGACGCTGAGCATTTTCAGCGAGGACCCCGACATCGATTTCGATCCGGGCAAGAGCCAGGGGTTGGCGATCACCTCGCTCGGGCTCGTCCTCCGCCGTCTGACCACGTGGGACATCCAGCCCGGCAAGGAGGCGAAGGTCGTGCCCGACCTGGCCACCGATACGGGCAAGGCCAGCGACGACGGCAAGACGTGGACGTTCACGCTCAGGGACGGTCTGAAGTACGAGAACGGCAAGCCGATCACGACCGCCGATATCAAGTACGGTCTCGAACGCTCCTTCTCGACTGAGCTCTCCGGCGGCCTGAGCTACCACAAGTCGGTGCTCGTCGGCGGATCGGATTACAAGGGCCCGTTCACGGGCAAGGAGCTCGACTCGATCGAGACCCCCGATGAGAAGACCATCGTCTTCCACCTCAACTCCGCGTTCGGCGACTTCCCGTGGATCGCCTCGATGCCCGCGTTCTCGCCCGTGCCGAAGGACTCCGACGACCCCGGCAAGTACGGTCAGGATCCCGTCGCCTCGGGCCCGTACAAGGTCGAGTCGAACAAGTCCGGCGCCGAGGCGGTGCTCACCCGCAATGACGAGTGGGACGAGGACACCGATCCCGTGCGCACGGCCGGACCCGACGAGGTCGTGTTCAAGCTGGGGCAGGATGCGTCGGTGACCTCGCAGGCACTCATCTCCGACTCCGGGGACGCGAAGAACGGCTTCTCCGCAAGCTTCGTGCCCGCCTCCCAGCTCGCACAGGTGCAGAACGATGCGAATGCGAAGTCACGACTGGTCACCTCGGGGCCGGGGGCGCTTGCCTACCTCGCGATGAACAACGAGTCGAAGGGCCTCGACGACGTCAAGGTCCGGCAGGCCATCAACTATGCCGTCGACAAGAACACGTACCGCATCGCCGGCGGCGGCGAGATCGCCGGCGACTACGCCTCGACGCTCATCACTCCGGGAATCCCCGGACGGCAGGACTACGACCTGTACAAGGCCGATCCGGGCGGCGACGTCGAGAAGGCGAAGTCCCTGCTCAAGGAGTCGGGTGAGAAGCTCGGCACACTCAAGCTGCTGGTGAAGAACGATGCGACCTCGGTGGCTCAGGCCGAGGCGATCCAGGAGGCGCTGGCCCGCGTCGACATCAAGACGACCATCAAGTCCGTCGACACGAACACGTATTCGGCCGATGCCACGGCGAACAAACCCGATTACGACCTCGTGCTCGGATCCTGGCAGCCGGACTTCCCTTCGGCCAACGGCAACATCCAGCCGCTCTTCGACTCCTCGCAGATCGGCAACGGCAACTTCAACCTCTCGCGGTATGAGAACAAGGACGTCGACGCTCTCATCACGAAGGCCACTGAGACCGTCGATCCTGCCGAAGCGCAGAAGGTGTGGGCCGAGGCCGACAAGACGATCATGGAGGATGCGCCGATCGTTCCGCTCATCTACACGAAGAACTCGTTCCTGCACGGTTCGAATGTCGAGAACTTCGTCATCGGCGACTTCCCGGCCTACCCCGTGTACTTCAAGGCTTCGCTGAAGGGCTGAGCGTCGATGGCAGAGATCGCAGTGGCACTGCGCTACGAGGGACATTCGGTGTCCTTCGGCGCGCGTGAGATCACCCGGGACGTCTCCTTCGACCTCGTCCCGGGCTCGGTCCTCGCCCTCGTCGGCGAGTCCGGTTCGGGCAAATCGGTGACCGCGCTGGCCGCGCTCGGCCTCGTGCCGGGGGCGAGCCAGACCGGGTCCGTGATCCTCCACGGTGGTTCGGATGCGGGAGGGGCCGGGCAGTCGGGGTCGGTCGGGCAGTCGGATGGGCTGAGCGCTGATGTCGACCTCGTCGGTCTCGATGCGGACCAGCTGCGGCCGATCCGCGGCGAACGCATCGGCGTCGTGTTCCAGGAGCCGATGGGTGCGTTCAATCCGATGTTCCGCGTCGGATCCCAGATCGCCGAGGCGGTCCGTGCCCATGCGAAGGACGCCGGAAGGACTGCCGGGGCCGGAGCTCAGGCACGGTCCGACACCAAGGCTGAGTCCGGCAGCCGCGCGCCGACCGGCGATCGCGTCGCCGCTCAGCTGCGCAAGGTCGGTCTGCCCGAACCGGACCGGATCATGCGGGCCTATCCGCACGAACTCTCCGGCGGACAGCTGCAGCGGGCGATGATCGCGCTGGCGACGATCAACGCACCGCAGGTCCTCTTCGCCGACGAACCGACGACGGCCCTCGACGTCACGGTGCAGACCGGGATCCTCGACCTGCTCCGCCGGCAGGCCGACGAGGGGCAGGCCGTCCTCCTCATCACCCACGATATGGGCGTCGTCGCCGATGTCGCCGATCGCGTGGCCGTGATGAAGGACGGCAGCATCGTCGAAACCGGTGAGGCCGAGGCGATCTTCGCCGCTCCGGCCCATCCCTACACGAAGGAGCTGCTGGCCGCGGTGCCGAGGCTCAGCGCTGTCGTCGGGAGCTCTGCTGTCGTCGCGGACTCTGCCGAGGTGCCTGCCGTCGAGCACTCCCCCGACGCGCGCCCCGCCTCGACCCAGCAGCCCGCTGCGGCCACTTCCCCCGCGACCTCCGCCGCCGAGACCCCGCCTGCGGCTGCGGCCGCCGAGCTGCGCTCGGCGAGCGTCGTCCATCGCACTCCCGGAGGCGAGCTCCGCGCCCTCGACGACGTCTCGCTCGTCGTTCCGGCCGGGACGATCATGGGCCTCGTCGGAGAATCCGGTTCGGGGAAGTCGACGATCGCGAATGCCCTCACCGGCGGTCAGGCCCTTGCCTCGGGCGAGGCGTTCGTCGCCGGTGAGGCAGTGACCACGCGACCGAATCGCCGGCAGCGTCGACGCCGCGCGAACATCGGCGTTGTCTTCCAGGACCCTCGGGGTTCGCTCAACCCACGCCGGTCCGTGGGCACGCAGATCGCCGAACCGCTGCGCGTCCACCGTGACCTCAGTCCGAAGGAGACGACGGCCCGGGTGCGCAGCCTGCTTGACGACGTCCGCCTGCCCGCCGACTTCGCGGAACGCTATCCGCACGAACTCTCGGGCGGGCAGCGGCAGCGAGTCGCGATCGCCCGCGCACTGGCTCTCGACCCCACGCTCCTCATCGCCGACGAACCGACCTCAGCGCTCGACGTCTCCGTCCAGCAGGGAGTGCTCCGACTGCTCTCCGAGCTGCACGAAGCACACGAGTTCGCCTGCCTGTTCATCAGCCACGACCTCGCCGTCGTCGAACAGCTCGCCTCCCAGGTCGTCGTCCTCAAGGACGGAGCGATCGTCGAACAGGGTCCGAGCCGGCAGGTGCTCACCGACCCGCAACGGGCCTACACGCGTGAGCTCATCGAGTCCGCGCCGGTCCCCGACCCGAAGGTCCAGGCGGCGAGACGGACGGCCCGGCTCGCAGCGTAGGGATCGACCGCCTCGGCGAGGCGTGTCCCCGTCTTTCCGAACGCGAACGAGCCCCGGACACCATCAGGTGTCCGGGGCTCGTTCATCCTCGCACAGCCTCCACGGCTGCCCTGTGCGAGGCCGACGTCGGACGGATCAGACGCACAACCTCGGCGAAGGTGAGAGTGAGACTCAGCGAGCGGCAGTGCCCTCGGTGTAGTCGTCGTCGCTGTCCTTGAGCCAGGCGAACATCTTGCGCAGCTCGCGGCCAGTCGACTCGATCGGGTGGGTCTCTTCCTTCGAGCGCAGCTCCTTGAACTCGGCCGCGCCGTTCTTCTGATCGTTCATGAAGCGTTCGGCGAACTTGCCGTTCTGGATGTCGGCGAGGACGGCTTCCATGTTCTTCTTCACGTCAGGGGTGATGACGCGGGGTCCGGAGACGTAGTCGCCGTACTCAGCGGTGTCCGAGATCGACCAGCGCTGCTTGGCGATGCCGCCCTCGACCATGAGGTCGACGATGAGCTTGAGCTCGTGGAGGACCTCGAAGTAGGCGATCTCCGGCTGGTAGCCGGCCTCGGTGAGGACCTCGAAACCGTACTGCACGAGGTGGGAGGTGCCGCCGCAGAGGACGGTCTGCTCGCCGAAGAGGTCCGATTCGGTCTCCTCGGTGAAGGTCGTCTTGATGCCGCCGGCGCGCAGGCCGCCGATTCCCTTGGCGTAGGAGAGCACGAGGTCCCAGGCCTTGCCCGTGGCGTCGGCCTCGACGGCCACGAGGACGGGCACGCCGCGTCCGTCGACGAACTCACGGCGGACGACGTGTCCGGGTCCCTTGGGTGCGACCATGATGACGTCGACGCCCTCGGGAGGCTGGATGTAGTCGAAGCGGATGTTGAAGCCGTGGGCGAACAGCAGAGCGTTGCCGGGCTTGAGGTTCGGAGCGATCTCCGCGTTGTAGATCTCGGCCTGAACCTGGTCCGGGGCGAGGATGACGACGAGGTCGGCCCATTCGGACACCTCGGCGGGGGTGCCGACCTCGAGGCCCTCGGCAGCGGCCTTGTCGCGGCTGGACGAACCTTCCTTGAGCCCGATGCGGACCTCGGCGCCCGAGTCGCGCAGGCTCAGCGAGTGGGCGTGGCCCTGGCTGCCGTAGCCGATGACGGCGACCTTCGTGCCCTGGATGACGGACAGGTCGGCATCGTCGTCGTAATAGCGTTCTGCTGCCATAGTTCTTGCTCCTTATGAGTTCGGGGTGATGCCCCCATTGTTTCACAGTTCGGTACTGCTGTTCACTTATTGAGATCTCACGCGTTCCATGGGTTGGAACGCGAAATCCTTCGCCGAGGCGGCCCGCCGTTCCGGTGCCGCGCGGGGCACCGGAACGATGGGCACCGCCGCGCGGGGATGGTCAGCCGCGCAGGGTGCAGACGTCCATCCCCGCAGTGCGCGGTCGGTCAGCCGCGCAGGGCGCGGTCGGTGATCGATTTCGCCCCGCGGCCGATGGCCACGGTGCCCGACTGCACGATCTCCTTGATCCCGAAGGGCTCGAGGACCTCGCGGAGAGCATCGACCTTGCCGAGCTCTCCGGTGGCTTCGATGCTCACCGAGTCCGGGCCGACGTCGACGATCTTCGCGCGGAACATCTCCACCGCCGAGGCGACCTGCGGTCTGGTCGCCGCATTCGCCTTGACCTTGTAGATGATGTGCGCCCGTCGCACCGAGGTCTCGGGCTCGAGCTCGACGATCTTGATGACGTTGACGAGCTTGTTCAGCTGCTTCGTCACCTGCTCCAGCGGCACGTCGTTGACGTCGACGACGACGGTGATGCGGGAGAGTTCGTCGTATTCGGTCACGCCCACGGCGAGGCTGTGGATGTTGAAACCGCGGCGGGCGATGAGCCCGGTGAAGCGGGTGAGCACACCGGGCTTGTTTTCGACCAGGACTGAGAGTGTGTGCCGGTTGTTCATTCCAGGCCTCCTTCGATCTGAGCCACGGAACGCACCGTGCCGTCTTCATCCGCGTCAGCCTCGGCGATCGCCGCCTCGGCCTCCTCTTCGCCCTCCCCGTCGAATTCGGGGCGGATGCCGCGGGCGTATTCGATCTCGTCGTTCGACACGCCTGCCGCGACCATCGGCCACACCATCGCATCCGGCGGGACCGTGAAGTCGAGGACGACCGGACGGTCGTTGATCGACAGCGCCTTCTCGATCGCCGCATCGACATCGTCGTTGCGATCGACGCGCAGCGCCTCACAGCCGTAGGCTTCGGCGAGCTTGACGAAGTCCGGGATGCGGATCGTCTCGTGTCCGGTGTTGAGGTCGGTGTTGGAGTACCGGCCGTCGTAGAACAAGGTCTGCCACTGGCGGACCATACCCAGGGACGAGTTGTTGATGATCGCGACCTTGATCGGAATGTTGTTGAGCGCACAGGTCGCGAGCTCCTGGTTCGTCATCTGGAAGCAGCCGTCGCCGTCAATGGCCCACACGACGCGGTCGGGCTGGGCGACCTTCGCGCCCATCGCCGCCGGGACGGAGTAGCCCATGGTGCCGAGTCCGCCGGAGTTCAGCCAGGACTTCGGACGCTCGAACTCGACGAACTGTGCCGCCCACATCTGATGCTGGCCGACGCCGGCGGCGTAGACCGCCTCGGGGCCGGTGAGCGCGGAGATCCGCGAGATCACGTACTGCGGATCGCAGAGCTCGCCGTGCCGGTCATAGCCGAGCGGGTAGGTCTGCTTGAGTCGATTGAGGAAGCGCCACCACGGCTCGCGCTGACGTTCGAGGGCCTTGGGGAACTTACCGCGCAGCTCGTTCAGCATCTCGGCGAGCACCTCACGTGCATCGCCGACGATGGCGACGTCGACCTCACGGTTCTTCCCGATCTCGGCCGGGTCGATGTCGGCGTGGATCACCTGCGCGTCGGGGGCGAAAGAATCGAGCTTGCCGGTGACGCGGTCATCGAAGCGGGCACCGATCGCGATGAGCAGATCGGACTTCTGGAACGCGGTCACGGCGGGCACGCTGCCGTGCATTCCGGGCATGCCCAGATGCAGTCGATGCGAATCGGGGAACGCGCCGCGGGCCATCAGGGTCGTGGCCACGGGGATGTTCGTCGCCTCGGCCAGACGCAGCAGCTCCTTCTCGGCCTCGGAGCGGATGACGCCGCCGCCGATGTAGAACACCGGCCGGGCAGCCTCGGAGATCAGCCGTGCGGCCTCACGGATCTGCTTGGCATGCGGTTTGAGGACGGGGCGGTAGCCGGGCAGCACCGGCTCCTCGGGCCACACGAACGGCGCGGTGCCCGTCTGCGCGTCCTTCGTGATGTCGACGAGCACGGGACCGGGACGGCCCGTGGTCGCGATGTGGTGGGCGTTGATAAGGGCGGCGGGGATGTCCTCGGCCTTCGTGACGAGGAAGCTGTGCTTGGTCACCGGCATCGTCATGCCCACGATGTCGGCCTCTTGGAAGGCGTCGGTGCCGAGCAGGCCCGAGGCCTGCTGACCGGTGATCGCGAGCATCGGCACCGAGTCCATGTGTGCGTCGGCGAGTGCCGTGATGAGGTTCGTCGCGCCGGGTCCGGAGGTCGCGATGCACACACCGAGCTTGCCGGAAGAGGCCGCATAGCCTTCGGCGGCGTGACCGGCTCCCTGTTCGTGGCGGACGAGGATGTGCCGGATCTTGTCGGTCTCGAACAGCGGGTCGTAGGTGGGAAGGATGGTCCCGCCGGGAAGCCCGAACACCGTGTCGACCTCGAGCTTCTCGAGGCTGCGGACGATCGCCTGGGCTCCCGTGAGGACGTCGGGGCCGGCTGCGCGACGAATACTGGACGGTGTGGCGGTGACCGGCGTGGCCGCGGGTTGATTCCCCGTGTCCTTCGCGGTCGAGGGCTTGGCTGCCATCGATTCCTATCCTTCCTAGGTGTCCTTCTCGTCTTCACATGAAAAACGCCCCTCCGGTTTCGGTAGGGGCGCGCGGAACGTGTCGTCTGACAGGCTACGGAAGATCCGCGCGCTGGTGAATAACGACGACAAGAAGGTTGTTCATGGCTCAATAGTTCACCGCGGCGGTCGGGAGTGTCAAACCTCGCAATCCATTGTCTCGAATTATGGGATCATTGAGACTTGTCAGGTGAGACCAGCACCGAGGTGGCCCGGCCCACATCCGCGAGGTGGTCCGGCACACATCCGCACCATGCGCGGGATTCAGCGGTGAGAGAAACGGGAAGCCCGATTGCCGGATCCGTGGATTGTGTCACACCCCAGGACTAGGCTTGTTTATCGTGCGTCCCCTCCTTCGGTTCTGGCCCGATCTCCGCTCCCGCATCGGCGTGTACGTCCTCGTACTCGTCCTCACTCTGCTGGCCAACGGCATTCAGCTCATCGTCCCCATCATCACCGGTCACATCATCGACGGCCCGATCGCCCACCGCGACCTGCAGGCGCTCTGGCTGCCCGTGCTCGCCGTTCTCCTCATCGGCATCGGCGAGGCGGTCGCGATGTGGGCGCGGAGGATGATCGTCGCTCCTGTCGTCTCCGAATGGGAGATCCGCTGGCGAGCGCGCCTGTTCGACCGACTCCAGTACACCTCGGTGGCCGTCCACGATTCATGGGAGTCCGGCCAGCTGCTCTCGCGCGCCACGAATGACCTCTCCCAGCTGCGACGGTTCTTCGCCTTCGGCCTGCCGTTCCTGCTCTCGACTCCGATCGTCATCGTCATCGGCACGATCATCCTCGTCGCCCTGCAGCCGGCATTCGGGCTCATCATGATCGTCATGGCGGTGCCGACGATCGTCGCGGTGGCGATCTTCGAACGTCGATACCGACTGGCCTCCCGCGCTTCGCAGGACGCGGTCGGCGAGATCGCCACCAATGTAGAGGAATCCATCCAGGGCATCCGGATCCTCAAGTCCTTCGGCCGCTCCCCCTGGGCCGCTGAGCGCTTCGGGCTGCTGTCGACTAAGTTCAAGGACCTCGAGATCCGCAAGGCGAAGCTCGACTCGTGGTTCTGGAGCGTGCTCATCCTCCTGCCCACCCTCGCCCAGGTGGCAATCGTCGGCGTCGGCACGTGGGGCGTCGTCGCCGGGTGGACGACGATCGGCACGGTCGTGGCCGGCGTGACCGTCTCGATGGTCATGCGGATGCCCATCGAGATGCTCGGGTTCCTGCTCGCCGATGCGCTCATGGCACTCACGGCGGCCGGGCGCTACTGGGAAGTCATCGACATCCGCCACGACATCACGGACTCCGGCGGCGGCATCGACGATGACCCCGATGTCGGGAAGTACCGCGGTGAGCTGAGCTTCGACGATGTCTCCTTCCACTTCGCCGACACCGATCGGCTGACGCTGACCGGCCTCGATCTGCGGATCGACCCCGGGCAGACGCTCGCCCTGGTCGGGGCCACGGGTTCGGGCAAGACGACGCTCGCCTCACTGGTCCCCCGACTCCAGGACGTCACGGACGGCGCCGTGCGCATCGACGGCATCGACATCCGCGATCTGCCGGTCAACGAGCTGCGCCACCTCGTCTCGGTCTCCTTCGAGGATCCCATCCTGTTCTCGGCATCGGTCGCGGACAACGTCGTCATGGGCTCGCCCGGGTCGAGCGAAGACGAGATCTGGCAGGCCCTGCAGATCAGTGCCGCCGCGGACTTCGTCGCACGGCTGCCCGAAGGCCTCGACACCCAGGTCGGCGATCAGGGGCTGTCGCTGTCCGGCGGGCAGAGGCAGCGACTCGCACTCGCCCGTGCCGTCATCGGCAAGCCGCGGATCCTCGTCCTCGACGATCCGCTCTCGGCCGTCGACGTCGACACCGAGGATCGGGTGCAGCGAGCGCTGAGGGAGATCCTGCCGGATTCGACGACGCTCATCATCGCCCACCGCCCGTCGACCGCCGCCTTGGCCGACGTCGTCGCGGTCCTCGATGAGGGCCGCATCGTCGCTCAGGGCACGCACGAGGAGCTCCTCGAGTCCTCCCCGCTCTATCGGGAGCTCATGGGAGCCAGCGCGGCAGACCCGGGATCGGCCGCCTCGGCGCAGGTAGCCAGCGCGGCAGGTCAGGGGTCGGCCACCTCGGCGCGGGAAACGAACGCAACAGGGCTGGAAGGGGGACGCTCATGAGCATGCCGCGACTCGATCGGGACGACGAGGTCGAGCAGCTGCCGCCGGACATCGCGAAGAAGGCACGGGCGCTGCTGTGGTCGCTGGTGCGACCGCATCGGGCGATGGCGATCTTCCTGCTCGTCATCGTCGTGCTCACGGCCGGTGCCCTCGTCATCGGCCCGGTGTTCATCGCCCGGGCCCTCGATGAGGGGATTCCGCGGGCGGTCGACGGTGACACCGGGCCGCTCTTCACTGCGGTGGGGCTGTTCATCGCCGCCGCGGTGGCCTCGGCGGTGCTCGCGTTCACCTCGACGAGGCTCGTGGGGATCACGGCACAGAAGATCCTCTTCTCGCTGCGTTCGCGGGTGTTTGCGCACGTCCAGCGGCTCGATCTCGGCTATCACGAGAAGTCGACCTCGGGCCGGCTGGTGTCGCGGCAGACCTCGGACATGGAGTCGGTGCAGCAGTTCCTGTCGTATTCGCTCTTCGACACGGCGCTGGCCGTGCTCCAGATGCTCTTCATCGCGATCACGCTGGTCTGGCTCGACGTGCCCTTGGCGCTCGTCGTCTTCGCCGGATTCGTTCCGCTGTTCTTCATCACGAAGTCCGCACACTCCTCGCAGCGCAGTGCCTACCGGCGCACGCGCACCTCGATCGCGAAGGTCATCGTCCACTTCGTCGAGACGATGGGCGGGATCCGCGCCGTCCAGGCGTACCGCCGGCAGCCCGACCGGCGCTCGACGCTGAGCGATGAGGACATCCAGTATCGGGATGCAAACACCGATGCGCTGCGCGGAGTCGCCTGGTTCGCGGGCTCCACGCGGCTGGTCGGCAACATCACGCAGACGGTCATCATCGTCGTCGGCGCGTGGCTGGTCATCGAGGACTGGACGCAGGTCGGCGTGCTCGCCGCGTTCATCCTCTATCTGCGGCGGTTCTACGGTCCGCTCGACGAACTCGTCCAGTCGTTCAACCTCTATCAGTCCGCCTCGGCGGCGTTGGAGAAGATCGCCGCGGTCCTCGACGCGGAACCCGCAGTGGCCGAACCGGGCCAGCCTGCTCATCTGCCCGTACGGTCGGGGTCGGCTGGTGCCGGAGGTGCTCCGGAGCCGGGCGCGCCGGCAGGGGCGTCGGCGGGGGCGCCAGCGGAGGCGCCAGCGGATTCGTCGGCCGGCGACACAGGATCGGGGCGCTCACTCGATCTGGCCGGCGTCCGGTTCGCCTACGCTGACGGACCCGATGTGCTCCCCCGCTTCGATCTGCATGTTCCTGCCGGAGAGATCGTCGCCCTTGTCGGCGCCACCGGCGCCGGAAAGTCGACGCTGGTCAAGCTCGTCACCCGCTTCTACGATCCGAGCGGGGGGCACGTCGCCATCGACGGGGTGGATCTGCGTGATCTTGAGGATGCGGAGCTGCGCTCGTCGGTGGTCATGGTCACCCAGGAGTCGTTCCTCTTCGCAGGCACGATCGCCGACAACATCCGCATCGGCAATCCGAGTGCCAGCGACGAGGCGGTCGTCGCCGCAGCTCGCGCCGTCGGCCTCGACGGATACATCCGCCGGCTGCCCGACGGGTATGAGACTGATGTGAAGAAGCGCGGCGGGCGGCTGAGCTCGGGGCAGCGACAGCTCGTGTCGTTCGCACGAGTGTTCCTCGCCGACCCGGACATCGTCGTGCTCGACGAGGCGACCGCCCACCTCGACATCCCGTCCGAACGTCTCGTCCAGGATGCGCTCGCGACGGTGCTCGAGGGGCGGACGGCGATCATCATCGCCCACCGGCTCTCGACCGTCGAGATCGCCGACCGGGTCCTGGTCATGGATTCCGGGCGGATCATCGAGGATGGAACACCGGACGAGCTCATCTCCGGCACCGGCAAGTTCGCGCAGCTGCATCAGGCATGGCGCGATTCGCTCGTGTAGCTCTCGTGTGGCCGATGCGGGCAGTTCCTACTGGCGCCCCGTCGGTGCCAGCTTGGTCAAACTGCAGCAGCTTGGTCCCTGCGCCGAGCTGCTGCAGTTTCACCGAGCTGGAAGTACGAACCGCACTCAGCTACCTGTTGCGCGCCGCTGCGTTCGGCTCCTTACGATCCGCTCGATGTCAGTGAACGTCTGCCGCCGCCACAGATCCTTCCAGAACACTCGGATGACGTGATAGCCCAATGCCCGCAGGCGCCGCTCGCGTTCTCGTTCACGGTCGAACTCTCGCCGATGGTCACGACCATCGAGCGTGTACTTGGCTCGGCCGTCGAACTCGATGATCGTCTTCGAGTCACGGTGAGTGAAGTCAGTCCTCGCCACGAAGAAGCCGTTTTCATCGAAGATCTCAACTTGGGGTTCGAAGCCATTCAAGCCGACTTCATACAGGCGGACCGCAACTATGGATTCCCCCGGTGATTCTCGATGACCGTCGGCTAACCCGAGTGCCGTCTCGACTCTCCGGCAACATCGATTCTCATGACAGGTGTCGACAGCCTTCCTCAACTGATCTTTCGTCACCAGTTGCCTTCGCAGAGCATCATCGAGCATGGGAAGACTGACGTCGAGAGCGTAGTCACGAGCAGTGTCGATGAGAGTGCGGGCCTTCGAGGTGACAGTCGTGTCCCCGAGCAGCTCGACATGTTCATCGCAGAGCTCTCTTCGACGAACAATCAGGTGAGTGAACCGGCCGCTGGTGTGGGAACGGATGACCTCTGCTCGCGAGTGCGGAATCTCGACCACCTCCAGCTGCCACAACAGAGCGGCGGAGAGATGCGAGAAGACTTCGCCCTTTGCTTCCGAATTCTCTTCCGCCCGCCGGTTGACGAGATCGGCCCGCGTCCGGATCAATATCTTCACGCGCTCGATGGCATCCCGCTTGTCCCCCAGCCAGGCGAGTTCATCGACATCTCCGTCGGCCAATGGGGTCCAGATCTTCGCATGACCAGGATCCGCACATGTGCCTTTCACCGCGAACCGGCCGCGGGCGATGCGTTCCAGACAGCAACCAACAGCTGCGCGAATCTCGCGGTCTGAGAGCCCAAGGCGCCGAAGCTCAGTCGTCACGAAAACCTGATACATTATATTAGTATGCATCCAATGCCATCAAACGACAATATAATGCGTTAAGAAGATGGCGGGCTCTGTCAGGGCAAAACTCGCCGGGCCTCAGCAGCTTGGTCAAACTGCAGCAGCTTGGCCCCTGCACCGAGCTGTTGCCGTTTCACCGAGCTGGAACGAAATCAGTCGAGGATCGACACCTCCGACACGCTCATCTGGATCTTCGGCGGCCTCATCGTCGGTAGTTGCTGCGGCTGGATCGGCCGCCGCCGGAAGCTCAAGAGAAAGCTCCGCGAACAGGACGAAGACGACTGACGCCCACTACTCGACGACGAGCGGGACGAAGCGGTAACGGCCGTGGCGGGTCACCTCGGCGCTTCCGATGTCCTCTCCCCGCCGTTCGACGCGCAGCATCTCCTCGCCGACAGGAATGACCATCACTCCCCCGACGGCCAGCTGGTCGATGAGAACATCCGGCAGATGATCGGCACCCGCGGAGACGAGGATCCGGTCGAAAGGCCCGCGCTCCGGCGCCCCGAGGACACCCGGACGCGCCTGAACGAACTCGACCGGCGCAGGAGACTGAGCTTCCGTGCCCGGCCCGAGACCCGCCTCGGCGAAGGAATCCTCGACGGCTCCCCGCGCCCGCGCGATCAGCTCCGCATGACGCTCAACTCCGATGATCCGCCCTTCGGGCCCTACGATGACGGCGAGCAGCGCCGCGGTCCACCCCGGCCCTGCACCGACGTCGAGGACCGAGTCGCCGCACTCCGGCGCGAGGAGGTCGAGCATGTCAGCGACCGTGCTCGGTTGGGAATTCGTCTGGCCCCAGCCGATGTCGAGCGGCACATCCGCAATCGCCCACGCCCGCTGATCCTGCGGCAGGAAATGCTCCCGTCGGACACATTCGAATGCCCGATCGACAGCGACCGCCTTCACTGTGCGGTTCATCTCGGCCTCCTCGTCGAGTCCGGTATGTGATTCTTCGACCATACTCCTCGCCGATGAGCGCGGGAAGACGGTCGCGTATCGTTGTTCCGTGACTCAATCCGATCTTGCCCGCGCGCAGAGCCTCATCACCTCGATTCCCGACTACCCCGAACCGGGAGTGATCTTCCGCGACATCTCCCCGCTGCTGGCCGACGGCCCGGCGATGCGAGCCGTCACCGAGGCACTCATCGAACCCTTCGACGGACAGTTCGACATCGTCGGCGGGCTCGAGGCCCGCGGCTTCCTCTTCGCCGGCACCATCGCGGCGATGACCGGAGTGGGCATCCTTCCCATCCGCAAGGCGGGCAAGCTGCCGAAGCCCGCGGCCGCAGTCTCCTACTCCCTCGAGTACGGCACCGCGACGATCGAAGGACCCGATGTCCTGGAGGAGGGCGAGCGCGTCCTCCTCGTCGATGACATCCTCGCCACCGGCGGAACGCTGACCGCCGCACAGTCGCTGGTGGGCGACCTCGGCGCCGAGGTGGTCGGCTCGGCTGTGGTTCTCGAGCTCACCGAGCTAGGCGGTCGGAAGCTCACCGGCGACGTCCACGCCCTGTTCACGAGCTGAACGGCGGGCTGACCGGGCCGACCCGGGCCGACTGCCCCTTCAGAGGCACGTGTCGTAGGTGTCGCGGAGCTGATCCTGGATGGTTTGAGCCGACCGGGTCAGCCGCCTCTCGGAGTCCTCGTCGTACTCACATCCGCCGACGTTGACGATTCCGCCGGTCGAAGAGTCGAACGGGCCGGTCGGGTCCGCCCCTTCCGCCCAGGAGAAATTCCAAGGGTTGGTCGTCGTCGACTCTATGCGGTCGATGATTCCCCTGAGACGAGTGACCTCATCGGGGCCGGCCGGGACCACCGCGACAAACGACGACACCTGGTCGCCATCGATGTTAAGTCGGTTCATCGACGTGCGCAGAGGATCGAACACCGATTCCAGGCGCCCCTGCCCCTGCTCCGAGAAGGGGAACGCCACATACCAGTCGACCCCGGAGGTCTCCCTCGTCCTCAGTTGGAATTCTTCGGATCCGAACTGCACCCTCACCGCGTCGAGAGTCCTGAACGGGTCCGTGCCTGCGTCGCTGATCTCCAAGGAGTCATCGAAATCCACATCATCCGCCTGTTCGCTCCAACTCACCTCGTCGACGGACAAGGCCGTCGACATCTCAGCAAGCCGCGGCACCTTCGCGGCCATGATGTCGCCGTTCGTGGTATCGCTGACCTCGATGATGCGGCCCGCCATGAGGAGACTGAGGTCCTGGGTGTAGCGGTCGAATTCATCGCCCGTCTCACGGTCGAGTGCGGCGGCGACCTCGGTGGCCTCAGCAGTACTCGCCGCGGCGTCCATCGTCACCCTGTAGGTGATCGATCTGCCGGAATCGAACCCGTTCTGATACGAGGTCTCGACATCCTCGACACCCGGCGACGCGGACAGCACTCCGCCGATGTCGTCAGCCCTGCCGCTGAGGTCAGGGCCCGTGCAGCCGGAGATGCCGAGGGTCAGCGCAACCGCAGCGATCATCACCGCTCCGACCCTGGCCCGCGCGCCGAACCGGGTCTGTCTGCTCATCATGCTTCGAACCTATCGAACGTCTCACGGTCTTGGTGGGTCTAACCTGTTCCAGCCTCGGCACACAGGATCACCCGCTCAACGGCGGGCCGCCTCGGCGATGGATTTTCCCTTGACTGTCTCCGATGATCGCTCACGGCGGAATCGGTCTCGGGAATGCTCGCGGCCGGGTTCGTCGTTGTAGAGTCGCAGGGGCACCGACCGCGGGTGCCCGTGACCGCGACGACGTTCCACCGGACGCCCCGCGGACCATTCCAACCACAGTGATGAAAGGCGGCACCATGACCGTTCCCACACTCACCCTCAACGACGGCAAGACCATCCCTCAGCTGGGCTTCGGCGTGTTCAAGGTCGATCCCGATGAGACCGAACGCATCGTCACCGATGCCCTCGAGGTCGGCTACCGCCACATCGACACCGCCGCCGTCTACGGCAACGAGGAAGGTGTGGGCCGCGCGATCGCGAAGTCCGGCATCGCCCGTGACGAACTGTTCGTGACCACGAAGCTCTGGAACGACCGCCACGGCGCCGAGGAGTCGAGGCGGGCCCTGGGCGAGAGCCTCGAGAAGCTCGGCCTCGACCACGTCGACCTCTACCTCATCCACTGGCCGACCCCGGAGAACAAGAACTCCGTGGAGACCTGGGAGGCCTTCCCCGGCTACCGCGATCAGGGCCTGACCACGTCGATCGGTGTGTCGAACTTCGACTACCGTTTCCTGCCCGAAATCCTCGACACCGGCATCGTCCCGGCCGTCGACCAGATCGAGGTCCACCCGCAGTTCCAGCAGGTCGACACCCGTCCGCTGCTGGCCGAGCACGACATCAAGATCGAGGCCTGGGGCCCGCTCGGACAGGGCAAGGTCGACTACGCGTCCACCGTCATCGGCGAGATCTCCTCCGCGCACGAGAAGTCCTGGGCGCAGGCCATCATCCGCTGGCACCTGCAGAAGGGTCACATCGTCTTCCCGAAGTCGAACAACCGTGACCGCATGGCCCAGAACTTCGATGTCTTCGACTTCGAACTCACCGACGCCGAGGTGGCCTCCATCGATGCGCTGGAGAACGGCGGCCGCGTCTCGGCCGATCCCGCCGAAGTGAACTGAGCACTGGTGACATGGGCTGAGCGCATAAGCTGAGCCCGCCGAGGCGAGTTCAGTTCTGGTGATCGACAGTCACGAAGCCGCCGGAGAGTTCCGACTCTCCGGCGGCTTCGTCGTTGCCTGGTGGGTGCAGCAGCGGCGCCTGACGGGGCTGACGGTTCTGGTGCGTGGCCTCGCCGTTCAGGTGAGTACGCGGATCGGCTCCCCCGCCGTCCACGCAGCGATGTCTTCGACCGCCTGGGTGAAGAAGATCCGATACGTGTCCTCGGTGACATAGCCCAGATGCGGAGTCAGCACGGTCCGCGGGGTGCTGCGCAGACGGTGGTCGGACGGCAGCGGTTCGAGGTCGTGGACGTCGAGTCCGGCGCCCCGGATCCGTCCCGCCTCGAGGGCTTCGATGAGCGCTTCGGTGTCGACGAGGCCCGCTCGGGAGGTGTTGACGAGGATGCTGCCGGACTTCATGAGCTCGAGCTCGTTTGCCGAGACCAGGCCCTGGCTGCGCTCGCTGAGTTTGTAGTGGATGGTGACCACGTCGGCGGTGGAGAACAGCTCCTCCTTGCTCACCGCTCGCACGCCGAGGCCTTCGGCCCGATCCGCGTCGAGGTTCTGACTCCAGGCCACGACGTCCATTCCGAAGGCCGCACCCACGCGCGCCACCTTTGCACCGAGGCGCCCCAGACCGACCACGCCGAGGCGGTGTCCGTCGAGGTCTCCCCCGACCGTGGTCTGCCATCCACCATTGCGCACGGAGGCATCCTCGGTGGGAATGCTGCGCAGGACAGAGAGGATGAGACCCCAGGTCAGCTCGGGAGTCGCCGAGGTGGTCGACTCGGTCCCGCAGACGATGATCCCCTGTGCTCGGGCCGCATCCAGATCGATCGAGGCGTTGACCCGCCCCGTGGTCACGAGCAGTCGCAGGTCCGGCAACCGGGAGAGCCGACCGGCGGTGAACGCCGTTCTCTCACGCATCGCCACGACCGCCTCGGCGCCGGTGAGCGTCGCGACCAGGTCTTCGTCGTCGACAATGGGACGGGACACGAACTCGACCTCGGCACCGAGGACGCTCCAGTCCGCGAAGTCGGCGGCCACCTGCTGATAGTCATCGAGTACGACGATGCGCATGCTGTTCCTCCTGGATCCGTGTGGCCTCCATCGTAGAGCCGATAGGCTGAGTAGGTGAGTGCACCCATCGTCCTGAGACAACGCAGCGGCCCCGTCATCACCATCATCGTCTGGGCTTTCCTCGCCTACCTCCTCGGCGATGCTCTCGTTCGCGGCGCCTGGGACACCGTCGGCAGGTTCGGTCCTGCTCTGCTCCTCATCGGCTGGCTCGCCTTCGTGGTGCTGTGGCGACCAGGGCTCATCGGCTGGCTCGCCTTCGTGGTGCTGTGGCGACCAGGGCTCATCGTCGGGCAGGAGCGGGTCTGCAGACCGACCACGGTCTGGGCGTAGATGTCCTGGCCGATGGTGTTCGTCCCGAACCAGTGCTGAGCGCTCGGGCCCTCGTTGAGGGCGAAGACGTCCTGGTCGGTCGGAGAGTAGATGTTGATGGTATTGCCGAACAGCGCGAAGAGCACGAAGAAGGCGAGCAGAATGCCTCCGACCCAGAAGCGGGGTGTTGATCGCAGGCGACGCCAGATGAGGATCGTTCGGGATGTCGGCTTCGACCGCTTCGACACCTCCTCGGTGTCGGGTTCGGTGGAGATCGGGATGTCTGTGGCCATGTCAGATCCTCACTCTCGGGTCGAGTGCGGCATAGAGGACTTCGGACAGGGTCGAAGCCAGGAGTGTGAGCACTGCGACGAAGAGGACGGAGCCTGTTGCTCCATTGATGTCGGATTGCAGGATCGAGTTGATGGTGAACTGGCCCATGCCGTTCCAGGAGAAGACCACCTCGAGCATCGATGAGCCCGCGACGAGAGTGCCAAACGCATAGGCGAAGTACGTCGACATCGGGATCAGCGCAACGCGCACACCGTGTTTGATCAGCGCGGTCTTGCGCGTTCGGCCCTTGGATCTGGCGGTGCGGATGAAGTCCGAAGCGAGCACGTCAAGCATGACCGAGCGCTGATAGCGGGAGTATGTCGCTGCCCCCATGAGTACGAGCGCCAGAGTGGGAAGCAACATGTGCGATAACTGGTCAGTGAACCACGGGACGAAGCCAGGATCGATATTCGCCGAATAATCACCGGAGAATCTGATGAGGGTGGTGCCGACCATATTGTTGAAACCGGTGGCCAGGATCATGAGGATCACGCCGATGACGAATGTCGGGGTGGCGATGGTGAGATACGACGCATAGGTCACGGTCTGGTCGGAGGCCTTGTATTGTTTGACCGCACCCCAGACACCGAGGACTACGCCGAGGAGTGCACCGAGGATCGAGCCGATGAGCAGCAGCTTGAGGCTGACCCCGGCACGGACGATGATCTCCTGGAGCACCGGCGAATTGTGAATCGTCGTGCCGAAGTCGCCGTGGAGGAAGATCTTGGTCAGCCAGTCCCACGCCCTCTCGAGGATGGGGACATCGGGATTCGTGCCGTGACCATTGAGGATGGACTGGATCGAGGCCTCGGACAAGGGCGGATTCTGCCCGCGATAACGGGAGGCCGGATCCATGAACGAGCTGGAGACGATGTAGGCGGTGACCGTGGCGATGAACGCCAGGACGAAGTAGTTGACGAACCGCCGAAGAACGTATTTGCCCATCGTGTCGACTACGACACGGAGCTCGACCGAACCTCACCGTGGGCAGCGGAATGGTGCATGGGACCTGGGAACTGAGTATAGATCTCTTTGCGGATCGGTTAGGCGGTGTGAATCATCAGCAATCAAGGTTCCTTTGGAATATGCGGTGCCCAGATCAATCTTTATGCACGAACCCTCAATGGTTCTTCATAAATGACTGAACGTAAGTTGCACTATATCCCGCTGTGACCCGTCACACAAACTTCCCTTGCAGTATTCACGTTGTCGGCAAGGAGAAATCCGCATGATCTCGGGCGACACGCCGATGTAACTTTCCGGTAACTGCAGTGCCGTCCGACGGTCTCTCAGAAGGATCCGCGCCCGTCGAAAGATCACCTGACCACGAACTCACGACCACGCGGGCACACCATCGCCGAGGCGGTGCAGACCATTCGTCTGCACCGCCTCGGCGATGGTTCTGCTCTGCTCGCTCAGCCCCGCTTTCGGAACCTCACACCTGACTTCCACAATTTCGGGTGATTTCCTTGTTTCGCGAACTGTTTGCGCTGGTCAGTAGGCTGCACTGACCTCTCGTGGGTAACTACAAGGACGCCTAGAATGAGGATATGAGCCCGTTCGTCCGTCGTGTGCCTGGAAGGCCTGGAGTCACGCTTGTGCAGATCGTGGACAAGTCGGGCGGACAGTACAAAATCGTCAAGCACATCGGTTCGGCCCGAACTGATGCAGAACTGGCCGTGAAGATGGAAGAAGCACGCGAGTTCCTCAACCCCGGCCAAGGCGTTCTGGACTTCGATGCTGTCGACTCCGCAGCGGTTGGTCACACCGCGGTTTTGGGCGCCAAGCGCTCTGGCCTGCTCATCGATACCATCGACACGGCCTATCGGCGGCTCGGTTTCGACATCGTTGATGACGACGTGTTCTTCCAACTCGTGTTGGCGCGTCTCGTCGAGCCAACGTCGAAACGCGACAGCGTCCGCGTCCTCAACGAGATCGGCGCGAACCCGCCGCACTGCAACACGCTACTCAACGCAGTCGGCCGTGCCCGCGGAAGGAAGTACCGCGACCAAATCGCTGAGAAGTGCTATAGGTACGCGGAGTCAACCGGCGGTGTGACACTGTGTCTCTACGACGTCACGACATTATATTTCGAGGCAGAGAAGGAAGACGACCTCCGCAAAGTCGGGTACTCCAAAGAGCGCCGAGTCGACCCGCAGATCGTCGTCGGGCTCCTCGTCGACCGCCACGGCTTCCCGTTAGAGATCGGCTGCTACGAAGGCAACAAAGCCGAGACGCACACGATCATTCCGATCGTGAAGCAGTTCCAAGACCGACATGGGATCGCCGATATGGTCATCGCCGCCGACGCCGGAATGCTTTCGGCGAAGAACCTAAAAGATCTCGACGATGCTGGTCTGCGGTTCATCGTCGGTTCGCGTCTGACCCGAGCACCAGGCGACCTGGCCACGTACTTCCATTGGGAAGGCACGGCCACCGACGACGGGCGAATCGTCGATACGATCACTCCGCGCGGGGCAAAATGCCTGGATCCTGAGCGGGTCAATACGAGGGCCGAACCCATATGGGCGGATGAGTCGCATCCGGACGCGTGGCGGGCGGTGTGGCAGTTTCGACGTAAACGAGCCGTCAGGGACCGGCAGACGCTGACCCAGCAGCGCAACAAGGCCGTAGCGATCATCGATGGGGACAAACCGGCGCGGAAGACTCGGTTCGTGCGCGTCAAGGACGCGAAGAAGTCCTTTGACGAGGACGCCTACGATCGGGCCATGAGCTTGGCTGGTTGGAAGGGATATCTCACGAATCTGCCCGCTGCCACAATGGCCGCGGCCGAGGTGATCGGGAATTACCATGAGCTCTGGCATGTCGAGCAGTCGTTTCGCATGTCGAAGACCGACCTGAGGGCCCGCCCGATCTTCCACCGCACCAGGGACGCGATCGAAGCGCATCTGACGATCGTGTTTACCGCGTTGGCTGTAGAGCGTTACCTCTACGCTGTGACTGGCTGGTCGAAGAAAAGGATCATCACCACGCTGAGGCCCATCATCGAGACGACAGTCACGATCGCCGGGCATACCGTCGCTGCTGCTGATCCTGTCAGTGACGATGCCGCCTATATCCGCGACGCGCTCACGCCGCGAGGGTAACTACCGTTGTGGAAGTCAGGTCGAAAGATCACCTGACCACGAACTCACGACCACGCGGGCACACCATCGCCGAGGCGGTGCAGACCATTCGTCTGCACCGCCTCGGCGATGGTTCTGCTCTGCTCGCTCAGCCCCGCTTTCGGAACCTCACACGAGCGTGGAACGGGGATTGATCAGAAGCAGACCGCACCCTTCGAGGCCGACTGCACAAGCTTCGCGTACTTGCCCAGCACGCCCTTGAGGCGGTGGTTCTCGGGGATCGTCCACGACTTGCGACGTTCGGCCAGGACATCCTCATCGACGTGGAGCTCGATCGACCGAGCGGCGATGTCGACGGTGATCTTGTCCCCGTTCTCGACGAGCGCGATCGGCCCGCCGTCGACGGCCTCGGGGGCGATGTGACCGATGCACAGTCCCGTCGAGCCGCCGGAGAAGCGACCGTCGGTGAGCAGCAGGACGTCCTTGCCGATGCCCGCTCCCTTGATGGCACCGGTGATCGCGAGCATCTCACGCATGCCGGGTCCGCCCTTGGGGCCCTCGTAGCGGATGACGACGACGTCGCCCTTCTTCAGCTCGCCGTTCAGCACGGCGTCCATGGCCGGCTGCTCCTGGTTGAAGACCCGGGCGGTGCCCTCGAAGACCTCGGCGTCGAAGCCGGCCGACTTCACCACGGCACCCTCGGGTGCGAGCGAGCCCTGGAGGACGGTGAGCCCGCCGGTGGCGTGGATCGGGTTGTTGAGCGCGCGGAGGATCTTTCCATCGGGGTCCGGCGGGTTGATCGATTCGAGGTTCTCGGCCACCGTCTTGCCGGTCACCGTCAGGCAGTCTCCATTGAGCAGTCCGTTATCGAGCAGAGCCTTCATGATCACGGGAACGCCGCCGATCTTGAAGACATCGTTCATCACGTACTGACCGAAGGGCTTGACGTTGCCCAGGTGCGGAACCTTGTCACCGATGCGGTTGAAGTCATCAAGCTGCAGCTCCACGCCGGCTTCGTGGGCGATCGCGAGCAGGTGGAGCACCGCGTTGGTCGATCCGCCGAAGGCCATGACCACGGCGATCGCATTGTGCAGCGATTCGCGGGTGATGATGTCCTTCGTCGTGATGCCCTGCCGCAGCAGGTTGACCACGGCCTCGCCGGACTTGCGAGCGAACATCGTGCGGTTGCGGTGGATGGCCGGCGGGGCGGCCGAACCGGGCAGGGACATACCCATGGCCTCGGCGGCAGAGGCCATGGTGTTCGCCGTGTACATGCCGCCGCAGGCGCCCTCACCGGGGCAGACGGCGCGCTCGATGGCGTCGACGTCCTTCTGGGACATGGTGCCGGCACGGCAGGCGCCGACGGCCTCGAAGGCATCGATGAGGGTGACTTCCTTCTCCGAGCCGTCCTCCATCTTCGCGGTTCCGGGCATGATCGAACCGTTGTACAGGAAGACGCTGGACAGACCCAGGCGAGCCGAGGCCATGAGCATTCCTGGAATCGACTTGTCGCAGCCGGCCATGAGGACCGAACCGTCGAGGCGTTCGGCGCTCATCACGGTCTCCACTGAGTCGGTGATGACCTCGCGGGAGACCAGCGAGTAGTGCATGCCCTCATGTCCCATCGAGATGCCGTCGGAGACGGAGATGGTGCCGAATTCCAGTGGGAAGCCGCCGGCCTCGTGGACACCCTCTTTGGAGGCCTGACCGAGGCGCTGAAGGGACATGTTGCAGGGGGTGATCTCGTTCCACGAGGTGGCGATCGCGATCTGGGGCTTCACCCAGTCATCGTCGCCCATGCCGACCGCGCGCAGCATGCCGCGGGCAGCAGTGGCCTCAAGTCCGTCGGTGACGTCGCGGGAGCGGGGTTTGATGTCGGGAGTGGAGGTGTCTGTATCGATGCTCATGCGGGCATGCTACGCCCGATTTCAGCATTCGCACGCCCGACTCTCGCATGATGGAACCCCTCCTGGGCACCATGCGAGAACCGAGGTCAGAGGCGGTGATCCGGGCTCGCTTAGGTCAGATGGACGTGACCTATTCTTCCCGGTTCATCGACTGTCCGTCTGGCTCACCGGCCGTCCGTCCGGCTCATTGCTCCCGGGCACTCACACGCTGATGAGGTTGACCGGTCGCTCTCCGTCGTTGATGCGGCGGACCTGTTCGGCGAGGATCTTCACGACCCGGGGCTCGAACGCCGAGGTGTCACCGCCGACATGCGGGGTGATGAGCGTGTTCGGAGTCCCCCACAGCGGATGGTTCTCCGGCAGCGGTTCGGGGTCGGTGACGTCGAGCGCTGCGTGGAGTCGCCCGGTCGACAGCTCCGCCACGAGCGCATCCGTGTCGACGACCTTGCCCCGGGCGACGTTGACGATGAGAGCATTGTCCGGCAGCCGGCTGAGGAAGTCGGCATCGACGAGGTGGTGCGTGCCGTCGTTGAGCGGGGTGATGAGCACGACCACCTCGGTGTGGGGAAGCAGGCTCGGGAGTTCGTCGACACCGTGGACCTGTCCGCGCTCGTCCTCGCGGGCACTCGAGGCCACACGGGTGAGCTGGATCTCGAACGGATCGAAGCGGTCGGCGATGGCCGCGCCGATCTCACCGACGCCGATGACCATCACACGTCGGTCCTGCAGGGAGCGGTAACGCTGATGCGCCCAGTTCCGCGACACCTGCGATCGCACCGCGTCGTCGATGCCGCGCAGACTGGCCAGGGTCAGCGCCAGCGCGAGTTCGGCGGTGCCTCCCGTGTGCACTCCCGAGGCAGTCGCGACCTGGATGCCGCGTTCGGGCAGGTGGGCGACGGGATCATAGCCGGTGGTCTGGGTGACGACGAGACAGAGATTCGGCAGCTCGTCGAGCATTTCGATGGTCGGCCCCGAATCGAGGTAGGGCAGGACCACGACGTCGACGTCATCGCGGCTGAGCTTGGCCGATCGTTCTGCGTCGGAGAACACGACGAGGTCGACGTTCGCTCGCTGGTGGGCCGGGATCCGTGCGATCACCTGATTGCGGAGTTCGGTGGTCGGGAAGGCGATGGTGGTGAGGGACATGCCCTCATTGTGGCACGCTGTCCCCGGTGTCGCCGAGACTCTCGTCACAATGAGATGCGGGCGCAGGCGGAACGTCGAACCGTACCCCCAGGTCGGGCCGCGCGATCGCACGCCTGCCTCACTCCGGCAGTGCGCCGCCGATCCTCGTGAACACGGATTCGAGGACCTCGAGCTCCTCATCGCTGACATGGTCGAAGAAGATCTCGTCGACATATGCCTTGTGCTGTGCACCGGCGGAGAGGAACGCTCGCGCCCCGGCCTCGGTCAGTGCCACGTTGTGGGCCCGACCGTCCTCGGGGCACGGCGTCTTCGTCACCAGACCCGAATCCTCGAGGACCTTGATCCGATAATTCAGCCGCGACGGTGAGAAGACGAGCTTCTTGGCCAACGCGCTCATCGTCAGGGTCCGGTCCGGGGCCTCCCAGAGCAGGAGCAGCGTGTTGTAGTCGCTGACCGTGAGCCCCGCATCGTCCTTGAGCTGGACCTCGAGCGCCTGGCGGACCTTCTGCGAAGTCTCGAAGTAGGTCCGCCAGGCATTCAGCGCGAGCGTCTCCCGGTCTCGGCCGAATCTGATCTCGGTCATCTCAGCCCTCGAGCAGCTGCGCGAATGGGGTGACGTTCGCGGGATCGAACTCATCGACGATTCCACCGCCGCGACCGACTCGCCCGTCCTGGCCCGCTCCCCGAGCCCGCCCCGCTCCCTCGCCGGAGGCGAACTGCGCATCGGAGGTTTCGGGATCGGCCACCTCGGCGAGGTCACCTTTGCCGGCCCCGATCAGGGTCGCTGTCAAGGACACGACCTCCTCGGCGGCCTGGCGGATGCGGGCGCTCAGCGCCCGGCCGCCCTCACTCGAACCCCAGTCATCGGTGGCAGCGAAGACCGTGGTCGGCACGACGACGCCTTTGAGATAGGCCAGCATCGGCCGCAGCACGGACTCCCCAGCCAGGGAATGCCGTGGCGTGCCGCCGGTCGAGGCGATGAGCACCGGCGTGCGCGCCAACGCCTTCTCATCGATGAGCTGCCAGAACAGGGTGTGCAGCCCGACCGGGGCGACCTTATACACGGGCGCGACGGAGACGACGGCATCCGCCTCGACGACGGCGGCGAACGCGGCCTCGAGTGCTTCCGAGCGGAACCCTGTCAGGGTCATGTCCGACAGCGCCGTGGCGAGGTCGCGGATGTTGATGACTTCCGTGTTGACCTCGATACCCACGGACTCCCCCGCCGAGGTGGCCGATGCGAGGATCCGGTCGGTGAGTTTGAGTGTGGTCGAGTCCTCGCTCAGCGAGGTGGTCACGGCCACGATGGTCATGGTTGTGGTGCTCATGACTGTTCGGCCCCTTCCTTCGCCGCTTCGGAGGCGCGTGCCTGACGGTCCTCGAAGGCACGCGAACCTTCGCCGCCGCCGGGGATCGGATCGCGGCCCTCGCGGTGGCGGATGACGAGCGATTCGTGGGTCGGTGCGTCGGGGACGTCGGCGGGGCGGCCTTTCGCGAACTCCTCGCGGAGGACGGGGATGACCTCTTCGCCGAGGAGGTCGAGCTGTTCGAGCACGGTCTTCTGCGGCAGTCCAGCGTGGTCGATGAGGAAGAGCTGACGCTGGTAGTCCCCGGCCCAGTCGCGGAAGCTCAGAGTCCGTTCGATGACCTGCTGGGGCGAGCCGACGGTCAGCGGGGTCTGCGTGGAGAAGTCCTCGAGGCTGGGTCCGTGACCGTAGACCGGGGCGTTGTCGAAGTACGGGCGGAACTCACGCACGGCGTCCTGCGAGTTCTTGCGCATGAACACCTGACCGCCGAGGCCGACGATCGCCTGGCTGGCCTTACCGTGGCCGTAGTACTCATAGCGCTGACGGTAGAGCTGGACCATCCGCGCGGTGTGGGAGGTCGGCCAGAAGATGTTGTTGTGGAAGAATCCGTCACCGTAGTAGGCGGCTTGCTCGGCGATCTCGGGGCTGCGGATAGACCCGTGCCAGACGAAGGGCGGAACCTCGTCGAGCGGGGTCGGAGTGACCGTGAACCCGTTGAGAGGAGTGCGGAACTTGCCCTCCCAGTCGAGGTTCTTCTCCCGCCACAGCCGGTAGAGCAGGTTGTAGTTCTCGACCGCCAGCGGCACGCCGGCGCGGATGTCTTTGCCGAACCACGGGTAGACCGGGCCGGTGTTGCCGCGGCCCATGATCAGGCTGATGCGACCGTCGGAGAGGTGCTGGGCATAGGAGTAATCCTCGGCGATGCGCACGGGATCGGTGGTGGTGATGAGCGTGGTCGCGGTGGACAGTTGCAGACGCTGCGTCTGAGCCGCGATGTTCGCGAGCAGCACCGGCGGGTTCGCGGGCGCGACGAACGGCGGGTTGTGGTGCTGACCGGTCGCGAAGACGTCGAGGCCGACCTCTTCGACCTTCTTCGCGATCTCGACGGTGTTCTTGATCCGTTGGTGCTCTGAGACCGTGGTGCCGTCGGTCGGGTCGGAGGTGACATCCCCGATGGTGAAGATTCCGAATTCCATGACTGCTCCTTCTGTTCGCTGCCGACGAGGCCCGATCGCTGACGACCTAGCGGGTACCGCCATCGATCCGGCGGTTCCACTGTCGACCTCGCGGGCCCCGCGAGAAACCAATACTTCAGTTTTGAAGTAACTAGTTGAAAGCTTAACAGAAGCGGTTGCGAAAGTATTCCCCGGCATGGAGTGGAGGGTCATTCTTCGGATTCTTTGGTCGATCCACTGCGTTATCCCGGGCCCCAGCGCGGTGGATTGACCAAACACCGGACGCACAGGCAATGGTTCGCCCAGGCGTTGGGCGCAGAGCGGCCCCTGCCCGAAGGCAAGGGCCGCGTGCGGTCAGTTCTCCATGGTCGATGGGGTGACCGCGTCTGGTGAAGAGAAGTCTGACACCGAACCCGGACGCGGGCGTGAGCTCAGATCCAGAGGGCAGGGTCCTCGAGGACGAAGTCCGGCTGTGTCGCTGAAGATTCAGCCTCGGCCTCTGCCTCGGAGGCGCCGCCCTTCTTCGATCGCACGGTCGCGGGAATGCCCACGGCGCTCGAATCGGCTGCCACGTCCTTGACGACGACGGCGTTGGCCCCGACGGCGGAGTTGTCTCCGACGACGACGGGTCCGAGGATCTTCGCCCCGGCACCGACGAGCACGTGGTTGCCGATCGTCGGGTGGCGCTTCGTCTGCGCCATCGACGTGCCGCCGAGCGTCACCTGGTGGTAGAGCATGACGTCGTCGCCGATCTCCGAGGTCTCCCCGATGACGACGCCGTTGGCGTGGTCGATGAAGAACCGCCGCCCGATCGTCGCTCCCGGGTGGATCTCGACGCCGGTGAGGGTGCGCACCATCTGCGACATCAGCCGCGCAGGCACCTTCCCCGCGTCGTGCTGCCAGAGACGGTGCAGGCCGCGGTGGGCCCAGATCGCATGCATCCCGGGATAGGAGACGAGTGAGACGAAGTCACTCGTGGCCGCCGGGTCGCGCCGACGCACGGTGTCGAGGTCCTCGCGCAGGCTCTCGCGCACTCCGGGTCGGGTCAACCCGTAGATCGCCGCTCCCGCAGCCGCAGCGGCCGCCGTCCACAGTGCCTTCATTGTGTCCGCCCTCTTCCTCTCGGTCGTTCCGCTCACCGATCTGAGCGTTCCCGTTGTCCTTGCTGCCGGTCATCTGACTCAAGTCCGCTGCGCCGGCAAAAATTCCGAAACGGCGAGGGCGCCAAACCGAAGTTTGACGCCCTCGAAGTCAGGCGCTCAGCCGGATGGATGCAGGACAGATCCGACGAGGCCGAGCGACTGAAGCCGTTCGAATCAGTCGAGGTATTCGGAGAACAGCGGGGTCGACAGGTAGCGCTCACCGAAGTCGGGGAGGATGACGACGATGCGCTTGCCGGCGTTCTCGGGACGCGAGGCGACCTGCTCGGCGGCGACGAGGGCGGCACCCGAGGAGATTCCGACGAGCAGTCCCTCTTCCTTGGCGACCTCGCGTGCCCGTTCGATGGCGGCCTCGTTGTCGATGTCGACGACCTCGTCGTAGATCTCGGTGTTGAGGATGCCCGGCACGAAGTTCGCACCGAGACCCTGGATGGCGTGCGGTCCGGCGGTGCCTTCGGTCAGCAGCGGCGAGGCGGAGGGTTCGACGGCGACGATCTTGACCTCGGGCAGCGCCTCTCGCAGAGCGGCGCCGGCACCGGAGATGGTGCCGCCGGTGCCGATGCCGGAGACGAAGATGTCGACCTTGTTATCGGTGTCGGCGAGGATCTCAGGGCCGGTGGTGGCCTTGTGGATCTCTGCATTGGCCTTGTTCTCGAACTGACGGACGAGCACGGCACCTTCGGCGGCGACCTCTTCGGCCTTCGCCACGGCGCCCTTCATGCCGGCGGCCTTGTCGGTGAGGACGAGCTCGGCTCCGAAGGCGCGCAGCAGAGCGCGGCGCTCCTTCGACATCGATTCGGGCATCGTGAGGACGACCTTGTAGCCGCGGGAGGTGCCGACCATGGCCAGCGCGATGCCGGTGTTGCCCGACGTCGCCTCGACGATGGTTCCGCCGGGCTTGAGCTCACCGGACTTCTCGGCGGCGTCGATCATCGCCACGCCGATGCGGTCCTTGACAGAGTTGCCGGGGTTCGAGGATTCGAGCTTCGCCACGATCTCGGCGCCCGACCGATCACTGGCCTTGTTGATGCGGACCAGCGGCGTGCGGCCGACGAGTTCGGAGACATTGTTGAAGATGGTCAAAGTGAGTCCTTTCACGATTCTGTGTGCACCGCCGCCGACGGCCACTCGCCGTTCGAAGACGTGCACCTGAACGGGTGGAGCGACAGCTTGCATCTCGTGGTCCGAGACGGCTTGTGCACATCATAACCACGCCGACCCTGAGCATGTTCCCAGAAATCTTGCTCAACAATATGTGTTCGCTCGGAGCGAAACTTCGTGACTCCGTGTGTCAATCGGATGAAAATTCTGCGACGGCATCTGCGATCACCGCGGATGAAGGGCTCCAACCGCTGAGCAATCGCGTCTCGTCATCGTCGGCATCGCCGACGGGTGGAAGTGGTGCGGTGCGGAGTCCCGCGACGCGTTGACGAACGGGCCGGCTGATTCTGAGACGCCGAGGCGTCCCTCCCCCGCCCCGCGGCCGAGCGCCGGTGCGCGGGCCGATACGATTGTGCTCATGGCCATTCACCCCATCGTCATCTACGGCGAGCCCGTCCTGCATCGCCGCGCAGAGAAGATCACCGAGTTCGACGAGGAGCTCGCCGAGTTCGTCGCGGACATGCACGAAACCCTCGATGCTTCCAACGGCGTCGGGCTGGCCGCACCGCAGATCGGCGTCGGCAAGGCCATCTTCGTGTTCAACGCCGAGGACGACTTCGGTGTGCGCCGCCGCGGCACCTTCGTCAATCCCGTTCTCATCTCCTCGAAGGTTCCCGACACCCGCCCGGATCCCGACGACGAGACCGAGGGGTGCCTGTCGGTGCCGAGCCTCGACTTCCCGCTCAAGCGCGCCGACCGAGTCACGGTCAACGGGGTCGATGAGACGGGCCAGCCGGTTACCCTGAGCGCCCAAGGTTGGTTCGCACGCATCATGCAGCACGAATACGACCATCTGTTGGGCACTCTCTACGTCGACAAGCTCGACAAGCGGTGGTCGAAGAAGTGGAAGAAGGAACAGTCTGCCAACGGCTACAACGAGCCGGGGCGGTCGTGGATGCCCGGAGTCGACCCCGACCCGTTCGGGCACTGAGACCCGACTCGTTCGGGTACTGAGAGTTCAGGCCTCGAGTTCGTCGACCGACTTCTGAGCCGCCGCCAGCCGGGAGTCGAAGTCGTCGAAGTCATCGGCCGTCTCATCGAGCTCGGCGACGAGGCCGGAGATGATCGACGACTGCGACTCCGCATCGATGCGCAGCTCCCGGAACTGCCAGTCGGCCGAGTCGTCGGCGGCGGTGCGTGAGAGGACGTCGAGGACACGGTCGCCGAGTTCGCGGGACCGTTCGGAGTTGTGCAGGAGCAGCAGCTGCTCGTCCAGCGCCAGCAGCCGCTCGTAGTACTCGTGCATCGACTCCACACGGCGGGCCATCGAGGTGAAGGCCACCGCGAGCTTAGACAGGTAGGTTTCGACGGACTTCGCGGTTCCCGCATCGCGGATGCCCTCGATCTCCTCGCGCAGGGCGACGAGTTCCTCGAGACGGATGCCGATCGAGGCCACCGCATGGTCGAGGTCGACACGCGAGACGTGGTCTTTGAGGATGGGGTGGGTCCAGGCGCGGGTGCGCACGATCTTGCGTGCGATCGTCACAGCAAGGTGGAAGAGGCGCTGTTCGTCGGTGTCGCGGCCGTCCTTGCGGCCGGCGACGTATCCGAGACTCGATGGGGTGATCCAGCGGGCTCCGGTGACCTTGCGCCGGGCCTTCCGGCTCAGCCGCTTCGGATCACGCAGATACTTCGGTCCGGTCACGGCCGCGAAGATTCCCGTGCCCAGCGCGGTTGCGGCGCCCAGCCCGCCGAAGGTGAATGCCGCATCGGCGAATCCCGACACCAGGGCCAGTCCGCCGGGTGCGGCGAATCCCGCGGTCACGGCCGTGCCTGCGGCGGTGCCTCCCTTGAACACGACGCTCGAGCGGAAGAGGTTGCGGTTCATTCCGCCGGTGAGCATGATCGCGCTCGGTGCTCCCGCCGTGTATCGGTAGCCGCGGGCATCCCATGCGCGCCTGACGTCGTCACTGACGCTCTCGGGCACGAGGACTCGATAGATCGGAGCGGCTTTGCCGCATTCGCTCTTCCACAGGGACTTCCACGAAGACACCGTTCTCACCTCCACGCGTGCGTGCACTCTCACGGCTCGGGACGGTGCCGACCGTGGGTGTCGGAGCATGCGAGAAGCCACACCCTCCGCTGTGCCAGGGAACCGCTCGGCTCCCTTGGATGCACAGTCTAGAGGGTGTGGCTGGATCAATCCTGAGTCTCGGGCAGGAAACCCTGCCGGGATTCAGCCGTTGATCTTGGCGAGGATCAGGTCCTTGGCCTTTCCGGCATCGGCCTGCCCGCGTGTGGCCTTCATGATCGGGCCCATGAGCGCGCCGATGGCCTGCATCTTCCCGCCCTTGATCTTCTCGACGACGTCCGGGTTCGCAGCGATCGCCTCGTCGACGGCGGCCTCGAGCGCACCGGTGTCCTCGACGATCTCGAGTCCGCGGGCACTCATCACCTCGGCGGGCTCGCCCTCACCGGCGACGACTCCGGCAAGTACGTCCTTGGCGAGCTTGTCGTTGAGCTTGCCCTGCCCGATGAGATCGACGAGCCCGGCGACCTGCGCGGGCGTGACGATCTCGGTGGGGTGCTTCTCTTCCTGGTTGGCCAGGCGGGCGACCTCACCGGTCCACCATTTGCGCGCCTGGGCAGGCTTCGCACCGGCGGTGACGGTATCCTCGATGGCCTCGAGGAGTCCGGCGTTGACGATGTCGCGCATCTCGAGATCGGAGAACTGCCATTCGGCCAGCAGCCGGCGACGCTTCTGCGCCGGCAGCTCGGGCAGGGTCGCCCGCAGCTGCTCGACCCAGTCGCGGCTGGGCGTGAGCGGAACGAGGTCGGGCTCCGGGAAGTAGCGGTAGTCGTCGGCGTCGGACTTCGGACGTCCCGAGGAGGTCTCACCGGTCTCCTCGTGGAAGTGCCGGGTCTCCTGCACGATCTTCTCTCCCGCCTCGAGCAGGGTCGCCTGGCGGGCGATCTCGAAGCGCACGGCGCGTTCGATCGAGCGGAAGGAGTTGACGTTCTTCGTCTCCGTCCGCGTGCCCAACGGTGCGTCGGGGCTCTCCCGCAGGGAGACGTTGACGTCGGCGCGGACGTTGCCCTGTTCCATCCGGGCCTCGGAAACATCGAGGGCGCGGAAGATGTCACGCAGCGTGCGCACATAGGAGGCGGCCACCTCGGCGGCCCGCTCCCCTGTCCCGGTGATCGGGTGGGTCACGATCTCCACCAGCGGAACGCCGGCGCGGTTGTAGTCGACGAGGGAGTGGTCGGCGCCCTGGATGCGGCCGGTCGCGCCGCCCACGTGGGTGTTCTTGCCGGCGTCTTCCTCCATGTGGGCGCGCTCGACGGGGACGGTGACGATGGTGCCGTCCTCGAGCTCGACCTCGACCTGTCCCTCGGCCGCGATGGGCTCATCGGACTGGCTGGTCTGGAAGTCCTTGGGCACGTCCGGGTAGAAGTAGTTCTTGCGGGCGAACCGGCAGGTCTCGGCGATCTCGCAGCCGAGTGCCAGACCGATCTTGATCGCGTACTCGACGCCCTTCTCGTTGACCGCGGGCAGGGAGCCGGGCAGGCCCAGGGAGGTCGGGGTGACGTTGGTGTTCGCTCCGCCGCCGAAGGTGTTGGGGGCGGCGTCGAACATCTTGGTCGCGGTGCCGAGCTCGACGTGGACCTCGATACCGATGACCGGATCGTATTTCTTGATCGCGTCTTCGTATTTCACTTGGTCAGTCCTTCCGCGAGGGTGTCGAGCACGCGCCCGCCAGCGGCTTCGAGGGCGGCTTCGAGCGGTCCGGCCACCTCGTAGAGTTTGACGTCCTCACGGGCGGGGGCGAGGATCTGGAACCCGACGGGCAGACCGTCGGACAGCCCTGCCGGCAGGGACAGGCCCGGGATTCCGGCGAGGTTCGCGGGGATCGTCGCCACGTCGCCCAAGTAGAGGGCCATCGGGTCGGCAGCCGCCTCGGCGCCGAACTTCAGTGCCGTCGTCGGTGCCGTCGGGGACACGAGAACGTCGCACGCGGCGAAGGCCTTCGCGAAGTCGTTCTGCACCAGGGTGCGGATCTTCTGCGCCGAACCGTAGTAGGCGTCGTAGTATCCGGCCGAGAGCGCATAGGTGCCGAGGATGATGCGGCGCTTGACCTCGTCGCCGAAGCCGGCGGCGCGGGTGGCGGACATGACGGTCTCGGCGGTGACGGGACCGGCCTCGGGTTCGACGCGCAGGCCGTAGCGCATGCCGTCGTAGCGGGCCAGGTTCGAGGACACCTCGGAGGGCATGATGAGGTAGTACGCGTCGAGGGCGTAGGAGATCGCGGGGCAGTCGACCTCGACGATCTCGGCACCGGCGGCGGCAGCGGTCTCAAGTGCTGCGGTGAACGCATCGCGGACCCCGTCCTGGTAGCCCTCGCCGCGCAGCTGCTTGATGACGCCGAGCTTCTTGCCCTTCAGCTCCGAGGACTGCGCGGCACCCAGGAACCCGCCGACCTCATCGGGCAGGGAGGTCGAGTCGAGCGGATCGTGTCCGGCCAGCAGCTCGTGCAGGGCAGCGGCATCGGCGACGGACCGGCCCATCGGGCCGACCTGGTCGAGGCTCGAGGCCATGGCGATGATGCCGAAGCGCGAGATCGAACCGTAGGTGGGCTTGACGCCGACGGTGCCGGTGAATGCGGCCGGCTGGCGGACTGATCCGCCGGTGTCGGTGCCCACGGACAGGGGTGCCTGGAAGCCGGCGAGCGCGGCGGCCGCGCCGCCGGAGGAGCCGCCGGGCACGTGCTCGAGGTTCCACGGGTTGCGGGTGTTGCCGAACGCCGAGTGCTCGGTCGTCGATCCCATCGCGAACTCGTCGAGGTTGGTCTTGCCGAGCACCGGCAGGCCGGCGGCCTTGACCTTGTTGTGCACGGTCGATTCGTAGGGCGGGATCCAGTTCTCGAGCATCTTCGATCCGGCCGTCGTGCGCACGCCTTCGGTGACGACGAGGTCCTTCAGCGCCACCGGCACGCCGGCCAGGGCATGGACGTCCTCACCGGACGAGCGCTTGGCGTCGATGTCCTTCGCGGTGGCCAGGGCCGCCTCGTCGGTGACGGTGATGAAGGAGTTGAAGTCGTCCTCAGTGGTGGAGATGCGGTCGAGGTGGGCCTGCGTGACCTCAACGGAGGAGAACTCGCCGGAGGCCAGACCTGCGGCGAGTTCGAGGGCGCTCTTGTTCGTCAGTGCGGTCATCTCATTCCTCCCCGAGGATCTGCGGGACGAGGAACTTGTCATCCTCGGCGGCCGGGGCCGAGGCCAGTGCCTGTTCGCTGGTCAGCGTCGGACCCACGACGTCGGGGCGCATGACGTTCGTCAGCGGGATGGGGTGGCTGGTTGCGGGCACATCGTCGCCGGCCACTTCGTTGACCCTGGCGACGTTTCCCAGAATTGTGCTCAGATCACCGGCGAGCGATTTCAGCTCGTCCTCGCTCATGGCGATCCGAGACAGTGAAGCCAGATGCTCCACCTGTTCGGGGGTGATTGCGGAAGACTCCGTCATTCCCTGCCTTTCATCGTCGTTTCACTCGCACCCCAGTCTAATCGCTTCGCCAGAGCCGCTCACCCCGCCCATTTGCTACGTGACGGCGGCCCAGCAACCTGGCGCGAGGTTGCTGGGCCGCCGTCGGGTAGTAATTAGGCGGAGAGGCGTTCGGGCCAGGTGCGGTCGCCGTGGATGTATCCGGCGATGTCGTCGAGCACCCGGTCGGCGTCGGCCTGGGTGAATTCGCCGGCATCGACTCCGGCCTGCAGGTCGGCGGCGAGATCGGTCACGCGGGCTCGTGCGGCATCGGGGGTGGCGGCGACGAGTTCGGTGCTCGCGGTCGCGGTGCCGGTGGCCCCGGTTCGGGTGGATCCAGATCGGGTGGCTGCGCCGGCCGCGGAGCCGGTGGTCGCGTCGTCGACGATCGTGCCCTCGATGACGTCGGCACCATCGGCGCCCGAGCGGCTGTCCGTGGCTGCAGTGCGGTCAGGCGACTTCTCGCTGCGGGTAATCGTCGGGGCAGACGGTGTGCGCTGGGAGGTCAGAGCCGGCTGAGCGCCGCGCTTGGTGGTCTGCGGTCCCGGGTTGAGCACCAGGTCGGCCAGACCGGCCGTCACAGGAGCGGCGGTCAGCGCCGCGGCGACGACCACGCAGGTACCGGCGAGGAGTCGGGGAATCCATCTCATGGCCTACACTCTTCCATCCGAAGCTGTCTCTGAGCTTGGCTGAGTCTGAACTCCGACTTCGAGTTCGGTCACGAATGAGTCCACAGCCGTACCATGGAACCGCCCTGATCCGGGATGTATTCCCAGGCGTGCCGGGCTCGACGCTCAGACAGGGATCAACCGAGGCTGCCGGTCTCCAACAGGGTCGTGAACTGCTCCTCGTCGAGGACCGGCACGCCCAACGATTCGGCCTTGTCCAGCTTCGATCCGGCGTTCTCCCCGGCGACGACGTAGTCGGTCTTCTTCGACACCGAGCTCGCGGCCTTGCCGCCGGCTCCGAGGATCGCTTCCTTGATGCCGTCACGGGTGTAGGTGCTCAGCGACCCGGTGGCCACGATCGTCAGACCTTCGAGCGTCTGCTCGCCGGTCTCGACCTCCTCGTCCTCCATCCGCACTCCGGCGGCCGCCCAGGTGTCGACGATCTCGTTGTGCCAGTCGACGTCGAACCAGTCGCGGATGCTGCCCGCGATCGTCGACCCGATCCCGTCGACGGCCGCGAGTTCCTCGAGACCGGCTTGCCGGATCGCTGAGAGGGTGCGGAACTTCGCGGCCAGAGTCCGTGCGGCCGTCGGTCCGACATGGCGAATCGACAGGGCCACGAGCACCCGCCACAGGTCCTGGTCCTTGGCCTTGTCGAGTTCGTCGAACAGCTTCGTCGTATTCGCACTCGGGGCGCTCGGCTTCTTCGCCGTCCCCCGCGTGTAGAAGTAGGGCACGAGCTCCCGCTCCCCGGTCTCCACGCCCTTGACCTTCTTGTCCCGCCAGATCTTCACATCCGCGAGATCCTCGGCGGTGAGATCGAAGAGGAAGGCCTCCGAGGTCAGCGGCGGCGTCTCCGGTTCGGCAGGGGCCGTGAGCGCGAGCGCCGCCTCCTCACCGAGGGCCTCGATGTCGAAGGCCGCCCGGGACGCGAGGTAGAAGATGCGGTTGGCCAGCTGTGCGGGACACGACCGGGAGTTCGGGCAGCGCAGGTCCTTATCGCCTTCCTTCTGCTCTCCGAGCTCGGTCCCGCACGACGGGCAGTGGGTGGGCATGACGAATTCGTGTTCGGACCCGTCGCGCAGAGCCACAACGGGGCCGAGCACCTCGGGGATGACGTCGCCGGCCTTGCGCAGGGTGACGGTGTCGCCGATGAGCACTCCCTTGCGCTTGACCTCGTACCCGTTGTGCAGGGTCGCCCGCTCCACGGTCGATCCGGCCACGGTGACGGGCTCCATCACCGCGAACGGGGTCACGCGTCCGGTGCGGCCGACCTGGACCTGGATGTCGAGGAGCTTCGTCGTGACCTCCTCGGGAGGGTATTTGAATGCTGTCGCCCACCTCGGCGCGCGCGAGGTGTAGCCGAGCGTCTCCTGGACGGCGATGTCGTCGATCTTGATGACGATGCCGTCGATCTCGTGGGTGACGTCGTGGCGGTGTTCGCCGTAGTAGGTGATGAAGTCCTCGATCTCGTCGACGGTCTCGAGCACCTTGAAGTAGTCGCTGATCGGCAGTCCCCAGGACCGGAACTGCTCGTAGACCTCGGACTGGTGAGCCGGCTCCGGATGCGAATCGTCGGCGGGCGTCCACACGGCGATGCCGTGGACGAGCATGTGCAGGGGCCTGCGTGCCGTGACGGCAGGATCCTTCTGCCGCAGGGAACCGGCCGCGGAGTTCCGAGGGTTCGCAAAGGGGGACTTGCCTTCGGCGACGAGGGAGGCATTGAGTTCGGCGAAGTCTTCGACGGGAAAGAACACTTCGCCGCGGATCTCGACCTCGGCCGGCGGATGCTCCGTGTCGAGGCGCTGCGGGATGTCCGAGATCGTGCGGACGTTCGCGGTGATGTCCTCGCCGATGCGACCGTCGCCGCGGGTCGCCGCCCTGACGAGTTCCCCGCCCCGGTAGAGCAGATTGACGGCCAATCCGTCGATCTTGAGTTCGCAGAGGAACTTCGACCGTGCCGAGACCGCCGACCGCGTCCGCTCGTACCAGGTCCTCAGCTCCTCGAAGTCGAAGACGTTGTCGAGGCTGTACATCGGGCCGATGTGTTCGACGGGGTCGAACGTCGAGGTGTCGACGACGCCGCCGACGGTCTGTGTGGGTGAGGAGTCGGTGATGAGCTCGGGGTAGGCAGCTTCGAGGTCTTCGAGGCGGTGGACCAGGTCGTCGTATTCGGCGTCGGAGACGAGCAGGGAGTCCTGGTAGTACGCGGCCCGAAGCTCCTCGATTCTCTCCGTCAGCTGGGCGTGGATCTTGGCGCGCTCGGCCGCGTTCGAGAGGTCGGCGTTCTGCAGATCGTCCGTCGTCGATTCCGCTGACTTCGCATCATCGGCGTTGCCCGGTGTCGTGGTCATTCGATCTCCTCGAGAGCGCGCCGCAGACCGGCGGCGATGGTCATGGTTCCCCGATTGTGTTCGGGGCTGGTCGCGTGTGTGGTCTCCAGCAGCGGCGGGTAGGTCAGGGGCAGTTCGGGTCCGGCGATGATGCCGATTTTGCGCAACCCCGTGACCCCCATGCCGATGCGCGACCAGGGGGTGCGGATGCGGTCGACCCAGTGGTTGACCGCGTCCGGGTGCGCGCCGGCGTCGGAGGGCAGGCGCAGCCAAAGGCCGAGCCCCGCCTCGGCGAGGATCGCCAGCTGTTCCCATCCGTGTGCCTTCAGCGTAGCCAACGGCACGGACACGGAGCTCGCTCCGGTGCGTCGGACCACCTCGGCGGCGGTGATCTGCGCCCCGCGCAGGTGCAGGGGCGCGAGGTCGGGGAGGCTGAGCACGGTCGGCGGCAGGTGGCGCAATGTGGATTCGAGCGCCGCCCACACCTGGGTCTCGCTGATCGCGGGCAGGCTGCCCCACCCGGACACGGTCGGCCAGGTGCCGGTGAGGATGGGAGTCAGGCGGGCCTCGACGAGGCGGATCGTCGGCTGCATTCCCAGTGAGGAGATCCGCTCGGCGAAGGCGGCGATGCCGAAGGCATAGGCCTGGATGACATCACGTCTGGCCCCGTGATCGGCCAGCACGCGTGCGCCCGAACTCAGGCTCAGCGCGGTCACGAGCGTCCACGGCCCCGGCAGCGAGACTTGGACCTGGCCGGGCCGGGACTGACCGTATTCGGCAATCGCGTCGAAGGCCTCGATGAGTGCCGAGTCCTCCCGTCGTTCGTCCTTGCCCGCCGAGGCGGTCAGCCGCCATCCGTAGGAGGTGCGGTCGACGTGGAGGTCCGTGAGCAGACCGACGGCGCGACCGATCGCGTCGGCACCCCACCGGTCCTCACTCAGGTGAGCGGTCAGCGGGACGGGCGGAAGGTCGTCGGCGAGGACGTCGAAGGCGGTCGCGGCTGCTTCCCGGACCGGACTGGTGGCGATGTAGCCGCGACTCGAGTCGCGTACCCCGGGGAACCAGATTCCGGTCGTCGTGGCGGCCGGGAGCACAGTCGCCGGGAGCACGGTGGTCGACTCGGTCGGCTCAGCACTCGTCGATCCGGTCGCAGCCGCCTCGGCGTCGTGAGGAGCGGGACGGGGATCGGCCGGCTCAGCCGGTGCGCGGGATTCCGAAGACGTCGACATAGAATCCGAACTCGCTTTCCAGGGAATCGATGATGGTCTCGGCGCGGACGAACCCGTGCGATTCGCCCTTGTACAGACGGTAAATGTACTCCACTCCGACCAGTTCGAGTGTATCGACGAATTCCTGGGCCTGGGAGGGCGGGACGATCGGGTCGCGGTCGCCCTGCATGACGGCGACGGGCACGGTGATGTCGGGGACCCGGCGGATGGGTGAGCGGTGGATGTAGGCGTCGCGAGCCTCGGGCAGCGGGCCGACGAGGTTCTCGATGTAGTGCGATTCGAAGTCGTGCGTGTCGACGACGAAGCGGAAGAGGTCGGTGACGCCGAAATAGGAGGCCCCGCAGGCGAAGACGTCGGTCTCGGCGAGGGCCGAGAGCACGGTCCACCCGCCCGAGGAAGCCCCTGAGATCGCGATGCGCCGCGGGTCGGCGAGTCCTGCGGCCACGAGTCCGTTGACGGCGGCGACCGTGTCGGCGACGTCGACGATGCCCCACTGTCCGCGCAGGCGATCGCGCCAGGCACGTCCGAAGCCGGTCGATCCGCCGTAGTTGACCTCGAGGACGCCGATGCCCTGGGAGGTGAAGAAGCTCGTGCGGGCGGACATGTCCGGTGTCGCCTGGCCGGTGGGCCCACCGTGGATCGAGACCACGTAGGGCGGCAGCTCGTCGTCGGGCGCGGTGAAGCGGGGGTTGTGCGGCGGGTGGATGACGACCGGGACTCCCCCGAATTCTCTCACAGACGGTCGCGAGTAGTAGCCCTGGTGGGTGTCGAGTCGCTCCCGGGCGATCTCGGTGAAGGCACCGGTCGCCCGATCGACTGCGTAGAGCGTGCCGGGGCGCTTCGCCGACTTCGCCGTGAGCAGCAGGTGGGTGCGGCCGAGGTCGAGCAGCTCCATCGTGCCGAAGGTCTCGCCCTCGAGGGTGATGGCGTCGAGGCCGGTGCCCTCGAGGGTGCTGACACGTCGACGCACGAGGGTCGCCGTCGCCGACTGCGTGTGTGCCCACACCTCTCGCCCGTCGCTCAGATGCCACCGCGTGCCGAGCTGCCACAGGGCCCCGCCGATCTCGGCCCCGGTGTCGATGACGGGACGCAGCTGCTCGACCGCGAACTTCCTCGGCTCCGGGGACACCTCCGCTCGCGCTCGGCGCCGATCCGAGACGGTGGGAGTCGCCGTCACCGGGTCGAAGTCGAGGCCGTAGAGCGCCCAGTGACCTCCGTGGTCGGAGATGACATGCAGAGAGGTGTTCGAGGTGAACTCCGGCTGCAGCAGAGAGACTCCCCCATCCTCGGGCGAAGGCAGCTCCGGCGGCGCCTGCAGCGGACGGTCGATGGCGTCGCCGATGAGCACGCCGACGGCAGGCGTGGCCGGAGTGCGCACGTCGATCAGCCACAGGTTCGTCCCGTCCCACGGCATGTTCGGGTGCTCCCAGCCGATGAACGCCAGGGTGCTTCCATCGGGCGAGAGCCGCGGCCAGGCCATGAAGTGCGAATGAGTGGACAGCACATTCGTTGTTCCGTGCTTGGTCAGGAGCACGACGGCGCGTTCGCGGCGGGTGGAGCGGCAGTCCTCCCGCACGCACAGCAGCCCCCACTTCGTCATGGTCAGATCGCCGTAGCGGATCCGCCCCGAGGTGTCCGGGGTCAGAGCGTGCGGGTTCCGCCCGGGAATGATCTGCCACACCCGTTGGTCGGAGGCGTTGACGAAGTAGACGACCTCGCTGTCGGGGTCGAGCGCCCAGGCCGCTCCCCCGTATTCGTGGACGGCGGAGCGGATGTTGAACCCGGACGGCAGGATCTGCTCACGAGCGCCAGGCCGGGACAGCAAGGTGCGGACGAGTCCCGTGCGGGCCTTCTCGGACGGGATCTTCGTCGAGTAGAAGATCTCATCCCCGCGGAAGGCCGCGTCGAAGATGGGTGCGGCACCGGCAGCCACCTCGGCGGCGTTGAGAGGTGACGACCAGGTTCCATAAGGAGCCGCGACCACATCCTGGGGAGATTCCTTCATGCCTCCACAGTATCGCCAGACACTGACTTACAGCCCGGTCATCGCGTCACGATCGTCGAACGCTCACGATCGCCGCCCGATCACGCGCCGAGGCGGGCGGCCTCCCGTGCTGGGCCGACGTGATCCTTCGCGGTCGAGTCGATGGTCGCCTGTCCGAGGACGCGCGTGCCGCGGTAGATGACCATGGTCTGACCCGGAGCCACCCCGGAGAGCTCCTCGGAGACGTCGACGTGCATGAGCTGGCCGGCCGGACGTGCGGCAGGCACCTCTACCTCGTCGATGACGGGGCTGACCTCGTGTTCGGGTGCCTCGGCGACGAACTCGCCGAGCCACGCGCGTGCCGGCACCGGGTCGGCGTGAGCGCGGATCTGGACCTCACAGTCGATTCCCGACTCCGGGTCATGTCCCATATCCGAGGGTGCCGCGCCCGCCCACGAGGTGCGGATGCCGGTGAGGTGGGACACCGCGAGGTCGGCGCGCGACCCCACGGTCACCGTGTTCGTCGCCGGATCGAGCCCGGTGACGAAGCGCGGCTTGCCATCGGCGGCGGGCTTTTCGATGCCGAGGCCCTTGCGCTGACCGATCGTGTAGGTCATCGCTCCGTCGTGCTCGCCGAGCACCTCGCCTTCGGCATCCTTGATGAGGCCGGGACGCATCGGGATCTTGTCGGCCAGCCAGGCCTTCGTGTCTCCGTCGGGGATGAAGCAGATGTCGTAGGAATCGGGCTTGTTCGCCACGGAGAAGCCGCGTTCGGCCGCCTCGGCGCGGACCTCGGCCTTCGAGGCGGTGGCCCCGATCGGGAAGTAGCAGTGCTCGAGCTGATCCGAGGTGAGCACGCCGAGGACGTACGACTGGTCCTTCGCCAGGTCCTCACCGCGGTGGAGTTCCGGCAGACCGTCGTCGTCACGGAGCACCTCAGCGTAGTGGCCGGTGGCGATCGCGTCGAAGCCGAGCGCCAGCGCCCGGTCGAGGAGGGCGGCGAACTTGATGCGCTCATTGCAGCGCATGCAGGGGTTCGGAGTCCGTCCGGCCGCGTATTCGGCGATGAAGTCATCGACGATGTCTTCCTTGAACCGTTCGGAGAAGTCCCACACGTAGAAGGGAATGTCGAGCATCCCGGCCACCCTGTGGGCGTCGCGGGAGTCCTCGATCGTGCAGCAGCCGCGCGAACCCGTACGCAGGGTTCCGGGCATGCGGGACAGGGCGAGGTGAACGCCGACGACTTCGTGGCCGGCGTCGACGGCACGGGCCGCAGCCACGGAGGAGTCGACTCCGCCTGACATGGCGACGAGTACTCTCATGATGCTCCTTGCATCCATCGGGGTGTTGCCGAGACCATCCCGGCCCGGCGGGCCTGCTCGACGACCTCGGGCAGGGCCGCGAGCAGGGCATCGACTTCGTCCTCGGTCGAATCGTGGCCGAGGCTGAAGCGCTGCGCGGAGCGGGCCGTGTCCTCATCCATGCCGCAGGCCAGCAGCACGTGCGAGGGACGGGACACACCGGCTGAGCAGGCCGAACCCGTCGAGGTGGCCAGGCCCCTGGCATCGAGGCCGAACAGCAGCGAATCGCCCTCGCAGCCGGCGAAGGTGAAGTGGGCGTTGGCGGGCAGGCGGCCGGCACCGCGGGGACCCGAGAGGGCGGCGCCCTCGATCGTCGATTCGATGCCGCCGATGAGGCGGTCGCGCAGCGCCGAGAACCTGCCGGCCCGAGACTCGAGGTCGCTGGTGGCCAGCTCGACGGCCTTCGCGAAGGCGACTGCGCCGGCGACGTCGAGGGTGCCCGAGCGGACACCGCGCTCCTGTCCCCCGCCGTGGAGGATCGGGGCGGGAGCCGCGGCCCGGTCGAGGAGGAGCGCGCCGATGCCGACGGGTCCGCCGATCTTGTGCGCGGTGATCGACATGGCCGTGGCGTGCAGGTCCGCGAAGTTCAGCGGGATCTGTCCGAGTGCCTGTACGGCATCGATGTGGAAGGGGATGCCGAGTTCGGCGGCGATCGCCCCGAGTTCGGCGATCGGCTGGAGGGTGCCGATCTCATTGTTCGCGGCCATGACGCTGATGAGCGCCGTCCGGTCGGGGTCCCGTCGCAGCTCGGCCTCGGCCGCGGCGAGGTCGACTCGGCCCAGGGCGTCGACGTCGAGGAAGACGATCTCGGCGCCGAAGCCTTCGAGCCATTCCACGGAGTCGAGGATCGCGTGGTGTTCGATCGGGGTCGTCAGCACGCGCGGGCGGCCCGGGTGTTCGAACGCACCGCCGTTGCGGGAGAGGTAGAGGCCCTTGACGGCGAAATTGTCGGCTTCGGTGCCGCCGGAGGTGAAGATGACCTCCGACGAGGTGGCCGCACCGACGCCGCGGGCGACGGCTTCGCGGGCCTCTTCGATCCGCATCCGTGCGGCCTGGCCGACGGCATGCAGGGCAGAGGGGTTCGCCCTGGCGGCGAGTTCGGCGGTGTAGACCTCGAGGACCTCGGCGGGCATCGGCGAGGTGGCTGCGTGGTCGAGATAGATGGGCACCCTGCGATTTTAGTGGCTGAGGCAGACTTCGGCCAGGATCCGTGCGGCATCTCACCCGTGGGAGCGCGCGCCACCCCGAGAACGTGCGGCCCGTTCACGACTACACTGGGGCCGTGTTCACCGTTTACACCATCGTCCTCTACGCCGTCACCGGCATCCTGACCCTGTGGTCGATCGTCGAGACCATCCGCAACAGGCCGGCGGGCAAGGCCCTTCTCGGGGCGACTGCCCTGCTGCTGCTCCTGCTCATCGTGCAGCTGATCCTCTCAATCGCGACCTTCGGATCGACCCACGACGTCGATCCGCTGCTCTACTTCGGCTACGTGATCACGGCGATCCTCGTCATCGCCCTCGCCGGGTTCTGGGCATTCGCAGAGCTCAGCCGCTGGGGGCCGGGAGTGCTTGCCGCGGCAGGACTGACGGTGGTCGTGATGATCGAGAGATTGGACCAGATTTGGCAGTGACCAAGAAAAGCCGCTCCCCCTATTCGGCCATGCACACCGGCCCCGGTCGGGCGCTGACCGCGGTCTACGGGGTCTTCGCACTCTCGGCCACGGCACGCGCGGGCTACCAGCTCATCCGCGAATTCGACGTCGCGCCGATCGCGTACACGCTCTCGGCATTCGCCGCGGTCATCTACATCGTGGCGACGGTCTGCCTCGTCATCGGCAGGCGGATCTCGCATCGGATCGCACTGGCCGCGTGCGGGATCGAGTTCATCGGCGTCATCGTCGTCGGCATCCTCAGCTACACCCACCCGGAGGACTTCGCGAAGCCGTCCGTGTGGTCGAACTTCGGCAGCGGGTACGGGTTCATCCCGCTCATCCTCCCGCTCATCGGCCTGTGGTGGCTGATCCGGGTCGGCCGCCGCGCGAACCGCGACTGAGCCGACCGAGACCGGACCATCTCACTCCACGCGTGAGGACAGGACGTTCCAGTCGGTGGCCACGGCGGAGACATCGTCACCGGTCTGCATCAGCACGTACGGGTGCGCGGTGTCGACCTTGACGGTGTCGCCGTCCTTGTCGTTCGTCTTCACGGCCTCGACGGTGTCGCCGAGGTCGAGGGCGTAGTCGTTGGGGACCTTGATCGTCAGGGTGCAGCGCACCTCGCCCATCCCGATCGCCCCGTCCTCGGTGGCCAGCGTCATGTCCTCGAACGCCAGGTCCTCGTACGGTCTGCAGTCGACGTCGACCTTGTCGAAGCCGGAGTCCTTGTCTCGCAGACCGCCGAGGTAGTCGCGGAAGTCCTTGAAGCCGCCCTCCTTGATTCCGCCGGGAGCCCCGGATTCGGCTTTGCCGTCGACGAGGTAGGACGAGACGTCTTTCGCCGAGGTCGCCAGTTCGTCGTCGAAGTCCTCCGGCCCGGTCTCGACGGCTCCGCGATCGTCGGCCATCAGCGTCGGCATCTGGTCGGAGGGGATGTAGGACGATGAGCGCACGAGCGGGTCGGCCGAGGCCGATTCGCGGGTCACGAGCGACACCTGCGTCAGCTGCTCGTCTCCCTCGGTGGAGTTCTTGTCCGCGGTGCCGAAGGCGTAGAACCACATCGGGTAGTCGGTGAAGCTCGGGCTGCCGGCGACGACCTCGGTGAAGTTCGGTGCCCGCAGCTTCTGCTTGGCCTTGTCCGCGATCTGGATCTGGGCGCGGGTGCGGTCGATGAGCGGGGCGGCCTGGATCTTGTCGAGGTCGTCGCCTTTGTTCCCGAGCGTCTTGTCGAGCGACTCGGTGTAGTTCGTCATGAACTTGCCGGCCTCGCCCGGGCGCAGTGCGGCGCGTTCGTACGGGGTGGTGTCCGGGTTGCTGGGCTTGGCGACGGGCATGCTCGCGCAGCCGCTCAGCGCCAGGGTCGTGCCCAAGGTCGCGGCCGTGACCGCGCGCAGTGACCGTCGGTTCCGCAGGTCCCGTCGCCGAGGCGGAGCCGCGTTCGGTCGGGCAGGCTGGGCGGGCGAGCCCGGCTGGGGTGCGGCGGTGGGCCGGGGCGGTGTCGCCTGGCCCGTCTGGCCAGAGGCGGGCCCGGGCCGGACCGTCGAGATCGGCTGCGTGGCCGGGGCCGAGTCTGCGCCGGCCCGGCGGCGGCGCCCGGCGCTCGTCTCGTCGTTGGTTTCTCCACCGTGCGAACTATCGCCGGGCGAACCATCGCCGCCGGGACCGTTGCCGTCGGAGCCCCTGCCGGCGCGGTCCTTCTTGGGCGGACGGATGCGCGACTGCCACCAGCGCAGGAAGAAGAATGCGGAGAAGCCGGCGAGGATGATGCCGCCGGCGATGCCGAGCATGCTGAGTCCGAGCACGCCGCTGACGCGCATGGACACGTCCACGCTCGTCCCGGCGAGGCTGTCGTCGGCGTTGGCCGGCGCGATGACGAGGACCTGCGGTTCGGCGTCGAGGTCGAAGGTCTTGGCCACCGACTCACCCGTGTCCTGGCTGATCCACCAGTCACGGTCGGCGATGGCGGCTTCCGGCTTCGGCTGTCCCGGAATGAACCGGTGTTCGGTCGCATTCGGGAAGGAGATGTCACTGATCTGCTCCTGGGCGACCCCGTCGAGGTAGCTGTCGGCGTCGACGCCGTTCGCGGTGCCGATGAACAGTTCGGTGCCCTGGGAGTTCTTCGCCTTCACTGTCACACTCGAACCCGAATAGGGCACGATCCCCTCGTCGAGGACGACGGCATAGGCACCGTCCTTGACCTTGAACGCGGGCGTCTCGGTGATCTCGTCGGTGCCGACGACCGAGAGTGCGGAGATGACCAGTCCGGCGAGCGTGAGTGCCGCGACGCCGAAGAGGATGGCCGTGATGAGTCGGATTCGCTGGATCAGAACAGTGCCCTCATGAGTGCGGTCCGTGCCTTGGTCACGGCTGGGTCGTCGGCGCCGAGGACTTCGAAGAGCTCGAGGACCCGCAGGCGCAGGGTCTCCTTCTCGTCACCGGTCGTGGTGCGGATGAGGGAGATGAGTCGGTTGAAGGCGCTGCTCGCATTCCCGCCGACGACCTCGGCGTCCGCGGCGGCCATCGCGTGGTCGACGTTCTTCGGGTCCGCATCGGCGGCGGCGATGAGTTCGGCAGGCTCCTTGTCGATGAGGCGACGGCCGAGTCCGGCCCGCGCGAGACCGAATTTGGCTTCGTCGTCGGCCGGGGACTGTGCCAGGGCCGCCTTGAACAGCTGCTCGGCGGTGTCGAAGTCACCCTTGGCCAGGGCCTCTTCGGCTTCGGGGTGGGCGGGACCGGCCGGTTCGGGTTCGGCACCGTCGGCCACCGCATAGCCGGTCACGCCGTTCTCTGCGGCGAGTTTGAGCAGTTCGTCGAAGTAGGCGCGGACCTGCTCGTCGGGCACGGCGCTCTGGAAGAGTGGGACAGGCTGGCCCTTGACGATGGCGACGACCGTGGGAATCGACTGCACCCCGAAGGCCTGTTGCAGGCGCGAATTCGCATCGACGTCGACCTTGGCCAGCACGAGACGGCCGCCGTAGGCTTCGGTGACGCGTTCGAGGACGGGTGAGAGCTGCTTGCACGGTTCGCACCATTCGGCCCACAGGTCGATGACGACGGGGACCCGGTCGGACATCGCGACGACACCGTTGAAGCTCGCCTCGTCGACATCGAAGACCAGGGACGGAACGGCCACCGCATTCGGGTCCTGCGCTCCCCCGCCGCCAGCAGCACCCGCTGCACCGGGGCCCGCGGCTCCCGGTCCCGTGGGAGCCTGTCCGGGACTGCCGGCCTGCTCCTGCGGCATGTTCTTGCTGCGCACGGCGGACAGGTCGAGCCCCTGGTTGGGCTGCGTGTTCTCCTGCGAGGGATCCATTGACACGGGGTCTCCTTTATGACGCGTTCGGCGGGTCCGGCGAAGTCGGTCTCGCACCTGGTCCTTGCTTGGAAGCTTATCCAACAGAAGGTATCAACATCGGTGAGCCTGCGGCTATTTCCGCGGCGACTGCTTCGCCAGCCGCCGTCCGCGCAATCGCGTCCGTCCGCGCAATCGCGTCCGTCGGCGCAATCGCGGACAAACGATGCCGATACCCGGTGCCGGTCAGCCCGCCTCGGCTCCGGCCAGGGTCTCGAGGCCGCCGATGAGCTTGACCTTTCCGTCCTTGGGGACGAGGAAGGTGAGCACCTGGGTCGTCTTCGTCGTCACCGGCTCCTTGGTGGAGTCCGATCCGATGAGTTCCTTCTGCGGCGAGGACAGGTTCAGGGTGCCGGTGCGTCCGCCTGTCGATTCGGGGCTGATCGTCGATTCGGCCTGGACGACTCCGGTGACGATGGCGGCATCACCGGCAGTGCCCTGCGCGACGAGCTCCTTGCCCGGCTTGTAGTCGTACTTCACCTCGGCCTTTCCGGCCGCGGCGCTGTCCTTGAGTTCCTTCTGGTTCTTCCAGATGGACTTCGAGAAGTCATCGGCGTCGAACTTCTTCGCTTCCTTCGAGTCCTTGCCGCTGCCCAGGGCCTTCGCATAGTTCGACACGACCGCCTCCGGTGTGGCGACGAAGTCCTTGTCGCCGGGTTCGAGCATCTGCGCTCCCTGTCGCGAGTCAGGCAGCTCGGGCAGCTTCGTGCCGCTCGTCAGCTGGGTCTGCGACCACAGTTTGTAGTCGCTGCGCGGGTCCTCCTGGGTGAGCACCAGCAGCTGGGAGGCGCCACCGGCGGAGGTGATGAGGCTGGTCACGCGCGGCCACGAGTCGGTCGCCGAGGTGTAGTTCGCGACGATCTCGTCACTCGCCACCGCGGCGGGCATCTTCTGGTCTTTGACCTTGTCCTTGACCTTGTAGAGGTCTTCGCGCTGCTGCAGGGCGGGGCCGGCGGCACGCTTGCCCAGCGCCTTCGCATCGGTCTTCTTGTCGGCTGCGTTGACGTCTTCGGCCACTGAGTCGAGGATCCGCTTGGCCTGGTCGTCGGTGACTCCTGCCGGCGCGGAACTCGGAGCTTCGGAGGGTTCGGGCTTCGGCAGCTCTTCGGGCCCGCAGGCGCTGAGCGCCAACACGGGGACGATGGCGAAGGCGGTGCCGTATTCGGCGAGCTTGCGGCGACGCTCCTGCCGCGCCTTGCGGCGGTTGGCTTCCTTCTTCGCATTGTTCGCACCGAAGAAGAGCAGCACGAGGCCGCCGAGGAAGATGACTCCGCCGCCGATCATCAGCGGCAGCGCCCACGGGGTGTCGGCATGATTGGGCCACGCCAGCGTCACGGTCTTGACCTGACCGGCGTCGCCGTTGCCGGCGATGAGGAAGCCTGTGCGGTTGGCGTCGTCGTTCCATTCGAGTTCGACCGAATCGGTGCCGTTGACCTCGCTCTGCCACAGGTCGGCACCCTTGGGGTCGGGCACCGAACCGTCGCCGTCCGTGGCCTTGGTCGTGAGCTTCCCGTCCTCGGCGAGACCGGTGATGCGGTCATAGCCGGACTGTCCGGCCCAGGCCTCGACGTTCTCGATCGGGGCCCGCGCGATGGTGAGATCGCCGCTGCCCTTGACCGTCAGCGTGGCCGGGGTTTCGTAGAGGTTGAGCATTCCGGGGTCGACGACGACCGCCGGTTTGTCGGAGTCGATCTGCGCGGTGGCAGTGATCGTATCCTCCGGCGCCCACAGGGTCTTCTGCAGGATGCCGAGGCCACCGACGACGACACCCACCACCATGAGAATCACAGCGAATGTGTAACGCACGAGCAAACCTTCCCTCAGCCGAGCAAAATGGCACCCCGGTATCGGGGACCCTCCAAGTTTAAGTCACATGCCGGGCATCGCCTTTGTGCGCATTTTCAGTGTGTGTCGACGTTCACAACCGAGACCCTCGCCGAGGCGGCTCCCGCCCATTGTGCACCCCGCCGTCACATCGCCTCCCGCCCACTCCCACACCCGCCCCGACGTGTCGCGCGGACGACATCTGCCTTAAGCTGGGCGGGTGAGCAACAACAGAATTGTCTGGATCGACTGCGAAATGACCGGCCTCGACGAGGTCAGGGACGAACTCATCGAGGTGGCTGCGATCGTCACCGACTTCGAGCTCAACCCCCTCGACGACGGCATCGACATCGTCATCAGGCCCTCCGATGACGCGCGGGCGAACATGAACGAGTTCGTCACGAACATGCACAAGACCTCGGGACTGATCACCGAGCTCGACGGGGGCACCACCGTCGCCGATGCGCAGGCGAAGGTCCTCGAGTACGTGAAGAAGCACGTCCCGGAGGCGGGCAAGGCACCGCTCGGCGGCAATTCGGTGGGCACCGACAAGGTCTTCCTGACCAAGCAGATGCCCGAGCTCGTCGACTACCTGCACTACCGGATCATCGACGTCTCCTCGATCAAGGAACTGAGCAAGCAGTGGTTCCCCCGCGCCTATTTCCAGGCCCCGGCCAAGCACGGCGGCCACCGGGCACTGGGCGATATCATCGATTCGATCGTCGAGCTCCAGTACTACCGCAAGGCCGTGTTCTCCGCCGAGGGACCGAGCTCCGATGAGGCGAAGACCATCGCCGCCGAGGTGGCCGCGAGCTTCCCGACGGGCACCGAGTCGGGCGAGTCCGACTGAGCTGAGTCAGCAGGGTCCGACTGAGCTGACACCGCCCGAACCACACATTGACGCAAGCCCGGTTCCGCAGATGCGGAACCGGGCTTGCGCTGTCCGCGGACCCACGCAGTGCCCACGACACTGCGCCGACCACAACCTGCCGTCCACACCGTGCGGTCCGCGATCATCCGATATGATGATTTCATCATGCCATTGAATCAGCTTCAGCGACCCCTCTATGAGGTCAAGGCGAACCTCTTCAAAGGCCTCGCCCACCCCTTCCGCATCCGCATCCTCGAACTCCTCTCGGGCACCGATGAGGTCAGTGTGGCCGATCTGCAGGCCGAGACCGCGCTCGAGGCCTCCCACCTGTCCCAGCACCTCGCTGTGCTCCGGCGCCACCGCCTCGTCGAATCCGAACGTCGGGCCAGCCACGTCTACTACCGCTTGGCCGACCGGCGCACCGCCGAACTCCTCGCGGTGGCCAGGGCGCTGCTGCTGACGATGCTCGAAGACGATGAGCAGCGACTCGCCGAGGCGCGTTCGCTGCCGGAGATCTCGGGCACGGGAACCTCATGAGCACGACCTCACTGCTGCGCCACGCCCGTTCCCTGCTGCCGACCGTCAGCGACTACCGGCAGACGCGCCGGTCGTGGCCGAAGGATCTGCTCGCCGGCGTCACCGTCGGCATCGTCGCTCTCCCCCTGGCTTTGGGCTTCGGGGTGAGTTCGGGACTGACGGCGGAACAGGGACTCATCACAGCCATCGTCGCGGGCTTCCTCGCCGCGGTCTTCGGCGGCTCCCACGTCCAGGTCTCCGGTCCCACCGGCGCCATGGCCGTCGTGCTCGTCCCGATCGTCGCCGCCCAAGGTGCCGGCGCCGTCATCGCGGTGACGCTCATCGCCGGCATCATCGTCGTCGCCGCCGGCGTCCTGCGTCTGGGCAGGGCGGTGTCGTTCATCCCCTGGCCGGTCATCGAGGGCTTCACGCTCGGCATCGCCGCGATCATCTTCCTCCAGCAGGTCCCGTTCGTGACCACGGCCGCAAGTTCGAGGCCCGGGGAGCACAGCACGAACGCCTTCGTCGCCGCGACCCAGCTCATCGCCGAGGCGGACCGGTCGTATCTGCCCTACTCTCTGGGCGCCGTGGCGATCGTCGTGGTGTGCATGGTCGCGGCCCCGAAGATCCACGCGTCGATCCCCGGATCGCTCGTCGGCATCGCCATCGTCACGATCCTCGCCGCGATCGTGCCGAACCCGCTCGCGACGATCGGCGCGATCCCCCAGTCACTGCCGACACCCTCGGTGCCGGTCATCGATCTCGCGTCGATCGGGTCGCTGCTGCCCGCGGCCGGGACGATCGCGGCGCTGGCGGCGATCGAGTCGCTGCTCTCGGCCAGAGTCGCCTCATCGATGTCGGATTCGGGTGCCTACCACCCGGACCGGGAGCTCATCGGTCAGGGGATCGCTTCGATCGGGTCCTCACTCTTCGGCGGCATGCCCGCCACAGGCGCGATCGCGCGCACCTCGGTCAACATCCGCTCCGGCGGTCGGACCCGGCTGGCCTCGATCGTCCACGCCCTCGTCCTCCTCGTCATCGTCCTCATCGCGGCCGCACCGGTCAGCCGGATCCCGCTCGCCGCACTCGGCGGAGTTCTCTTCGTCACCGCGGTCCGGATGATCCACCTGGCCACGATGCGCGCGATCCTGCGCTCGACCCGGTCGGACGCCCTCGGGTTCGTCGTCACCGCGCTCATCACGGTCTCCTTCGACCTCATCGTCGCGGTGGGCATCGGAATGGTCGTGGCCGCGGTGTTCGCTCTGCGCAACCTCTCCCGCGCGACCGGGGTGAACATCGAACGGGTCGCCGATGAGGAGGACCCCCACCCCGACGATGCGTCGATCGCGATCGTCCGCTTCGACGGTCCCCTGTTCTTCGCCTCCTCGGACCGGGTCTTCGACGAGGTCACCCGGCTCGACGACGTGACCGTCGTGGTGCTGCGCATGTCCCAGCTCGAACTCGTCGACGCCACGGGTGCGCGCATCCTCTCGGATGTGGTCAGGGCGTTCGAACGGCGCGGGATCACTGTGCTCATCAAGGGCGTCAAGGACGGTCATGTCGAGCTCTTCCGCCACGTGGGCGTGCTCGGTGCTCTGCGCCATCACAAGCATCTCTTCGACGACCTGCCCTCGGCGATCGCCCACGCCCGCTCACATGTGGAGCGGGCGCGGCAGCACTGAGACTCACTCAGCGCCGTCGCGCCCGCACGGCTGCATCGGCTCGGCCCGGTGCGGCCCTTTCCGATCGGCTCAGCCGGCCTTCTTCGCAGGCTGGGCGAATACGGTGGCGGGGAACGCTCCGGACTGGGCGATGACCTTGATCAGGGTGCGACTCGGCGAGAGCAGGGCTTCGAGCTCATCGTCGTCGAGGACGGACCAGGCCGCGGTCACGGTCCCGTCGGTGAGCTGCTCGACCTGTTCCCTCAGCTCCCGACCCGCGTCGGTGATGACGGGCAGGTCGTAGCCGCGATCGTCGGTGTCCACGGTGATCAGCCCCGCCTCGGCGAGCCCGGCCTGGGCGGTCTGCCACTCCTCATCGGTGTAGCCGCGGGTCTTCTGCGCCGCGCGGGGGCGGAATCCGGCGCCGGTGGCGACGTCGAGCACGAGCGCGTCGATGCCGGGGACGCCGGCGGTGACGAGGGAGGCGACGTGACCGTCGCCGCGGAACTCACGCGCAATGGTCGCCGAGTCCCACAGCTTCTCGAACACGGTCGCGCCCCGGTGACCGCCGAGCGCATCGGCGGTGGCCGCGGCCAGCGTGCGCCCGGCGAAGTCCATGTTCGCGAGCACGGGCTGGACAGCCTCGTCGACCTGGGTGGCCGCCTCGGTGAGCAGGGCGATGTCGTCACGGTCACCGAAGAGTTCGTCCATGAACGCGGCGACGGCGTCGAAGCGGGCCTGCACCATCTCCTCGGGGGTGACGGTGTCCCACAGCTTCGGCAGCATGTCGGCGACGAAGTTCGGCGAGTAGTTGTAGTAGGCGGCGCTGACGACTCCCGGATTCACCCGCCCCAGCGGTGCCGAGCGGGCGGCCATATTGCCCTCGACCCCGGGTTCGAGGCCGTGCTCGGCGTAGACGGCACCGACCGTCTGTGAGAAGTACATCGATGAGTGGAACGAGTTGAGGCGGGCGGAGATCGTGCGGATGGTCTGTGTGCGCTGGTTGTCCATAGCGTCATCCTATGGGCGTCATCGTCGCAGGTAAATGGGCCACGGGCGGGGAAGAAATTAGCGCAGGCGGATGCGTCCTAAATCGCCCGCACGGCGCGCGCCCCAGCGGCTCTTCCGCACCACTCGGGCGGTCGGCGACGCCGCAGTGGCGACGGTGTTTGCACTGACGAGCCCCGGTGCTACGGTCTGGACACGGAGTGACAAGGACCGTTCCCGACCTCGACATCGGCCCGGTCGGCAGACGATCCTCGCAACCGCACGGGGTCCTGCTTGGAGGTCAGATGAGGATCGCACTGTTCGCCACCTGCATCGTCGATGCGATGTATCCCGAGGTTGCTCAGGCAACCGTGAGCATTCTCCGCCGCCTCGGCCATGAGGTCGTCTTCCCCGAAGGCCAGTCCTGCTGCGGGCAGATGCACATCAACTCCGGCAAGTTCGCGCAGGCCGAACCGGTCATCGCCAACCACGTCCGCGCCTTCACCAGCACCGAATGGGATGTCGCGGTCGCCCCTTCCGCTTCCTGCGTGGCCTCGCTGGGCCATCAGCAGCCGATGGTCGCACGCCGGCAGGGAAATGAGGCCTTGGCCTCCGAGGCCGCCGAGGTGGCCGACCGCACCTACGAACTCACCCAATTCCTCACCGACGTCGCAGGTGTCACCGATGCCGCCGCCGACCTCGGGTCCTATTTCCCGCACCGGGTGACCTACCACCCGTCCTGCCATGGGATGCGGCTGCTGCGCCTCGGCGATCGGCAGTCCTCGCTGGTTCGCTCCGTCGAGGGCATCGACTTCGTGGAACTGCCCCTGGCCGATTCCTGCTGCGGCTTCGGCGGCACCTTCTCCGTGAAGAACCCGGAGGTGTCCTCGGCGATGCTCGCGGACAAGGTGCGCACCGTCCAGGCCACTCACGCGGATGTCTGCACCGGCGGCGACGCTTCCTGCCTGCTCCACATCGGCGGCGGGATCTCCCGCTTCGAACGCACCGGCAGCTTCGGCGGGACCCCGGATGTCACCGCCGTCCACGTCAAGGAGACGAGTTCGACCGATGCGCAGGGCCACACGGCCGAGAAGCTGACGACCGTCGTCGGCGCCGACGATGACGACCACCTCACCCCAGGCGAAAGAGGCACTGCCCCGGCCGAGCCCAGCAGGGTACAGGGGTTCCGCGTCGGTCAGGCCGCGGTCCACCTGGCACGGATCCTCGCCTCGACGAAGGAGGACCCGCTGCGGGTGCCCGGCGAAGGAGCAGAAGTGAGCGGAGGGAGCCTGCGATGACGTTCTTGGGAATGCCGCTGATGCGTTCGAAGCACGCACACACCGATCTGCCCGGCGGACAGGGCAACATCGTCGAAACCGAGCCCTTCCCCGAGGTCTCGCACCAGCACCTGTCGAACCAGCAGCTGCGCACCAACATCGGCCATGCCACCTCGTCGATCAGGGACAAACGCGCCGGGGTCGTCGCCGAACTCGACGACTGGGAGGAGCTGCGCGAAGCCGGCTCCCGGGCGAAGAACCAGGTGATGGCGAATCTGCCCGAATACCTCGTCGAGTTCGAAGAGAACTTCACCGCCGCCGGTGGAACCATCCACTGGGCCCGGGACGCCGATGAGGCCAACGCCATCGTCACCGAACTCGTCGAGGCCAACGCCCCGGTGCTCGCTAACGGGCGCCGTGAGGTGATCAAGGTCAAGTCGATGGCGACCCAGGAGATCGGGCTCAACGAACATCTCGAGACCCAGGGCATCGACGCCTTTGAGACCGACCTGGCCGAACTCATCGTCCAGCTCGGCGAGGACAAGCCCAGCCACATACTCGTGCCCGCCATCCACCGCAACCGTGACGAGATCCGTGACATCTTCATGGACAAGATGCCCGACGCCGGGAAGCTGACGAACGACCCGGCGGTCCTCGCCGAGGCTGCCCGCCGACATCTGCGTCACAAGTTCCTGACCACCAAGGTCGCGGTCTCGGGCGCGAACTTCGGCATCGCCGACACCGGCACCCTCGGCGTCGTCGAATCCGAGGGCAACGGGCGGATGTGCCTGACCCTGCCGGAGACCCTGATCACCGTGATGGGCATCGAGAAGCTCCTGCCCAGCTTCGACGATCTCGGGGCGTTCCTCCAGCTGCTGCCGCGGTCCTCGACGGGTGAGCGGATGAACCCGTACACCTCGTTCTGGACCGGTCGGACCGAGGGTGACGGACCGCAGAACGTCCACCTCGTCCTCCTCGACAACGGACGCACCCGGGCACTCGCCGACGAGCACGGAAGGACTGCCCTCAACTGCATCCGCTGCTCGGCGTGCATGAACGTCTGCCCCGTCTACGAGCGCACCGGCGGACACGCCTACGGATCGACCTACCCGGGTCCGATCGGAGCGATCCTCTCTCCGCTGCTGACCGGCGTGGAGGACGAGGCGAACGGTTCTCTGCCCTACGCTTCATCCCTGTGCGGGGCCTGCTACGACGTGTGCCCGGTGAAGATCAACATCCCGGAGATCCTCGTCCACCTGCGCAGCGAAGACGTCAAGGCCAACCACTCCCCCGTCTCCACCCAACTCGACACGGCGCTCACGGGAGCGTCGTGGATGATGGGCGACGGCAAGCGGATGGCCGCCGCGGAGAAGGGCCTGCCCTTCGCGCACAAGGCCACTCGCGGCGGACAGATCAACGCCCTCCCCGGCATCGCCCGCGCATGGACGTCGAGCCGGGACATTCCCGGACTGCCGGAGAAGAGCTTCCACCAGCTGTGGGCCGAGTCCGAAGGCCAGGCCGAGTCCGAAGGCCGGACGGATCACGACGGCGAGACCGAGAACGGGGGCGACGAGAAATGACGGACACCGCACGCGAAGAGATCCTCGGACGCATCAATGAGGCCCTCGGTCGCCGAGGTGGCGGCGAGTACGTGTCATCGACCTCCGGCGCCGTTCCCTCCGCGCCGACCGAACGGGGTGCCGCTTCGGCCGAGGTCGAGCATGCTCACGCTGGTGCCCCCGCAGCCGGCGGCGGCGTCGTCGGGCAGAGCGCTGACTATGCGCGGACCGGCACGCATTCCGGTGAGGAGCTCATCGAACTCCTCGTCGACCGCCTCGTCGACTACAAGGCCAACGTCCACCGTGTCACAGGCGATCCGGCGAAGACCATCGCCGACCTCCTCGAAGCGGGGTCGAAGATCGTCGTCCCGCGCGGGCTCGACGAGTCGTGGCTGCAGGCGTTCACCGGTGACATCTCGGTCGATGCCCCGGGTGAGGAGCTGAGCATCCCCGAACTCGACTCACAGGCTGCGGTGGTGACCGCCTCGGCGGTGGCGATCGCGCAGACGGGAACCATCGTCCTCGATGGGTCCCCCGAATGCGGGCGGCGGGCGATCACCCTCGTGCCCGACCATCACATCTGCGTGGTCCGTGTCGCAGACGTCGTCGACATCGTCCCCGAGGGGATCGCACGGCTCGAGGCGACAGCGGCGCTGACGTTCATCTCGGGGCCCTCTGCCACGAGCGACATCGAACTGGAGCGGGTGGAAGGCGTCCACGGTCCGCGCACCCTCGACGTCATCATCCTCGATTCGTGAGCCTGCCCCGATGCGGGCCGACCGGCCCCCATCGGGGACAATGGTGTCCATGACGAGCGCCCGCACCCTCGAATATCCGCAGCAGCCGCCTCGGCGCAGGTCGAGGCGGAAGACGTGGATCGTCTCCGCGATCGTCATCGTCCTCACCCTCATCATCGGTGTCATCGCCGCCGATCGGATCGTCGACTTCACGACCGAGCAGCGCATCGCCGACGGTCTCTCCGACTATGGGGACGCCGACGTCTCCGTCGAGGGGTTCCCCGTGCTCACGCAGATGGCGTCCGGGAAGCTGGACTCAGTGCACATCACCGCAGACGAGGCGACCTATGAGGACGTCGACTTCACCGATGTCGACGCGAAGCTCTACGACGTCCCCACCGACACCTCACGTCCCATCGGCACCGTCGACGCCACCGCGGTCCTCCCCCATTCCACACTCGACGCCCTCGCCTCCGACCATGCGTCCCTGCCTGCGGGAATGACGTTCACCACCGAAGACGGCGAACTCTTCCTCAAAGGATCCCTGCTCGACCAAGACCTGCTGATCGGCATCGAGCCGAAGGCCGACGGCCGACGTGCCGTCGTCGACGCGTCCGAGATCCGGTTGGGTTCCGCGCACGTCGACGTCGACAGCCTGCCCGGGTTCCTCACCTCGGCAATCTCCGACATCGTCATCGACCTGGACTTCCTGCCCGCCGGGCTCGAACTCACCGAAATCACCGCCACCGAGGCGGGACTGCAGGTCCGCCTCCACGGATCCGGGGTCACGCTCGAGTGAGACGGCTGGGCCGCGAGTGTACGTTGAGCCGAGTGTGCCCGGTGACTCGGGCGAGACGGCTGGGCCGCCTCGGCGAGAGGCCGACCATCCCAGCGATCGGGTAAGGTTCCGGAAGTGACGACACCGATCCCCGCCGCAACGACCGACGACTCCCGCCGCTACCGCCCCGACCCGACCGTGCTCACAGCCCTGAAGTCACCGAGGCTGCTCACCCGTGAGGTGCTCGCCGGGCTCGTCGTCGGGTTGGCGCTCATCCCCGAGGCGATCGCGTTCTCGATCATCGCCGGAGTCGACCCGAAGGTCGGCCTGTTCTCCGCGTTCATCATGGCCACCTCGATCGCCATCCTCGGCGGCCGCCCGGCGATGATCTCCGCGGCGACCGGTGCCGTGGCACTCGTCATCGCACCGGTGGCCCGCGAGCACGGGATGGACATGTTCATCGCCACCGTCATCCTCGCCGGCGTCTTCCAGATCCTGCTGGCCGTGTGCGGAGTCGCGAAGCTCATCCGCTTCATCCCCCGCAGCGTCATGGTCGGGTTCGTCAACGCCCTCTCCATCCTCGTCTTCGCAGCCCAAGTGCCCCATGTCATCGGAGTGCCGTGGATGGTCTACCCGCTGCTGGTCCTCGCCGTCATCGTGCTCGTACTCATGCCGAAGTGGACGAAGATCATTCCCGCGCCGTTGGTGACGATCGTCGTCGTCACCGGCATCGCCGTCGCCTTCGCCCTCGACGTGCCTACCGTCAGCGATCAGGGTGAGCTGCCGCGCAGTCTGCCCTCACTCTTCATCCCGCACGTGCCGCTGACCTGGGAGACGCTTCGCACCATCGCTCCGTATTCGCTGGCGATGGCGCTGGTCGGGCTGATGGAGTCGCTGATGACGGCGAAGCTCGTCGACGAGATCACCGACACCCATTCGAACAAGACCCGTGAATCCTGGGGCCAGGGGGCGGCGAACATGATCTCCGGGCTCTTCGGCGGGATGGGCGGCTGCGCGATGATCGGGCAGACGATGATCAACGTCCGCGCGTCCGGGGCCAGGACGAGGATCTCGACGTTCATGGCCGGAGCCTTCCTGCTGCTCCTCGTCGTCGCCCTCGGCGACATCGTCGGCATGATCCCAATGGTCGCTCTCGCGGCGATCATGATGATGGTCTGCGTCGACACCTTCGACTGGCATTCGATCCGCCCGACAACGCTGCGGACGCTGCCGAAGTCCGAGACCTTCGTCATGGTCGCCACCGTCGCGGTCGTCGTCGCCACCGGCAACCTCGCGATCGGAGTCGTCATCGGCGTGTTCATCGCCAGTGTGCTCTTCGTCCGGCGAGTGGCCCACTTCGTCACCGTCGAACGCACTGTCACCGACGACGCCGCACCCGCTGACGACGCGGGTGCGTCTGATCCCACCGGCACCGAGGCAGTCGCCCACTACGCGGTCCGCGGCGAGCTCTTCTTCGCCTCCTCGAACGACCTGACCACCCAGTTCCACTACACGCACGACCCCGGCCTGGTCGTCATCGACATGAGCGAATCGCACGTCTGGGACGCCTCGAGCGTGGCCGCCCTCGACGCGATCGTGACGAAGTACGAGGCCCTGGGCACGAGAGTCGAACTGATCGGCATGAACGCATACACCGAGTCACTCCACGCTCGACTGTCCGGAGGGCTGGGGTAGCCGACAGACGCTCTGTGGCAGCCGTCCAGCGGGCCTTCGTGGCTGAGTCGGCCGTCCAGCGGGCTGGGGCAATTTCCTGTCGGCGAGGCTGTCTGGCCACTCCCACAGCCAGACAAGTGGGTTCAGATTGCACATATCCGACGTGAAAATGGCAATCTGGACCCACTTGTCTCTCGTTCGACCGCGGATCTCTCGTTCAAGCGCGCGTCTCTCGCTGGAATGGCGGGGCATTGCCAGTTCCGTCACAGGCAGCCCGTTTAGGATTCGAAGCGTCCCCCGTCCAGCCCCGCGATCTGCATCGACAGAGCAATCGACCGACACGAAGGACAGTGCCATGGCATTCGACAAGTTCCTCGACAAAGCCAAGAACCTCGCCAACGACCCCAAGGTCAAGGACAAGCTCAACTCCGACAAGGCCGAGCAGATGAGCGATTCGCTCCTCGACAAAGCGGCAGGCGTCGCCGAGTCGCTGACCGGCGGCAAGCACTCCGAGAAGATCCAGAAGGCCAGAGACGCCGCCGACAACGCGATCGGCAACGAGCGCGGACAGGACGAAGGCCGCAGCGCTGAACGGAATGACGGCGAGCGCGGACAGACCGAGGATCCTCGCAACGGCTCGGAGTCCGGCCGCGGCGAGGAGGGCACGGACCCGCACAACAACAGCTGACCCTGCCTCTGGCAATCCTCAGGGCCGAGGCCCCCACCGTCATCGGTGGGGGCCTCGAAACTGTCTGCAGCCTCGGGATCGCAGCTCGAGAATCGCAGCCTAGGAATCGATGACGGGGTCGTCGACCCCGTCAGGATCCGCATCGAGGGTGATCCGCACGGCATCGATGCTGTGGGGTCGTGCGCGTTCGATCTCCTCCGCCGACACCAACCATGAGCCCTTCGTCTTCTCACCACACGGTTTGCCGTGCGGGGCCAGTGCTTCACAGTCGACACCGGTGATGCGCGCATCGGATTCGATGACGAGCTTGCCGCGTTCGAGGGGACGGAAGTAGACGATGACTCCGCCATCGTCACTGCCCTCCGTGCTCCCCCTGCTCTCGGTGAGGTCGGCAGCAGGAATCGCGGCCCCGCTGACCCGATAGTCAAGTGTCCCCCGGTGGCGTCCCGGATCGAGGTCGTCCGTACTGAACCCGATGTCCACGGAGTGCAGCTCCTTCTTAAGGGTCGCCTCGGCGGGGGTCGAGTCGATGCTTCCCTGCGGCTGCGAATACGTCGCCCGCAGATAGGGCGGCAGCAGAGCGTCGGTGTCGGGCAGGCGGAATCCGTCGTGGATCTCGTCGCCGAAGCCCCAGCGCGTCTCGAGTGCCAGGTCGATCGTCGTGTCCATCCGTACGGTGTAGGTGCCGTCGGCGGCGATCGTCATCGTGTGCGTCGTCTCGCTGCCGCGCAGCGGATTCGGTGCCGCATCCGCGCCGCCGGGCATCAATCCCACAACGACGATCGACCCAGTCAGCACCGAGCCCGACACTGCGGCCGTCGCCTTGGCACATCGTTCGTTCGGCATGCTCATCAGCCTCTCTCGATCGGGTGAATAGGTCGGGCGTTCATGTTCTCGGGCGGGTCGATGACGACGACGTCATGGTCATGGTCGAAGTCGTTGTCCTCCCGCCAGGTCATTCGGCTCGTGCCGTCGGTTCCGGCGTTGTCGATCTGCGCGAAGTCATCGGTGCAGTCTGTCAGTGCGAAGTCGACATTGTTCGCCGGGCAGTGCAGCGGGCCATCGGTGTCGATGATCATCGTGTGCGTCGCCTCGGTGGCTCGGGGTGCGCCGATGACAGACAGCGGGAGGACGATGACCTCCTTGCCGGACACTGTGAGGAAGACCTTGTCGAGGACGTATTCCACCTCGACGATGTATCGGCCCTCCTCCCAGCGCGCGGCCCGCCCCTCGGAGTCCTTCGGGCGGAGTGAGAAGTGCGCCCTGGGATAGTCGAAGTCCTTCTCACGCGTGGTCTCGACCTGCACGTCGAGTTCGCCTGCTTCCTGCGGCTGTCGGCGCGTCGACCCTGCGTCCGTGCTCAGCTCCACCGCGGTGAGCTCATCAGCGAGCGGCATCATCGCCAGACGGTTGCCGTTGACCGGATTCCTGCCGAGTCCCCCGCTGCCGACCCACAGTCCCACGGAGTCCTCACCCTCGGGTGGGGCTTCGAAGACCAGCCGTTGACGGACCGCCACGGTTCCGTCCTTGCGCGGGGCCACCTCGGTGATGGTCTCTTCCGGGGTCAGCGCATGATCGGGCAGATCCTGCGTCTCGGGTTGGGGTGCGACGCAGCGGACGACCAACCCGACGACGAGGACGCGGACGACGATCACGGCGACGGCGGAGACCGCGAGGCCGGCGATGAGGAAGAGCTTGGTCCGTGTCATGGTTCCACCGTAGGATCGCCGCCGATGGCAGGGGCGCCACGATCGGTGCCAGTCCTGGAACATGCGCCGCCGACGCTCGAGTGTGTGAGAATGGCAGTCTGCGTCAAGCCACGCTGTCTCAGCCGTGGACGCGAGATGACCGGCCACACGACCGACCCCACATGCTGCAGGAGGTGCCATGCGATCACCCATCCCGGATTTCCTCGATGAGACGCTCGATCGTTTCCGTCCCGATCGGTCCGGAGAGAACGCGGACTACATTCCGGACCTCGCCGCCGCCGATCCGGAGAAGCTCGCGATCTGCATCTCCACCCTCGACGGCATCGAATACACCTCCGGGGACGCCGAGCACGAGTTCTCCATCCAGTCGATGTCGAAGCCCTTCATCTACGGTCTCGCCCTCGAACAGGAGGGTCTGGCCGGCGTGCTCGAGAAGGTCGGCGTCGAACCCAGCGGTGAGAAGTTCAACGAGCTCTCGCTGGATAAGAAGTCGGGCCGGCCGCTCAACCCGATGATCAACGCCGGGGCCATGACCATCCACTCCGTCCTCGGCGATCCGGGTGCGAGTCTGGCCGAACGCACCGAGATCGTCCGCGCCGGGCTCTCCCGATTCGCCGGTCGCGAGCTGGCCATCGACGAAGGCGTCGCCGACGGCGAATGGCGCGAGGCCTACCGCAATGTCGCGATCGCGAACATGCTGCGCTCCTATGACATCTTCTACGACGACCCCGACGAGGTGGTGCGCGGCTACATCGAGCAGTGCTCGATCCTCGTCACGGTCAAGGACCTCGCGATCATGGCCTCTACCCTCGCCGGCGGCGGCGTCAACCCTCTCACGGGCGAACGGGTGCTCTCCCCCAGGGTCAACCGGCAGGTGCTCGCGGTGATGATGACCTGCGGGATGTACGACGCCGCCGGTGACTGGATGACGGAGATCGGGATCCCCGCCAAGAGCGGCGTCTCCGGTGGAGTCTTCGGCGTCATGCCCGGTCAGGTCGGCATCGCGACCTACTCCCCGCGCCTGGACAAGCACGGCACGAGTGTGCGCGGAGCGAAGATCTTCCAGGACCTCTCCAACCGGCTGAGCCTGCACATCATGGACGCACCCGAACCGGCCCGCTCGATCATCCGCCGTGACCGTCGCTTCGTCGACGGCGAGGGCAAGATGGTCCGCATCTGCAGCCTGCAGGGGCTCATCCAGTGGAGCGGCTCGGAGAACGTCCTGCGCGCCATGGACGAACCGGAGTCGACCACGGACACGTTCGTGCTCGACCTGCGCCGGGTCAACGAGATCAACTCGGTGGCCCGATACATGCTCACCGAGGCCCTGTCCCGCCTCGAGGAAGACGGCACCCGTGTGGTGCTCATGGACCCCGATGACATGATGCAGTGCAAGGGCCCGAACTCGGCGCTGCCGGGCGCGACGATCCTCGATTCACTCAAGTCCGTCAAGGGACTCAAGCGCGTCCGCGACGACCGCCGACGAGAGATGGCCGAACGCGTCAGGTAGGTCAGGCTTCTCGGCATTTGCTAAGGTAAGCCTTACAATCCCTTCAGCGCCGAGGCGGCCCTCCGACCGCCTCGGCGTGGGCTTTTCCACGGAAGGAACCCCATGACGGCATCCGCCACTCCTGACCAGCGTCCCGCTCGTCCCCCGAAACCCCAGGCCATCCTCAGCGTCCAGGCAATCGAAGAGATTACGCCGAACCTCATCCGCATCACCGCCGGAGGGTCGGGATTCGACGCGATCTCGAACAACGACGCCACAGACAAATACGTCAAGATCATGTTCGCCGATCCGCAGCACGGGCTGACCCCTCCCTACGACCTGGCCGATCTGCGCGAGAATTCCCCTGAGAAGCTGCCGCGCAACCGCACCTACACGGTGCGCGAGATCAACGAGGTCGAGAAATGGCTGAAGATCGACTTCGTCGTCCACGGCGATGAGGGGATTGCCGGTCCGTGGGCGAAGAGCACCCGGGTCGGCGATCAGATCGTCCTCGTCGGAGCCGGCGGCAAATACGCCCCCGAGGCGGACGCCCCGTGGCATCTGCTCATCGCCGACCACACAGCGATCCCCGCTGTGAGCTCCGCGCTCGAAGCGATGCCTGCGGAGGCGACCGGTGTCATTCTCGCCAATGTCGAACATGCCGAGGATCGGCTGCTCCCCGAGCTGCCCGCAGGGTTCGACGTCACCTGGGTCGATTCGGACGAGGCGCTCATTGCCGCGGTGCGCGAACTCGACTGGCAGGAAGGGACACCGCAGGTCTTCGCCCACGGAGAGCGCGAGACGATCAAGACGATCCGTAAGATCCTCAAGGAACGCGAGGTTCCCCGCGAATCGCTGTCGATCTCGGCGTACTGGGCCCGCGGCCGTGCCGAGGACCAGTTCCAGGCCGAGAAGCGCGAACCCATCGGCAAGATCGACTGATTGAGACTGGCTGAGACCCGCCCTTCGCCGACCGCGGTTGTGACAGGCCCCTCCGCCGACCGCTCGAGTCAGCGACTCTGTACCGCGTTATGCGGCGAGCTTTCGCGGGCAACTCGAGCGGTCGGCGAACGAGGAGCGCGAAAATCCCTGGTCAGGCGAGGTCGAGGCTGTCGACCACCTCGGCGACGGTGCGCTTGGCAGCGTCGTCAAGACCTCGGATCGGCAGCGGCAGGCTGCCCGGACCGACGAGGCCGAAGTGCTCGGCGATGGCCGCTGTCACCCGCAGGCTGCCACCGTGAGCGGCGAAGAGATCCCACAGCGGTTGGAGCTCGGCGGAGAGCTCCCAGGCCCCTTCGACGTTGCCGAGTTCTGCGGCGCGGGTGATCTCGAGCATCGGTTCGGGCAGGGTGCCGCCGACGGCCGTGTACCAAGCGTCGCAGCCGGCGATGAGGCCCTCGGCACCGAACGCGTCGCCGGAGATGCCGATGGTCACTTCATTGCCGATCGCGGCGCGGATCTCACCGATGCGTTCGTTCCAGCCTGACGGGGAGAGCGGGAATCCTGGAATCTTGATCGAGGCCACACCGTCGAGTTCGGCGAGTCGGGCGTAGAGCTCAGTGGTGAAGGTGAAGTGCGTGGTGCCGGGATTGTCGTAGACGACGATCGGCAGGTCGGTGGAGTCGGCGACGGTGCGGAAGAGTTCGAACACGTCCTCGGCCGTCAACGGCTGATAGCTCACCGGCGCCAGCAGCAAACCCTGCGCGCCCGCGGTCTCCGCGGAGCGGACATTGGCCAGCACATCCCGCGTCCGCAATGCTCCGACGCCGACGAGGATGGGGATGTCGAGGCCGGATTCGACGGTCAGCTCCGCCACCCGCGCCCGCTCTGCTCGGTCGAAGTAGGCATACGACCCGGTTGACCCGAGTGCCGTGATCGAGTCGACTCCGGCGAGGACGAGCCGTTCGATCAGCCCGATGTAGGCATCTTCGTCGATCTCGTCGCCGTCCAGCGGGGTCAGCGGGAAGGCGCTCAGCCCGGTGAACGGGGGGTGGTCGTACTCGGTGGTGCTCATCAGGTGTCCTCCTCGAACGGTCGGATGGCGGCGGCGGACGAGTCCGCTGAAATCCAGTCTGCCAGCTCGGCAGGTACAAACGCAGCGGCACCGATCAGTCGTCGCCGTCCAGGTAGACTTCGAAAGGGTCGAGGGCCGGTTGCGCGGCGGCATCCATCACGGCAGCGGCACCGACGGCGTTGGCCGCGCGCAGGGCACGTTCGGGCCTCAAACCGGTGCGCAGAGCGATGGTCAGGGCTGCGGCGAAGGCGTCACCGGCACCGACGGTGCTCACAGGTGCCTTCGGCAGCGCCTCGGCGAAGGCGATCTGCTCATCGCGGGCGAGCAGGGATGACCCTCGGGACCCGTAAGTCACGGCAACGAGCCTCGCCTCTTCCAGCTGCGGGAGGAGGAAGTATTCGGTTTCGTTGACGATGATGAGATCGGCACGCTGAACCACTTCGGCGGGCAGCGGCAGGGCCGGGGCCGCGTTCACCGCGAAGTATCCGGGCACACGCACGGCGAGTTCGCTGACGAGATCCATGGAGATCTCGAGTTGGGTGAGCACGGCCTCATCGGCGGCGAACTCCACCTCATCGAGGTGGACCCGGGCGTTCGCTCCTTCGCACACGGCGATCTGGTTCTCCCCCTGCGCATCGACCATGATCAGGGCAGTGCCGGTCTCCACATCGACCTCGGCGACATCGCGGCGATCGACTCCGGCGCGGTCGAGGGCACGTTTCATCGCCTGTCCCGAAGCATCGCGTCCCACCGCCCCGATCATCCTGGTTCGGGCACCGAGGCGGGCAGCGGCGGCGGCTTGATTCGCTCCCTTGCCCCCGGGCGAGCGGAGCAGTCGCCCGCCGCCGACGGTCTCTCCCGTGGCCGGCAGACGGCTGGTGACCGCAGTGATGTCGGCGTTGATGCTGCCGACGACGGCAAGGTCGATGCTCATGAGACAAGGCTAACGCGGTGGGTTGCTCTGCTGCCGAAATCCGATTCGCAGCGCCTCAGGCGGCACCTACCGTGACACCGGCCGGGAAGGCTCAGACTGTTCGCTCAGCATCGTTCCTGCGACCGAGTACGTCTTCGCGGAGACCTCGTTGATGAGCACGTGCACGGATTCTGCCGGCGCTCCCGTGCTCGCAACGATCGCCTCGGTGATGCCACGCGCGATACTCTGATACTGGGACCCCCTGTCGCCGTTCATGAGTTCGGGGACGATGTCGAGATTGACGATGGGCATAGCCTCTCCTTCTGTTCTTCGGTTCGTTCTTCAACTAGCCTGCTTGATACAAACGGGACTGGGAAGACGGCACTTTCAGGTCAGCAGCCAACCTCGAGGTAGGACATGCCAACGACAGCACAGGACTATTGCGGTGAGACCATGCGGGCCACGATCGACATCGTCGGAGGCAAGTGGACGATGCTGGTGCTCTGGGAACTGCTCAAACGCGAACACCGCTACGCGGACCTGCAGAGACAGCTGGTCGGGATATCTCAGAAGGTTCTCTCGAGCGAACTGAAGGCTCTGGTGGAACGCGGACTCATCGACCGGGAAGTGATTCCCTGCGTCCCACCGCAGGTGACTTACCGAATCACGGACGAAGGCAGGAGTCTGCAGCCGGTGTTCGAAGCTCTGCACGAATGGGGCCGCGAGCATCGGTGACAGGGTCGAGTGCCTGTTCGAGACGTGCCGACCGGATCGTGGGAAGGAATCGCGTTGACAGATTTCAAGGACCAGCTCTCACCGCAGCTCGTCGAATGCCTCGGCGGCGACCTCGCTGGCGCCTCGGCGGCGTTCGACCGGACGGCGTTCGTCCAGTCCGCTATCGACGGCCTGGACGGGCGGGAGCTGATGGCACGGGTGGATTGGATCGCGGGAGCTCTCATGGAGACGATGCCGCCCGAGCCCGAGGACGCTGACCGCATCGTTCGCGCCGCTCTCGACCACGGCGGCCTTCAGGGGTGGGCCTCGATGCCCGTCAATGCCTACATCGCCCGGGCGATGCTGGACCGGCCCGATGTCGGTCTGCCGCTCCTGGCGGCGTTGACCTCTCGGTACACGGCTGAATTCGCGATCCGCCCGTTCATCGACGCCCACCAGGCAGCAACAATGAAGTATCTGCGGACGTGGACTCGAGATGCGGATGAGCATGTGCGTCGGCTCGTGTCCGAAGGCAGCCGTCCGCGACTGCCCTGGGGCAGACTCCTGCGCGGTTTCATCGCCGATCCGACCCCAACGATCGGACTGCTCGATGAGCTCGTCAACGACGAGTCGCTGTATGTGCGCCGTTCGGTGGCAAACCATCTCAATGACATCGCCAAGGACCATCCGGACCTCGTCCTCGCCACGGCCACGCGATGGGCGGCCATCTCCACGCAGGGTGACTTCGTCGTCCGGCATGGATTGCGCACACTCATCAAACGGGGGCACCCGGGAGCACTGGCGATACTCGGTTTCGACCCCGATGCCACAGTCGAGATCACCGAGTTCGCATGCTCTCCGTCCAGCATCACCGTCGGCGAGACGGTCACTCTCAGCTTCACTCTGCGCGCCGCCGCCGATACCCGAGCGGCAGTCGACTATGCGGTCCATTACCAAGGGGCCAATGGTGTGAAAGCGGGCACGGTGTTCAAGCTGAGCGTCAAGGATCTGCCCGCGGGCCGGCCAGTGCGATTCTCGCGCAGACACCGGTTCGCCCACGCCTCAGTGCGGAAGATCCATACCGGACCGCACCGGATCGAGGTGCAGGTCAACGGGCGCATCTTGGATGCAGCGGTCGTCGAGATCACCGGAGACGACGTCTCGGTCTGACCCCGTGTCAGACAGGTCGGTTCCGCGGTGGAAGGCGAACCGCCGGGGTAGCCTGCGAAATCAGAACGAGGTGCGAACCCTGACCGAAAAGAGGATCTTCGGTCGAGAATTCGCACCTCGAACAATCGGGGTGAGTAACGGGACTTGAACCCGCCCATAGGTGCAGGCCGGAGACCTAATCGGCGGATTCTCGGGCATCTTGACACCCTGTGATGCCCCGCTATTCCCGCCCGATAACGGCGAGATATGGGCAAAAAATGGGCAAACTGTGATGATCGTAAATGCCTGCTTAGATTTCTGCTCAGCGCCTCCCCTCCCAGGTGAGAACCGAACTTCCGTTCAGCTCGAATCGCTTCCAGGGTTAAGGCTGAGATGATATGTCTTGACCAATGCATCAACGACTTTGAACCATTGCGCTTCAGGAAGCATTTGACCAGTTGTGGATTTCAAGCCTCGAGCATCCAGGCTTTCAATAATTATGATGCCGATCTTCTCGGCTTCCTCGCCGTCCCCGCCACCTCCATAAATTCGGGTGCCGGCCAAGCTACGAGAATGCATTGTCAATTTTCGAGCAACAGGCGCGGGGAGCTCGTCCTCAGTGACCAAAGCGTCCACCCAGTCTTCGCGCCCCTCGGGCAAGTCCTTCTTATACGACCAGGCATCAGCCCAAGCTTCCGCGATGAACCCTTGGTCGTCGGGATACTCAGGGCGGCCATCGACCTCTAGTAGAGGATTGCCCGAATAGCGTGCCAAGGGGATGAATACTCTCCTCGTCTTATCGTGGCAATACACTGTGGCGCGAGTTCGCGATCTGGGCTTTCCTTTGTGCGTCGTCTGATCCAGTCCAGACTCTTTCAGCAGGTCGCGCAACGCAACCTTCAGCCTCCGGCGCAAACCCCTCTCCATGGAATGAGCCCGGCTCTCCGCCTTTTTGGTGGCCACTTCGAGGCGGTGGATACTCCTGCTCCGCCTCAATTCGCCCCAGGCAGAGGCCGCTAGGCAAATGATCGCTCCGCCCAACCAGGCCCACCGCCAAGGGCTCGCAGCGATCGAAGGAAAGAACGTCGGTACCGCGAGAACCACGGTACCGACGGCTAATAGGCATCTGCTCCACCAGTCACCGATCCAAATTCCAGCTCGGTGCAACCATTTGGTCTTGCTATGGAGGGTTGGAGAGCCACCAACCATCATGCCGGTGCTAGCTTGTTGCTTCCCCGTTTAACTCCGCGTTGCCCAGGCGACTTTCCTGCTACTCCATAGGTCTCAAGAACTGATGCAACAGTATCGTCGGTGATTCTCTCCGCCAACGAGGCGTCTGAGGTAGTGACTACTAGCTCGAGCGCGATCGAATTGCTACCTCTAAGATAGATTTCCCACTTCACGGCCGCGCCTGAGAACTGCATGTTGTTCATAAGATCACTCAGGTCGACGACAAAATCGTCACGCTTCTCCGGCGGGCTCACGCTAAAACTAGTGGTCGACCGAATACCGGGGGTACTAGTCAATGTTCCTCCCTGCTGATCTCTTGCTCGGTAGGGCTCCGCGCTAGCTGAGCTGTCTACCTCTCTAGCGCGTGGATCGATGCATTCAACCTATCTCGCTCCACTGACATAATCTGGTATTGACACCCTATCAGCGTGATGTTGAAACCAGATGTTCGGACCTAGATAGTTCTGCGGGTAGCCGCGGAACTACTTCCCCTCCCACCACACATCATCCGGGCGAAGCCATGCGCCGATGGTCGAGCAGCGCCGGTCACGGATGCGCACGTAGATCGCCCCGTCGAATCCGAGGCGCTCCGCGGTGCCGTCGACCCACTCCTGCCCGTCACGCTCCCACTCGATGCGGGCGCGGACCGGGACAGGCGGACGGTCTCGGAACGACGGGCGGGCGCGTTCCTCGTTCAGGATCTTCTGCCAGTAGCGCCAGGTGGCCGTGCCGTAGTCTTCGGTCATGGGAACAGTATGCGCCGAGGCGCGGACATGAACTCGCTTAGGATCTCGGTATGAGTATTGATGACAGTGTGATCGTTGCTGCGTCTGACGCCACGATCGAGAACGTAACCGTAGTGGTGGAAGGGAACTTCTGGAACCTTGCCATTTCCGCCGCCGGCATCATTGTGACCGCCTTCGTGTCGTGGCTGATCTATCGCGGGAACATGAACCGAGCGAAAGTCGACGCCGGAAAGGAAGCTGACCGCCACGCTAGCGAGGTACGCCGACTCGAAGAAGAGGCAAGCAGAGCGGAGGAACGGCACGGTCAACAGCTTGAGGCAATGGTCCAACGGGGTCGTCGAGACAGGGAGGTCGCATTTCTCAAGGATCTCTCCGACTACCTAATCGAGTTCACTTACCAAATGGATTTCGAAGGCAGGGACCATATTGCGCGTAGAGTTGCTGGACTCCAGCAGCACGCCTTGAAAATCCATGCTGACTTCGATGAAGATGCTCCTGCATTGTCGGACCACGTCCATCGGTTTCTATCAGCGATTGCCGGACTGTATAAGAAGAGCATGTATGACCCGGACGGCGCCACGAGAAGTGGACTAAAGAGCCGCATTCAATTCGATATGCAGCATGCCGCGTTCCTTTTGCTGCGGTGGACCGAGCCCCGACTCGAAAACGACATCACCAAGATATTCGAGGAGTACACCTGGCAAGGAAGATTTTCGGATTCGCCGGAGATCTCGATAGACGAACCCGCGTTCAATGGGCAGGTGGACAAGACAGTGCGCCCGTTCTGACTTCACGAGGTGGCCGCACACACGACGAATGGCCCCGACCCCACCGTGAGGTGAGGCCGGGGCCGTGGTGCGCCGAGGTCAGTGCTTCGGCTCGTAGTCGTCGGACACAGGGGTCTCGTCGGTCTCGATGACCTCGGACTCGACCGTCTCGCGGTCCGGGTCGCGCTTGATGTACGCGCCGAGGACAGCGGCCAGCGCGGGCACCCCAGCGTAGATGACAGGGGTCCATCGTCCAGCCCAGTCGAGCATGTCCGGTGTGACCGCCGAGAGCATGGCGACGGCGACCACGAACACGCCGGACGAGATGCCGGCGGCGCCGACCTTGGGCGAGGTCTTCTTGTTGGTGATCATTGAGTTCTCCTTGAGTCAGTCCTGGCCGATGCCGAGGAATTGGGCCTGCACGTCGACGAGCGACAGCAGGCAGATGATGAGGCCGAACACGAAGATCGGCAGGCCGAGACCGATAGTGATCCCGGCGAGAATGGCGAAGGCGCGCATGGTCACCACAGCTTCCCGGCGTTGAGGTTGCGCTGCAGCTGCTTGACCATCGCGGACGGATTCGACACGACACCATCGACACCGGTGCCAAGCTTGCGCTGCAGAGCCTTGATCGTGTTCGGGCCGATCCGCCCGTCAGCGGTGACGCCGAGCTTCTCCTGCAGGGCCTCGATGACGTTCGACGAGTGCGGGTTCTTCGTCCACTCCCACCCGGAGAGCAGGCCCGGGTTCTCGTCGCGGTACGCGACAGGCTGGAATGACACTTCGCCGTCGACGGGGGTGCCGAGGATCTTCTGCAGGGCCTTCGTGGTCGACTCGCCCCACTTGCCGTCGACGGTCAGGTTCGCCTTCGACTTCGACGGCTTCGACTTCTTCGGCTTGCGCTTCCACTCGAGGCCCAGCTCCTCAGCCTTGTCGATCGTCTTGTCACCAGCGAGACCATCCGGGACGAGTCCGTGCTTCTTCTGGAATGCCTTCGTGGGCTCCTCGGTATCGGTGCCGAAGTAGCCGTCGACCCCGCCGTCGCCGAGGTCGTATCCCTGGGAGACGAGGAAGTCCTGCCAATCCCTGACCGGATCGCCCTTATCCCACAGGCCGAGGGTGATGCCGTAGGCGACGGTCTCGTATTCGCGCTTGCCCGAGCCGCCCCCGCTGGACGATCCGCCGCCGGTGGTCGATGGCACCTTGCCCGACTTCTTGTACTCGTTCACAGCATCAACGAGCTCGCCGAGACGCGGATAGTAGTCGCCAGGGCATGCGGTGTTCTTCCAGTCCTTGTGCCCGTAGTACTTCATGGAGCCGTGCTTGCGCTCGAGGTTAACGCACAGTTCGACGAGGGTGGCCCAGTCGCCGGCGCTCATCTCCGGGCGGCATTCGATGCCGATGGTGGTGCCGTTGGCTTTGTTGTTGCCGCCGTGCCAGGATGCGCGAGAGTCTTCGACGATCTGGGTCACGAGGCCGTCCGAGACCACGTAGTGCGCCGACGATCCGCGGTTGCCGGTGTAGCCGCGCAGCCATGACACGACGTTCGCATGCTTCTGGCCGTCAGATCCCCAATGGTGGATGGTGATGCCGACGATGCCGGACCCGTAGCCGTAACTGGATCGCGACGAGTGGTTGCGGCCGATGTTCTTGACGAACTTGTAAGACATGGTGCCTCCTTGGGCATGAGAATGCCCCGGCAGGCTGTTCCTGTCGGGGCTGTGGTGGGTGGTGCAGTTATGGTGCGGTCGTGGGTGTGCTCGTCGGGGTCGATGTGGGCGTGGGATCGGAGACCCGGCACGGGCCGGTCACGGTGACGGTGGTGCCGTCTGTGAAGGTGAACGACCAGTCACCGGAGGCGGTGCAGGTCACGGACTTCACGCCGCGGCCAGCCTCACCCTTGTCCCCTTTCTCGCCCTTGTCGCCGGTCTTGCCAGGGTCGCCCTTCTCGCCTTTGGCTCCGGGCTGGCCGGTCGTGCCGTTCTTCCCTGGCGCGCCAGCTTGGCCGGCGGCGCCGGGCTCGCCGTCCTCACCGGGGCTGCCCGACTCGCCGTCCTGGCCGGGTTGACCCTCGGCGCCAGGTTGACCGGCCTCACCCTGCTCGCCGGTCTCCCCATCAGTGCCGGGTGTTCCGGCGGGGCCAGGGACGCCACGCGGCCCCTGTAGGCCACGCCGGCCCTGCGGCCCCGGCTCAGCAGGCTTCACGTCGTCCTTCACCTGCTGAGCCTTCGTGCAAATGTCGCGCCCGTCGATTTTCACGGCCCCTTCGTTGCATGCCTGCGAGACCTGATCGGCGAGGGCGTTCGCGTTCGTCGTGGCGTTATCCGCCTCCTGCTGGGTGGTGTTGATCGACCAGATCGTCCAGATCAGGAATCCGATCGCCACGAGGATCATCAACGCGATCGTCCACCTGGGCGGGAACTCTCGATCCCGGCGCTTGTCATGCCGCTTCACGATGCACCTCCGTCGTCGCGGTAGATCCGCAGTTCGGACTCGAGTTGCGCGACCCTCGCCCGAAGCTCGTCATTGTCGGCCTTCTCCCGGTCAATGTCTTCGCGCAGTTCCGTGCGCCTTTCAGCGTTGAACTTCCGATCAGCGATGAACAGCCACATGAGCACGGCGATGAAGCCGCCAGGGCCGCCGTAGGTGGCGAGCAGGGACGGAATATCCACGGCATAGTCCCTCCTCTTAGCTCGCGGCGGTATCGGGTTCCTCGTCGGTCGCCGGATTCGCCTGCTGTTCTAGTTCGGTCACGCGCTGCCTGAGCCTCGCGTTCTCGATCTTGAGTTGCAGGTTCTCGTTGGCGTAGTCGACGAGGACGGTCATTTCAGGGTTCATGCTGTTGCTCCAAGCTGTTGTTCGAGAGCGTCCACGCGGTCGCGCAGACGTCGAAGGATGGGGATGAGGGTGGGGATGATCCGTTCGTGCATCACCGAGTCGGGCCTGCCCTGGTCGTCGTAGGTGACGAACATACTGAGACCAACTTCATGCAGGTCTTCCGCGATGACGCCTGGGATGCGCTCAATTTCCGCAATGGAGTCGATGCTGATGTCCGGCTCCACTCCATTCGCGATCGCCGTCTCATAGTCGGCGTACCGCTCTACGGTCCCCTTGCTGTACCAGGTCTTCGCGTCCACCGAGAGGATGCGATCCTCAAAGTCCGGCATAGTAACGTCGAGTGATTCCTCGACGATTTTGTACCGTCGCGATGACGGAAGGTAGGCAAGATTTCCACCACTGCGGACGAGTGTTGCGTATTTGTCCGCCACTGGAATATCTCCGTTGATGCGGATGGTGTCGCTAACTAGGTTTATCATCCGCGATCCTTGCGGGCTAAGGTAGATCCCGTCGCTCGTAATGGACATGAAGCCGTGATCGCCGTTGTCTCCACTCGGGCCCCGGCGAATATAGATCCCTCCGTCGCGGTCACCCGACGAGTTTTGCTGGATATAGGTGCTTCCCTCATTGACTGAGATATAAGCTTCGTCCCCGTTGGAGAGGGAGGCGAACCCGCCGCCAGAGCCACGACGCATATATAGATACGGTGCGTCTGTACGAGTCGATCCAATGTTCATGAAGTTGTCGGCCATGCTGGCTTCAACTCGCCAATCCTCGCGACTGCCTCCCGAGTCCTTCCAGGCGCGCAGGTCGAACTCGTCGCCGCGCTCCATAAGGTTCAGATACGAGTTGCCATCAGTGACGCCCGGCCCCTGAATGAGAGTTCTTCTCTTGCTCGGCTCGTCGGTGTCGATCCCGTAGACCACGCCAGGAGGGAAGGCGTAAGTGTTCGAGTCCGACCACTGGATTCCGGGGCCGCCCGACTGGTAGTTGTCGCCGACCTCAATAGTCATGCCGTTCGACGTCTGCCGCAGATACCCCTTGAATCGGATCGACCCATCCGACGTGCTCGTCGTCAGCACCGTATTCCCCGACGAGTCGTAAGACCGCAGCCCCTCGACGTCGAGCACCGTCCGCCGACCCGACTCCGCCGTGCGGATCGTGGCACCCGTGATGAGCTTGCCGTCGATCGCGCCAGCCTTGATCTTGTCCGCCGTGATCGCGTTCGCCGCGATATGGTCGGCCTCGATGGCGAGAGCAGCGATCTTGCCTGCCGTGATGGCGTTGGCGAGGATCTTGTCTGTCGTGATCGCGCCATCCTCGATGAGGGTGGTTCCGATCTGCGTGTACAGCTTCAGTCCCGCGATCATCGGCACTGCGTTCTCAGTGCCCCAGCCGGGCCGGTTGAAGTCGAAGTAACTGACTCGCACAGCCACTGCATTACCTGGCAATGTCGTCACAGAGCGAACGTGGATCCAGTCGACAGAGTCGTTCACGTAGTGCATGGGCCCGGAGCTGCTCGAGTACTCACCCGACCACCCAGTTAGACGCGACCACTCCCCCGTATCGGCCTGGAACTGCACCTCGACGAACGTGGATGCCTCAAGGGTGGACTGGCGAGCCCACGCTTCGAACGTGAGTTCCGCTCCCGCGTCGACGGGCGCGCCCTCCCATTCGGTGTCGACACGACGAGTTCCAGCGGCCCAGACGACGTTCGGGGTGTTTCCGCCATCCGGCGGACCGTACCGTTCCCGGTAGGTCGCCGATGTGGGCCACCCGGCCCCGGACCTCTTGTCCAGTGCACCGTTAGGAACGAGGTTCCGCGGGTTCCCGACGAGCAGCTTCTCAGCGGTAACCGTTCCCGCTGCGATTCGTTCACCGTTCATCTCGCCGACGCTGATCGTTCCAGCGTCGATGGATCCGATGATCCCGGACTCGGAGGTGATCGCTCCCGCCTGAATTTTCTCGGTCGTGATCGCACCGTCTCGGATGACAGTCGAACCCGCGGACCCTGGCACGAGCACAGAATCAGCGTCGAGTGATCCGGCCTTGAAGCGAGCCGTGTCGATGTACCCGGAGACGATGGTGCCGGCGTCGAGGTTCGCGATCACCTGACCGTCAATATCAGTCTGTTGCCATCCGGTCCCGTCGTGGACGTACTGTTCGCTCACGGTCCAGCGGCCCGGATATTCGGTCCGGATTCGCGCCTCGATAGCATCAGCCATCACGGCATGCCCCGCGTCGTTCGGGTGCGAGACATCAGCGTAGTTGTCCGGCGCCTCGTCGGGGCCGGGGACGACTGGGCGCAGGTCGAAGTAGTCGACGCCTGACTCCGTGGCGGCGATCTCCTGCATAGCCTGGTGGTAGTCGTCCCAGAGTTCTGTATCCCGGTCGGCGGCCTGGTACATGCCGATCAGGAGGAATCTGCCCGAGTATCCTGCGGTGCGGGCGGCGGCGATGAAGTCCTCGTAGTGCTGCTTGTACTCGGCTACCGTCACACCTACCCGGTAGTCGTTCGTTCCCAGGTTGAGGCAAACGAGGTCGATCGAGTCGAGGGTACTGAACGCGCCAGGCACTTCGGGTGTTCCGACGAGTCCGGTGAGGCGGTTCGCGTCGACGGTCCACCATGCCGTCGAGATCCCGGCCTTGGCGGCGTCGATGAGGCGGGTGCCCGTGTCTTCGTCACCGGAGTAGCTGAGCATGCCCTCGATGTAGACGCTGCGGCTCGAATACGGAGTCGTTGCGGACCGAGTAACCCGCACTGTGTGCTGCCCTGCAGTCAGTGGGCCTGTTGACCAGGTGAGGCCATAGTCAGCGGTCCCGCTGTGTGCGGTCTTGTTCGTATCGAACAGCACAGGTTCCCCGCCGTCGACGGAGATCTCCGCAATGGCGGTCGAGGTTTCGGATACGAACGCCACCTCGGCGCTGGTGCCCGTGAAGCTGAACTCAACATATCCGGGATCGGTGTTGTCGGTGGTGTGGTCATAGATGACGGCTGTGCGCCATCCGAAACCCCACCGGTAGGCGTTGGTGGTGCGCTGGACTGAGCCGCCTTTAGTGACAGGGAACCCCGGTGTCGGTGCCTGCGAATCAGTCGGGATGAACGGATACTGTGCACCGCTCGGGCTGAGGCGTTCCTGGACGAGCGTCTGCCAGCGATTGTCCGTGTGGGATGCACCGACGCCTTCGGTGATGGAGTCGCCGACCATGACGATGTTTCGTACGGTCGGAAGGGTCTGCCCCACCCACCACACGTCGTTTGCGCTGCCTTCGTCTTCTGCCGTGGGCGGTCGATCCGAGTAGACGATCTTGCTCTTGCCGTTCGCGGACTGCCGCACCTCATTGAGATCGGAGTTGAACTCGTCCTGTGCCTGGCCGATCGCGTCGATTCGTTCGTCAGCTGCCGAGACCCACTGCTGGCCGTCGAACCGGGAGAGCCTGTTCTTCCCTTCCTCCGAGGTGTCGAACCACAGGTCCCCGGCCTTAGGTGCAGGGTCGGTGGTCTCATCGGGTTCGGTCGGCATCCAGTAGGTCGTGGTGCCATTGGCGTCGATGACGATGTTGTCGATCGCTTCGTTGAGGTCGTCGACGGCGTTGTTGATCTTGTCGTCGATGCCCTCAACGGCTTCCCGGATCGAGTCATCGTCAACGAGCTTCTTCGGTGTCACCGACTGGGCGGGAGTCAGGGCAGACTCGTTGCCCACATTGTCGACGGCGGACACGGCCACCCACACGGGCACGTCGGCAGGCATTGACCCGGAGGTCCAGATGCCTCGTTCGGTCAGGTATCCGACCTGCTCCGCGCCGGCCATGTCCTCGGCAGAGGCGAAGTAGATGCGAACGTGGTTGAAGTCGACGGGCATTGCTTCGCCGTCCTCGTCCAGCCCGTCCCAGTCCACGGTCACGATGCGCAGATCCGTCGCCACGGTCGGCAGGGACGGCACGTTCGGCGGTTCGGTGTCCTGCGTCATCGTCAGCGTCACGGCATCGGAGAACGGGCCGGGACGGTTCGATGCTTGCGCGATCGCACGTACACGCCACTGGTAGGCCATGGCGTTACCGAAGGTGTCAGTGAGCACGACGGGCGAATGCGAGACAGAGAGGTCTCCGGTGGTGACGGCAGCGCGGGTCCAGACGGCTCCTGTCTCGTTACGGCGCCACCACAGTTCGTAGCCGCCGATCTCGACACTTGTCCCCCTGGTCGATTCGGTGACCTCGCCCCAGCCTGCCGTGATCTGGCCGCGGGCGATTCCCTGACGGTCGAGGTACACCTGCTGGTCAATGACCAGGCCCTCAGGCGCGGCCGGTTCGATGCCCGGCTTGTCGGCGGGTGCGGGGCGCGTGCCATCGCCGCCGGACCCGGTGGACCCGTTGACGATGCCGCTGGTGCGCTTCGCGAGCTTGAGGAGGAGTTCCTGCAAGCGGTCGTTGATGACCGTGTGGATCGTCCACTCCCGGCCGTCGCGAACCAGCTGAATCTCACGGACCCGGTAGCGTTCCCAGTTCCCGCCGTCGAGCACCTGCACGTAGTCGCCGACACGGTAGTCCCGGTACGGCAGAAACGCGGCGCCCGCGGCGGACTGCGAGCGGGTGATCTCCTTGATCTCACGCGACCCGCGCTGCAGGGCCTCGTCGACCATGAGCCGCGCCGTGCCAGCGTCAGAGACGCCGCCCTGTTCTATGGTGACCTCGAGCCGCCCATAATCGTCGGGCGCCGAGGGGTTTTCGACCTCGAGTTCGAACCCCTCATCGCCGATGAGCAGCGCCGCCGAGGCCAGATCCTCGAGGGAGTACTTCACGGGAGCTTCGGTGACGGCGCCGTGGACGCGGACCGGGTTCGCCCGGTCAGTGAGGTCGCGGCCCATCGCGGTCTCGGGCTCGTAGAGGTTGAGGGTGCGCCCGTCGAGGCGGTAGTCGCAGAGACCCTGCTCGACGAGGTTCTCGAGCACGGAGCCGATGGGCAGGCCGGGGCTGTAGTAGATGGTCGCTGACTTCGACCAGGTGTTGCCGGCGGTGTCCTTGGATGCGGTGAAGCCGCCGATCTCGATGCCCTGCGCGGCCCCGCGGTCCTGCGCTTCGAGGAGCAGAGTGCGGAGGATCTGCCCAGGAGTGGCCTGGTAGAAGGCACGCTTACCGTCGACGAGTTCACCGTCTCCGGCGCCGACGCGAGCCTTGTCGAGCGTCCACTCGCGGCCCACGAATCGGAGGGTCCGCATGCCAGCCTGGTCGGTGTCCTCGTGCTCACCGGTGAGGCGAATCAGGCGGGGTCCGGCCTCAGCCCAGTTCTGGCCGCCGTCGAACGTGACTTCAGCCTGGATCTCGAGGAACGTCGGCAGGTCGCGGGCGTTGACGGCCTTGGCCGAGTACTTGAGTTCGAGGGTGCCCCGGGTTCCGAAGGTGTCGCCGATCTGGACGGAGTTCGCCCGCGGCAGCTGGTAGAGCTTGGTGCCGGTCTGCGGGTTGTAGGCGACGAATCGGAAGTCCAAGGAATCCTCCTAGATGTGTGAGGTGCGGGCCCGGATCTGCAGTGCCGTGGCCTCGGTGGTGCCTGTGGCGGCGAATGCGATCGCTGGCGCTGTGGTGGGGTCGCCGTCCGCAGTGAGTCCGGGCTTCGGCGTGAGGGGAAAGAGTGTCGTGTCGGAGCGCGGCCCGGTGGCTGTGATGCCGCTCGTCGCGTTCGTGCTGCTACTGCCCCAGGACATGGACGAGCCAAGTCCGGCCCGCCAGCCTGCGGTGTCGATGAGTAGCTTCTGCCCGGCTGGGACAGTGCCCGTGTAGCGGACGGTGGAGCCGGTCGCGGTGTCCGTGACGGTCGGTGTGGTGGCGGGCCCGGTGATGAGGATGAGCGCGTCGGTGATCGGCCTGCTCGCGCCCTCGAGAGTGCTCACTGCTTGAGTGTCGGCGCTGTCCGGGGCCGGGTGGGTCCATGTCGCCAGCGCCCCGCGCCACACGCCTGCCGGGATGGAGAGGGTGACGGCGAGGCGGGCGAAGTTCTCGACCATGATCGGGTCCGAGATGGAGGCTGGTTTCGCCTCGGCGGCCAGTCCCCCACGCTTCTCCACCGTCAGCGGGCCGGAGGTGCGACCGAGGAGCGAGCGGAGGAAGTTCACCCGCTCCTCGATCTGCGCCGGCGACCCGTACACGTTGAGGTCGAGCGCCAGTGCGGTCGCTTCGACGTTCTCCCCGTAGATGGGGATATTGCCGTCGACACCGGGCACGTTCACGTCCACTGAACGGAATGCGACCGGCGTGCGGCGTTGCGCCTCCCGGTGCAACCGCCACCGGTGGAGCGGATCCGAGAGGGGAACTCCGTCGATCGTGTACAAGGGATCTCCTCTCAGATGCTCACGCCGATGTAGGCCGAAGCCTTACGTGCGGTCTCCGAGGTGGGCTCTTCGACCGGGTTGTAGGTGTAGAAGTTGTTCGTCACCCCACCGGCCTGCGCAGATGCCCCACGAGTGACCGCGCTGGACGTGCCGCCGAGGTCCGTGTCGGGCATCGACAGTGCCGCTGCCTTGGTGATGGCTTCGGCCTGCCGGACGATCTCGGACTGCTTGGCCCGCATGCCGTCCGCGAATCCCTCGACGAGAGCCATACCGGAGTAGCTGGTGTAGCCCTTGCCCGAGAACGGTCCCTCCTTTGCCGGTGAGAACGGGAAGAAGTTACGGATCCGAGACAGTCCGTTGCGTACCGCGTTCACGGCGTTGCTGAATGCGTTGACGATGCCGCGGCGGAATCCGTCGATCATGGCCCAGCCCGAGTTGTAGAGCCGGGAACCGATGTTGCCCAGGGCGGACAGTGCCCGGCCTGGCAGGTTGCGGACGAAGTTCACGGCACCGTTGATTCCGTTCGACACGGCGTTCTTGATGCCGTTGAAGGCGTTGACGGTCAGCGACTTCGCTCGCGCCCAGGCGTTCTGGATTCGCGCCTTCACCAGGTTCACTCGCGCCTGCACGTTGCGCACGACGGATGAGAAGACGTTGGCGATGACGGTCTTGATGCCGTTCCAGATGCTCGACGTCGTGGACTTGATCTTGTTCCAGACGTTCTTCACGCCGTTCCACACCTTCGTCGCGGAGTTCTTGACCCAGGTGATGATGGCGTTCCAGACGGCCTTGAGCTTGTTGACGATCCAGTCCCATACGGCCTTCGTTGCGGCCTTGATCTTGTCCCAGTGCTTGATGACCAGGGCCACGACGATGCCGATTGGTCCGGTGATGAACCCGATGATCAGGAGCCAGTTCTCCTTGATCCAATTGATGAGGCCATTCCAGATCGCCATCGAGGTCGTCTTGATCCAGTTCCACGCGGTCGTGATCGCGGTGACGACGGAGTTGAACACGGTGACTGCAGTGGTCTTGATCCACTCCCAGGCGGTGCCGAGCCAGGAGATGAACCCGGACCAGATCTGCTTGCCGAGTTCCGTCTGGGTGAAGAACCAGATGAGGCCAGCCACCAGGGCCGCGATGGCGGCGATGATGAGGCCGATGGGGTTCGCGGTCATGGCGGCATTGAGTAGCCATTGCGCGGCGGCGGCGGCCTTCGTGGCGGCGGACGTGGCGATCATGGCGACCTTCTGTGCCACGATCGCGGCGGTGGCCCGGACCCGAGTGAGCAGGCCCGCGTTCTGCGCCCCGTTGTTCACGGTAGTTGCGGCGGTGTTCGCCGCAGTCGTGCCCGTGAACACTGACATGACTGCCTTCGCGGCAGTCGTAGTCGCCGTCCATGCCTTCGTAGTCGCATTGACGCCAGCGACCGCAAGAGCGAACCCGCCCAGTCCGACAATGATCGGAGCGATGACGGGCGCGAACTGCTTGAGGACGTTGAGGATCGGCTGCAGGACGGGCAGTGCGGCGGCGGCCAGAGAGGAGAACGCCTGTCCGGCTGTGCGCTTGAGCTGTTCGAGCTCGGAGCCCACGCCGGAGCGGAGCTTCTCCCCTGCCTCGGACGATGCCCCGGCGAAGTCGCCTAGACCGCCCTTTCCGCTGGCGAGGGAGTCGATGAACTCGGGGATCCCGTCCTTGCCGAGGTCTTCCAGCGGTGTGCCGAACAGCGCCATCGACAGGCGTGCCTGCTCGGCGGGATCCTTGATGCCGGAGAGCGCGGAGAAGATCTTCGACGACATGCCCTCAGCGGCATCCCCACCCTGCGTCATGGCCGTCGCGGCGGACTTGCCGTTGATGCCGAGCTCGCCGAGCGCTTCCTGGGCGGCGGTGTCGTCGAGGTCGGAGACGCGGATCCCGAACTCCTTCACGGCATCGCCGGCCTTGTCGATGCCGTACATGCCTTTGTCCGAGGCGGACACGAGGGCAGCCATGGCGGTCTCGCCGTCGATGCCGACCTGCTTGAAGAATGGGCCGTATTCGTCGACGGCATCCATGAGGTCGTCCTGGACCGCTACCGGCACTTTGCCCATCGCTGTAGTGAGCATGTCCATGGCGGTCTCGACGTCGGGCGCGAAACCGGTGGTAATCATCTGCCCAGCGATCTGGGTGGAGCGAGCTACGTCCTGGCCCCACGAATCGGCGAAGTCGAGGACCGCGCCAGTAGCGCCTTTCAGCTCCTCGTCAGAGGCGTTCCGCATGCCTTTTACGCCGGTGATTACCGACGTGAAGGCCGTGTTGACGTCGTCCATGGATTCGCCGTAGCCATCAGCAAACATAGAGCCCGCAAGTCCGCCGATGCGCTTCGATTCGTCGGCGGTGAGGTTGAGCTGGGCCGACATCTTGTTCCGGCCTGCTTCGACGTTGACGGCACCGGAGAACCCGATGCCGATGCCTGCGGCGGCAGCTGCACCGGCGGCCAGGCCGGCCTTGTTCCATTCGCCGCCCTTGAGGCTACTCAGTGCCTCCTTCGCATCGCCTGCGAACTTGGAGCTATCGAGTCCCAGTGCGGACGATGCGGCGGCGCTGGCCTGCCCGGCGGCGGCCTTGAACTTCGAGGGCGCCACCTCATCGGCGGCCTTGTCCGCATCAGCGGCGAACTTGGACCCGTCGAGCTCAAGCGCCGAGGACGCGGCGGCTGAGGCTTGGCCCGCGGCGGCCCGAAACTCGGTCGGCGAAACCTCCGAAGCGGCGGCACTGGCGTCGGCGGCGAACTTCGCGTCATCCAGCGTCAGGGCCGAGCTGGCCGCGTCCGATGCTTGACCGGACGCGGCTCGGAACTCGGCCGGGCTGAGTTCGTTCGCGGCTGCCTCGACGTCGGAGGCGAACTTGGCATCGTTGAGCACGAGGCTGTCAGATGCGGCATCCCCGGCCCTGTCGGCGGCGTTCGCCCACTGCTTGGCATCGAGACCTTCGAGGGCGTTCTTGAGACCAGCAGTGAACTTGCTGTCCTCAAGGGTCATCGTTGCGACGAGCTCGCCGACCTGCAGCGCCATGGCCTACCTCCTGCGGGATTGCTTTTTCGGTGGATAGAAGTGGAGGCGAAGCCGGGAATGCTCCACTCCGAATAGGCCCTCGATGCGGGTTTTCAGCCAGCGCCACGACCTCGACCGCATGGATCCGTCGCGTATGTCGATGCCGTAGAACTGGTGCAGGTCAGGCTCGATGAGCCGCCACTGGCCGAGAATGGCGATCCATGTCAGCCCTTCGTTTTGGACGCGGCGGCCTTCGGCTTCGTACCAGTCCGAGAGCCCTGTTTCCGGGTCGTAGTAGCCCCGCCCTGTTGGGTCCGGGTCGCCGTTCGGCGCTGGGCCCGATTGGGCTTGGGTGCTTTTCCCCCGGACTCCCAGTACGCCTTGGCCGTTTCCCCTCCGTCCTGGATGGTCTGCCAGTAGAACGCGGTCATGCCGGCGACCTGGATGACGCGCAGGGGAACTCCGTCTGCGAACATCTGATCGCGCACAGGCTTCGTGAGGCTCGCCTCCTCGAGTTCTTCGAGGCTGTCGGTGCCGCCGAATTTCACGGCGTCGTCCTCGGTGATCTCGTCGCCGCCCTGCTGCTTGCGTGCCATGTCCTGCAGGTCGGCCATGAACGACTGCAGGCGGATGCCGTCTGCGGCGTCGACGGGCGGGATCTCGTAGACCTTGCCGCGGATGGGGAGTTCGAGGGGTTCTTCGAGTGATTCGTGAGCGTCTGCGAAACGCATGGTGGTTCCTCCAAGTGTCCAAGTGGTCCAAGTGTGGGTAAGTGGAGCACCCCGACTCGCCGCCACTTGGAAACGACGAGCCGGGGTGGATCAGGGGGTGAGCGTCAGCCCTCTTCGGGCGGGGTGGACCCGCCAGTGACGGGCACGATTGCGCCGCGCCCGGTGAGGGTGAACTCGGCCAGGGTCAGGTCGGTGCGTGCGCCGCCCTGTTCGGTGAACGTCGCGTCGCACAGGCCGGACTTGCCGGTGCCGGTGGCCTTGCTGGTGAGCCTCCACCAGCACATGCCGTCCTCACCTGCGCCCTGGCCTGCGGCGGCGAGGATCTCCTGGCCGGCATCAGTCGAGCCAGCCTTGGGCCGCTTGCAGGTGCCCTCGATGGTGTATTCGAGGCCGGTGGCGACCTGCGAACCCCATGCGCCGGAGTCGAGGTCGGAGTCGTCTTCGAGGTTCTTCTCGATGGCGGGCGGGGTGATTTCCTGAATGCCGCGAACGACGGTCCAGCCGGTGACCTCGGACGGCTCGGTCGCGCCCTCGGTGAGAGGTGCGACTTCGAGGAGGTAGTCGGAGACGAGGCCGGGGGTCATGGGTAGTTCGAACGAAACAGACATTGCTGTGCTCCTTAGGTGTCGGTGCGATGGCGGCCAGCCCGACTGAGCTGGACGTAGTAGTTGTCGGTGATCTTGTGGTTCCCGCTGTCATCGGTTCCGAGGTAGGCGGAGGAGTTGCGATAACAGTGGACGATGGGGATGCCGTGCCAGTCGGCACCGGTGATCCCGTGGAGACGGTCGAACACGGCTTCCGACAGTGCGGGAGTCAGTCGCGGGTCGCGGCCTTGAGCCCGGATCGCGAGCTGCACACCCTGGATGCTGTCGGTCATGGTGCCGTGGTCCTGCACGCTGTAGAAGTTGATCGCGATGGCGTTCTTCGCATCCTGCGGCAGGACACCGAGGTTGAGCACGGCATCCACGTCGGCGAGTTCGTCGGCGATGCCGTAGAACAGATCCTCGTGATAGCTCAATTGATGACCCCCTTCACGGTGTCGGCGATGACCTGCAGCGCCTTGTCGTTCTTGGAGTTGAACGGGCCTTCGAGGTACTTCGCCTTGCGGCCGCCGTCGTGCTTGAAGTCCAGCGACTCATGCTGAACCACCGCATACGGGGTGTCATAGGAGACGGCGAGCGTCGTGCCCTTCGCGTTCTGCTCCGTCGAGGCGGCGCCAGACCGCTCGAGGGTGGCTTCTTCGATCGGGACGATGGCCCGCGACTCCCCCAGCAGGAACTCGGCAGCCTTGTCCGCGCCTTTGAGCTGTGCGGCGCGGATGGACTTGATCGGGTTCTTGCCCTTGAACGTTGCGCCCATGACTGCCTCCTCTACGTGGTGGTGACCTCGAAGTGGTCGGGCAGGTCGAGTGAGCCGCTGTAGTGGGTCGCCACGGTGAGCACGGTGCGCTCGTTCCCGTCGATCGTGACCAGCGATTCGGGGGTGAAGTGCGCGGCCTTCGTGACTGGTCCGGTGATGGTGGCTTCGCTGGTGACTTCGCGCCCGGTCTGATCCCTGACCAGCTTCCGGGTGTTGTCGATGAAGCACGGCACGTCCACCGGGTCGGCGTAGGTCTCCCCGAACGGCCCGGAGCCCTCGTAGGTGCGCACGCTGGTGGTGTGCACCCAGAACAGGGCGAGTTCGTCAGCCACGGACGACCACCGGGCCCTTAATGAGGTGCCCGAGGACGGTGAGTGCGTCGGGGCCTAGCACGCCCAGCGCATTCGACTTCGCCAGCGATGCCCGTTCCCCGGACTCGTAGGAAATGGATGCACCGCCAATGGACTTCGACGTCGCGACCTTCTCGGAGTCGATCCCGGCGACCCCGAGGACGGGGTTAATGCCGAGCTCTGCCCAGTACCCGACCTGAGCGACGACGGCGGCCTTGAAGCGGGCGCGAATGTCCTCGTTCGTGGGCACACCGGTGGCATCGACCGAATAGAAGGCCGTCATGGTCGCGTCATCCACCAGGGACGAGGCGAGACGGATCTGCGATTCGATGTTCTCCGGCGGGTCAGTGAAGTCCGCGGCAGTTGCATAGACGGGCATGGTCGCCTCCTGAGGTGAGATGAGGGCAGGGCGCAGGAACGGTCATGGCACGGGGCAGAAAGGGCGCTGAAAAATCCCCGCGATCGAACCTTGCCGGTGGTGATGTGTGTGGCTGCGCTCCGGCTTGACGCCCAGCCCTCAGGTCTATGTGTCAGCCCTCGCCGGGGTCCTCCGGGTCCGGTTCCGGTTCGGGTTCCTCGGGCGGGACGGTCTGCGTCTGCCATTCGGCGAGGTGCGCATCCTCGTTCGCGTCCTGAGTGGCCGGATCGTCGGAGACGACACCGGGGCGGACCGGGCGAACGTCCTGCAGCGCGTGCAGGCCGGGGTTGACGACCGTAGGGCCGTGCGGGTTGCCCAGTTCACCCTCGACACCGGCGTTCGAAGGGCCGAGGAAGTCACCGGGGCGAGGATCCACGGCACCGTCACGCAGGGGCGTGCCGATGGTCTGGTCGGTGATGGTTCTCGGGTCAGTCGGCATTGGTCTCTCCGTCCTCGTCGGCTTTCTTCGACCGACGACGTGCGGGCTTCGGTGTCTCCACCGTGTAGCCCGCGGTTTCGAGGTAGCGGCCCAGGCCATCGGAGACCGATTCGACCTCGGCCACGCCATCTGTGAAGGAAAGCGTGACCGGGCCGAATGTCGAGTCACCGGTGACCGTGGACGGCGCGGTGATCTTGACCGTCATGATCAGTTCGCCGCTCCGACCTTGACGTCGCGGACAACCGCGGCGGCCTTGGTCTTCTTGAGAGCGACAGCGACCGGTCCCATTTCGACCTCGCCGGTCTTCACGGCGCCAGCCTGAGTGAAGTCGGGCATCCACTGGGACACCAGTGATCCGCCGGTGGTGGAGACGCCATGGAAGCCGTCGAGGCCGAAGCGCACGGCGTAGATGTCGGTCAGGCCGCCGGAGATGGGAATGACCGGATCGTTGCCGTTCGCGGTATTGCCTGCCTCGATGAGACGGACATTGCCGTAGGAGGCCAGGGAGGTCTCACGCGGCCCGGGAGCCTCGACGTACATGGATGTACGGCGGGCGGCGGACTTGATCTTATTGATCGCCCGCTTGTTCGCGATGATGGCCGCGCCTTCGCTCTTGTCGAGAGTGCCGAGCAACTCATCGAGAGCCTCGAGGATGGTGAATGATGCGTCCTCGGTAGTGGCTGCCGACCAGTCGAACGTGCCGTCCGCCTGGATCTCGGTCGAGGAGCCGGCGAGGGCCTTGCTGAGACCGTCAAATGCGTCCTCATCGGTGGCGGAGTCGCCGTTGATGATGGCGTTACCGAACTCGGCGCGAGCTGAGGCGATCTTGTCGCTCATATTGAGCGCGATCGATCCGGTCGCGGCGGGTCCGACCTTCGCAAGGATGCGGTCGACCTGGAACGAGCCGCCGAGGATCTTGAGATCCACGCTGTGGCGGCTGGTGGTCGACTCGTCGGGCGCGTACTCAGTGTTCACTGCGCGGAATCCGGCGGTGCCACGCGAGACCTTGCGAGTGTAGGTGTAGGTGAGGGTCGCGCCTCCACCGGCGGGGTTCACGACGTCCTCGAAGGTGAGGAGGTCGAGAATCTGATTGGTACGGAACTCGTCGATGACGGCGAGGTCCAGGGCGTCCGTCGCGTTCTGACGGGCCTGGGAAAGGGAAACAGGCATGGCTTACTCCTTGTGAGTGGTTAGCTGTTGAAATGACTTGCCACGGCGTCGTCGAGCGACACCTCGGCTTTCGGGGTGCTTCTTCCACCAGGCCCGCTGGCGGTGTCTGCGGTTGACGCGCCTGCCACCCGGGCAAGTGCGAAACTTCGGTTGCCATCGACGGCGGACTTGATCGCCTGGCCGATGGCTTTGTCGTCGGCGTGGTCGACGTTCTCGATGGACGACAGGAACGAGCGCGAATCGAGCAGCTTCGCAGGGTCGGCACCGTTACTCGCGGCGGCCTTGTATACGGCGAGTTCTCGCGCTGCGCTTGTGGCCTTGGCCTGCTCGTCGGCGATCTGCTTCGCCAGTGCCTCAGCGTCGGGGCCCTCGCCCTTGCCGTCGTCGTCCTTGATGAGACCGAGCGCCTTGCCGAGCGTCGTGCGAAGCGACTCCATCTGCTCGGTGGCCTCGCGTGCCTTGATGCGGTTCTGCGCGGCTTCGTCGCGTGCGGCCTTCAGCTTCGGATCGTCGGCCTGCGAGCCGGTCTGCTCGTCGTCCTGCGCGGCCCGCTGGCCGTCGTTCGCAGGGGTCTCGGCATCGTTGCTCGGCGGCGTGCTTTCGTCGCCGCCCTGGGCCTCCTGGCCGTCTCCGGCGGGTGCTCCACCGTCACCGACAGCCGAGCCGTCTCCCCCATCACCGACGAACCGGATGCCAGGGAACGCGAGCGGGTTCTGGAACGATGCGCGGCGGGCAATCGGGGCCGCGGCCTTGATGGTATTGCGCTTCATGATTCCTCCAAGTGGTGTGCTGTGTTTCACTGTGCAATTGGCGGCCACGTCCAATGGCCCGGCTTAGGTTCACGGCTGAACGGGACGTCTGAGCAGAAGAGGATTCCGGCAGGTGCGATTACAGCCAGATACAGGGCCTCGACATACCCCTCCGGGCCACTGTTCGGGCCTGCTTCTGACAAGAGCTCTGGAACCGCCGTCACAATTGCAGGCGAGGGGTAGTCGGCATCTCCACTGTCCAGGTAGTAGTGAACGATTCGCCCAACTGTCGGCTTCGGCATTGGTCCTCCAAGTGTTTTCGTGCATGAGAAAGCCCCCGAGGAATCTCCCCAGGGGCTCGAATGGTGCGGTGGTCAGCGAACGGTGATGTTCGTCCGCCTCGATAGGTTCTTGCGGCCGTTGGCTTCCCGCCATGCGCGGAACTCGGACTGTGCGGTCCTCAGCTTCTTCCGGTCGGCCTTCGTCGTCGCGTGATCCTTGCCGAGTGTGGCCTCGTCCATGGCGACTCGTCGCTTCCATTCGCGGATACGCCGTTCGTAGGCTCGCTGCCGTTGCCGGAGCTTGTCGCCCTCCGGGTCGGCGGTGCGGGTAGGGGCCTCGGTGACGCCGACGAGGTACAGCGACATGGAGTGCCGACAATTCGGGTGGAACAGGCCCTCGCGCTTCGCCTCGGAGACCGAGCACATGACCGTCTTGCCGTCCGACAACTTCCCGGTTGTGCGGCCCGAGACTGAGAGCACGCGGCCCTCGAAGGGTCGGCAGATCTTGCACTCCTCCGGGGCATTCGACACGATCACGAGATCCTCACCCATGTCGACGAGCCGATCCGTGTGGCCCTCGATCATGGCGTTGCCTGCCGAGGTGCGGGTCGCCATCTCCACATAGGACGCGAGATCCCACTTGCGTCCGGTGCGATCCCGGAAGGTGGTCACGCCGCTGCGCATAAGGTCCAGCACAGCGTCTCGGGCGGCCTCGAATCGTGTTCCGCTTCCGGTGAGCATTTGAGCCACAGCATTCGTGACTGCTCGGTCGTAGGCGTCTCGGGCCTGCCTGCGTATCTGCAGTATGGCTTCCTCATGGGGTCGCATCGCCTCCGACAAGAGTCGTGTGATGGCGTCCGTGCGTCCAACGGCAGCGACGGCTCCGACGTTCGCGGCGGGCAGCCCAGCCTTGCCAGCGTCCGCCGTGGCCACAGCACTGCCACGTCGGTAGGCGATGCCGATGGCTCGCTCGACAGCACCGGGGACACCTCGGCGGAGGTCGTCGATAATGACGTCGATGCGCTGGATGAGGCGCAGGAACGATTCGAGGCGGAAGTCCGCCCGGCCCTCGTCCTGGATGCCCTCCGCGACCTGCTCGGCGATGGCGGCGATGAGTCGTGTCGTGGCGTCCTCGTAGACCTCGCGGATCGCCTGGACGAGTTCGCGAGCGTAGTCGGGTGAGACAGCCATGCTACGACTCTACGGTGCCAGCCGAAACACCATAGTGCGATGCAATGATCGCTTCTCGCATGGCGTGCCGCCGAAGGTCCACGAACTCGGCAAGCTCTGCATCGCACTCATTGCAAACGAACTTCCGCGTCGGGTGGTTGAGGAACGACTGCGCATTGCTATGGGCCGTGAACGCCGAAATCGCGGCGTCCAGACCGGAATCACTCAGTGGGTCCATCGTCATCGTCCTCCTCGTCACCCTCGGTCTCGAACTGATTCGACAGCCCGAACCCGCCGTAGCCGACGCGATCCGGGTCCGACATGCTCGAACCGTCCTTGATGCGGCCCACTTCCTCGTCCACAGCGGCCTCATCCCAATCCGGGTGGACCATCTGGACGAGAGTGCGCGTCGATGCCGCCTGCGCCGCGCTGAGCGCCTGCGCGGTCTGGGCGAGCTGCAGTTGCGAGTCCTGCTGACCGTCCGGGAACTCGACCGACACGGTACCGCCAGGGCCGTTGAACAGGGCCTGGTCGACGTCGATGAGCTTCTGCAAAATCTGGCGGATGCTGCGCTTCCAATGCCGCTCCTTGCGGCCTTTCGTCAGCGTCGTCCGCCTGTCCCTGGCCGAGACCTCAGTCGCGGTCGTGGCGATCTCGCCCTGCTCTCCGAACGTCTGCGGGCTGTAGCCTGCCGAGCGGAGAATGTTGCGGGTGAGTTCCTGCGCCGTCTGCTGGTGCTCGGCGTAGCGGATGGCGAATTGCACGGTCTCGATCTCGAGCTTCGAGTCCTTCGCTGATCCGGGTGTCGTGTTCAGTGACTCGTAGACCTCTCGGTCGAGGTCGAATGTTGCGCCGCGCCCGGGCCCGTTGTCTTCAAGGGCTGTAGCGCCCGCCAGGATGCGAGCCTTGCCAAGGCGAATGTCGCGCATCCATGACGAATAGGTCTCATCGAGCGAATCGAGAAGCCCCTCCACACCGTCCAAATCGGAGCGGCCAAGGTGGCGACCGATCGGGTGCTTCCGCCAGCCGCGGGAGGGGGTGACGTTCGGAACGTACACGGCGGCGAGGCCTGGCGTGCCGGTGTCGATCTTGCCGTCCTCGTCGACCTGGATGCCCTTCGTGGCGTCCGCGTCTGCGAGTGGGACGATCCTGCCGAGTTCCGAGGCGGTGCCCTGGTAGAGGCCGTGGAAGATCACGCCGTTGCCCTGCTCGTCGAGCTCGTGGCGTTCGGCGTGCCGGTAGACGGACTGGCCTTCGGTCTTGATGATGAAGTAGAACGTCGCCGCGACCAGCCTGCCCCAGCGGAACTCGGGTGCGGCGTAGTCGGCATCCACGACGTCGATGAACGGCGTGTCCGCGATCTTCGAGTCCCACACGACGCGGAGGAACGTGCCGCCCAGCGCTGCGCCGATCTCCGCCGAGGTGGCGATGGTCGAGTGGAACCCGTCGTCGAGCATGTCATCGAGGCGTTCCTGGGCTTCGTCGCCTGCGTCGGTGGTGACGGTGATGGGTTCGGAGAACAGGAGGTCCGCGGAGGCTTGGCAGATATCCCCGGCGAGGGGAATGTGCAGGCGCGATTCCTGGCGGCGCGGGTCGGTGTTCTTGCGGCCCCAGAAGAAGCGCTTGACCGCTCCGATCAGACCGTCCTTGGCGAGGCTGGGGCGCACGGACTGTGCCCCGGTGTACACGTCGCGGAGGGTGTCGGTGTCGCCGGACCACCACGCCTGCCATTCGCGCATCTTGGCAAAGATGCTGGCCTGATCTTCGGGCGGCCAGTGTCCACCGATAGTCGGCAGTGGCATCAGTGCACCTCCCGCTTCTTCGAGGTCTTACCGCTATACCACGGCAGCGCGAGGCCGTCGTTCTCGGCTCTCGGCACGACGTGGACGTGCAGGTGGAACACTGACTGTGTGGCTTCGCGGCCCACGCTGGTGATGAAATTGACCGGGCCGATGCCCTCTGACTTCGCGTACCAGGCGGCGTCGTGCATCGTCGTGCCGGTGACGTCTGGTTCTTCGAGAGCATCGGCAACATGGACGTTCGGGACGATGATGACGTGCCCCTCGGTGACCGGGTTCAGCGGAACGATGCCGATGCTATTGGCGGTGCTCCACACAACCTTTGCCGGCTCTTCGCTGGAAACGATCCTGCAGAACACGCAGTCACTCATCGGTCATCCTCCTATCGGTGTGTCAACGTATGGACGCCACAGCGTCTCAGTGGTCGTGATGGCGTAGCGCCATGCGTCGAGCGAGTGGTCGGCGACCTTGATGGGCTTGTCCTCACCTTTGGCTGTCGCCTCGGGACTCCACGAATACCCGGGTGCTTCGCTGATGATGCCCTTGCATCGGTCGGACACGTACAGGTGCCCGGAGCCGAGCAATGAGGCGGTGAGGCGGATGCCGTAGAGGACATCGTTTTCGCCGTTCATAACGTTGAGGATCCCGTCTGAGGCCAGCTGCACTTTGAACGATGCGGCCGCCGGGTCGACGATCACCCACTCGGGCGGTGCTTCGAGGTCGTTGATGAACCCGCGCACTCCGGCGGACAGTTGCGCGTCGGTGAACCGGCGCTGATCCTGTGCGGCGTCGTAGCGCCATTCGTCGAGGGCGTAGAGCTTCCCGTCTATGCCGAGGCCGAGAGCGACGGCGCTGGTGGCGTTCGTGGTGCCGTAGTCGATGCCGACTGAGAGGACTCGGCGCATGAGCGGCAGATCCTCGTGGCGAATGATGTGGGTGTCGTTGTCCCACATGTCATAGATGGCACCCTCTGCGGCGACCCATTCGCCGAGGATGAAGCGACGGAACCAGAGGCCAGTGAACTCGGACCGGATGGACGCCTTGTAGTCCTCGGTCAGGCTCGGGTTGTCCTCGAGGGTGAAGTGCCAGGCCCGCCAGTCGGGCAGCTGCTCGATGCGGTCGAGGTACTTCGCTTTGAGATAGTGCGCCGGATTGTCTGGGTTGGTCGAGACGAACATCTGCGCCTTCGGTACCGACATGCGCCCGAGCAGCTGCGTGAAGAACTCCTCCGGCAATGTCGTCGCCTCGTCCACGTAGGAGCCGGCGACTGTCATGCCTCGGATGACCTTCTCGGCTTTCGCGTCCGATGCGCCGAGGACGTGGACCATGCGGCCCAGGATCTTCACCGTGGGCGCCCCGTAGTTCCCGACGACCTGCGCGGCGTTCTTGCCGAACAGCTCCGGGTTCTGCAGGGGTGCGATGCAGTTACGCCACACAGCGTCACGGGTGCGTCCGACCATGACGAGCTCGCCACCATACGGAGCGGTCGCGATGTACACGAGCCAGCGCACGAGCGTCACGATGGTCTTGCCCGAACGAATGGAGCCCTCGGTGAAGTTCACACGCGCCGATGACTGCTTGAGGAACGCGATCTGCTTGCCACTGAATGCGTCACTCACTGCCGACACCGATCTGCTCGGCCAACGACACGAGCAGGCCCTTGGCTTCGGCGGCACCGTTGTCGTTATCGAACTTCTCAAGCACCGCAGCCTTGTCGAGCATGATGCCGATGGCGGTCATCTCCCGCTGCTTGTCCTGCGCAGGAATGAAGCCAGGCATCGCTGAGCGTTCCACGCCCATATCGCCCTTCATGATGGTCTGATACTCGGCGGGTTTCTCCACGAGCTCCACGGACTGCTCCGCGAGACCGTAGAGACGCTTCACGAGGTTCGCACGCCGCTCGGCGTTGTCGAGCTGCGCCGCATCCACTCGAGCGCGCACGTTTTCGTTTCGTACAGTACGAACGCCCGCCTTCCGCGCCCATCCCTGGATGGTGTTCTTCGGGATTCCGGTCTTCTTCGACGCGGCTGAGGTGCCCTCGGATTCGTAGAGGCTGACCGCCTCGGCCTTCTCATCCTCGGTGTACACACGTCTCGCCATGGCTCACCTCCGTATCGCTCCGGTTCCCGACCGGTCGGATACGCATGTGGCCGTGTGGGCCGTTGCAATGGTGAAGCCCCGGGCCGGTGTTGGCTCGGGGCTTCGAAGTCTGGAAGATGGCATAACTATGCCGTCCCTCCTAGTGTGACAGTGCTATCCGATATTGTCGAGTGGATTAGGCCGCGTTTGTCATTGTGTCGTTGAGTCGTTCCATGACGTCTCCGATGAGCCACCTCCCGGCGCGGGTTTCGACGTCGCAGTATCCGCCGATGTGGCCGCGTTGTCCCCACTTCCTGACGGTCGACGCCTTCACGGGCAGGATGCTCGCAATATCGGCAGCTGATGCGAACATGCTCACGGCCTGCGTGAGGAGCTGCTCCCTCCCGAGTGCGACGTCGATGACGGTTCCGCAGGGTTCGGCGTCGTCGCTGGGCTTGCGCGAGCAGGTTGCGGCGTTCCGTCCTTCCTTGGCGTAGACCGCTCCCCCGCATTCGGGGCACTTGCCGGCGAATACGCTCGCGCCCGGCTGGTCGGTGAGGCGTTCGAGGTTCGCCACGGCATCGGCGATCTCGTCCTCGGCTTCCTCGCCGGCCTCGTGCTTGCCCAGCCATTCGGAGTGGTACGTGAGGTATGCGGCCAGGGCTGGCAGGGTGTCCCTGGATGGTCGTGGGACGTGGCGCTCTTCCATCGTGATCCGCGCCCATGACGCGAGGACATTGCGCAGGACGCTCCCGGCCTCGAGAACGGTCTCACTGATGGGCAGCAGCGGTTCGGACGAGCCCGCCCCTCCCCCGCGTTTGGGTGTGGGTTCGAGGTCGTCGAGGATTTGGGGGACGCGCTTGAGGGTCATGCGGATGCGGTGGCCGCGGAGTCGTTCGTGCTGGTCTTCGATCATGGTCGTGGCTCCTGTTCGAGTAGTGCGGTGATCGCGGCGCGGGCATCAGATTGGAAGTCGTCGCCATAGCGTCGCCAGTAGTACTCGTAGTCCAAGTCTTTCGGCCAGTTGCGGCGGCAGATTCCCCGCGCCACCCTCTCGACTGCCTCGTCGGTGCGGAGTTGATCGCGCTGCCAGCGTGCGGCATCAATGAACAGCAGGCGTGCCTCTCGTGCATGCCAATCCGAATCGGCCTTATCGCGCTTCCTTGCCTCGCCCAGCGCCTCGGCGTCCCGCAGGTGCATGTCGTCCCAGCTCATTGCTTCTCCCACTTCCCGACGACGCGTTGCACGGGGTTGATGCCGCGCTTCCCTGGCTCGTCGATGCGTTCCTCCACGGTCAGCCCGAACTCGTCGATGATTGCCTGGGCGACTTGGCCGAAGTCTCTGCCGTCAAGCGCTTCCAGAATGTCCGCGATCCTGTCCCGCAGGTTGTCCACGTCACTCATTGGTTGCTCCTTCGATTGCCTGCTGAATCACTTTCACGTTGAAGCACGGCCCCTCAATGGGATCGCCATCTTCGTCGCAGCACCAGCGGCAATTCGTGTCACCGGTGGGCAAGTCTTCGCATATGAGCGTTCCGTCGTCCGCTTCCCAGTGCCGAGAGTCCTGGTGGTCTTCGTCCTCGTTCTCGCACATCTCGGCCACTTCGTAGACGGGCATCGGTTTGTGCAGTTCGAGTACCGCGTTCAATGCGTCCAGGGCGCGAGGGAACATGTTGTGAGCATCCACGATTGCGTCAATGTCGTTGCCTTCTTCGATGCCGCTCTCACGCTCAAGTTCGTAGCTACTCCGTAGGAGAACATCTCTCCCGCCCGCGTGGATTGCTCGTCGTTCCTCGATCCACGCCTTGATCGGGTTATCAGTCATCGGATTCCTCCTGCTCGATCTGGCTGGCCCGGTAGTAGATGGTTGTCGCGGCCAAGTGGGCGGCACGCAACACCGTCACGTCATCGGATCGCTGGTTCCGCATGAACTCAGCGGCCTCTTTCCACGCGGCTATTCGTGCATCCGCTTTGATCTTCGAAATGAAACGGCCAAATTCGACCGACAGCGTGTGATCGCTCTTCCGGTCATGGTCGTGGATCTGCGCTATGAAGTCCTGGCGATCCATGTACGCAACTCGCACGTCCTCTTCACTCGGCACATACGGTTCAGTGCTCATCGTTGGCCTCCTGTTCTGTGCCGGCCTGGCTGATGTACCCGACTGCGAACGCGATCCCACGGGCTACGTCATTGTTCAGTTCCTCTCGTGGTAGGGCTTCGCAGATCGTGGCGATGACTGCGAGCTGTTCTTCCTTGGTGCTCATGATTCGGTCCTTTCGGTTGCGGTCCTGTGTGCCCGTTGTAGGCGCTTGCGAGTCAGATGCGACTCGATGTGTGGGATAGCGGCTGGAATCGCCGCCGTGGCGCATCCTGTGACGATGGCGGCTATCAGGGCGGGGATCATGCGGCTCTCAGCTCGCGCAGGCCCCGCCTGTAGGTCGCCCAGGGAGTATTGCCGCGCACATAGTCCTCATACGCCTCCGGGGTGAGCTCTCCCGATGCGATCGCCTTCGACAGTGCTTTCGTCGTTTCGAGCTCGGCTGCCGTGCTGGTCATGTCCGCTCGGGACGGGGCAATGGTCTCCACCTTCGCTAGACGCGCACGCCGTTCGGTCTTGATGATGCGCAGAACGTCGGCGGGCATCAGCCAGTCTCGGGACTCGGCGTAGTGCTTCTTCACCGCGTGCTTGGCCTCGGCCAGCGAGTACGAGTGGAGCAGGTCGTACCAGGCAGCGGAGGTCTCCTCGTTGAAGTTGCGATTGTCGTAGGCACTGATGAGGGTGAGGACGTCGCCGGCTTCACTGAGTCTCATAGCAGTTCTCCTTGGATGGTTCGGTCTTGTTCTTCTTCGATGCGGCGCAGGTTCTCGATGACGGCCCGGTTGCGTTCCATGCGCTCATCGGCTGAGTTGCGGGGCTGGTCCCGCCTCGTTGGTCGTTCGGCTTCGGATCGGATCTTCGCGACCAGTTGCGGGAACTTCTCGCGCAGCTTGGAGGCTGAGAGGATATTGGCCTTCCAGAACTGGTCCTGTTGGGACCAGCGGATGACGTAGGCCGCTTGCTCCTCGGTGGCGTTGTCTCGGTCGAGGAGGAGCCGCATGGCGTCCCGGTTTCCTTTGTTGCGTTTCGGTGGCCGGTTGCCGTTGGCTTCGATCTCGGCATCGAGCAGGTCGAGGAGTTCATCCACGTCGGGGCGTGGTTCGGGATCCGGCTCGTCGGGTCGCGGGTCGCTTGCGACTTGCGACGAAGAGAACTGTTCCCCTGTTCCTCTGTTCCCCTGTTCCCCTGTTCCAGGCGCGGGGATGTCGCGAGTCTCTCGCGAGGATTCCGCGAGGGTCTCGCGAATCTGTGCGTTATCGCTGGTGGGGCCGGGATAGCGTGCCTTGTTCGGCTTGTCGATGCGCTGATGCTTCGCCCAGTTGTCGATGGCGAGGTAGTCGCGTTTCTCGACGGAGTAGCGAACGATTCGGCCCGCTTCGGACAGCCTCCGGAGACCTTCGGATACCCTCGCGAGACACTCGCGAGGATCTCGCGAAAGGTCATCGGCGAACAGATCCGCGCAGATCGTCGACACCCGATCCTGACCCACACCGTTGTCATCGACATACGACCAGAGTCCGATGAACAGCAGCCGGTCCTCGATGCACAGCTCGCTCACGTCGGGGCTTCGCCAGAACTCCGGCTTCACCGACCGGATCCGCATGGTGTTCCCTCCTGTGGTCGTGGTGGGAGTAGCCCGAGCATGGCGAGGAACGTGCGCCGCTCGTCCAAGTCGCGGGCCTCGGCGACGGCATGCAAGGATGCGTTGCGCTTGGCCTCGTCGGGCGCTTCGGCGTATCCGCCGTTCATGGTGTTCTGTGCGTCGAACGAGATGCCGGCGCCGGGCCGGATCGGGCCTTCGAGTTTCGGGATCATGCCTGGGCCTCCTGCTTTCGTCCGCCCTCGCGCAGGGACTGCATCACCTTGTATGTGCGAGGCGCCCTTCCTGTACCTTGCTCCACCTCGGCCAGGAACAGGCGAGTGATGTTGTCCCAGCGCTCGACGAGCGATGCCCACACCGGGCCGAGTTCGGCCATGCGGTGAAGCTCGATACGTAGCTGGGGGCACCGTTCAAGCAGCTTGTGGCATCGGTTGAAGTCGGCGGGATCGTAGGGATATCCGCCAGATCCTGGGCGGCCGCCCACCGGGACTCCGGTGAGATGCGAGACGATAGCCTCGGACGAGACGCCGCGCTCTCCTGTTGCGAGCCAGTGGACGATGTTCTGTGAGTGGATATTCGCCATGCTTATCTGCCTTTCAGAATGGGACGTGCTGGTCGATGAACTTGAGGTGGATGCGTCGCCAGCCCTTCTCGGTGACTCTGGGGCCGCGGCGGTAGGTAGTGCTGGTGATGAAGTCGCTGTTGTCATCCGCAATCGCACCGGCGTCGACGATGCCGTCGATGAGGCACTTCACGGTCGGCTCCGCATTTGGCGGATCCGCCCTGCCGCCAGTGCGCAAACCGACCTCGACGATGAGTATCGCGGGCGTCGGGACGATCAGCTCGGCTTGACGTGCGAGCATCATGCCGCGGTTGCGCAGTGCCCGCTTCCGTTGCCGTTCCGGTCGCCAGTGGAGTCGCTGATTCGAAGACAACCACTCGTTATCGGGAACATTGACGATGAGCTCGGTCATGGCGTCACCTCAAATAGCCCTGGCTGGTAGTCGCCGAACCCCGCGAGGGTGTCGGCATACTGGAGCAGCTGGGAGTAGTCGACTACATCGGTCGGATAAATCAGGATCGTCAGCTTCTTCGCGTCGGCTTCGTGTCGACTCGACCGGGCCCGGAGACGTTCGACGCGGTTGCCGAACGCATCCTTGGCGGAGACTACGTTCTGCTCTGTGATGCTCGTGATCTCGTAGTCCTCGGAGTACATCGTGGTGATCTTGATGAAGCTCATGCTGCTCGCCCAATAACCTTCGGCGCCCGGCACTGCACAATGAACGCCAGCCCCTCGGGAGTTGTCGCATATTCTGCGACCTCCGGCCAGGTGATCGCGCCCGGCTCCGACTCGATCGGCAGCCCGTTGAGCACCTCGGCGGCGGCCATGATGCGCTGATACGTGGGCGTCTTGAGCGACGCTCGGGAATCCTTGCGCATGATCCGATAGAACGTCTCGCTCGACATTCCGCAGGCACCGATCGCGTCCCGGGCTGTCGGGTAGTGGTCGAGGATCCGGCGCATGAGGTGCTGGACCTCGCCTGCCGTGTGGGTCATCACGACGTCTGAGCCGTGGATCTCGCGTGTACGGCAAGGACGGCACAAGCCGGCGGCCCTCGGCGCCCGGGTGCAGCCGGGGGTCTTGCAGGTGGTGGAGTCAGAACGGAGGCGCATCGGTGCCACCTCCCTGCTGTCCCTGCGCGGCCCATGCGTCCTGGCCCTGGTTTGGGTTCTGACCCCAACCGGACGACTGCTGGGTCTGCTGGCCCGACTGGAACCCGCCCGACTGCTGGCCGCCGAAGTTACCACCGGACTGCTGACCACTGAACCCGCCGCCCGACTGCTGCTGTTTCGGGAACACGCGAAGCCCGTCACCGGACACCTTCGCCGACAACGACTGCCCGTTCTGGCCGTCATACGATTCGAGGCCCGTGACGGTGCCGTGAACGATCACGCTGTCCCCGCTGTTCGGGGCGAGGTTGGCTACCAGGTGCGCGTAGTCGCCCCAGAATGCGACGTTGTACGCGGTCTCGGACTGCTTCTCATAGTCGCCGTTGTCGAGCTTCTTCGACCGTCCTGCGAGGACGCGGAGGTTCGCGACGTCCTTGCCGTTGACGGTGTTGTAGCGGGGTTCGGTGACGATTCGTCCGTCGATTCGGATCGGTGCGTCTGGCATGGTTATTTCTCCTTGATGTTGTGGTGGTTGATGGTGCGGCTCATGCCGCGTTGTCCTGGATTACGCCGTCATCGTCGATCAACTGCCCGTCGACGACTTCGCCCTCATCGGACTGCAGGCTCTCCGTCGCGGCCAGAGTGCGCCCGGCGGTGGTGATCTGCTCCGCGATCTCCTTCGTCAGCTCCCGGGCAGCCGAGCACTCGGCGTACAGCTTCCGGGCATCCTCAGCAGTCGCGCACTGGTCGAGCTCGGCCAGCCAGTCACGGCCACTCCCCTGCCGCTGTGCCTGCTGCTGAGGACGGGGACGCTGAACCTGCGAGGTGATGGTCTGCGAGTTGTCCGCCTGTGCCATCTCGTCCGCCGTGTACAGGCCGGAGAGATCCTGCGGGAAAGCTTTACGCAATGCCAGCGCCTCGGCGCACTTCGCGATCATGTGTGCGCCCTGCGTCGACCACATGCTGTTGAGGTTCCCGTCGCGCTTCCGACCCGCATAGGACTCGAACAGGGCGATCGCGTCGAACTCCTGTCCGCCACGAACGACGACGACCTTCGCGGCTGCCGGCGGCTCATTCTCGAGCCACACGTCGCGCCACTGGCCGTCGCGGCCACACCACAGGGTCGGGCGGTAGCCGAAGTCCTCATGAGTGCGGTCGATGGTGCGACGGGCAATGAGTCGGAAGCCGTCGATGCCGGTCTGGATGGTCTGCTTGCCCTGGCGCTCGATCATGTAGATCTGCTTCGCGAACGGGTCGAGCCCGGTGCGCTGCGCCTGATGGAAGAACACGGCCAGGTCTTCCTCGGATGCCCGGTTCACTCCGAGCTGGGAGAGGACGGCCCGCTGGTTCGGTGTCCAGAATGTCTGGTCGGAACCGAGTGCGAGTTCGGACCCTCCATGCTGTGTCATTTCGGTTGTCATTACGCTGCTTCCTTGTCTTTCGCGGGGGTGATGGTCAGTCGCCCCTTCGTGGTCTTGGTCTGTTCTTCGACGTAGCGTTCCCACGTCTTCGGGGCCTTCTCCTTGAGTCGTGCCTCGTTGAGCACGGTCACGGTCTTCGTCGTGTCCTGGCCCTGCGTGACACTGCCGAGGTCGGAGACGTACTTCCCGCCGGGGCGTTCGGCGATCTCCTTGGCGATGAGCTTCCGGGCCGCTTCCTTCTCCGCCTTCGCTGCCTTCTCCCGGGCGTCGGCTCGGGCGTAGTCGGCGAGGTACAGGTCGAGCGTGTCCGGTTCGCCCATGCCGACGAACTGCTCAGCGATGGCGATGATCTCGGCGATCCGGGCGTCGTCGCGCTCGATGGGGATGATGTGCGGATCCTCGAACAGGAACGTCGGGACGAACACGCCATCCTCGAGCCGGTCGTAGTACTCGACCGCCAGGAGGTTGATGGTCGCGCCGGTGACGAGCATTTCCCACTGGCACTGGTCGTAGTACCGCTTCGGCACGTCGAAGGCGACCCACTTCTCACCGGCCCACAGGACGGTCTTGATCTGGCACAGCATGTCCCCGGTCTCGCCGATCATGTCGGGTGTGGCACGCCAGCGCGGATCGTCGTCGCTGATGACGAGTCGAGTGTTCGCGAGCAGCTGCGGGTAGAGGGCGTGGACTGCTCCGGCGATAACCGGCTCCCGCTCGTGCCCCCATTCTGTGTACTCGTTGCCGCCCCATCGGGACTTGCCGCCGGCCTTCTCGGCGCGGAGGTTCGCCCACGTGGACGTGCCACCCGATGCCAGGGCCGCAACCTCGGATGCGGTGACGACAATCTGCCCGTCATCAGTGGTGCTGCGGGCGGCGTGCCATGCGGCCTCGTCGGTGCTGTCGACGGAGTATGTGAAGGTCATAGCGTTGTCCCTTCCTTGGTGATGGCGACCATGGCGCCGAAGCCGACGAGCATCGCCAGGAGCCCGAGGCCGTTGAGTGTGGGTGTGATGAAGTAGGAGCCGAAGTAGGCGACCATGGCGAGCACGACGATCGGGGTCCAGATGAACCAGATGCGGCGCTTGCGGTGGATGGGTGCGCGACTCATGCGGCACCTCGATCCATTGCGAAGGCGGCCCCGACGTTGCGGTGCTCTTCCTCGGCGTCGACGGCTTCCTCGAGGTCGCCGAGCAGTTCCCGGGCCGAGTCGATGCTGATGGCGTGGTCGAATGTCGACCCGTCCGCCAGTGCGCCCTCGAGGTGGATGGCCGAGTGGTCCTGCATGCCGACGTAGTTGGTGATGAAGTTCGCTGTGATCGCTTGGATCGGTGTTCGGTTCGTCATGCGGCGGCCCCGCCTCTCGTGTTTCGTTGCTTCCATGCGTCGATCGCTTCCTGTGCCGTCCCGCGCACTCGTGGTCGCCATGACGTGCCTGTCTCCACCCATTCGGGAATCAGGTCGTGCGCCTCGCCGCGCTCCAAGGTGCGGAGGTTCTGCAGGCGCTTCTTCGAGATGTTGAGCTGGCGCGCCACTTCCTCGTCAGGCAGCAGATCGGACATTGCTGGCTCCCTCCTTGCGGACGTCGGACCACAGGGACGGTTCGCGCTTCGGCTCGAATGCCGCGATGCGTGCGAGGTCGTCGCCGGAGATTCCATCCGTGGCGTCAACAGCCCCGGCGGCCTGCTCGTCGAACTTCAACCACAGCCTGTCGTTCGAGTTCTTGAGCGTCTCGGGGTGCATATTCCGTGTGAACTCGGTGTTGTTAGCGAGCTTCAGGTGGCGCTTTCCGAGGGTCGGGTTCATGACTGGCTCCTAAGTTCGTGGCACAGGGTGCAGGTGTTCCGGTGGTGCTGGGCGGCAGACTCGGGGACGCATCCCCCGCAGTCGAATGCGACGTGGACGTTCATGCCGACACCTCGAGCTGCCCGTCCGTCAGTCGGCGGTAAATCGTGTCCAGGCCCTTGCCGGTGATGCGCACCTGCGGGGCCGAGGACTCGAAGACCTCGCCGGTCTCGTGGTCGCGGTAGGTGCGAGCCTTGACCGCGAAGAGCCCTTGCTCGAGGTAGCGCTGGTAGACGTGGGGGCGTCGCTTGTGGTCGCGGTACAGGTATCCCCAGGCAACGCAGCGGTTGAACAGGCGCTTCTCGCCGACGACGATCTGCTTGTGCTCGAACAGGAACTTGGCCGCATCGTTGAACGACCAGGAAGCCTCCGAGCTGACGATGTGATCCCACGCCCGCGCCTTCGGCTCGAGGGTCGCGATCTTCTCGTCCTTGGCCTCGAGCATCGACTGCGCCTCGATGAGCGCCCGAGCGACAAGCTCGGGGCCGGATGGTGCGGCGACTGCCTGCGCTTCCCTCGCCTGCTTCTCGACCTCGATGAAGTACTGGCGGATGCGCTTGCCCTCCGGGGTGCGCTGGATCATGCCGAGTTCCTTCGCCATGTCGACCGTGACGGCGTGGTCGATCTGCGTATAGGTCCGGTCGGTGCGTCCGGTGGGTACGGTTCCAGAAATGGAAACGTAGTCCTGGCCCTCGACGAAGCCGTAACCGACCATGCGGTCGAACCACGTCGTGTAGTTCGAGCTGACGCCGAGGTAGGCGTGCATGTCTCGACCGCTGGCGACCTGCTGGCCGTCATGGTCCCGGATCGGGACGAGTGTGCTGATATCGTTTGTCATGTGCTGATCCCTTTCTGGATCGAGAGCCCGTATCTGTTCCCGCAGATGCGGGCTCATTTCATGCCGCGAGGCGGTCATTTTGTCGATTGGATTTCACTGCGTTTGTCACTCTGGCCACGCGAGCGCCGTCGTGAGAGTCGAACAGTTCCTCCAAGTCGCGATCGAGTCGACGGGCGATCTGCTTCGCGAGATCCGCTGAGCAGTTCACCATCGCCCCGGTCTCAAGTGCGGAGATCGCGGCCTGCGTGCACTTGCACAGCATGGCGAGCTCTCGCTGAGTGAACCCCGCTTCGACTCGACGCCTTGCGAGTCGTTCGCGGTTGATCGGTCGCATGTACACCTCCCTGAGATAACGGCTTCGTGGCCGCTTGCGCTGCTTCGCTCGAGTCGCCCCGGCGAATTGGTATGAGTTCATTCTGTCCTCCTTGATTCGATCTGACAAGTAGAGTCTGCACCATTCGTCATTCACTTGTCAACACCACCCCGCGAAACCCTTGAAACTAGGCCGTAAACTGACAACTAACTTGTATGAACCGCTGGTAATAATGTTTGAACCAGTAGAACAATCCAAACGAGGATGAAGCCATGTCAGACGAACCCCAGACCTTGCAGGATCTCGCCCGACTCGCATCCGAACGCCACGACGGCAAGCGGGGGCGAGCACTCGGTCGGATCGCCGCGAAGCATGGGCTCACCCTGACGTACACGACGTTCGACAACATCTACAGCGGCAAGTACATGTCCACCCCGAAGCGCGAAACCGTCGACGCCCTGGCCGTACTCGCCAGCGTGCCGAAAGAGATCGCGTACCGGGTCGCCGGCCTACCGCTCCCGCAGGCTCCATTCGCGGATCAGCTGCCGCCCGATGTTGACACTCTCGACGCAGACCAGCGTCGCGTTTTGATCGAAATGGCTCGTGTGCTCGTCAAGCAGAACCGACAGATACACGATCTTGAAAGGGCAGGTGATGGCAGTGAACGCAGTGCCACCTCCATGAAGCGCGCCGGCGGGAAGCCGGCGAAGGCGAGTGACTACGACCTTGCCGCATACGAAGTCGGCAACATGACCGAACAGCAACGCCTCGACAAAGAGGCCAGCGAACTGGGAGAGGAGCCGCAATGAACTGGCTCAAACGACTATTCACACCGAAGTCGGAGCCGCCCAGCCAGCAGCCCTCCGTACCGGAGCCAGCGCCGGATCCACGCCCCAGTGCGCAGTCGCCCGACATTCTCGATGAGCTCGAGGAGAGCAGGCGCACCGAACACCTTGCCCGGCAGGCGGGAATGGTCCGCGGCGAGTTCTACGTCGACTTGGTGCCGCGCCTCAACCAGCTCCGCAAGGAGAAGGATGATGACGCGGGCCTCGAACTGCTGACGGAGATCATTGAGGCCAGCGAACGGACGGCGGCGATTGAGAACCGACCGCCACCTCCTGGATACACCGAGCGGGCCTCGGTCATCCTTCGGCGTCGAAAACAGTATGCCGACGAGATCGCGCTCATCGACCGCTACGAGGCTCAGCGCCAGAGGTACGCCGCCGGCGACCCTCACGACCAGGGCTCGACGACATGGGGACGACTCGAACAGCGCCGCACAAAGGCCCGCGAACTCGCCGCCAAGTCCGGCTAGGACTAGCGCCACCATCGTCGTGTCACCCCCACTTCATATGGTGTGGTCATGGCAAGGAAGCACTATCACCCGTGGCGCGAGCTGAGGTCGCGGGAACACTTGGAACTCACCTGGGCGGATCTCCCGCCAGGTGTTCGCGGGCTCACCGACGGCAGCTCGGCGATCTGGATGGAACCGCGTCAGCTTCAGGTCGAGCGACGGTGCACACTCTCGCACGAGCTCGCGCACATCGACCTCGGGCACACGACGAAACCCACCGTCGCCGAGGAGAACGCTACCCGCCGCCTGGCGGCGCAGAAGCTCATCACCTGGGATGCCCTGGTCGACGTGTTCAAATGGGCGCACAACGCCCACGAGGCCGCCGACGAACTATGGGTTACGCCCGAAGTCCTAGAGGACCGCCTGCGGTTCCTCCACCCGAACGAACGCGCCCTGCTTGCGCTCATCGGTGCAGCCCGCCACGGCTGACCCGCTACCCCACTTGGAAAGGAAGCCCATGCCCACCTCAGATAAGGCCGCCCGAAATCGGCGCGTCAACCGCATCCTGCTCCCGATCGTCGGCGCGATCGTGCTTGTCGTGGTCGTCGCCGCGGTGCTCGTCAAGATCTCCGAGAAGCGCGCCGAGGACGAGCGCGTGCAGGAAGCCATCACGAGCGCCGCGCCGCCGGACATGACGGACGAGGAGTTCGCGCAGTTCCGCGACGACCTTAATGAGATCAATCCCGCCATCGCCGACCAAGGCGCTCGCGGAAACGCACGGAACACCTGCACAAGCCTCGATAGTGACAAGCTGACGCAGAGCACGATCACGCGATTCTCGAACGCCGACCACGACGTCACCGAGGACGAGGCCGAGCAGATCGTCGAGCTCATCCGCGACATAGGGTTCTGCGACCGATGAACGACCTACACCGGCAGATCCTCAAGCTCGAGAAGCAGCACCCACGGTACGGCGGCGCGAAGGATGACGCGATCCGGGAACGGTTCGACATGTCCGCGACGTCGTACTTCCAGATTCTCAACGCCTTAATCGACGACCCCGAGGCCGCATGGCTGGAACCGGTGCTCGTCAACCGACTACGGAGACTCAGAAATGGCAACGATCGAACCCTACGAAACGAAGAAGGGCAAACGGTATAGGGTCCGCTACACCAAACCCGACCGCAAGCCGACCGACCGGCGCGGGTTCAAGACGAAGCGGGACGCGCAGATCTTCCTCAACACCGTCGAGGTCTCGAAGCTAGACGGCACGTATGTCGACCCGACGCAGGGGAAGGTGACGGTCGGTGAACTCGCGGAACCGTGGCGAGCACGGCAATCGCACCTCAAGATCACCACGAGCACCGGACTCGAGCAGGCGCTGCGGATCCATGTTCTGCCCGTGTGGGAGAACGTGCGAGTCGCGGACGTGAAGCGCACCGCCGTCGCCGACTGGGTGGCCGCCATGTCGAAGACCCGCTCCCCCACCGTCGTGCTCCGCGCCCACGGTGCGCTGCTCGGGATCCTCGGTGATGCGATGCGGGACCGCCTCATCCCCGTCAACCCTGCCGCCGACCTCGACAACCTTCCGAAGCGACGGCGGACCGAGCACATCTACATGACTCACGAGCAGGTGGCGAAGTTCGCCGAGGGATCGAATGGGCGCGACTGCCTCGTCTACGTCGCCTGCTACACCGGCCTGCGCTGGGGTGAGCTCGCGGGGTTGCGGATCTCGCGCACGGACGTGAAGCGCCGGCGGCTGCGCATCGTCGAGAACGCGGTGTACGTGAAGGGCAAGCATCATGTGCAGACTCCGAAGACGCACGAGCTACGCGAGGTCGAGTACCCGGCGTTCCTCGATGACCTCATGGCCGAGCAGGTCGACGGCAAGGGCCCTGATGATTTGCTATTCCCGGCCCCGATGGGCGGGTTCCTTCGGCATGCACGATCGAATGAGCGGTGGTTCAAGCGCGGCAAAGAGGCGGCTGGTGTCCCGGCCTCGATTACGCCTCACGACTTCCGGCATACCGCGGCATCGTTGGCGGTGCAGGCAGGCGCGAACGTCAAGGCCGTCCAGCGCATGCTCGGGCACGCCTCGGCGGCCATGACTCTCGACGTGTACGCGGACCTGTGGGACGAGGATCTGACGGTCGTGGCCGAGGCGCTGAACCGTGCTCGTGATTTGAAACTTGGGCAAAACATGGGCAGAGACGATTCCGCAGCATAAGAAAAACCCCGCGATCCCTGATTTCTCGGGGATCGCGGGGCGATTTAATCGGGGTGAGTAACGGGACTTGAACCCGCGACATCCGCGACCACAACGCGGCGCTCTACCAGCTGAGCTATACCCACCACTATGTCTGCATACAGGCGCAGACAGCAAGATACATCTTAACCTCAGGACCTCAGCCGGGCAAACCAGAACCGGTCATACTGAACAATGAGACAGAGATCTCCTCACGTGCAACGATTCAGTAGCGTTGTATAACGGTTTCGGAAAACCGGTAGGAGCACCCAGCGACATTCATTAGGATTGATTCGGCCCTGTCCTCGATATCACTCAAGGAACCCTGTACATGACTCGTGCGTTGATCTCCGTCTCCGACGACGGGTTCACCTACATCTCCCTCAACGGGGCGACGAGTCGCTATTCGGACACCGGACAGGCCATCGCCTACCTCGGCGACTACGCCCGAGAGACCGAAACACCCTTGGCCGTGACCATCGACGACGGCACCCAGACCGCCGAGGTGGTCATCGACAAGGACGGACGGCTGGGCTTGACCTCGTCGAGTCCCCCGCCCGACTCCTCGTCGGGTGCGAACGCTCCGTCAGCGGATTCCGCGGATGGGACTTCGGAATCCGCGGGCGCGCGGTACGCAGACGAGGACCATGACGATTCCCCCGCCGAGGCGGCCGCCGCCGAATCCGGCGACAGCGCTGCTTCCCGCGACGCCGCCACAGCCCCCGCCGGCGCCGCCGGGGCCGCCGGCAACGCGACCACGGATGCCGGCTCCGAAGACCGAGAGCCGTCCGACGACAGCGCCCAACAGAAGGGCAGCGGCGGCGACGGCTATCCGCTCGGGACCCCGTTCTCCGGCCCGGCCGCACCCGCGGCACCCGCAGTGAAGAAGACCCGAGTGCGGAAGCGCTCCGCTCGGAGCCGTCCGCAGCGACTGAGGAAGGTCACCGTTCCCGGTCTGGTCCTCATCGGGCTGGCGATCCTCATGATCGGGGCGTTCGTCGTTCCCAACATCGTCCCCGTCAACGATGATGATTCGCCGCAGACGATCGGCTCAGAGCAGCAGATTAATCCGGCCTCCGAATTCTCCGTCGACAAAACCAACGACGTCGTTCCGAGTTTCGACAACTCCCCGACCTGGGAGGCCAAGGTGCCGAAGAAGGCGTCGGTGACCGCCTCGGACCGCGGCGTCCTCCTCGTCTATAAGAATAAGCTCGAAGTCCTCGACTCCGACACCGGCAAGTCCCGCTACGAAGCGAAGATCAGCGAGGCCCCGACATTTGCCGTCGACACCGTCATCGACGGCCGTCCCGCCTTGCTGTGGCAGGCAGGCGACACCGCCGAGGCGCTCTTCGACGGTGATAAGAAGCCCAAGTCCTATCGGCTGCCGGAGAACGCTCGCATCACCTCGGCCGGCACGAGCGTCCTCATCAAGTCCGGCAACAAGCTCTCCACCTTCGGGGCCGACGGCCTCGAGAACGTGCCGACCCCGGAAGCCGGCTCGACGCCGATGGCGATCGAGGACGACGAGCTCTTCAGCTCCGACTGGAACGGACCGGTCGAAGCCAAGAACGTCAAGACCGGGGACGAACGCAGCATCGACCTCGAACGCCCCGCCGACGACCTGCAGATCATCGACTGGATCTCCGCAGGGCACGGGAAGGCCATCACCCTGTGGGGCGAACAGGGCGCGTCGACGAACTCCGGCCACCGGATCCAGCTCGTCGTCCATTCCCTCAAGGACGGCTCGATCCTCTCGACCGTGACCACGACCACCGACATCGTCGGCGAGAAGTCCTGGGTACGCGGTCAGGGCGGCCAGCGCGCCTATATCGGCCCCTATCTCTTCGACCTCGAGTCGGGTCTGCTGCTCATGGATGTCTCCAACCGCGACATCCACCTCTCTGAACCGCGCGGGACCATCGTCCCCTGCACCATGGACACGAACACGTCGTGCCTGCTGGCCGGAAAGCACGCGTTCAAGACCGACACCGACCTCTTGGCCATCGTCAACGGCGGGGATTCGGCACTGGTCCTCGGCGACGACTCCACGGTCCGCTCGTATTCGAAGACCTCAGACTCCGAGGACAGGTAGCCCGGTGATCGGCAGTTCGATGGCTGGCGGCCCGGGGATCGGTTGTCGAGGTCCAGGTCAGGACAGTGGTCCGACGTCCGTCCCTGCGGCCGAACGAGCCCAGGCTTTAACACATCTGATCAAGCCATTAAGATGGGATCGATGTGTCTGAACGTCATGTCCCCTTGACCCCATAGTGCCGGAATCCCCTCCGCTAAGGAACGCAGTGCCAGTTTCACACCAGTTCAACCGCAGAATCGCCGCCATCGGCGCTGCGCTTGCCCTGGTGGCACTGCCTGTGTCCTCGACGTTCACCCCCGCATTCGCGCAGCCCTCACCTTCTCCGTCCGCGGAGGCCGGTTCGACTTCAACCGCCGACGCCGAGGCGGCTGATGGTGCGGATGGAAGCGACACTTCCGACGGGGCAGGTTCCTCCGGTGGTGCCGACGGCGGCGATTCCGAAGGCCCCAGCCCCAAAGCCACCGACAGCAACCCCGATGCCGATTCGGAATCTGCCGACGAAACGGATGACAACGGCGATGGTAACGCAAACGATGGCGACGATCAGCTCGACGATGCGTGCAAGGACCCTGCTGACGGGGCAAACACCGAGCCCTGCACCGTCAGGGAACCGGTGAAAGCAAACTGGAGCAGTAGTAACAAGACTCTGAAGCTGAAGACTGCGGACACTGCAGACAAGAACAAAGCAGGGAACATGCCCAGGAACTGGGCCGGCGAGAAATTCAAGCTCAAGAAGAGGACCCCCGTCAGCCTTCCGGTCCAAGATTCTTCGTCGACCGACTCCGAGAACTCTTCGCAGTCCGCTGACAATGCCGTAGACACCGATGACAGCGGGCACCCTCTGCCCTCAGCCGCTGCTGATGCCGCCGTCCCAGAAACGTTACAGCTCGCCGATGATGGCTCTGTTGTACCTGAGGGTGGAGGTGATCCGGTGGTCTTCACCGGCTTCACCAGAGATCCAGACTGGACACTCGACCTCAAAGAGGGAAAAATCACGATCGTATCCGGCCGGGGATACCCTGACTCCGGCGATGGGTCCGACAGCAATGACACCGATGGCTCGAAGAATGGATCCGCAGGCTCGGCATCGGACAAGGACGGGGAGAACGACAGCAACCGGGCCGCATCCACCGATGCTTCTCCGGACGGCGATTCGTCGAGCTCGGCGAGCAGCGATGACGATGGTTCGGACTCCGCGAGAAGCGACGCCAGCGGCAGTTCCGGGGACGAGGACGATGCTTTTTCGAACAGCAATTCTGCGTCGGACAACAACTCTTCGTCGAACAGCAACTCCGAGTCCAGGGACCGGGCGAACTCGTCGACGGACAAGAACTCCGACGATAAGAACTCCACTGCGGACTCCGGCTCTCGATCCGACGGCTCCCGCAACAGCGACTCGGATTCCGCGGGTTCGGGTTCGGACTCGTCGCCCAAGGACGACGACGGCAACGACTCCGACGACCCGGACGGCTCCCCTGTCGGCACAGCCGACGGCGACAACACCACCCCTGACCCGTCGAACGGCAACGGTTCGAAGGACGACGAACGGGAGACCATTCCCGGCACCGCGGGCGACGAATGGCTGCCCGGCGACGAGGACCACGCCGAGCGCCCTGACTATTCGGACCCGGTGCCGCAGAACCCCGACGCCCCTACCCCGAAGGACGACACCGACCTCATCACAGGAGGGGACAAGCCCTCTCCGCGCGCGAACCAGCAGCCCTCGACGTCGTTCGGCGAATCCATCGTGTCGACGATCGTCAGCTCCTGGCCGGTCTTCGTCCTCGCCGCCTCCGGCATGGCCGCCGTCGGCTTCATCATCTACATCATGGGACGCCGCGGCAAGCAGGAATGAGGACCCACGGACGGGGTCGGCCACCTCGGCGAGGATTTCCTTCACTCACCCAGGATCACCTACGCATCTGTGACCTAAGATCGCAGTCATGGACCTTTTCGACTCCGAACTGCGCGTCATCGACGCGGCCGGAGCGCTCGCGCGCCGCCTCGGAGCCGATGCCTCCCACACGGTCGCCGCGGCCGCAATGGACACGTCCGGGCGCATCCACACCGGCGTCAACGTCCACCACTTCACCGGCGGACCGTGCGCCGAACTCGTCGCCATCGGAACCGCCGCCGCGGCCGGAGCGGGTCCGCTGGTGACGATCGCCGCAGTCGGCGACCACGATCGCGGCCTGCTCGCCCCCTGCGGCCGGTGCCGGCAGGTCATCCTCGACCTCCACCCGGACGCACTCGTTGCACTGCCCGACAAAGCCACCGGCGAGCCCACGATCGCACCGATCCCGACCCTCCTCCCCCACTCCTACCGGCACCCGGACGCGGCACCGCTGCGGCTCCTGCGGTTTCATGCCCGCTACGCCGAGGCGGTCGCCGCGGGGACCAAGACCCTGACGGTGCGCTGGAACGAATCCCACGCGGCGGGTGAGGCTCTGGCCTATTTCGAGGACACGGAGCTCGATCCGCTTCCGGTGGACGTCACCTCGGTGACGGTGAAACGCGTCGCGGAACTCAGCCCGGTCGATCTGGAGGTGAACGGAACGGACGGAGTGGACCGCTACATCGCGAACCTCCGCGGGCACTACCCCGCGATGCCGACGGATGCGGAGGTCGAGATCGTGCGGTTCCGACTGACGCAGAAGTCGAGATCGTAAGATTCCACCGAACCGCACCCGATATCTGACACTCGCATCCCCCAGCCGCTAAGCTGGAACGCGAAGCACTGTGGCACAAGGTCACAGACGCAATCTGCATTCTCGACCGGGAGGACTCGACCCGATGACTGACAACGTCTACACCTCAGATGTGACCGTCGACCAGGCGACAACCGCACAGCTCGCGGAGTCGATCCGTCTGCGCGAGGAGCGCATCGCTGACAGCATCGACGAGCTCGTCGGCCGCATCCACCCCAAGGTGCTGGCGACGCGCGCAGTGAACAAGGCCAAGTCCGAGGTCGTCGAGGAGGACGGCTCCCCCAAGCCCGAGATCATCGCCCTCGGTGCCGGTGCCGTCCTCGGCGTCGCCGCCCTGATCGTCGGACTCTCCGGTCGCAAGCGTGGCTGATTCGCCACTGCCGATCCGGATGCTCCATGACCGGATCCTGCTCGAACCCGGCCCCGAGGCCGGAGAGCGCAAGTCCTCGGCGGGCATCGTCATCCCCGCCACCGCCAGCATGGGCAAGCGCCTCGTGTGGGGCAAGGTCGTTGCGGCCGGGCCCCATGTGCGGCAAGCCAACCTCGGCGACACCGTCCTCTACGATCCGGAGGAGCTCGCCGAGGTGGAGCTCGAAGGACAGCTGTACGTGCTGCTGCGCGAACGCGACGTCCATGCGATCTCCGAGACCGACGAACAGTCGAGTTCGGGGATGTACCTGTAGGGGTCTTGGCCGGGGCAGGACAGGGTGTGACAGCCGTCGGACCGGGTGTGCCGCGCGACCCGTCATCGGTGGGTTGAGAGTCGGCGCGGTCGGAATTCTGGGGTCTCTGACCTGGGGCTTGCGACGTTCATCACAAAATCGAATACGAGCCGATCTCGGTTTGCATGATCGTCCGACACCTGAGTAATATTAATTCTCGTTGCGCAGCGAGCGCAGCACGCGCCTCTAGCTCAATTGGCAGAGCAACTGACTCTTAATCAGTGGGTTCCGGGTTCAAGTCCCGGGGGGCGCACAGCACAGAGAGAACCGCTCCCGGCATCACGTCGGGAGCGGTTCTTTCGCATTCAAGCGGTCCGGGCTTCGGCGGGTTTCGGGCCAGCGGCGCGGGTGAGGGATCAAGAGGGACACTCTGCGCTGGGCAGCCCAGTTTCCGAACTGGGCTGCCCAGCGCGAAGTGTGCCGAACTTGCCTTATATCGCTCAGTCCTGGCCGGCGCGGGCGTATGCGCCGAGCACCTGCCGTTCGGAATCCCCGAGGTACGTGCCGAGCTTCGCCGCGGCGGCAGCCGGACTCTCGGTTCGGTAGACCTCGAGCACCTCGCGATTGCGTTCGATGAAGGGCGCGTGGAGGAAGTCGAGGACCTCGACCTTGAGGAAGGCCAGTCGCAGCTCGGCGAGCACGTTCGAGAACGAGCGCATCAGCCGTCTGCTGTCCGAGAGCGAGACGACGGCGTTGTGGAACGCCATGTTCGCCGTGCCCACCTCCAGCCAGTTCTCCTCCGCCGCGGACTTCTCGGCCACCTCGACAGCCGCTTCCATCTGCGCCGCATTCGGGTGGTTGCGCGGAGCATGCTCGAGCACCGAACATTCGACGTGATGGCGCACCCGGTAGATGTCGACGACATCGGCGGTGCTCGGCGACGCCACAGAGACACCTCGGTGCGGGATGTGAGTGACCAGCCCCTGTTCACCGAGCACGCGGAAGGCCTCGCGCAGCGTGTTGCGCGAGACATCGAATTCCTTGGCCAGCGACGTTTCGGACAGACGGCCCCCAGGACGCAGCTCTCCGGCGATGAGTCGGGCGGTCAGCCTGTTGACCAGGGATGAGTCGTGATTCACACCTTCATCCTAATGACAGAGCGGCGCGAACATCCATCTTCCGGTCAACAATTTCTCTGAGAAATTGTGACCCGCGTCTATGTTTGTTGAACAATAGGTGCTAGATTGTTTACCACTTCACCGAGTGGTCCACGACACAGACACCACTGTTCTCAGCCGCAGACCGCTCACAGAGCACCATCGGCCACCCGGCCGGATCGGCCATCGCGCCGCTGACAATCCAGCCACACTGACAATCCAGCCAGATCGACAAGACAGACAGTCGGAGACTCCCATGCCAGACGCACCGGAAGCCCAGCCGCCGGAACCGACCTCGGACGCCATCGCCTCCGGGTCCGCGGATCAGAAGACCGAGCTCGGGGCGAAGATCAGTCGCAGCGCGATCGTCGGGGCCATCTTCCTCATGGCCACCTCGGCGATCGGCCCGGGATTCATCACCCAGACGGCCACGTTCACCGCCCAGATGGGAGCGGCCTTCGCGTTCGCGATCCTCGTGTCGATCCTCATCGACATCGCCATCCAGCTCAACATCTGGCGGATGGTCACCTCATCGGGCAAACGCGCCGCCCAGCTCGCCTCCTCGGCGATCCCCGGGACGGGCATCATCCTCTCGATCCTCATCGTCGTCGGCGGGCTCGCCTTCAACATCGGCAACATCGCCGGCGGCGGCCTCGGCCTCAACGCACTTCTGGGCATCGACCCGAAGCTCGGCGGACTCGTCACCGGCCTGCTCGCCATCGGCATCTTCCTGTTCAAGCGCGCCGGAAAGGTCGTCGACACCGTCGTGCTCATCCTCGGCATCGGGATGATCATCCTCACCGTGATCGTCGCGATCGTCTCCAACCCGCCGGTCGGTGAGGCCATCAGGCAGTCCTTCGTGCCCGACACCATCAACTTCGCCACCGTGACGACGATCGTCGGCGGAACCGTCGGCGGCTACATCACCTACTCCGGAGCCCATCGCTACCTCGACTCCGGCAAGACAGGCCCGGAGAACGCCGGTTCGGTCATGCGCTCGGCCCTGTCGGGAATCCTTGTCACCGGCGTCATGCGCTACGTCCTCTTCCTCGCCATCCTCGGCGTCGTCGCCTCCGGAGTCGCCCTCGACCTCGACTCGAGCGTGGCGAACCCGGCCGGTCAGGCCTTCGCGGCCGTCCTCGGCGACGCGGGTATGCGCATCTTCGGGGCGATCTTCTGGGCCGCGGCACTGAGCTCGGTCATCGGCGCCGCCTACACCTCGGCGACCTTCCTCTCCGCCTTCTCGAAACGGCTCGGCGGCGGCTGGCCGCTGCAGCTGGCGACCGTGACCTTCATCGTCGTCTCACTTGTCGTCTACCTCGTCCTCGGCACTGCGCCGGCCACTCTGCTCGTCTTCGTCGGCGGCTTCAACGGCCTCATCCTGCCGATCGGTCTGACGGTCTTCATGTACATCGGCTGGTTCCGGCCGCGCCTGCTGCGCACGGATTCGTACCCGAAGTGGTTGCTCATCATCGGCACCGCGGCAACACTGGTCACGTGGTACACGGCCGTGCAGTCGATCGGCCCCATCTTCGCCATGATCGGAATCGGAGGGTGACTATGACAGCCACTGAAACGGGCGCCGCCGGCGCCACCATCGACCTCAACTCGGACCTCGGCGAGAACGTCCCCGACCGGGTGGTCAGCGACGACGACGCCATGCTCGGACTCGTCACCAGCGCGAACGTCTCCTGCGGGTTCCACGCCGGCAATCCAGAGGGCATCCGCGCCACCGTCGATGCCGCCACCCGCGGCGGAGTCGTCATCGGCGCTCACCCCGGATACGACGACTACGAAGGCTTCGGCCGTCGCGCCCTCGACGTGCCCGCCGCCACCCTGCAGGCCCAGGTCGAATACCAGATCGGTGCGCTTCTCGGCCTGACCACCGCCGTCGGAGGAACCGTCGCCTACGTCAAACCCCACGGCGGGCTCTACAACGCGATCGTCCACGACGAAGCACAGGCCAAGGTCGTCGTCGACGCTGTGAAAGCCGTCGACGACTCCCTCGTCTTCCTCGGACTCGCCGGCAGCGTTGCCAACCGCGTCGCCGCCGAGGCGGGACTGCCCGTGGCCGCCGAGGCCTTCGCCGACCGGTCCTACAACCCCGATGGCTCGCTGGTCTCCCGGTCGGAGCCGAACGCTGTCCTCCACGACCCCGACGCCGTGGCCGCCCGGGTGCTGCGCCTCGTGCAGACCGGGCAGGTCGAAGCGATCGACGGCAGCCTCGTCGACGTCGACGCCCAATCGATCTGCTTCCACGGCGACAGCCAGGGGTCGATCGACATGGCCCGCGCGGCACGGGATCTCCTCGAATCCGAAGGAGTCACGATCGCCGCGTTCGCCGGGGTCGGGAAATGAACACAGGTGCGGAAGCCCGCGAGAGTATCCGGGCGGGATTCGACGGCCCCACCTCGGGGTTGGCGCCGGGCCTCGTTCAGGCCAACCTCATCGCCGTGCCTGTCGACTGGGCCTTCGACGTCCTCCTCTTCACCCAGCGCAACCCGAAGCCGTGCCCGATCGTCGACGTCCTCGAACCCGGGCAGGTCGAATCGGTCCTCGCCCCGGGCAGCGACATCCGCACCGACATCTCCGGCTACCGGATCTGGACGGATGGGGAACTCACAGACGAGGTCGCCGATGCCACCTCGGCGTGGGAGACCCACCCGGACCTCGTGTCCTTCCTCATCGGCTGCTCCTTCACCTTCGAAACCGGGCTGACCGCCGCGGGCATCCCGATCCGACACCAGGAGGCCGGCCGCAACGTGCCGATGTACCGCACCTCGACCGCGTGCACCCCGGCCGGTCGGATCAGCGGAGACATGGTCGTGTCCATGCGCCCGATCCCCGCTTCCCAGGTCGCCGAGGCGGTGCGCATCACCGACCGCTTCCCCGCCGTCCACGGCGCCCCCGTCCACATCGGCGAACCCGCCCAGATCGGCATCACCGACCTCGACTCCCCCGACTTCGGCGACCCGCCGGTCATCAACGACGGCGACATCCCCGTCTTCTGGGCCTGCGGAGTCACCCCGCAGGCGGCGATCCAAGCCTCGGGCGTGCCCTTCGCCATCACCCACTCACCTGGGAAGATGTTCATCACCGACGAACCGGAAGACACCTACCGCCGATGACCGCACCGACACCCGCCCCCACCGGGCTGACCTTCCGCACCGCGTCCCGCCGGCACCTCCTCGTCGAGTGCGCCGACCTGACCGCGACGATGACCCTGCACCACAGTCTCGAATCCGCCGACCTGCCCGGCGTCGTCGAGCTCGTCCCCGCCGCCCGCACCGTGCTCATCAGCTTCGACCCATCCCGCACTCGGGCGAGCGCCCTGGCTGAGGCCGTCAGCGGGCTCGACCTCACCCAGTCGACGTCGGCTGAGACCCGCCAGGTGAGCATCCCCGTGATCTATGACGGGGACGACCTCGCCGAGGTGGCCGACCTCCTCAACGTCTCCCCCACCGAGGTGGTGGGCCGCCACCAGGCCGCGACCTGGGAGGTCGCGTTCGCCGGGTTCGCCCCCGGCTTCGGCTACCTTGCCGGCGACGACGATCTCTTCGACGTTCCCCGCCGGTCCTCTCCGCGCACCCGCGTGCCCGTGGGTGCCGTGGCCCTGGCCGGAGAATTCACCGGCGTCTACCCCCGCTCCTCCCCCGGCGGGTGGCAGCTCATCGGCCGCACCGACGCCACACTGTGGGACCTCGACCGGGAACCTCCTGCCCTGTTCGTACCGGGCACGATCGTGACATTCACCGACGTGGGACGCGAGAGCGTCGAAGTGGGAACGTCGACACACGGGGCAGCCGAGGCGGTGCAATCGGCTGCCTCCGACACGGATGGCGGGGCACACGACGACACCGGGTCGGCCACCTCGGCGAGCGCAACACCGGCAGCATCGCCGGTATCGGCAGCCCACCACCTCGAGGTCGTGCGACCCGGGCTCCAACTGCTTATCCAGGACCTCGGGCGCCCCGGGTTCGCGTCGATGGGCGTCTCGGGTGCCGGAGCCGCCGACCGCAGCGCCCTGACCAGCGCGAACCGCCTCGTCGGCAATGCCGAGACCGCGGCCGGGCTCGAGAGCTTCGGCGGGGGTGCGCTCCTGCGCGTCACCGGCGATACGGTCGCCGCGGTCACCGGAGCCGAGGGCACGATCACCGTGACCGCGGTCGACGGCACGGTTCACACGCCCCGCCTCGGCGAGGCGTTCGCCCTGGTCGACGGTGACGAACTCGAACTCGGCACGGTCGAACGCGGCATCCGCCGGTACCTGGCGCTGCGCGGTGGGATCGCCGTCGAGACGGCGCTGGGCAGCAGCTCGGCCGACACGCTCGCCGGGCTCGGTCCGGCCACGCCTGAGAAGGGCACCCTCCTCGCCCTGCACGACCCGCAGACCGCGCCCTACCTCGTCGATCCGCGCCCGGCACCGCCCCGGAATCTGCCGCAGCCCGGTGAGACCGTGACGCTGTCGGTGACCCTGGGGCCACGCGAGGACTGGTTCACGGACGCCGGAATCGACACTCTGCTGGGTCAGGAGTGGATCGTGACCCACGAATCCGACCGCGTCGGGCTGCGCCTGTCCGGTGAGGTCGTCCTCGAACGTGCCCGCACCGGTGAGCTGCCCAGCGAGGGCGCTGTCACCGGTGCCCTGCAGGTCCCGCCGAACGGGCAGCCTGTGCTCTTCGGCCCCGACCATCCGCTCACCGGCGGCTATCCGATCATCGCCAGCGTCGACGACCTCGACCTCGCCGCGCAGCTGCCCCCGGGTGTGAAGCTGCGTTTCACCGCCGACCACCTTGCATCGAGTACTCGCCGGGCCCAGAGCAACGGCACTGCCAAGGCGCCCTACCCTCACGAGAACGAAAGCTGAACAATGTCGAGAATCCTCATCGCCAACCGCGGCGAGATCGCCGTTCGCATCATCCGCGCCTGCGCCGAGCACGGGCACACCTCGGTCGCCGTCTACGCAGATCAGGACGCCGATGCCCTGCACGTGCGCCTCGCCGACGAGGCCTTCGCGCTGTCCGGCACGACCGCCGCGGACACGTACCTGAGCATCGACGCGATCCTCGCCGCCGCGCAGACCGCCGGTGCCGAGGCCGTCCACCCCGGCTACGGCTTCCTGTCCGAGAACGCGGACTTCGCCGCCGCCGTCGAGGACGCCGGGCTGACCTGGATCGGCCCGACTGCTGCGACCATCACGGCCCTCGGCGACAAGGTCACCGCCCGACAGCTCGCGCAGAAGGTCGGCGCTCCCCTGGCGCCCGGCATCGACCGCCCGCTGAAGGACGCGGGAGAGGTCGAGGACTTCGCCGCCGAGGCAGGGCTGCCCATCATCATCAAGGCCGCCCACGGCGGAGGCGGGCGCGGGATGAAGATCGTCAACGACCTCGACGAGGTGGCCGGAGCCTTCGAATCGGCCACCCGTGAGGCCGCCGAGGCGTTCGGACGCTCCGAGTGCTTCGTCGAGAAGTTCTTGGAGCGGCCCCGTCACGTCGAGGTCCAGGTCGTCGGCGACGGGCGGGGACGCGTCGTGGCGGTCGGCGACAGAGACTGCTCGGCCCAGCGACGGAATCAGAAACTTATCGAGGAGGCTCCCGCTCCGGGACTGACGCCCGATCAGCGTGAGCGCCTGCATCGTTCGGCCGAGGCGATCTGCGCCGAGGTGGACTACCGCGGTGCCGGCACCGTCGAGTTCCTCCTCGCCGCCGACGGCACCATGACGTTCCTCGAGGTCAACACCCGACTGCAGGTCGAACATCCCGTCACCGAGGTGACCTCCGGGGTCGATCTCGTCGGCGAACAGTTCCGCATCGCCTTCGACCACGGACTGTCGGTGGAGGCCACTCCGGAGCCGACCGGGCATGCGATCGAGCTGCGCATCAACGCCGAGGACCCGGGCCGCGGATTCCTGCCCACTCCGGGCCGCATCGAGACCCTCGACGTTCCCGGCGGCCCCGGCGTGCGCTGGGATTCCGGCGTCGTGGCCGGTGATGCCGTGCAGCCGGCCTTCGACTCGCTCTTCGCCAAGCTCATCGTCGCAGGTCCCAACCGTGATTCTGCGATCGCGCGGACGATCACCGCGGCCACAGAGCTGAGGGTCGAGGGTCCGGCCACGGTGTTGCCCTGTTCGCTGGCGATCCTTCGCGATGAGGCGTTCACAGGTCTCGGCTCCGACGGCGTCGCGGGCATCCACACGCAGTGGATCGAGACCGAGCTCCTCCCCCGCCTCGACACCCAGGAGCGTCCGGCACCGGCGGAGAACGCCCAGCTCCAGCGGATGAGCATCGAAATCGACGGGAAGCTCACGACCATCGGCCTGCCCGCGGAACTGGTCGCGGCCCTCGGCTCGGCCGGCGGGGCCGGGAACGGGACGACAGTCGGGAACGGCGGGGCCGCCTCGGCGGATGGGGACGGCGGCGAGAACGCCGGGGACGTGACCGCGCCCGTTCCCGGCAGCCTCGTCGATTACCTCGTCGAAGATGGCTCACAAGTGGACGCCGGTGACGATGTCGCCGTGCTGTCGGCGATGAAGATGGAGACGCGCGTCGAAGCTCCGACATCGGGGACGTTCAGCCGCTTCGCCGAGGTCGGGGACGCGATCGCCGTCGGCGGAGTCATCGCGCGGATCAGCTGACGGTCGAGTCCTCGTTCCGGTCGCTGCCGGCGTCGGCGGACGTCCGTCCGATGCCGGCGAGGCTGCGGTCGAAGGCCGTGATGGCGATGAAGACGATGGCGACGCCGACGACGACCCAGCCGAGGATGTGCAATCCGCTGCTCGTCGCGTGCGTGCCGTAGACGTTGCCGTAGATGACCGAGGCGAGGATCGCGCCCAGGTACATGAAGGTGCGCAGCAGCCCCGCCGAGGATCCGATGCGCCCGGGTTCGGCCTGATGGTAGAGCGTCGTCTGGATCGCGAGGTTATTCAGGCCCTGCGGGATGCCGAGGACGAGCATCGCGATGACGAGGAACCACAGCGGTGAGCCGTCGGTCATGAAGAGGACGAGGACGCCGGCGAGCAGCTGCGCGATCGAACCGAGAATGAGCTTCCACGCCACCTCGGGACTGCGGCCGAAGGCGATCGACACCGCGATCCCGCCGGCGAAGACGGGCAGCAGAACGAGCCCTGCACCGGTCGCACTGAGGTCACGTCCCTCTTCGAGCCACTGGGTGAACCCGTAGACGAAGACGTAGGAGATCGTCGCGGTGAGCAGGGACCGCAGGTATGTGAGCAGCAGCGGCCCGTTGCCGGCCAGCACGCGGACGTCGATGAAGGGTTCGGGGGCTCGCAGCTCCCACCACACGAGCACGGCACCGGCGATGACGGCGACGGCCAGCATCCAGATCAGACTCGGCGAGAGGTTCTGGAGGTAGACGAGCAGTGAGAGGATCGAGACTGCGAAGAGGGCGACGCCGGGCCAGTCGAGGCGGGGTCGATCGGACCGCGCGGGCTCGAGTCCGGTCCTGCGCGGGAAGTACAGCCAACCGAGGATGACCCCCGCCAGCCCCAGCGGAAGGTTCACGGCGATGGTCGCCCGCCACCCCCAACTGCCGACGAGGAGGCCGCCGAGGGTCGGTCCGATAACCGCGACGGTCTGGGTGGTGACGGTGAGGATCGTGAGGATGCTCGCCGGGGATTCGATTCCGGTGCGGGTCGCCTCGGCGCGCATCATGTGCATCGCCGCGGGATATCCCGCGCATGTGCCGAGCCCGAGGATGACGCGTGCTGCGACGAGCCACCACAGGCTCGCATGCGTCTCTGGTGCCAGCAGTGCGATGGTCCCGGCGATCGCGACGAGCCCGCCGCCTGCGAGAAAGAGGGTCCGTACCCCGAAGATGTCGACGAGGCGGCCGACGAGGGGCTGGCCGACCGCGGTGGCGAGGTAGAGGCCGGAGACGAGCCAGACCACCTCGGAGGCAGGGGCGCCGAGGGCGATGCCGATCGGCGTCAGAGCCACCGCGATGATCGCGGTGTTGATCGGGTTGAGCATCGCACCGAGCATCATCGGCGCGAGCAGGCGACGGTCGAAACGGTCGGAGGGAGCCTGTTTCATCGGTCGAGGATCTAGTCTCATCGGTCGAGGATCCTCGCGAGGATTCTGCTCGACTCGGCCAGCGTCATGAGTTCGGCGTGGGTGACCTCCTCGGCGAGGCTGTGGTCGAGCCACGCGAGACCGGCTTCCCTCTGCCCCTCGACCTGCTGCCAACCGGCGTCGGTGAGGTCGACGATCTGCCGCCTGCCGTCGGTGGGGTCCGGGCTGCGGGTGAGGAAGCCGCGGGACTCGAGCGACTCGACGGTCGCGGCCATCGACTGCGGGCGGACTTTCTCGGCATGGGCGAGCGCCGCGACCGTGGACACCCCGCCCTTGCTCAGTCGGGACAGTGCGGAGGCCTGGGACGGGGTGAGCGAGTCCTCGAGCGTGGTCTCGCGCAGGCGGCGGACGAGCCGGGCGAGGACAGCTCGCAGATCGACCGCCACCTGGTGGGCGTTCGCCTGCGACGGGTCGGTTGTCTCCGACGGGTCGTTCATCGGCTTCGGGGCGTTGGAATCTGACATCGACATATTGACAGTCTAGACTGTGCAGTTGAAACTGGCTATCGGTGCGGTTCTTCTCGCCTGTCCCTCATGGCCCATTTCTCACCCACCTCCCATCGAACGGAGTTCTCGTATGACCTCAGCACTGCTTCTCATGGATTTCCAGGCCGGAATCGCCGGCCGTCCCGGCTTCGAACCTGCCGTCGACGCGGCCGAACGCGCGCTCACCGCCGCTCGCGATGCCGGTATGCCCATCGTCTTCGTGCGGGTCGCCTTCCGGCTCGGCTGCCCCGAGATCGCGGAATCGAACCTCTCGTTCTCTGCGGCGAAGGAGCGCGGTGACGACGCGATGAGTCTCGACGCTCCGGCGACCCAGATCATTGATCGCCTGAGCCCCCGGGACGACGAGCCTATCGTCGTCAAGAAACGCATCTCGGCGTTCGCCGGCAGCGACCTCGAGGTTTTGCTGCGCGGGCTCGGCGCCGATTCGCTTGTGCTCGGTGGGATCTCGACGAGCGGGGTCGTGCTCTCGACGGTGCGTCTCGCCGCCGACCTCGACTTCCGCCTCACGGTGCTCGCCGACGCCTGCGCGGATCCGGATGCGGAGGTCCATCATGTCCTCACGGAGAAGGTGTTCCCTCGCCAGGCGCTCGTCACTTCGGTGGCGGACTGGGCCGCAGCACTCTGAGACCACCGGTGATCCGCTGCGGGCCAGGTCCGGGAGCCGGGAAGTCCTCGGAACGGTAGAGTGGACGCGGAGAACGATTCCCAATCACGCATTCAGGAGTTCCTATGCCACGCTTGTCGGTCGGCGACACCGCCCCGGATTTCACCCTCGTCAACCAAGACGGGAAATCCGTGAGCCTCAGTGACTATCGAGGTCAGCGGGTCGTCGTGTACTTCTACCCCGCAGCGATGACCCCCGGCTGCACGACCGAGGCCTGCGACTTCCGGGATTCGCTCTCGGCTCTCAAGGCCGCTGGCATCGTCGTCCTCGGCATCTCCCCGGACAAGCCGGAGAAGCTGCAGCAGTTCATCGAGAAGGAGGGCCTGAACTTCGACCTCCTCTCTGATGAGGACAAGACGATGATGACCGAGTGGGGTGCCTTCGGCGAGAAGAAGAACTACGGCAAGGTCGTCCAGGGCGTCATCCGCTCGACCGTCGTCGTCGACGCCGAGGGCACAGTCGAACTCGCCCAGTACAACGTCAAGGCCACCGGGCACGTTGCCCGTGTGCGCAAGGAACTGGGCATCGACGCCGCCTGAGTTCCGTTCCGCGGACGTCCGAGCCGCGTGAGTTTTCAGCAGGCCGTGGCGCCCCTGCTAGTCTTGAGGGCGTTGCGGCCGCTGTTCCGGCTGCTTGAGCGCGAGTGGCGGAATTGGTAGACGCGCTGGATTTAGGTTCCAGTGTCTTCGGACGTAGGGGTTCAAGTCCCCTCTCGCGTACGACTAAACAGCCCTCTGCCCGACCCCGATGGGTCGCGGTGGAGGGCTGTTTCGTCGTCTTCGACTGACATTCGGGCCGAAGGCTCACCGCGTGTGCGGCGCGCTCGCCTCGACTGCTTCATCCGCATCGAGACCGCGAAACAACGGGCAAGGACTCCTGATAGCGTGACCGGGTGCTTTTGGGTCGCACCATCATGGCTATAAGGAGGATCCCGTGACAACAGCCCAGATCATCGCTTTGATTCTGCTCGTGCTGATTCTGATCGGCGCCGTGTGGAAGAAGATCAACATCGGCATCCTCTCGCTGTTCGCCGCGTTCATTCTGCTCATCGTGTCTGACGCTTCGGCCGACGACGTCTACAGCAGCTTCCCCGCGAACCTGGTGGTACTCATCATCGGTGTCTCGCTGATGTTCAGCCATCTCGAGCTCAGCGGGGCGGTCCACTGGATCATCAACGGGGCATTCCGCATCGTCGGTGATCGCAGAGCTCTGATTCCCTGGGTCGGATTTGCTTTGGGCGGCTTCCTGTCGACCGTGGGGATCTTCGGGACCGGGCCCGTCGCCATTCTGGTCCCAATCATCGCTTTCATCTCGGTGAAGTATCCCGGCACCTACCTCATCAATGCCCTCGGCGTGATCATGGGCTCCATCGGCCTGGGGATGTCTCCGCTCAACCCGACGGGGGGCCACGATCAGCCACCTCGCAGCGAAGGCCGGCATCTCGTACTCGGAGTGGTCGCTCTGGCTCGTCGCCGTCGTAGTCACCGCCGTCTGCCTGGCCGCATTGCAGGTTGTCTTCCGGTGGCTGGCGCGTCGCGGTCAAACACTCGTAGAACCGCAGGCGTCCCAGGTCGCCGAGGGTGAAGAATCCCGTTCCACTCCGACGAATACCGTTTATGCGGTGAGTTCGATCGTCGGTCTGCTCGCCTTCGTCCTCTGTGTGATCGCCTTCGGGCTCGACGTCGGTCTCACGTCGATGGCGGTCGCCGCGATTCTTCAGATCGTCTTCCACCCCGCGCAGAAGGAGATGTTCAGCCGGGTGCCCTGGGGAGCGACTCTGCTCATCGGCGGCCTCCTCACCTACCTCGGCCTGTTGGAGTCGGTGGGCACCATCGATGCGATCCAGAGCGGCATGGGAGCTGTTGGATCCGGTGCGGTCTTACTGCTGGTGCTCGCCTACCTCACTGCTGTGCTGTGCAATGTTGAGTCATCCGCTCTCGGCGTGCTCAGCCTGACGATGCCGCTGGCCTTCGGATTCTTCAGCGACTCGCCGAACGTCTTCTGGATCGTCGCCGCCATTGCCGTCCCTTCCGGACTCATGGTGATGAATCCGATCCACATTGCCGGGACCCTGGTCGTCGCCAATGCCCAGGAAGACCGGCAGAACACGGTCTTCCGCATCTTCCTCGCGACGTCGCTGTGCCTGACTGCGGTCGTCCCCGGACTGCTCTCCGTCATCCCACTTACTCTGGGCGTCTAGAGTGTCATCCACACGATCGTCTACCCCGGAAAGGTCCCGATGAACTCCTCTGCCCCGTCACAGCTGTCCGTCCGCCCCACCTCGCCCGATGATGAGTCGCGGTGGAAGGAGCTCTTCCGCGCCTACCGCGAGTTCTACCATCTGCCGGAGTCCGAGGAGATTGTCTCCCGCGTCTGGTCGTGGATCGTCGATGCCGACCATGAGGTCCAGAGCCTCGCGGCCGAGGTGGACGGACGGATCGTCGCCATCGCCGACTTCCGCCGCTTCTCCCGCCCCTCCACCGGCAGCGTCGGGATCTGGCTCGATGACCTCTTCACCGACCCCGAGGTGCGCGGGTCCGGTGCCGGGCGTGCCCTCGTCGCGCGCCTACAGGAGATCGCCGCCGAGGAGGGACGCTCCGTCGTCCGTTGGATCACCGCTTCCGACAACGAACAGGCGCAGGTGCTCTACGACAAGGTGGCCACCAAGACGAACTGGGTGACCTACGACGCGAAGCCGCAAACAGCTGCGGACCGGGGACGCGGCTGAAGGCTGAGCCGTATTACCTGGGCATGCAAGGTGTCTGGGTCCACAAGGAGTCTGGACCTTCAAGGGCTCCCCGTGGCGGCACCCGATTCAGCTCATGCGGGTTCGCAATTCGGCCACGCCGTCGCCGTTGAGTGCACGCAGAGCCTCGGGGCGTCCGGCCATCGCCATGACGAGGTCGAGCAGTCGTCCGGTGACCATCGGGCCGGATCCGGAGTCGAAGTCCGCATCGTCTGCGCGCAGTCGCAGACCCTTGGCCAACGTTTTGCTGTTGACCGCGAAATCCTTCGCCGCAAAGTAGCGGGCCACGGATGCGACCGCCTCGGGATCGGGCGACAGTTCGATCCCCAGCGGGAGTGCGATGTCCTGGCTGTGGACGACCACCTCGCCGAGGAACGCCGGATAGTCCTTCGTCGGCGCGATCGTGGCCGTGACCGCCTCGCGGAAGTTGTCGACGGTCTCGGCGGGCGAGCGTCCCCGATACCGTGACAGCAGGCGTGCGTTGTGCTTGGTGGGGTCGAAACCGGATCGGACAATGCTGCGGATCCAGGTCCACCGTCCGGTGTTCGCTGCCGCACTGAGATGGGCGACGACCTCGTCGACGGACCATCCGTCACACAGCGAACGCTGGGCGAACTGCTCCGGGGAGAGGTCCTCGAGCGCTCCGAGCAGACGGGCTCGCTCTGCGTGGATGAGCTTCCAATGCTCGGCGGATTCTGCTGCGGTCATGAACTGAGCACCTCGTCGGCGTGACTGATCGGATAGATGAGTTCGAAACGCTCGCAGACGACGGGCATGTCGACGGCGAAACCTCGACGGCCGCGCTCACGCCAAAAGCGTTCGTGGATCTCACGCCAGGCCTCCAGGGTGCGGTCACCCTCACCTTCGGACCACGCGTGTTCGACAGTCACCTCGGCAAAGGGGACGATGTCGACCGCAGTGGTCTCGATGACCGCACGCGGCCGCTCCTGCCCGTCGAGGATGATGCTCAGCTGCCCCACCTCGGGGACGGTCTCGCCGTCGGCTTCGATGTCCCACAGCGCCGAGGCGGTTCCCGTCTTCGTTCCGGACAGGACCAATGCGAGGAGTTCGCCCGCATGGTCCGCTGTCGCACCGAACGCCCACGCCTCGGGCACCCGTTCCGGCAGTTCCAGGATGCGCGTGCGAACCGCCGACCAGAATCGTTCGAGTTCAGATGCGCGCGGCTCCACCAATTCAGTCATCAAGACTTCCCCGTCCCGTCGTTGCGTTCGAGGCCGACGAACATCTCCCGCCGCAGGGCATCGACATGCACACGGGTGATCGCCATGGCTGCGGTCGGATCGTGCGCCCGGAGAGCGGCCACCAACTGTCGATGATGGTCCCGTCCCTCTTCGAGCTGCTCCTGGGGATAGGGAACGAAGTACTTCGTCAGTCCGCCATAGCTGGCCAGATAAGTCGGCACCTCGGGCAGTTCGCTGATGTCGGCGACACGATGGTGGAACCGGGTATCGGGGATGTGATGCTCGTGCCAGTCAGCAGCCTCGGCGGAGGCCCTGATGAGTGAGTCGAGCTCATCGCACTGGTCGGGGGTCGCGCGCAGGGCAGCCTCGGCGACGATGGCGGATTCCATCAGACTGCGCTGGTCGATGAGTCTGTGGATTGCGTCGGCGTCGGCCCGGTAGGCAGTGACGGCGGAGTCGTTGAGATGCGGCGGATCATCGGCGACGAAGGTGCCGCCGCCCCGACCCCGCCGGCGGACAAGGACCCCGTCATCGACAAGGCTCTCGAGACCTCGCCGGGCGGTGATGACGCTGACTTCGAGCCCGGCGGCCAGAAGCTCGGTCTTCGGCAGTCTGCTGCCGGGTGCCAACAGCGCGTGTTCGATCGAGAGGAGGACACGGGCACGGACGGTGTCGACGGCGGACAGACGCGTGAGTTCGGCGGCCCCGGGGGCGGCGAAGAGGGTTCGGTCGACCGCATGCGCCTCCGCAGGCCCCGGATCAAGTGTCGAAGGATTTCTCTCCGTCATGTCTTGAGTCTAACGTCACATCGACTTATAGTGATCAAACTGATCACTTAAAGTGGCGATGCCTTCCGGCACCGTGAGAACCCGTCGAAGGGACTACAGTGGAAACCAGCGAAATGGCAGTCGGACTGGCCCAGCGGTCGCCGCTGACCGGGTCCGATCCGCTCTCCGACTTCCGTGCCGATGTGGCAGCCACAACGACGCGGCATCCCGAGCTCGAGATGCTCGTCTACCCCGAACTCCACCTCCACAGCGTCGACGACCTGCCCGCAGAGCAGCGCTCGCCCGCACTGCGGAAGAAGGCCGTCTACCTCGACTCAGCGTTCGTCGCCGACATCGGACGGATCGCGGCCGACCACGGCATCTGGCTGTGCCCGGGCAGCATCGGTGAGATCGCCGACGACGGCAGCTTCTTCAACACCCAGCTCCTCTTCTCCCCAGCCGGCGAGCTCGTCTCGACGTACCGGAAGATGTTCCCCTGGCGCCCCTACGAACCGCACCGGCCGGGCACCGAGTTCGTCGTCGCCCCGACTGCCGATCACGGCACGTTCGGACTCTCCATCTGCTACGACGCCTGGTTCCCGGAACACTCTCGGCATCTGAGCTGGATGGGTGCCGATGCCATCCTCAACGTCGTCAAGACGACCAGCCAGGATCGCGAACAGGAGCTCGTCCTCGCCCGGGCGAATGCGATCGTCAACCAGGTCTACGTCCTCAGCGTCAACTGCGCCGAGCCCGTCGGCCGCGGGCGCAGCATCGCCGTCGACCCCGAAGGCTTCGTCCTCGGCGAAGCGGGTCTGGGTGAGGACACGATCGTCGTGCGCGTGGATCCGGCCCGAGTTCGTCGCGTGCGCGAACTCGGAACCGCCGGCACCAACCGAATGTGGTCGCAGTTCACGCCCGAGGATGCGCCGATCCCTCTCCCCCTCTACGACGGCTCGCTCGACCCCACCCGCTGGACGCCGGGTCAGAGCAACCCCTGAGTCGACACTCCGACGGACGCTTTCATCACAAACCCGTCGCCGCACCTGAACCCATCACTACGACCTCATCCACTGCTGCATCCATGACATCGACAACGGAGTGACCATGTCAGACACCGTCACGCTCAACCGCACGCTCAAACTGCCCTCCCTGGTCATCTTCGGCCTCGCCTACCTCACACCGCTCATCGTCCTCGGCATCTTCGGCGTCACCGCCTCGCAGACCCATGGGGCGAGCGCAAGTGCGTATCTGCTGGCCCTCGGTGCCATGCTCTTCACCGCCAACAGCTACGGCCGGATGGCCGCGGCCTATCCAGTGGCGGGGTCGGCCTACACCTATGTGCGCAAGACGATCGACGGCCGCGTCGGCTTCCTCGTCGGTTGGGCGACGATGCTCGACTACCTGTTCCTGCCGATGGTCATCTGGCTCATCGGCGGCTCCTACCTGCAGGCGCAGTTCCCGGCCGTGCCGATGGCGGTGTGGATCATCGGATTCATCGTCCTCACCACCGTCCTCAACGTCGTCGGCATCAAGGTCGCCGATCGGGCCAATCTCATCCTGATGTCGTTCCAGATCCTCGTCATCGTCTTCTTCGTCGCCCTGTCACTGGCGGATGTCTTCAGATCCGACGGTGCCGCGGGGCTATTCAGCGCCAGCCCGTTCACGGGCCTCGACTCCACACTCGTGGCCATCGGCGGCGGTGCCGCGGTCGCTGCGTACTCGTTCCTCGGGTTCGATGCCGTCACCACTTTCACCGAGGAGACCATCGAGCCTCGTAAGACAGTGCCGAAGGCGATTATGCTCATCGCCCTCATCGGCGGTGGAATCTTCGTCGTCGTGGCCTATGCGGTCCAGCTCGTCCATCCCGGCGGGGTGTTCGAGAATTCTGATGCCGCGGCCTTCGAGATCGCCAGAAGCATCGGAGGACACCTCTTCGGTGCGGTCTTCCTCGCCGCGCTCGTCATCGCACAGTTCACCTCGGGCATCGCCGCTCAAGCCGCGGGCAGCCGACTGCTCTATGCGATGGGCCGCGACGGGGTGCTGCCACGCGGCTTCTTCGGCAAGCTCAATCCGCGTTTCCACACCCCCGTGCTGTCTCTGCTGACGATCGCCGCCATCGGACTCGTGGCGATCTTCATGAACGTCGCCACCTCGACGTCGTTCATCAACTTCGGGGCCTTCTTATCCTTCATCATGGTCAATGTCTCGGTCATCGTCTACTGGGCAAAAGAGAGACGAGCGGGCCGGCCGCACAACATCGTCCTCTACCTCGTCTGCCCGATCGTCGGCGTCTTCGTCATCGGCTATCTGCTCACCCAGCTCGACATCCACGCGATCACCCTCGGCGCAAGCTGGCTGGTCATCGGTGCCGTCATCCTCGCAATTACGACAAGAGGCTTCCGCAAGCAGCCCTCTGACCTGGCCGTGGATTCGGTCGCGGGCTGAGCTTCAGCCTGCCACCTCGGCGAGCCGCAGCCGCAGCCCGTCGATGAGGGCGCGAAGTCCGAGAGAGAACGCCGCCTCCGCACCATAGGTCGGCGCGTGGCGTTCGGCCAACGCCTCCCGAACAGCAGGCAGTACGGCGTCGACGGCACCCTGGACCAGCAGATCTCCGGGTGCGACGATGTCGAGAGCCGAGCCGAGGACGTGTGCCTCGACGGTGCGGACGACGGCGAAGACGAGGCTTTCGGGCCACCCGGCTCGGACCAGACCGGCGACCACGGCGTCATACATCGCATACGCGGAATGGTGGCGGATCGGCGTGGTCGCCAGCAGTCGGATGAGGTTGGGATGGGTCGCAAACGCCCGCAGATAGGACCCCGCCCACTCCTCGAGCGCCGCATCCCAGCCCTTGTCAGCTGTCCGTGCAGAAGACTCCGGCTCCTCAGCGGACCCGAACGCGGTGACGTCGATGTCGGCGACGATGCGGGCGCGCATGAGTTCGATGAGCTCGGTCCGCCCGGAGACGTGGTTGTAGAGCGAGGACACCTGCCGATCGACACGAGCAGCGAGGGTGCGCATCGACAGTGCCTCCGCGCCCTCCTCGTCGACGAGGACGAGCGCCGCATCCACGAGCCGTTCCCGGTTGAGCCGCAATCCCATCTCGCCTCCTACTTCCGCTGACCTCATGCAGAGTGTATCGTGTTCTCAGTCACAAATACGAACACTGTTCGTAACAGTGACGGATCAGAGATCGTACGCATTGAAGCGAGGGACAGACCCACCGTGGCTTTGACACATTTCCACAACGGCACCATCTGGCTGGGAGCCTCAACCGAGACCGCCGACTCCCTGCTCGTCGATGACGGTGTCATCGTCGCGATCGGCTCGACGGATGTCGAAGCGCAGCTCGCCGAGGCGGCCGCGGAGTCGGGCTCCCTCACAGACTCTGTCGATCTCGAGGTCGTCGATCTCGACGGCGGCTTCCTCATGCCCTCTTTCGGCGACGGTCACGCCCACCCGATCTTCGGCGGGCTCGAAGTCGAAGGTCCGCAGGTGCGCTCGTGTTCCAGTGTTGCCGAGATCATCGCCGAGGTGGCCCGCTTCGCCGAGGCCAACCCCGAACTCGAGTGGATCACCGGAGCGTCCTACGACGGCAGCCTCGTCGCCGGCGGTCTCTTCGATGCCCGCTGGCTCGACGAGGCCGTATCCGACCGTCCCGTCGTCCTGCGAGCCTGGGACTATCACACGGTGTGGTGCAACTCCCGCGCCCTCGAACTGGCCGGGATCACCGCGGACACCCCCGAACCGACTCTCGGGGAGATCCCCCGACGAGGTGACGGCTCACCTTTGGGAACACTGCGGGAGTGGGGTGCCGTCGACCTCGTCGATGCCGTCCGCCCGCCATTGGACGAATCCGTGCGGCTGCGTGCTCTGGAGCGAGCGGCGGACTACTACCTCGAGCGCGGAGTCACCTGGGTCCAGGACGCCTGGGTCGAACCGGCTGATGTGAAGACCTATCTTGCCGCCTCGGCTCAGGGCCGGTTGACGATCCGGTTCAATCTCGCGCTCTATGCCGACCCGCGGAGCTTTTCCGAGCAGCTGCCGGCGATGATCGAGGCCAGGAGGCGCGTGGAGGAGCTCGCCGATCCGATGCTCAGCGCCCGGACCGTGAAGTTCTTCGCCGACGGCGTCGTCGAGAACGAGACCGGATCCCTGCTCGAACCGTACTGTTCGTCCCTGCACAATCATGGTCTGCGCGTGTGGGAGGGTGAGACCCTCGCCGAGGCGGTTCGTGCCGTCGATGCGGCAGGTTTCCAGGTCCATATCCACGCGATCGGCGACGCCGCCGTCCGGCAGGCCCTCGACGCCATCGAATCGGCCATCGCCGCCAACGGATCGCGCGATCGCCGACCGGTCATCGCGCACGCCCAGCTCGTCGACTCCGCGGACCTCGACCGGTTCGCCGAGCTCGGGGTGATTGCGAACATGCAGCCCCTGTGGGCACAGCTCGATGACCTCATGACCGTGCTCACGGTGCCCCGCCTCGGCGAGGATCGGGCCCGGCAGCAGTACCGGATGCACAGCATCCTCGACGGCGGCGGACGTCTGTCGTTCGGCTCGGACTGGCCGTGCACCTCGGGCACACCGGTCGAAGGTCTGGCGATCGGGACGAGCCGACAGAACGAAGCGGGCGAACCGGACGGCGGGTGGACACCCGAGGAGATCGTCGACATCGACCGCGCCCTCGACGCGTATTCGACCGCTGTGGCCCATCAGGCCTTCGCCGATCACTCAGCCGAGCCGTGGGGCTCGATCCAGGTCGGGGCGAGTGCCGACCTCATCCGATTCGACCACGATCCACGGGACCTGACCCCACGCGAACTCGCGCTCACACGAATTGCCGCCACCTACCTCGGCGGCGTTGCCGTGCATTCGCAGGCCTGAGAAAGGACCGACCATGTCACAGCCGACGGCCAACACCGGAGCGGATGGCGAAGGTCAGCTCAAGCGCGCCCTCGGTGTGCCCTCGCTCGTCTTCTTCGGCCTCGTCTACATGGTGCCGCTGACGATCTTCACCACTTACGGCATCGTCACTCAGGTCACGGGCGGACGGGTGCCGTTGGCGTACGTCATCACATTGGCGGCGATGGTCTTCACCGCCAGGTCGTACGCGAAGATGGCCCATGAGCTGCCCTTCGCCGGTTCGGCCTACACCTACACGCAGAAGAGCTTCGGGCCCGCAATCGGGTTCGTCGCCGGATGGGCGCTGCTGCTCGACTATCTGTTCCTGCCGATGATCAACTACCTCGTCATCGGCATCTACCTCTCCGCGGCGTTCCCGATGATCCCCGCATGGGTGTTCGTGCTCACCGCGATCGTCCTCGTCACGATTCTCAACGTCATCGGCATCGTCTCGGTGGCCAGGGCGAACATCGTCATCATCGCCGCGCAGGCGATCTTCATCCTCACCTTCGCGGCTCTCGGGATCGCATCGATGACGGGGTCGGGAACGGTCGATCTCGCGGCACCCTTCACCGGCGACGGGAGCGCGCCGGGATTCGGCAACGTCATGGCCGGAGCGGCGATCCTCTGCCTGTCCTTCCTCGGCTTCGACGCGGTCTCAACACTGTCGGAGGAGGCCAAGGACGCCAAGCGGACGGTGCCTCGGGCCATCGTCTTCGCGACTCTCACGGGCGGGCTCATCTACATCCTGCTGTCGTTCCTCGCTCAGCTGGTCTACCCGTCGAACCGGTTCGCCGATGTCGACTCCGGCGCTCTTGACGTCATGAGCGCTGCGGGAGGTGAGTTCCTCACGATCTTCTTCACCGCCGCCTATGTCGCCGGTGCCTGCGGTTCGGCGCTGACCTCGCAGGCTTCGGTCTCGCGCATCCTCTTCGCGATGGGCCGCGACGGCGTGCTGCCGAAGACCTTCTTCGGGCGCCTCTCCCCGCGCTTTCACACCCCGATCCTCGCCACGCTCACCGTCGGCGTCGTGTCGCTGTTCGCGTTGGCTGTCGACCTCAGCTTCATCTCGGAGATGGTCAGCTTCGGGGCGCTCATCGCGTTCTCCGCGGTCAACCTCTCCGTCGTCAAGCACTTCATCATCGACGGGAAGCGCCGCGGGGCACGCGCTGTCGTGAGCTTCATCGTGCTGCCGGGTATCGGCTTCTGCCTCACCCTGTGGCTGTGGACGAGCCTGTCGCCGCGGACGCTGCTCATCGGCCTGGTCTGGCTCATCATCGGGACCGCCTACCTCACGTTCGTCACCCGCGGGTTCCGGCGTCCGACGCCGATGCTCGATCTCACGGAATAGGCCACCTCATCATGTGGTGTTGCGGCAAGTGAGAACCATACCTGCACCCCAGGCGACAGCAACCCCGAACGACACCCACACTATCCACGAATGCCCGTTCGAGGCGCCGTCGAACAGGCCCGGAATCAAGACAATGCCTGCCGGTTTCGAACCCGGCAGCCTCGGCGGCGGCCACATTCTCACTGCAACCTGCAACCGCCTGGACTCATCCCTCGAGGTAGTTCTCGACGGCGGCGATAGTCGAGTCATTGTCACGGTGCACGATCGAGGTCATGCCCACGGCACGAGCGCCCTCCGCGCAGATCTTATGGTCATCGATGAAGAACACGTTTTGCGGTTCGGCGCCAATGCGGTCGAGCGCATTCTCATATGCCTCCGGCTCCGGCTTGAGCAGACCTGTTTCGTGGCTGTAGAGAATAGGATCGAAGACAGCACTGAAACCGAACCGGCGATCCTCTTCACAACGAGCTCCATCGACCGAATTCGACAGGATCGCGACTTCAGCACGCGATCGGAGTGAGTCCCGATCGCTCCTGCCACCGACGCTGGAACTTCGGCCACACCGCGTCGTCATCGACGACTTCCAGGACTCCTCCGATATCGAAGAGCACCCACCTTCGCGTTTCCATGCGACGAGACTAACAGCCGGCATCTGCGAGGCCACAGAGACGAATCCATACCTCGCCTCTTGTAATAGTGTGCGTCACACACTATCGTGTCACGCATGGACGAAGACACGGACAAGGCACTCGCCACGCACGAACAGGAGCTGCGCCGCGGCACTGTCGTCTTCGCCAGCCTCGTCGCCTGCAGGCGCCCACAGTACGGCTACTCGCTGCTGACGACTCTGACCGAAGCAGGCGTCCCCACCGAGGCCAACACCCTCTACCCCCTGCTGCGGCGGCTCGAGAAACAGGGCCTGCTCACAGCCGTTTGGAACACCGAACAGGCTCGTCCCCGCAAGTACTACACGCTCACCGACAGCGGCGCCGAAGTCGCCGCCGCACTGCACAGCCACTGGCTCGAACTCGACTCCAGCATCACACAGCTCTGGAAGGACGGCACACCATGAGTGCGCTCACCGAAATCTACGTCGACAACGTCACCCGTCATCTCCCCGAAGACGCCCGCCCGGACATCGCAGCCGAGATCACCGCCACGATCGATGACATGGTCGATGCCCGCCTCGGCGAGGGCACGGACCCGACCCCGGATCGCACCGCCGCCATCGAACGCGAAGTCCTCGAAGAACTCGGCGATCCCGCGGTGCTGTCGCGAGAGTATTCGAACTCCCCACAGCACTTCATCGGCCCGAATTCCTATCCACTCTTCGTCTGGGCACTGCGGTGGGTTCTGCCTCTCGTCGGTCTGCTCGCGGTGCTCACGAACGTCGTGACCACCATCGCCCTCTCGCCCGAAGCCCAGATCGGGGAGATCATCGGCAAGACGGCCGGCAACACGGTCATCGCCCTGCTGACCGCGTTCGCCGCCATCACGATCATCATCGGCCTCGGCGACCGCGGAATGGACGGCGGTGCGGCCGAAGCGATGCGGAAACGACAGTCGGGCACGTGGACGGTCGATGATCTCGATCGTCGCGATTCCCACGGCAAACAGATCCGCGCCGAGGCGGGGCTCGGGCTGGTCTTCATCGTGGCCTTCGCCATGGCCCCGTTCATCCCGACTTCCCTTTTCTATGTCGGGCATCTCAACGGTGGGGAGACGTTCATCAATCCGGATCTCGGCTTCGGCTGGCTGCTCGGATACTGGGGCTTCCTGGCTCTCCTCGCCGCGGTCGAGATCGTGAAGTTCACGACCGCCTCGGCGAGGCCGATCGTAGTGCTCATCGGCGGGATCGCCGATGTCGCCATGGCGGTCTTCCTCACGGTCGCCCTGCTCACACAGCCCGTCCTCCACCCGGAGCTCACGAACACCCCGAATGCCGACGTCCAGCAGATCATCACGGTCATCGCGGTCTGGGCCATCGTCATCTGGGATCAGGTGAGCACGTGGCGGACCTATCGCCGGGAACACCACTCCTGAGCACAGGCGGAGCCGGTCCCGCCGACCGCAGCGAATTCTTCGGGGCTCTTCTGCCTCAGGCGCGGCTGACGATCACCGTGAACTTGCTGTTCCGCGCCAGCTGCTCGCTGGGTCCGATGCGAGATTCGAGCCGCTGACGATACTGCAGATGCGTGTTGAAGACCGTGAGCACCCGGCCCCCGGGCGCCAGGTGTGCCGCGGCCGTGGTCATGAGCGCCTCGGCGGTGTCGGTCTCGATGGTCGTCCCCTGGTGGAACGGCGGATTGAGGACGATGAGGTCGAAGGAGCCGAGAGCGACCACAGCATCATCGTCGGGGTCCGCGGCATCACCGAGGACGATGTCGGCATCGATTCCGTTGGCCTCCGTCGTGGCCCGCGCCGAGGCGACCGCCGCCTTCGACACATCCACCCCGACTCCACGTGACGCTCCCGTGGCACGAATGACCGCGGTGAGCAGCCATCCGTTGCCGCACCCGAGGTCGAGGACGGAGTTAGGAGTCCGTCCCTCCATCTGTCCGGAGGCAGAGTGAGCGTCCGTCGGAACGGCTGCGCTGCTCGCACCAGGCAAGAGGCCCAGCAGCGCATCGAGGAGCAGGGTCGACCCCTCGTCGCTCTTCACGCCTGAGAAACACGCACCGTGGGCTCGTACCGCGATGTCGCCGACCCTCGGGTGGGCGATAGTCCCCTGCTTTGGGAAGTCCGGCAGGCTCGGGGAGCTCAATCGCCGGCTGCCGATGATCATCCGATGCTTGCCCACCCCGGGCGAGACGTCGACCCGACCGAAACCGCGCGAGAGTTCCTTGTTCACCGCCCGGCTCATCGCGTCGCTGCGTCCGATGACGATGATCGTCGACACATGCGCCTGCAGCGCGGTCACGGATTCGGCCAAGGCGCTCACCGCCTTCGGAGCGTTGATGACAGCCCAGGTCTCACGGTCGAACTCCCCCGCCGAGGCGGTTGATCCCGTGGCACGAGCTGAGTCGGTTTCCGCGTCACCCCCCGTGGCACGAGCCGACCCGGGTTCCACGTCGCGTCCGGTGGCGAAGCGAGCGTTTCCCAGCTCGTCGAGTGCGGGGATCTCCTCGGGCAGGGGGATCTGTGCGCCATCGGCGACCACGGCCGCGGTGCGGGACTCGTCGAGGCGATCGTGATGGACGGCCACCTCGGCGAGGCGACTGAGCAGTGCGGCCTGGATGCCCCTGGCATCGTCGATGACGATGATGTCGTGGGGAACCGCCGCGACCTCCTCGGCGGCGATGAATGATCCGGCCGCGTCGCGACCGGACACATCGAGCTCACCAGACCGGCGACCCATGACGTACTCGACGAGCATGCGAGCCTGCGGCAGCCCGGGAGCGTCGGCGAAGTGCGGAAAGTCCGCCAGTAGGTCCCGGCTGCGTTCGGCGGCGGCAGAATCGGCGGACAGCAGGGAGGCGGACATTCGGCCAGTCTAAACCGTCCCTGCAGGTGGCCGTGTGCCCGCCCGCCGATGCCTGCCTGAAGGGTGCGCCTACGCAAGGTCCGCCGGGGCGGCCGGGGTCGGCCGCCTCGGCGAGGTTCTCAGCTGCTGATGCGCTTGTACGCCGAGGAATCGGCGTTGTCGATCGTCGAGTGTTTGCGGTTGTCGTGCATATAGAGCACGGCCACGAAGCTGACGAGCGCAATGATGACGACGTAGACGGCGAACCAGCCGCCGATTCCGGCATTGCGGAACCACAGTGCGACGTATTCGGCGGAGCCGCCGAAGAGCGAGTTGCCGATCGCATAGGTGAATCCGACGCCGATGCCGCGGATGTGGGCGGGGAACATCTCGGCCTTGACGATGCCGGAGATCGACGTGTACATGCTGATGAAGGCCATCGCGATGACGATGAGGATACCGGCGGTGACCACGGACTGCGCCTTGCCGATCATGCTCAGCAGCGGGATCGGCAGGGCGATCATGCCGATGACGAAGATGAGCATGTTGTTCTTCCGGCCGATCTTGTCCGAGATCGCTCCGGCGATGGGCTGCATGACGACGAAGATGACGAGGCAGACCGTCATCAGGTCGGCGATCGAACCCTTGTTGAAGATCTCTTCGCCGGGGGTGCCTTCGTTCTGCAGCAGCAGGAACTTCTGCATGTAGGTGGTGAAGACGTAGAAGACGAGCGAGCCGACGCACGTGATGCCGAGAACGACGAAGAATGCGCGCGGGTGACGCAGCACCTCGCGGAAGCTTCCGGAGTTCTCGTTCTTGCGGGTATCCGTTGAGGTGGTCTCCTCAAGACCGCGGCGCAGCCACAGCGAGACGATGGCGGCAGCGGCGCCGATGACGAACGGCAGACGCCACCAGCCGGCCTCGATGTCCTCGGTGCCCAGCGTGTGGGTCATGATGACGGCGAGCAGGCTGGCCAGCAGCTGGCCGCCGATGAGGGTGACGTACTGGAACGAGGAGTAGAAGCCGCGCTTGCCTTCGGTGGCGACCTCGGACATGTAGGTCGCGGTCGCGCCGTACTCGCCACCGACGGCGAGCCCCTGGACCATACGCACAAGAAGCAGCAGGATGGCCGCCCATGAACCGGCGGTGGCGCTGGTGGGCAGGATCGCCATGCACAGGGATCCGGCGCACATGAGCAGGATCGAAATGAGCATGGAGTTCTTGCGCCCGAGTCGGTCGGCGGCACGGCCGAAGACGTACCCGCCGATGGGCCGCATGAGGAAGCCGACGAAGAAGACTCCGGCAGACTGCATGAGCGAGAGCGTCGGGTTACCTTGGACGAAGAACTGTTCGGCGAAGTAGACGCTGAAGAAGGCGTAGATGTAGAAGTCGAACCATTCGACGAGGTTGCCCGACGAGGCCGCGATGATGGCTTTGACCGTCTGCCATTCTGATTTCTTATCACCCGTGCCGGCACTCACTCCGCGCGAGTCGGCGGCACCGGGGTTCTTATTCGATTCTGTCACTGATACAACTTTCTGATACTCGAGGAGAGGCGCAAAGCGCCCAGGTCACCTTACTGCTTCTCAGGCAACACCGACGAGTTGTTCAGTAAACGAACGCTCGAGCCCGGTCTGCGTGCGATCAGAATCTCCTTCCGAATCTGCTGCCGTACACCGTCAGAGGTCGAACACCGCCCGTTCGACGAGGGCTGATGTGCTACAAATTGAGGGAGCTTCGTCCAATGTCGCACCAGGAGAGATCATGACAATTCTCGTCGGTTATTCCCCCTCGCCCGAAGGCAAGGCCGCTGTCGAATTCGGCATCGAGCAGGCCCGTGCATTCGACGACGTCCTCGTCGTCCTCAATGCCGGAATCGGCGAGACACCCGACGAACGCGGCGTGGCCACGAGCAAGGACATCGACGAGCTCAAGGAGACCCTGCAGGCATCCGAGGTCTCCCACGAGATCCTTCAGTTCCTCCGCGGCAACGATCCCGTCGAAGAGCTGCTGGCTCTCGCCGAGGCGACCGCCGACACCCGCATGATCGTCATCGGATCGCGTCGCCGCTCCCCCGTCGGCAAGCTCATCATGGGTTCGACAGCTCAGCGCATCATCCTCGACTCCGACGTTCCCGTCGTGTCCGTCAAGGTCGACCGCCGGAAGAAGAAGTAGGGCACGAACCTCACGGTTCGTGTATAGTCGAACGTCTGCGCCACCTCGGCGCAGGGAGTGCGTCGATTCGACGCATGGGCCGCACCACCTCGGCGCGGTCGACGAATCCGAAGGAATCCACTGATGAACGTTGTCGCGAACTCGCGCGAACTCAAGGGATCGAAGCAATTCGAATCCCTTCATCAGTCGACCCTTCGGTTGCGCGAGCGCTGAGACAGCGCATCTCATCGCCCCGCACCGATCACGGTCCGGGGCATTTCTCATATCGCATGGCTTTCCGATCGGTGCGATGCGGGTCCCGGACCAGTGGGTTCCAGGCCCATGGGTCCCAAGAATTGTGGGCCCGGACCCGCACAACACATCTAGGAAAGGATCATGGACACACTCAGCAAACGGCTGATCTCCTGGGCGTCTCTGCTCGATGAGAAGACCCTGGAGCAGGCGCACACGACTGCGCGGATGCCGTTCATCTACCCCCATCTGGCTCTGATGCCGGATGCTCACCTGGGCAAGGGCGCAACCGTCGGTTCGGTCATCCCCACCCTGGGCGCGATCATTCCTGCCGCCGTCGGTGTCGACATCGGCTGCGGCATGATCGCGGTGCGCACCCAGTTCACCCGGGCCCAGCTCGTGGCCCGCGACCTCACGGGGCTGCGGGAGGCGATCGAGCGGGCGGTGCCGACCTCGGCCGGTGCCTACAACCGCAAGATCGTCGCCACCGCGGCTCCGCGGATCACCGAGCTCGAAGAACTGGCCGAGAAGGCCGGCTTCGACCCGGGCGAGTATGCCGGGCACTGGCGTTACCAGCTCGGCTCCCTGGGGTCTGGCAACCACTTCATCGAGGTCTCCGTCGATGAGGAGGATTGGGTGTGGATGTTCCTCCATTCCGGGTCCCGAGGCATCGGCAACAAGATCGCCATGCACCACATCAAGGTCGCGTCCCGCCTGTGCAAGCAGTGGTGGATCGAACTGCCGGACCCGGATCTCGCCTACCTCGTCGAGGGCACACCGGAATTCACCGCCTATATCCGGCAGCTGAAATGGGCGCAGCACTTCGCCCTGCTCAACCGGGAGGAGATGATGGACCGCGTGGCCAGGCAGGTCTCCGAGACCATGGGCGAGCCCGTGGTCGAAGAGGCGCGGATCAACTGCCACCACAACTTCACCCAGGCAGAGACTCATTTCAACAAGCAGGTGTGGGTCTCCCGCAAGGGTGCCATCGAGGCCGAGTCCGGCCGACTCGGGCTCATCCCCGGGTCCATGGGCACCGCGTCCTACGTAGTCGTTGGCAGGGGCAACCCGGTGGCGCTGAACTCCTCACCACATGGGGCCGGCCGTCAGTACTCCCGCACGCAGGCGCGGAAGACCTTCACCCGCGATCAGCTTCGTGAGGCCATGGCCGGCATCGAGTACCGCGACACCGACGCGTTCATCGATGAGATCCCGCAGGCCTACAAGCCGATCGACCAGGTGATGGAGGATGCGGGCGAGCTCGTCGAGATCCGCCACACCCTGCGTCAGCTCGTCAACGTCAAGGGCGACTGATCCAGCAGGTGATCCGGTCGGGGCCGTCTGCGGCGGGACTCGTCGGCAGGCAGCTCCTCGAGACACCGCCGGAGCGCCGAGACCACGCTGTGTGCACAGGTGTCTCGGCGCTCCGGCGGTGTCTCGGCTCCAATTGTGGATGTGCTCAGTCGTCGGTGCGGACCGGCGCTTTCCACTCGTCCAGGTCGGACTCGCTCCAGTCGCCATATGTCGGGTTCGGCAAGATCATCCACTCGGACCCGAATTTCGCTCGGTTCTTCTCCACGAGTTCCCGCTGCTTTTCAACGGAAGCGTCCGCGAATGCGCCGTCGAAGTCGTGCAGCGAATCCCCGAGCTGCATAAGCAGCGTGTGGCCCGATTCGACTTGTGCTCGTCGTTCGGCTTTCGGCGGTCCGAGAAGCAGGACGTGCTCGTCATGGGCCTGCGGCAGGCCCAACTGAGCGAGAGTCGCGACGTTCTCAGCACGGTTCTCCTCGGTCCGGTCGGACACGTAGTAGATGTCGACACCGAGTTCGTCAGCATGGTCGAAGAACTCGGCAGCGCCGGGGATGAGAGTCGGCTCTCCGTTCTTCTCCCAGTCATCCCAGGTATCCCAGCCGCTGAAGTCGTGGCATTCGGCGATATCGCGAGCCAAGAGCTTCGAATTGTCGATGGCCGTCTCGTCGAGGTCGGTCATGATGGCCAGGTCCTCTCCTTCCGGGGCGTCAGCGACAGCTTTGTCGAGCGCTCGCGTGGCCATACCGTAGGTCTGGCCCTGAAGGGCCACCGCCTCGGCGCTCTGCTGTTGCCATTTCACACCCATGGTGTAAGCCGAGACGTCACAGCTGTCCGAGTCTCCTGTCGCCTCGTCATCTGCTGTGGGCGCCGAATTGAGGATGTATCCGATCACTCCGATGATGAGCACGAGCAGAATTGTCAGGGCAGGAACAAAGGCCTTCTTCATCCATCTTCTTTCGTCGGTGTTTCTTCTCTTCGATCTTCGTCTCGGACGGGTATCGACCATCGTCGATCTCGACCTCACGAAATGATTTCGCGGTCTTCGGCGAGCGGTCAGTTCCCTGCGATCGCGGCGACGAGGGCGTCGACGTCCTCGGTTGTCGTATCGAACGCGCACATGAGGCGGACGATGCCCTTCTCCAAGGGCCAGTCCGCGAAGGCGAACGTCTGTCGGGCGCGGGTGGCCACCTCGGCGGGCATACGCACGAAGACAACGTTCGATTCGACCTTCTGCACGATCTCGAGTCCGGGGACACGGCCGCTGGCGGCCACCTCGGCGAGTTCGTCGGCGAGGTATTTCGCCATCTCATTGGACCGGGTGGCCGAGTTCCGCCACAGGTCGCCCTCGTAGAGCGCATTCAGCTGCGCGGAGAGGAAGCGCATCTTCGACGCCAGCTGCAGGTTCATCTTGCGCAGGAAGCGCATGCCGTGGCCGATGTCGGGATTGAGGACGACGACCGCCTCGGCGCCGAGCAGGCCGTTCTTCGCCCCGCCGAGGCTGACGATGTCGACGCCGACGGCGGAGGTGATGTCGCCTAACCCGACGCCGAGGTGAGCCGCCGCATTGCCGAGACGGGACCCGTCGACGTGGACGATCATGTCGAGATCGTGGGCGGTGGCCGCGATGGTCGCGATCTCGTCGGGGGTGTAGGTCGTGCCCCATTCGGTGGACTCGGAGATGCTCACTGCCAGCGGCTGTGCATTGTGCTCGTGGCCGCGGCCGATGATCGCGGACTCGATGGTCTCGGGGGTGAGCTTGCCGTCCTCGGTGGCGGCGCCGACGATCTTGAGTCCGCCGACCTTCTCCGGGGCGCCGGTCTCGTCGTAGTTGATATGTGCCGAGGCGGTCGTGATCACCGCTGCCCACCGCGGCAGAGCTGACTGCAGGGCCAGGACATTGGCGCCGGTGCCGTTGAAGACTGGAAACGCCTGGGCTTTGGGTCCGAAGTGGTGGGCCGTGATGTCGTGGAAGCGGGACGTCCACGGGTCCCCGCCGTAGCCGGGAGTGTGGCCGACGTTGGCTTCGGCGATGGCGTCGAGCACCTCCGGGTGGACGCCGGCCCAGTTGTCGGAGCCGAAGTTGCGCGGGTGCGCATCCGGGCTGGTGTCGACGGGCGGAGCGGCGGTGCCGGAATTGATGAGGGTGTCCGCAGGGTTCTGCGACTGCGCTGTCTGATCAGGTGTCTGGGCGTTCACGCTCTCAGACTATCCCCTCTCGGCAGCAGCACACACCACCGTCGGCGTCACGAACAACCGCTGGCGGCACCCTGGTGCCTGCCCACAGACCCTCCAGACGACAACTGTCCCTTTGAAGTGCAGACGCAGTGCATAGATTCACTACGTGTGCACTTCAAAGGGACAGTTGTGTGCGGGCTACCTGCCAGTTACCTGCTGGTCAGGCGCTCACCTGTTGCGGGAGTGCTCGACTCAGGCGAGGAGTCCGCGCATGAGCTCGGCAGTCTCGGTCGGGGTCTTGCCGACCTTGACGCCTGCAGCCTCGAGCGCTTCCTTCTTGGCCTGAGCGGTTCCCGAGGAGCCGGAGACGATGGCGCCGGCGTGGCCCATGGTCTTGCCCTCGGGAGCGGTGAAGCCTGCGACGTAGCCGACGACCGGCTTCGACACGTTGTCCTTGATGAAGGCCGCGGCACGCTCCTCGGCGTCGCCGCCGATCTCGCCGATCATGACGATCGCTTCGGTCTCCGGGTCGGCCTCGAACGCTTCGAGCGCATCGATGTGCGTGGTGCCGATGACCGGGTCTCCGCCGATGCCGATGGCGGTCGAGAAGCCGAGGTCACGCAGCTCGTACATCATCTGGTAGGTCAGGGTGCCGGACTTCGAGACGAGACCCAGCTTGCCCTTCTTCGTGATGTTGGCCGGGATGATGCCTGCCAGCGACTCACCGGGGGTGATGATGCCCGGGCAGTTGGGTCCGATGATGCGGGTGGCGTTTCCAGCCGCCTGCGCACGGGCCCAGACCTCGGCCGAGTCCTGCACCGGGATGCCCTCGGTGATGATGACGAGCAGACCGATCTTGGCGTCGATGGCCTCGATCGCGGCGTCCTTGGAGAATGCCGGCGGCACGAAGGCCACGGACACATCGGCACCGGTGGCTTCCATCGCCTCGGCGACGGAACCGAAGACGGGCAGCTCGACCTCGTTGCCGTCCTTGTCGTTGTGCTTCACGGTGGTGCCGGCCTTGCGGGCGTTGACACCGCCGACGACGTTCGATCCCGCGGCGAGCATACGGGCGGTGTGCTTCGAGCCCTCTCCGCCGGTGATGCCCTGGACGATGATCTTCGAATCGGAATTCAGGAAGATAGACATTGTTGTAAAGACCTTTCCTTACTTGGCAGCAGCCAGTTCGGCGGCCTTGTCGGCTCCACCGTCCATCGTGTCAGTGAGTGTGACGAGCGGGTGCGCGGCATTCTTGAGGATGGCGCGTCCCTCGTCGACGTTGTTGCCGTCGAGGCGGACGACGAGCGGCTTCGTGGCCTGATCACCGAGGATCTCGAGGGCCTTGACGATGCCGTCAGCCACCGCGTCACAGGCGGTGATTCCGCCGAAGACGTTGACGAAGACGGACTTCACCTGGTCATCGCCGAGGATGACGTCGAGTCCGTTGGCCATGACCTCGGCCGAGGCGCCGCCTCCGATGTCGAGGAAGTTCGCGGGCTTGACGCCGTTGTGGTTCTCACCGGCGTAGGCGACGACGTCGAGGGTCGACATGACCAGACCCGCGCCGTTGCCGATGATGCCGACCTCACCGTCGAGCTTGACGTAGTTGAGGTCGAGCTTCTTGGCCTTGAGCTCGAGCGGGTTCTCCGCGCTGATGTCGCGCAGCTCCTCGTGCTCCTTGTGGCGGAAGTCGGCATTGTCGTCGAGGGAGACCTTGCCGTCGAGGGCGATGATGTCACCGGCACCGGTCTTGACCAGCGGGTTGACCTCGACCAGGGTGGCGTCTTCGGACTCGAAGACGGTCCACAGGCTGGTCAGCACGGGGGCGATCTTCGCAGCGGTGTCGGCGTCGAAGCCGGCAGCCTCGGCGATCTCGGCAGCCTTCTCGGCGTTGATGCCGTCGATGGCCGAGACGGGGATCTTGGCGAGCGCTTCCGGGCGTTCCACGGCGAGCTGCTCGATCTCCATTCCGCCTTCCTTGGAGCACATGGCCAGGTAGGTGCGGTTGGACCGGTCGAGCAGGACGGAGAAGTAATACTCCTCAGCGATGTCGGCACCCTCGGCGATCATCACCTTTTCGGTGATGTGGCCCTTGATGTCGAGTCCGAGGATGTCCTCGGCGCGCGCTTCGGCCTCGTCGGGGTTCTTCGCGACCTTGACGCCGCCGGCCTTGCCGCGGCCGCCGATCTTGACCTGCGACTTGACGACGACCACGCCGCCGCCCAGATCCTCAGCTGCCTTCTTCGCTTCTTCTGGCGTCGTCGCGACCTGGGCCTTGAGCACGGGCACTCCGTGCTTCTCGAACAGGTCACGTGCTTGATACTCGAAAAGATCCACGTGTATTCCTTCGCTCTCACTGCCGGGCGGTCTGCCCTTGCAGGTTCGTTGACGGATGCAACAACCAAGGACAACCATATTCCCAAACGCACCCGTCCATCCAACCCCGCAGGTTAGATGGACCCTTGAGAGTAAGCAATGTCTCGTCAAGAAGTATCTTTGTGGTCAAGATTCTTGATATGGACGTAAAATCGGTTCATGGACGAAGTGGATCGAATAGTCGCAGCCTGGCGACACGAACGTCCGGATCTCGACGTCTCGCCGATGGAGATCCTCTCCCGTGTCTCGCGTCTGGCCCGGCAGCTGGACCTCGCGCGGAAGGCCAGCTTCTCCGACTACGGAATCGAAGGCTGGGCTTTCGACGTGCTCTCCGCGCTGCGCCGTTCCGGCGAGCCGTACCAGCTCTCCCCCTCGACCCTGCTCCAGGAGACCCTGGTCACCAGCGGCACCATGACCAACCGCATCGACCGTCTCGTCGCCCGCGGCTGGGTCGAGCGGCGTCCTGACCCCGGCGATCGTCGCGGTGTTCTCGTTCAGCTGACCGACAGCGGTCGCGCCACGGTCGATTCGGCCCTGGCGGATCTGCTGCTCAAGGAACGCGACATCCTCAGCGGGCTCACCCCCGCCGGCAGCCGCAAGCTCGCTTCCCTGCTGCGTGAACTGTCCACGGGCTTCGACAGCGACGAAGAGTGAGTCCGCCGATCCCCCGGCCCCGGCCACCCTGGTCCCGACGATCCCCGACCGCCCGCTGCCGGGCGCACCCCGACGCCATAACCACACCGCCGACCCCGACGATGAGGAGCCAGCCATGACCGATGAGCTCAGGGACTACGCCGGCGCACAGCCGCCTCGGCGCAAGACGATCCATGGTCGCTTCGTCGACCTCGAACCACTCGATCCGTCCGCACACGCGGATGCGCTCTTCGCTGTGGTCTCCGCGCCCGAGGGCATCGAGGAGCGGTTCCGCTACCTGCCGCAGACCCCGCAGACCGATCGTGCGGAATTCGATTCCTGGATCGCCGAGGCGGCCGACAGTTCCGATCCCCTCTTCTTCGCCGTCGTCGACCGGTCCACCGGTGATGCAGTCGGCCGGCAGGCGCTCATGCGCATTGATACGGCCAATGGCGTCATCGAGGTCGGACACGTCCTGTGGGGCCCCGCCCTGTCGCGGACCCGAGCGGCCACCGAGGCACTCTTCCTCTGCGCCGATTTCGCCTTCTCCGCCGGCTACCGCCGCTTCGAATGGAAATGCGATGACGCGAATGCGCCGTCGAAGCGGGCGGCCGAACGCTTCGGCTTCACCTTCGAGGGACTGTTCCGACAGCATCTCATCGTCAAGGGCCGCAATCGCGACACCGCATGGTTCTCCATCATCGACTCCGAATGGCCGGCGCTGCGCACGGCCTATCTGAACTGGCTCGATGACGCGAACTTCGACTCCCATGGCCAGCAGAGGCAGGGTCTGCGCGAGCTCATCGCCGAAGCTCGACAGGGCTGAGTCGGCGGGGTATCTGACGCGGTCGGCCCGGCGCCTGACGCTTTCGATGCTTCGCGCCGCGTGCTTTCAACGCTGTGTAACGCGCTTTCGACACTGTGCCGCGCGTCAGCCCGGGCTCGCGGGCACCCGGACATTAGGCTGGAGACCAGGATGCTCACCACCGGTGCGCCCATGTCTCACCCGGACTCCGATATGACTTCGAGGAACCATGCGACTTCGACCACTTGCCCTTCTGTCCGCCGCTGCCCTGCTGGCCACGACGACGGCTTGCGTGTCGACGCCCGAGGAGACCCGTCCCCAGGAGCGCCCTTCGGTGAGCAAGGAGGAGGTCACCCCGATCGAGACCCCCAAGGACGCTCCCGACGTCACCGTCGTCGACTCCTCCCCTGGCGGTCAGAAGGACACGGATCCGCTGTGGCAGGGGCTCGCCGAGGCGGCCGAGAAGAAGACTCCCGCCTACCTCAAGGTCTACGTCCACACCGGCAACCCCGAGGTGCCCGACTCCGGTGAGATGACCGTGACCGCCGACAGTCCCGACAGCGTGAGCGTCACCGTCGATGCGAAGAACGTCGACGACGACCTCTCGCCGTTCCTGCTCATCCACGGCACCTTCGACGTCGAGGAGATCGGCAACTCCGCCTACACGCTCAAGACCGTCGACGACAAAGCCATCCCGGAGCTCGACCCGAAGGGCCCTGACGATGAGAAACGCTGCACCGCCGACGATGCGCAGGACCGGATCGGCCTCGCCGCCGACGACCTCGCCGATGATCCCGACCGGCGCGAAGAGTTCCGCCAGCAGTGGGGCGGCTCGCCGCGCGTGTGGTGGGGTATCCAGATGACGGCGATCAGCCTCGGCGAAGAGGGCGGCGTCGCCGGCGACTTCCTCACCGAGGCCTGCGGCGAATACCTCCAGTAGCCTGACGGCCTCCCGCAGCGGTCCAACGACCCGACGCCGCCCGGGCACAGCACCGACCGTTTCGACCACTGAAGCGGCAGCAGGAAGCCATGGGATGATGCGGCTATGAGAATCGCGATCGTCGGAGCCGGAATCGGCGGACTCTCGGCAGCTGTGGGGCTGCAGAGAACCGGCGCCGAGGTCACCGTGTTCGAACGCGCGCCCGAGGTCAGAGCCGGCGGTTCGGGGCTGTCGATCTTCGCCAACGGCCTGGCCGCCTTGGACGCCTTAGGCCTGCGCGATGAGTTCGACGCCGTCACCGACAGCAGCGTGGAAGGCTTCACCGCAGGTCAGCGCCGTTCCGACGGACGGTGGATCGCCCGTGTGCCCAATGGTTCGGTCGGCGCCCTGCGCATCGTCGACCGCGCCGATCTCCACCGCATCCTTCTCGATGCACTTGAGCCCGGAACCGTGCGCACCGGCGCCGAGGCGGTTGCGGCTCGAGCTGACGGAACACTGGCCTTCGCCACCGGCTCTGCTGATTCCGCTGGTCCCACGGCTCCAGATGGTCCCGCTGGCTCTACCGGTCCTGTTGGCCCCAGTGCTCCCATTGGGTCCACCCGATCCGACCATGCCGTCAGGACCGGAGGGCCGCTGCCGACTGCCGAGGATCGCTTCGACCTCATCGTCGGAGCCGATGGTCTCCACAGTCGCATCCGCACCAGCGTCGCCGGGGAAGCGGTGGCCCCGCGGTACTCGGGGTACTCGGCGTGGCGGGGCATCACCTCGGTGCCGGTGGATCTCGACGGTGAGGCCGGGGAATCGGTCGGACACGGGCGTCGCTTCGGGATCGCCCCGCTGGCCGACGGCCGGGTCTACTGGTTCGCTGTGGCGAACATGCCCGAGCACGCGAGCTTCGCTGATGAGAAGGCCACGGTCGAGCAGATGTTCTCCCGCTGGCACTCCCCCATCGCCGAACTCATCGACGCCACCGACGCCGAGGCGGTCGCCCGCACCGCGATCTGCGACCTCAGCCGTCCGCTGCGCACGTATCACGACGGTCGGGTCGTGCTCCTCGGCGATGCCGCGCACGCGATGACGCCGAACCTCGGGCAGGGAGGCGGGCAGGCATTGGAGGATGCAGCCACGCTCTCCGCCCTGCTGGCCCCGCTGCTCGTGCACCGCGGCGCTGGAGACGGTGCCGAACGCGCGTCCGAACCGTCGTCCGACCTCGGGGCGGGTGCGAAATCCGACACGGGCCACGAACCCGACGCGGACCGACAGCCCGACACGGACCCGGAACTCACTGCGGCCCTGCGACGTTTCGACGCGATGCGCCGGCCGCGGACGCAGTCCATCGCGAAGAAGTCCCGGCTCATGGGGCAACTGTTCCAACTCGAGAACCCGCTGCTCGCCGGCCTCCGAGACGCGGCTTTCGCAGCAGTTCCTGGGAGGCTCATCGCGGCTCAGGCCGCGAGCGTCCAGAAATGGTCGCCTCCGGCGCCGCCTCGGTGAGACAGACTACTCGGCCAGGGCGCGGTTGTAGGCGTCGACGGTTGCCGGGAGGAAGAATCCCAAGATCACGGCGATGGCGGAGACGAGGCACACCAGCCCCAGCCACAGGGTTCCGCCGATGACGGAGAACCCGAACACGATGACGAGCAGTTCGAAGGCGATCGACGCCGGCCGGGCCCACCGGTGCAGGCGCCAGGCTCCTCGGGCCGCCGCCGCGATTCCGGCGGCGAAGATGAGGAACATGACGGCGAGGCCGATGAGCGAGGTCGCCAGCTGTCCCGCCCCGAAGGCCGCGATGAGGAACGACACCGCCGCACCGACGAGGGCCAGCGCCTGGACGCCGAGCACCACCACGACCAGCAGCATCTCTCGCGGAGTGGACACACCGTGGCCATCCGGCTCCGGGGAGCCCCCGGCCGCAGCGGTGCCGTCATTGCGTGGACTCAAATGGTCACCCGAGCGAATCCCGGAATGAGGATCTCGTCGAGCATGCGCTCGCGCACATCCAAGGGCAGGAAGGCAGCGGTCACCGCGTTGACGGTGGCCCATTCGAGGTCCGTCTGCGTCCATCCGGCCTCGTCGACGAGCAGTCGCATCTCACGGGTCACCGAGGTGCCCGACATCAGCCGGTTGTCCGGGTTGATGGTGACGGCGAAGCCGAGGTCCTTCAGCCCGGTGATCGGGTGGGTCGCGATGGTTCCGCCGATGTCGGTCTGCAGGTTCGAACTCGGGCACAGCTCGAGCGGAATCTGCTGATCGAGCACCCATGCGGCGAGGCTGCCGAGCTGGCCCTCCCCTTCGACGATGTCCATGTCCTCGACGATGCGGGCGCCGTGACCCAGGCGCTGCGCATGGCAGATGGTCACGGCCTCGTGGATGGACTCCTTGCCCGCGGCCTCTCCGGCGTGGATCGTCAACGGCACATAGGCCTGGTGCAGGGCGTTGAACGCCGAGAGGTGCGCCGACGGCGGGAAGCCCTTCTCCGGTCCGGCGATGTCGAAGCCGACGACACCGGATTCCGAGCCCTTCTCACGGTGGCGGATGGCCAGCTCGGCGATCGCCAGGGAGTTCTCGGCCTGACGCATCGCGGTGATGAGCTGACCGACGCGGATGAACTTGCCATCGGCGGCCGCCTCGGAGACGCCTGCTTCGAGGCCTCCCTGCACGGCGTCGACGACCTCATCGAGTTCGAGTCCGCCTTCGAGGTGCTGTTCGGGAGCCCAGCGGGCCTCGGCGTAGAACACGCCGTCGGCGACCTGGTCGAGGACCCATTCCTTGGCGACTCGGTGCAGACCCTCACGGTCCTGCATGAGTGCAACGGTGTGGGTGAACGTCTCGAGGTAGCGGACGAGGTCACCGGAGTTCGCGGATTCGGAGAACCACTTCCCCAGCGACTCGGCGTCGGCGGCCGGCAGGGTGTGGCCGATGCGATCGGCCAGCTCGATCATCGTCGACGGGCGCAGACCGCCGTCGAGGTGATCGTGGAGGGAGACTTTGGGCAGCTGCAGGATGGGGTCGTCGGAGGCGACGCCAGCGGGTACATTCATCACCGTCTCAGCTTATCCGATGACACTTCACTTCGGCTGAGACCCGCACCGCCCCGGTCTCACCCCTCCGGGTCGATCTCTCCGCTCTTGATCCGCTCCCGCAGGTCCGTGATTCCGCGGCCGGCATCGGAGACGCGGGAGAGGAACCCGTCCTCGGCGACGATCCGGACCCCGCCGTTGTCGAGCGTGCCCAGGTAGCGTCGCTCGCCGACCCGGAAGCCGCCGATCTCCTCCGGTTCCTCCTTCGACGCCGGGGCCACCTCGTCGGGGTTCTTACTCTGTGGCCAGTCGGGGAACATCGTGCGCAGGCCGCGGCGGACGTTGGGTTCGACGGTCGCGACGATCGACTTCGAGAAGCCTCCCGCGGTTCCGTACCAGACGATCTTCGGCAGGCTCGGCCCCTCGTCGGCCCCGTCCTCGGACTTCTCCGCGTCCTTGAGCAGCTCGGTGCGCTCCTCCTCCGCCGAGGTGACCGCTCCCATGGCGGCCGCCGAACCGAAGGGCACGATCACGTCGACGTCATCGTCGAACGACTCACCGAAGTAATCCGCCCCCGCCTCCCGGGTGTCGGCGATCGTGCGATCGACCGCCGAGGCGCTGCGGTAGGACTTCACCTTCTGCGCGCCGTCGTCCTTCTCCTCGTTGTACAGGTCGACCCCGGCGTCGAAGGCGGTGAGGATCTTCTCAGTCTGCGGGAATCCACGGGCGACGACGACGCCGACCTCGCCGGTCTCGCTGGCGGTGGCGGCGATGTAGCCGGCGATGAAGGCCGGCGGCACGAGGTCGAAGTCGATGCTCAGCACGTTCTTCGGCAGGTCGCGCGAACCGCTGGAGACGCCGAGGAACAGATCGTCGGGGTGGGCGGAGGCGAAGCTGCCGAGTGCGCCCGCTCCGCTGGGCCCGATCACCGAGGTCAGTGCGCAGTCCTGGTCATGCATCCGCTGCAGAGCCGCCGAGGTGGCCGAGACACCGGAGACACGCTGACTCGAGGTGCCGGAGAAGACCCCGGCACCGCGGGCCAGCTCCGCCTCCTCCAGGGTCAGCGCCCCGGCCGAATGATCGTCGAAGCCGGCGGGAGCGGAGACGAAGCACCCGAGCTTCGGCTCCTGGAGAGCCTCGGGTGTCGTGACGGAGCAGGCGCTGAGTGTGAGGACGCCGACCGCGGCCAGTGCGGCGATCCGGGTGGCTCGGGCTCTCATCCTCATGGGGCCAAGATTATCGGCCCGTCCTGACAGGAGGTAGTCGGGCACCGAGTCAGAACGCTGGTCAGCGATCGCGCTCGAGGACCTTGAGTGCGGTGGCAGTGAAGACGCGGGCGGCGATTTCGACCGCGCGTTCGTCGATGAGCAGATCACCCTGGTGGATGTCATAGGTGATGCCGCCGGGAGTCCGGGTGCCCAGACGTACGAGGGCGCCCGGGCAGTGAGTGAGGTACCAGGCGAAGTCCTCCCCGCCCATCGACTGCGGGGTCAGCTGGACGGAGTTCTCCCCCAGCTCACCGCGGACCGCAGTTTCGATGAGGGTGACCTGGTCCTCGGTGTTGACCACGGGAGGGACACCTCGGCGATGTTCGAGGTCGACCTCGACCCCGTACGGTCCGGCGATGCGGTCGACGAGCTCGGGAAGCACCTCGGCGACCTGGTTCCATCCGTCGACGTCGAGGCAGCGCAGGGTCCCGCGCAGGATCCCCTCACTGGGGACGACGTTCGCGGCATGGCCGGAGCTGATCTCGCCCCACACGAGCGAGATCGCGTGCCGGGGATCGATGAGGCGGCCCAGCGTCGACGGCAGATCGGTGGCGAGCTTGCCCAGCGCGTACACGAGGTCCTCGGTCAGGTGCGGCCGGGAGGTGTGCCCGCCGTGACCGGACAGGCGGATGATGACGGTGTCGCCGGCAGCGGTGATGGCGCCGATGCGCGAACCGACCTTGCCGATGTCGACGTTCGGGTCGCAGTGGACGGCGTAGACCTCGGGCACGTCGTCGAGCACACCCTGCGAGATCACGCGCAGCGCCCCGCCGGGGGTCACCTCCTCGCCGGGCTGGAAGATCAGCCGCACCCGGCCGCCGAGTCCTCCGGGCCGAGTTTCGTGGATCTTCTGCAGAGCGATGCCCGCGCCGATCAGCGAGGTCAGGTGGACGTCGTGGCCGCAGGCGTGGGCGACTCCGGGCACCGTCGAGCGGAACTCCTCGTCGATGAGGTCATCGACGGGCAGGGCATCGATGTCGGCGCGCAGACCCACGGTGACCGGGCCTTCACCCACTTCGCAGACGACGCCGGTTCCCTCGAGCCGCCGAGGCTTCAGGCCGGCGGCTTCGAGGCGGGCGACGATCTTGTCGGTGGTCTCGAACTCTTGGAAGGACAGTTCCGGATGGGCATGGATGTCGCGGCGGAAATCGATGAGCTCTGCACCGATCTCAGCGATAGTCGAGCTGATCACGTCGGGTCCTTCTGAGAAACACGGGTCGGGGATGGCGATGTCGGACATTGGAAGCAATGCTAGGCACTGGTCGTCACAATTGTCCCGATTGCGACCAATTTCGACATACTCCGGCGACGGTGCGGCCGCAGGTGCTCAGGCCGAGACCGGTGGTGGGTGACGCCCTGCCTGTGTGCGCAGGTAATCAGAGGAGTTCGTCGAGTCCGCGCTCACCGGCGACGGACACGGCCTTCTTCACATCCTGCGCGTGCGAGCGCGAGGTGATGAGCAGAACGTCATCGGTGTCGACGACGACGAGGTCCTCGAGACCGACGATGGCCACCGTCCGCGGGCCTTCGGAGAACACGACCCCTGAGGCGTCGACCTCGAGCAGGTCCGTGTTGCCGCCGATCGAGATCACCCCGCGCGGCTCACCGGGCACGGGCTGGCGCAGCCGGGCCACGGAGTCGAAGTCGCCGACGTCGTCCCAGCCGAAGTCCCCGGGGATGACGATGACCCGACCGGCCGCGGCGGCAGGTTCGGCCACCACATAGTCGATGGCCCGCTTCTCCAGCCCGGGCCAGACCTCGCCGAGCACGCTGCCGTGGTCGGGGGTGTCCCAGGCCGCGGCGATGCGGGAGAGTCCGGCGAAGAGGGCGGGGTCCTCCTCGGCGAGGACGTCGAGGAGTGCCGTGGCCTTCGCGATGAACATACCGGCGTTCCAGCGGTAGCGACCGGAGTTCACGTAGTTCCGGGCGGTGCTCGCGGCGGGCTTCTCCGCGAATGCCAGTGCGCGCCTGGCCGTGGGCGCCCCGTCGAGTCCGAGCAGCTCACCGGTTTCGATGTAGCCGTAGGCGGTCGCGGGATTGCGCGGCATGATGCCGATGGTGACGATGTCGCCGGTCTCGGCGGCGGCGACGGCCTGATCGATGACCAGCCGGAATTCGTCGACATTCGTGATCGAGTGATCGGCGGAGAACGAACCGACGATCGCCTCAGGGTCCTCCCGGGCGATGAGCATCGTCGCCAGGCCGATGGCCGCGGCGGAGTCCTTCGGGGAGGGTTCGGTGACGATCTTCGACCGTGAGATCTCCGGCAGCTGCTCGACGACCTGTTCGAGATGACTCTGCCCCGTGACCACCCAGACGCGGTCGTCTCCGACGATGGGAGCGACCCGGTCCCAGGTGGCCTGGATGAGGCTGCGGCCCAGGCCGAGCACATCGTGGAGGAACTTCGGGGTCGCCCGGCGCGAAAGGGGCCAGAGACGGGTTCCGGAACCGCCGGCGGGGATGATGGCGTGGAAGTGCGTGTTCACGATTTCAGTGTCTCAGAGTTCGGGCAGCGCTTCGCCGAGGTTGTCCGCCGTGTCGGCGACGGTCGACCCCAGACCAGCGGTGGGGACATCCTCACCTGGGCACCGCCTCGGCGCGGGTGTCCGGGCGAGCCCGCCACCACCTCGGCGCGGGTCGCCGGCCTCCGATCGGCACCACCTCGGCGATGGCGGACGTCTCACAGGACGACCCAGGTCAGAGCGTGAGGGAAATCATTTAGATCATACGACCGTGATGTAATTGAAATTCCATGAGACACGAAATCCCAGTTTTGAGGGAATTGCCAGGGTAGTCGTGTGATCCCGCGCGCTCCGTGGTGTCTCGACTGGCACGGAAGCGGTCTTGAGCGTAGTTTCTAGACGTACACACCCGAATAATCAAGATGGAGGATGCTCCGTGGCCAAAGCGTCTACGGGCACTCTGTACCGAGGAAACGAAGGAATGTGGTCCTGGGTCGCGCATCGCGTCACAGGCGTCGGAATCTTCTTCTTCCTTCTGGTCCACGTGCTCGATACTGCCCTCGTTCGCGTCTCGCCCGAGGCCTACAACGCTGTGATCGGAACCTACAAGACACCGGTCATGGCATTCGGTGAGATCGCGCTCGTCGCCGCAATCGCATTCCATGCGTTCAATGGTCTTCGCGTCATTCTGGTCGACTTCTCGAAGAGCGGCCCGAAAAATCAGAAGAAGCTGTTCTGGGGAGTCATCATTCTGTGGCTCATCATCATGATCGCCTTCGTCCCCCGCCAGCTGATGCACACCTTCGGAGGCTGACATGAGCACTACATCCATTCCGGCTCCGCGGACCGGCTATTCCCGGCACAAGTCCACCCGCTCGAAGTTCGAGATGTTCGCCTGGCTGTTCATGCGCGTCTCCGGCGTCGTCCTCGTGATCCTCATCTTCGGCCACCTGTTCGTCAACCTGTGGGCCGGCGACGGCGTCCAGGCCATCGACTTCGGCTTCGTGGCCGGCAAGTGGGCCAGCCCGTTCTGGCAGATCTGGGATCTGCTCATGCTGTGGCTGGCGATGCTGCACGGCACCAACGGCCTGCGCACCATCATCATGGACTACTCCGAGAAGCCCGGCACACGCATGGCTCTGCAGATGATCCTCTACATCGCCTCGGTCATCGTCATCGTGCTCGGCACGCTCGTCATCTTCACGTTCGATCCCTGCCCGGCCGGAGCGGACCCCTCGGTCCTGGCTGAGTTCTGCAAGGCCTAAAGGAGAAACATGCAGGTACATCATTACGACGTCGTCATCGTCGGCGCCGGCGGCGCTGGCATGCGTGCGGCGATCGAGTCGGGACAGCGCGCCCGCACCGCTGTGCTGACCAAGCTCTACCCCACCCGTTCCCACACCGGCGCAGCCCAGGGCGGCATGTGCGCCGCACTGGCGAACGTGGAAGAGGACAACTGGGAATGGCACACCTTCGACACCGTCAAGGGCGGTGACTACCTGGTCGACCAGGACGCCGCCGAGGTGATGGCCAAGGAAGCCATCGACGCCGTCCTCGATCTCGAGAAGATGGGGCTGCCCTTCAACCGCACCCCCGAGGGCAAGATCGACCAGCGTCGCTTCGGCGGTCACACCCGCGACCACGGCAAGTCCGCCGTCCGCCGCTCGTGCTACGCAGCCGACCGCACCGGTCACATGATCCTCCAGACCCTCTACCAGAACTGCGTCAAGCACGGCGTCGAGTTCTACAACGAGTTCTACGTCCTCGACCTCGTCATGACCGAGGTCGACGGGGTCAAGCGCCCGGCCGGCGTCGTGTCCTACGAACTGGCCACCGGTGAGATCCACATCTTCCAGGCGAAGTCGATCATCTTCGCCACCGGGGGTGTCGGCAAAGTCTTCAAGACCACCTCGAACGCCCACACCCTGACCGGCGACGGCATGGCCGTGACCTACAACCGCGGCATCCCGCTCGAGGACATGGAGTTCTTCCAGTTCCATCCGACGGGCCTCGCCGGCCTCGGCATCCTGCTCTCCGAGGCGGCCCGCGGTGAGGGCGGCATCCTCCGCAACTCGGAGGGTGAGCGCTTCATGGAACGCTACGCCCCGACGATCAAGGACCTTGCCCCGCGTGACATCGTGGCCCGTTCGATGGCCAATGAGGTGCGCGAAGGCCGCGGCTGCGGACCGAACAAGGACTACGTCCTCCTCGACCTCACCCACCTCGAGCCCTCGCACATCGACGAGAAGCTGCCCGACATCACGGAGTTCGCCCGCACCTACCTCGGTGTGGAGCCCTACACCGAACCCGTGCCGGTGTTCCCGACCGCGCACTACGCGATGGGCGGCATCCCGACGAACATCGAGGCCGAAGTCCTCGGTGACAACGACAACATCATCCCCGGCCTCTACGCGGCCGGTGAGTGTGCCTGCGTGTCCGTGCACGGCTCGAACCGCCTAGGCACGAACTCGCTTCTCGACATCAACGTCTTCGGCAAGCGCGCCGGCATCGCCGCCGCGGAATACGCGAAGACCGCCGATTCCGTCGAACTCCCGGAGAACCCGGAGACCGACGTCGTCGAACTGCTCGAGAAGATGCGGACCTCGGACGGAACCGAACGCATCGGTGCCATCCGCAAGGATCTGCAGGACGTCATGGACGCCAACGTCCAGGTGTTCCGCACCGACGAGACCCTCCGGGAAGCCCTCGACAAGATCGCCGAACTGCGCGAACGCTACAACAACGTCGGCATCCAGGACCGCGGAAAGCGCTACAACCTCGATCTGCTCGAGGCCGTCGAGCTGGGCTTCCTGCTCGAGCTCGCCGAGGTCATCTCCGTCGCCGCCATCCACCGCAAGGAATCCCGCGGCGGACACTTCCGCGAGGACTTCCCGGATCGCGACGACGAGAAGTTCATGCACCACACGATGACCTACCTCGATCCCGAAGCGGAGACCGACGGCATCAAGGGCATGCGTCTGGAGACGAAGCCCGTCATCGTCACCCGTTACCAGCCGATGGAGCGTAAGTACTGATGAGCACCACTGCAGAAACAGCCGAACCAGCGTCGAAGATCGACCTGCCCCAGAGCGTCTCGGGCGAAGGCGGTTCCATTCCGTCCTTCGACTGCACCTTCCGGATCGCACGCTTCGATCCCGAGGTCGACTCGGAGCCGCACTGGGAAGAGTACAACGTCACGATGTACGGCACCGACCGTGTGCTCGACGCCCTCCACAAGATCAAGTGGGAGATCGACGGCTCGCTGTCCTTCCGCCGGTCCTGCGCCCACGGCGTGTGCGGCTCCGATGCCATGCGCATCAACGGTCGCAACCGCCTGGCCTGCAAGACCCTGCTCAAGGACCTCGACACGTCCAAGCCGATCACCGTCGAGGCGATCAAAGGACTGCCGCTCGAGAAGGACATGATCGTCGACATGGAGCCCTTCTTCCAGTCGTACCGCGAGATCATGCCCTTCCTCATCACCTCTGGTCACGAGCCGACGCGCGAGCGTCTGCAGTCGGCCGAGCAGCGTGCGGCCTTCGACGACACCACGAAGTGCATCCTCTGCGCCTCGTGCACCTCGTCGTGCCCCGTGTTCTGGACCGACGGCCAGTACTTCGGGCCGGCCGCGATCGTCAACGCGCACCGTTTCATCTTCGATTCGCGTGACGAGGGTGGGGACATGCGCCTCGAGATCCTCAACGACAAGGAAGGCGTGTGGCGCTGCCGCACCACCTTCAACTGCACCGAGGCCTGCCCGCGCGGCATCGAGATCACCAAGGCCATCGCCGAGGTGAAGCAGGCGGTTCTCCAGCGCGCCTTCTGACCCACATGGTCTGAGTCAGACCGAAAGCGGCCCCGCACCCACCGGTGCGGGGCCGCTTTCGTCTGCAGCAATATCCGTGAAGTGGCCCATTCTGCGCTGGGCAGCCCAGGTTCGGAACTGGGCTGCCCAGCGCAGAATGGGCCGGATAGCCGCGGACACTGGGCCCGCCGGTGAGGGAAACCTGAATACGGGCGTCTCGAGGCGAAAGTAGACTGGGGCGCATGCGTTCCACCGGCTCCACTGCTTCCCCGACGACCGTATCGACACCGAGGTCTGCGACTGCGACCGCCGACGGACCCGTGTCCGGTTTCGGGCAGCCGAGGTTCCTGTCGGTCGCCACCGCACTGCTGACCCTCGCGCTTGTCGCTGCTCAGCTGGTCCTCTCCCCCGCCGCCTCGGCGACGACTCCGACCGGCGAAGAGACGGCACCGGCATATGTGAGTCCCGACGACCTCGGCGACGGAGCTAAGGCCCCGAAGCCGACGGGCACCTCCTGGCTCGTGGGCGACCTCGACTCCGGTGAGTTGCACGTGGCGAAGAACGTGGAGAAAAGGCATGCTCCTGCCTCGACGATCAAGCTGCTGACTGCGCTGGCCCTCGTCGACGTCCTCGATGACAAGCAGAAGAAGGTCACGGCCGAGTTCGAAGACATGGAGATCGACGGGACGAAGGTCGGCCTCATGCAGAAGAACAAATACACCATCGACCTGCTCTTCCACGCGATGCTCATGTCGAGTGCCAATGATGCCGCGAATGCCCTCGGCCGAGCCGCCGGCGGGCAGAAGAAGGCCGTGTCGCTGATGAACCAGAAGGCCGCGGAACTGGGCATGTCGAATACCCATGCGGCGAACACCTCGGGCCTCGACGCCAAGGGCCAGTACACGAGCGCCGAAGACCTCATGAAGCTTGCGTGGGCGGTGTGCGAGGACGACTACCTGATGAAGGTCATCGGGACGGAGACGTTCAAATTCCCGGGCGGGAAGAACCCGCAGACGAAAGAGAAGTTCAAAGGCTACGAGATCCAGAACCACACGAAGATCGTCGGTCAGGTCGACGGCGGTCTGGGGCTGAAGAACGGGTTCACTCGAGCCGCGAAGGGCTCCTATGTGGCTGTCGCGGAACGCGATGGTCACCGCGTGGTTGCGACGATGCTCGGCATCGACAACAACTCGAGGCAGGTCGCCGTGGATCTTCTCGAATGGGATTTCGCGCAGAAGGAACCGAAGTCCCTGCAGACCGTCCCCGTGGGCGTGCAGGCCACCGCCGAGGCGAAGCCCACGGCACCGAGCAGCGGCGGGGACGCCGGCGGGGACGAGGACGAAACGGCCGCCTCGGCGAAGGATTCCGCAGACGATGACGGAGACGGCCAGGCTTCTTCCTCCCTCGCCTCCCGGTCCTTGGGCGCAGCCATGGACAACCCCCTGGCACTCGGCCTCCTCGGTGCCGGCGTTGTCCTGCTCATCCTCACAGCGGTGCTGTGGGTCAGGCTGCGCGGGAGGCTGCAGGGCCGTCGCTGAGCCATCTCGACGCGGCCGCGCAACCTCGGCGAGGGGAATGTGTGTGCGCGAATCGCGTGTCACACGCGGCCTGGGCCGTGCGGTCAGTAGGGACGCGCCTCGACGCCTGCTTCTGTGGGCTCCACCACCTCGAATGGACAGTGGCGGTCATGGACGGCTATGATAGTGGTTTGCGTTCGAAGCTGTCCGCATTCATCGAACCGATCGATGCGTTGCTCCTGCCGACAATCCATTTGAGTCGCAGGCTCCGATCCTGGTTCATCATTTCGGATGAATGATCCGGACACTGTATCTCTTCGAACTGCAGATCCCCATCGGCGACTACCCATCGCCGACTAGACAACCTGAGGAATAGTGCGCGTCGTTGCCGCTATTCACAACTGAAGAAAGGAGGGAACCCATGTCTGAGTTCCCACAGTGGGTCCAGCGCGGACTCGCACACGCAGGGATGATCGATCCCAGGATCAGCGGTCAGGCTCCCGGCGAAGTCACCATCGAGGATGCGACCGGTCGCATCGTGCTCTTCACGGGCACCTCGCTGCGTGAGGTCACGCCGATGGCCGCCGCCTGATCCACACAGGTCACGACAACGCCCACTTGCTGCCGGGTTTTACGCAGCGAGTGGGCGTTTGCTCGTTCATACGGAAGTATTCAAAGCCCCATGTCTTGTGGTCAGGGCGGATTCGTTCCAGACGCAGTTCCACGGCTCAGCCGGCCGATTGTCTGCCCGGCTGTGGGGCTGTCTGCCCGTCCGTGAGACTGTCTGCCCGGCCGATTGTCGGCCCGGCCGTGAGGCTGCCTGTCCGGCGGCGTGAACGTTGAAAAAAGGTCCGGGGTCGCAGACAGCTGCGACCCCGGACCTCTGTGCGATCCGCGATGACGTCAGATCAGAAGTCCCAGTCCTCGTCCTCGGTGTTCTCGGCCTTGCCGATGACATAGGACGAACCCGAACCGGAGAAGAAGTCGTGGTTCTCATCGCTGCCGGGCGAAAGCGCCGCGAGGATCGCCGGATTGACGTCCGTGACCTCCTTGGGGAACATCGCCTCATAGCCGAGGTTCATCAGCGCCTTGTTGGCGTTGTAGTGGAGGAACTTCTTGCAGTCCTCCGCCAGCCCCACCGAATCGTAGAGGTCGTGGGTGTAGGAGACCTCGTTCTCGTAGAGCTCGAACATGAGGTTCATCGTGTAGTCCTTGAGCTCCTGCCTGCGCTCCTCGGACTGCGACTCAAGCCCCTTCTGGTACTTGTAGCCGATGTAGTAGCCGTGCACGGCTTCGTCGCGGATGATGAGCCGGATGAGGTCGGCGGTGTTCGTCAGCTTCGCATGCGCCGACCAGTACATGGGCAGGTAGAAGCCGGAGTAGAAGAGGAACGACTCGAGCAGCGTCGAGGCGACCTTGCGCTTGAGCGGATCGTCACCCCGGTAGTAGCTGAGGATGATGTCGGCTTTCGACTGCAGGAAGGAATTCTCCCGCGACCAGCGGAAGGCCTCGTCGATCTCCTTCGTCGAGCACAGGGTGGAGAAGATCGAGGAGTACGACTTCGCGTGCACGCTCTCCATGAACGCGATGTTCGTCATCACTGCCTCTTCGTGCGGCGTGACGGCGTCAGGAATGAGTGAGATCGCACCGACCGTGCCCTGGATCGTGTCGAGCAGCGTCAGACCGGTGAACACGCGCATCGTCAGCGTCTTCTCGTCCTCGGTCAGGGTGGCCCAGGAGGGAATGTCGTTGCTCAGCGGAACCTTCTCCGGCAGCCAGAAGTTGCCCGTCAGTCGATCCCACACCTCATCGTCGATCGGATCGACGACGCGGTTCCAGTTGATGGCGTCGACATGCGAGGCCAGAGTCAGATTCTCCAAGGGTTTCCCTCTTCCCGAAAAGTCGTGTTCTGCAAAAGTCACGAAGTCGTCTTCGTGCTGAGTTTGAGCGGTCTGCTGCGCAGACGATCGGCCGATGCGGCCGGGCCATTGTCCGCAAGATCGGAGCCGGCCCCGCACGAATCCGGCGGACCGATTCGCATCGGTTCGCCGGATTCGATGATCACAGCATGCAGGAGACGCAGCCCTCGACCTCCGTGCCCTGCAGCGCGAGCTGCCGGAGCCGGATGTAGTAGATGGTCTTGATGCCCTTGCGCCATGCGTAGATCTGCGCTTTGTTGATGTCACGGGTGGTCGCGGTGTCCATGAAGAACAGCGTCAGCGACAGGCCCTGGTCCACGTGCTTTGTGGCCTCAGCGTAGGTGTCGATGATCTTCTCGTACCCGATCTCGTACGCATCCTGGTAGTACTCGAGGTTGTCGTTGTCCATGAAGGGAGCCGGGTAGTACACGCGCCCGACCTTGCCCTCCTTGCGGATCTCGATCTTCGAGGCCACCGGGTGGATCGACGACGTCGAGTTGTTGATGTAGGAGATCGAACCGGTCGGCGGCACGGCCTGCAGGTTCTGGTTGTAGATGCCGTGCTCGGCCACCTGGGCCTTGAGCTCGCGCCAATCGTCCTGCGTCGGGATGTGCACTCCCGCCTCGGCGAAGAGCTGTGCGACCCGCTCGGTGCGCGGAACCCACGCCTCATCGGTGTACTTGTCGAAGTATTCGCCGGTGGCGTACTTCGACCGCTCGAAGCCGGCGAACGTGGTGCCGCGTTCCTTCGCGATCTCCATCGACGCCCGCACACAGTGGTAGGCGACGGTGTAGAAGTACATGTTCGTGAAGTCCAGGCCCTCGTCGGAGCCGTAGTACACGTGCTCGCGGGCGAGGTAGCCGTGGAGGTTCATCTGGCCCAGCCCGATCGCGTGGGACATGTCGTTGCCGCGGGCGATCGAGGGCACGGACTGGATGTCCGAGGTCTCGGCGACGGCGGTGAGCCCGCGGATCGCGGTCTCGACGGTCTGCCCGAAGTCCTCCGAGTCCATCGTCAGGGCGATGTTGAGCGAACCGAGGTTGCAGGAGATGTCCTTGCCGATCTCGTCGTAGCCGAGGTCGGCGTCGTACCGGCTGGGTTCGGAGACCTGGAGGATCTCCGAGCACAGGTTGGACATGATGATCTTGCCGTCGATCGGGTTCGCCTTGTTGACGGTGTCCTCGAACATCACGTACGGGTACCCGGATTCGAACTGGATCTCGGCCAGGGTCTGGAAGAACTCGCGGGCGTTGATCTTCTTCTTCTTGATCGAGGCGTTGTCGACCATCTCCGTGTACTTCTCCGTGACGCTGACGTCGGAGAAGGGCATGCCGTAGACGCGTTCGACGTCGTAGGGGCTGAAGAGGTACATGTCCTCGTTGCGCTTGGCCAGCTCGAAGGTGATGTCGGGAATCACGACGCCCAGGGACAGGGTCTTGATCCGGATCTTCTCATCGGCGTTCTCACGCTTGGTGTCGAGGAAGCTGTAGATGTCCGGGTGGTGGGCGTGCAGATACACGGCACCTGCGCCCTGACGGGCGCCCAGCTGGTTGGCGTAGGAGAAGGAGTCCTCGAGCAGCTTCATGACCGGGATGACGCCGGAGGACTGGTTCTCGATCTTCTTGATCGGGGCACCCGACTCGCGGATGTTCGTCAGAGCGAAGGCCACGCCGCCGCCGCGCTTCGACAGCTGCAGGGCGGAGTTGATGGACCGGCCGATCGACTCCATGTTGTCCTCGATGCGCAGCAGGAAGCAGGAGACGAGCTCTCCGCGCTGCTTCTTGCCGGCGTTGAGGAAGGTCGGGGTGGCCGGCTGGAACCGACCCGTGATGATCTCGTCGACGAGCTGGGTCGCCAGCGTCTCATCGCCGCGGGCGAGGAACAGGGCGACCATGACGACGCGGTCCTCGAAGCGTTCGAGGTAGCGCTTTCCGTCGAAGGTCTTCAGTGTGTAGGAGGTGTAGAACTTGAAGGCGCCCAGGAAGGTCTGGAACCGGAACTTCTGATCGTAGGCGCGCTTCGACAGCGCCTCGATGAAGTCGAACGAGTACTGTTCCAGGACCTCGGGCTCGTAGTAGTCCTTCTCGACGAGGTAGTCGAGCTTCTCCTTGAGGTCGTGGAAGAAGACGGTGTTGTTGTTGACGTGCTGGAGGAAGTACTGCCGGGCAGCCTGCTTGTCACGTTCGAACTGGATCCGTCCGCTCTCGTCATACAGGTTCAGCATGGCGTTGAGCGCGTGGTAGTCCAGATCCGTCTCTTCGCGGATGATGTCCTCTACATTGCGGTCTTCAGCGAGCTCGCGCACAGTTTGTCCAATCCTAGATTCACCGCATCGACGTCCTCCGGGGTTCCCAGGAGCTCGACTCGGTACATGAGGGGTACTTGACATTTGACGGCGACCTTCTTGGCCGCGCGACAGTAATCTTCGCCGAAGTTCGTGTTTCCGGCGCCGATGACACCGATGAGGTGTCGTCGGTTCTCTTCGTTATTGAGGAATTTGATGACCTGCTTGGGGATGGCGCCTTGGTTGCGTCCCGCCCCATAGGTCGGAGTCACGAGGACGAACGGTTCGTCGACCCTCAGCGTCTCCTGCTTTGTCAGCAGCGGAATCCGGAGAGCCGGATGCCGCAGCTTGCCGACGAAGCGGTGGGTGAACTCAGAGCTGCTGGAGTAGTAGACCAGGAGCATTTCAGGCCACGACGGACGCTGACTGCTCGCCGGTCAGGGTGGCGATCTTGTCCGGGCGGAAACCCGACCAGTGATCGTTGTCGGTGACGACGACGGGCGCCTGCATGTAACCCATGGCTTTGACGACGTCGAGGGCGTTCTCGTCGACGCTGAGATCGACCGACTTGTACTTCAGTCCCTTGGCATCGAGCGCACGGTAGGTGGCGTTGCACTGGACACAAGCGGGCTTGGTGTACACGGTGATCATGGCGACTCCTCAATTCTGCCTTGCGGCTTCCGCGTTCTGTGTGGCGTGATCGGGCCTTCCGCCTGCCGAATCATGATGAAGATCACGACGTGCAGGCCCAGGGGCGACCACTAGATGTTGTGTTCGGGTATGACCTTACCCCTATATCCAGTGTTACACCAGTGTCATTTCGACGGTCCACACCCCTGTGTGCGCACCGTCCACAGTCGTCCACAGGCTGTGAACGACACCCATGTAGTTCGATCACCTGCGAGGACACTGGGGACAGCGGCGAACGAACCTTTTTTCCACCGATTTCCCGACGCAGTTTTCCACCGCTGTCCACAGAAAAAATTTCTGCCTGTGGGTGTGTCGGGACCATTTCCACCACCTCCGCTCATGCGTTCGGTCCACCGCCCTCGATCGGTCCCGTCAACGCTACAGATCGGCACTGACACGGAGACTGGAGCAGGCGCAGGATCGGAGACTGTCCACGACAGGTTCGCGGTGTGCCCCGGGCCCGATATCGCCGGCAGCCGCACCATGTGTCAGCACTGACACGTCGTGGGCTGTCTCACGTCAGTGCCAACCAATATGCTGGAGACCACACCGCAACGAATCGAGAGGCATGGGGACTATGACCGCGACCGCACCGGCCAACACCCAGGAGATCGCACACGCGCAGACCATCCTCAAGGGGCTGGAGTCCTATCTCGACCATTTCGTCGTCGGTCAGCAGCGTCTGCGCGAATCCCTGCTCATCGGGCTCCTCTCCGGGGGCCATCTGCTCCTCGAAAGCGTCCCGGGGCTCGCGAAGACCACGGCCGCGGCGGCCCTGGCCAATGCCGTGGACGGGAAGTTCTCCCGCATCCAGTGCACCCCTGACCTGCTGCCGGCCGACATCATCGGCTCGCAGATCTACAACGCCCATGAGGGGTCGTTCAACACGGTGCTCGGACCTGTCCATGCGAACATCGTCCTCCTCGACGAGATCAACCGGTCCTCGGCGAAGACGCAGTCGGCGATGCTCGAGGCGATGCAGGAGAAGCAGACGACCATCGGCGGTCAGCGCTTCGAACTCCCCCGCCCGTTCCTCGTCATGGCCACGCAGAACCCGATCGAGCAGGAAGGCACGTACCAGCTGCCCGAGGCTCAGCTCGACCGGTTCATGATCAAGGACCTGCTCACCCATCCGAACCCGAACGAAGAGGTCGAGATCCTCACCCGACTCGACTCCGGCGTCTTCGACAAGGACTCGGTGCCGGAACCGGCGTGCAGCCTCGACGATGTGGTGACCATGCAGCGCTATGCCCGCACCATCTACATCGACCCCGCGATCACCCGCTACCTCGTCGAACTCGTCCATGCGACCCGCAACACGGCGAAGTACCTCGGCCGCTACGCCCCCTTCATCGAATACGGCGGCAGCCCGCGCGCCTCGATCGCGTTCACGAACGCCGGTCGGGCACTCGCAATGATCCGCGGCCGTAACTACGTCATCCCCGAAGACATCAAGGACCTCGCCCACCGGGTGCTGGCTCACCGCATCCAGCTCAACTTCGAAGCAGCCGCCGAGAACATCACGAGCGCCCAGGTCGTCGATGCCCTCCTCATGGCCGTGCCCACTCCCTGATCGGCTGCGACGATGACTGCCCTGCTCAATCGCATCAAGGCGCGGATGACCATCCACGCCCACCGGCGCACCCGTCGCCTCCTCGACGGCGACTACTCCTCGGTGTTCCACGGCCACAGCCTCGACTTCGATGATCTGCGCGACTACATCCCCGGCGACGAGATCCGCGACATCGACTGGAAGGCCACGGCCCGCCACACCGAGCCCCTGGTCAAACGCTATGTCGCCCATCGCAGGCACATCCTCGGCCTCGTCGTCGACACCTCACGGAACTTCGACGCCGTGACCTCGGCGGGAGCGGACAAACGCCACCTGGCGATCCTCATGGCCGGAATGATCGGCTACCTCGCCGTGCGCCACGGCGACGATGTCATGCTCATCCACGGCAGCGCCGAACGCACGACCGCCTCCCCGCGGAAGGGCAGCGAAGCCCACCTCGAGCACCTCCTCCAGCAGATCCTCGCAGAAGCGGGCACCGACTCCCCCGGGTCGATCAACACCCAGCTGCAGTGGATCAGCAGCCACATCAACCATCGGATGCTGCTCGTCGTCATCTCCGACCAGGCCCCGCTGGGCCCCGACGAGGAGGCGACGATCCGTCGACTCCGCGCCCAGCACGAGGTCCTGTGGATCACGGTCACCGACGCGGATCTCGCGGGACTGCCGGCCGCCTCGGCGCCGTTCGACGTCGCCCGCCCCGATCATGGACTGCCGTCAGCGGTGATGACGAAACCGCTGGTGAGACAGGAATTCGCCCTCGCCGAGGCGGCCCGCCGACAGCATCGCATCGACCTTCTCGCGAAGCTGGGCATCGCCCACACCGAGATCGATCATCCGAAGTCGGCCCTGGGCCGACTCCACACCCTTCTGCTGAGGCACCGCCGTGGGCCCCGCTGAACTCGTCGGTCCGCTGCAGATCTCACCCGCCTGGTACGTCGCGGTGATCCTCGTGCTGCTCATCGTCGCCGGCAACTTCTTCGCCCCGCTCATCCGGCTCGCCGCCGGGGCCACCGGAGCAGGCGGTCCGCGCATCCCGATCCCGGTGCGCAGCACCTACTTCTCACGCATCTCCAACGTGGAGTCGGATCTGGACTCGGAGAACGCGGATGTCCGCGATTCGGCGCGGTCGCTGGCGAAGATCGTCCGCGACTTCGCTCATGACGCCTGGGGTGTGAAGTCCGAGCACCTGACCTATCGTGATGCCGCGGTCGCCGGACTCGACGACCTCGCCGCGTGTCTGCTCGGCCTCTACGAAGCCGAGTTCGCAGAAACGGAACCGGCGGACCTGCACGCGCAGATCGCCGATGCCAGGAAGTTGGTGGCCCGATGGTCCTGATGTTCTGGTGGCTGGCCCTGATCCTCGCAGTCCTCGCCGTTGCGACGGTCTGGTTCTTCCGCCGTCCGAAGGCCACGGCGTCGTCGCTGCCCGTGGCCCACAGCGGTCGGATGACGAGCCTGCCGAGCTTCCGCCGAGCCATGCGCACCCGCCTGCTCACCACGGTCGCCCTCCTCGGCGTCATCGTCCTCACCGGTCTGTCCTCCCTGGCCGGCATCGCCCGCCCCGCCTGGATCGAAACCGTCAATCCGGAGAAGAAGCTGCGCGACGTCATGCTCTGCCTCGATGTCTCCGGCTCGATGCTCGGCTACGACGCAGACCTGCTCGAGGCCTATCAGGAGCTCGTCGACCGGTTCGACGGAGAACGCATCGGCATGACCGTCTTCAATGCCACAGCGGTCTCGGCATTCCCACTCACCGACGACTACGACATGGTGGAGAACTTCCTCGCCGAGGCCGAGGACGGCTTCCGCACCTGGGGCTCGGAGGGCACCGACTATTCGTGGTCGACCTCGCCTCCGAACATCGGCGGGTCCTCCCTCATCGGCGACGGGCTGGTCAGCTGCGTCGACAACTTCGACCGGAAGGACGAGAAGCGGTCCAGGTCGATCGTCTTCGCCACGGACAACATGCTCGCCGGTGATCCGCTGTTCGACCTCAACGAGGCCGCCGACATCGCCGTCGATGCCGACGTGCGCGTCTACAGCCTGTCCCCGCCCTCGATCCTGACGACGACGCAGACGAAAGAGCTGAAATCGGTCTCCGACCGCACCGGCGGCAAGCAGTTCGACATGGGCTCGGCCTCGACCATCGACCGCATCGTCGAGGAGATCCAGAGCCAGGAGGCCGAGAACACCCCGGGCCGCTCCTACACGATCGTCCACGACATGCCGGCGATCCCGCTCGGCCTCGCCGTGTTCGGACTCGCCGGAGTCTTCGTCCTGGCATGGAGGACGAAATCATGATCTTCGATCCCGTCTTCACCTGGTTCGGCTGGGGCCTGATCGTCCTCGCCCTGCTCACGGTGTGCATCATTCCCGCCGTCCGCGGCGACGGTCCGCGGTGGAAATGGTTCGCCCGGATGGGCGTCGTCGCGATCCTCGCGGTGGCACTCGCCCGCCCCGGCATTCCGATCAAGTCGACCACCGAGGAGTACGAGGCCCAAGCGGACGTGTACTTCGTCGTCGACACGACGACGTCGATGGCCGCCGAGGACTTCGACGGAGACCGGACCCGTCTCGACGGGGTGAAGGAGGACATGCTCGCGCTTGCCGACGAGTTCCCCGGCACCCGCCTGTCCATCATCACCTTCGCCTCGACCGCGGCGACGGTGATGCCGCTGACGACCGATCACACCGCCTTCGCCTCCGCCGTCGACGTGCTGACCCCGGAGACCTCAGTCAATTCGAAGGGGTCATCGATCACCGAGGCCGGAGACGAGCTCGACAAGCGCATGAGCGCCAACTCCGACGACCGACCCGACAACAAGAGCGTCGTGTTCTACTTCGGCGACGGTGAGCAGACGGTCGACCAGGGCCCCGACTCGTGGTCGTCCTTCGCCTCCCGCATCGACAGCGGAGCGGTGTTCGGCTACGGCACCGCAGCCGGTGGGAAGATGCGGGATTCGCAGCCCTTCGGCTCCGGTGTCGGCGACAGCACCGGTGTCGGCGACGGCACCGGCGGGGACGAACCGGGCCTCGGCGGCGATGATGACACGAACGGTGCCGACCACGATGACTACATCGTCGACGGCAACGGCAATCCGGGGATCTCGAAGATCGACGAGGGAAACCTCAAACGGATCGCCTCCGACCTCGGCGTCGACTACCACCACCGCGACGGCAAGGGTGAGATCTCCAGCGTCTACACCGCCCCGAAGTACGACCAGGCCCTGGTGAAGAAGGACGGCCGAGTCACCGTCGACGAGTACTTCTGGGTTCCCCTCATCCTCGTCTTCGCCTGGATCGCCGTGGAACTGGTCTTCGGCGTCCGCGAATACCTCCGCCTCAAGGCGATCACTCCCCCACGCCCACGCCGAGGCGGTCCTCCCGGACCCGGGAATGTTCCCTACCAGCCGAGGCCAGGCGGCATGCCTGCAGGACCCGGACCTGTAGGACCCGGACCTGGCGGGGTGCCCGGCCAGCCCGTGCAGTCTGCCCCACCCGTGCAGCCCGGCCAGCGAGGAGGCCCCCGATGAACCGGATCAGACGCCTGTGGTCGCGACTGCGCCGGATCACGAAGATCAACCTCATCCTCGGCACGGTGTTCACCCTCGTTGCCGCCTATGTCGGTCTGACCGCGTACTTCGGCACCGCCTCCCAGGTCCGCTACGCCTCGAACGACTTCCCCGGAGCGAAGAAGGCAGCGACAGCGTTCCTGCGGCTCAGCCCCCTCCAACGGCACATCGGCTACTTCAATCGCGGCACCGCCGAGGCGGCCGTCGGCGACTACGACGAGGCTCAGGCCGATCTCGAAGCCGCGCTCGAGATCGCACCGACCTCCGCCGAATGCGCGGTCCGGATCAACCTGTCCTTCGTCTACGAGAAGCAGGCCGATGAGATCTCGTCTCAGGATCCCGACCAGTCGCAGGAACTCTACGACCGTTCGCTCAAGACTCTCGACGAGGCACCCGAAGAATGCCAGCCGAAGAAGAGCGAGGAGAAGCAGAAGAGCGAGAAGGCCAAGGACCGCGTCGAAGACAAGAAGAAGGGCGAGCAGGCCAAGGACGACGGCACCGACGACAGCGATTCGAGTGGCGACTCCCAAGACGAGGATTCGAAGGATCAGGAGTCCGACGACAGGTCCTCCGACGGAGATGGCAAGAAGTCCGAGGAGGAGAACTCCGACCAATCGGATGACTCGAAGGCATCCGAGGGCAGATCCGAACGCGAGAAGAAGCGGGAGGAGCTGGAGAAGCGCGCCGAGGACTCCGACCGACAACAGCAACAGCAGGGTCCCGGCGGCAACGGCGGACGGTCCTCACCGGACAAACCGTGGTGAGTCGGACGAGACGGCCTCGGTCCGAATCCGGGCGCGAGAACGATTCGCCGCGGACGGGACTCCCACGCGATCGTCCGCCCATGCGCCTGTGACATCATGAGGGCATGAACGCCGAGAACCCCTCTTCTCCTGCTCCGTCGACGCCGCGCCTGCGGACCGCCCTCGACACCTTCCCGCCCTATATTCCGGGCAAGCCCCCGCGGCAGGTCGACGGACTGCGGTCATTCAAACTCTCCTCCAACGAGAACTTCCTCCCACCCCTGCCCGCGGTGCTCGAGGCCATGGTCGCCCACGCCACGGACCCAGCCCACTACCCCGACGACGCGGCTCTGACGCTGCGAGAGGGACTGGCCGACCGCCTCGGCGTGGGGAACGATGAACTCGCCGTGACCACCGGAGCCTCCGAACTGCTCGTGGCTCTGACCCAGATCACCTCGGACGCGAGCACCGCAGCCATCTACCCGTGGCCGTCGTTCGAGATGTACCCGCAGACGACCGGGCTCGCCGGGTCCGCACGCATCGAAGTGCCGCTGACCGCCGACGGCCGCCACGACCTGCCGGCGATGGCGCGAGCGATCACCGACCGGACGAGCCTCATCATCCTCTGCTCACCGAACAACCCCACCGGTCCGGTCCTCACCGACGCCGAGGTGCGCGCCTTCCTCGACGAGGTCCCCGACCATGTCCTCGTCGCCCTCGACGAGGCGTACTGGGAATTCGCCACTGACCCCGACCGCGTCCGCGGACTCGAACTGGTCAAGGACCACCCGAACCTCGTGCTGCTGCGCACCTTCTCCAAGGCCCACGGCCTGGCAGGACTGCGCGTCGGCTACGCAGTGGCCCACCCGCAGGTCATCACCGGCCTGCTCAAGGCCGTCATCCCCTTCGGTGTCACCGACCTCAGCCAGGCCGCCGCCGTCGAATCGCTCAAGCACTGGGATGAGGTGCTCGAACGTGCCCGCTTGATCGCCGCGACCCGTGACGACTTCGCCCAGGCACTGCGCGAACAGGGCTGGGACGTGCCCGAGGCTCAGGCGAACTTCGTGTGGCTGCCGCTGGGTGAGAAGTCCTCCGCCTTCGAAGACGCCTGCGTCGAACAGGCAGTGGCGGTGCGCAACCTCGGTGTCGGGGTGCGCATCAGCATCGGCGAGGACGAAGCGCTCGACCGGGTCCTCGACATCGCCCAGACCTTCCGGGCCGAACACTTCGGCTAGGGCGGGAGTGCACGGCCGTCATCAGAGTTCAGCGAGTTCGAGGGCCATCGCCACGGCCTGGACGTCGCCGGCCCGAGTGAGATCCCGGCCGAGCAGCGACTCGATCTTCTTCAGCCTCGCACGCACCGTGTGACGGTGGATGCCGAGTTCCACGGCCACCTGCTCCCTGGCTCCCGAGGCGGCGATGTAGACCCGCAGCGTCTCCAACAGCTCCTGGCCTCCCCCGGCGCGGATGAGTTCGCCGAGGACACCGTCGACGAAGCGGGTGGCAGCATCCTCATCGACCGAGGACAGCAGAGCTCTGACCTCGGATGCCGCTGATTCGTGTTGGGTCCGCCACAGCGTCCACGCGTGGTGGATCCGAGCAGGCGCCACTCTCTTCTCCGTCAGCGCCTCCAGCCCCGTCGCCTCGGCGGCCCTGAGCACGAGGTCGTCGAGACCGCGTTCGGTGGAGCCGGCGACGCCCAGGATCGACCCGGCGCGGGTGAGCAGCGCTTCACCGACGATATCGGCGATGAGGTTCTCCGCCGTATCCCCGCGCACCCCGCCGAAGATGCGCATCCCGATCGTCGCCACCGGTGCCAGCCCCGTCGCCCGCGCCCACTCGGCGCGTGCCTCCTCGGTGGTCATCGCCGTCGTGAACAGGGGTGATCGCCCGGTCCGGGCAGGCCGATCCGACAGCGTCATCGCCAGCAGTGAGGCCGCGGTCGACAGGAGCAGGGCACGCGTCTTCGGAGATCCGGCCGCCTCGGCGGGGGTGAGGATCCACCCCAGCGGACGCTCGCTGCCGAGCGGAACGGCCTCCACGATGTGCTCCCCGGTGCGGATCAGCCGAGGAGCGAGCGAAGGTTTCAGGCACTCCTCGACGAGCACCTTACGCACATCAGGATCGGCATCCTCCCCGGTCAGGGCCCGCCCTGTGGGCGAGACGAAGCGCACCCGGGTGCCGAGCGTCTCGGCCAGATCCGCCACCAGGGCTGCCGGTCCCGACTGCGCCAGTGCGGCGGCGAAGCGCCTTGCGGCGCTGCTCGCCCTGGTCAGCTCACGATTCGTCTCGGCCTCGCGCATGCGGGTGAAGGCATCGACGACGGCGACGAACGGCACCGGTTCGGGCACCCCGAAGAGCGGGAGACCGACCGTTTCGGCCTCGGCGATGAGGATCGGCGGCACCTGCTGCCACGGCAGGTCGGAGCCCAGCCCGATGCCGAGCGCATGGACGCCGACTGCCTTGAGGCGGCGGACATAGTCCTTGACCGTCTCCGCCCCGAGGTCCTGCCCGACCCCGATGGTCAGGAGCACCTCTCCGCCGGCGAGCCACTCGTCGACCTCCGGCAGCTCCGAGGAGTGGACGATCGTCACCTCCTGCTCGGCGGCTGTGGGCGAGTCGACGAGGACGTCGAGGGCGAGTTCGCTGCGCGACCACAGCTGTTCGAGGCTGACCATGCACCCATGCTATCCATTCCGGACACTTCTCTGCCCATTTCATCCATGACGGATATCGGTGTTGCCTGCGCCACGTCCTAGGCTGATGGCACACCGGCCGAGCGCCGCCGACCCCCTGGGGCGGTAACACGAAGAGGGACGCCGACCTGCCTGGGTCGGTTCGCCCGCCAGAATGAACTCGCGAGAACGAAGGAGACAGCCGATGTCGTCTCAACCACTCGGCCCAGCCGACTACAGCAAGACACCCCGCTACGCAGGACCCCCGACCTTCGGACTGCTGCCCCGCATCGACGAAGTCGAGGCCGAACGTCCGGGTAAGAAGATCGACGTCAAGGTCATCGGCATCCCCTTCGACGCCGGCGTCAGCTACCGCCCCGGAGCACGCTTCGGCCCCGCCCACATCCGCCAGTCCTCGAAGCTGCTGCGCCCCTACAACCAAGCCACGAACGTCCACCCGTTCACCTGGCAGCAGGTCGCCGACTGCGGTGACCTCGGGGTCAACCCCTTCGACATCGAAGAGGCCATCACCACCGTCGAAGCCAACGCCGATGCCCTGCGTGCCGACGGCGCCAAGCTGCTCACCCTCGGCGGGGACCACACCCTGGCCCTGCCGAACCTGCGGTCCCTGCACAAGACGCATGGGAAGATCGCCGTCCTCCACTTCGACGCGCACCTCGACACCTGGGACACGTACTTCGGCGCCCCGTACACGCACGGCACCCCGTTCCGCCGCGCCAGCGAGGAGGGTCTGCTCGACCTCGAATCCTGCATGCACGTCGGCATCCGCGGACCCCTCTACGGCAAGAAGGACCTCGAGGACGACGGTGTGCTCGGCTTCCAGATCATCCGCAGCGACGAATACCAGTTCACCTCGGTGGCCGACGTCGTCGCCCGCATGCGTGCCCGCCTCGGCGACGCCCCCGTCTACGTCTCGGTCGACATCGATGTCCTCGACCCGGCCGCCGCACCCGGCACCGGCACCCCCGAGGCCGGCGGCATGACCAGCCGGGAGCTGCTCAATTCGATCCGCGGCCTGCAGGGCCTCAATGTCGTCGGCGCCGAAATCGTCGAGGTCGCCCCGGCCTACGACCACGCCGAGATCACGGGCCTGGCCGCCGCCCACGTCGGCTACGAGATGCTCTCCCTGTGGGCCGCCGAGGCCAACGGCGCCACCGAACCGACCGGCCCCTCCGGCGAAGCCCTCGGAGTCTGAGATGACGAACGAGGAATTCCGCAACGGCGGGCTGGCTGTCGTGGCCGCCCTCGCCGCGCACGGCGTCGACACGATCTTCGGCATCCCCGGCACCCACAACCTCGAGTTCTACCGGCACCTGCCGGAGTACGGGATCCGCGCGGTGACACCGCGGCACGAGCAGGGAGCCGGCTACGGCGCCGACGGATACTTCCTTGTCTCCGGCAAGCCCGGGGTCGTCATCACGACCTCGGGTCCGGGACTGACGAACGTCCTCACCGCCGCCGCGACCGCGTATGCGGAGTCGCGTCCGATGCTCATCCTCTCCCCCGGCGTTCCCACCGGACTCGAACGCGCCGACGTCGGCATGCTCCACGAGACGAAGGACTCCTCCGGCGCGGTGGGCCGGCTGCTCGTGTCCTCCCAGCGCACCCGCACCGCCGAGGGTGCCGCCCAGGCCGTCGCCGAGGCGTTCGCGATGTTCGACTCCGCCCGCCCCGGACCCGTGCACATCGAGGTCCCCCTCGATGTGCTCGAGGGAGCCTGGAACGGCAGCGTCCCGGCCCCGTTCTCCGGTCGTCGTCCCGCCCTCGACGATCATGTCGTCACCCGCGCCGCCGAGGCGGTCCGGTCCGCCCGGCGTCCGCTCGTCATCGTCGGCGGGGGAGCTCGTCGCGCGCAGCACGAGGTGGCCCGCTTCGTCGAGGCACTCGATGCTCCCGTGGCGACGACGGCCAACGGGAAGGGCATTCTGCCCGAGGACCACCCGCTCTCGCTCGGTTCGAACGTCCGCTTCCCGTCTGTCCAGGCCGAGTCCGCTGCAGCGGATGTGCTCATCGTCCTCGGCTCGGAACTGGCCGACTCCGACCTGTGGGGCGGGGTCATCGGCGCCCAGAGTGCGATCGGCGTCCGCGATCGGTCCGTTGCACAGACTGTCATCCGCTGCGACATCGACCCTGATCAGCTGAACAAGAACCTGCCCGGGGACATCCTCGCCTGCGCGGACACCGCGGAATTCCTCACCGCGCTCATGGACGTGCTCGACGACGGAACGGCGACGGATGACTCGGGCACCGCCGCCTCGGCGGGTGGATTCGGATCGGAGTCGCCCGAGACCAACGGCACGGCCGCCTCGGCGAAGGGATCCGGGGCCACACGGGTCCAAGAGATCCGGGCGAACCGCGACGCCGATTTCGACTTCTCATCGATCGGATCCCGCGTCACCCGGCTCGTCGAGGACGGTGCAGGACCGGATGTCGTCATCGCCGGTGACTCCTCGCAGGTGACCTACGACGGGACCGTGCACGCTCTGTCCGCACGGACCCCCGACCAGCTGCTCTACATGCCCGGCTTCGCAACCCTGGGCTACGGCATTCCCGCCGCACTCGGAGCGAAGGTCGCCGATCCGACTCGTCCCGTCGCGTGCATCGTCGGCGACGGAGCGGCCATGTTCTCCGTCCAGGAGATCATGACGGCCACGGAGCTGGGGCTGGGCATTCCCTTCGTCGTCGTCGACAACGGCGGCTACGCGGAGATCGAAGGTCAGATGGTCGAGCGGGACATGGAGCCCTTCGCGGTCCGGCTGGCGCGCCCCGATTTCGCCTCCCTCGGCCGCTCCATGGGCGGGGCCGGGGTGACGATCGCCGAATCCGACATCGATTCCGACCTGCCGTCGACCGTCGCCGAGGCGCTCGATCGCACCGTACCCACCGTCATTCACATCACCGTCGGAGACTGATCCGAACCGACCCGCGGCGCTCGTGCCGCGGGTCGATCACCGAGTCGAACCAAGCATCGGCTATCGAGCCGAGCCGAAAGAAGGAGTCGCAGTGGACTCACTCGTTGTCATCATCTATCTCGCCGCCATGGTGGGATTCGGAATCTGGGGAAGATTCAAGGCGAAGAACCAGGACGACTTCCTCGTCGCCGGCCGACGCCTCGGCGGCTGGCTGTACACGGGGACGATGTCGGCCGTCGTCCTCGGCGGGGCCTCGACGATCGGCGGGGTCGGCCTCGGCTACACTGCGGGACTGTCGGGCATGTGGCTGGTGTTCGCGATCGGCCTGGGCATCATCGCCCTGTCGCTGTTCTTCGCCCCGAAGATCCAGAAGCTCGAGATCTACACGGTCTCGCAGATGCTCGAACTCCGCTACGGGAAGGGTTCGCGGTTCGTCTCGGGCGCGATCATGACCGCCTATGGGCTGATGATCTCGACGACCTCGACGGTCGCCTACGCCACGATCTTCCACGCCCTGTTCGATCTCAACAAGTTCTGGTCGGTGCTCATCGGCGGCGGCATCGTCATCCTCTACTCGATGCTCGGAGGAATGTGGTCGATCACTCTGACCGACTTCGTCCAGTTCCTCATCCAGACGATCGGCATCTTCCTCATCATGCTCCCGATCGTGCTGAGCAGGTCCGGCGGACTGGGCGATCTGTTCGCCTCGCTGCCGGCCGAGCAGACCTCACCGGTGGGCATCGGCTGGCAGGCGGTGCTCGGCTACATTCTCATCTACACCCTCGGCCTGCTCATCGGGCAGGACATCTGGCAGCGCGTGTTCACCGCCCGCTCACCCGGTGTCGCCCGGTGGGGCGGATTCTCCGCCGGCGTGTACTGCCTGCTCTACGCGGTCGCGGGTGCGCTCATCGGCATGGCTGCGACGAAGATCGTGCCCGGAATCGAGGTTCCCGATGATGTGTTCGTCGCCGTCGTCGGCGCCTCGATGTCGCCGGTGCTGGCCGGCCTCGTCCTCGCCGCGGCACTGGCCGCGATGATGTCGACGGCCTCCGGTTCCCTCATGGCCGCCTCGACCGTGTGCCGGCAGGACATCGTCGAACCGATCCTCGCCCGCAGGGACTCCGCGCCTGAGGTCTCGGCCGACGGTGCGGGTGAGGCAGCCTCGGCGGGCGACGGGTCGGACCCGACCGGCGGTGCGGGATCGGTCGACGGAACGGGTGGGGCCGCCTCGGCGAGCGCAGCCGGGGCGAAATCGACGCTGGTGAAGTCCCTCGTCCGCGAGACCGGGGACGAGATCCGCGATTCGCGGATCTACCTCATCGGCCTCGGCGTCGTCACTCTGGTGCTCGCGATGATCATGCCCAGCGTCGTCGAAGCGCTCACGGTCGCTTACAACCTGCTGGTCGCCGGCCTCTTCATCCCGATCCTCGGCGGTCTCGTGTTCAAGCGGGGAACCATCGTCGGCGTCATGGCCGGCATGATCCTCGGCGCTGTGACCACCGTGGTCGTCATGATCACGATGGGCATCTACTCGAACGAGGCGATCTACCTCGGTCTGATCGCCTCGCTCATCGGCTACCTCGTGGGATCCCTCGCATCGAAGCCGACTTCACCGGAGATCATGGCCGCGTGGAAAGAGCGCCTGAGCCGCTGATTACTACCTGACGGCGGCCCAACAACCTTGCGCGAAGTTGCTGGGCCGCCGTCGGGTAGTTCTGATGGGGGCGGATCTGCGCGCTGGGGTCCCGCGCGACTTGGAGACGAGCGCCACAGTCACCTATATTCGAAGAGTCAGGCTGAGCTGCTCTCAGCGACGCCGGAAGCCGGCGAGTAGGGCGAGCGCACATCAGCCGGTGCTCGAAAAAGGAGCACGAAGCCGCCGGGTCGGCGCCCGATTTGGTCACAGCAGCCGAAGAGGTCGCAAGGGCCGAACGGGTCGCAGGAGACCGAACCAGCGTGTGAGACATATATGGATCCCTCATTTCCATATCTCATTCGCGAAAGGTCTCCCATGGCTCACACCTCCGCACACGTCGCCCACACTCTTGCCCGCCACATCGATGAGGTCTTCGGTCTCATGGGCAACGGCAACGCCTATTTCCTCGATGCCCTGCTCACCTCGACCTCGGCGAACTACACCGCCGTTCGGCACGAAGCGGGAGCCGTCGTCGCGGCCGATGCGCACTTCCGCACCTCCGGGCGGATCGCCGCGGCCACCACGACGTACGGCGCCGGCTTCACGAATACGCTCACCGCTCTCGCCGAGGCGGCACAGGCGAAGGTGCCACTCGTCCTCGTCGTCGGTGATGAGCCCACGTCAGGCCCCCGCCCCTGGGACGTCGACCAGATCGCCATGGCCTCGACAGTGGGTGTGCGCACTTACACCGTGGGCCGGGTCGACGCGGCCGCCGCGACCGTCACCGCCGTCGAACATGCCCTGACCTACCGCGTGCCCGTTGTGCTGGCGATCCCCTACGACGTCGCGACCCTCGACATCGGCGACATCCCCGAGGTGCCGGGCCCCGGGCGCCCTGTTCCCCTGGCCCCGGCGACCGACTTTGCAAGGGTCTCTCTCGACCGGCTGGCGGCTGAGCTCGCCGAGGCGAAGCGACCCGTGCTCCTGGCTGGGCGCGGTGCCTGGCTGGCCGGTGCGGAGGCCGAGCTCGGTGCCCTTGCCGAGGCCACGGGCGCCCTGACCGCGACGACCGCGCTGGGTCGCAACGTGTTCCCCGATGTCGAGTTCGACCTCGGCGTGACCGGCGGATTCGGAGCCCCGGGGGCGATGGAGCGCATTCGTGAGGCGGATGTGGCTGTGGTCTTCGGCGCTTCACTCAATCAGTTCACGATGCGTTTCGGTGAGCTCTTCGATCCCTCGACGCAGGTGTGGCAGATCGATACCGATGATCGTGCGACGAACGCCCGAGTCGGCGGTTTCGTTCGCGCCGACGCGAAACTGGCCGCCTCGGAGTTGGTCACCCGGCTGCACAGAGACGGGGCTCAATCCAGCGGGTGGCGCGAGACCGTGGACACGACGGCCGACCGCGCCTACGAGGTGGGCAGGGAATTCGCCGAGGATGGGCGTCTGGATCCGCGGACCGCTTCCGCCCGCCTCGGTGAGCTCCTGCCCGACGATCGAGTCGTCGTCTCCGACGGCGGACACTTCATCGCGTGGGCGAACATGTTCTGGGAGCCCAGCGCCCCCGATCGTCTGGCGATGGTCGGCACGGCCTTCCAGTCGATCGGACTGGGCTGGCACAGCGTGGCCGGGGCGGCCCGAGCCAATCAGGAATCGACCATCGTGCTCACCACCGGTGACGGCGGCGGTGCCATGGCCCTGTCCGATCTCGACACTGCAATCCGCTCTGCAGGAGGGCGCGGCATCGCCGTCGTCTTCAACGACGCCGCCTACGGGGCCGAGGTCAACCTCTACGGACTCAAGGGGCTCGAGAAGTCGCCGATGCTCATCGACGAGATCGATTTCGCCGCCTTGGCCACCGCGGCCGGCGGTCATGGAGTCGAGGTGCGATCGCTGGCCGATCTGGACGTCGTCGAGGAGTGGACGGTGACTCCTGTCGAGGACCGGAAGTTCCTCCTCCTCGACCTGCGGATCTCGGGGGCGATCATTGCTCCGTACCAGGAAGAGGTCATCCGCGTGAACTCGTGAAGAGTCCGATTCAGCTCGTCTTGAGTCCCCCGGACTTCACCGTCCTACGGACGCCGCGGCACACCAAGTGGGTACAGATTGCCATTTCCGACTCGAAAATGTGCAATCTGTACCCACTTGGTGTGCCGGGAGAGCTGACGGCTTCAGGCAGAACCTCTAGCTCAGGCGGCGACGGACTCGCGGTTCGGACCCCAGGTGACGTAGCGCCACAGCTTCTCCAACGGACCCTGCCCGAAGAACCGCAGCCACAGCGCCGAGACGATGACCTGCAGGGTGAGGATCCCGATCGAGATGATGAGGCCGGCGAGGTAACCGCCATGGGAATCGAACCGGCTGAGATCAGGGGTCGCCGCACGGACCGCAACGATGAGGAGCGTCGCTCCGACGTAGTTGCTCAGCGCCATTCGCCCCAGCGGGGAGAGCACGGGACGCAGGACCACCTCGGCGGGGGTGCGCAGGAGCAGGACGACGATGACGACGTAGGTGAAGGCCATCGTGATGCCCAGGCCGGCGTTGATCCACTGGTTGATCTGCCGTGCCTCGTAGTCGGTGACGAGGAATCCAGCCACACTGATCACCGCGGTGACCGATCCGAGCAGGGCCAGTCGTCCGGGGTGGTCGAGGGCGCGGCGGATGAGCCCGCTGCAGCCGGTGGCCAGGCCGAGGAGGAAGAGACCGGGAATGGTCGTGATCCCTCCCCCGGTCATGATCGCGGCGACCAGCAGGATTGCACCGAGGATGCCGGTGGAGATGGTCAGCCAGCGTTTCGGAATCCATGTCGTGGGCAGGAGGACGACGATGCCCACGACCGCGTAGGGCAGGAGCGCCTCGCCGGGCTGGAGGAGCTGGTGGAGGCCGCCGATGACCGCGAGGAACGCGAAGCGGCGGAGCAGGGCCAGCCGGGGGCGCGGGCTGCGCTCAGTCGCGCTCAGCCACATCAGGCCGAAGCCGATGCCGAAGAGGAAGGAGAAGATCGGGAAGAAGCGATTCTGGACGACGTCCTCGTAGACCCGATAGAAGTCCATCGCCTGACCGTCGACCCCGAGGTCGAACATGGGCGGCAGGTTGACCAGGAGGATCCCGCAGAGGGCGAAGCCGCGGACCACGTCGAGGGCGACGATCCTGGAACGGCGGCGAGGTGGGCTGTCGATGGTTTGCGGTGTTGTTTTCATGGCATCCATCCTCGTCGCCGCGAGCACTCGGGACATCGGCTCGGTGGCCGATTCGGTCCGGACAGGGTCAGCCGTTCGGCCGATTGGTCACGGCCGATTCATCACGCCGGATTCCCACATCGCTGCGGCGATCTCGACGCGGTTGCGGGCTTCGAGTCGAGTCTGGATGCTCCCGAGGTGAGTCTTCACGGTGCCGAGCGAGATGAAGAGGGTCTCGCAGATCTCTTGATTCGTCCGCCCGATGGCGACGAGCCTCGCGACCTCACGTTCCCTCTCACTCAGCCGGTCGACCGCGCGCGTGTCCGTGCTCTGTGTCGCGGCCCGACGGCTGAGCAGATCGAGGGTGAGCGAGGGCGAGATGAGCGCATCGCCGTTGGCTGCGGCCCTGACTCCGGCGATGAGGAGGTCGGCGCCGGCGTCCTTGAGCAGGAAGCCGCTCGCACCGCCTGCGAGTGCCGCGTCGACGTAGTCATCGTCGTCGAAGGTCGTGACCATGATGACCTTCGAATGCTCGGTCAGTCGCGGCAGGGCGGCGAGCCCATCGAGGCGGGGCATGCGGATGTCGAGGAGGATGACATCCGGTGTGTCCCTCCTCGCGAGTTCGATCGCCTCGACGCCGTCGGCGGCCTGGCCGATCACGGAGATGCCGTCCTCGGCGTCGAGGATGAGGGAGAACCCCATCCGCACCATCTCCTGGTCATCGACGACGGCGACTGTGATCATCGGGGTTCCTCCGGCTGTTCGAAAGATGGTGCCGTCGGCGGGGCCGATGGTTCGGCCGTCGGCTGGGCCGGCGGCTTGGCCGTCGGCTGGGCCGTCGGCTGGGCCGATGCTTGCGCTGATGTTCCCGCTGCCCCGGGCAGGCGGGTGCGTACGCTCCAGCCGCCGTCGGGTTCGGGTCCGGCCTCGACGGTTCCGCCGAGGTGGCTCACCCGGGTCCGCAGACTGCTCAGTCCCGTACCGCTTCCGGCTCCGACCCCTCCGGTGCCCGGGCCGTTCGTCACCGTCATCACCAGTGTCTCCGGATGCGATTCGTCGCGGTCGAGGCGGACGGCGACCGTGGCGTCGGAGCCGGCATGGCGGCGGACGTTTGTCAGTGATTCGACGAGGACCCGGTCGAGGACCGGCCAGACGCGCTCGTCGAGCCCCAAGGCCGAACCCGGGGTGGTCGGAGTGGCTCCACCACTGGTCTCCCCCGAAGACTTCGGTCCGACCTGATGGTTCGATCCAGTGCGGTTGTCGAGACCGTCGGCGATATCGATGCTTGCTTGATCGCCGTAGGCGGTGACCCGGTCCCGCAGCGACTGCGGCCCGGAGGCGACCGGAGCGCGCGTCCCGGTTTCCGCCCGGGTGTCAGAGACCAGGCGGCGGATCTCGGTCAGGGCTCGGGCCCCGGACTCTTCGATCCTGTGCAGGGCGGTCGAGGTCAGCGCCGCATTGTCGCTGCGGCCGGCGGCCTGGGCGAGGACCACGATTCCGGTCACCTCATGGGCGATGAGGTCGTGCAGTTCGGTGGCGATGCGACGGCGTTCCGCCTCGGCGGCGGTGGCCTGCCGCTCGGTGAGGGAACGGTCTGCGAAGCGCAGCATCAGACCGATCGAGATGGCCACCACGATGACGATGATCGCCGCAAGACTGAAGATCAGCCCGTCGGGCATGAGCGATGGAACGACGGCGTTGCCGGCAGCGAGCAGGACGATGAGCGCGACACTCACCCAACTCGTGGCAAGTCGGGTGAACATCGTCATGGCGACCAGACTCAGCCACATCACGGTCAGACTCATCGTCTGGGCCCAGGCGGCGAAGACGAGACCGATCACGAGTCCGAGGACGGCGATCCACAACGTCGAAACACCGCAATTCGCCCGTTGCACCCGTATCAGGATGGGCAGGCTCGCGCCGACGGCGAGGACGTTTCCGATGGTCAGCATCGGGTCCGAGTTCACGAACAGCTCGAACACGAACGTCAGCGGCACCGGGACCAGCCACAGCCAAGCGATGATTCGTCTCATTGGGTCTCAGTCTAGTCGGGGACGCCGTGGGCATTCGGTGTTGCCGGGGTACTCGGCGGCAGGTGGGGCAGTCGGTATTGACGCGGTGATCGGTGATCAGCGGCAGCTGGACGAGGAATATTCGATCTCGACGCCGATGCCGACTTCCTGAGCCGATACTCCCTTGACCTCAGCCGACTGAGGCAGCTTGAGCTCACCGGCAGGGCGACCGTCCGCGAAGACCTGCAGCTTCGTGTCATCAGCCTGCGCGGAGAACGTCACCTTCTTGCCTTTGATCGTGGCGAATTCGGAGTAGGATCCGTCATCGTTGAGCACCGGTGTGGCCCCGGCGGATGGGTAGTCGAACGTGATGAATCGGGTGAGCCGATCGGCCGTCCCATGTGAGAGGCGATGGATGAGCAGCTGGTCCTTGTTCGTGCCGTCGACCGGGTCGAGGTCGGCGTAGGTGAGGTCAGCGTCCCCTTTCGCCGCATAGAGAAGATACGGTCGACCGTGGACGTCGATCGATGTGGCTGTGACGCCGCATTCGTCGAGGAACTCGCCGACCTGACCCTCGAGGTCGGATTTCGCCTTCTGCTCCCCGATCAGGAGGCCGCTGATGATCACAGCGAGGAGCGAACAGACGACAGCGAGGGCGATGAGCGCCTTCTTCATAGGGATTCCTTCCGGATGTTTCAGATCGTGACAATGACGATCTTTCCGGTTCACAACCCCGCGGACCTCAGCCGATCGGCTGATCGATATCGGCCGTCCGGCCGGATGGGTACAGAAAAGCCCCGGATCCGCAAGGAATCCAGGGCACTTCACAGTGGAGATGGCGGGAATCGAACCCGCGTCCGTCGGCAGATTGTCAGGACTTCTCCGGGCGCAGTTCGTGAACTAGTGTCTTAGGTTCTGGCTATCGCACGAACACGTAAGCCAACGAACGGAGTTGAGTAAGAGTCCCTCAGGCACCCCCAACATGTGCCTGAAGCAGTGGCCCCTTAAGCGACGCCAGGATCTAGAGCAGAGGCAACTCTAGGCTGACGGATTCGCAGCTCGCGCTCTATCAGGCAGCGAGGGCGAAATCGGTGCGGTTGTTAGACTTAGCACCTATTGTTTTGCAGAGGACATTAACGAGATGACTCTGCATTCTCGGCCCGCTTCTCCCGACGAAGTGTCCAACGTCGAAACCGATCATCCCCATATTCTGTTACCAATCCTGCCCTCGCTCTGGCGCCCGCGGAGGCGGGTTTCTCGGCTGGACAGGAACACCAGCATACTCGCTCAACACCGGCCGAGCCAATCGTATTCCGCACGGCCACGGCCACCGTCACGACCGCCTCGGCGACGGCGGGGAGATGGCGGGAATCGAACCCGCATCCGTCCGGGTGCGGCCGACGACACGACCGCCTCGGTGCGCTCAGAGGAACTGCTTGGACTTCATCGCGCGCTCGGCCTCGCGCTTGTCCTGCGCTTCGCGCAGCGCCTGGCGCTTGTCCCATTCGCGCTTACCCTTGGCCAGAGCGATTTCGACCTTGACCCGAGATCCGTCGAAGTAGAGTTCGAGCGGCACCAGGGTTCGGCCGGATTCCTTGACCTTCTGCGAGATCTTGAGGATCTCCTCGCGGTGGAGGAGTAGCTTGCGACGCCGGCGCGCGGTGTGATTCGTCCAGGTCCCCTGCATGTATTCGGGGATGTAGACGCCCTCGAGCCATGCCTCGTTCTGGAAGATCAGCGCGAATCCGTCGGTGAGCGAGGCCCGGCCTTCGCGCAGCGACTTCACCTCGGTGCCGGTGAGCACGAGACCGGCCTCCCACGTGTCTTCGATGTGATAGTCGTGGCGTGCCTTGCGGTTCCTCGCAATGACTTTCTTGCCTGTGTCCTTCGGCATGACCGGCCTCCTCTCTGCTTCTTCATCGCTGGTGGACGCGTTCGCGCACACAGCCGTCTATTCTAGCCCATCCCGGCCAGGGCCCCAACGCCGAAACCCCCTCCATTTGCTACCCGACGGCGGCCCCGCCACCGCGCGCGAGGGTGCTGGGCCGCCGTCGGGGGGCCAATGGGGGCCGGCGGTGTAGGGCAGGGGATTGACGTAGCCGCCGGTCTTACTGTTCTCGG
>NZ_JABKDE010000008.1 GCF_013623835.1 Brevibacterium oceani | reverse complement strand
TCAGAGGCTTGACCAGCGGGCCGCGGTTGATCACTTGGAGCGTTGTGTTGAGGAGCGGTCGGTGAGTGTGCGTCCTGCGCCTGGCGATATGGCTTATCTGACTGCGCTGCTGCCGATGCCGCAGGCGGTTGCAGCCTACGCGAACCTGAAGAAGTCGGCGCAGTCCGTCATCGCCACGGGCGATGCTGGCGGTCGGTCGCAGGGCCAGGTCGCTGCGGACCTGCTGGTCGAACGTCTGACGGGGCAGGAGTCGGCTGCGGCGGTGCCGACCGAGGTTCACCTCATCATGCAGGCGAGCAGCCTGTTCGAGCCGGGGGAGGAGCCTGCGTGGTTCCCTGGGGTTGGTCCGATTCCGGCCAAGGTTGCGCGTGACTTCGTGGCCGAGAACGACGCCGCAGTCTTCCTGCGCCGCCTCTACACGCGGCCCGAGGACGGACAGTTGGTGCGCATGGACTCGCGCCGCAGGGAGTTCGCCGGTCTGCTCAGGCGCATGGTCGTCATCCGCGACGATGTGTGCCGCTCGCCGTGGTGCGAGGCTCCGATCAGGCAGACCGATCACGCGGTCTCTTTCGCCGCCGGCGGAGACACCGACTGGGACAACTCCTCCGGCCTGTGCGCGGCCTGCAACTACGCGAAGGAACTCGACGGATGGCGGCACGATGCCACCCCGGATGCGCTTGAAGTGGTCACGCCCACGGGCCACCGGTACCGCTCGCGCACCAAACCGATCAGTGAGCCCGACCCGGGCTTGGTCCACGGCGAGGTCGTCGGCGAGACGACCGGCCCGCCGCGGATTCCGGCAGGAGCCGGTCCGCCGGGGATTCCGGCAGGAGCCGGTCCGCCGGGGTTTCCGGCGGGAACTGGTCCGCCGAGCCCGGTGGTCGGGTCCGACCTGCCATCGACCGACCCACCAGCCACTGAGGCTGGAACACCACCACCGACAGCAAAGATCGGGGAGACGACGACACCGGCAGACGGGGCCGGAGGGACTCCACCGACCGCTGACTCCGGCGTGACACCACCGGCGGAGGGGGTCGAAGAGACTGACGACCCGACGTGGCAGGTGCACATTCCCTGGCGATACATTCGCCGGGCCGAGCAGCCCCCACCGTTGAGGCTCGGGCGGACGACCGTCAGTGTCGATGTCTACGACGCCGATTACGAACCGCTGAGTCCGATCGAGAAGTCGCTCCTCACCGGAATCCGCAAGCACCTCGGACTCCGGTGAGGCGGGCGGCAGACGGTAGACACCGAAAGTTCAACTGTTCGTCTCCCGTCTCAGCTAAGGTGATGGCCATGAGCGAGGCGAACGGGCCCTCCTTGGCCGACGATCAGCACTCCGCGCCCCCGGTTGGTCAGGACTCCGCGCCCCCGGCCGACGACGTCTCGGTTGACGTTGTCTGGGGTCTCCCCGCCGGCCTCGGACCGTACTGGGAAGCGGTGCCCTCCAGCCCCGGCGTCTCGGGAGTCCTCCCGCCGCGCAGCGAGGTCGAGGAGCTCTACCGTGCCGCGGCCGCCGAACCGCCCCTGAACGAAGACCCCGAATACGCGAAGCTCTTCGCCGACGTCTACGATGTCTCTGTTCGCAACGGCCAGGTGCTGATGGCCCTGACCCGGGCCCGAACCGACGGCCGACTGACGTCTTTCGCCTATGGCCACTACTGGAAATGGGAAGAACAGAAGTATCCGTGGGCATTCGAGCTCCAAAGCAGTCTCGGCGAGAGCTCGCTCGACCTCGAATCGACGTTCGCGCTCAACCTCCTCGCCCGAGATCCGAACCATCGCAACCGCGGAATCGGGCGGCGAACGCTCGAAACCTGGCTGCAAGAAGTCGTTGGTTACGGCTGCTGGCTGCAGACCGATGACATCGACAGCTCTGCCCGTCGCCTCTATTCGAGTCTCGGCTTCACAGACCTCGGCCACGGTCCTAAGGCCCCGAACGGACGCCCTGGCCTCGTGATGCATCGCCCGGCCAGGTGACGAGCGGCTGATGCTGGTCCATTGGTGAACTCGACTGAGGTCCGACGAAATGCTGCGGCCCTGGGCAGCACAGAATACTTGACCGCGCAGAATTCATGACCACACAGGGCGCTGGGCTGTCCGATCACTAGGATGGGCATTATGCGTGATGACGACCCCACATCGACAGGCCCGATGACGAGCTCTGAACTGACCGAAGCTGAGCAGAGCGAATCCGAGCAGACCGAAGCTGAGATGCCCGAAGACGAGAACCTCTGGCTCGAAGACATCCACGGCGATGACCAGCTCGCCTGGGTCAAGGACCAGAACCAGAAGACGCTCGCTCGTTTCCACGACGACCTCTTCGACTCCATTGCCGGGGACCTGCGCACCGCGCTCGACTCCGACGACCGGATCCCGATGGTCACCAAACGCGGCGACCACTTCTTCAACTTCTGGCGCGACAAGACCAATCCCAAAGGCCTGTGGCGACGCACCACCTGGGACAGCTACCGCACCGAGGCTCCTGACTGGGAGATCCTCCTCGACATCGACGAACTCGCCGCCCGCGAGGACACCGGCTGGGTCTGGGCCGGTGCAATGGTGCGCCGCAGCGACAACCGCCGCGCTCTCGTCCTCCTCTCACCCGACGGAGGAGACTCACACCGCGTCCGCGAATTCGACGTCGTCGACAAAGCATTCGTCGACGGCGGCTTCGACATCCCCGCTGCGAAGACCCGGCTGGCCTGGCTCGACGACGACACCGTCCTCGTGGCGACAGAGACCGACGAGGACTCGCTGACCACCTCCTCCTACCCTCGCCAAGCCCGCGTGCTGCGGCGCGGCCAGGACATCGCCGAGGCCCCGATCGTCGCCGAGGTTCCCCGCGACCACGTCGCCATCTTCGTCGGCAGCGATGTGCGACCCGGCGACGAGACCACGGACCGTGCCGTCATCGTCGACGCTCTCGACTTCTTCAACTCCCGGCTGAGCTTCGTCGATCTCGATGAGATCAGGACGGCCGACGGCTCGCTGCCGACCGATCCCGAAGCCTGGTCGAACGCGCTCACCACGGTCGACGTCCCCACCGACGTCGAGGTCGGCTTCGAACGCGACCTCGTCCTCTTCCGATCCCAGTCGACCTGGACCGCCACCACCGCCGAGGTTCCCGCCGGAGGTCTCGCCGTCGCGGACATCGCCGACGTCAAGGCCGGCCGGATCAACCCGCGGGTGATCTTCGCCCCCGACTCCCACACCTCCCTGCAGTCGTTCACCTTCACCCGCGACTACCTCGTCCTCGAACTGCTCGCCGACGTCCAGTCGAGGCTCACTGTCCTCGACCTGCGCAACGACTTCTCCACATCCACACTGCCCGGAGTGCCCGCCAACCACATGGTCGGACTCGGTGCCGTCGACAAGTTCGACCCGGCCACCGCCAACGACTATTGGATGGTGAGCACCGGATTCCTCACCCCCTCAACCCTGTCGTACGGGACGCTCGGCGCTGATCCCGGAGACACCCACTCCGCCGAGGTGGTCAAGCCCGAGACGTCCGGGCCAGCGGTGCCCAGCCCCGAGGTGGTCAAGTCCGCACCCGCCTTGTTCCCGGCCGAAGGGCTGAGCGTCGAACAGCACTTCGCCACCAGCACCGACGGCACGACGATCCCGTACTTCCAGATCGGTTCCGAGGACCTCGAACTCGACGGCAACAACCCGACTCTGCTCGACGGCTACGGTGGTTTCGAAGTCAGCCGCACACCCGGTTATTCGCCCGTTGTGGGCATCGGCTGGCTGGGCAGAAGCGCCCTCGGGCAGGCCACTACTTCGATGCCATCCGGCCGCCGTGGCGTCTACGTCCTGGCCAACATCCGAGGCGGCGGCGAATACGGCCCCGAATGGCACACCTCGGCGATGCGGGAGAACCGGATGCGCTGCTACGAGGACTACTCTGCCGTCGCCCGCGATCTCATCGACCGCGGCGTGGCTAGCCCGCAGAAACTCGCCTGCGCCGGCGGCTCGAACGGCGGCCTGCTGGTCGGGAACATGCTCACCCAGTACCCCGAACTCTTCGGCGCTGTCTCATGCGGCGTCCCACTGCTCGACATGCGCCGGTATACGAAGCTGAGCGCCGGCTACTCGTGGAAGGCCGAGTACGGCGACCCCGACATCGCCGAGGACTGGGAGTTCATCCGCCGTTTCTCTCCCTACCACCTCATCGAAGACGACCGGAACTACCCGCCGGTGCTGTTCTGGACGGCGACCTCGGATGACAGGGTCGGACCTGTCCAAGCCCGAAAGATGGCCGCCCGAATGCAGGCGAAGGGGATCGAAGACGTGTGGTTCTTCGAAGACACCGAAGGCGGGCATTCGGCCGCCTCGGACAATGAGCAGACCGCGTTCACCCGAGCCCTGAGCTACCGCTTTCTGTGGAACGCACTGACAGGGGAGTAGGTTGGGAGACATGACGAACGAGACGCAGGAATTCCACGGCGAGTACAAGGTCATCGGCGGCAAACTCGTCGTCGCCGATGTCACCACCGACGGCCGGACCATCACCGAGGTGAAGATCTCAGGTGACTTCTTCCTCGAACCCGAGGAAGCCTACTTCGACCTCGCCCCGGCACTCGTCGGCGCCAGCGTCACCGCCGACAATGCCACTCTGCGTCACCGCCTCGACGACGCCCTGGCAGGCTACGGCTCCGAACTGGCGATGCACGGGTTCTCCACCGCCGACATCGCCACCGTCGTCCGCCGTGCCCTCGGTTCGGCCGCGAACTTCACCGACTTCGACTGGCAGGTCATCCGCGGTGAAGTGCTGCCCACCCAACTCAACGTCGCCCTCGACCAGGTGCTGCTCGAAGAGGTCGCGGCCGGCCGCCGTCAGCCGACCCTGCGCTTCTGGGAATGGGACGACACCGCCACCGTCATCGGCGCCTTCCAGTCCTATGTCAACGAACTGCGCCCCGAAGGCGTGGAGAAGTACGACGTGCAGGTCGTCCGCCGCATCTCCGGGGGAGGGGCCATGTTCATGGAGGGCGGCAACTGCATCACCTACTCGATGTTCGTCCCACCCTCCCTCGTCGCCGGCCTCGACTACGAAGAGTCCTACGTCTTCCTCGACCAGTGGGTGCTCGCGGCGCTGAAGACCCTCGGCGTCGAAGCCTTCTACAAACCGATCAACGACATCTCCTCGACCGGCGGCAAGATCGGCGGTGCCGCGCAGAAGCGGCTGCGCGACGGCACGCTCCTCCACCACGCGACGATGAGCTACGACATCGACGCCGACAAGATGGTCGAAGTCCTGCGCATCGGCGAAGCGAAGATCTCGGACAAGGGCGTGGCGAGCGCGAAGAAACGCGTCGACCCGCTGCGCAGCCAGACCGGTGAGGCCCGCAAGGACATCATCGACGTCATGGCCGACACCTTCGCCAGCCGCTACGGAGCCAGCTACGGCACCTACACTCAAGCGGAACTCGACCGGGCCCAGGAACTCGTCGACGAGAAGTTCGCCACGGAGACATGGACGCACCGCGTCCCGTGACGGTTAGGGCTGACTTCCGCGGCACGATCGTCGCCCTCGGCGGGGGCGGGTTCTCGATGTCGGAGACAGGGGAGTCAGCCATCGACGGCGCTCTGCTGCGGATGGCGCGGAACCGCCGACAGACGGTGCCGAGGCGGGAGAGCAGTCCCGAACTCCCACACATGTGCTTCGTCTCCACCGCCTCCGGCGACAGTCGGGACTACATCGGACGCTTCGAAGCCGCTTTCGCGGGGAGGGCCCAGACTCATGTGCTCTCCCTGTTCGGACAGAGCCCGTGGGACTACCAGGACCCGGCGATGCTCGAGGACATGGACCTCGTCTACGTCGGCGGCGGATCGACGGCGAACCTGCTGGCCCTGTGGCGCCGGCACGGCGTCGACGAGAACATGCGCCGAGCCGCTGCCGGTGGGACGATCCTCGCGGGCATCAGCGCGGGAGCCAACTGCTGGTTCGACGCCTCATCGACGGACTCCTTCGGTTCGCTCGCCCCGCTGCACGACGGGCTCGGATTCCTGCAAGGGAGTGCGTGCCCCCATTTCCACGGCGAACCCGGACGGGAGGAGTCCTTCCTCCGCTGGATCGCCGATGAGAGTCTGCCCGGCCCCGGGATCGCCATCGACGACCATGCCGCTGTCGTCTACGTCGACGGCGAGGCCACCTCGGTGATGGTGGAATCCGACGGTGCGCAGGCCTATGCCGTCGACGAGGGCGGCTCGCTTCGGCTCCTCGACGAACTGCTGCGGGTCAGCGCCGTCGACGTCGACGGGTGAACCGGGGAGGAAATCAACCCGGACCGATCGTCGAATCACGCCCGGCGGTCTGTAGGATTGGGAACCAATCACGTCCCCTTCACGAGGAGAACCATGCGCCAGGTCGAACCGTCCGTTGAACTGCTCGCCAAGCCCAGCATCGACTGGGAAGCGATGAGGACTTACCTCGACGAGGTGGGCGGAACCTCCTGGGCCGATCGTGTCGAAGATGCCGAGTCGCCCGACGCCGAGGATCTCCTCGAGTTCTCCGGACGCATGTGCTACCGCTCGTGGGAGCCCGGACTCAACCCGAACGTGTCCCGCGTGCGCACCGATTCGGCGCAGTACCTGGGCAATGTGGTGAAATCCCAGCACGGCTCGGTCCTCGAGCACGCGAACTTCACTTTCGTCCTCCACAACGTCTCCCGTGTGCTCACCCACGAGCTCATCCGCCACCGCGCGGGCTCGGCGTTCTCGCAGGAGTCGCTGCGCTACGTCCGCCTGGCCGACATCCCGTTCTGGTTCCCCGAATGGGCGCGCGAGGACCCCGAGCTCATGGAGCGCAGCCTCAAGGTCCTCGACACCCTCGAGGAGCACCAGAAGTGGATGGCCGAGCACTTCGAACTCGACGAGGACGGCACGAAGTTCTCGCACAAGAAGCACATGACCTCGTTCATGCGCCGCTTCGCCCCCGAGGGACTGGCCACCGGCATCGTCTACACCGCGAACCTGCGCTCGCTGCGCCACGTCATCGAGATGCGCACGGCCAAGGGCGCCGAGGAGGAGATCCGCCTCATCTTCAACAAGATCGGTGAGGTGATGCGGGAAGAGGCTCCCGCGGTCTTCGCCGACTACGAGGTCGTCGACGGAGAATGGATCCCCGGCACCCGCAAGGCCTGAGACCGGACCCGTGGGACTCGAGACCGGACCCGTGGGACTCGAGACAGGGCCCGCTCCACCCACCAGCAGCACCGCGCCGCCACTACCATCACCCGACGGTGAAGTCGGGCAGAGATCAGGAGGAACTCCCATGGCCGACATCTATGCAGCGCAGCTCGATCCCGGCAAGCTCGAGGTCATCACCGAGTGGGTGAAGCGACAGGACTGGGCCGTCGAGCTCGACCTCGAAGCGAATCCGCTCGAGACGGTCACCGCGTACCGGTTCGACGATCCCGCTGGTGAGGTGGGCATCGAAGTGCACATCGTGGCCAGCGGCGACCAGCTGCTGCAGGTTCCGCTGACCTACCGCGCGGCCCCGCTCGAGGGCGGAGACGATGCCTTCGTCGCGAACATGGAGCACTCGATCCTCGGCAAGCGCTGGGTGTACGCGGGCATGGGCGATCCACTCTTCCGCCAGCGCCTCGACCACACCATCGCCACCGCGTCGACCGCAGCGAAGCAGTATCGCGTCGATGACGCGGGCAATAGGCAGAATGAGATCACCGAGGTGGCCCACGCCTTCGGAACGGGGCCTCTGCCCGGCGCCGGGGACGTTGAGATCCTCTACCGGCTCTCGCCCGAATCCCCGGCCGAGAAGTCCGACGCCGGTCTTCTGCTGGGACGCTGGGACGGGCAGGACACGAACGTGGTTCTCGCAATCATGGTGTGAGGAGACGATGAGCGAGAACTGCATCTTCTGCCAGATCGTCGCAGGTGAGGCGCCGAGCGCACCGATCGCCGAGACCGATTCGACGTTCGCGTTCATGGACATCCAGCCGGGATCGGACGGGCATCTGCTCGTCGTGCCCAAGCGGCACAGCACGGACCTGCGCGATATCCCTGCCGACGATCTGGCCGCCGTGGCAGTCGAGTCACAGCGCATCGCCACACACGCCTTCGACGCGTGGGGCGCCGACGGGGTCAACCTCCTCAACTGCTGCGGGGCCGAAGCGTGGCAGTCCGTGTTCCACTTCCACATGCATGTCATCCCTCGCTACCGCGACAAGGACCGCGACCGCCTGCGACTGCCGTTCGAACCCGGCGTCCGCGGAGATCAGGAGCTCATCGTTGGGCTCGCCGCGAGCATTCGGGAGTCACTGAGCCACGGATGAGGCGAAGGTCGCCGAGGCGGCCGATGGGGTCCCCGTGAACCTTTGAGCATCCCGGGCGGGCCGACGTCACCCAGCGCTGCTCATCGGGCAAGGTCGATGATCGTCATCCCGGCCGTACGAGCCGGGATGTTCATCGCCTCCATCGCCTCCGGTGCCTCTGCGAGGCCGATGACGTTGGTGACGAGATCCTGCGGCCGCAGCCTGTCCTGGACGACGAGGTCGACGAGCTCGGGGTACTCGGCGGCAGACATCCCGTGCGAACCGAGCACACTGAGTTCGAGTGCGATCACCCGCGGCACATCGACGACGGGTTCATCCGGCAGCAGACCGATCTGCACATGCCGGCCCAGGGGAGCAAGCGCCCCGATCGCGGCTCTGATCGTATCCGCCCGACCCAGCGCGTCGACGGTCACAGCCACCCCATCGGGGTCGGTCGACGCGAACTGTGCGACCACCTCGGCGCTGAGATCCTCCGGACTGAGATCGCGGGCATTGACGGTGTGCGCGGCGCCGAGCTCACGGGCGGAGGCCAGGGCAGCATCGTTGACGTCGACGGCGACGATCTTCGCGCCGAGGGCGCGGGCGATCATGACCGTCGACAGCCCCACTCCGCCGCAGCCGAACACGGCCACCGTCTCACCGGCGGCCAGCCGAGCGCGCACGCACAGCCCGTGGAAGGCCGTGGCGAAACGGCACCCGAGCCCGACCACCGCGGCCGCCGGCAGATCCTCGGGCACGGCGACGAGGTTGGCGTCGGCATTGTGGATGACGACCTGATCCGCCCACGATCCGTTGTGGGTGAAACCCGGCTGCGTCTGCTCCGGGCACACCTGTGCATCGCCGTTGACGCACCACTGGCACGTTCCGCACCCGCAGACGAAGGGCACCGTCACGCGCTGGCCGACGTGGAATCCCGTGACACCCGACCCTGCCGAGGCGACCCGACCGACGAGCTCATGCCCGGGAACATGGGGCAGGGTGATCGTCGGGTCGTGGCCCGCCCACGCGTGGTGATCGCTGCGGCACACCCCGGTGGCCTCGACGTCGATGACCACCCCCGCATCGGGAGCGGTGGGTGCGTCGATGTCCCTCAGCTGGGGTCGGGCAGAGAACTGATCGAAGATGATGGCGCGCATACGCCTGATCGTAGGTGGTGTAGTCGGCCGGAACCGCACGTGTCCGCTCTGTGGCGGTAGGGGTGACGAGGCGGCCCACGATGTGTGCGCCGACGGGGCTGCCGACAGCTCAGCACCGACACGTCGCCGACAGCTCAGCGCGGATGCACCCCGGCCGCGGCGAGTACCTCGAGCAGGCGCCGACGCAGCTCCTGTGCCCGGGCGGAGAACTCCTTCTGCCGCGCCATGTACTCGGCCTTGCCCGCTGCGGTCTCGATGGCGACGACTCCGTAACCCCATCCGCGCAGGTCATACGGGGAGGCCTCCATGTCGAGGGTGCGGATGTCGAGTGCCAGGTCGAAGCAGTCGACGACGAGGGCCGAGTCCGCGATCGGCGAGATCTTCATCGCCCACTTGTACAGGTCCATCCCTGCGTGCAGGCAGCCGGGCTGTTCGTTGGCGACCATGCCTTCACGGCTCGGCTGCAGGGTGTTGAGCGGCCTGGCCGGTGCGGTGAAGAAGCGGAACGCATCATGGTGGGAGCACTGGATCCGGTGGCCCTCGACCACGGCGTCGGTCTCGGCCGGGCTCAGGCGCAGCGGCACCTGCTGATGCCGCCGTTCCTCGTCGGTCAGACGGTAGACCATCGCCCATTCGTGGATGCCGAAGCACCCGAAGTTCGCCTCCCGATCCAGCGTCGATGCCAGCAGGGAGGCGATGAACTTCGCCCCGTCCCCACGGTCGGCACGCCAGGAATCGAGGTCCACCTCGGCGATCTTCCGGTCATCATCGATGCGATACCAGCGCCGGTCGAAGTACCGACGATCAGCCTCGGTGAGCAGTTCGATGCGCGCCCCTGGCCCGGGATGCCATTTCTTCAGCTGCCCGACCTTGAACGGGTAGTAGGTGAAGAGGAAATCCTCGACCGGATGGGTCTCCTGCCGCATCCGCCGTGCAATGTGCGCATCCGTGCGCTCGCCGATCGCGGCCTCGTGGGCATCGCGCAGCGGCCGCCACACAGAGGCAGGCACGACACCATCGCCGAGGCGGCCCGACCCAAGGTCGGCGCGCTCGGTTGCGATGGGGGTCACGGACGGTGCTGAGGTCACCGATCCATTGTCCCAGACGGTGGGTGGGCACGCATGTCCGCCGGGCACGGGGCGGAGAGGCTCAGTGTCCCGAACGTTTCGTACCCTTCTGCGCCGGTGCGGCCAACGGGTCCTCCGGCCACGGGTGCTTCGGGTAGCGGCCCCGGTTCTCGGCCCTGACGTGGGCATATGCATTCGTCCAGAATGATGCGAGGTCGCTCGTCACTGCGAGGGGTCGCCCGGCAGGGGAGAGGAGGTGCATCGTCACCGGCACCCGGCCCTCGCAGATGCGGGGAACATCGGTCCACCCGAAGCACTCCTGGAGCTTGACGGCGAGGACGGGGCTCCCGGCCGCGCCGTCGGTCCCGGTGCTGCCGGCTTCATTACTGTCGCCCTCGGGGCTGAACCCATCGGGATCGGCATAGTCGAGGCGGATGCGTGAGCCGGTCGGCACCTCGAGATGAGTCGGAGCGAGTTCGTCGAGGCGGGCCGGCTCGGGCCAGGGCAGCAGTGTGCGCAGCGCGGTGACGAGGTCGACCCGGCCGGGATCGGTGCCCCTCGCGATCCGGTCGAGGGCCTCGGGGCACCAGTCGGGCAGCGTCTGCGACAGGTGCTGCCAGCCGACATCAGGCCACGGCTCACCGAAGACATTGCGCAGCAGACCGAGTCGTGCGCGCAGCGATTCGAAGGCTTCCGACGGTCTCAGCACCTCTCTCGCGCCGCGTTCGCCCACCGATTCGGCGATGGCTCGACGCGCCAGTTCGGCGCTCGCCCGAATCGGGGTGGCCGAGAGCTCGATCCCGCCGAGGCGCTCCCGCCGGATGGCGCGGACCTTGCCGTCGTCGAAGGTCGCGCTCTCCTCCGTGGCCAGCAGCCCAGCACCGGCGAGCTCAGCGACGTCCTGATCGATAGGGGCCGCGGCGCGGATGATCGCGCGCTGGCCGGTCAGTCCCACCTCGGCGATGGCCAACCATGGACTGCCCTGCAGGGAAGAATCGCGTGGCAGGGTGGCGGCGGTGCCCGAGGCGAGCAGATATTCGGAGTCCGAAGAGCTGCGCAGACGAGCGATCTGCAGCGGGAAGGACAGGGCGGTGACGAGCCCGAGATCGTCGGGGGTGAGGGTGCCGCCGCTCGGCGCAGTGCCGTTGTTCGACGCGAACTCGCGCGCCAGCCCGGCGAAACGCTTTCGGTCTTGAGCGAAGCGGGCGTCTTTGCTGCGTCGCAACTGCCGCAGAAGTGCTGTGAGATCGGCGCCGGGAGCCCGCTGATCGGACTCGATGACCGCGATGGCTTCGGCTGCGAGTCCCGGAGAGAGCAGCGACGCCCCGTCGAGGAGACCCCGCGCCGACCACACCGAAGAGGGAATCGTCGCGATCGCCCGGCCGGTCTCGGTCACATGAAGATCGGAGATCGGGAGGTCGGCGGCACCGCGGACAGAATCGCGCTCGCCGCCAACGCCGGTGGGTTCGTCGGCGAGTTCCGGCGTTTCGACCGCACCCAGCGCCCCAAGGTTCTCGATTGCCTGCCGTTTCGGCCCCGATGGCAGAGGCTCGGGCAGCAGGGATTCATCCCCACCCCACGTGGCCAGCGCCAGCACCGCGGCGGTGAGGTCCGAGGTCGCGACCTCGGGCGGAGTGTGCTCGGGCAGGCTCGCCCAATCCGCCTCCGAGAGGCACCGATAGGCCACGCCAGGGCCCTGCCTGGCCGCGCGACCGGAACGCTGCGTGCCCGATGCCTTCGACTCGCGCATCGTCACCAGCCCCGACATGCGACGGCGCGTGTCCAATCGCGGACCGCGGGAGAGACCCGAGTCGACGACGATGCGCACACCCGGCACCGTCAGGGCCGACTCGGCCACTGAGGTCGTCACGATCACCCGCCGCACCGCATCCGAGCCGGTCGGGCGGAGGATCGCATCCTGCTCCTTCGACGGTGTCCGCCCGGTCAGCGTGTGCACCTCGACCGCCGAGGCAGCTGACTCCACACGCCGCCGCACACGAGAAGCCGCTTCGTCGACCTCACGGGCACCCGGTGCGAAGACGAGCACATCTCCGGCACTGTTCTCACGCAGCGCCTGCACGGTCGTCTCCGCCAGATGATCGAGGAAATCCCAGGTGACACCCCTGGCATCGAGCGGTCTCTGCTTCGCCGGCGCCCACCGGATCTCCAAGTGATGGGCATCGGCGGCCACCGACATGACCCGCGCGGGAGACTGCGGCCCGGCCCCGAGCCGCTGCGCCCACAACCCGGCATCGAGCGTCGCCGACATCACGACCAGCGACAGATCGGACCGGAGTTCGATGAGCTCCCGACACATCGCGAACGTGAGATCCGTGTCCAGCTGCCGCTCGTGCACCTCATCGAGCACGACCGCCGACACCCCGGACAGCTCCGGATCCCGCAGCAGCCGAGCCATGAGCACACCCGTGGTGACGAACTCGATGACCGTTGCAGCCGAGGTCCGCGACTCGCCGCGGACAGTGAAACCCACGACCTCGCCGAGGCGGGTCCCCGTCAGCGACACCAGTCGCCTGGCCGCGGCGCGGGCGGCCATCCGCCGCGGCTGAGTGACGATGATCCTCCCCGGTGCGACCCGAGCGTCGGCCGATCCGGACGATCCAGCCGATCCGACCGATCCAGCCGTTCCAGGCGATCCGGACGAGGACTGGGCGAGCACCTGGGCGATCAGCGGCGGGACGAGGGTGGTCTTGCCGGTGCCGGGAGGAGCCTCGACGACGAGCCTCGGGGAGGGGCCCACCTCGGCGATGGTGAGCTCATCGATGAGCTGGGCTGCGGGCAGGGAGCCGCCGATGCGGGCCAGGTCGAAGGTGTGCGGAGTGGGCGAATGCGGCATGGCACCAGTCTCTCAGCCCCGTCGCTCGAGCCGCGCAGCCCACTCCGCGAGAACTCGGTGAGAACCCGCGCGCGGAGGCGGGCCGTCACTGACTAGACTGGGGCACATGCGTATCGCCAGATTTGTGCATCAGGACGAACCCAAATACGGAGTGGTCGAAGGTGAGGTGCCGCCGATCGCCGACGGCAGCTGGGACACCTCAGGACTCGAACTCGCGGTCCTCGACTCGGACCCGTTCTTCTCTCCGGCCCAATCGACGGGGGAGAGGCTGAAGTTCGACGATGTGCGTCTGGTCAGCCCCATCCTGCCGCGGTCGAAGGTCATCGGCGTCGGCCGGAACTTCGCCGACCACGCCGCCGAACTCGGCAACGAGGTGCCGGTGTCCCCGCTGACCTTCTTCAAACCGAACACCGCCGTCATCGGCCCGGGCGACCCCATCCGTCTGCCCGCCATCAGCGAATACGTGAGCTACGAGGCCGAACTCGCCGTCATCATCGGCCGAGTGGCCAAAGGCGTGAAGGCCGAGAACGCCTTCGATCACGTGCTCGGCTACACCGCGGGCAACGACGTCACCCTGCGCGACATCCAGAAATCCGACAAGCAGTGGTCGCGGGCGAAGGGCTTCGACACCTCGTGCCCGCTGGGTCCGTGGATCGAAACCGAACTCGACGTCGACGATCTGGGCATCCGCTCCTGGGTCGACGGGGATCTCAAGCAGGACGGCACCACCGCCGACTTCATCTTCGACATCCCGACCCTCATCGAGCACCTGTCGGAGACGATCACCCTGCTGCCCGGCGACGTCATCCTCACCGGAACCCCCGCCGGAGTCGGCCAGATCGTGTCCGGCAACCGCGTCGACATCGCCATCGAGGGACTCGGCGTCCTGTCGAACCCGGTCATGGATGCCTGAGCCGACCGCCGCCTCGGCGATCGCATCCACGGAACACCACGCGCCACCGCGCACACCACAGACTCACACCCGAGAAGATCACGCAAAGGACAATCGTGAGCGTCACAGTTCGTTTCTGCCCATCACCCACCGGCACCCCGCACGTCGGCATGGTCCGCACCGCCCTGTTCAACTGGGCCTACGCCAAGCACACCGGCGGGAAGTTCGTCTTCCGCATCGAAGACACCGACGCCGCCCGCGACTCGGAGGAGAGCTTCGGCCAGGTCGTCGAGGCGCTGAAATGGCTGGGCCTGGACTGGGACGAAGGTATCGAGGTCGGCGGTGACAACGGCCCCTACCGCCAGTCCCAGCGGAGCGAGATCTACGCCGACGTCATCGAGAAGCTCAAGGCCGGCGGCCACATCTACGAGTCCTACTCGACCAACGAGGAGGTCGAGGCCCGCCACAAGGCCGCCGGACGCGACCCGAAGCTCGGCTACGACGGGTACGACCGCGACCTCACCGACGAGCAGAAGGCCGCCTTCCGCGCCGAGGGCCGCGAGCCCGTGTGGCGCGTGCGCATGCCCGATGAGGACATCACCTTCACCGACCTCGTCCGCGGTGACATCACCTTCAAGGCCGGTACCGTGCCCGACTTCGTCGTCGTCCGCGCGAATGGGCAGCCGCTGTATACCCTGGTCAATCCCGTCGACGACGCGCTGATGGGTATCACCCATGTGCTCCGCGGCGAGGACATCCTGTCCTCGACCCCGCGTCAGATCGCACTGTACGAACACCTCAAGGCCATCGGCATCGCCGAGGCGACCCCCGAGTTCGGCCACCTGCCCTACGTCATGGGCGAGGGCAACAAGAAGCTGTCGAAGCGCGACCCCGAATCGAACCTCTTCCTCCACCGCGAGAACGGGTTCATCCCCGAGGGACTCATCAACTACCTCGCCCTGCTCGGCTGGTCCATCGGACCCGACCGCGACGTCTTCAGCGTCAAGGAGTTCACCGAGGCCTTCGACATCCACGATGTCCTGCCCAACCCGGCCCGCTTCGACGTGAAGAAGGCCACCGCCATCAACGCCGACCACATTCGTCTCCTCGACGTCACGGACTTCCGTGACCGTCTGGTGCCCTATCTCCAGGCCGCCGAGGTGCTTCCTGAGTCACCGTCGGAGGCTCAGCTGGCGATTCTGGATCAGGCGGCGCCGCTCGTGCAGACCCGCATGAAGGTGCTCGGCGAGGCCCCGGACCTGCTCGCGTTCCTCTTCACCTCCGACGCCGACCTCGTCATGGCCGAAGACGGGCTGAAGACGCTCAAGGATTCGGCCCCCGAGGTGCTCGCCGCCTCCATCGAGGTCCTCGAGGGACTCGAGGAGTGGACGACGGAGAAGCTCGAAGAGATCCTCGCCGCGAAGCTCGTTGACGAGATGGAGATCAAGCCGCGCCTGGCCTACGGTCCGCTGCGTGTGGCCGTGTCCGGCCGCAAGGTCTCCCCGCCGCTGTTCGAGTCGATGGAGATCCTCGGCAAGGACTCCTCGCTGACCCGTCTCAAGGCTCTCGCCGCACAGCTGTGAGCCTGAGGAATTGAGCATGAGCGAGCAGACGAACTGGACCCGTGGGGGAATGCACTTCTCCGATGTCACCGTCGATGTGCCCTTCGATCATTTCGGACGGGCGGAGGGCGCCGCCTCGGCGGGTGTGAACCTGCCGCAGACGCTCACCGTCTTCGCCCGGATCATCGCCGCCGAGGCGGACAGCCAGAAGCCCTACCTCGTCTACCTCCAGGGCGGGCCCGGCGTCGAGGCTCCACGCCCGGTCACGCCGGTGAGCCCCGGATCCTGGCTGGCGCGCGCCTTGGAGGAGTTCCAGGTCGTCATGCTCGACCAGCGCGGCACGGGCCGGTCGAATCCGATCGGTTCCGTGGACGGGGCCATCACGGGACTCGAGACCGTCGGTGAGGATCCGGCCGCAATCGCCGAGGCGCTGTCGTTCTTCCGCGCCGATTCGATCGTCGAGGATGCGGAGATCCTGCGCGGCCACCTCGGCGCGGATTCCTGGTCCCTGCTCGGCCAGTCCTTCGGTGGGTTCACCACGCTGCGGTACGTGTCCGCGCATGCCTCGTCGTTGCGCGAGGTGTACTTCACCGGTGGGCTGCCTGCCATCGGACTCGACCCGGCCGAGGTCTACGGACGGACCTGGGAGGGCATGATCCGCAAGTCCGAAGAGCACTACCGTGCCTTCCCCGGTGACCGGGAGAAGATGCGTCGGCTGGTCGATCTCGCCTCCTTGGGGGAGGGCATCGCCCTGCCCGGCGGGGCGCGGGCGACGGGGGAGCGGATCCGCCTGCTCGGACACTTCCTCGGAGCCTCCGACGGACCCGAGAAGCTGCACTATCTGCTCGACCTCGACCCCGCCTCGGCGGCGTTCCGCCACGACCTGGCGGCGTCGCTGCCGTTCTCCGGACGCAACCCGCTCTACGCGGTCATCCACGAGTCCTGCTGGGCCGACGGCACCGTGACGAACTGGGCGGCCCGGCGGGCGATGCCCGACGCCGTCCGCGAGGATCCCACCCTGCTGGCCGGCGAACATGCCGGACCCGAATCCCTGCACGAGGATCCCGAGCTCACCCCCTTCGCCGAGGTGGCCGACCTCGTCGCCGGGCGGTCGTGGCCGAGCCTCTACGACGTCGATGCCCTGCAGGCCGCCGAGGTTCGCGGAGCTGCGGCGGTGTATTTCGAGGACGCGTACGTGCCGGTGGAGTATTCCCTGGCCACAGCCGAGCACCTGTCCGGCGTGACGCCGTGGGTGACGAACGAGTACGAACACAACGGCCTGCGCGCCGACGGCTATCGGGTCCTCGACCGGCTCATCGGCCTCGCTCGCGGGTGAGCGGTCCACGCTGGTGGGGCCGGGGCTGGGCGCCGGAGGCTGGGTGTCGAGCAGGTGCGATTCTGTTAAGAAGGTCACACTCAAAAGGGGCTCCTGCGATTTGTCCGGAAGCGGTCTGCTTGTGTAGAGTTATATCTCGTTGCTCAGGGAAATCTCCTCGGGGATGACCTTGAAAAGCATTGGGCTATGGTGTAATTGGCAGCACGAGTGATTCTGGTTCATTTAGTCTAGGTTCAAGTCCTGGTAGCCCAGCGGACATCATCCGGAGGGAACTCCAGGTGTGTTGTTCTGAGCCCCCGTCGTCTAGTGGCCTAGGACGCCGCCCTCTCAAGGCGGTAACGGCAGTTCGAATCTGCTCGGGGGTACGGTTGAGCCCCGCATCGATTCTCGGTGCGGGGCTCACTCTAATTCACCGGCGTGTGTGGGCCGGAGGCGCGGGGTGCGGTGGGTCACTGTAGGCCAGAAGTGCACGCGTAGGGCACAAATGCGGGGGCACGCGCACTTTCGATGCACAGTTGCGGTGTGCGCAGTCGATCGCAGCTGGATGCGCCGAGGCGGCACCGCTGAAATCAGCGATTCGCCTCGGCGCAGTGATTGCACGTGGGCACTTCTGTGCAGCCCACAAACGGGCTGAGCGAGACTCAGCTGAGCGAGACTCAGCGGGAGACGGAGTCGGCGATCCTCTTCGTGTTCTCGGCCGTCTTGATGTTCGAGACAATGAGCTCGAGGACGAGGCGGACTCCGATGACCCAGAGGGCCGGGATGATCCAGCCGAAGACGATCGCGAGGATCAGCGGCAGGATATTGAAGCTCGGTCCGTTGCTGTAGTACGCCATGGCCGAACCGGCTGCCACGCCGGCGCTGATGCCGGCGACGATCGTGCCGATGTAGGACAGAGCCGCGACGATCATCGCGATGATGTAGATGAAGCCGGCCCACTTGACCGCAATGAAGCTGTCGAAGCGGAAATCGAAGAGTGACTTGAAGAAGCCCTTCTCTCCGGTTCCGGGTTGCGGGGTCTGAGCGTATCCGGGCTGACCGTAGGCTCCGGGCTGAGCGTAAGCCTGCTGGTAGCCGTCGGCCTGGCTGTACCCCTGCTGGTAGGCGCCCTGCTGATACGCATCCGGCTGAGCGTAGGCGCCCTGCTGGCTGCCCTGCTGATGGGTCTGCTGCTGATAAGCGTTGGGGTCGTAGGTTCCCTGCTGGTAACCGTTCTGAGCGTCCTGGCCCGGCTGGGAGTAGTCATATTGAGCGGTCTGGCCGGTCTGCCCGTAGTCGTTGTGTCCCTGCTGGGTCGCGTCGGGCTGTTCGCCGGTGGACTGCGGCGAGGACGCGTCCTGCGGGTCGTGTGCCATGGGCTGATCCTCCCCGTGATCAGGGACCGAGGATTCCTGAGCGCCGGGGTTCGACTCGGACTGGTCTGGCCGGCCTGAGGTCGGGTCGTTCGGGTTCTGCGGTGTCGACATGGTCGCCCCTCTCGCGAATGGTCTGCAGTCCGGGCGGAATGCAGCGGCTGGAAAACTGCCTGTATTCGCAACCTATCAGGGCGCCACCTGCCGAGGAAGGTTCACTGTCATGTTGGCTGCGCACTCCAAGCGACGACTCAGGCAGCTCCATCGGTGTCGGCATTGGAATCGGCACCGGCACCCTCGGTGCCATCAGCGCCAGCATCAGCGGACTCGCCGCTCGTCTCCAGCGAAATGCTCCAGGCCACGCTGAGCTCCTCACCGGGGCCGACGGCGTCGAAGTCCTCACCGGGCTCGCCAGCGGCGAAGGCGTTCGGCGGGCACGTCATCGGTTCGATGGCGATCGCTCGCCGCGCCATTTCCGGGTCGAGCCCGTCCCCGGTGCACACCTGCCAGGTGCGGAACTCCGGCCCCATGCCGATGATGATCTCACAGTCATCGGCGCCCCTGAGTCGAGCCCGCGACCATCCGTCGGGCCCGCGGCGAGGAGCGCCGAAGGCATCGTCGAGCACGGCGCCGCCGATCGATCGCAGCGCCCGGAAGTCTTTGCACATGATGCACGCGGATTCATCGGCGACGTGATCGGCAGGGATCACCGTGCCGTCATCGAACGGGCGCAGCCCCGTCGGAATGAGTCGATCATCGGTCTCGTACCAGGTGGTGGCGGGAATGAGGAGCTGAGCGTCGTCGACGAAGCCGGGGGCGCTCGTGTCGGCCGAGTGGACAGGGGCGCCGGCATCACCCTCGGCTGCCGCCGCATCCGCACCCGCACCCGCATCCGCACCCTCACCGGGGGAGAGCCAGGGGTGGAAGCCGAACCCGAACGGGGCTCGTACCGACCCCGTATTCACAGCACTCGCGCTGATGTGCAGCCCGGCCTCGGCGAGGTCGTAGGAGACGGACAGGGAGAACGGGAACGGATACCCCTCCGACGGGGCCAACGCGTATTCGAGGCGCACCGAGGATTCGGTGCGCTCGGCCACGGTCCAATCGACGTCGGCGACCAACCCGTGCAGAGCAGTGTCGCGCTCGGGCTCAGTGATCGGCAGCCGATGTTCGATGCCGTCGAAGTCGAAGCGACCGCCGTCCATCCGATTCGGCCAGGGAGCGAGCACGGCCCCGTCGAAGGCCTCCATCGACACCACGATCGGGCGATCGCCCACGGTGAAGCTCACCAGGCTCGCGCCGATGGGGGAGATGACCGCCGAGGACTCATCACGGGCGAGTTCGATGCAGGTGGTCATGAGTCTCCGTGATCGGCGGCGGCAAGCGGGTCGGGGTGGGAAGCGCAGTTGCAGATATTCTACGCGCAACGCCCGCTCCGAGGGCGTCAGATGTTAGCATTATGATCGAAAATGATCAGTTTTGGGAGGTCTGATGGCAGCGACACATCACCGTTCGAGTCTGGCCGACGGCCGTGAGGTGCTGTTCTTCCAGGACCCCGATTCCCCGACCCCGACGATCGATGCCGATCCGCGTCCCAGCGAAGCCCGGCCCGACAGCGGCACCCTCCGCTTCGACGTGCTCACCGGGGAATGGGTGGCCGTGGCCACGCACCGCCAGTCGCGCACGCACCTGCCCGCCGCCGCCGACTGCCCGCTGTGCCCGTCCACACCCGGCCGCCACACCGAGATCCCGGCCGCCGACTTCGACGTCGTCGTCTTCGAGAACCGATTCCCCTCGCTCGGGCCCGGGCTCGGCGATGTTCCCGCCGCGCCGATCTCGGCAGATTCCCTCGCCGAGGCGGCTCCCGGTAAGGCAGGATTCGATTCCTCCGCGCTGACGGCCCCGGCCTATGGCCGCTGCGAGGTCGTCGTGTTCTCCTCCGAGCACGAGGGATCGTTCGCCGGCCTCGGGCTGACCCGGGCGCGCACCGTCATCGACGCCTGGGCCAATCGCACCGCCGAGCTGTCGGCGCTTCCCGGCATCGAACAGGTCTTCGTGTTCGAGAACCGGGGAGAGGAGATCGGGGTGACGATGAACCACCCGCACGGACAGATCTATGCTTACCCGTATGTCACCCCGCACACCGCCATCACCAGTGCCCGCGCTCAGCGGTATCATGCTGAGACCGGTCGGGTGCTCATGGGTGACGTCCTCGACTTCGAACAGGGTGCAGGGGAGCGGATGATCGTTCGGTCCGAGCACTTCTCCGCCTTCGTGCCCTTCGCCGCGCGCTGGCCGATCGAGGTCCACGTCGTCCCCCATCGCCGGGTGCCGAATCTCGCCGAACTCGACGAGGCCGAACGTGACGATCTCGCCTGGGTCTACCCCGAGATCCTGCAGCGCATCGACGGTCTCTACCCGACACCCACCCCCTACATCGCGGCCTGGCATCAGGCCCCGGTCAACAGCCCGGACGCATCCGCCGAATGGCTCCACCTCGAGATCACGAGCCCGCGACGAGCGGAGAGCAAGCTGAAGTTCCTCGCCGGCTCCGAAGCGGCCATGGGTGCCTTCGTCGGCGACGTCTCCGCCGAGGAGACCGCGGCCCGGCTGCGCGCGGTGAACGTGCCATCCGAGAGCGCGGCGACCGGGAGCGTGGCGAGCGGGAATGCTGCGACCGAGCGTGCTGCAACGACGACCACGAGCGAAGGCGGCGACCGATGAACCAGTCCTCTGCTCCGAGTGCCGCGAGCCTGTCGGCCGAATTCACCACCCTCTTCGGCTACGAGCCGCTCGGCTGCTTTCGTGCCCCCGGCCGGGTCAACCTCATCGGTGAGCACACCGACTACAACAACGGGTTCGTCCTGCCTATCGCCATCGACCGTGCCGTCCATATCGCGATCGGACGACGACCCGAGAAACACAGCGCCGAGGTAGGAGAGCCTGACCGCGGAACGGCACAGCCGCCGCTGTGCGCTGAGAGCATCCGGATCATCTCGGACCATCGCGACGATTCCGGGCTCCGGCTGTCCGGCCAGTTCACGGCCGAGGAACTCGCACCGGGAGTGCTGCGAGGCTGGCTCAATCACCCTGCAGGAGTGGTCGACGAGATCAGGAAGACGACGGGGACGATCGTCGGCGGCCTCGACCTCTACATCGAATCGACGGTGCCGGTCGGTGCTGGACTCTCGTCCTCGCATGCGCTCGAGGTGGCGGTGCTCATCGCGCTCGACGATGTCTACGGTCTCGGACTCAGTGATGCGGAGAAGGCGCTGCTCACTCAGCGGGCGGAGAACGACTTCGTCGGAGCGCCCACGGGCATCGTCGACCAGGCCGCCTCCATCATGACCGAGGACGGGCACGCGCTCTTCCTCGACTGCCGCGACCTGCGCACCCGGCAGATCCCGTTCGACCTCGATAGAGAGAGCCTCAAGCTGCTCGTCATCGACACCCGCGTCTCCCACTCTCACAGCGAAAGCGGCTACGGGGTACGGCGAAAGACGTGCGAAGACGTCGCCGCGATCTTCGGAGTCGACAGCCTGCGCGAGGTCGACGACACGACCGATCTGAGCGGTCTGACCGAGGAGCAGCAGAAACGGGTGCGCCACGTGTTCAGCGAGAACGCCCGTGTGCATGCCATGGTGGACCTGCTTGAAGCGGCGGACCAGAAAACCGAGGCCGGCGGCAGGATCCGCGGCATCGGCGACCTCCTGCTCGCCTCCCATACCTCTCTGTCCGAGGACTACGAGGTCTCGTGCGTCGAACTCGATGCCGCTGTCGCGGCCGCAATGGGCGCCGGGGCCATCGGGGCGCGGATGATCGGCGGCGGCTTCGGCGGCTCGGCGATCGCGCTCATCGACGATGACGCCGTCGATCGGGTCAGTGCCGCCGTGATCGATGACTTCGCGGCACGCGGATACCGTGCGCCGGACATCTTCGCCGTCAGCGCCGGCCCCGGTGCCGGACGCCTCGACTGAGAGCCCGCCGACGGCCATCAGCCATCGGTCCACCGCCATCGGCTGACCGGCGACTATTGACCAACCACCCTCATGGGTTCATCATTGAAATCGAGGTTCTTTTTCTGAACCGAACTCGATGAGGAGGCCATGATGGACACGTGCGAGGTCAATGGAGTCGTACTCGGCCTCGAGCGCTTCGGCGAGTCGACCGCGCCACCCGTCCTCTGCCTCGGCGCCCCGACGATGCTGTCCTGGCCGGACGCCCTGTGCGAATCACTCTCCGACCGCGGGCGACATGTCGTGCGCTGCGATCTGCGCGGATCCGGGGCATCGACGCGCGGAAACCCCGAAGCCCCTGACTACACGCTGCGCGATCTCGCAGCCGACGCCGCGGCTCTTGCCGCCTGCCTCAGCAGCGCTCCCGCACACCTGGCGGGCATCGGCATCAGCGGCATGGTCGCCCAGGTCGCCGCGCTCGATCATCCTGGTGCCTTCTCTGCGCTCACCCTCATCGGGTCCCGCCCCGTGGCACCCGGCCCGGTGGACGAGGATCTGCCCGATCATGACGATGCCGCGATGGGACGCCTCTTCTCGCAGACGATGCCGGAGTGGACGGACATCGATGCGGTCGCCGATCATGCCGCCGAAGGTGCGCGGGTGCTCGGGAATGATCCCGAGGAAGCGCGCAGGGGCGCGATGCGGATCTGGCAGCGGACACGGTCGGCCGATGGGAAATCGCCGTCATCAGATCCCGCCGCACACATGGCCGATCAGCTCGGGATGGTCTTCTCCCGGCTCGACTGCCGACCGCGCTGGCGCGAACGTCTGCCCGACATCGGCCTGCCCACGCTCGTCGTCCACGGGAGGCAGGACCCGTTCTTTCCCGTGGGCAACGGGGAAGCTCTCGCTCGCGAGATCCCGAACTCCCGCCTGCTCGTCCTCGACGAGGCGGCGACGGCGATTCCCGCAGGTGACATCGCCGAGGTGGCGAAGGCGATGGCGAGCCTCTGAGCGGGTCCGGCGCGCAGAATCCCCGCCGGCGCGCGAGTATGTCGGCCAGCGGGGGTTCTGAACGATCAGTCGGCCTTCGGCCCCGCCTCGGTGCCGGTGACATCGTCGGTGTCCTCGATGATGCGGAGCGGGCGGATCTTCGCCCAGGCGAGGAAGACGACCGCGGCGACGAGGAGTCCGATCCCGGTCCACAGATTCGCGTCGATGCCCCCGGTGCGCTCAGCCTCGTCGGGCGTGAAGCCGACGATCCCGGCGATCGTGAGGATGATGCCGAAGATCCCCAGCAGAATGCCGATGAAGTTGCGGATGTCGAAGGCACCTGCGGTCTTCGTCAGTTCGTTTGCTTTGCTCATGGTGTTCACTGGCTCCTTCACCCGAAGGTCACATTGAGGATGATGACGAGGACCAAGGCGACTCCCGCAATGGGCACCGGACGCTTCCAGACCGGGGGCTTCGGTTCGCCCAGATCCTCGAAGTCGGTCTTCGGAGTCTCCGAATAGACGAGCCCGCGCAGCTCATGGGCCGGCTTCGGCGCAGTTCTGAAGGTGACGATGACGGAGAGGATGATGTCGACGACGAACGCGGTGCTGGCGGCAAGGAACGCCGCACCCTGACCGGGCAGATCGAGCACCCCGGTCTCAGCGAGGACGAACACGGCCACGGCCGAGAGTGTTCCGCCGACCAGACCGACCCAACCGGCGGTCGCGGACATCCGCTTCCAGAACATACCGAGGATGAACGTGGCGAACAGCGGTGCGTTGAAGAAGCCGAACAGCGTCTGCAGATAGTCCATGAGGTTGGAGAAGTTGCCGGCGATGAGGGCGGTGAAGATCGCGACGATGCAGGCACCGATCGTGGCGTAGCGGCCGACCTTGAGGTAGTAGCCGTCCTCGCGGTCCTTGACCACGTACTGCTGCCACAGGTCGTAGCTGAAGACCGTGTTGAACGCGGAGATGTTCGCGGCCATTCCCGCCATGAACGCGGCGAGCAGACCCGCGATCGCGATGCCCAGCAGACCGTTCGGCAGGACCTCGCGCATGAGCAGCAGCAGTGCGTCGTTGTAGGTCACACCCGTCTGCGCCTGCGCGGCCGCCTCGCCGGCGGTGGACGAGATCTCCTTGAACTTCGTCATCTGCGTTACGAGGACCGCGGAGATCATGCCGGGGATGATGACGATGAAGGGGATGAGCATCTTCGGGAAGGAGCCGAGGATGGGCGTCAGCCGTGCGGCGTTGATCGACTTCGACGCCATGGCCCGCTGGACCTCGACGAAGTTCGTCGTCCAGTAGCCGAAGGAGAGCACGAAGCCGAGACCGAAGACGATGCCGACGACGGAGAGCACCGGATTGGAGAAGCCGGAGAGCTGTTCCCCCGGCCAGCTGCTCAGCTGCTCGGCGCCGAGCATGCCGTCGCTGCTCACGCGCTCCTTGAGGCCCTCCCAACCGCCGACGCGATTGAGTCCGATGATCGTCAGGGGCAGAAGCGCTGCGACGATGACGAAGAACTGGAGCACTTCGTTGTAGATCGCCGCGGTCAGCCCGCCGAGCGTGATGTAGGAGAGCACGATCACGGCGGCGACGACGAGGGCGATCCACAGCGGCCATCCCAGCAGACGATTGACGATCGTGCCGAGCAGGAACAGGTTGACGCCGGCGATGAGGATCTGCGCGATCGCGAACGACAGGGCGTTGACCAGGTGGGCGCCGGTGCCGAAGCGCTTGCGCATGAACTCCGGCACGGATCTGACCTTCGAACCGTAGTAGAAGGGCATCATCACCACGCCGAGGAACAGCATCGCGGGGACCGCGCCGATCCAGAAGTAGTGCATCGTCGGCATGCCGTACTGCGCGCCCGTGGCGGACATGCCCATGATCTCAACGGCGCCGAGGTTGGCCGAGACGAACGCGAGAGCCGTGACCCAGGCCGGAAGGCTCCGACCCGAGAGGAGGAACTCAATGCTCGAGGAGATGCCGCGTTTGGCGAACCAGCCGATTCCGAGGACGAAGATGAAGTAGACCGCTATCAGCAGATAGTCGATCCACTGTGCGTCCAGGCGGATTGCTTCCAAGGTTCCTCCATATGCGTCAGTGCATTCGTGCAAAGTGCGTCAGCGCAAGGCTGTGTGTGGTGTGTGACACCCCGAGTGGACACTTTAGAGGATTGTGAGCCTGATCGCTAGTGATCGAACGTGAACAGTTTTGATCGTTTGCTCCGGCCTCACACGGCTTCGACCTCGACGCCGGCGGCGCGGAGCGCGTCGAGCTCAGCATTCTCGCTGTTCACGTCGGTGATGAGGTGCTGGATCTCATCGGTCGGAACAGTAAGCACCGAGGCTCGGAGGCCGACCTTCGTGTGGTCGACGAGCGCGATGACTCGGCCGGCGCCAGCGGCCATGGCCCGGTCCGTGTCGGCGACCGGGAACGCCGGGGTTGAGAGGCCGAAGTCGGCGGCCAGGCCGTTGCCGGAGAGGAACACCGTGTCAGCGCGCAGGCCGAGGAGCTGAGAGACCGTGCTGCCGCCGACGAAGGCACGGATCGAGTGTCGCAGGGTGCCGCCGACGACGATGACCTCGTTGTCGGGGGAGGAGACCATGGCCTCGGCGACGAGCAGGGAGTTCGTCACCACCCGCAGCCCCGAACGGGTCACGAGCTCCTTCGCCAGCAGCTCCGTCGTCGTACCCGGGCCCAGCGCCACGACATCGCCGTTGCGCACATAGGTCGCCGCTGCCCGGGCGATCGCGGTCTTCTCCGCCAGCGCCTGCTCGAGCTTCTCCGCGTAACTGGACTCCCGGGCGCTCGAGGCGAGCACGGCACCGCCATGGGTGCGCACGAGGCGCCCCTCCTCGGCGAGCTGGTCGAGGTCGCGACGAATCGTCACGGCCGAGGTGTCGAGCCTCTCGGACAGGGCGGTGATGGAGACGGCGCCGTCTCGCTCGATCGTATCGACGATGATGTTGCGTCTCTGGGCGGCGATCATGGGGTCATAGTACAGACCGCGGGCCCGAGGAGGAGTTCCCCAGGCCCGCGGGCGTGCGCAGGCGCGCATACGAATGATCAGACGCTGCAGGCTCAGCCGCGCACGAGGGCTTCGGTCAGCGTCCTGGCCGCATCGATGACGGACTTCGCATGCAGGCGTCCCGGCTGACGGGTCAGACGGTCGACGGGTCCGGAGATCGAGACGGCGGCGACCACACGGTTGCTCGGTCCCCGCACAGGAGCCGACACCGAGGCGACGCCGCGCTCACGTTCGGCGATCGACTGGGCCCAGCCTCGGCGACGGACGCCGGAGAGCATCGTCGCGGAGAACCTGGCCCCGCGCAGTCCCGTGTGCAGACGGTCCGGCTCCTCCCAAGCCAGCAGCACCTGAGCCGCAGAGCCGGCGCGCATCGACAGGGTCGCGCCGATCGGCACGGAGTCGCGCAGGCCCACGGGCCGTTCGGCCGCGGCCACACACAGGCGCAGATCGCCCTGACGGCGGAAGAGCTGAGCGGACTCGCCGGTCTGATCGCGCAGCTGCCCGAGCACGGGGCCGGCCGCTGCGAGCAGACGGTCCTCCCCGGCGGCCGAGGACAGCTCGGCCAGGCGCGGACCGAGCACGAATCGGCCCTGCAGATCACGGCCGACGATGCGGTGGAATTCGAGGGCAACAGCCAGGCGGTGGGCAGTGGGGCGTGCCAGTCCGGTCAGCGTCACCAGTTCGGCGAGAGAGGCGGGTCCGGCCTCAAGTGCGGAGAGAACCATTGCGGCCTTGTCGATGACTCCGACGCCGCTACCATTGCTTGTCATAGCACCTATTGTGCGCGTCTCAGTGGGCGAGATGCAAGTTCGAAATGCGATACGGGCGAGTAGATTTCTTCGCATCACCACAGAACCAGAGCAAGGACAGGCAATCCCTGTACCGGCGGGAGGAACCATGCCACGCACATTGGCCGAGAAGGTCTGGGCCGATCACGTCGTCTCACTTGGTGTTGACGGTGCGCCGGACCTGATCTACATCGATCTCCACCTCGTCCACGAGGTCACGAGTCCGCAGGCATTCGACGGACTCCGACTCGCCGGGCGCCCCGTGCGCCGCCCCGATCTCACCATCGCCACCGAGGACCACAACACTCCGACGTGGGACATCGACAAGCCGATCGCCGAACCCACCTCGGCCACGCAGATCAACACCCTGCGCAAGAACGCCGAAGAATTCGGGATCCGCCTGCACAGCCTCGGCGACGCCGACCAGGGCATCGTCCACGTCGTGGGACCGCAGCTGGGCCTGACCCAGCCGGGCACGACCGTCGTCTGCGGCGACTCGCACACCTCGACCCACGGCGCCTTCGGGGCCCTGGCCTTCGGCATCGGCACCTCCGAGGTCGAACACGTGCTCGCCACCCAGACCCTGTCCCTCAAGCCCTTCAAGACGATGTCGATCACCGTCGACGGCGACCTGCCCGAAGGCTCGAGCGCGAAGGACATCATCCTCGCCATCATCGCGAAGATCGGCACCGGCGGCGGTCAGGGCTACGTCCTGGAATACCGCGGCTCCGCGATCCGTCAGCTGTCCATGGAGGCACGCATGACGATCTGCAACATGTCGATCGAGGCCGGTGCCCGTGCCGGCATGGTCGCCCCCGACGAGACGACCTTCGAGTACGTCAAGGGCCGTCCGCACGCCCCCGAAGGCGAGGACTGGGACGCCGCCGTCGAGTACTGGAAGACCCTCTACACCGACGAGGGCGCCGAATTCGACCGCGAGGTCGTGCTCAAGGCCGAAGACATCGAACCCTTCGTCACGTGGGGCACGAACCCCGGCCAGGGCCTGCCGCTGTCGGCCTCGGTGCCCAGCCCCGATGACTTCCACGACGAGAACGACAAGGCCGCCGCGGCCAACGCGCTCGCCTATATGGGGCTGACCCCGGGCACGCCGCTGCGTGAGATCGAGGTCGACACCGTCTTCCTCGGTTCGTGCACGAACTCGCGGATCGAGGACCTGCGCGCCGCCGCCGAGGTGGTCCGCGGCCGGAAGAAGGCCGATAACGTCCGCTTCATGGTCGTCCCCGGCTCCGCGAAGGTCCGCCTCCAGGCCGAAGACGAAGGCCTCGACGTCATCTTCAAGGACTTCGGCGGCGAATGGCGTTTCGCCGGCTGCTCGATGTGTCTGGGCATGAACCCCGATCAGCTCGCCGAGGGGGAGCGCTGCGCCTCGACCTCGAACCGCAACTTCGAAGGCCGGCAGGGCAAAGGCGGACGCACCCACCTCGTCTCACCGCTCGTGGCAGCGGCCACCGCGGTGCGCGGCACCCTGTCCTCACCCGGCGACGTCAGCGACCTGCCCCGGGACGCCGAACCTGTGGAATGGGCCGACGAGCGCCTGTCCCTGACCCTGACGCCTGTGTCGGCGAACGACTGACGAAGGAGCACCGATCATGGAAGCATTCAGCACCCACACCGGCGTCGGCGTTCCCCTGCGCCGATCCAATATCGACACCGACCAGATCATCCCCGCGAAGTTCCTCAAGCGGGTCACCCGCACCGGCTTCGAAGACGCCCTGTTCTACCGGTGGCGGACCAATGACGACTTCGTGCTCAACGACCCGGACTTCGCGAACGGCTCCGTGCTCGTCGCCGGGCCCGATTTCGGCACCGGTTCCTCGCGCGAACACGCCGTCTGGGCGCTCAAGGACTACGGCTTCCGGGTCGTGCTGTCCTCGCGCTTCGGCGACATCTTCCGCGGCAACTCCGGCAAGGAAGGACTGCTCGCGGCGCAGCTGGCCCAGGACGACATCGAACTGATCTGGAAGATCCTCGAGAACCACCCGGGGACCCCGATCACCGTCGATCTGGGTGAGAAGACGGTCACCTGCGACACGGTGACCGTGTCCTTCCAGATCGATGACTACACGCGCTGGCGCCTGCTCGAAGGCCACGACGACATCAGCCTCACCCTGGCCAAGGAGGACGAGATCGTCGGCTACGAATCCTCCCGGTTCGCGTTCAAACCGACGACCCTGCCCGCGAAGGTCTGAACCCTCGCCGAGGTGGGGCCTCCATCTCGACCCCGCACGGTGCGCGAAGCCGACTGGCCGCCTCGGCGAATCGATGACGGCCCCTCGTCTGCGATAGTCTTAGACGGTGTCCGAACCACAGTTCGGGCACCGTCTCCGAGTCTCCGCAGGCTCGGAATCGCACGTTGGAAACAGGGAGGAACATGCTCGAAGTACGTGGGGGAAATCCGCTGGACGGCACCGTCCGAGTCCGCGGCGCCAAGAACCTGGTGCCCAAGGCGATGGTCGCCTCCTTGCTGGGTGAGACCCCATCAGTGCTCCGCGGCGTGCCCAACATCCGCGACGTCGAGATCGTCACCGGACTCCTCGAACTCCACGGTGTGCGCGTCAGCTCCGCGCCCGACGGCGACCTGCCCGACGGAGAACTCCACCTCGATCCGGCCGACGTCGCCCAAGGCTCCATCGTCGACATCGACGCCCACGCCGGCTCCTCGCGCATCCCGATCCTCTTCTGCGGTCCGCTGCTCCACAGCCTCGGGCAGGCCTTCATCCCCGATCTCGGCGGCTGTCATATCGGGGACCGACCCATCAACTTCCACCTCGACGTGCTCCGCAGCTTCGGCGCCGAGGTCGACAAGACCCCCGGCGGCATCATGCTCAAGGCCTCGCGTCGCCTCCAAGGCACGAAGGTCGAACTGCCCTACCCCTCGGTCGGAGCCACCGAACAGGTCCTGCTCACCGCGGTCCGCGCCGAAGGCGTGACCGAGCTGCGCAACGCCGCGATCGAACCCGAGATCATGGACCTCATCGCCCTGCTGCAGAAGATGGGCGCGATCATCACCGTCGACACCGACCGGGTCGTGCGCATCGAGGGCGTGGAGACCCTGCGCGGCTTCATCCACCGCGCCCTGCCCGACCGCAACGAGACCGCGTCCTGGGCCTCGGCGGCCCTGGCCACCGGCGGAGACATCTTCGTCTCCGGAGCCAGCCAGCCTGAACTCATCACCTTCCTCAACATCTTCCGCAAGATCGGCGGCGAATTCGACGTCCAGGAGACCGGCATCCGCTTCCGGCACCCCGGCGGCAAGCTCTCCTCCTTCGCGCTGGAGACCGACGTCCACCCCGGGTTCATGACCGACTGGCAGCAGCCCCTCGTCGTCGCGATGACCCAGGCCGGAGGCCTGTCGATCATCCACGAGACCGTGTACGAGAACCGCTTCGGCTTCACCGAGGCCCTGCGTGACATGGGGGCTCAGATCCAGCTCTACCGCGAATGCCTCGGCGGCACCCCCTGCCGCTTCGGTCGGATGAACTACCAGCATTCGGCGGTCGTGTCGGGACCCACCGACCTCAAGGGCACCCGCATCGACGTGCCTGATCTGCGCGGCGGCTTCAGCCACCTCATCGCCGCACTCGCCGCCCAGGGCACGAGCGAAGTCCACGGCATCGAGCTGATCAACCGCGGATACGAGAACTTCCTCGACAAGCTCACTGGCCTCGGCGCCGAGGTGTTTGCATGAGGGCCGAGCACGATCCCGGACGCGAAGCGGACGTGGACGATCACGCACTCGTCTCCTTCGACCCCGCCTCGGTGCGGTCGCAGAACCGGGCCGGCACCGTCGCGGCCACAGCCGCCTACGGCCTGATGCGCACGGCCACGAGGATCCGCGTGAAGGGCCTGGACAACCTCCCGCCCGAGGGAGAGGGCATGATCGTCGCCGCGTACCATGCGAACCACCTCGACCCGATCCTCGTGGGCCTCGCGCTCAAACGCAACGGCCGGATGCCGCACTTCCTCGCGAAGTCCACCCTGTTCACGGGCATCCTCGGCACGATCCTCAAACGCATCGGGCAGATCCCCGTCCTCCGTGCCTCGGCGCAGGCAGGGGACTCCTTGGCGTATGCGAAGCAGGCCCTGGCCAAGGGCGAGACCGTCGTCATCTACCCCGAGGGCACGCTGACGAAGGATCCGGACTTCTGGCCCCAGCACTTCAAGACCGGCACCGCCCGCCTGGCGCTGGAGACCGGAGCGCCGATCATCCCCGTCGCCCACTGGGGGCTGAACGAGATCTACCCGCGCGGGGACAAGAAGCGTCTGCGCTTCAGGCCCTTCAGCCACGACTGCGTCGTCGAGTTCGGGCCCGCCCTGGACTACTCGGACCTGTGGTCCCACCGGGACGAGAAGTCGACCATGGGGGAACTCTCCCACCGGCTGAAGAACACGATCGCGGCCATGGTCGCCGACCTCTCCGGCCGTGAGCTGCCGACCCGATTCGCAACTGAGGAGACGGACGAATGAGCGTGGATAAGATCGCAGTCCTCGGAGCCGGTTCGTGGGGGACGACCTACGCCGCGGTCATCGCCGACGCCGGATTCCCCGTCACCCTCTGGGCACGCCGGCCCGAGGTCGCAGAGGAGATCAACTCCTCCCATACGAATGAGCGCTACCTCGGCGATCGGGTCCTGCCCGAGCTGCTCAGCGCCACCGATGACGACATCGCCGCCGTCACCGACGCCGACGTCATCGTCCTCGCCGTGCCGGCGCAGACGCTGCGTGAGAACCTTTCGCGGTGGAAGCCTCACCTGCGTGACGGGGTCAGGCTGGTCAGCCTGATGAAGGGCATCGAGGTCGACACCGGCAAGCGCATGTCCGAGGTCATCGCCGAGGTCGCCGAGGTCGCCGATTCCCAGATCGCCGTCGTCTCCGGACCGAACCTCGCCCGTGAGATCGCCGATCGTCAGCCCACCGCCACCGTCGTCGCCTCGGCCGACATCACCACCGCCGAGGTGGTCGCCGAGATCAGTGCGAACGCGTACTTCCGTCCGTACACGAACACCGACGTCGTCGGCGTCGAGCTCGGCGGCGCGGTCAAGAACATCATCGCCCTGTCCGTGGGCATCGCCGATGGTCAGAAGCTCGGCGACAATTCGAAGGCCTCGATCATCACCCGCGGACTCGCCGAGACCTCTCGTCTGGCCGCGGCCATGGGTGCTGAAGCCCACACCCTGTCCGGGCTCGCCGGGCTCGGGGACCTCGTCGCCACGTGTGCGTCCCCGCTCTCGCGCAATCGCACCTTCGGGCGCCACCTCGGAGAGGGGATGAGCCTCGAGGAGACGATCGCGCACACCTCGCAGACGGCCGAGGGCGTGAAGTCGGCCCCGGCCGTGCTCGCGCTCGGCAAACGCTACGGCGTCGACCTGCCCATCACCGAGGCGGTATGCGCGGTGCTCGCCGGCAGACTGCAGGTTGACGAACTGGCAGGATTGCTGTTGTCTCGGAAACGTAAGCACGAAGGACCACCGCCAAAGGAGCAGCCATGAGCGCGAATTCCCCGTTCTTTAACCTTCCCGAACTCCCGACCTTCACGCTGACCAGCACCGACATCGAGAACGGCGGTGTGCTCACCGGCCCGCAGCTCTCCGGTGCGATGGGTGTGCCCGGCGGTGAGGACATCTCCCCGCAGCTGTCCTGGTCCGGGTTCCCCGAGGAGACGAAGGCGTTCGCCGTGACCTGCTACGACCCCGACGCCCCGACCGGGTCGGGGTTCTGGCACTGGGTCGTCACCGACCTCGACGCCTCGGTCACGAGCCTTGAGGCCAACGCCGGCGACCCGAGCGCGAACCTGCTGCCGGCCGGTGCCGTGACCCTGCGCAACGACGCCGGCGAACCGCGCTTCGTCGGTGCCGCACCTCCGGAGGGCCACGGTCCGCACCGCTACTTCTTCATCGTCACTGCACTCGGTGAGCCGCTGGGAATCGACGACTCCGCCACTCCCGCCTTCGCCGGTTTCAACATGTTCTTCAAGGCGATCGGACGGGCCTGGCTGGAGTGCACCTTCGAGCTCAAGTGAGCTAGAGTTCTTCAGTCCGCGCACTCGCCCTCAGATCGTGCGCACCCCGTGTCCGGCTCAGTTCGCGGGAGTAACACACAGCAAGGAATCGCATGGCAGACAACGATCACCGGCCTCTCATCGCAGTCCTCTTCGGCGGACGATCGAGCGAGCATTCCGTCAGCTGCGTCACCGCGGCCGGCGTGATCGGCGCCATCGACACCGAGGCCTTCGACGTCCTTCCCATCGGGATCACGAAGACCGGGGTGTGGCGGATCGTCGAGGACTGGGCGGACATGCGCTTCGACCCACAGGCGATGCCCGAGGTCACCGACGACGGCACCGAGGTGATCCCGCCGATCTCCGCGAACGGCGCACCGCTGCTGCACCGTGATGCCGACGGCCGGTATTCCGAACTCGGCACCGTCGACGTGTACTTCCCGCTGCTGCACGGCCGCTTCGGTGAGGACGGCACTCTGCAGGGGCTCTTCGAGATCAGCGACACCGCGTTCGTCGGCTCCGGAGTGTTCTCGTCGGCGGCGAGCATGGACAAGCACTATACGAAGTCGCTCATGGCCAACGCCGGAATCCCCACCTGCGACTGGGAGCTCGTCACCGAGACGATGTGGGAGGCGGACCGAGCCGACGTCGAATCCCGCGTCGCCGGCCTCGGCCTGCCCGTGTTCGTCAAACCCGCCCGTGCGGGTTCGTCGATGGGAGTGAGCCGGGTCGCCTCGGCCGACGGTCTGGAAGCGGCCCTGGTCGGAGCCTTCGAACACGACTCCAAGGTCATCGTCGAACCCCAGGTCAACGGCCGTGAGGTCGAATGCGCCGTGCTCGGGTCCCTCCACGACTCACACCTGCGCACGTCCTCTCCGGGGGAGATCAGTGTGTCGGGGGATCATGCGTTCTACGACTTCGATGCGAAGTACCTCGACCTCGCCGACGCCGAGGTGACCTGCCCGGCGACACTCGACGAGGCGACCACGGCACGGGTGCAGGAGTTGGCTGCCTCGGTGTTCCGGCTCTTCGACTGCACGGGTCTGGCTCGCGTCGACACGTTCGTCACGGACTCCGGCGAGGTCTTCATCAACGAACTCAACACGCTGCCCGGGTTCACCCCCACCTCGGCGTACCCATTCATGTGGGCCCAGTCAGGGCTCGAATACTCCGAGCTCATCGCCGAACTCATCTCCATCGCCCTGGTCGATCACGCCCGCGTGAAGTGAGCGGGCGCGAAGTGAGCGGGCGCGGCTAGCCCTCGAGGTCGTCGGCGCCGACGCACTTCTCGTCGGGCTTGATCTTCGCGAGTGCCGGTGAGATCGCGGCGAGCACATCATTGCCGGACTCGGCCTTGCGGTTGACGAGCACCTCGACGGCGGGCGTGCGGCCGTAGCTGGTGAACATCCACGTCGAATCGTCATCGTCGGTCGGTTTCGAGATCCAGTCGACCCCGCTCACGCTCACGCACTGATCGGTCGTCGGTCCGGGCGGCGTAACACCGCAGCGCAGCACCGCGATGTTCGGATCCCCCCACGCCTTCGTGCCCTGCGACGAGGTGGTGCGTGCCTTCGCTCCCGAGATCTCATCGGGCAGGGTGAGCATGATGTCAGCGCACTCGGGATTCGCCGCATCCTTGGCCGGGTCGACGATCACCGTGCGCGAACAGCCCGAGAGTGCGACGCCGGCGAGCACAGTGGCCACGGCGGCGGCGGCGAGAGTGCGCGGGCGGCGCGTCTCTCGTCGGGTGCGGTGCGGCGAAGCCGAAGCGCTGAGCGACGAAGTCGAGGCGCCACACGGCGAAGATGAGACGCGGCGCGTCGAGGCAGGGCGAGATCTCATAGGACAACCGTATCTCCCGATAGCCTTGAGCCATGACCCGACTGTCCGAACTTGGCGAATCACACGTTCTGGGGCGCATGCTCACCCACAACCGGAGCGGATCCCAGGTGATCGTCGGACCCGGAGACGACGGAGCCGTGACCCGGCCCAGCGGAGACCTCGTGTCCACGGCGGACATGCTCGTCGAGAACGAGGACTTCACCCGCGACTGGTTGGACTGGGGAAAGCTGGGGCGCAAGGCCGCGGCCCAGAACCTCGCCGACGTGTGCGCGATGGGCGCGGTGCCGCACGGACTGCTCGTGTCCCTGGCCGTGCCCGATGACACGGACATCGCCGACCTCGAAGCGCTGTTCTCAGGCATCGTCGCCGAGGCGTCCCGCGCAGGTCAGGCGCTCGAGCGCGACGTACCGATCATCGGCGGGGATCTGTCCTCATCAGGCCTCATCGTCGTGGCGATCACGGCGCTGGGGACCGTTGCTGCCGGGACCGGGGCGTCCGGTGTGGGCGGTGCGGGGTCGACGACAGCGATTCTCCGCTCGGGAGCTGCACCGGGAGACGGCGTCTACCTGGCGGGCACCGTGGGCAGGGCCGCCGCGGGACTCGAGCTGCTGTTCGCAGGGCTGCGCTCTGACACGGCACCCCCCGATCTCGCGGCCCTCATCGATACCCAACTGGCACCGCAACCGGACTATGCGTCGATGTGCACCCTGCCAGCCGCCTCGGCGATGATCGACGTCTCCGACGGGCTGAGCACGGACCTCGCACGCATCGCCGACGCCTCCGGGGTCGGCATCGACCTCGACCGTTCGGCACTCCAGGGGCTCATCGACCCGCTGCTGCCCGCGGCCGAGTATATGCTCGACTCCCGCACCCGTCGTGGCGGTTCCAACAGCAGCGGCGTGCACGCCGCGGATGGGGCGGCCGGCACAAACGATGCGACTGAGGTGGAGAGTCTCGCACTGTCCTGGGTCCTGGGCGGGGGAGAAGACCACGGCTTCGCCGCGTCGGCACGCCCGAGTCAGAGCCCTGGAGTAGGCTGGCGAAGGATCGGAGAGGTCCGCTCCGGACACGACGTCAGCCTCGACGGCACAGCCGTGCCGACGAGCGGTTTCAGCCATTTCGGGAAGTGACATGAGCAACGCCATCAGCCTCAACGGTCGCCTGGCCGCCAGATGGGCCCGCCGGGCGGTCGACCGGCTGCGCAAGGATCGCACCGAGATCGACGAGCTCAACGTCTTCCCCGTTCCCGACGGCGACACCGGCACGAACATGTACCACACGCTGCGCTCGGCCTACCTCGCCGTCGAGGAGCTCACCGGACCCGTCACCCTCCCGCAGGTCGTCGCCGCCCTGGCCGCCGGCGCAGGACGAGGAGCCCGCGGCAACTCCGGACTCATCCTCGCCGTCGCCCTCCAAGGTGTGGCCGACGCACTGGCCGGGGTCACAGTCGCCACCGCCGACGCCATGGCCACTGCCCTGGAGACCGCCTCCGACCGGGCCCGCGCCGCCGTCGCCCGACCCGTCGACGGCACCATGCTCACCGTCCTCGACGCCATGGCCACCGAGGCCCGGGAACACGCGGATGACGGTGAGAGCCTGTTGGCCGTCATCACGGCCGTGCGCGAACGCTCCCGCTCGGCTCTGCGCGAGACCACCGGTCAGCTGACGGTGCTGCGCGAAGCCGAGGTCGTCGACGCCGGCTCCACCGGGATCGTCGAACTCTTCGACCTCCTCTACGCCACCGTCACCGGCCGCACCCCTCAGGACTCCATGCTCACCGAGGTCTCCCGCGCTCCGCGCATCCTCCACGAAGCCACGGCCGAGGAACTCGAGATCGTCGCGATTCTCGCCACCGTTCCACCGGACGGACTCGCGAGAGAACTCGACCGCCTCGGCGGGACCTCGATCGTCATCAACGGCACCAAGGTCCACGTCCACGTCGCCGACGAAACGGCCGCCGCGGCCGTCATCGACCACCTCGGCGAATCCGGCATCGCCCGCTTGGACATGGAGGATCTGCGCCTCCACGAAGAGGAGGGCGAGACGAAGCTCATCGCCCTCGTCCAGGGCACGGGACTGCTCATGCATGCCGCGCTCAACGGGGCCACCGCACTCACCCCGGCCGTCGAGGAACTCACCGAATCGATCGCCGAGATCGTCGCCGCCGAGGACCGTGAGGTCATCGTCGTGCCCAGCTCCACCTCGGCGCTCAAGGCATTGTCCGGATTCAGGGCGCAGGTCGTGCGCTCACGCAACGTGGCCACCCTGCTCTCGGCTCTGGCCGTCTACGATCCCTTCGCCCCGGCGGCGGAGATCTTCGCCGACATGACCGAAGCGGCGGCCGGCACCAGGGTGGGGACGATCCTCTCGGCCGAGCAGCTCGCCGCGAACCCGCCGACGGGGGCCCTGCCGGTCATCGACGAACGGGTTCACGCGGTGGACGGCGCCGCCTCGGCGGTCGAACCTGCTCACCGCGCGGCGGGCGCGACGGCTTCGGCTGTCGGTGGAGCACATCCGGCGCAGTTCTACCGGGTCTACATCGAGGGGAAGGCGAAGACGCAGAGCACGGAGCTGTCCACGCTGGTCGAGAAGCTCGCCGACCGGCTCCTCGGCGCGGGCGGGGAGCTGCTCACTGTCGTCCACGGACCCGACTGCGCACCCGAGGTGCTCGAGCACCTGCGCGGGTGGATCGCGAAGTCCCACGACAACGTCCACTTCCAGGACATCGATGCCCGGGACTCCGGCGTGCTCGTGATCATGGGGGTCGAATGACGACCCGACTCGAGGACAACTTCCGGCCGGGCGATCGGAAGAACCTCGCCAAACGCGGGGTGCATACGGTGACCGACCTGTTCCGGTTCTTCCCCCGACGGTACCTGGTGCCGGGGGAGAGGACCGAGCTCGGAGCCCTGCCGCTCGGGGAGACCGCGATCATCCAGGCCGAGGTCATCTCGGTGAACACGCGGCGGATGAAGCAGCGACGCGGCACGATCACCGAGGTCATCGTTCATGATGGCCAGCAGTCGATGAAGATCGCCTTCTTCAATCAGCACTGGCTGGAGAAAGCACTGACCCCGGGGCTGACCGTGGTCTTCGGCGGCAAGGTCGAGTCGTATCGGGGGCAGCTGACCCTTGCCTCGCCGGTCTGGCTCAACCGCACCGAGGACGACCACGAATGGACGCCCGACGACCTCAACTCGCCGTTCCCCATCTACCCGGCGGTGAAGAAGATCGCGCAGTCACGCCTGTGGGGTGCGATCAAGACGCTGCTGCGTGTCGCCGGTTCCGAAGAGTTCGAGGATCCGCTGCCGAAGGGCCTGCGGGAGAAGTTCGATCTGCCGGATCTGCGCACCGCGCTTGAGGACATGCACAAGCCGCGGACGATCGAGGACGTCGAACGGGCCCGGCAGCGGTGGAAGTGGGAAGAGGCCCTGGCCCTGCAGACCGAGTTCGCCTCCCGCAAGGCCTCCTTCGCCGCCGTCCAGGCGACACCCCTGCTCACCCGTGGTCCGAAGAGCCGCCGCTTCGACGAATCCATGCCCTTCACACTCACCCCCTCGCAGGTCACGGTCGGTGAGGAGATCGGTGAGGACATGGCCAGGGACCAGCCGATGCACCGCTTGCTGCACGGCGACGTCGGCTCCGGTAAGACCCTCGTGGCGCTGCGGGCCATGCTCACCGCAGTCGATTCGGGCGCCCAAGCGGCCATGCTCGCCCCCACCGAGGTGCTCGCGACCCAGCATTTCCACTCGATCCAGCGCCTCCTCGGCGAACAGATGGCGCTCTCGCCCCTGCTCTCCGACGATGACCAGGTGACGGTGGCGCTGATGACCGGGTCGATGCCGGCACGTGAACGGCGCGAGCTCGCCCTCGACCTGGCCACGGGGAACATCGACATCGTCGTCGGCACGCATGCGCTGCTCTCGGAATCGACGATCTTCGAAAGCCTCGGCCTCATCGTCGTCGACGAACAGCACCGCTTCGGCGTCGAGCAGCGTGAGGCGATGCGTGCGAAGGGCGGAGTGACCACCCCGCACACGCTCGTGATGTCGGCGACCCCGATTCCGCGCACCGTCGCGATGACCGTCTTCGCCGACCTCGACGTCTCGACGCTGACCGAGATGCCCGCCGGGCCGAAGGACATCGCCACCCACGTCGTGCCGATCGTCGCCCAGCCTGCCTGGTTCGCCCGCGTTCGTGCGCTCATGCGCGAGACGATCGAGGCGGGACGCGGAGTCTTCGTCGTCTTCCCCCGAATCGAACCGAGCGACATCGAGGACCCGGAGACCGGTGAGGTTACGGGTCAGAAGCAGGGAATCGAGGACCTCAGCCGCAAGCTCGAGGACACCCCGGAGCTGGCAGGAACGAGGTTCGGGCTGCTGCACGGGCGGATGTCGACGGGTGAGAAGGACAAGGTGCTCAAGGACTTCTCCGCCGGAGACATCGACGTCCTCGTGTCGACGACGGTCATCGAAGTCGGCGTCGATGTGCCGCGGGCGACGATGATGGTCATCGCCGAGGCCGAGAACTTCGGGGTCGCCCAGCTGCACCAGCTGCGCGGACGCGTCGGACGCGACGGCAGTGCGGCCATGTGCTTCATGCTCACCGAGCTGAGCGAGGACAACGAGAGCTACGCCCGCCTGCAGGCAGTGGCCGAGACCCTCGACGGCTTCGCCCTGGCCGAATACGACCTCGACTCCCGCGGCGAGGGCGACGTGATCAGCGGCTCCCAGTGGGGCGGATCCTCACTGCGGCACCTGTCGATCCTCCGCGATTCCGAGATCGTGGCAGAAGCGAAGACAGTCGCCGAACAGATCGTCGCGGTCGACCCCTCACTCGAGGCGGTGCCCGCGCTGCGCGCCTTCATCCGTCGTGTCCTGCCCGAGGACGACGCACACTTCATCGAAGCAGGCTGAGGAGGCAGGTATGAGAATCATCGCCGGAGCGCACAAGGGAGCCAGGCTGTCCTCCCCATCGGGGGCGAACACCCGGCCCACTTCCGACCGGGTTAAAGAGTCCCTGTTCTCGATGCTCGAGGGCTACGGGGTGCTGCAGGCCGCGAACGTCCTCGACCTCTTCGCCGGATCCGGGGGCCTGGGATTCGAAGCGATGTCCCGCGGAGCCGCGCAGGTCGACTTCGTCGATTCCTCGCTCGCCTCGATCCGCTCGCTGCAGGCCAACGCGGACAAACTCGGCCTCGACCACTCCGTCGACGTCCACGCCGGCGACGTGCTCCAATACCTCGCCGGGCTGCCGGGATCCGAGCACCCCGAGGCGCGGATCTTCGACCTCGTGTTCATGGACCCGCCGTACCCGCTCGGCGAGGACGCGGTGACGCAGATCCTCGGCCGCCTGGCAGCACACCTGGACATGGAGTCGATCGTCATCATCGAACGCGCCGCACGCTCACCGGAACCGACGATGCCGGTCGGGCTCGAAGTGTTCCGGTCGAAGACCTTCGGCGAAACCGCAGTCCATTTCGTCCAGCTCGTCGGGGAGACGGACTAGAACACGCTAGCTTGGTGAAACTGCAGCAGCTTGGTCCATGCGCCGAGCTGCTGCAGTTCCACCAAGCTGGAGTGAAGTGTTCGGGCCTCAGAGCACGCTGGAGAGGAACGATTTCGTGCGTTCGTGGCTCGGGTTGTTGAAGATCTGGTCGGGCGGACCCTCCTCGAGGACCTGACCGCCGTCGAACATCATCACCCGGTGGGAGACGTCGCGGGCGAACTGCATCTCGTGGGTCACCAACAGCATCGTGATGTCCGTGGTCTCCGCAATGTCACGCAGCACCCCGAGCACGTCTCCGACGAGCTCCGGATCGAGCGCCGAGGTGACCTCGTCGAGGAGGAGGATCTCCGGGCTCATCGCCAATGCGCGGGCGATGGCCACACGCTGCTGCTGACCGCCGGAGAGCCGGGTCGGGTGGGCATCGGCCTTGTCCGAGAGCCCGACCTTCGCGAGCAGGGCCTTGGCTTCCTTGACCGCTTCGTCCTTGGACGTTCCGAGCACGTGGACGGGAGCTTCGATGATGTTCTCGAGCACCGTCATGTTCGGGAACAGGTTGAACTGCTGGAAGACCATGCCGATGCGTGTGGTCATCTCGCGAGTGCGCTTCTTCGGCAGCTCGACGCGTTTGCCGTCACGTTCCTCGAAGGTCAGCGGTTCGCCGTCGACGAAGATGTAGCCGCCGGTGAGCTCCTCGAGCGTCATCACAAGCCGGAGGATCGTCGTCTTGCCCGAACCGCTGGGCCCGATGAGGGTGACGCGCTCGCCGGGTGCGACGGTGAAGTTGAGGTTCTTGAGCACGGTCGTGGGCCCGAAGCTCTTCTCCACGTCCTTGAACTCGATCGCCGGGGTCGCCGAGGCTGAGGTATTCGGCCCGGAGGGGGTGGCCGAGGAGGAAGGAGTGTCTGGGGTGTTCTCAGTAGGTGGCAAGGCGTCGATCCAATCTCTGAATGAGCAGTGAGGTCGGGTAGCTGGCGACGAGGAAGATGATTCCGGCCAGGGTGAAGGCTTCCGTATACGCGAAGGTCGAACCGCCGAACTCCTTCGCGGCCGTGACGAGTTCGACGACGGAGATCGCGAAGAGGAACGGGGTGTCCTTGAACATCGCGACCGCATAGTTTCCCAGCGAAGGGATGGTCGCGCGCAGCGCCTGCGGCAGCACGATCGCGGTGAAAGTACGCACCGGCGGCAGCGACAGCGCGGTCGCCGCTTCGAACTGGCCCGGCGGCACCGAATCGATGCCGGCCCGGTAGCTTTCGGACATGTACGTCGAATAGTGGATGCCGATGACGATGAAGCCGATGACAAGGGCTGGGACATTGACGAGGCCCGGGATGTCGGCGAACGCGTAGTAGACGAACAGCAGCTGCACGACCAGCGGGGTATTGCGGATGAATGCGACGAGGAGTCGGACGAGCCAGTTGATCCAACGCGGCAGGCCGCGGATGGCCACAGCGAGGATGAGTCCGAGGATCGCGGCGATGACGGTGCCGACGACTGTCGCGATGAGTGTGTTGACGAATCCGCGGAGCAGGATCGGCAGCGCCTCAGCGGCGAATTCCCAATTCCACATCAGAGGCCACCTCCCTGACCGGGGAAGGGTCCCTTGGTGGGATCCGTGCCGGTGCCGTGGTTGGCGCCTTCACCGGCGGCCGTGTGAGAGGCGAGCCGGTCGCGGCGCGCGGCGTCTGCGCGAGCGAGGCGTCTGGCTTCGCGGCGGTCGGTGCGCGAATTCGGACGTCTGCGGCCCAGCGCCGCCGTGGCTCTGCGTTCGAGGAAGTTCATGAATTCCTGGAGCAGCCAGGCGAGCACGAAGTAGATGATGAGACTGACAGAGTAGGAGAAGAAGGTGTCACCGGTCGCTTGGCGCAGCTGACCGGTCTTGTCAGTGAGATCGGACAGCGTGATGAAGGAGACGGCCGCAGTGCCCTTGAGCAGCTGGATGAGCAGGGTCGCGATCGACGGGATCATGAGCGCCCAGGCCTGCGGGAAGATCACCCGGATCATCCGGCGAGTGGGGGAGAGGCTGAGCGCGATCGCGGCCTCCCACTGCCCCGGGGCCACGGTCTTGATCGAGGAACGGACCACCTCGGCGCAATAGGCTCCGTAGTTGAGCGCCAGCGCTGCGATGCCGCAGACCATCGGATCGAGATCGAAGCCGAAGAGCGGCAGGACGAAGAACAGCCAGAACAGCTGCACGAGCAGTGAGGTGCCACGAAAGAACTCGACGATGATGCGGGCCGGGATGCGCAGCCAGGCGTTCGGCGAGGTCATCGTCAGTCCGAGGATGAGGGCGATGATCACGGCCCCGATGCTGCCTGCGACCGTGAGGATGATAGTTGTCTGAACTCCCTCCCACAGCTGTGGGAGGAAGTTCAGCAGCGTTGAGACATTGTCGTCCATGGTGCGTGACTACAGTGCCGACTCAGGAATCAGCGGTGGGAAGTTCGCCCTTGCACAGCTGATCGGTCGTGATCGAACCGTCGGGGCGCTCCTCCTTCGTGAACCCGTAGTCGCCGACGGCATCGAGGTAGGACTTCTCATCGGAGACGATCTTCTCCAGACCCTTGTTCCACTCGTCGCGCAGCTCGTCGTCATCGGTGCGGAAGACCGTGGCCCCTGCGCCGACCTGCGGGACTCCGTCGATCTCCTGGACGAAGGAATCGCTGACCTCGACACCGGCGTCGGCGTTGTTCTTCGCCATCCAGTTGAGCGAGATCGCGGTGAGGGCGAAGACATCGGCGCGACCGGTGGTCACGGCGTCCATACCGTCCTGCGGGGTGCCGACCTGCTGAGTCTTGATGCCGAGGTCCTTCGCGTAGTCGGACTCGATGGCACCGGTCATGGTCGCGAGCTTGACGCCCTTCTTCTTGACATCGTCGAGGTTCTTCATCCCGTCCTGCTTGCCCTTCTTCGTCATCAGGGCGGTGGTGTACATGAACTCGGGATCACCGAAGGCGGCCTGTTCACAGCGGTCAGGCAGGATCGACATGCCGGCCGAGATCGCGTCGAAGCGGTCGGCGTTGAGGCCGGGGATGAGCGAACCGAACTCGGTGTTGACGCCTTCGACGTCATCGACGCCGAGCTCCTTGAACACGGCCTTCGCCAGGGACACGGAGGCACCTTGGAGCTCACCGCCCTCTTCGAAGCTGTACGGAGCTTCACCGGCGAAGCCGACAGTGATCTTTCCGTCGTCAATGGCCTTCTGCAGGGTCGACTTGTCCGAGTCGCCCCCTCCGCAGGCACCGAGCGAGAGCGTCAGCGCGAGGATCGAGGTCGCTGTGGCCAGTCCCTTGATGGATTTCATAGCTGTCCCTTTCGTCGAACTTCGACACACCATCGTGACGTGCGTCTCATGGACAGTATTCAATACTGATGTTGTCCGAATGTCACACTGTCTGACAACGTTATATGATCGTGATCGTGACGAACCCTCCGACTTCCGAACTGCCGGTCCTGCGCAGAGTGGTCCGATCGTCGACGATCGACCTCATCGCCGACCAGCTGCGCAATGCCATCTACAGCGGATCGCTCGAACCCGGTCAGTCCATCAACGAGGTGCGCACGGCCGAACTCCTCGTCGTCTCCCGGCCCTCCCTGCGCGAGGCGCTGCAGAGGCTCATCAGCGAGGGCGTGATGACGCACGCTCCCGGACGCGGGGTGCACGTGAGCCGTATGCGCGCGTCCGACATCGACGACGTCTACGCCGTCCGCGAGGCGATCGAATCGCAGGCGGTCAGACTCATCATCCGCCACGGGCGCTCCGTGCACAGGATCTCGACTGCGCTGACTGAGCTGGAGCGGGCGATCGAGGACAATGTCGCGCGCACCATCGGCGACGCCGACCTCACCTTCCATCATGCGCTCGTCGCCAGTTCGGGGTCGGTCCGACTGAGCGATCTCATGAAGGTCTCGATGGTTCACACCAGACTGCTGTCGCTGTCCGATGAGCGCGGGTACGAGGTCAGGTGCGACCTCATCGACAGCCACCGGGAACTCGCCGAGGCGGTCGCCGCGGGGGAGGAGTCGCGTTCCCTGACCGTCCTGGCCCGGATCATGGCCGAGGCGGCCTCTCGTCTGCACGATCCCGAGGACGGGCTTGAGGCACGGGTGGTTCGCGGCCGCGAGGGCGAGGCGTCCGTCGATGACCAGTGGCTGCGTCTCCGGGAGAGCTCGCAGTAGGGGTGAGCGTGCAATAGCGAGAGCACCGACGACCGGTGTCGGACTCGCCGTCGCCGGCTAGCGACCTGGACCCTCAGGCGTCTGAGCCGGGGCTGCCGATACGATGGGGGCATGAAGGTCGTCTGTCCCGGTTCCTATGATCCGATCACCATGGGTCATCTCGATATCATCGCCCGCAGCTCTCGCCTCTTCGACAAGGTGGTCGTGGCTGTCGTCCACAATCCTTCGAAGGCCGGACGCTTCGCCCCCGAGGTTCGCGCCGATCTCATCCGGAGTTCCCTCGATGAGGATGAGCGGACCCGCAGCGTCGAGAACGTGAGCATCGACATCGTCTCCGGCGGCCTCCTCGTCGACTACTGCACGTCCATCGGCGCCCCGGCAGTGGTCAAGGGGCTGCGCTCGGGCACGGACTTCGCCTACGAACTGCCGATGGCGCTGATGAACAAGCACCTGTCCGAACTCGAGACGATCTTCGTCCCCGGCAACCCCCAGTTCGAACACGTCTCGTCCTCACTCATCAAGGAAGTCCACGCGAACGGCGGGGACATCGAGGGGCTCGTCCCCGCCTCGGTGCTCGAGGCGCTGCGCAGTACCGGAACCGATGCCGGCGACGGCGCTCGCTGAGGGATGAGCGCGGCAGCTCCAGCCAACAGGGCCTGGTTCACGGGCCTCGTCATCCACACGATCATCGCCCACGCCACCTACAACGGTGTGCGCGTCCTCATCTCCTACCGCACCCTCGAACTCGGCGGATCCGGAGTCGTCCTCGGTCTCATGACCGCCTGCTACTCCCTCGTCCCTCTACTCACGGCTCTCCTCGTCGGCCGCCTCGTCGACCGGGGCTATGCCACGGCGGTGCTGTGGACGGGAACGGTGCTGTCGATCCTGCCCGTCGCGCTCGCGGCGATCGCGCCCAACCTCGGCGTGCTCCTCCTTGCCACGATGAGCCTCGGTTTCGGCCAGCTGCTCACCACCGTGGCCTCCCAGGCGCTCATCCCGCAGAGTTTCACGGCCTCGCAGCTGACCGCGAAGTTCGGGCACCTCACCCTCGGCGTCTCGATCGGGCAGACCATCGGCCTGCCCGTGGCCGGCATGATCGCCGACGCCACGGCCGGGGACGCCCACATCACGAACGCGCTGTGGTTCATGACCGGGCTCTCGGCGCTCACCCTCATCGCCGCCGTCATCGTCATGCTCCGCGGGCTCACCCCGCACGTCTCCCGCGCCGAGGCGGCCGAAGGCGCGCAGGCCCCGTGGACGCTGCTGTCGCTGCGGGGGATGAAACCTGCGATCTTCGCCTCGATGGCCACGCTCGCCGCCGTCGACCTCATGACGGCTTATCTGCCGCTCATCGGTGAGCAGAACGGCCTGTCCGTCACCCTCGTGACCTGGCTGCTCGCGCTGCGGACGCTCGCCTCGGTGATCTCACGGCTCTTCATCGGCTACCTCACGCGCAAGTGGAAGAACCTCTCGCTGCTGTGGACCGCCTCGGCGGTGGCAGGGCTGAGCGTCGTCCTCATCCCCGCGCTCAGCCAGCCATGGACGCTGGCCCTCCTGCTCACCATCGCGGGCTTCTGCTTCGGCCTCACCCAGCCGCTGACGATGACGTGGGTGTCGACCCTGGCCGACCCGGCGAACCGGGCGGCGGTGCTCTCGATCCGCTTGGCGGGAAACCGACTCAGCCAGGTCGCGATCCCCTCGGCCGCCTCGGCGCTCACCGCCCTTGCCGGATCCGGGATCGTGTTCACGATCTCGGGGGCACTGCTCGTGCTCGCCGGGGGAGTGACCTGGCGCAACCAGCACGAGAAGTGGTGAGCGCGCGGGGAACGGTCCGGTGCACAACCGGGACGGCGAAGGTGAGCAGGAACACTCGGCCGCCTCGGCGAACCCGATTGGTAATGGTGGGCGTTGATGATTAGAATGGTGAGTCGCGTGTGAACGCAGGAGCGACATCCTCAAACGCACCAGGAGGACGGGGCATGAAGAACAGATCTGAATTCGTCTATGATCTCAGATCCATGGGACTGCTCGGTCATCCGGGTGAGTGGGAACGGGTGAACACCACCTTGTCGGCTCCAGCGGATCTCAAGATCGAAGTGATCGGGGTTGCGGAAGGTTCACCACTGACGCTCGAGCTGATGTTCGAGAGTGTGTCGGAGGGGATCTACGTGTCGGGGACAGTCTCGGCTACGGCCCGCGGCGAAGACGCGAGGACACTCGAGCCCATCGAGCTGCCGATAGATGTCGACATCCAGGAGATGTACGTCTATGAGCAGGCCGAAGGCGACGAGGACTCCTACGTCATCGACCGGGATCAGCTCGACCTCGAGCCCGCGATCAGAGACGCCGTCGTGATGGCTCTGCCGTTCAATCCCTCACGGGATGAGAGCGAGGAGTTCAGCTACACCCTGGGGGAGGACCTCGAGGTGGACGATGACGAATCCGAATCGCCGTTCGCATCATTGAAGAATCTGTTGGATGAGAAGAAAGAGAGCTAGACGTGGCTGTTCCGAAGCGTAAATTGTCGCGCAGCAACACCCGCCACCGTCGTTCGCAGTGGAAGGCCAAGGCTCCGAACCTGGTCAAGACTGTGGAGAACGGTCGCGTTGTGTACTCGCGCCCTCACCAGGCCAAGGTCGTCGAAGACGCAGCCGGCACCCCGCTGTACCTCGAGTACAAGGGCCGCAAGGTCGCTGACGTCTGACACTGTGGACACAGACACCACAGCAGCACTGAAGAAGAGTCTCGGGATCGACATCGATCCCGAGACTTTTCGTCTCGCTCTCACACATCGCTCCTTCGCGTTCGAAGCCGGCGGGATCCCGACCAACGAGCGCCTCGAATTCCTCGGCGACTCCGTGCTCGGCCTCGTGGCCACCGAGTCGCTGTTCTACGACAACCCGGATCTGCCCGAGGGGCAGCTCGCGAAGATGCGCTCGGCCGTGGTCAACACCCGTGCCCTGGCGTCGATTGCGCGCAAGCACGGCATCGGCGAGCACATCCTTTTGGGTAAGGGTGAGGAGCTCACGGGAGGTCGGAACAAGGACTCGATCCTCGCCGACACCGTCGAGGCCCTCATCGGCGCCACCTTCGTCTCCCGCGGACGCGAGGTCGCCTTCGCCTTCGTCCACCGCCTCATCGACGGCATGCTCGACGATGCGGTCAACCTCGGCGCTGGGATGGACTTTAAGACGACCCTGCAGGAGGCCGCGGCCGACCTCGACCTCGGAGCCGTGAGCTACGAGATCACGTCATCCGGCCCGGACCACGCGATGGTCTTCACTGCCGCCGCGATGCTCGGCGACAACAGCTGGGGCGCGGGCGACGGATCCTCGAAGAAGGCCGCCGAAGCCGCCGCCGCCGAGGTCGCCGTCAAGGCCATCCGCACCATCTACCCGGACTACCGGCGCTGAGTATTCGGGGCCGACGCTGATGCCTGAGCAACATGCCTGAGCTTCCCGAGGTCGAAAGCGTCCGCCGCGGCGTCGACGAATGGACGGCCGGAACCACGATCACCGGCGCCGAGGTGGTCGACCCCCGAATCCTGGGCACGACGTCCCGGCGTCGCATCGATTCTTCTGCCGTCGACGCCTTCGCCACCGCGGTCTCCGGGGTCCGGATCCTGGGTGCCGAGAGGCGCGGGAAGTTCATGTGGCTCAGCCTCGGTGAGCAGGTCGGGCTCTCAGCCGGTCCTGAGCTCGGCATTCTCCTTCATCTCGGCATGAGCGGTCAGCTGCGCATCCACTCACCCGGTGAGGAAATCCATCGGCACACTCGTGCGGTCCTGCACCTCGACAGCGATCGCGAACTGCGCTTCGTCGACCAGCGGATCTTCGGCCATATCGGTGTCCAACCGCTTGTGCACGGGTACGGTCGTCTCGTCCCCGCCTCGGCGATCCATATCGCTCCGGACCCGTTGGAGCCCGCGTTCGATCCGGAGATCGTCGTGGCGGAGCTCGGCAGGAAGCGCACGGCGATCAAGGCCGCGCTGCTCGACCAGACGCTGATCAGCGGAATCGGGAACATCTACGCGGACGAGGCCCTGTTCCGGGCCGGCGTGCACCCCCTGGCGACGCCTGCGCGGACCCGGAAGAGCCGCCTCGTCGCCGTCCTCGAATCGGCAGCGACGGTGATGGGTGACGCCCTGGCCGTCGGCGGGACGAGCTTCGACAGTCTCTACGTCAACGTCAACGGCGAATCAGGGTATTTCGATCGGGCGCTGCTCGTCTACGGCCGCGGCGGACAGGAATGCGTACGCTGCGGGGCCGCGATCGAGAAGATCACCGTCGGCGGCCGGGGTACGCATTTCTGCCCCATCTGCCAGAAGCCCCCGCGGTACCGGTAGGGGCGAATCTCGGGGAGCCCGGCTGGAAAGGATCGCCGCCGGTCAGATAGGGGTGAGCTATCGAGGGCCCGATTGGGTGAAAGACCGTAGGTCTGAGACGGTACATGCGTCGCCTCGAAGCATCAGTCACTGTTTGCCTCACCTCGCACCGTGACCGGCTCTTCGCACCGCTCCCGAGTCTGCGTACCGGTGTGAGGCTCTGAAGAGCTGCTTACGGTGAGGCATGCCGAGTGAGTAGACTCGGGCGAGAGATCGCCGGCTCGGCACTGACTCGGAGAGGAACGCTCATGTTCACGGTTCCAACGATCGTCGCAGGGGTGCTTCTCCTGCTCGTCCGCGCTCTGCTGGCAGTGGCGTTCGTTCGCGAATTCATCGTCAAGGCCAAGGACATTCCGCGGTTCGCCAAGGCCGACGGACTGAATGTCCCGACCGCGTGGTTCGTCGCGATCGCCGAACTCGCTGCAGCGGTCTCGTTCGCGACCGGCGTCCTCGCCCAGTGGGCGGGCATCGGCGTGATCATCCTGATGCTCATCACGACCTGCCTGCACGTGTTCAAATGGCACTCGACGTACTGGGCATCGGCCGGAGGCCCCGAATACGACCTGCTCCTGCTGATGCTTGCCGCGGTCGTCACCGTCTTCGGAATCGGACCGATCGCGATCCCGACCCTTTTCGGCATGTGAGCCGAGGCGGTTCCAGAGGAGCAGTCAGCGGTGCGGGGCATCTGCCACCGGCCCTGGCGGTGCGAAGAGCCGCTTCCGGTGAGGGGGCCGATTGGCAAGTGCGGCAGGTACTCAGGACGTGCGGGTCAGGCGGCGGATGAAGAACAGCGTCGCCACGGTCAGCACGCCGGGAACGACGAGCCCGAAGATGATGAACCCCGGCAGGCTGCCGAGGCGATCGAGCATCCATTGGAAGTTCATGCCGAAGAACCCGGTCGCCAGAGTCAGCGGCAGGAAGATCGTCGCCACGAGAGTCAGCCGCTCGGACACGACGCTGTCCTGCTCATTGAGGACATCGCCGAGCATCGCGTAGAGGCGAGTGGTCATCGAATGGTTCGCGCCGAAGGCCGTCGCCGCACGGGCGATGAGGCGCTGCTGATCCTCGCCGAGGCTCTGCGCGAGCTCTTCGTCCGCCGACAGCAGATTCTTCTGCGCCGCCTGGGTCTCACCGATCCGGAACAGTTCCGCGCGCAGTCGTCCCATGGACCGGCGCCTGGGTGATGACGCATACCCGACTGCCTGTGACTCCAGTTCCTGACATTCGTCATCGATCTCTTCGAGGGCCTCTTCGCAGCGACGCGCGACAATGAGGATGAGTCCGACGAGAACCGACCAGACATCCTCGTCCGAGTCGACCGACAGGTGGCGTGAGATGGTTTTCAAAGCCTTGTCGTCTCCGATGACGAGCAGTCCTCGGTCGCTGGTGTGAATGTGCAGAGTGTGCTGCGTCCGCTCACCGTCGAGGACGAGCAGCGCCACGCTGATCTGATCCCCGATGACGCTGACCAAGGGCCGGCGCGGACTGGGATGGTGTGTCGGCAGAGTCAGGTTGAGAACTGCTGAGGCCTCGGTCGAAAGTTCGTCATCCGTGTTGCCGGCGAGGACGCAGAGCCTACTGTCCCTGTGCTCGTGGATAGCAGCGATGTCATCGGCGATGTGCATCCGTGGTGCCCTTCTTGTCTCCGTGGTTCAGCGGCGCAGGGCCGGTCACATCTGTCTACAGTACCGGCGCCGAGCCCGGACTACCTGGACATGCCTGAGAGAAACGCCCGATGGCCATCGACGAGGGTTCTGCGCTCCTGGGACAGATCAGGTGGGCTGAACAGGTTTGCGGGGTTGGTCGGGGAGACCCAGAGGGCATTGATCTCCACGATGGAACCGTCCCGCAGACGTGCGGCCGCGACTAGTCGCGGACGAGAACCAGGAGCCGGAAGGAGAATCCGGTCGAGATCGCGCCACCCGATGCGATGCGCACGACCGACGAAGCCGCACCAGATGAACTCCTCGGGAGTGATCTCCAATCGTGCCCGCGAACCCATCCGGAAGTTCACTCCGGCCCCGATGAGCAGGATGAGAGAACCGAAGAGGATGAGGAGGAACCAGGTATTGATGACGAACGCCAGAACGATCGCCACGATGACCGCCAGCAGTGCCATGACGACGAGCATCCAGCCGACGGTGATCGAGACCTTTCCCTCGCGTCTGATGATCATGTTCATCCGAGCAGATCCTTTCGTCCAAAACACCTGACGGCGGCCCAGCAACCTCGCGCGAGGTTGCTGGGCCGCCGTCAGGTAGTAAGAGGGGTCACTTTTGGGTTGTGTCCGCCTCCGTGTCGTCCTCGGTGTCGATCTGGAGTTCCGAGGTTTCGAGGCCGAACATCTCGCCGTCGTACTCGTCGACCGCGGTGGCCACCGAGGTCTCGAGCACGTGCGCGGCCAGCTGCTCCTGGATGATGAGCGGATCCTTCGACAGGTCCTTCCACACCGCCACACACAGAAGCAGCATGACGATGACGAAGGGCAGCGCGGAGACGATCGTGATGTTCTTCAGACCGTCGAGCGCCTCGGCGGGATCGGAACCGCCCGCCAAGAGCATCACCGCAGCCACGGCACCGGTCGCGGTGCCCCAGAAGATGACGAGGCCCTTGCCCGGCTCCTGCATGCCGTTGGCGGACAGGGTGCCCATGACGATCGAGGCCGAGTCCGCACCGGTGACGAAGAAGATCGCGATGAGAATGACCGTGACGATCATGAGGATGATCGCGATCAGGTTCGGCAGCGGCAGGGCGCCCAGCAGATCGAACAGGATCGTGTCCATATTGATATCCGGCTCGCCGTCGACGATCTTCGCCAGGGCCTTGACCGTGCCCTCTCCGCGTTCCGCACGCTCCTGGATGCCGATCGCACCGCCGCCGAAGATCGCGAACCAGATGGTCGAGACGACAGAGGGGACGATGAGCACGCCGGTGACGAACTGACGCACCGTGCGACCGCGCGAGATTCGTGCGATGAAGAGACCGACGAACGGCGACCATGACACCCACCATGCCCAGTAGAAGACCGTCCAGGACGACAGCCACTCGTTGACACCCTCACCATTGGCCGCGGTGCGCGAGGCCATCTGCGGCAGATCCTGGATGAACGAGCCCACCGAGGAGGGGATGACGTTGAGGATGAACAGCGTCGGTCCGCCGATGAAGACGATGAGAGCGACGATGACCGCGAGCACCATGTTGATGTTCGACAGCCACTGGATGCCCTTCTCCACACCGGAGACCGCCGAGGCGACGAAGGCCGCGGTGAGGATGGCGATGATGATGACGAGGACAGGGGAACTGACCTCGGACATGATCCCCGCGGACTCGATGCCGCCGCCGATCTGGATGGCACCCAGACCCAGTGAACAGGCCGAGCCGAACAGGGTCGCAAGGATCGCGAGGATATTGATGACCTTGCCGCCGACGCCGTTGACCGCACGCTCGCCGAACAGCGGGGTGAACATCGACGAGAACAGCTGCGAACGCCCGAGGCGGAACGAACCGTAGGCCACACCGAGGCCGACGATGGCGTACATCGCCCACGGGTAGAGGGTCCAGTGGAAGAGCGTGGTGCCCATGGATGTGCCCATCGCCTCGGCGGTGGAGCCGTCGACGGTGTTCGGGGGAGGAGACATGTAGAAGAAGAGAGGCTCGCCGACCGCGGAGAACACCAGTCCGATGCCCATGCCCGTGGCGAACATCATGGCGATCCACGATGAGGTCTTGAACTCCGGCTTCTCATCGTCCTTGCCCAGTGGGATGCGCCCGAAACTGCTCATGGCCACGACGATGACGAAGATCGTGAAGATCGTGGCGGCGATGACGAAGAGCCATCCGAAGTTGTCCATGACCCCGGTCAGCAGCGTTCCCGCCACCGCGCCGAGGCTCTCGGGAGAGACGAATCCCCAGGCGACGAAGGCGACGGCGAGGACGCCTGCCGCGAAGAAGACGACCTTGTCGAGACCTTCTCGTCTGAAAGGTCTCAGCTTCGTCGTCGGATTCTTCAGGTGCTCGATGAGCTCCTGGATCTTTGTGTGTTCACTGCTCATACTCGAAATTGCCGAACGGAATCGCTGCTCGTGACTGTGACGAGAACAGACTCCCTCCTCGGCATTCCTTCCTTGGGTGGACGGCATCGGACTGGCTGCCGAAGCGGCCCGAGCCGACTGCACTCGAACGCTTCTCGTCCATGGTCTTGGCAGACATCGGGCGAAGATTGCGGGAATTTCGACTCACGCGCACGATTTCGCCGCCTCGGCTGTGCTTCACCGCTGTCAAAGCGCGGCGACATGTCGGAGGCCCTGCCGCATGCGGCAGGGCCTCTTCCAGCTCCCCCGGCTGGGCTCGAACCAGCGACCCTTCGATTAACAGTCGAATGCTCTGCCAACTGAGCTACGGAGGAACAGCGTGGTTTCCCACGCACGAAGAGCGAGCCTACCAAAATTTCAGGGAGTTCGCAGAATTCTGCGGCGATTGCGGCATTCCGACCGCCCGTGAGCCCGTCTCACGCGGGCGAGACGGATATGCTGGGTTCCACGATGCATCTCAAAAGCCTGACCCTGCGTGGATTCAAGTCCTTCGCCTCGGCCACGACTCTCAAGTTCGAGCCGGGGATCACCTGCGTCGTCGGTCCCAACGGTTCGGGCAAGTCCAATGTCGTCGACGCCCTGTCCTGGGTGATGGGGGAGCAGGGCGCGAAGAACCTGCGCGGCGGGAAGATGGACGACGTGATCTTCGCCGGAACCTCGAAAAGGCAGGCCCTGGGCCGCGCCGAGGTGACCCTGACCATCGACAACAGCGACGGAGCCATTCCCGTCGACTACACCGAGGTCACCATCTCGCGGACCCTGTTCCGCACGGGCGGTTCCGAATACGCGGTCAACGGCGCTCCCGCCCGCCTGCTCGACATCCAGGAGCTGCTCAATGACTCCGGCCTGGGCAAGGAGATGCACGTCATCGTCGGTCAGGGCCGCCTCGACGCGATCCTCCATGCCGACCCGCTCGAACGTCGCAGCTTCATCGAAGAGGCCGCTGGCGTCCTCAAGCACCGTCGGCGCAAGGACAAAGCGGTGCGCAAGCTCACCGGCCTGCAGACGAACCTCGACCGACTCACCGACCTGCGCAGCGAACTCAACCGGCAGCTCGGACCCTTGGGCCGCCAGGCCGAAGCCGCGGCGAAGGCCGCCACCGTCCAGGCCACCCTGCGCGACGCCACCGCTCGTCTGCTCGCCGACGACGCCGTGCGGATGCAGTCCTCGCTCGCCTCGTCGACCGAGGGGGAGGACCACAGTGATCGCATCTCCGACCTCGACCACCGGCGGATGCGCACCGAGGCGCGGCTGAGCGAGATCGAGACCCGTCTCTCCGGTCTCGACGCCGAGCTCGAAGCTCAGCGGACCGCGGAATCGCGGACCCAGACCCAGATCGTCCGCGCCCAGGGGCTGACCCAACGAGCCGAGGACAAACGCTCGCACCTGCTCTCGGAGGTCACTAGCCTCGGCCGCCGCGAATCGAAGTCACCCGATGAGCTGCGTGCCCAAGCCGAACGCTTCCGCTCCGAGCTCACCGACGCCGAGGCGGCAGTGACCGAGACGACGACCGCCCTGAATGCCAACCAGCAGCGGAAGGAAGAGCTGACCGGAGCCCTGCGCAGTGCCGAGGACGAGGTCAAGGCCGCACAGATCGCCATCACCGAGGCGGTGAAGAACCGATCGGCGCTCGTGTCCAAGCTGACCCAGGCCGAAGAGCGCATCACGGACCTCACGACCCGCATCGAGTCCAACCAGGCCGAGATCGAGACCGTCACCGAGCGCATCACCGCCCGCAGCACCGAACTCGAGGCCGCCGAGACCGGAGTCGAAGACGTCGAAGCCGGCGAAACCGAACTCGACTCCGCCTACGAATCTGCTCAGGAGACCCTCGAGCAGCTCGAAGCCGAACGCACACAGCTGCAGGAGAGACAGGCGCAGACGGCGTCCGAACTGTCCTCGGCCAAGGCCCGCGCGGAAGCCCTCGCCCTGGGCACGGCGCTCGAGGCCGACCTCGAAGAGATCGTCAATGCCGACCTGCCCGGAGTCGGCACGGCCGTGACCGAACGTCTGAGCGTGACCACCGGCTACGAGATGGCCGCGGCAGCGGCCCTGTCGACCACCGTCTCCGGTGTCATCGTCGACAATCCTGAGGTCGCGCTGGCCGTGCTCGACCACCTCGGCGAGGACACGAACGTGTCCCTGACCGTGCCCTCCGGGGCGAATGCCGTCGCCGCACGCTCGACAGGCGGCGCACGCTCGACAGGCGGCAAGGGCGGCGACAGCCCTGCCGCGCTTCCCGACCTCGCGAGCCTGCCCGGAGCCGATGCCGAGGCGGGAGCGCTGACCTGGCTGCGCGATCTCGTCAGCAGCGACGTCCCCGAACTGCAGACGCTGCTCGATGAGTCCCTGCACGCCGTGGTCTGCGTCCCCGATGCCCGCACCGGGGTCGCCCTGACGACCGCCCGCCCCGATCTCACCGCCGTCACTGCGCACGGGGAGGTGCTCTCTGCCACCCGCATCAGCCGCGCCCGTACCGCCTCGGGCACCCGCCTGGCCTCCCAGACCGCCCTCGAGGACACGCAGGCGACGATCACCGCACTCGAAGAACGCGCCGTGAGCATCGACGCCGAACTCGCCGAGCTCGAACCGCGCCTGGCCACCGCCCGTCACGACTCGGCTGCGGCATTGGACGCACTGCACTCCTCGGATGCGAAGATCATGGCCGCCGCCGAAGAGGTCTCGCGCATCACCGGCGAGATCGGCGTCGCCCGCACGCGCCTGCAGCGAGCTGAGGAGAACGCGGCGGAGCTCAAATCCCGCCTCGACGCAGCCCGCAGCGAAGCCGAAGCCGCGCAGGCTGCGCTCGCCGGCGCCGCCGAGGTCGACGAAGTCGTCGACACCACCCGGCGGGACGAACTCAGCGCCGAGGTCTCACAGTCCTCGGAGGACCTCGTCGAAGCACGCATCAGCCACAAGTCCGCGACCGACCGGGCGCGGTTCTTGAGCGACCGGGTCGAGTCCCTGCTGCGGGCGGCCAAGGCCGAAGAGGCAGCACGGGAGCAGACGCAGCGCACGATCGCGAAGAAGAAGCGAGCGGCCGCCCAGACGCTGCTCATCGCCGAGACTGCGGCCGACGCGGTCACGCTCGCGACGGACACAGTCGCCGAACTCGGTGAGGCCATCCAGCTCCTCGTCGACGAACGCGGCGGTCTGCGCGAGGAGAAGAGCCGCCTCGGCGAGGAATTGGGTCAGACGAGGACCGAGCTGCAGAAGCTCAAGGACGCCGCCGCCGAGGCGGAGCTGGCCAAGGAGCGGTACCGGCTGAAGCTCGAGGAGATCGCGCATCGGTCGGAGGAGGAGACGGGGCTCGGCATCGAGCGGCTCATCGACGAATTCGGACCGCACCTGTCCGTGCCCTCCTTCGAGGAGGGCGTGGAGGATCGGCCGTACGTGCGCCCCGAGGTCGAGAAGCGGCAGAAGCAGGCGGCGGCCTCGCTCAAGCGCATCGGCACGGTCAATCCGCTTGCGCTCGAGGAGTACGAGGCCCTGAAGGAGCGGCATCAGTTCCTCGAGAAGCAGATCGCCGACATCGAGGCCTCGCGCAAGGACCTCATGCAGCTCGTCGAGGAGGTCGACAAGCATGTCGAACGCGTCTTCGCGGAAGCCTATGCAGACACGGCCCGCGAGTTCGAGGACATCTTCTCCCGGCTCTTCCCCGGCGGCGAAGGGGCGCTGAGCCTGACCGATCCCGACGACATGCTCACCACCGGTGTCGACGTCCACGCGCGACCCGCGGGCAAGAAGGTCAAACGGCTGTCGCTGCTCTCGGGCGGGGAACGCTCGCTGGTGGCCGTGGCCATGCTGGTGGCGATCTTCAAGGCCAGGCCGAGCCCGTTCTACGTCATGGACGAAGTCGAAGCCGCCCTCGACGATCTCAACCTCTCGCGCCTGCTCACCGTGTTCGAAGAGCTGCAGGACTCCTCGCAGCTCATCGTCATCACCCACCAGAAGCGGACGATGGAGATCGCCGATGCGCTCTACGGCGTGACGATGCACGGCGACGGGGTGTCGAAAGTCATATCGCAGCGCATCCCCTGAGTCCGATTCCCGACGATCGCATGGTCCGCCGTGGCCACAGGCCGGTTTGTCGGTGATGCCCAGGAGGATCTCAGGGAATTCTCCAAGTGCCATGCGGGGGCGGAACACAATTGTCGTGTTCTGGGACTATAGACTTGGCTCGGAAGACAGGTATTCGAAGAACGTGAGGAGCGAGACGTCCATGGCCGAGGCTGCTGATCTGCGAGGTGGCTCGAGGGCATGAATGCAGTACTGGTCGTCATCGTCGGACTCGCGATCTCGTTCGCTCTGGCACTCTTCGTCGTCCTTCTCGTCGCCCTGCCCGGCCTGCGTGCCGAAGGCCGCCTGCGCTACTCCTCGGATGTGCAGCGGTTCCGCCTGCCCGCGGAATGGACCGGCTACGACGACGAAGTCCACGAATTCTTCGGCCACGACGACGGAACCTCGCACTTAGCGACCCGCGAACAGGCCGCCGTGACCGCGATCCGTGACCATTCGTATGTGCTCAGGCCGCAGCCCAGACGTCATGCCGCCCCCTCACTCATCACCGTGCGGCCGCGCACACGCCATTGGAAGATCCCCGAGTCGGGAACCGGGTGGAGGACCACCGCCGGCCTGCTCTTCGGCAGCCGGGGCTCCTGACACACAGACGACAGCGGCCCCGCACGACCGAGGCCGATCGCGACGGGAGCTGCGCCGACCGATTCGGGCGTGCGGACCCGGTGCGAACCGACAGATGACACCAGCCCGGTGAGAACCGGGAACTCGAGTGCCGTGGGCAGACCCGCGGGTGCTCAAAGGAGGACGGAAGAACAATGGATCAGCCGATCATCTTGCTCATCGTTTTGGCCATCGTCTTCATTCTCGTCGTCGCGCTGGGCATCAGCCTGCGCGTCAGCGGAAAGAGGAAAGGGCTGCGCGACGAGCGCACCATCGATGCCGATGTCACCGGCGAGCTCAGTGCCGATGAGATCGCCGAGGCGGTCGAGAAGGAGAAGGCCGAAGCCCGCGGTTCCGAGGTCCCCACGGAGCCGGCCGGTCGGCTGGTGCGCCTGCGTGAGAGGCTCGCGAAGTCGAACACCGGGCTCGGACGCGGGCTGCTCAACCTCCTGTCGCGGGACAACCTCGATGAATCGACGTGGGAGGAGATCGAGGACACCCTCATCCTCGCCGACGTCGGAGTCGAACCGACCACCGAACTCGTCGACCGACTGCGCGAACGCGTCAAGGTCCTCGGCGCCCGCGACCCCGAAGAGGTGCGCGGGCTGCTCCGTGAGGAGCTCATCACCCTCGTCGACCCCACCATGGACCGGTCCCTGGCGAACCAGGCCACAGGCGGTGATCCGGCGGTCATCCTCGTCGTCGGCGTCAACGGCGCCGGCAAGACGACGACGGTGGGCAAGATCGCCCGTGTGCTCGTCGCCGAGGACAAGACCGTGCTGCTCGGTGCCGCGGACACCTTCCGCGCCGCCGCAGCCGAACAGCTGGCGACCTGGGGCGAGCGCGTCGGCGTCGAGACCGTGCGGAAGGAAGAAGGCGCCGATCCCGCCTCGGTGGCCTACTCGGCCGTGGAGAAGGGACAGCAGGACGGCGCCGATGTCGTCCTCGTCGACACCGCCGGCCGACTGCAGAACAAGCGCGGACTCATGGACGAACTCGGCAAGGTCAAGCGTGTGGCCACCCGCCCGTTGGGAGAGGGCCATGACATCGACGAGGTCCTCCTCGTCCTCGATGCCACCACCGGTCAGAACGGCATGCAGCAGGCGAAGGTCTTCGCCGAGGCGGTCGACATCACCGGCATCGTGCTGACGAAGCTCGACGGCACCGCGAAGGGCGGAATCGTCGTCGCGGTCCAGCGTGAGCTGGGCGTGCCCGTCAAGCTCATCGGACTGGGGGAGGGCGCGGACGACCTCGCTCCTTTCACCGCCGAAGGATTCGTCGACGCTCTACTCGACTGAGGGCCTCGATTGAACGCTCAGCAGTCCTGACGGCACCGTCGCGCGACTGATCCCGCGCCTTCTTCGAGTCTGGTCTCACTCGCGTATTCGCAGGGTGAGACCAGGCTCGTCACATTCCGGAAACATTTGCGACTCACCACTGTGACATGCGTCATGGAGACTGTGTCTGCCCGGTTCGATTCGGAACCGGCCGAGACACGAAAGAGACGACATGGAACTCGATGCAGTGAATGTATGGATGATGGTCGCCGCGGGGTTGGTGCTGCTCATGACCCCCGGGGTGGCGTTCTTCTACGGAGGAATGACGCGGATCACCTCGGCGATCAATATGATGATGATGGTCTTCTCCGCGATGGCCGTCGGCGGACTCGTCTGGGTCCTCTTCGGGTACGGACTGAGCTCCGGTGACTCGATCGCCGGAATCGTCGGCAACCCGCTGTCCGAACTCGGACTCACTGGCTCGGTCGCGAACGACCCGGCCTCGCTGATCTCCATCGGCTACGGCTCGACGTTCGCGATGATCGCGATCGCCCTCATCGCCGGAGCCGTCGCCGACCGCGCGAAGTTCTCCACCTGGCTGGTCTTCTCCGCCGCGTGGGTGACCCTCGTGTACTGCCCCCTGGCATTCATGGTCTGGGGAGACGGACTGCTCAGCGAATCGGGTGCGATCGGCAGCCTGTTCGGACCGGCCATCGACTTCGCCGGAGGCACGGTCGTCCACATCAACGCCGGCATCTCCGCCCTCGTGCTCGTCGTCGTCATGGGTCGCCGCGCCCGCTTCTCGACCCCGCACAAGCCGCACAACATCCCGATCACCGTGCTCGGGGCCGCGCTGCTGTGGTTCGGCTGGTTCGGGTTCAACGGCGGTGCGGCCACCACCATCGAACAGGGCGGACTCATCTGGATCAACACGCTGGCCGCACCTGCCGCCGGCATGATCACCTGGATCATGATCGAACGCCTGCGGGCCTCGCGACCGAGCAGCATCGGCAGCGTCTCGGGAGCGATCGCCGGCCTCGTCGCGATCACCCCGGCGTGTGCGAACGTCGACCCCTATGCGGCCGTCCTCATCGGCATCGCGGCAGGCGCCGGTGCGATCTTCGCCGTCGAAGCGAAGAACCGTCTGCGCTATGACGATGCGCTCGACGTCGTGGCCGTCCACCTCGTCGCGGGAATCATCGGCACCGTGATGATCGGGTTCTTCGCCTTCCCGAACGAGGACGGGCCCGCCGGGCTCTTCTACGGAGGCGGCTTCGAACTCCTCATCGCACAGGTCCTCGCGTGCCTCGTGGCCATCGTCTACGCCGGTCTGCTCACGCTCGCGATCTCCCTGGTCCTGCGCTCGACGATGGGGCTGCGGATCGACCCGCGAGAGGAACTCGAGGGAATCGACACCTTCGAACACGCGGAGCAGGCCTACTCGTTCCGGTGACCCCAACAGACGCCCGTCCAGGCGGCCGGTGGGTCTCGCCGGCCGCGTGAACGGGGGAGAGTGCGACGTCGTGCTCATTGATCGCCTCGGCAGGGTGGAAGCAGACCACCCCGCCGAGGCGATCGGCCGTTCCGCGTGCATGGGAAGCATTCGTGCCGCCTCGGCGTTCGGCAGTTGACGAATACGGGAAGGTCAGCGCCACCTCGGCGAGGGTTCACGGGGCATTGCCAGCACTCTTGGTTTCAGCCCGGCACGGGTGAGTTGCTAGTCTAGAGAGTCGACCAAATCATCGTGAAGAAGGCTCGTTCGTGTTTAATTCTCTGTCCGACAGGCTCACCGCGACTTTCAAGAATCTGCGCGGGAAGGGCCGACTGTCCGAAGCCGACGTCGATGCCACCATCCGCGAGATCCGGCGCGCACTGCTCGACGCCGACGTCGCTCTGCCTGTGGTGCGAGCCTTCACCGGGCGGATCCGCGAGCGGGCGCTGTCCGAGGAGGTCTCGGGCGCACTCAATCCGGGCCAGCAGGTCGTCAAGATCGTCAATGACGAACTCGTCGCCATCCTCGGCGGACAGACCCGCCGGCTGACCTTCGCCAAGCGACCCCCGACGGTCATCATGCTCGCCGGCCTCCAGGGTGCCGGTAAGACGACCCTGGCTGGGAAGCTCGCGCACTGGCTGAAGTCCGAGGGCCACCGGCCGATGCTCGTCGCCGCCGACCTGCAGCGACCCAACGCCGTCAACCAGCTCCAGATCGTCGGCGAGCGTGCCGGCGCGGTCGTCTACGCCCCGGAGCCGGGCAACGGCGTGGGCGATCCGATCCAGGTCGCCACCGACTCGATCGAGGTCGCGAAGTCCAAACTCCACGACGTCGTCATCGTCGACACCGCCGGTCGCCTCGGCATCGACGAAGAACTCATGCAGCAGGCCGCCGACATCCGCTCGGCGGTCAACCCCGACGAGGTCCTCTTCGTCATCGATGCGATGATCGGCCAGGACGCGGTGAAGACCGCCGAGGCATTCCTCGAAGGCGTCGACTTCACCGGTGTTGTGCTCTCGAAGCTCGACGGCGACTCCCGCGGCGGTGCAGCCCTGTCGGTCGCCGAGGTGACCGGCAAGCCGATCATGTTCGCCTCGACCGGCGAATCGATGCAGGACTTCGAACAATTCCACCCCGACCGCATGGCCGACCGGATCCTCGACATGGGTGACATCCTCACCCTCATCGAGCAGGCCGAGAAGAACTTCGACGAGAAGCAGACCGAGAAGCTCAAGAAGAAGGTCGAAGCCGGCGAGGACTTCGACCTCAACGACTTCCTCACGCAGATGGCGGGCCTGAAGAAGATGGGCTCGATGAAGAAGATGCTGGGCATGATGCCCGGCATGAGCCAGTACAAGGATCAGCTGGAGAACTTCGACGAGCGTGAGGTCGATCGCGTCGAAGCGATTGTGAGATCGATGACACCGCACGAGCGGACGAACCCGAAGATCCTCAACGGCTCCCGCCGCGCCCGCATCGCCAAGGGTGCCGGAACCACGGTCACCGCGGTCAACCAGCTCATGGAGCGCTTCACCCAGGCGCAGAAGATGATGCGACAGATGACCCGCGGCGGCGGAATGCCCGGCATGCCCGGTGGCGGCGGCATGCCGCAGATGCCCGGAATGGGCGGAATGCCCGGTGGCGCCGGAAATCGTAAGAAGAAGGCGGTGGGGAAGAAGAAGGGCCGCAAGGGCGGCCAATCGGGCAACCCCGCCAAGCGCGCGCAGGAGGCGCAGGCTCTGGCCGACAAGAAGTCGGGCAAGACCAAGGACCCGGTCGGTTCGGCCTTCGGCGGCGTCGATCTGGGCAAGGACGAGGAATTCGATCCGGCGAACCTGCCCAAGGGATTCGGCGGAATCTTCCCAGGTGGCAAGAAGTAGAGCCTTCTGGCACAATTGACTCTTGTACTTTTGCTCTCGGTCCGGGCCCTCTCATCCGCGCCGAAGTGATAGTCCGAGCCGCAGCTTCCGGCAGGTCAACCCCACGACTCTCCTGGATCAGCTGTGCACACAGAACACAAAAGGAGACACCACTAAAGTGGCAGTCAAAATTCGTCTGACCCGCATGGGCAAGATCCGTGCACCCCACTACCGCGTCGTTGTCGCTGACTCGCGCACCCGTCGTGACGGTAAGGCCATCGAGCAGATCGGCATCTACCACCCGACCCGTGAGCCCTCGGTCATCGAGATCGATTCCGAGCGCGCCCAGTACTGGCTCGGTGTCGGTGCTCAGCCGAGCGACCAGGTCAAGGCCCTGCTCAAGCTCACCGGTGACTGGCAGAAGTTCACCGGCGAGGGCGAAGCGGTCAACACCGTCAAGCCGCAGCCGGAGAAGGAAGCCTACGTGGCTCCCAACGCCGATTCGGTGATCAAGGAAGCCATCACTCAGAAGGGCGGCAAGTCTGCGGACGCCGCTGCTGACGACGCTGCCGAGGCTCCGGCCGAGGAAGCGGCCCCCGAGGCCGCTGAAGAAAGCGCTGAAGCCTGAGATGTTGCCTGATTCGCTCGAGCATCTGGTCCGCGGCATCGTCGATCATCCCGATGATGTCTCCGTACGCTCGCGTTCATCGCAGCGTGGCACGACTCTCGAGGTCCGGGTTCACCCCGAAGACCTCGGTCGGGTCATCGGCCGTGCAGGCAGGACCGCCAAGGCCCTGCGCACCGTGATGAACTCACTGGCCGGCCGTGAGTCGGTGCGAGTGGACCTCATCGAGGCGTAACACCTTTTCTGCGTGAGGGGATGCAGTGCGAAAGCGCTGCATCCCCTTACGTGCATTCACACTCGGGACGCCGATTACACTGGTGCCTGACCGACAACCCCGACCCTCGAGGAGCAGCATGGACACGGTCATCGCCCGGCTGGGCAAGCCGCATGGGATCAAGGGCGAGTTCACCGTCGAGGTGCGCACCGACCGGCCCGAGGAGCGACTGACTCCCGGGTCGACCTACGCCACCGACCCCGACATCGGGCCGCTGACACTGAAGTCGGCGAGGTGGCACCGCGACCGCCTGCTCCTGGCCTTCGACGAGGTCCCCGACCGCAGCCGCGCCGAGGAGATCCGCAACACACTCATCCTCGCCGACCAGGATGATGACGACGAGGACACCGACGCCTGGTACCTCGATGACCTCATCGGGCTGAAGGTGTATGAGAACGACGCCCTCGTCGGAGAGATCGTCGACGTCACCAACGGCACCGCCCAGGACCTCCTGCACATGAAGCACACCGCCGGGCACGTCGTGCTCATCCCGTTCGTCACCGCAATCGTCCCCGAGGTCGACATCGAGACCGGACGCATCGACGTCACCCCGCCCGCCGGCCTCCTCGACGCCGAATGAGCGAGAACCCACCCGTGACCGGTGGCGACGCTGCCGCGCCTGTGACGGACACCCGCGCCGAGGCGGCCGATCCCCGGATGTCGATCGACGTCGTATCGATCTTCCCCGAATACCTCGCCGGCCTGCAGCTCTCCCTGATCGGCAAGGCCGTCGACCGCGGGCAGCTGGGTCTTGCCGTCCACGATCTGCGCGACTTCACCTTCGACCGGCACAACACCGTCGACGACTCACCCTATGGAGGGGGAGCGGGCATGGTGATGAAGGCAGAGCCGTGGGCGTTGGCCCTCGAACACGTCCTTGCCGGCGGGTCCGGCGAGAAGCCGACGCTCATCGTGCCCAGCCCCGCAGGTGCCGTGTTCGATCAGCGCATCGCCGAGGACCTCGCCTCCCGCAAGCACCTCGTCTTCGCGTGCGGCCGGTACGAAGGCATCGATCAGCGTGTCATCGACTGGGCCGGCGAGCACTTCGAACTGCTGCCCATGAGCATCGGCGACTACGTCCTCAACGGCGGCGAGGTGGCCTCGATGGTGATGATCGAAGCCGTCAGCCGCCTCATCCCCGGCATCATCGGCAACCCCGAGTCCCTGACCGAGGAGAGCCACGAAGACGGCCTGCTCGAATACCCGATCTATACGAAACCGGCCGAATGGCGTGGACGCGAGGTCCCGGAGATCCTGCTCAGCGGCAACCACGCCGCGATCGCCCGCTGGCGACGTGACCGACGTCTCGAACGCACTGCCGAGGTCAGGCCCGATCTGCTCGCCCGACTCACCGACCTGAGCAAAGAGGATCTGGCCGCCATCGAACGGTTTGAGTCCGAGCGCTGAGCCGTGGCAGAATGAAACGTCGCGTTTGTTGGCGTTCACCTGCTTCAGGGGGATGGGCGCCCACACTGATCCGCCCGGTCTGAAACGGCGGGTCCACGGGGAGAGATCCCGACAGACGATCCAGTCACCGGTTCACCGGTCCGATATGCGTGTCCTCGACCTGAAGCAGGGGCCACAGGAGAAACCACAATGCAGAAGCTCGATGTTGTAGATGCAGCCTCGCTGAAGTCCGACGTTCCCGAATTCCGCCCGGGCGACACCCTCAACGTTCACGTCAAGGTGATCGAGGGTACCCGCTCGCGTATCCAGGTCTTCAAGGGAATCGTCATCCGCCGCCAGGGCGACGGAGTCCGCGAGACCTTCACCGTCCGTAAGATCAGCTTCGGCGTCGGAGTCGAGCGCACCTTCCCGGTGCACTCGCCCAACGTCGACAAGATCGAGGTCCTCGCTCGCGGTGACGTCCGCCGTGCGAAGCTCTACTACCTGCGCGAACTGCGCGGCAAGGCTGCTCGCATCCGCGAAAAGGCCTGATCTGCCTGGCACCGTGGGATACGATCACACTGTGCCGAACAGACGAGAAGACGCGACCTTCGGGTCGCGTCATCTGTCTTCGGGCCGGTTCTGGAAGACCGTCGCGATCATCGCCGTCGTCATCGTCATCCTCGGCGGGTCGGTCCGCGGGTTCATCATCCAGCGCTTCACCATTCCCAGCGCTTCGATGGAACCGACGCTCAAGGTCGGCGACTCGATCACGGTGTGGCGACCCGATGCGCTGCGCGGTGACATCCGACGCGGCGACATCGTCGTCTTCGACGGCCGCGGCTCCTTCGTCGACGACCCGCTGCCCACCCCGCTGCAGAAGATGGGATCCTGGGTCGGCCTCGGCCCCCGGGACGTCTACTACGTCAAACGGGTCATCGCCCTCGGCGGCGACACCCTGCAGTGCTGCGACGCGCAGGGCCGGCTGCTGCTCAACGGCAGACCGCTGCGTGAGGACTACGCGCCCAACCCCGCCTCGACGGTGGAGTTCTCCATCGAAGTCCCGGCTGACACGATGTGGGTGATGGGCGACAACAGAGGCGACTCGGCCGATTCGCGATCCCTGCTGGGGCGCCCCGGTGGGGGATTCATCCCCACCGATCGAGTCATCGGCCCCGTGATCGGGCACGGCTCCTCGATCGACTGAGCCCCACCTCGGCGCGGGTGGCGAACTCACCTGAGCGCGTGGTCAGGCTGGTGCTGGTACGCTCATTTCATTCCCTGGAGGAGCAGTCCTCAGCGACAACTGTGGTCCGATGTGAAAGCGAACGAATGACAAGCGAATCCGAAGCTTCCCCGCCCCCAGCCTCGAAACGGTTCGCCCGCGGCCTGCTCGAGACCGCAGCGATCATCGTCATCGCCCTGCTCATCTCGACGGCATTGAAGACCTGGGTCGTCCGCTCGTTCTACATCCCCTCCGAATCCATGATGACCACCCTCCAGGTCGATGACCGGGTGCTGGTCAACCAACTCGCACCGCGATTCGGTCCGCCCAACCGGGGCGACATCATCGTCTTCGACGATCCCGACCATTGGCTCTCGGCGATGGAGACGGCAGAATACACGCCCAACCCGCTCCTCGAGTTCATCGGCCTGGCTCCCTCGGACGCGGGGAATCAGCTGATCAAGCGCGTCATCGGCGTCGGCGGCGACACCGTCGAATGCTGTGATGCGCAGGGCCGCATCAAGGTCAACGGGGAACCGATCGACGAGACGTACCTCGACGACGGCACCGCACCCTCCGAGACGGACTTCAAGGTCACCGTGCCCGAGGGCCACTACTGGGTGATGGGCGACAACCGCAGCAACTCCGCGGATTCCCGCTACCACATGGATGCCGATCCGTTCGTCGCCGATGACGACCTCGTCGGCACCGTCTTCCTCATCAACTGGCCGTTCAAGCACTTCGGCTGGGTGTCCGATCCCGAAGACGTGTTCGCCGATGTGCCCGCCGCCGAGGGAGTCACCGGGAACTGATGGGTACACGAGGACTGAGCGACCTCAGCGTGGAGAACGCACTGCTGAGCGAGGGCTTCGACTTCGTCATCGGCGTCGACGAGGTGGGCCGTGGTGCCCTCGCCGGTCCCGTCAGCGTCGGGGCCGCCCTGTTCGACCTGCGAAAGCTCACCGCCGCCGAGGTGCCTGCGGGCATCCATGATTCGAAGCAGCTGAGCGCGGCGTCCCGGCAGGCCGCGACCGCTCGTGTGCGCAGTTGGGCGGCCGCCGCGGCAGTGGGTTCGACGAGTCCGAGCGAGCTCGACGAGCTGGGGATGACGATGGCGCTCAACCTCGCCGGTCGCAGGGCGTTCACCGCGATGCTGGAGGAATGGGCCGGCGGGTCAGGTGCCGCGTCTGCGGGTGGGTATGCCTCGGTCGGGACAGCTGACTCTGTCGGTGGTTCGAGTCGTGGGTCTGCAGGCGTGTTCCCGGCGTCGACGACGGTCCTGCTCGACGGCAGCCATGATTGGCTTTCCGCCCCACTCACCCTCGATTGCCTGGGGATATTCGGCGACTTCGCCGATCTCGATCTGCCGGAGGTACGCACGATCGTCAAGGGCGACGGCAGCGTTCCCGCGATCGCGGCGGCGAGCATCGTGGCGAAGGTGACGCGCGATGAGGTGATGATCGCACTCGCTGCCGAGAATCCGCACTATGGTTGGGAGTCGAACGTCGGATACGGGACGGCGAAGCATCGGCAGGGCATCGTTGATGTCGGCCCGAGCATCCACCACCGGAGAAGCTTCCGCTTGCATGCGGTTTGAGTAAGGAGGGCTCAGCATGAGCGCCGATGATCTGGACGACTACGAAGCGCAGCTCGAACTCCAGCTGTACAAGGAATACCGCGACGTCGTCGGCCTCTTCGCCTACGTCGTCGAGACCGAACGCCGCTTCTACCTCGCCAACCACGTCGACCTCAAGGCGCACAACGACGCCGGGGACGTGTACTTCGAACTCACTCTGCGCGATGCGTGGGTGTGGGACAGCTACCGTTCGGCACGGTTCATCAAGACCGTGCACGTGCTCACCTTCAAGGACGTCAACATCGAGGAGATCGCGAAGTCCGACCTCGAGCCCCCGACGTCCATCCGCGGCTGAACGGACCCGACTTCGGCAGCCGGACTCCATCCAGGTGTGCGCACCGACTCGCACGTGTTCTGCTGTGGAAGGTGCGCCGACTCGAGCGTGATACGCCTGTGGACGGTCACACCGAATCCACAGGCACCGAGGTCGCTCTTCCCCTGACTCGTCTGCCCATGGTCCTCTGGCCGACATGGGACAGAGACGAACTGCAGGGCGAGCACCCACCGCCCGAGGGATGCGCAAGCAGGCGCTGGGCGAGCACGGCGAGGACCTCGCGGCGGCGTTCCTCGAAGCAGCTGGTCTGGTCATCATCGAACGCAACTTCCGGTGCCCGCGCGGCGAACTCGACATCATCGCCCGAGACGGAGACACCGCGGTCTTCGTCGAGGTCAAGACCCGACGCACCGGGGCGTTGGGTTCCCCGCTGGAGGCCGTGACCGCGTCCAAACTCGGACGCATCCGCACACTGGCCGGTATCTGGCTGAGCGGCCAGGACGAATTCTTCCCAACCACTCGCATCGATGCGCTCGGGATCATCATCGAACCGAGTCTGCAGTACTTCCACTGCCCGAACATCCAGGTCGACTCATGAACGGCGAGGTCCTCGCTTCCGACTCGGGCGACAGCACTGCCACCCACGTGATCGGGAGGGCCTCGGCCGTCGCCCTGTGGGGACTGAGCGGAAAGATCGTGTCCATCGAAGCCAGCGTCAGCGCCGGCCTGCCCGGCATCGACATCGTCGGCCTGCCGGATGTCTCGGTCAGCGAATCCCGCAAACGACTGAGGGCGGCACTGGCCTACCTCGGCACTCCCGTGGCCACCCAACATCTGACGATCAATCTCACCCCCGGCACCGTGCCGAAGGTCGGCACCGGCTTCGACCTCGTCATCGCCGTCGCCGTGCTCAAAGCTCTGGGCAAGATCTCCTCCGACGACACCGGCGAGGTCATCCACCTCGGCGAGATCGGACTCGACGGAAGGATCCGTCCCGTCACCGGGGTGCTGCCGTCGCTGCACTCGGGTGTCCAAGCAGGTTTCGAGCGTTTCGTCGTACCCGTCGGCAATGCCGATGAAGCCGCCCTGGTCGTCCGGGCCCGTGTGCAACCGGTCGCCTCGCTGGCCGACGTCGTCAATCTCTATGGCGGATCGATGGCAGTGCCACCGCTGCCTGCCGTCCTCGAGATGGACCGACCCGTCGCCGTCACACCAGACCTCCACGACCTCGCCGAAGTCCAAGGCCAGGCCGAGGGCCGCTTCGGACTCGAGGTGGCAGCTGCCGGTGGACACAATCTGCTCATGCGCGGGACACCCGGTGCGGGGAAGACGCTGCTCGCACAATGCCTCCCAGGAATCCTGCCGCCGCTCGATGACGACGAAGCCGTCGAAGTCGCCACCGTCCGATCCCTGCACGGTGAACTCGACGGCAGCAACGGACTCGACCATCGACCCCCGTTCGAGGCACCGCACCACCGGAGCACCGCCTCGGCGCTCATCGGGGGACGACGCCCGGGCACGGTCGGCATCCTCAGCCGAGCCCACCGCGGGGTGCTGTTCATGGACGAAGCCCCGGAATTCTCCCGCGACGTCCTCGAAGCGCTGCGCCAGCCGATGGAAGCACGGCGTGTGCACATCAACCGGGCGTGGGGGTCGATGGTGCTGCCGGCCTCGTTCCAACTCGTTATGGCCGCGAATCCGTGCCCGTGCGGAGTCGGCATGGCCGGGGCCGGTACGGACTGCCGGTGCACGCCGTTGGACAAACGTCGCTACCGCAACCGCCTGTCCGGACCGCTGCTCGACCGAGTCGACCTGCAGCTCGAACTCTTCCCCGTCTCACCGGCCGATCTGCGACTCGGCGGAGGCCAGGAGACCAGTGAGACCGTGGCGGCGCGGGTCAGCCAGGCGCGCGAAAGGCAGGCCGAACGCTACGCGGACTGCGGGTGGCGGCTCAACGCCGAAGCACCGGGAGCCTGGCTGCGTGACCACTTCGCGTTGACACCTCAGGCACTGTCCGACCTCGACAGGGCCTTGGACACCGGTCGGATCACGATGCGCGGCTACGACCGGGTGCTGCGGGTCGCCACCACGCTGGCCGACCTCGCCGGAGCCCCCGGCCCCGACCCGGAGACGATGAGAATGGCGCTCGCCCTGAGGACACAGGAGTCATGACCGATGAGCACGAATGATGAGGTCCGCACCGCGATCGCCGCACTGCTGCGCATCGGCGAACCCGGAGACGGCCTGCTCAGACGATTGGTCGACGACATCGGCCCGGTCGCCGCCCTGGCGATCATCACGGCCGTCGCCGGCGGACAGTCCTCCTCGGACGAAGCGGTCGCCGGACTCGCATCGAACGGCACCGGCGCAACTGCGGGTGGGGCTGTCGCACACGGGGAGCTCGGCGGAGCCATCGAGCGATGGTCGATGCGCGTGGATGATGAGGACGGGGGAGGGGACCTCGACAAGGTCGCCCGCCTCGGCGGTCGCCTCATCATCCACGGCGACGCGGAATGGCCGAGCATGCTCGACGACCTCGGACCGGCTGCACCGCTGGGGCTATGGGTGCGCGGGGCAGCGGAACTGGGTGTGGTGCTCACCCGCGCGGTCGCCGTCGTCGGTGCCAGAGCTGCCAGCAACTACGGAACCAAATGCGCCTCCGACCTGGCGTGGGATCTCGCCTCGCGCGGCATCACTGTCGTCTCCGGGGGAGCGTTCGGCATCGACGCCGCCGCACATCGTGCCGCCATCGCCCGCGAAGCCCCGACGGTCGCCTTCATGGCCGGGGGAGTCGACCGCTTCTACCCGGCGGCCAACGCCGACCTGTTCGAACAGATCCTGGCCACCGGCGCCATCGTGTCCGAAACCGCTCCCGGGATGACCCCGATGCGCCACCGCTTCCTGCTGCGCAATCGGCTCATCGCCGCCTCCGCCCAGGTGAGCGTCATCGTCGAAGCCGGATGGCGCAGCGGGGCCCTCAACACCGCCCGGCACGCACTCGAACTCTCCCGGCAGGTCGCCGCATTCCCCGGGTCGGTGTACTCGGCTTCATCGACGGGTGCGCACCGGCTCGTGCGCGAACACGAAGCCGAACTCGTCACCTGCTGTGATGATGTCGTGGCGCTCATCGACGATGAGGCCCCGACGCTGTTCGACACGACCGGTAGCGGCAATGCGTGGGCCGGGTCGGAGGGCGTGGACCCCGTCGATGACCTCGATGAGAGGGAGAAGATCTGCCTCAACGCACTCTCGGCGACCAAGGCTCTCGATGCGGGGACGGCCGCGGCTCGGGCGGGGCTGACCATCGCCGATGCGCTCAGCGCACTGAGCGCTCTCGACCTCGCCGGCCTCGCCGAGCGCCGTGACTCGGGGTGGGTGAAGCTGCGGAAACCACAGCGGTGAATCCTGGGCCGTCAGTGGTCGCCTGCGTATCCTGGAGGTGTGAGCACAACGTCGACCGTCGCCGAGGTGGTGTCCGGCTATTCCGACCACCTGCGGTCCCGTGACGTCTCCGCACACACCGCTCGCGCCTACGTCTCCGACGTCACCGACTTCCTTGACCATGCCGTCCACTCGACGAAACTGCGCCGCGGCACCAGTACGGGGGAGGAGCGCTCGCCGGCTGACGCGGGCGCGAGGCTCGATCTGGCGGCAATCGAACTCGATGACCTGCGTTCCTGGCTCATCGCCCTTGATGACGCCGGTGCAGCGAAGTCGACGGTGGCACGCAAGATCGCGGCAGTGCGCTCGTTCTTCGCCTACGGAGTCAACAGCCGGGGACTGCCGAACAACCCGGCCGCGCGTCTGCGCACGCCGAAGAAGGACTCCCGTCTGCCCACGGTGCTCAAACCACAACAGGCCGCGAGCCTCATCTCTGCCGCGGAGACACAGACTGATGGGACTGCAGCGGGAGACCCTGCGCAGGGTGACTCTGCTCAGGGCGGAGACGTCGATCCGCTCGAAGCCGCGAAGCGGATCCGCGATGCTGCGATTCTCGAGATGCTCTATGCCACCGCAGTGCGCGTCTCCGAACTCACTGGGCTCGACCGCGCCGACGTCGACCATCGGGCGTCGATGATCACCGTGCTCGGCAAAGGCAACAAGGAACGACGCGTCCCTTTCGGTGCCCCGGCGCGGAAAGCACTGGACGACTGGCTGAAGGTCCGGGCGCTGTTCGCCGGACCCAGCAGCGGCGATGCTCTGTTCCTCGGCGTCCGCGGCGGGCGCATCGGAGCCAGGCAGGTACGCGAGCTCGTACACCGATATGGTGCCGACGACCCCAGCGCACCGGACATCGGACCCCACGGCCTGCGCCACTCCGCGGCCACCCACATGCTCGACCGTGGTGCCGATCTGCGGCAGATCCAAGAGCTGCTCGGCCACTCGACGATGAGCAGCACCCAGATCTACACTCACGTGTCCATGCAAAGGCTGCAGGAGACTTACCGCCGGGCACACCCTCGGGCGTGAGCCGGTGCGCCCGCAGCGCTCGAGTGGGCGCATGACCTGTGTCCGGCCTGGACACTACTTGCGGAATTCCCAATGCCAGGGTTCGGGCAGCGAACCGGACTGCCTCGCCCACCCGGGATGGATCCATCCGAACTTCGGCGCGTTCTCCCGCATCCACTCATGCTGAGCCGTGCCGAAGGAGTTGATCCCGCTGCCGAGATCGACCGCCAGCGCCCACCCGTGATTCGACGTCCCCGGAGTCGCCGCCATCCGTCCCTTGCGTCGCTTGAGAATCACCTGCGTCGCATAGTCGCGATAGGCATCGGTGACCGAGATCGGAGCACCGAAACGAGCCTCGAACGCGTGGGAGAGCCGGTCGAACGCGGCCTGCGCATCGCAGCGCAGCATCTGCCCGGGAGCGGTCTTCAGCTGACACATCGCCGATGTTGGTATCCGGCCGTTGCTGTGTCCGCCCCAGGCACCGGCACCTGAGGTCGTCGAGTCCCCACCGCCCTTCGGCTCCTCGGCGGGTTTGCGAGACAGAGGCAGCAGTAGCGACGTCTCCTGCCCGAAGAGCTTCCCGGGATCGATGTAGCGCTTGTCGCTGTCGGCCGGCCACGCCCCGATGTGCAGACACGACTGCTCACAGTGGCTGCCTGATCCGACCTCGCCGATGCGCTCGCCCGCCTCGAAATCCTCACCCTGCCGGAGATCGGTCGTAACTGGTTGGAACGAGAGCACATGCCCCGAAGCGGTGAGGATGCTCACCGTGGCCATTCCCGCGACGGTGCCGGCAAAGCGGATGGTCCCTTTCGTCGGGGCACGCAGCGGCTCGCCCTCAACGGCGAGCACATCGATTCCTCGGTGTCCCTTGAGCCACGGCTTGTCCGGTGGGTCGAAGGCCGTGATGATCTCCATCGCCGGAACCGGCGTAACCCAGCTCTGCTTGGTCGCATTCGCAGCCTGCGCTCGTGAACCCGAAACGATGCTCGTGCTGGAGACTGCAGCGGTGCTTGAGCGTGAAAACGGTGTGGAGTTCGCGCCCGGTCCCGGCAGCGATGCACCGGATGCCGGGGGAGTGAGCGTGAGCATGAGCGCCAAGGCGAGAATCGCGGTCACGAGCAGAGTGGGACCGACGCCGCCATTGCCGCCATGTCGGCAACGTCTGCGAGAGTTTCGGCGGTGGTGCAGGCAACGAGGCGGATCAGGTGCGAACGGATTCATACGAGCATGGAAGCCGACCCCTAAGCCTCTGTCACCCCCGGCGACGGACCCTGTGGAGGAGGAAGATTCGTCCACAGGGTCCAGGCGTGCGAGTGAGCGGTCTGTCCCCAGTGATCGGCGTGAGAGTCGCCTGTGCAGTCCGCTGGGTTGAGGGTGGAATCGCGCCGCGGAACGGACGCGGACTCCTGGACCGGGGCCGTTCAGCGACGGTCAAGGGGCAGGCCACGGCAGCGCCTGTCCACACGGGTCGACGCACGACTCGGCGGGTCGATGCGGGGCGGAAAGCCGCCTCGGCGAGGGTGGGCCTTCGATTGGAAATGGCTTGCCCGAACGGGATAGACTGATCACAGCAGGAGCATGTCTTCTGACTACGCGTATTCGAATTCTTCTCCTTCCCATGGTGCAGGCCACCCGATGGTGAGCCTGTGGGGCGGATGAACCGGATACCAGGAATCAACCGAAAATGTCATCGACGCCGTCATCAGGTCGAACCGATCCGAGATCGCATAGATTTCGAATCGCTGCGATCACGATTGTCGCGCGCATGACGTAAAAGCACCTGAAGGTGCACAGAAAGGAGGGCGTCGGCATGGCCGTCGTCACCATCCGCCAGCTGCTCGACAGCGGCGTTCACTTCGGACACCAGACCCGTCGTTGGAACCCGAAGATGAAGCGCTTCATCTTCACCGAGCGCAATGGCATCTACATCATCGACCTGCAGAAGTCGCTGGGCTACATCGACAACGCCTTCGAGTTCGTCAAGGAGACCGTCGCCCACGGTGGCTCGATCCTCTTCGTCGGCACGAAGAAGCAGGCCCAGGAATCCATCGCCGAACAGGCCAAGCGCGTGGGCCAGCCCTTCGTCAACCAGCGTTGGCTCGGCGGTATGCTCACGAACTTCCAGACCATCTCCATGCGTCTGCGCCGCCTGAAGGAACTCGAAGAGATCGACTTCGACGACGTGGCAGGCTCCGCTCACACGAAGAAGGAACTGCTCATCCTTCGCCGTGAGAAGGACAAGCTGGAGAAGACCCTCGGCGGTATCCGCGACATGCAGCGCACGCCGTCGGCCGTCTGGATCGTCGACACCAAGAAGGAACACCTCGCCGTCGACGAAGCCAAGAAGCTGGGCATCCCGATCATCGGCATCCTCGACACCAACTGCGACCCCGACGACGTCAACTACCCGATCCCGGGCAACGACGACGCCATCCGCTCGGTCTCGCTGCTCACCCGCGTGATCGCCGACGCCGTCGCCGAGGGCCTCATCGCCCGTCACTCCTCCGAGGACGAGGGTGGAGAGAAGAACGTCTCCGCCGTCGAGCCGATGCCGGAGTGGGAGCGCGAGCTGCTCGAAGGCAAGTCCGACGAGGAGAAGCCTGCAGAGGCCGCCGCCGAAGCTGCTCCGGCCGCGGAGTCTGCTGAAGCAGAGGCCGCACCTGCCGCTGAGGCCGAGACCGCTGAGGCCGCACCTGCCGCTGAAGCCGCTGCCGACTCCACCGAGTCGACAGAGTCCTGATTTCCTTTAACTCCACCACCCTGAGGAGAAAGAATGGCAAACTACACTGCCGCTGACATCAAGGCACTGCGTGAGAAGACCGGCGCCGGAATGATGGACGTCAAGAAGGCTCTCGACGAGTCCGACGGCGACCAGACCAAGGCCATGGAGGCCCTCCGCGTGAAGGGCCTCAAGGGCGCCACCAAGCGTGAGGGACGCTCGACCTCCGACGGTCTCGTCGCGACCCACGTCGACGGCGGCGTCGGCACCATGATCGAACTCAACTCGGAGACCGACTTCGTTGCGAAGTCCGAGCCCTTCATCAAGCTCGCCGACCAGGTCCTCGAGCTGGCCGTGGCGAACAAGGCCGACTCGGCCGAGTCGCTGCTCGCCGCCGAGACCGACGGCAAGCCGGTCTCGCAGTTCATCACCGAGTCCGGTGCCACCCTGGGTGAGAAGGTCGACCTCCGTCGCGTCGGCCGCATCGAGGGTGCCAACGTCGCTTCCTACCTGCACCGGACGAACAAGGACCTGCCCCCGCAGGTCGGCGTTCTGCTGGCCTTCGAAGGTGACGATGAGACCGTGGCACACGATGTCGCCGTGCACATCGCCGCCATGAGCCCGAAGTACTTCTCCCGCGAGGACGTTCCGACCGACATCGTCGAGAATGAGCGCCGCATCGCCGAAGACACCGCGAAGAACGAAGGCAAGCCCGAACAGGCCCTGCCGAAGATCATCGAGGGTCGCGTCAACGGCTTCTTCAAGGAGAACTGCCTGCTCGACCAGGGATTCGCCAAGGATCCCAAGCAGTCCGTGGCCAAGGTGCTCGAGGCTGCAGGCGTCAAGGCCACCGGCTTCCTGCGCTACCGCGTCGGAGCCTGAGACGACACTGACCGCTGAAGCAGACACCCGTCTGCTTCGCAGGTTCCTCGGGTGAGTGAGAACTCATCCGTGAGGCGGGGTCGGACCGAGAGGTCCGGCCCCGTTTTTCGCTAGACTGTCCCAGACGCACAGCCCGGGCGGCGATCCGCCCGGGTCTCGATCTGCCTGCACGGAAGAAGGACTCAATGACAAGCACTCCGGTTCACGAATCCGGCCACCTCAGCCATCCTGTCCGCACCCACCGCCGACGCGTCCTGCTCAAGCTCTCCGGCGAGGTCTTCGGCGGAGGCCGGATCGGAGTCGATCCCGATGTCGTGGCTGCAGTGGCCCGAGAGGTCGCCCCCACCGTCGAAGACGTGGAAGTGAGCATCGTCGTCGGCGGCGGCAACTTCTTCCGCGGCGCCGAACTCTCCCAGCGCGGCATGGACCGCACCCGCGCCGACTACATGGGCATGCTCGGCACCGTGATGAACTGCCTGGCCCTCCAGGACTTCCTCGAGCAGACCGGAGTCGACACGCGCGTGCAGACCGCGATCCCGATGTCCCAGGTCGCCGAGTCCTACATTCCCCGCCGCGCCATGCGACACATGGAGAAGAACCGCGTCGTCATCTTCGGCGCCGGCGCCGGCCTGCCCTACTTCTCCACCGACACCGTCGCCGCCCAACGTGCCCTCGAGGTCCACGCCGACGAGGTGCTCATCGCCAAGAACGGCGTCGACGGCGTCTACACCGCTGATCCGAAGGTCGACCCGAACGCGGAGAAGCTCGCCTCGATCACCTACCAAGAGGCCCTGCAGAAGGGACTCAAGGTCGTCGACGCCACCGCTTTCAGCCTGTGTATGGACAACAAGCTGCCGATGCACGTCTTCGGCATGGAGGGCGAAGGCAACCTCCGCAAGGCCATCAGCGGCGAGAAGATCGGCACCATCGTCCACTGAGACAGTGCCATCGTCCACTGAGTCGGCACCTCGCCGAGGCGGCCGCACCGCGCCCGATCCACCCGACGTCTGCGCAGGTGAGGACACTCCTGCGAGGATTCGGTGCGGCAATTTTCAGTGATGACCCATAGAATGAACCCAAAGCTTACAGAGATGGAAAGAGTGAACCGTGATTGAAGAGACACTGGCCGAGGCCAGAGAGAAGATGGACAAAGCCGTCGAGTTCACGCAGGATGACTTCGGGTCGATCCGCACCGGTCGCGCCAACCCCGCGCTGTTCGCCGACATCGAGATCGAGTACTACGGCGCTCCCACCCCGCTGCAGCAGCTCGCGTCGTTCCAGACTCCCGAGGCTCGCACGATCCTGGTGACCCCCTACGACAAGGGCACGCTCCAAGACATCGAGAACGCTCTGCGCAATTCCGACATCGGTGCCAACCCTGCCAACGACGGCAACATCATCCGCGTCGTCCTGCCGGAGCTCACCGAGGAGCGCCGCAAGGAATATGTCAAGATCGTCAAGGGCAAGGCCGAAGACGGCAAGGTCTCCATCCGAAACATCCGCCGCCACGCCAAGGATGTCCTCGAACGCATCAAGAAGGACGGCGACGCCGGTGAGGACGAAGTCACCCGCGGCATCTCCGAACTCGACGACCTGACGAAGAGCAAGGTGGACAACATCGACCAGCTGCTCTCACAGAAGGAAGCCGAGCTTCTCGAGGTCTGATGATTGCCGTGACCGGGACCGACAGCCCCGCAGCGAATCCGGCTCCCTTCGGGGAGCCGGATCCATCACGTGACGCTGCGCGTGCTGAGAGCCCCTTCCCCAGGCGCCGGGATCTGCGCAATTCGGACAAGCCGTATTCGCCCGATGACCCGGATTTCAACCCCACCCCCGAGGCGGCCGCCGCCGAAGAGGAGCCACCACCGAAGGACTACGGTCGGGCCGGGCGCAACCTGCCCGCCGCCATCGGCATGGGTCTGCTCATCGGGGGAGTGGTGCTGGCCTCCCTGATCTTCCTGCCGATCTCGTTCCTCTTCCTCATCCTCGTCGCCATCGTCGCCGCGATGTGGGAGCTGGCCAACGCACTGTCGCGTTCGGGCTCCCTCGTCTCCCGCGTGCCGACGATGGTCTCGGCCGCGTGTATGGTCGTCGCCACCTACATCGGCGGCAGGGAAGCACTGTGGGTGACGTTCGCGGCCAGCGCCGGCGCCATCATGCTCTTCACGATGGTCGAGCGTCGCAAGAACGCGGTCAAAGACGTCTCGCTCTCCCTCTTCGCTCTCACCTATGTCGGCCTCATGGCCTGCTTCGTCGTCTACCTGCTCACCCAGCCCGGCGGCAACTACCTCGTCATCGTCTTCCTCGCCTCCGTCGTCGCCTCCGACACCGGCGGCTACGTCTTCGGCGTCCTGTGGGGCAAGCACCCGATCGCACCGCGGATCTCACCGAAGAAGTCCTGGGAGGGCTACCTCGGTTCGGTCGTGTTCTCCGCCGCCGTTGCCACGGTGTTGGTGGTCACCCTCTTCGATGCTCCGTTCTGGACCGGTCTCGTCTTCGGCGTCGTCATCCCCGCCTTCGCCACCCTCGGCGACTTCAGCGAATCGATGATCAAACGCGATCTCGAGCTCAAGGACATGGGAACCCTGCTGCCCGGCCACGGCGGTGTGATGGACCGTCTCGACTCGATTCTGCCGACAGCGCCCGTCGCGCTCGTGCTGTTCTCGGTCCTGCCCGGCTTCCTCTGAGGTCCGCCGCTGGAAGCGGAACGGCACAGTCGGGGCGAATCTGGGCCTCGCCTCGGCGAGGGAATGAGTCCCCGTCCCAGGCGTGGCACCGCCCACACGACAGGCCCCGCCGCATCATGAGACAATGGGGGCGTGAGTTCTCAAGCAGGCAGAAGGCAGACCAGGCCCGTCGTGGAGCATCCCGACGGCACCACTTCGAAGACGCCCACCCGTGACGGGCGTCCCCTTCTCAACTTCAAGTCCGCGCGCGTCCAGCAGCCGCCGGAGCACCTGGCGGACATGACCATGGACGAACGCGTGGCCGCGGTCACCGAGATGGGCCTGCCCGCCTTCCGCGCCAAGCAGATCTCCACTCACTACTTCAGCCATTACGTCACGGACACTGAGCAGATGACCGATCTGCCGAAGGACCGGCGCGCGGAGATCCAAGAGCGTTTCTTCCCGCACCTGCTCACCGAGGTCCGCCGCCTGCGCACCGAGAACGGCGACACGATCAAGTTCCTGTGGCGCCTCTTCGACGGAGCTCTCGTCGAATCCGTGCTCATGCGCTACCGCAACCGAGTGACTTTGTGCGTGTCCAGCCAGTGCGGCTGCGGCATGAACTGTCCCTTCTGCGCCACCGGCCAGCAGGGCCTGACCCGCAACATGTCAACGGCAGAGATCGTCGAACAGGTCGTGCGCGCCAACCAGGTCATCGCCGCCGGCGAACTCGCCGCGGCACCGTCATCGGACATGCCCGGTGCGGGGGAGACCGCGCTCGGCGCGGAATCCGACGAAACGGACTCCGACGCTGAGTCGGCATTCGACGGGGACGGCGCGGCCACCTCGGCGAGCGGACCCGAACGGGTCTCGAACATCGTCTTCATGGGCATGGGCGAACCCCTGGCCAACTACAAGCGTGTGATGAACGCGGTGCGCCGGTTCGTCGGCACCGGACCCGACGGCTTGGGTATGTCGGCGCGGCGGATCACGATCTCCACGGTGGGGCTGGTGCCCGGCATCAACAAGCTCGCCGCCGAGGACATCCCCGTGACCTTCGCGCTCAGCCTCCACGCGCCCGACGACGAACTGCGCGACGAGATGATCCCGGTCAACACCCGGTGGAAGGCCGACGAGGCGATCGACGCCGCCTATAACTACTTCCAGGTCACCGGTCGACGCGTGAGCATCGAATACGCGCTGATCAAGGACATGAACGATCACGTGTGGCGCGCCGAGCTGCTGGCGAAGAAGCTCAATGCCCGCGGTCGCGGCTGGGTGCACGTCAACCCGATCCCGCTCAACCCGACCCCCGGTTCGGTGTGGACGGCATCGGAGCCCGAGGTCGCCGACGAATTCGTCCGCCGCCTCGTCGACCACGGCATCCCGACGACGATCCGCGATACCCGCGGTTCCGACATCGACGGTGCCTGCGGTCAGCTCGCCGCAGCGGACTGATCCGAGTCCCGGGCTGATCGACTCTGAGCCGAGCCCCGGGCTGACCGACTCTTGGCCGTCCGGTCAGCCGGAGTCGGCCTGGTCAGGACCTCACGTGTGAGCCGCGAGCACGCAATTTCCACGCCATCCATCTATCATGGTGGAAACGACACAGCCACTCGCTTCTGGAGGAGACATGGCGGACACGACTTTCCCTCGAATGTCCGGTTGGAAGAACGGATACGACCCCAAACAGGTCGACAGCTTCTTCAAGCGGGCACGTGAGTCCTTCGAGCGCCCGACACCGCAGCCCGGCGACCTCGACTCGCGAGCCGTGCGCACGGTCGGCTTCGACCTCGTCCGCAAGGGCTACCACGTGGCCGTCGTCGACGCCGCCCTCGACCGGCTCGAGGACGCGTTCGCCAAACAGGCCCGCGACCGCCTCATCGCGCAGTCGGGTCAGGATGCCTGGGTCTCCGAGCTCACCCGCGTCGCCGCGTCCCTGCGGGGACGCCTGGTTCGCGAAGCCGGGGAACGCTTCGACAACCCGGCTCCCGGCGTCATCGGCTACGACATCGTCCAGGTCGACGACATGTGCGACAAGGTCAACTCCTACTTCACGCAGGGCGTGGCGATGAGCGTCGACCAGGTCCGCCGCGTGCTGTTCAAGACCGCGAAGGGCAAGAAGGCCTACGACGAGGACCAGGTGGATGCGTTCATCGACCGCGTCGTCGAGGTGATGGCCTCCGTTGACTGACTTCCATTACTTCTCCGTTCCCACCGCCGATCAGCCGGGAACCCTCAATCCGGTCTACGAACTCCTCGACTTCCCGATCGTCATGGGCCGAGCCGACGATGTCGTGCTCACCGGCCCCGCTCCCGAGAAACCCCTGGTCGACGGCCGTGAGGTCACCGATCCGCGTCTGATCGCCGCCCTGTCGGTGCCCGTCGAACTCGACCGCGCCGAGGTGCTCGACCGCAGCTCGAAGCTCGCCGGGGTGCTGCGCACGATGGGCGTGATCCCCGAATCCGGTGCGGTGCTCACCCTCGCCGAGGATGTCCCGGCCCTGGCGCGTGCGCTGACACTGGTGGCTGCCGCCCGAGTCGGGCTGACGGTTGATCTTCGCAGTGGTGCGAGTAGTGATGCGCCGATCGTCGTCCACGGCATTGAGGCCGAAGCGGTTGAACCCGGGCGTGCGTCGATCAAGGTCACCCGCTCCCGTTTCGAAGGCGTGGGTGTGACCATCGATGGTGAGATCGCGAACCTCGACCAGGCGATGCGCGACTCCCGCGTCGAATTCGCCGCCGTTGTTCCGCTGCCGCCCGATCAGACTCTGCTGTTCACGGACTCCGGTGAGATCGATGCGATGTCGAGCCTCGAATGGCTGCGACGCGAGGTGCTCTCTGAGCCCTGAGCTGCCGCGGTCCGGCGCCCACTCGCCTGAGGCGTCAAGCGACCCGAGGTACCACCCGACAGTGGAAGCGTTGCGCTCCGCAGGCTGTGTCTTCGCCGAAGAAGAAGCCGCCATCCTCCTCGAGTCGGAGGGCAACGGTGCCGGTTCGGGGAAGGGGATCGGTTCTGGTGTCGGTACAGGTTCGGGTGGCCGAGCCGATTCACTGCTCGAAGACCGGGTGGCCCGGCGGGTCGCGGGCGAACCCCTCGAACAGATCGTCGGCTGGGTCGACTTCGCAGGACTCAAGTTGCGCACGCTCCCAGGCGTCTTCGTTCCCCGACAGCGGACGCGACGTCTGGCCGAACACACGGTGCGCGTCATCGAACAGATGCCTCGGCGGCAGGCTGTCGACGGACGACCCGGTCGTCGCGGTGGCTCCGGCGAGCCGTGTGGGCCCAGCAGTCTGAGTGGGCTCGGCAGACTGGGTGGGCTCGGCACCGAGGCTCAGATTACCCAACACGGTACCGAACCGTGGGCACCGGTCGTCGTCGAAGCCTTCTGCGGGGTCGGTCCGGTGGGATCCTACGTGGCTGCCTCAGTTGCTGAGATGAACCTCCACCTCGGCGACACGGACGCCCACGCCGTCGAATGTGCCGTCGACAACGCCCGGAATGCCACTGGCGGGCTGCCGAACGCGAGTGACGATCTGCCTGCCGCCGCGTCGACCGGCCATCCGGCTTCGTTTCGGAATTCGGACTCTCCCGGCGGCGTCGTCCGGGGCCACCGCCTCGACTGCCTCGTCGGCCTCCCGCACGAACTGCGTCACAGCGTCGATGTCATTGCAGCCGTTCCGCCCTATGTGCCCACCACTGCGGCGGACTTCCTGCCCCGAGAAGCCGTGGACTTCGAACCCGGCACCGCCCTGTTCGGCGGCGTCGATGGGCTCGACCTCGTCCGCCGCCTCATCGCCGAGGCCGACCACTGGCTGGCTGCGGACGGAGTGCTGCTCATCGAACTCGGCCGCGAACAGGCCCCCGAAGCGCTCACGTACGCGGCCGCGCATGGGCTGGTCGGGTCCGACCGCCTCGGCGAGGGCGACGACAACGGGGAAGAAGTCGCTAACGGCGGTCCGCACGGTTGCTGCGGCGACCACCTCGGCGAGGGTACCGTTGGCACGGACGACCACCTCGGCGCGGGTACCGACGGCACGGACGACGACCCGGACGAGCACACGGTCGTGCTCGAACTGCGCCGCACACTCTGACCCGATTGGGCGGAGGCACACTACTGTCCACTGAAAGTGTGTGCGTACAGCATTCGATCACTACGTGTGCATTTTCGATAGACAGTTGCGGCGTGGGCAGTCGCGCCGAACGCTCTGGTGGTGCTGATGAGGCTGGAAACGACGACCGCCCGCCGAACTCCGCAGAGTCGACGGGCGGTCGTGGTGCAGTGCATGCGCGCCGGGCACGATGCCCGATGCAACAGGGCGCCCAGCGCAACAGGGTGCCCAGCGCACCGCCTGAGCGTAGGGCGTGGTGCTCAACGCACCGTGATGCTCAGGCCTCAGCACCGCGCCTCGCACCGCGGGCTTCAGCCTCAGCTGATCAGTTCGCGAAGGCGTTGATGCCGGTCATGGTCCGGCCCAAGGTCAGCTGGTGCACCTCGTGGGTGCCTTCGTAGGTGAGCACGGTCTCGAGGTTGACCGCGTGACGCAGCGGCGGGTACTCGCTCGTGATGCCCGAACCGCCGAACAGGGCACGCAGGTCGCGGCAGACGTTCATCGCGGTGTCGACGTTGACCATTTTGCCGAGGCTGATCTGCTCGGGGCGCACGCCCTTCTCCGAATCCTTGATCTTGCCCAGGTGCGCGGCGAGCAGCGTGATCTGCGAATACTGGCCGAAGGCCTTCGCGAGCTTCTGCTGGGTGATCTGGAACGATGCCAGCGGGCGGTCGAACTGGATGCGGGTGCCGGTGTACTCCAGTGCCGAGAGCAGGGCATCGCGGGCGGCACCGGTGACACCGAAGACGATTCCGTAACGGGCCTCGGACAGGCAGGACAGGGGGCCTTTGAGCCCCTTGGCCTTCGGCAGCATCGCATCCTCGGGCAGGCGAACATTGTCGAGGACGATCTCACCGGTGATCGAAGCACGCAGCGAGATCTTGCGGTGGATCTCCGGGGTCTGCACGCCCTCGGTGTCCGAGGGCACGACGAAGCCGCGGACGACGGGCTTGCCCTTGTCATCGACCTCTTCGGTCTTGGCCCAGACGACCATGACATCGGAGACTGGGGAGTTCGTGATCCACATCTTCGCGCCGTTGAGGATCCAGTCGGAACCGTCCTTCTTCGCCGTGGTCTTCATCCCCGACGGGTCGGAACCGACATCGGGTTCGGTCAGACCGAAGCAGCCGATCGCTTTACCGGCGGCCATCTTCGGCAGCCATTCTTCCTTCTGCTCCTCCGAACCCCAGTGGTGGATGGCAAACATCGCCAGCGACCCCTGCACGGAGACGAGCGAACGCAGACCGGAGTCGACAGCCTCGAGCTCACGGCAGGCCAGCCCGTACTGGGTGGCGGTCGATCCGCCGCAGCCGTAGCCGTCGAGGTGCATGCCCAACAGGCCGAGCTCGCCGAGTCCTTCGGCCAGTTCACGGGCGGGGATGGTGGCGTCGAGGAAGTAGTCGCCGATCTTCTCCCGGACGTTTTCGTCCAGCCACTTCTTCACTATCGATGCGAACTCGAGGTCATCGGGTTCGAAGACCGAATCCAGTCCGAGGATGTCGTCGGGGCTCAGCGTCGTGCTCATATCCATCTCTTTCGCCATTGATTGTGTTCATTCTCAGTTTTACCGGAACTGTCTCACCGGAACCCCGAATCAGACCGGAGTCCCGAAGCAGTGCAGATGACCAAGATCCGAGGGGCGACGCACAGGGTGGTGTCGAGTCATTTCCCAGAGAACTTTGGCATCATCGGTTGGCGTGAGTAAACGTCAATTCATTGTAGTCGGCTCCACCGGGTCGGTCGGCACCCAGGTCCTCGACGTCCTGTCCGACCACGCGGAAGACCATGCGATCGTCGGTCTGGCCGCCGGCTCCCAGCTCGACCTCCTCATCGAGCAGGCGCTCGACTTCCGCGTTCCCGTCATCGGGCTCACGACCCCGCCGGATCAAGGCGAGACCGCCGTCCGTGCCCGGTTGGCAGAGGCTGCCGCTCAGCGCGGGGTGAGTGATCCCGTCGAGGTCATCCACCTCGGGGACACCGCCGCCGAGGTGGTCGCCGGCCTGGACGCGGATATGGTCGTCAACGCGATCACCGGTGCCGCCGGACTGGGAACGACGCTGGCCGCACTAGCGCAGGGCACCGACGTGGCCCTGGCGAACAAGGAGTCCCTCATCATCGGCGGATCCATCGTCCTCGACGCCGCCCGCGCTACCGGCGCCCGGCTCATCCCCGTCGACAGCGAACACTCGGCCATCGCCCAGGCGCTGCGCGCCGGCACCCATGGTGAGGTCAGCAAGCTCATCATCACCGCCTCGGGAGGTCCCTTCCGCGGCATGACCCGCGATGCCCTGCGCCGCGTCAGTCCGACTCAGGCGCTCAACCATCCCACCTGGTCGATGGGGTCGATGATCACCATCAACTCCGCGACCCTGGTGAATAAAGGCCTCGAGGTCATCGAGGCCCATCTGCTCTTCGATATCGACTTCGACCACATCGAGGTCGTCGTCCACCCGCAGTCGCAGATCCACTCGATGGTCGAGTTCACCGACGCCTCGACGATCGCGCAGATCTCCCCGCCCGATATGCGCCTGCCCATCTCCTACGCTCTGGGCACTCAAGACGATGGAACCTCGACGAGGCTGCGCTCGGGTGCCGTACCGCACAACTGGGGCCAGCCCATGCACTGGTCCTTCGAACCGGTCGACCACCTCGCGTTCCCGGCCCTCGGACTGTCCATCGATGCCGGTCGGAAGGGGCACAGCTACCCTGCTGTGCTCAATGCCGCCAATGAAGTCCTCGTCGCCGCGTTCATCTCCGGAGACATCCCCTTCACCGGCATCGACAAAGGCCTCGCCCGGGCGCTGGCGACTCATGAACCGGCCGCCGAGCACACCGTGGACACCGTGCTCGCCGCCGACGCATGGGCGCGTGAGTTCGCCACCGCCGATGTCACCGAACAGAAGCGCGGCGCCGAACAGCGGAACGGGGGCCGCGCATGACCGTGCTTCTCTACATCATCGGGATCATCCTCTTCCTCATCGGCATATCGATCTCGATCGCCCTACACGAACTCGGCCACCTCACCCCGGCGAAGAAGTTCGGGGTCAAGGTCACCCACTACATGGTCGGCTTCGGCCCCACCCTGTTCTCCTTCCGCCGCGGCGAGACCGAGTACGGCATCAAGGCGTTCCCACTCGGCGGCTTCATCGCGATGCCCGGCATGTACCCGCCGGAGGAGGCGACGACGAAGCGGGTCGACCGGGCAGGTGCGGTGGCCGCGGTCGACGGTGACCCCGCAGGATCAGGCGCAGTCGACGGCGGTGTCACGGGGACGGCGGGCCACCTCGGCGAGGGAATGACCGGTGAAGGAACCACCGGGGATGATGCGGCGCCGCTGCGTCGGGATCGGAAACGACGTAAGGGGCGCCTGTTCGAGAACACGATGGCCGATGCCCGGGAGTTCTCGAATCAGGAGATCGAGCCGGGGGAGGAGCACCGGACGTTCTACGCCCTCAGCGTGCCCAAGCGGCTCGTCGTCATGTTCGCCGGGCCGTTCGTCAATCTGGTCCTCGGCATCCTCATCATGGCGATCTCGCTGCTCGGCATCGGGGTGACGACTCCGACGACGACCGTGCAGACCGTCGTCGAATGCGCTGTGCCCGCGTCCGAGGCCCAGCAGCGGCCGGCCGATGAGCAGAACACGTGTCGCGATGACGATCAGCGCACTCCTGCGTGGGAGGCCGGGATGAAGCCCGGGGATGAGATCACCGCGATCGCCGGCGTTCAGACGACGGACTGGGATCGGCTGTCCGCGGTCATCAAGGACCATGCCGGTGAGCGCGTCGAGGTCGACTTCATCCGCGACGGCGAAGCACAGACGGTGACGGTGCCGATCATCGCCACCGATCGGCCGAAGGTCGACGACTCCGGCAAGGCACTGATGAACTCCGACGGCACCCCGCAGACCGAGACCCAAGGATTCCTCGGCATCGGACCCGTCCAGGAGCGTCAGCCGCTTCCGCTCGGCGAATTCCCCGGGGCAGTGTGGGACCAGGTCTCCGGCGTCTTCCACGCGATCGTCACCCTGCCGGTCAAACTCGTCGACATCGGCGAGGTCGCGGTCGGTTCGAAGGACCGCGATGCCGAAGGTCTCGTCGGCATGGTGGGTGTGGGCCGCATCGCCGGCGAGATCGTGTCCACCGACAAGATCGACGTCATCGACAAGGCGCAGATGGGGCTGGGCATGCTCGGCTCGCTCAACATCTTCCTCTTCGCGTTCAACATGATCCCGCTGCTGCCGCTCGACGGCGGACACATCGCCGTCGGCCTCTACGAGGGTGCCCGCCGACGGATCAACCGGTGGCGCGGACGCGGGCTGATCGGACCGTTCGACACGGCGAAGCTGCTGCCGCTGACCTACGTGTGCATCGGGCTGATGCTGTGCATGACGGCGCTGCTCGTCTACGTCGACCTCGTCAAACCCATCACCCTCGACGCGATCTTCAACTCCGGGGGATAAGGGCGCGGGGCTCAGGCCGGTGCCCGAGATAGGATCGGTTCAGACACCGATAGGACAGGACGGATGCTGGTGCAGAATCTGCCGAGCGAGGAACGTGAACGTTTCATCTCATCGACGGGATGGAAGTTCCTCGGATTCCTCGCGCTCGCGTTCGCACTGACTCCGATCTTCTACGGACTGCCCTTGTTCAGCCCGCTGTTCGCCATGGGCACGAGCGTGCGACTGCGCAAAACGAAGATGGTGTGGCTGTGGGTGGTCGCATCACTGCTCGTACTGATGTCGATCGCGCCGTACATCCTCAGGATCGCCGGAGTGAGCAACTTCGTCGTCGACTGACGGCGTGCCTCGCCGGTTGCCTCAGGCGCTGAGGTTGATCGCCTGCACCTCGCCGAGGTGGTTGAGCCCGACTGTGATCGTCGCCGTCTGATCCGGTGTGCCCGGCACCGTGACCACTCCGCGCAGCGGGGAGACCAAGGTCAGGTCCGCCTCGGTGAACGGGGCCGTGACCTGCTTGGCCGCACGCCACCGGGAGAAGCGCTCACGCCGTTCGTTCCGGGGCTCGTCGAGATCCATGTTCATCGAGAACAGCTCTTCGGCGACCGCGTCGTCGAAGGCCGCGACGAGGTTCGCCGCGGCCAGGACCGTCTGGATCTGTGCAGGCTTCGCCTCATAGCGAGGCACCGGCGCCGAGGTGGTGCTGCGCTCAAGTGTGAGATCGGGCGTCCCGATGGCTGCCGCCCATCCTGCGTCAACGGCGTTCTGGACGCTGCGCTGAGCCGGATAGTACGTGGTATTGCCGAGCACGACGATGCTCAGCCCCAGATCGGGGAACCACCGCATGTGCGAACCGTATCCCGGGTAGCCGCCCGAATGGCAGACCACTCGTCCGAAGCGAGAATCCAGTCGGGTCTCCAACCCGTATCCGTAGATCAGCGTCTCCGCATGGTGGTCGCTGCGTTGGGTCTCCATGAGCCGTCGGCCTTGCTGGTTGCCGGCGAGAACGTGCGGCAGCGATCCCGGCTCCGCCTCGAGATCGTCGAGCGCGTCGAGGTGGGCTGACATCCACGTGCCGATGTCGCTCACCGTGGAGATCACTCCGCCGATGGGGGAGAAGACCCCGGGCCCGGTGAGCTCGGCCAGGTGCAGACCGCCGTCGAGGTCGACACGGAATCCCGGTGCCAGGTCGGGGAAGTCGGTGTGGTCGAACCCGGTGCGCATGAGCCCCAGCGGCCCGAAGACCTCGGTGCTCACAAGCTCGGTGAACGTGCGGCCGGTGACCGCCTCGGCGACCATGCCGAGCATCGCATAGCCGAGGTTCGAATATTCGTAACCGGTGTCGGCGGGTGCCGTGGCGATCGCACCGCGGCGCAGCCAGGCGATCAGCTCATCCGGGGTCATCGACTCCATCCGGTCGGCCCACGGATCGTCCTTCGTAAACCCGGTGCCCATGGTCAGGGCCTGTCGGCAGGTGCGGTCAGCGATCGCGGTGTCGGCCAAATCGGGCACGAGCTCGCCGAACGGCCGGTCGAGGTCGAGCCCGTCCGCGACGAGGAGACCGATGGCCGCGGCGGTGAACGACTTCGTCATCGACGCGATCCGGTACGGAACCTCAGCGTTTGCAGAACGTGTGGGGCCGCCTCGGCGAAAGATTCCCCACGCCAGAGATCCGCCCTGGTCAGACAGCGCGCTCGCCTCCTCATCAAGGGAGGCAGTCATCGCTTCGATGTCGAGGTAGGCACCTTCGCTCACGGGTCCGCTCCTTCACATCTTCGGCACGCTTCTGGCAGGTCAGCTTCACACTACCGTGGTTGATGCGCGGCCGGGCACGGACTCAACGCACGACGGGGACTCAACCGGGAGTCCTACAATGGTCGTGGTTCGAACAATCCGGCCACAACGAGGCGCCACCTCGGCGTCGGCATAATCATCGTCGCTGGTCACCAGCCAGACGGAAGGATCGTCCTCGTGACAACGGTGAATCTCGGAATGCCCGCCCCACCACCTCCCGTCCTCGCGCCCCGGCGGAAGACGCGGCAGATCAACGTCGGTCGGGTCGGTGTCGGATCCGAATCGCCCGTGAGCGTGCAGTCGATGACGACGACGCCGACGACGGACATCAACGCGACCCTGCAGCAGATCGCCGAACTCACCGCCACCGGCTGCGACATCGTGCGCGTGGCCTGTCCCACCGCCGACGACGCCGCGGCCCTGCCGATCATCGCCGGCAAATCCCAGATCCCCGTCATCGCCGACATCCACTTCCAACCCAAGTACGTCTTCGCCGCGATCGACGCCGGATGCGCCGGGATGCGCGTCAACCCGGGCAACATCCGCAAGTTCGACGACCAGGTGAAGGAGATCTCGAAGGCCGCCGCCGAGGCGGGGGTGTCCATCCGCATCGGCGTCAACGCCGGTTCCCTGGACAAGCGGCTGATGGAGAAGCACGGCAAGGCCACGCCCGAAGCGCTCGTCGAATCCGCGCTGTGGGAGGCGTCCCTGTTCGAGGAACACGACTTCTACGACTTCAAGATCTCCGTCAAACACCACGACCCGGTGATCATGATCCGGGCCTACGAACTCCTGGCCGAACGCGGGGACTGGCCGCTGCACCTCGGCGTCACCGAAGCCGGGCCCGCCTTCCAGGGCACGATCAAGTCCGCAACCGCCTTCGGACACCTGCTGGCCGAGGGCATCGGCGACACCATCCGGGTGTCCCTCTCAGCGCCTCCCGCCGAAGAGGTCAAGGTCGGCAACCAGATCCTCGAATCGCTCAACTTACGTCCTCGCAAGCTCGAGATCGTCTCCTGCCCGTCCTGCGGACGCGCGCAGGTCGACGTCTACACCCTCGCCGAGGAGGTCACCTCCGGGCTCGAAGGTATGGAGGTGCCGCTGAGGGTGGCGGTCATGGGCTGCGTCGTCAACGGTCCCGGCGAGGCCAGGGATGCCGACCTCGGGGTGGCCAGCGGCAACGGCAAGGGCCAGATCTTCGTCAAGGGCGAGGTGATCAAGACTGTGCCCGAGGCCGAGATCGTGCAGACCCTCATCTATGAGGCCAACCGGATCGCCGCAGACGCAGCGGACGGGAAAGACGACGCGTCCGGGGCGTCGTCGGGGGCATCGTCGGGACGGCCGTCGGGGCCGCCCGAAGTCGTCGTCGGCTGAGTGCGATACGTTAAGGCGAAGAGGTTCATCATCAACAGGCGCGGTTAGGGAAGAGTTCGAGAGCAGATGGTGCTGAGGATTGCGCGGCTGGGACATCAGCACACCGGGTGGCTGAACGATCTGCTCGCGCGCAATCCCTGCGAGAACGTCTACCTCATCTCCCTCATGGAGGTCACCGGAACCGCTCAGCTGAGCTCACCGGCAGGCACCCTCTTCGGCATCTTCGACGGGGACCGCCCCGTGGCCGCGTACTGGGTCGGCGGGAACATCATCCCCGTGGCGGCGACACCGGCGACGAACGACGTGCTCGCCGGCAAACTCAACGCCGACGGTCGCGTCGGGTGCTCGCTCATCGGGGACCGGACGGTCATCCTCGACCTGTGGGGCAGGCTGAACTGGGGCCGCCCACGCGGCGTGCGGGAACGCCAGCCGCTGCTGGCGATCAGCTCCGATCCGCTCGTGACCCCCGACGAGGAGGTCGTGCGAGTGACACTCGATGACCTCGGGGCGGTGTTCCCCGCCAGTGTCGACATGTTCACCAAAGAGGTCGGGTTCTCACCCATCGAGGGCGGAACCGCAGGGTACCTGTCGCGAGTGCGCGGGATCATCCGTGGCAAGAACTGCTACGCCCGCATCTCCGACACTCTGCCCCAGGGAGGTCCGGTGCCGCGCTGGCCGGCGACCGAGCAGGATCAGCAGGTGCTGTTCAAAGCCGACATCGGCATCCGCGCTCGCCGCATCGTCCAGGTCCAAGGAGTCTGGGTCCATCCCGAGGTGCGCAATCAGGGACTCGGGGCCGCCGGCATGGCCGCCGTCGTCCAGCGCACCCGCGACAAGGGTCACTCCACCGTGAGCCTATATGCCAATGACTACAACGAGGCGGCCCTGCGCATGTACGCCCGCGTCGGCTTCGAGCAGGTCGGCACCTTCGCCACCATCATGTACTGAGTCGGCTCACGCTCGCCGACCGCTCAGTCGCGGCGGTTGCGCGACTGCGGTTTGGCCAGGTCGCCCAAGAACTTCTCCATCTCGCGACGGTCCTTCTTCGTCGGCCTGCCCAGTCCCTTGTCACGGCGGGGCACGAAACCGCGCAGCGCCGGATCCGGTGGGGGAGTGAGGTCCTCGTAGCACTGCACGGCCACCGACGCCTGCATTCGGGTGGGGATGAAGCCGGTGATCGTCCAGATGAACTCGGATCCGGCCTTGCGCACCCGCACCTCCTGGCCGATGCTCACCTTCTGCGCGGCCTTGACCCGCTGGCCGTCGACTTGCACGTGCCCGCCGCGGCAGGCCTGGGTGGCGAGGTTGCGGGTCTTGAACATCCGCGTCGTCCACAGCCACATGTCGATGCGCATGTGCTTGCCCGCAGACCGGTCGATCTCGGTCATAGTCGCCGATCCTCGGGTGTGCGGCCCGCATCCTCGGAGACATTGAGTCGGGAGTCGGCGCGCAGGGCGAGTTCGGAGCGGCGGGTGAAAGTCTGGGCGGGGCGTCCTCGCCCCTGGCTGACAGCCTGCCCGGTGGGATCGAGCAGCGGCAGCATCGTGCGCCGGAACGTATCGGCCTGCAGGCTCTCACCTGCGACGATCTCATGGAGCTCGCGCAGCTGCCGCAGCGAGAACTCGGATTCGAGCAGACCGAACGGATCGGGGGTGCGCTCATGCAGCGCCCGCAGACGGTGAACGGCCACGCGCACGATCTCCTGATGCTCGGCGCTGAGCTCGTGCACCTCGTGCACGGGAACGAGCCCACGACGGTGGACAGGTGAGTCGGCGTGATCGGAATCCCTGGCGGCCGCCTCGGTGGGGGAATCGTCGGAGTCGGGACCGGCAGCAGAACGGCCACCAGCCGCCTCGGCGGGGGTGCTGTCATCATCGGTGCGCCCGATATCGCTCGGGGCGAGCACGTCGAGGTGGGCCACGGAGATCACCCAACCGCGATCGTCGCGGTCGGGCTGGTCGAACACGTGCAGCTGCACCGGGGCACGATCGACGAGGCGCGCCTTCTCGCGCAGGCACCGGGCGACCGCCTCGGCGAGGCGCTCCTGCGGCCGCAGGATCGACCCCGGCAGCTGCCACACACCATCACCAGGATGAGTGAGGAGAACATGCAGGCCACGGCCGGGCACGGGGCAGAGGACCGCGGTGTCGACCGCGACCGAGGGCCGCGGGAACTGCGTGAGTTGGCTCGGATCAGGCATGCTCTTCGTATCGTTCGCACTCGTCGTCGATGGATCCGGCCGGCGGACGGTGACGTCCCGACCGGTGCCGCGCTTTCGCACAGCACGCACCAGTCTAATTCTCTTCGCGCAGGTGACGAATCCACGGCCGCATCAGACTGTGCTGTCGTGCCGGCAAGCAGACGATCGGGCGCACGATCGACACACCTTCGATGGTGATAGTTTCGGGCCCGATCCGATTCCCTGCCCCTCGCCCGCGTGCGATAGTGTTCGATCTGAGTCCTGACGAGTTGAGGAGAAACACCCATGGCCCTGCGCATGTCGTCCCTGTTCGTGCGAACCCAGAAGGAGGACCCGGTCGGCGCCGAGGTGGCCAGCCACAAGCTGCTCCACCGCGCCGGATACATCCGCCGGTCCGCACCGGGGATCTACACGTGGCTGCCGCTGGGCCTGGCCGTGCTCGGCAAGATCGAGGCCATCGTGCGTGAGGAGATGGCGCTCGCCGGCTCCCAGGAAGTCCACTTCCCGGGCCTGCTGCCCGCCGACCCGTACAAGACCTCCGGCCGCTGGGAAGCCTTCGGACCCGACCTCTTCCACCTCAAGGACCGACGCGAGAACGACTACATCCTCGCGCCCACCCACGAGGAGGTCTTCACCCTCCTGGTCAAGGACCTCTACTCCTCGTACAAGGATCTGCCGCTGTCGATCTACCAGATCCAGACGAAGTACCGCGACGAGGCCCGCCCCCGCGCCGGTCTGCTGCGCGGACGTGAGTTCATCATGAAGGACGCCTACTCCTTCGACGTCGACGACGCCGGACTCGACGCCTCGTATGAGGCCATGCGGGTGGCCTACCTGCGTGCCTTCGCCCGCCTCGGCCTGCCCTGCCTGCCGGTCAAGGCCACCCCGGGCGCGATGGGCGGCTCCGGCACCGAAGAGTTCATCTACCCCTCCGAGGTCGGCGAGGACACCTTCGTCCGCTCACCCGGCGGATACGCCGCGAACGTCGAGGCCGTGACCTCGATCGTGCCCGAAGCGATCCCGTACGAGCAGTCGCCTGCCGCCCATGTCGAGGACACCCCCGACACCCCGACGATCGAGACCCTCGTGGCCGCCGCGAACGCCTCGCATCCGCGCTCCGATCGCGAGTGGACGGCCGCGGACACCCTGAAGAACGTCGTCTGCGCCGTCACCCACCCCGACGGCACCCGCGAGATCATCGTCATCGGCCTGCCCGGCGACCGCGAGGTCGACCTCGACCGCGCCGCAGGCACAGGGATGCTCGGCGACGGTGAGGTCGACCTCGAAGCCGCCACCGCCGAGGACCTCGCCGCCCATCCCGAGCTCGTCAAGGGCTACATCGGACCCGGCAACTCGCTCGAGGCACCTGTCCTCGGACTCGAATCGGCGTCGAAGATCCGCTATCTCCTCGACCCCCGCGTCGTCGACGGCACCCGCTGGATCACCGGCGCGAACGAACCCGGACGCCACGTCTTCGACCTCGTCGCCGGTCGCGACTTCACCTCCGACGGCACGATCGAGGCCGCGCAGGTCGTGCTCGGCGATCCCGCGCCCGACGGTTCGGGACCGCTGGAGCTGGCCCGCGGTGTCGAGATCGGTCAGATCTTCAAGCTCGGCCGCAAATACGCCGAAGCCCTCGACCTCAAGGTGCTCGATCAGAACGGCAAGACCGCGACCGTGACGATGGGCTCCTACGGCCTCGGCGTCACCCGGGTCATGGCCTGCATCGCCGAGGAATACCATTCGGAGAACGGCCTGCTGTGGCCTCAGCACCTGGCCCCGGCCGACGTCCACATCATCGTCGCCGGCAAGGGTGAGGAGATCGCCGCGGCCGCCGAGACGATGACCGCCGAACTCGAAGCCGAGGGCGTGTCCGTCCTCCTCGACGACCGGAACAAGGTCTCACCCGGGTTCAAGTTCGCCGACGCCGAGCTCATCGGCATCCCCACCGTCATCGTCATCGGCCGTGGGCTGGCCGACGGGCTCGTCGAGGTCCGTGACCGCCTGGCCGATGAGAAGTCCGATCTTCCCGTCGCCGAGGTGGTTTCCACCACCGTCGCCCGCGTCCGTGAGGCGTACGCAAAGGCGAATGCGGCCGCCGATGCTGCCGTCGCCGCCGACGGCGCGGACTCCGCTGGGGTCGGTGCGGACTCCGCTGCCGTCGTCAACGGCTGAGCCGCCTCGGTGTTCGAAGCACTCACCGGCGGCATCGATGTCACCGTGTCCATGGTCCTGTGGCTGCTCGTCGCGGGAGGCCTGGCCGGGTGGATCGATGCCGTCGTCGGCGGGGGCGGGCTGATCCAGCTGCCCGCGCTGCTGCTCGTGCCGGGGATGAGCCCGGTGCAGGCGGTCGCGACGAACAAGATCGGGTCCATTGCGGGCACGACTGCCTCGGCGATCACCTATCTGCGCACGATCACCCCGGACCGGTCGGCGACGATCCCGGCGGCCGCCTCGGCGTTTCTCGGGGCAGTGGGCGGGGCGAAGCTCGCCACGCTCGTCCCGAGTGAGGCGTTCACCCCGATCATCCTGGCAGCCCTCATCGGGGTCGGCGTCTTCACTGTGCTCAATCCCAGCCTCGGCGCCGATGCCACCCTGCGCTTCGGTGAGTCCTCGAAACGCCATCATGCGCTGTCGTGGCTGATCGGACTCGTCATCGGCATCTACGACGGGGTGCTCGGGCCGGGGACGGGGTCCTTCCTCGTCATCGCGTTCGTCTCGATCATCGGATTCTCGTTCCTCCAGGCCTCGGCCACGGCGAAGGTGATCAACTGGGCGACGAACTTCGGCGCACTCGTCTACTTCGTCCCCGACGGTCAGGTCGTGTGGCTGCTGGGTCTGGTCGTGGCGGTCGGCAATGTCGCCGGAGGCGTCGTCGGCGCCCGCACCGCGCTGAAGAGGGGATCAGGGTTTGTCCGCGTCATCTTCGTCGTCGTGGTCTCGGCGATGATCCTCAAACTCGGCTACGACATCGTCGCCGGCCTCATCCACTGATTTGCTACCCGACGGCGGCCCAGATACCTCGCGCAAGGTTGCTGGGCCGCCGTCGGGTAGTAATCAGCCGATGGGTTTGAGGGCGTGGGCGTTGACTCCGGCGACGTCGGCTCCGGACAGGGCGCGGGCCACCCACAGGGACCGGGCTGCATCGGCCAGGCTCGACTGCGAACCGCTCGAGGCCGCCCGCAGGTACCAGAACATGTTCGTGATCTCCCGGGCCACCGTCGCGCCCATCCCGTACTGCGGGTCGATGCCCGCGCACAGGGCGAGGTCCGTGGCGAACCCGCGCAGCCATGCCGCCTGCGCCTGCGGATGCTCGGACGGGATCTCTGCCAGCCGGTTCCACAGCACCGGGGCCATCGTGTACGCCGTCGGTCCGGCCAGCGGCTGCGGGTCGATGGCCTTCCACGTCGACACCCCCGTCGGATCGGGATTGCCGGCGAGGATGTTGTAGTAGTGCAGGTCAGCGTGGATGAGCCAGTTCTCGTCCGATGCCGCCAAGGTCTGCATCCAGTTCCGCGCGAAGGACAGCAGCAGCGAGTCCTGATGACCGGCCTCCGACCACCCGGTGAGCAGCCCGGCGTCGGCGTCGAAGCTGTTCAGCCACCCGGCGACGACGTCCTGGACGCGCAGGAACTCCGCACTCGCCGGAATCTCCAACGATCGCTGCAGGGCACCCCACACCGGCGGCACATCGGCCAGCGGCAGCACCGAGAGATTGTCCTTCGTCCGCAGTCGCTCCTGCAGGGTCACCCGGAAGCTGCGGTCATCGCGGATGACGCGCACCGCCCCGTGCCCGTTCCACATCTTCAGCGCCCGCAGCACCTGCGCATGCGCGGCCGTATGCGCCGAGGTGGGAGCCGCGAACCGCAGCACCCCCTGATAGTTCTCCTGGGTGAGCACCGGAATCACCAGCGATTCGCAGCCGGCCCACGGAGCACCGGGCACATCGTCGAAGCGCAGCTTCCACCGGTCGAGGACCTCATTGGCCATATAGTCGAGCGCGGCGACCCACGCATCCGTGCGGTATTCGCCGATGATGTCGCGCGTCGAGCGGTAGAGGACCGGTGGCACCTTCACTTCTTCGCCTCCGCCTGACCGGCCTCGCCGTACTCGAAGCGCAGCGGCTGCGGCTGGGCGAAGATCGCCCGTGTCCTCGCCGATTCCCACAGGCGCAGAATCGCCGAGGTGTCCCCGCCCAACCATGGCAGCAGCGCCGAGGCGAGCCCGTCCTCGAGGTTCAGTGCGAGCTCCTTCGCCGACTGCGCATCCGTGGGGGTGGGGTCGAGCTTCCACGCCGAAGCGTTCGGATCCGCCTTCTTCTCCCCGAGAGCTTCGAGCATCTGCCCCGACAGCGATCCGAGGGATTCGAGCCGAGCCAGCGCTCCCTTGCGTTCGGCAGACTTCGCCTCGAGGTTGACCGCCAGCCGTTCGTAGCCGTAGGCAGCGGCCCGCGACTGGTCGAGGATCGCGTTGAACACCTTCGTGCGGTCGTCGTCTGCGTCAGTCGCGTCGTCGCCATCCGAGCCGTCGGCGCCCTCGCTCTTGCCGCCGTCCTCGCCTTTGTCTGTGTCGCTCGCGTCATCGGCCCCGGCCCGGATGAGTTCTGCGGCGGTGCCGACGAGCTCGGGCTTCTTCTCACCGGCCACGAGCGTCATGCCGGTGGCCACATCGGCGAGCACCGGGATGAGACCTGAGCCGAGCCGGGACGAGGCTTCGAACACGGCCTGCGAGACCGCCTCGGCGGCCTGAACGAAGGTCCGATCCTCTTCGGTCGGGGCGGGTTCGGTGGCGAACTCGCTCGGCGGATTCCACTCGGGACCGATCGCCTTGGTGAACGCGGCGAGGTCCTCACCTGCGGTTTCAGGGTCTCCCGAACCCGGAGTCGTGGAAGAGAGGATGCGGGCGATGCGATTGCGCAGCTGCTGCGTGGAATCGAGGGTGGGGATGTCGGGATCCGTGTCCAGCCGCAGCCCGCATGCGCTGAGCAGACCCAGGCTCACGCCGCTGACGCCGACGGTGAGGAGGGCTCGGCGGGTGAGGGGAGAACGCATACGGCAATCCTATCGGATGCTTAACCTGCACCGAGGCTGTCGCTTAGGGTGGGGGATAGGCGGTCAGCAGGCGAAACGAGCCGACCGTCGGATCCCTCCGCCCCACCTCGGCGGGCGGGAAGGCCAGCGAAGAGGAGGAGAAATGGACGAGGACGTCGAACGGATCACAGGTCTGCTCGCACCGCCCTTGGAATCGGCGGGATTCCACCTGGAGAACGTCAAGGCCGTCGCGGCCGGGCCCCGTCGCACCCTCACCGTCGTCGTCGACCTCGACGAGTCGAGCACCGACCCGATGTCGATGGAGAAGATCGCCGAATCGACGAAGATCGTCGGCGACACCCTCGACGAGGTCGAGATCTTCCGCGACAAGCCCTACCAGCTCGAGGTCACGAGCCCGGGCGCGACCCGGAAACTCGAGACGCCCCGCCATTTCCGGCGCGTCATCGGGCGACGCCTCGACATCACCACGAAGAAGGACACGTTCAAACTCGACCTCGCCGAGGTGGCCGACACCTCGATCTCGGGCACGGACCCGGCGAAGCGGGAGGCCCGGACGATCCCCCTCGACGACATCCGCAAGGCTCAGGTCGAACTGAAGTTCCGCTGACGGCGCCGAGGCGGTCCGGCGACGAAGCCGGACCCCGCGGTTCCGGCTCGGCCCGGCGGTTCCGACCGGCGCCGAGGCGGCTGAGCCCTCGCTGACAGGATGCGGGCGGAGACTGGGATAGACTGTTACGCCTGCATAAGTGAACACAGACAATTCAATGCTCGAATGAGCCGGAGAGGACATAGGCACATGGACATCGATCTCAATGTTCTGCGCGTGATCGAACGAGAGCGTGAGATTCCGCTGGACACCCTCGTCGAACTCATCGAACAGGCTCTCTTCCTCGCCTACCAGAAGACCGAAGGCGCCTGGCCCGACGCCCGCGCCGAACTCGACAAGTCCACCGGTGAGGTGCGCATCCTCGCCGTGGAGTTCGACAACGACGACAACCCCATCGGCGAATTCGACGACACCCCCACCGGCTTCGGCCGCATCGCCGCCCAGACCGCCCGCCAGGTCATTCACCAGCGCCTGCGCGATGTCGAGGACGAATCGCTGCTCGGGACGTTCAAGGGCCGTGAGGGCGAGATCGCCTCGGGCACCATCCAGCAGGGCAACGACCCGCAGATGGTCCAGATCGACCTCGGCGATGTCGAAGCCGTGCTGCCCCCGCACGAGCAGGTCCCCGGCGAGCAGTATCGCCACGGCACCCGGATGCGCGTCTACATCGCCGACGTCCACAAGGGGCAGAAGGGCACCTCGGTCACCGTATCCCGCACCCACCCGAACCTCGTGCGCCGGCTCTTCGCCCACGAAGCCCCCGAGATCGCCGACGGCACCGTCGAGATCGTGTCCCTGGCCCGCGAGGCCGGCCACCGCACGAAGCTCGCGGTGCGCGCTACGAAGCCGGGAGTCAACGCGAAGGGTTCGTGCATCGGCGAGCTCGGATCCCGGGTGCGCGCGGTGATGAACGAACTCGGCCAGGAGAAGATCGACATCGTCGACTACTCCGACGACCCGGCGAAGTTCATCGCCCACGCACTCTCGCCGGCCAAGGCCAAGCGGGTGGAGATCCTCGACGCCGCAGCGCAGGAGTCCCGCGCCGTCGTCCCGACCGATCAGCTCTCGCTGGCCATCGGCAAGGAAGGGCAGAACGCCCGCCTGGCCGCGAAGCTCACCGGCTGGAAGATCGACATCGTCGCAGCGGACTGAGGTCACCGAGGCGGTCGACTGACCATGCCGAGGCGGTCGACTGACTCTGCCGAGGCCGCCGAACGGCGGCATCGTCGCAGTCCAACCGCCTCGGCGAGTGATTCGCACCACTGGCCCCCTTGGCGCGAGCCGGGGTGCCGGTGCTGTAGAATCATTCATTGTGAATGCTGGCGATGGACCCGTACGGACGTGCATCGCCTGTAGGCAGAAGGACGATCGGAACGCACTGACACGCTTCGTGTTCCGTCCCGATCAGCACCCGGCCGTCGTCCACGACGTGTCAGCGACACTTCCCGGACGTGGTGCCTGGGTGCATCCCGATGAGAAGTGCCTGACGAAGGCACGGACCACTGCCGCCTTCGCTCGAGCCTTTCGAACGAAGATCACCGCTTCGGACCTTCCGAGGCCGGACACCGAACCCAAAGAGAACGGGTAGCCGAATGGATGACAAGTTGTGAGTGTCGCACGATGACACCCAGACGGAAATCGAGAGAGCAGTGAAATGAGTACTGCTCTTCATTGATGAGGTTCTTTCCTGACCGGGAAGGAACCCGGACAGGAGAACTGTGGCAAAGCCCCGTGTCCATGAGCTCGCGAAAGAGCTCGGCACAACAAGTAAGAACGTCCTCGAGAAGCTCCAGGACATGGGCGAATTCGTTCGCTCTGCTTCCTCGACGCTCGAAGCGCCCGTCGTGCGCCGAGTGAAGGAAGCCTTCGCCGATTCCGGATCAGCCGAGGGTCAGAAGTCCTCCGGCGCGAAGAAGTCCGCCAAGCCGGCCGCGAAGCCCGGAGCCCCGAAACCAGGCGCGAAGCCCGCACCCAAGCCCGCCGCGAAGCAGACCCCAAAGTCGACCCCGGCGAAGTCGACCCCCGCCGAGGCGGACGCCCCCGCTGCGAAGTCCGCACCGAAGCCTGCCGCTGAGCCGGCAGCCGAGGCGAGCCCGGCACCGGCCGAGTCCGCGGACTCATCTGCACCCGAGGCATCCGAGGCATCCGAGACGAAGTCCTCGCCGAAGCCCGGAGCACCCAAGCCCGGTGCCGCAGCGAAGCCGGGCGCACCGAAGCCGGGAGCTCCGAAGCCCGGCGGCGCTGCCAAGCCAGGCGCCCCGAAGCCCGGCGGCCGTTCGGCTCGTCCCGGCAACAACCCCTTCGCATCCTCGCAGGGAATGCCGAAGCCCGGCCGCGGCCCCAAGCCCGGCGGACGCTCCGGCGGCCAGGGTCAGGGTGGACAGGGAGGCCAGGGCGGACGTCCCGGCAACAACCCGTTCGCACCCTCGCAGGGAATGCCGAAGCCGGGTCAGAAGCCCCGCTCGGGCAGCGAAGAGTCCTCGGGCGGTCCGCGTCCGGCACCGCGTCCCGGTGCGCCTCGCCCCAACCCGTCGATGCTCAAGAACTCGGCACTGAACAAGCCTGCTCCCGGTCGCGGTCGCGGCGGCGGACGCGGCAACGCTCCCGCCGGCGGTCCCGGTGGACCGGGCGGAGCACCGGGCGGCGGTCCTCGTCGCGGACCCGGCGGCGGACCCGGTGGTCGCGGCTCGGGTCGCGGTCGCGGAAGCACCCAGGGTGCGTTCGGCCGCGGCGGCGGTCCCCGTCAGAAGGGACGGAAGTCGAAGCGGGCGAAGCGCGCAGAGCTCGAGCAGATGCAGGCTCCCTCGGTCGGTGGCGTCACCGTTCCGCGTGGAGACGGCAACACACCGCTGCGCCTGCGTCGCGGCTCCTCGCTGGCCGACTTCGCCGAGAAGATCAACACGGATCCGACGAACCTCGTCACCGTGCTCTTCCACCTCGGTGAGATGGCGACGATCACCCAGTCCCTCGACGAGGCGACCTTCGAGGTCCTCGGCGAGGAGCTCGGCTACAAGATCGAGATCGTCTCGCCCGAGGACGAGGACCGTGAGCTGCTCGAGACCTTCGACATCGATCTCGACGCCGAGGCCGCGGAGGAGGACGACGAGGATCTCGCCGCCCGCCCGCCGGTCGTCACGGTCATGGGTCACGTCGACCACGGTAAGACCAAGCTGCTCGACGCGATCCGTTCGGCCAACGTGGCCGGTCGTGAGGCCGGTGGCATCACCCAGCACATCGGTGCCTACCAGGTCGAGGTCGAGCACGAGGGCCAGGAGCGCAAGCTCACCTTCCTCGACACCCCGGGTCACGAGGCGTTCACCGCCATGCGTGCCCGCGGTGCGAAGTCGACCGACCTCGCGATCCTCGTGGTCGCCGCCGATGACGGTGTGATGCCGCAGACCATCGAAGCGCTCAACCACGCTCAGGCGGCCGAAGTGCCGATCGTCGTGGCCGTGAACAAGATCGATAAGGACGGGGCGAACCCGGCCAAGGTCATGCAGCAGCTGACCGAATACAACCTCGTGGCCGAGGAATACGGCGGCGAGACGATGTTCGTGCCGATCTCCGCGCTCAAGCGTGAGGGCATCGACCAGCTGCTCGAATCCGTGCTGCTGACCACCGATGCCGCACTGGACCTGCGGGCCAACCCCGACAAGTCTGCTCGCGGCATCGCGATCGAGGCCAAGCTCGACAAGGGCCGCGGCGCTGTTGCGACCGTCCTCGTCGAGTCCGGCACGCTGCGTCAGGGCGACGCGATCGTCTGCGGCACCGCCTATGGACGTGTGCGTGCGATGTTCGATGAGAACGGCAACCAGGTCGACGAGGCGGGTCCGTCCCGTCCCGTCCAGGTGCTCGGTCTGTCCTCGGTCCCGCGCGCCGGTGACTCGTTCATCTCCACCGATGACGATCGCACCGCACGTCAGATCGCTGAGAAGCGCGACGCCATCGAGCGCAACGCCGCTCAGGCCCGCGGTCGCAAGCGCATCAGCCTCGAGGACTTCACCAAGGCACTGGCCGAGGGCAAGGTCGACATGCTCAACCTCATCCTCAAGGGCGATGTCTCCGGTGCCGTCGAGGCGCTCGAGGATTCGCTGCTCAAGATCGATGTGGGCGACGACGTGGACCTGCGCATCATCCACCGCGGCGTCGGTGCGATCACGGAGAACGACATCAACCTGGCCACGGTCGACAACGCGATCGTCCTCGGCTTCAACGTCCGTCCGGAAGCGAAGGCTCGCGACCTGGCCGACCGTGAAGGCGTCGACGTCCGCTACTACTCGGTCATCTACCAGGCGATCGACGACATCGAGAACTCGCTCAAGGGCATGCTCAAGCCCGAGTTCGAAGAGGTCCAGACGGGCACCGCGGAGATCCGCGAGGTCTTCCGGTCCTCGAAGTTCGGCAACATCGCCGGCTCGATCGTCCGCGACGGTCTCATCAAGCGCAACTCGACCGCTCGCGTCACCCGCGACGGAGTCGTCATCGGCGACAACGTCAGCATCGAATCGCTGCGTCGGTTCAAGGATGACGCCACCGAGGTCCGTGAGGGCTACGAGTGCGGTATCGGACTCGGCAAGTTCAACGACCTGCGCGAAGGCGACATCATCGAGACCTTCGAGATGCAGGAGAAGCCGCGCGACTGATCGCGGCCGATACCTGACCGCGTAGGACTCCTGAACGCAGAGAGTCGACATCGACGGCTCCGGCCGGTTCCACGACGGGACCGGCCGGAGCCGCTTCGATTCCACAGATACCATTGGGCCAGAGAAGTTGCTCCGGCCCCGACGCAAAGGACATCAACCATGGCAGACCCGACCCGGGCTCGCAAGATCGCCGACCAGATCAAGGTCATCGTCGCGAGCACCATCGAGCGCAGGCTCAAGGACCCGCGCCTCGGCTTCGTCACCGTCACCGATGTGCGGGTGACCGGCGATCTGCAGCACGCCACGATCTTCTACACCGTCTACGGTGACGACCAGGACCTCATCGGCACCGGCAAGGCGCTCGAATCCGCAAAGGGATTCATCCGCTCCGAGGTCGGCAAGGGCCTGACGATCCGTCTGACCCCGAGCCTCGAATTCATCGCCGACGCCGTCCCCGAGGCGGCCGCCCGTCTCGACGGACTGCTCGCTCAGGCCGCAGCCGACGATGCTCGCGTGGCCGGTCTGGCGAAGGACGCGCAGCATGCGGGGGAGTCCGACCCGTACAAGAAGAACGACGACACCGACGAGGACTGACCTGGGACGTCGTCGCTGCGGACGGCGACTCCCATCGTCGGGTCCACTCGGGACGAGCACTTGATCTTCGTCACGTGCGGAAAAAACTTCCTGTAACAGTTTTGTTATCTTTCCCCTGTGTCGTAGACTTTTTCCGGTAACGAAATGATTACGACTCTGTTAAGGGATTTCTGCATTGGGTAAGCACTCTTCACCGAAGCCGTCGTTCGCGAAGCAGCTCGTCCGGGATCTCACTCCCAACAAGCGCTCCTCGGGCCGGCACTCAGCGAACGTGCCGTCGACGGCGACGTCTGTGCTGGCGACCGTCAAGCAGCGTCCCGTCGTCGCTGCCATCGCCGTTCCGGCAGCCGCGACCGCAGCCGTGGTCGGTTCGACCGTCGTCATGGGACCGCCCGACACGGGCAATGTCACCACCGAGGCCGCGAACACCACGTCCGAGGAATCGACCAGCCCCTCGCAGGTGAGCCAGGACGAACTCGACGCTCAGCGCGAGAAGGCCGGCGAGGAGTACCTCGACAAGGTCAAGGACGACCCGAAGTACAAGAACACGTCCTCGAAGACGACTCTCGAGGTCAAGAAGCCCAAGCCGACCGCGGAGTCCTCGGCCGAATCGAGCAAGAGCGACGACTCGTCGTCCTCGGATGAGAAGTCGAAGAAGGATGAAGGCACCTCGAGTGACACGTCGGCGCCGCCGTGCAGCGTGTCCTCCTCGATCGAATCCGGCCTGCTGCCGAACGCCGTCAACGGCTACCGTGCCGTGTGCGCGAAGTTCCCCGAGGTCAAGACCTTCGGCGGACGCCGCCCGGGCACCGGTTCGGACCACAACACCGGTGAGGCCGTGGACATCATGATCACTGGATCCACCGGCGACCGCATCGCCGACTACCTCATCAAGAACCAGGGCAGCCTCAACGTCAAGTACGTCATCTGGAAGCAGCGCATCTGGATGCCCGGACAGGGTTGGAAGGGCATGGAGGACCGCGGATCCGCGACGGCCAATCACTTCGACCACGTGCACGCCTCCTTCAACTGATTCCTGCCTTCGTGAGCGATTCTTCCCCGCAGGGCATCCTCGTCTGCGATAAGCCGCAGGGCCTGAGCTCCCACGGCGTGGTCTCCCGCATCCGCCGCTGGTACGGAACGAAGAAGGTCGGCCATGCCGGCACTCTCGACCCGATGGCCACTGGTGTGCTCGTGCTCGGTCTCGGCCGCGGCACCAAGCTGCTCACGTACATCACGGGAGTCTCGAAGACCTACCTGGCGACGATCCGGCTCGGCTCCTCGACGCCGACCGACGACGCCGACTCCGACCCCGACCGGTTCGCCGCACCCGCGGACCTCTCCGCCGTCGACACCTCGACCGTCGAGGCGGCGGTTGCGAAGCTGCGCGGACCCATCGACCAGGTGCCCAGTGCCGTGTCGGCGATCAAGGTCGACGGCAAACGCTCCTACGCCCGTGTCCGCGCCGGCGAGGACGTTCAACTCAGGGCCCGCCGCGTTGAGATCTCCTCCTTCGAGGTCATCGACATCCGTTTCGCCGCCGCCGACGGTCACATCGATGTCGACGTCGAGGTCGACTGCTCCTCGGGCACCTACGTTCGCGCCCTGGCCCGCGACATCGGCAACGACCTCGGTGTCTACGGGCACCTCACCGCGCTGCGCCGGAGTCGAGTCGGTGACTTCGAGCTCGACCAGGCGGTGACTCTGCCTGCCGACCTCGACACTGCGGCCCCCGCACTCATGTCCCTTGCAGAGGCGGCCCGGACCTTCCTGCCCGTCGTCACGGTCGGCACCGATCAGGCCACCGCCCTCATGCAGGGCAAGGTGGTGACGGCGGCCGACTGGACTGCCGACGCGCCGGAATCATCGTCGGTTGCACGCGGGGAAGTGGTGCACGGGGAAGTGGCAGTCATCTGCGATGACGTGCTCGTCTCCGTCGCCGAGGTGCGCCGCGACGGCGGGCTCAAGTCGCTGACCGCCTTCGCCATCGACCTCGCCTGACTCGGCGCAGCTGCGCCGATCTCGCATGGGCTGTCGCACCCGCTCACTCTACACAATTTGAAAGCTTGTATTTTGTCAATACAATCAAAAGGCTTGTTTCGGTCCGCGGGATCTGCTGTACTGAAGTCATGTTCGTCCTCACCATCGATCAGCAGGACTCACGCACGAGCGATGACGCCGTGCCTGGCGTCCTCGCGGTACTCGAGCCCATCGACACCGTCATCCCGTTCGCCCGCACGATCGGCGACGAGGTCCAGGGGGTCCTCGACGATCCGGCCGCTGTCGTCGAAGCAGTGCGCCGCATCGCCGTCGCCTCCGGCTGGCACATCGGCCTCGGTGTCGGTGATGTCGAGCAACCGCTGCCGACGGCGACCACCGAGGCCAGAGGCCAGGCCTTCTACGCCGCCAGACAGGCCGTGGAATCCGCGAAGTCCGCGCCCGCCCACCTCGTCGTCCGCAACGACAGCGAATCCGCCGAGCGCGAGTCCACCGAACGCACCCTCGCCGAGGCTGCCCTGCGCCTGCTCGTGACGACGCTGGGGGAGCTGCGTACCCACTCGCGCGGCTACGTCGACCACCGACTCGACCACCCCGATGCGACTCAGGCCGAGATCGCCGCACTCTTCGGGGTCTCACAGCAAGCCGTATCGAGAGTGCTCGCCCCCGGCACCGCCGAGATCGTCGCCGGCGCTCAGAATCTCGCCGCACATCACCTCGGGCAGCTGGACCGATCCATGCGGGCGGATCGGCCCAGTCAGGCGGAAGGAGGCGCCCATGTGGACTGACGTGCTCGTCGCCATCGCGGCCGCAGTGGCCGCGGCCCTCATCGGCTGGCCGCTCGTGCCGGCGTTCCTGCGCCTGACCCATTCCGGTCCGGGCGGCAAGCCCGAACGGACAGGGGCTGAAGACGTCGAGGTCCTGCGCGGCGGCATGTGGATCGGCATCGTCGAACGCGCCCTCATCGCCGGCGCCATCGTCCTCGGTCGCCCCGAACTCATGGCCGTAGTCATCGCGGTCAAGGGACTCGGCCGCTTCGCTGAGATCAAGTCCTCGGCTGCGGCGGGGGAGCGATTCATCATCGGCACCTTCGTCTCCATCGCCCTGTCTTCCCTCATCGGCGTCATCGGCTGGGCAGTCATCGCCTGACCGGAGGGCCGCCGGCTCGATCGCGACCGCACGGCTGCCCGCACCGCCTCGAGCCCACGGCGACCAGACCTCCTGACCTCACGGGCCCACCCTGGCCCGACCCGACGGTGACCCGAGGCCCGAGATCGGGCGGAGCCGCCTCGGCGAGGTGCGGGTTAGGAGCGAAACCATGTCTGCGATAATCTGAGTCGGTGCACGGAAGGAGCGATCGTCTGGTGAAGCTGTATCACGGACTCGATGAGGTCGACGTCGACGATGTCGGCACTGTCGTCACCCTCGGCAACTTCGACGGCGTCCACCGCGGACACCAGACGGTCCTCGCCGCCGTCGCCGCCCGCGCTCGGGAAGAAGGACTGGCATCGATCGCGATGACCTTCGACCCCCACCCGCGCACCGTCCACCGGCCCGACGAACCGACGGTGAAGATCACGAGCAGCGGACAGCGCGCCGACCTCATCGCCGCCACCGGCATCGACGCCCTCCTCGTCCAGCCCTACGACCTCGACTTCGCCGCCCAGACGCCCGAGGAATTCGTCCGCACCTACTTCGTCGAGGCACTCAAGGCACGCATCGTCGTCGTCGGCGACGATGTCCGCTTCGGCCGTGACAACGAAGGCACCATCGACACGCTGCGCCGCCTCGGCGAGGATTACGGCTTCCGCACGGAGACGATCGACGAGGTCGGACGCGGGGGGCGGTATTCGTCCTCCCGGATCCGCGAGCAGCTCACCTCGGGCGACGTCGCCGAGGCGGCCGATCAGCTCGGCCGCTACCACGCCGTCCACGGCACCGTCGTCCACGGTGATGCCCGCGGTCGCGACCTCGGATTCCCGACGGCGAACCTCTCGGACGATCACGCGGGACTCGTGCCTGCCGACGGCGTCTACGCCGGCTGGGCCACGTTCTCCGGCGAGAGTCAGCCGTACCCGGCCGCGATCTCCGTGGGCACGAACCCGACCTTCCAGGGCAGCTCCCGCCGGGTCGAGGCCTATGTGCTCGACAAGGAATTCGGCGAATTCGATGTCTACGAGCGTGAGATGACTCTCGAATTCGTCGCCCGCATCCGCGGCCAGGTCGCCTTCACCGGGATGGACGACCTCATCGTGCAGATGCACGAGGACATCGCCGATGTGCGCGAGGTCCTGCACACCTGATAAGCTGATCTCTGCCGTTTTCACCGGCCGCGGTCCCATAGTGCGACGATTTCAGGTCGTCGCGCCGCGCAACGATACGAAGGAGAACCCATGGCTCTCGACACTGCTGTGAAGCAAGAGATCATCAAGGAATACGGAACTCACGAGGGCGACACCGGTTCTCCTGAGGTTCAGGTTGCACTGCTGACCCGCCGGATCTCGGATCTCACCGAACACTTCAAGGATCACAAGCACGACCACCACTCGCGTCGCGGCCTGCTGCTCCTCGTCGGACAGCGTCGCCGGATGCTCAAGTACCTCGCGAAGGTCGACATCGAGCGTTACCGTTCGCTCATCAAGCGCCTCGGCCTGCGCCGCTGATTCGGCCGGCGGCCGGCATGGTCGCACGCTGAGACGACAGCCACGGAAGCGTCCCACCTTCGGGTGGGGCGCTTCTGTGCTTCTGCGGTTTCGTGCTTCTGCGGTAGACTCGTCAGCGGACAACCCTGACATGGACGTTTCGGTCTTCGGTAGTGGCCTCCGGAGGAATGCGCACCCCGACTTCTGGGGTGCCGGTTCCGTGGGCCCCGATCGATGACCGGCGTGGATCCATGGGGTGTCCGAAGCAAATATCCCGCCGACTCCACACGGAATCGCGCACTGCATCGAGCAGGCCGATGTCTCATGCCTCGAGGATTCTCCTCGAGCGCCGAGGTCCGCCGTGTGCCGGCACAACAGAGGAGACTACGTGGGACTCAACCCTGAATCCGCCGTTGCCCATATCGACAATGGCAGCTTCGGTTCGCACACCATCCGCTTCGAGACCGGACGGCTCGCTCAGCAGGCCGCCGGTTCCGCCGTCGCCTACCTCGACGACGACACCATGCTGCTCTCGGCCACCTCGGCCGGCAAGAACCCCCGTGAGGGCTTCGACTTCTTCCCCCTGACCGTCGACGTCGAAGAGCGCATGTACGCCGCGGGACGCATCCCCGGCTCGTTCTTCCGCCGCGAGGGACGCCCCTCGACCGACGCGATCCTCACCTGCCGCCTCATCGACCGCCCGCTGCGCCCGTCCTTCGTCAAGGGCCTGCGCAACGAGGTCCAGGTCGTCGTCACCGTGATGTCGGTCAACCCCGACCACCTCTACGACGCTCTGGCGATCAACGCGGCCTCGATGTCGACCCAGCTGTCGGGTCTGCCGTTCTCCGGCCCCATCGGCGGCGTGCGCATCGCGCTCATCGACGGCCAGTGGGTCGCGTTCCCGAACCACTCACAGCTGAATGACGCCGTGTTCAACATGGTCGTCGCCGGTCGCGTGGTCGGTGACGACGTCGCCATCATGATGGTCGAGGCCGAGGCCACCGACAACGCCATCGACAAGATCAAGACCGGTGCCCAGGCCCCCACCGAGGAGGTCGTGGCCGAAGGCCTCGAAGCCGCGAAGCCCTTCATCGCCGAGCTGTGCCGCGCACAGTCCGAACTCGCCGATCGCGCCGCGAAGCCGACCGTCGAATTCCCCGTCTTCCGCGACTTCGAGGACGACGTCTACGAGGCCGTGAAGGAACTCGGCGAGGCGAAGCAGACCGAGAACTTCCAGATCGCGGACAAGCAGGAGCGCGACGCCGCCGGCTCCGCCCTCCTCGACGAACTCCTCGAGAAGCTCGGAGAGCGCTTCGCAGGCCGTGAGAAGGAGATCGCGAACGCACTCAACGCCCTGACCAAGCAGGTCGTGCGCAAGCGCATCCTCACCGACCAGATCCGCATCGACGGCCGTGGGCTCAAGGACATCCGTCCGCTCACAGCCGAGACCAACGTCGTCCCGCGCGTGCACGGTTCGGCTCTGTTCGAGCGCGGCGAGACCCAGATCCTGGGCATCACGACGCTCAACATGCTCAAGCTCGAGCAGACCATCGACTCCCTGTCGCCGGTGACGAGCAAGCGCTACATCCACCACTACAACTTCCCGCCCTACTCGACCGGTGAGACCGGCCGTGTGGGCAGCCCGAAGCGCCGCGAGATCGGCCACGGAGCACTCGCCGAGCGCGCCCTGGTCCCGGTCCTGCCCAAGCGCGAGGACTTCCCGTACGCGATCCGTGAGGTCTCCGAGGCCCTCGGCTCGAACGGATCGACCTCGATGGGCTCGGTCTGCGCCTCGACGCTGGCCATGCTCTCGGCAGGTGTGCCGCTGCAGGCACCCGTGGCCGGCATCGCCATGGGACTCGTCTCCGACGTCATCTCCACCGACCAGGGCGAGCAGACCGCATACGCGGCTCTGACCGACATCCTCGGTGCCGAAGACGCCTTCGGCGACATGGACTTCAAGGTCGCCGGAACCCGGGACTTCGTTACCGCGATCCAGTTGGACACGAAGCTGGACGGCCTGCCCGCCTCGGTGCTCGGTGCCGCGCTCAAGCAGGCCCGCGAGGCCCGCATGGTCATCCTCGACGTCATCGCCGATGCGATCGACGCTCCCGCCGAGATGGCACCGACGGCTCCGCGGATCATCTCCGTGAACATCCCCGTCGACAAGATCGGTGAGGTCATCGGCCCCAAGGGCAAGATGATCAACCAGATCCAGGAGGACACGGGCGCGGACATCAGCATCGAAGACGACGGCACCGTCCTCATCGGCGCCACCGACGGACCGGCCGCCGAGGCCGCTCGTTCGATGATCAACGCGATCGCGAACCCGCAGGTCCCCGAGGTCGGCGAACGCTACCTCGGCACCGTGGTCAAGACGATGAGCTTCGGCGCTTTCGTCTCCCTGACCCCGGGCAAGGACGGGCTGCTGCACATCTCCGAGCTGCGCAAGCTCAACGACGGCAAGCGCGTCGAGGACGTCGAGGACGTCGTCGGCGTGGGCCAGAAGGTCCAGGTCGAGATCACGAAGATCGACGATCGCGGCAAGCTCTCGCTCGCCCCGGTCACCGAGGACTCCGATGAGTCCGAGTCGAACGACGAGGGATCAGACAACTGATACTGGATAGTTCACACACCGGGGAGGGCAGCCGAATCGATCGGTCTGTCCTCCCCGGTGGTTTGACGCTGACCACCGAACACATGCCGGGCCTGGCCTCGGAGACGATCGGCATCTGGGTCGCTGCGGGTTCCCGCGACGAATCCGCCGAGACCGCAGGCTCCACCCACTTCCTCGAACACATGCTGTTCAAGGGAACGGGGTCGCGGGATGCGAAGTCGATCGCTGCGGCCTTCGACCGCACGGGCGGGGACTCGAACGCGATCACCGCCAAGGAGCTCACCTGCTATTACTCGCGGTGCCTGGTCACCGACCTGCCGAACATCACCGGGCTGCTCATCGACATGGTCTCGAACTCGCAGCTCGATGCTGACGAGTTCGAACGTGAGCGCGGTGTCATCATCGAAGAGCTTGCGATGTCGGCCGATGATCCCGGTGATGTGCTCTTCGACGATTTCGATGCTCTCGTCTTCGGTCAGCATTCGCTGGCCCGTCCCGTGGGGGCGACGAAGGATCAGATCCGCGTGCTCGGCCACCACACGGTCATCGACCATTACGCCTCGACGTATATCCCGCCGAGGCTGGTCATCGCGGCCGCCGGTGGGGCAACGCATGAAGAGGTGCTCGCGATGGTCGAGGACGCCCTCGCCGAGGCGGGGCTCGGGTCCCGCGCGGACGTCTGGTCGGGGGCGGAGAACGATCCGGGTTCGCACGACGCGGGCAGCATCGACACGCGCGCGACCGACGGCGGGGCCGCCTCGGTGGCGGTCGGTTCGGATTCGGTAGCCAAGGGATCGCACCTGGGCGGCGCCGCACGTGTGCGTCCGGAATTCCACTCGGGGACCTCGCGCACCGTCAAGGACATCGAACAGCTGGGGATCATGCTCGGCTGTGAGGGCCTGGAGGAAGGCCACGAGGATCGGTTCATCTACTCCGTCATGCTCACGATGCTCGGCGGCGGAATGTCCTCGCGACTGTTCCAGAGCGTGCGCGAGGAGCGTGGGCTGGCCTATGCCGTCAACTGTGTGGCCAGCCAGTTCACCGACACGGGAACGTTCGGCATCTACGCCGGATGCACGGCCGAGAACGCTCAGGCCGTCGTCGATCTGGCGCTGGCCGAATGGGATCGGCTGGCGCAGGAGGCTCCGAGCCGGTTCGAACTCGACGAGATCGTCTCTCAGCTGTCGGGGTCGATGGTCCTCGGGCTCGAGTCCTCGGCTGCGCGGATGAACCGGTTGGCTAGGTCGGAGATCTTCGGTCTGCCGCTCGAGGCCCCGCTGGATCTCATCGAACGCGTCCGCTCAGTCACCTCGGAGCAGGTCAGCGAGATGGCCGGTCGTCTGCTGGCGCGGCCCAAGGCATTGGCCATGGTCGGCCCCGCCGCCGAGGTGAAGCTGGCCTGAGCGTTCGTCGGCGTACCAGGGCTGTGACTTCAGCCGTGGGAAGCCAGGCGACAGGAGGCGGAAGGGAGGCGGAGAGATGGCGCGGAAGAACCCGGCCGTCCGTCGGGAGGAGATCCTGGCGGCGACGGTCGAGGAGATCGAGGCGACAGGGCTGCGCACCCTGCGCGTGTCCGATGTCGCCGCTCGTCTGGGTCTGAGCGCCAGCCTCATCATCTACCACTTCGAAACGAAGGAAGCCCTCGTCGCCGCGGCCTTCGACTATGCGGGGCGGCAGGATATCGATCGCGCGCGGAAGCTGGCGGCAGGAACCGATTCTGGGCGCGAAGTGTCGGCCGGTACCGTTTCGGCGCGGGAGCGGCTGCGAGCAGTGGTCGGCTGGTACCTGCCCAGCGGTTCCTCGCGCAGCTGGAAGATCTGGATCGACGGCTGGTCGGCCGGTCTCTTCGACGAGGAACTGAAGTCGACGTTCGCGGCGATGGACAGGGAATGGAAGTCGATCCTCGCACGTCTCTTGGAGGAAGCCATCGCAGCGGGGGAGTGTGCCGCTCCTACCAGCGGCGTCCACGCTCCTACCCGGCGTGCCGAGACTCCTACCGGCGGCACCGACGCGAGGGCAACCCGTATCCTCGCCTTCCTCGACGGACTTGCCATCCAGATGATGGTCAATCCGGAGGCCGTTGAGGCCGAGCAGCTGAGGGTGTGGGCTGACGACTTCCTCACCCATGAGCTCGGGTGACTCGTCTGCGCGGCTCTGGATGGCGATTGTTCGGTCGATCCGCCGCGTTTTCGTCGCCGAGAACGCGGTGGAATGCCCAAAATCGCGCGCAGTTCACGGCTCCGCTCTCAGCAGCGGGCTGAGAAGCCGCCGTCGGCGGAGAGGAGCTGGCCGCTGATCCACCTGCCTTCTGCGGAGAGCAGGAACGCGGTGACGCCGGCGATGTCGCGGGGAGTCCCCATTCGGCCGAGCGGTTGATAGGGAACCAGCCCGGCCCTGGTCTCCTCGTCCATCCATCCCGTGTCGATCGGGCCCGGATTGACCACATTGGCAGAGATCTTCTTGGGTCCGAGCTCTCGGGCCGCCGAGATGACGATGCGGTCGAGTGCTCCTTTCGACGCACCATACGGGAGGTTTCCGGTGGTGTGGTCGCTGGTGAAGGCGACAATGGCTCCGCCCGACTCACCGACCTGCCGTGCGAATGCGGCGATGAGGAGCAAGGAAGCACGAGCATTCACTGCGACATGGCGGTCGAAGCTGTCTGCTGTGGTGTCGAGGATCCCGGACTCCTCATCGTGAGCGTGACTGAGGACAAGCCCGTCGATCGCGCCGTGGTCCTTTCGCACTCGATCGATCAGCCCTTGCGCTTGTAGGGCCGAAGACAGGTCGCAGGGATAGTCGCCGGAATCGATGTCGCTGGTGAGCACCGTCCACCCGTCGGCCTTCAGGCGTGAGGAGACCCCTGCGGCGATGCTGTTGGTCCGGCCGGCTCCGGTGACGAGGACTGTCGGCATGCCTTGATCTTAGCGACCGGCCGCAGTAGTGGGAACCGCTCGGCCGGTGGTCGTGGTTCTGCAGCGCTCAGTCCGACTCCGCGACGATCTCAGCTTTGAAGCCGGACTGGTTCTCCAACCATCCGGCGTAGTGTTCGTCTCCTCCGGCATTGGGGTATCGGTCGTCGTAGAGCGGGATCCAGCCGTGCTCAGGTGCTTCGTCCATGACCGAATCGACGCTCGTCGGATCTCTCGCCTTGAACGCGAGGTGGTTGACACCCGGCCGCCTCCGATCGTGCGGGACCGCGGTCGAGTTCGGTGACCTTGTCAGCGACAGGTAGGCCCCGCCCGCGCTCCAAGACTGTCCGTTCTCCCACTCCGCCATGAGTGTGAAACCGAGCCGGTCCAGCAGCCAGCCCCATTCCCGCAGGTCATTCTCGAGATCGGCGAGCCAGATCTCGACATGACGGATTCCGGCCACTAGTCATTCCTCACTTATTGTCGCGAATGGGTGTGCTCGCCGGTGCCCAATCGACTCTTGGAAACGCGCAAGATATCCGTCTGGATCTGCGACGACGAATTGTCTGACTCCTGCCTCTTCGTCGCTGCCTACCCGGTACCACTTCGTCTCGGGCGGCGCGAAGAGCGGGTAAGAGGCTTGGTCAAGTGAGTCTGCGATGGATTGAACATCGGAGACTGCTATCTGGAAATTGATGCCACGTCCGAACGGCCTATCGAGATCTCCGGTGACCCAGTTACGCCCGGTTCCGTGTTGTTCCAGCATGAGGTGAGCCGAGCCGGTGGTGACGTAGGCGAAGCCCTCTTCCGGACGCTCATACATGATCTCGAACCGGCAGAGCCGGCACCAGAAGTCGAGACTGTCACCGAGATCGCTGACCAGCAGCTCCGGCACCAGCGACGGAGTGAGCGGATTCTTCACCATGCAGCCATATTCGCATACAACTCGCCTTTGACTGAGGCAGCTTCGAGCGACCACACTGAGTGGTGACACCTTACTGAACCACGATTCAGTAAGATTGACGGATCCGCAGACACCGACTGATCGATCAGCGGAGTTGCGTTCGACCGACCGCCTGGAGGCCCTATGTTCATGGACATCACCTGGCAGGACCCTGCCACCGGCGCACTCGGCTATGTCGTCATCGACACCCTCGTGCGCGGCACTGCCTCGGGCGGCTTGCGCATGCGCAAGGGCTGCACCCTCGACGAGGTGCGCGGGCTCGCCCAGGGGATGACGCGCAAGGAAGCCATCCACCTCCGCGAAGGACGGGCCTACGTGCCCGTCGGAGGTGCCAAAGGCGGCATCGACTTCGATCCCCGCGCGCCTGGCGCCAAAGATGTCCTCGAACGATTCCTCGTCGCGGTCAACCCGATCATGCACTCTTACTGGGCACTCGGGGAGGACCTCGGAGTCCGGCAGGACGACATCGACGAGATCCTCGACCGTCGTGGCCTCGGTTCGGGACTCACTGCCGTCGACAAACTCCTCGATGACCCCGCAGCCGCCTCGGCGCGCGTGGAGCGCTCCTTCACTACCGTCGTCGACGGCATCGCACAGGACGAACTCGTCGGTGGGCTCGGCGTGGCCACCTCGGTGATCGCCGCACTCGAAGCGGCCGGCCGGGAACCGGGCGAATCCACCGCCGTGATCCAAGGCTTCGGGTCGATGGGCGGCGCCACCGCCCGCTACCTCGCCGAGGCGGGACTGCGGATCGTCGGCATCGCCGACGCCGATGGGTTCGTGTCGAACCCCGACGGACTCGACGTCGAGGCCCTGCTGGCCACGCGTGATTCCTTCGGCGGCATCGACCGTGCGGCACTGCGGGCAGAAGATTGCGATGGGAATCGTGACGACTGGCTGGCCGTCGACGCGGACGTCCTCGTCCCGGCCGCCGTCAGCTACGCGATCACGCCGGAGAACTGCGATGCGATCCGAGCCTCGCTCATCGTCGAGGCCGCGAACATGCCCGTCTTCCCCGCCGCCGAAGAAGCGCTGTTGGCCCGAGGCGTCACTGTCATTCCGGACTTCCTCGCGAACTCGGCGACGAACGCCTGGTGGTGGTGGGTGACATTCGGTGACGTCGACGGCAGCTGGGACGACAGCCGCACCATCGTCACCGAGACACTGCGCGAACTCACCACCGAGGTGCTCGCCACCGCCCGTGACCAGGGCATCAGCCCTCGCGCGGCCGCCCAGACGAAGGTCGATGCGAACCTCGCCGCACTCAATGGGGGCGACAGATGAGCAGCACCGACCTCTCAGGCGAAGGGACAGTCATGACCACGCAGGACCTCACCGGCGGCGCCCACCTGGCCAAAGCTCTCAAGGCCGAAGGCATCACGCGCGTCTTCGGGATCCCCGGCACCCACAACCTCGAGATCTTCGCCCAGTTGAGTGGCCACGGCATCGAGGTCATCTCGCCCCGCCACGAACAAGGCGCCGGCTATATGGCCGACGGTGCAGCGCGGGTCACCGGTGAGGTCAACGTCGTCGTCACGACCACGGGCCCGGCCGTGCTCAACGCGCTCACCGCACTGCTCCAGTCCTTCACCGACTCGGTGCCCGTCCTCCTCATCTGTCCCGGCATGCCGCTGACCCACCCCGGGCGCGGCAACGGACTCCTCCACGAAGTGCGCAACCAATCCGGTGCACTGTCCGCCGTGCTCACCGAGGTCACACGGGTCACCAGCCCCGGCGAGGTGTCGCTGGCCGTCGGGCAGAGCCTGTCGGCGATGCGCTCAGGCCGCACCCGACCGGCTGCCATCGAGATCCCGCTCGACCTCATCGAAGCCACAGGCCCCGGCCGGCTGCACCCGTCCATCACACGCCCGCATCCGACCGCTGATCCGCAGGCCCTCGAGACCGCCGCCGAGGCGGTCGCCACCTCCCGACGTCCGCTCATCATCGCCGGCGCCGGAGCCCGATCCGCCGGTCCCGCGATCCTCGACGTGGCCGCGACCTTGGGTGCCGGGATCATCCTGTCTTCGAATGCGAAGGGCATCATCGACGACCGGGAACCGGCCTGCCTCGGGGCCGTCGGGGTCCTCGACTGTCTGCCCGAACTGCTCGCCGATGCCGATGCCGTCATCGCGATCGGCACCGAACTGGCTCCGAGCGACTTCTGGCCCGAACCGCTGCCCCTGCCCGAGACCGTTGTGCGCATCGACATCGCCGAGGTGCAGATGCTCACGAACGCGAAGGTGAGCCACCCGATCCTCGCCGACGCTCAATCCGCGACGGCCGGGCTCGACGGTGTGCTGAGGTCTCGCCGCGCTGATGAGACCACTCGGGCGGCAGCGGCATGGGTCGGGCAGCGGAAGGCGGCGGCAGCCTCGGCGGCCGAGGAATCGGGCCGACCGTGGGCGGACCTGTGCGGAGTGCTCAACTCCTTCACCGCCCAGGCGGAATCGCCCGTGATCGTCGCGGCGGATTCGACGATGGCCTGCTACTACGGAGTACAGACAGGCTGGGCTGCTCGGGCGGGGGATCGGTTCCTCTACCCGGCGGGAGCGGGAACACTCGGCTACGGTCTGCCCGCGGGGATCGGGGCGAAGCTCGCGGCCGCCTCGGCGCGGGTCATCGCCATCGAAGGCGACGGCGGATCGATGTTCACGATCGCCGAACTCGCCGCAGCGGTGCAGGCGAAGGTGCAGGTCACACTCATCATCGTCGACAACGGCGGCTACGGGGAGATCCGCAACGAGATGGCCGACCGCGGCGACGCACCCTCCGGCGTCGTCCTCGACGGGCCGGATTTCCCGGCGCTGGCACAGGCGATGGGCGCACGCGGGGTCCACGTCGAGGGAGAGGCGGACCTGCTGGCAGCCCTGCTCGAGGCTGACGAATATGCAGGGCCGACGCTCATCCACATCACCGAGCGATCGTGGGCGGGGGAGGCGATGCTCCCCGCCTGACCACCTCGGCGGCGGTCTCGACATGCAGGACACTGTGTCGGCAGAAGTCATGCGAGGGTGTGATTCGGGCAGGTTTTCCGGTCATTTCATGGGAATTGGAATAGAGGCCGCGGACCCCTTGTTGTCCGAGATGTGACCCTGGGATAGGGTCGAAATGAAGCCACCGTTCGGTGGACATCACATCTCATCAGGAGGAATCTCATGGCTGAGCAGTACACACTTCCGGAACTGCCCTACGACTACTCCGCTCTTGAGCCGCACATCTCGGCTCGCATCATGGAGCTGCACCACGACAAGCACCACGCCACCTACGTCAAGGGCGCCAACACCGCCGTTGAGCAGCTGGCCGAAGCCCGCGAATCCGGCAACCTCGCCAACGTGCCGAAGCTGACCCGCGACCTCGCGTTCAACCTGGGCGGTCACGTCAATCACTCGATCTTCTGGAACAACATGTCCCCGGACGGTGGAGACAAGCCGGTCGGTGAACTCGCTGCAGCCATCGATGACCAGTTCGGTTCGTTCGACAAGTTCCGCGAGCACTTCACCACTGCGGCCACCACGATCCAGGGCTCCGGCTGGGCCGTTCTCGTCTACGACCAGCTCGGCGGAAACCTCTTCATCGAGCAGCTCAAGGACCAGCAGTCCGACATCCAGCTCGGCGGCACCCCGGTTCTGCAGCTCGACATGTGGGAGCACGCCTTCTACCTCGACTACCAGAACGTCAAGCCCGACTACGTCAAGGCTTGGTGGAACATCGTCAACTGGGCCGACGCCGGCGCACGCTTCGACCGCGCAGTCGCTCAGACGAAGGGCCTCCTCCTCGGCTGACCCCTCCCAATTGCTACCTGACGGCGGCCCAGCAACCTCGCGCAAGGTTGCTGGGCCGCCGTCAGGTGTTTTGGGGGTACGTTTTTGGGGTGGACGAGCGCGGATAGGCTGAGCACATGAGCGCAATCCTCAGACATTGGCGCACTGAAGATGCCGAGGCATTGGCTGAGGTGTATGAGCAGGCCGACGACGCTCTGCTGTCCAACATTCCCGATGACCGCAGTCCCGATGGCGCTCGTACATGGATCGAGACCATCACCGGCGCCGAGGCGAAGGGCAAGGTCTGTGCCTTCGCCATCGTTGACCATGCCGACGGATCGGACCTACGCATCCTCGGCAACGTCATGGCCTCCGGGATCGATCACCGGCATTCGACCGCGTGGATCTCCTACTGGATTGCCGCCGAGGGAAGAGGCCGAGGTCTGACCTCGGCGGGACTGCGCAGCCTCGTCGATCATCTCCACGACGATCAAGGGATCTATCGACTCGAACTCGGGTACCGGGTGAACAATCCGGCCTCGGCCGCAGTGGCGATGAACGCTGGTTTCCTCATCGAAGGCCGCGAACGAGAGAAACTGGTCTATGACGGCATCCGCTATGACACCGAAGTCTGCGCCCGGCTGCGTGGGGACCCGCGGCACAGCGGAACCCGGCTTCGCGTGATCTGAAACATCGGCGGCGCCACAACCGGAACCCAGAACTACACCTCACTGGGGTCGTGGGAATTGACGATGCGAATGTCTTTGTCGCCAGACAGAGTGGCGATCTTCCTGACCGTGCTCATTCGTTCGGCTTCGTCGTATTGGACTGAACGGGCGAAGTCCTCTACTCCGGCCGGCGCGGTACTCAGCAATTGGGTGTGATGATGGAAGGCGTCGCCGACGTGAAGCAGCAAATGGTCGTCTGTAGGGACGAGAACCCCTACGTGTCCCGGTGAATGTCCGCCCAGAGCTATGAGTCGGATCGTATTCGGCAGCCCGTCCAATGTGAACGTGGCGAATCCTCGCCACTCGGGAGCAGGTCGGGGACTCGGCGCCCAGACGATATCGTGTGACCACTGCGCGGGCACCAGCCCGGCGCCACCGTCGCGGACAACATTGCGACACTCGTCGGCAGCATGGATTCGTGCCCACGGAAAGTCGGAGAGGCCGTCGACGTGGTCCCGGTGATGATGCGTGACGATGACGTCGGTGACTGAATGCGGGTCCCACTTGTGCGCCGTCACTTGGGATTTCAGCGTCTCGTCCGGATCGAGGGCCGGGCGTGCAAGGTCGAGCCACTGCTTTCCGAAACGAGAAACCGGGTCTGCGATTCCGGCGTGGCCGATTCCTGAATCCACCGCGATCAGCCGGGCCCCATCCTTGATGAGGAGCACACGGCAGACGAAGTGATCGGTTCCGAAAGCGGCCTCGCCGCCGCGCATGTTGAGTGTCCCGCAGTTGAGTTCGACGATGTCCATGGCTATGACTGTAGGAGTTCGAGTCGACACGAAGTCAACTACCATGACGCCATGAGGATCGGAGAAGCCGCAGAATATCTTGGGGTGAGCACACACCTGCTCAGGCACTGGGAGGGCGAGGGCGTCATAGATCCGCCTCGGACGGCCGGTGGAGCGCGGCAATACAACGCTCAGCAACTCGGTCTTGTGACAATTGCGTTGAGATGTCAGAAAGCGGGAATGCCTCTGCCTGTGATCGCACGCCTGCTCAACGGAACTCGCGATGAGAAGGTCGAACTCGTAGCCGCTCAGCGTGATGAGATCCTCCGTCAACGAGAACTTCTCAATGCGTCGGCCGGATACCTCGGCCATGTGCTCGAATGCACGCATCCGCTGATCAACGACTGTCCGGCCTGTTCGTCGTTCGCTTCCGGTGGCCGCTGACCCTGCATCTGCCCTCCAGAACTACCCGACGGGAGCCCAGATACCTCGCGCCAGGTTGCTGCGCCGCCGTCGGGTAGCAAATGGGAGTGTTCTTTGGGTCACCGGATGTGAGGAGACACCCTCAGGGTCGCTAGACTGGCGAGCGGAGATCGCAGGGATCGTCACACGAGGAGTCACAGACATATGAGCATTCGCGTAGCCGTCATCGGAGCCAAAGGGCGGATGGGATCCCATGCCGTCGATGCGATCGAGGCTGCCGATGGCCTCGAGCTCGTCGCCGCACTCGGCAGCAGCGACTCGCTCGAGGCCCTGCTCGAGAAGAATGTCGACGTCGCCGTCGAACTCACCGTCCCGAAGTCCACCGAGGACAACGTCACCTTCCTCGTCGAACATGACATCGACACCGTCGTCGGCACCACCGGCTGGGACAACGACCGACTGGCCCGCCTCGAAGGCACACTCAAGGACCACCCGAAGACCGCGGTCCTCATCGCCCCGAACTTCTCGATCGGTGCGGTCCTGGCGATGCGCTTCGCCGAACTCGCCGCCCCCTACTTCGACTCTGCCGAGGTCGTCGAAACCCACCACACCCGCAAACTTGATGCCCCCTCAGGCACCGCGAACCACACGGCCCAGCGCATCGCCGCCGCCCGCAATTCAGCCGGACTCCCGGCCGTCCCCGACTCCACGGAATCCGACCCGCTGGGTGCCCGGGGAGCGGTCATCGACGGCATCCACGTCCACGCCATCCGGCAGCAGGGCATGAACGCCCACGAGGAGATCCACTTCGGCTCCGATGGTGAAGCCCTGACCATCCGCACCGACTCGCACTCCACCTCGGCGTTCATGCCGGGCATCGTCACTGCGGTCCGCTCGATCGCCGACTATACGGGGCTCATCCACGGCCTCGAGAACATGCTCGACCTCTGATGTCGAAGGCCAAGATCGGAGCGATCGTCGTCTCCGTCGTCCTCGTCTTCTACTTCGTCCTCATGGGACAGCGGGCCTGGATCCTCGTGCGCGAACCCGACCTCATCCCGCGCATCATGGGCATCGCCCTGTTCGTGCTGCCGATCATCGGCGCCTGGACGCTCATCGTCGAACTCATCTTCGGTGCGAGGACCGAGAAACTCGCCCGCATCCTCGGCGACGAGGGCGGACTGCCCGTCGATGATCTGCCGCGGACACCAGGCGGGAAGATCATCCGTGAGGCCGCCGATGAGGAATTCGTGAAGTACCAGGCCGAAGCCGAGGCCGCACCGGATGACTGGCGATCCTGGTTCCGCCTCTCCTGCGCCTACGACGCCAGCGGCGACCGCAAACGCGCCCGCGCCACGATGCGCAAGTCGATCGCCCTGTTCCGTGAGGGGCAAAAGCAGGGCGCTTGATCGCGGTCAGGAATTGTTCGCCGAGGCGGCTGATCCCGACCCCGAACCCGACCTCGTCCCCGCCGAGCCCGTCCCCGACCCTGGCGATGCCGACCGGATGATCGCCGCGATCCCACCTTCCAAGGGCCCGCGCTGACCGACGAACATCTTCCACAACAGCGGCATGAGCACGAACGTCAGCGCGTGCACCAGATACTCCGTGGACTGTTCGGCCACGGTTCCCGCGCCCTCCGCCGGATCACCGACGATGGCCGGCCGGGTGATTTCGAGCAGGACCACATGCGCGGCATACACGCTCAGCGGCATCGATCCCGGCGCCGACAACGGTGCGAGCACCCACGACCGGTGTCCCAACAGCACCGCAGCGGCCTGGCACGCCACGATCGTCATCACCGCCGTTCCGGCCGTGGAGAGCAGGTCGAACGGCGTCGCCGAATGCGGTCCCGCGATCGCCAGCCACCACCACGAGGTCGCCGGAGTCACCCCATAGCTGCCGGTGAACAAGGCCGCGGTGAGATCGATGCCCCACATCTGTGAGTCCTCGACAAGTGCCGCATCCCCACCGAAGACGTTGAGCAGCAGCCAGGAGGAACCGCGACCAACGACGAAGAGTGAGAGTCCGACGGTGAACAGGCCGAGCAGATGTCGGCCGATGTCGAGCTTCGCCACCGCCATGCCCAGCAGAATGTAGGACATCCACTGGAGCACTGGGTAATACCCGGTGAGGAAAAGGTCGGTGAGCATCGTGCCCGGAGTGGCGAAGTCGAAGAAGCCCATCGGCAGATAGCTCGGTTCGAGGAGGAACGTCGACCGCGCCCACATCGAGACCACGGGAGTCAGGAGCATCCATGCTCCCGTGATCGCGAACAGGGCGCCGGCGCGCAGCCGCAGGAAGAGCAGTGCGAGGGCGAACATGATCCCGTAGTTGACGAGGATGACCGCCAACAGGCTGGAGATCGATCCGAGGCACAGTCCGATGAGGACGATGGCGGCCGCGCGGATGAGCACGCTCGGTAAGGCATCGCGCAGTCGCCCCCGGCTGTGATGGGCACCGTCCAATCGGGAGCGGGTGGAGAGCACCAGCGAGCAGCCGGCGAGGACCGCGAACAGGGCCGAGGCGCGACCGGCGAAGATCGCTGCCCACGTCGGCATCCCCGTGTCATCGGCGAGTGCGAAGATGTGCGTGATCATCATCGCCAGCAGGGCGATCCCGCGGGCGGCATCGAGACCGATGAGCCGTCCGGCAGGACTGAGCCGATTCGCCACCGTCGCCGAGGTGGTGCCTGGGTCGGATCCCTGCGCTCGGTGAGGGTCTGCCGGGTGAGAGCTCATGGTTCGATTCTCACACGACTTCGTCCCCTCGTGCCGTCCGCGAGGGTACGCGCCCGGGGTATCTTTATGCCATGACCTTCAACCCGAATGCCGATATCAGCGGCAACAGGACGAGCAAGCGCGGCCGCAACACCGCGATCGCCGGCGGCGGCGTCGGCATCGTCGGGCTGCTCGTCTTCCTCATCGGTCCGCTGCTCGGCGTCGATGTCACCGGACTGATGGGCGGGTTGGAACTCGATGACGGAGGCGGCCAGAATTCCTCGAGCGGGACCAGCATGTCCCAGTGCGACACCGGCGAGGATGCGAACACGAATGTCGACTGCCGTATGGCCGGGACTCAGGTCATCCTCGACGACTACTGGGAGAAGAAGGTCGATGGGTATCAGCCGCCGGAGCTGACGATTGTCGACGGGCAGACGTCGACGGCGTGCGGCACCGCGTCGAACCAGGTCGGTCCCTTCTACTGCCCCTCCGATCAGGGCGTCTACATCGACCCGAGCTTCTTCGACATCATGCGTCAGCAGTTCGGCGCTTCCGCCGACGAACTCGCCCAGCTCTACATCGTCGGCCACGAGTGGGGCCACCACATCCAGAACATCACCGGAGTCATGCGCGAACACCCCAACGACGGCACCGGGGCCGAGAGCAACAGTGTGCGCACCGAACTCCAGGCCGACTGCTACGCCGGGGCGTGGCTCGGCAATGTCACCACGCTCACCGACGACAACGGCAACCCGTACCTCGAGGAACCCACGCAGGAACAGCTCGACGACGCGCTCAACGCGGCCTTCGTCGTCGGCGATGACCACATCCAAGAGCAGTCGGGGTTCTCCAACCCGGAATCGTTCACCCACGGCTCGAGCAAACAGCGCCAGAAATGGTTCACCTCCGGCTACAACGAGGGCTTGAACAGCTGCGACACCTTCGCGGTCTCCGGCGACGAGCTCTGACGCGCGAGTTCTGGGTGTGCCGACGGCCCGAATTCGGCGCCCGATTTCCTCAGCCCCCGGCAGTGGCGATGAAGAGCCAGCCACGTCCGGGAGCATAGGGGAGATCATGAACCTCAACGTAGCTGAAGCCCGCATCCGACAGAGTCCGCTCGACCGCAGGTTGTGATCTGAAACGCAGCGTTGACGTCGAATCAATGTGTTCCTCATCGAGGTGGAAGATCGTCGGTGACTCGAAGGTGACGAACTCACCGTCGACGTGAGTCGTCGCGACCCACTGCTCCACAATGCCTACCTCGCCGAGATCGACGGTGCGGCGAGTCGTCTCTTTGGTCCACCGCTCCCAGGCGCGGTCAAACGGGTCACGCGTCTCGAACACCAGCCTTCCTCCGGGGCGAAGGCAGCATCGAATAGCACGTAACGTGGAAAGCCAGTCACTGTCGTCGAGGAAGACCTGCGCGACATTCGCAGTCATCGTTGCCATATCGAAGGAGTTCCACCGGGCAATGTCGTCAGCCACGTCCGGGGCTGTGCCGACGACAAACTCCGCTGTGCCTTGTGTCAGTTTGGACTGTGCAACGTCCACGGAGGCTTGAGCGGGATCGACGCCGAGAGCCTCGACATCCATATCGACAAGCCGAGTGATGAGTTCCCCCGTGCCGCAACCGACGTCGAGCACGGTCTCCGCTCCGAACTCGGCTACCAGATTCACATATGTGTCCAGGTCCGATCGGTCGGGATCGAGCGGGTCATAGACACGTGCGAGTCGGGAATGTGAAAAGAGGGCATCAGGCATGGCTCCAGAGTAACTGCCGCAAACCCGTCAGACATCAGGGCGGCTTGATATGTATCCCTATTGTCGACCTGGTCGGGTCCGATTAGAGTGAGCTGAAACTGTGCGACGAGGGGGTAACACGGTATGGGTTCATCGGACGCACTCAGCAGCGCACAGATCAACGCGGCAGGACTGAGCGACTGGCGACAGCTGGCCGGACCGATTCGCGCACGCTTCCTCACCGCGAACTTCGCCGAAGCGCTGGAATTCGCCGGAGCTGTCGGGGAGGCGTCGGAGCGAGCCGGCCTCGCGCCCGAGATCACGCTGACCGCTTCCAACGTTGTCGTCACCCTGAGCAGCGAAGCCGGACGAGGGGTCAGTCGCGACGATCTCGACCTTGCTCGCGCCATCAGCGAACTCGCCGCCGAACAGGAGCTTCATGCCGAACCAGCGAGCCTGCAGCAGGCGGAATTCGCTCTCAACACGACCTCGGGAGCCCGGGTGGCAGGATTCTACGCGGCCCTCCTCGATGCCGAATTCGACAGGGTCCATGCCAACGGGGGCCTCGTCGACCCGACCGGGCAGGTGAACACAGGGCTGTGGTGGCAAGAGCCGCGGACGGACAGCCGCTTCCCACTGCCCGCAACTGAGATTCCGCAACGCTGGCACCTCGACGTCTGGGTCGGCCACGACGAGGTCAAGAAACGGATCGGCTCCGCTCGCGCCGCCGGCGGACGACTCGTCAGCGACGCAGCCGCACCATCATAGTGGGTGCTCGACGACCCTGATGGCAATCGAGTCTGCATCTGCGCACCGATAATCGAAGGCTAGACCCCTCACAGCCTTGCGATGGTCTCCACATCTTCGCCGAATTCCCGGGCCGTCTCCTCGGACACCGTCGCCCGGGTCGCACGCAGCGCCTCGAGGTAGTCATTGGTCGAGAGCACATCCGTGCGCGACGCAATGTCGACCTGCTGCTGACGTAGTGCCGACGCCAGCGCCTCCTGCGAGGCACGCCGGGCGGCATATTCGATATCGGCCGGGGTCAGCCCGTCACTGGCATCGACAAGCACCGGGAGATCGACAGCAGAGACCGTGTGCTCGGGGATGTAGCGCGACCAGATCGCCTCCCTGGCCGTGGCATCGGGCAGCCCGATGGGAATGACATAGTCGAAGCGACCGTGGCGGAGGAACGCCGCATCGAGGGCGCGCACGAAGTTCGTCGCACAGATGAGCAGCCTGCCCTCCCGATCCCGGAACTCCGCGACCTGCTTGAGCAGCTCGTTCGTCACCCCCTGCGTCGGCGACGGCGGCTCACCCCCGCGCTTTGATGCGATCTCCTCGACCTCGTCGATGAACACGACCGCATGCTCGAGTTCGTTGATCTGCTCGAACGTCGACCGCAGCCCCGCGGCCACACCGCCGGGCTCCCCGGACAGACGCGAGGGGAAGACCTCGACGAACGGCCAGTCCAGACGTGAGGCCACCGCCTTCGCGAACGTCGTCTTCCCCGTCCCCGGAGGGCCGAAGAGCATCACCGCCCGAGGCGGGACGACCCCGAAATGATCCGCCAGATCAGGTTCGGCCAAAGGCACGACGAGGCGGTCCTCGAGCATGTCCTTCTCCTCCTGCATCCCGCTGACCGAATCCCACAGGTGCCGCGGCAGCACCCGACCTCCCACCGCCTTGAGCCGATCGAGCTCCCGACGTTGGACAGGCAGGTGCCGCTCGACGTACTCCAGCTCCGGCCGGGCTTCGAACCCGTTGCCCAGCAGGGCGGCGAACGCCGAGGTGGAGCCCGGCACGAGCATCGACAGCTTGCCCAACCCCAGCGGCATGAGACGGCGTTCGAGAGCATCGAGCAGCCCCGCCTCGGCGCGGGTGCCCTGCTCCGGATCATCGCGCACGGAGTCGAGCACGTGGAAGAACACGATCGCCCCCTGTCCGTGCGCGGCCCGGCCCACGGCAGCACCGACGATCTCCTCGTCCCGGACGGCGACGACGGCCTGATTGCGTTGACAGGAGGCAAGGACCTCGGACAGCGGATACAAGGCAGGGGCGGGAACAGAACCGGTCATGGCCTCCTGCTCGGCCGCCTCGACGAGGCGGATGATCCCGTCGAGATCGTCATCGTGGAAATCGCGGATGCGGGTGCGGGTCATCGAAAGCTCCTTCGGTGGCGGGCAGGCTCCCAGCGTAGACGATTTCGGACCACCACCTGTGATCTGTCTCTCATCATGCCAGGAGCACGGCCGCCTCGGCGGGGGGAGGGCCGAAGCGTGAGCGCGGGGGACCGGGCGGGAAACCCTGGCCACATACGCTGGAGAGGGGAGGCGAACATCATCCGCAACGCGGATGGGCCACTGCACGGCCCGGCGGGTGTGGGCGGTATCCTGGGGGCATGGCGATTCTCGGTGACCAGGCAGCAGCGACTGCCATTGATGCGTTCGGTACCGTCGGCACGGCAATGGTGACGCCGTTCAAGCGTGACGGCAGCATCGACTATCCGGCCGTCGAGAAGGTGGCGAACCACCTCGTCGAACTCGGAAACGACATGCTCGTCGTCTCCGGCACCACAGGAGAATCACCGACGACGACCGACGATGAGAAGATCGAACTCCTCCGCGTCGTCCGCGGAGTCATCGGCAACCGCGCGAAGATCATCGCCGGCACCGGCAACAACGTCACCGCGCACACCATCGACCTCTCGCAGCGCTCCGCGGCCGCGGGAGCCGACGGCATCCTCATCGTCACTCCCTACTATTCGAAGCCGACCCAGCCGGCGATCGAAGCGCATATGCGCGCCGCCGCGGACTCGACCGACCTGCCGGTGATGCTCTACGACATTCCCGGCCGCGCCGGTGCCCCGATCATCACCGACACGCTGCTGCGGCTGTCCGACCACCCGAACATTCTCGCGGTCAAGGACGCCAAGGGCGACCTCTTCGCCTCCTCGTTCGTGATGAACAACTCGTCGCTGGTCTACTACTCCGGCGAGGACGCACTCAACCTGCCGCTGCTCTCCCTCGGCGCGCTCGGCCTCGTGTCCGTGGCCGGACACGTCTGCTCCGACCGCTTCGCCCAGATGGTCCGAGCAGTGGCGAACAACGACCTCAACACCGCACGCATCCTCTCCCGCGACACCGCGGACGTCGTGGATGCGCTCATGAACCACATGCCGGGAGTGATCTCGGCGAAGGCCGCATTGCAGGCCCAAGGAATACTCGACAACCGCGACGTGCGCATGCCGCTGCTCCCAGCTGATGAGGAGCAGGTGGCATTCGTCGCCGCCCAATTGACCAGGAGTGGTTACCTCAGTGAATAATGCATTGACCCAAGAACTGTCCCGTCCGCCGAAGATGGACAAGGAAGCCGTTCGCATCGTCGCGCTCGGCGGACTCGGCGAGGTCGGGCGCAATATGACCGTGTTCGAATACCACGGCAAACTCCTCATCGTCGACTGCGGCGTCCTCTTCCCCGAAGAGGACCAGCCCGGCGTCGACCTCATCCTTCCCGACTTCTCGTACCTCGACGATCGCCTCGACGACATCGTCGGCCTCGTGCTCACCCACGGCCACGAAGACCACATCGGTGCCGTGCCCTACCTGCTGCGCCGCAAAGGTGATATTCCGATCCTCGGCTCGAAGCTGACGATCGCCCTCATCGAGGCCAAGCTCAAGGAACACCGGATCAAGCCGATCACGCGCGTGGTGCGTGAGGACGATCTCGACCAGCTCGGTCCCTTCGACCTCGAGTTCGTCGCCGTCAACCACTCGATCCCCGACGCCCTGGCCGTGTTCATCCGCACCGGCGCCGGCAATATCCTCCACACCGGCGACTTCAAGATGGACCAGCTGCCGCTCGACGGCCGGATCACGGACCTGCGTGCCTTCGCCCGCCTCGGCGAAGAGGGCGTGGACCTGTTCATGACGGACTCGACGAACGCCGAGGTCCCCGGCTTCACCGCGCTGGAGAAGGACATCGGGCCCGTGCTCGAGAACCTCTTCGGCACCGCCGAACGCCGCATCATCGTCGCCTCCTTCTCCTCCCACGTCCACCGCGTCCAGCAGGTGCTCAACGCGGCCAACGCCCACGGCCGCAAGGTCGCCCTCGTCGGCCGCTCCATGGTGCGGAACATGAAGATCGCCGAAGACCTCGGCTACCTCAACGTGCCGCAGGGGTCGATCATCGACATCAAGAAGGTCGACGACTACCCCGAGGACCAGATCGTCCTCATGTGCACCGGTTCGCAGGGAGAGCCGATGGCCGCCCTGTCGCGGATGGCCAACCGCAACCACCGCGTCGAGGTCGGCGACGGCGACACCGTCATCCTCGCCTCCTCGCTCATCCCCGGCAACGAGAACTCCGTGTTCAAGGTCATCAACGGCCTGATGCGCCTCGGCGCCCGCGTGATCTCGAAGGCTGATGCGAAGATCCACGTCTCCGGTCATGCCTCCGGCGGCGAGCTGCTCTACTGCTACAACATCGTCAAGCCGCGCGGAGTCATGCCCGTCCACGGCGAATGGCGCCACCTGCTGGCCAACGGCCGTCACGCCGAGGCGACCGGCGTCGATCCGGACAACATCGTGCTTGCCGATGACGGCTGGGTCGTCGACCTCAAGGACGGTCACGCCGAGGTCGTTGGCGCCGTCGACTGCAACTACGTCTTCGTCGACGGATCGTCGGTCGGTGAGATCACCGAGGCCGACCTCAAGGACCGCCTCGTGCTGTCCGGTGAGGGCTTCGTGACGATCTTCATGGCCGTGAACTCGCAGACGAAGTCGCTCATCGCCGGCCCCGAGATCCACGCCCGCGGTGTCGCCGAATCCGACGACGTCTTCGACTCGATCGTGCCGAAGGTGAAGAAGGCCGTCGAGGATGCCCTCCGTGACGGCACCACCGACCAGTACCAGCTCCAGCAGGTCGTGCGCCGCACCATCGGCCGCTGGGTGTCCTCGAAGCTGCGTCGCAAGCCGATGATCGTCCCGATGGTCGTCATCGTCTGAGGTTCAGAGTTTCTGAGTCCCTGAACTGCTGCGTGTCGCAGCGCGGAACGATCCCGCGCGAGCGCCGATGCATTTACAGCTCGGTGAACCTGCACTAGCTTGGTCCCTGCACCAAGCCCGTGCAGGTTCACCGAGCTGTTGGCGTTTCCGGGGCTGGTCCCGGTGCGACACGTGTCTCCTGCGGGTGGATCCGCCTCGATGTCTCGCTGATTTCCGCGGTGGATCCACCCGCAGGAGACATCCTCGGTCTGAGCAGCCCGCACCCCGACGGCCACCACGTTCGACATGCCGTCTCGAATCCGGGATAGGGTTTGACGAGACGTTCATCACCTCATAGTCTTTCGTCGTGTGAACAAACATTTTCACGATGTGGAAGTTCGCAGGCCAAACCCCGTTGACCAGCGAACACGGACGCACCAGTTGGTGCGGACAAGGACGCAGCACTGCGGTGCTGACTAAGGAGAACCAGCGATGACCGCTCATATCGAAAACCTGGACATCCCCGCCGGGATGGAGATCACCGGTGAGCTGCCGGACGGGGCTGAGAAGGTCCTCACCCCGCGAGCTCTCGAGCTCATCGTCGAACTGCACCGGAAGCTCAACGGCGAGAGGCTCAATCGCCTCGAAGCACGCAAGGTCCGTCAGGCAGAGATCGCCGCCGGCGCCGACCTCGACTTCCTCGAAGAGACCGCCGACATCCGCAACGATCCGACATGGCAGGTCGCACCCCCGGCTCCCGGCCTCGAGGACCGCCGAGTGGAGATGACCGGGCCGACGTACAAGAAGATGACGATCAACGCCCTGAACTCGGGGGCGAAGGTGTGGCTGGCCGACCAGGAGGACGCGAACACTCCGCAGTGGGATTCGGTCATTCAGGGTCAGCTCAATCTGCTCGACTCGCTCAACCGCGAGATCGACTTCACCTCGCCCGAGGGCAAGTCCTACACTCTGGCCCCGGATGAGGAGCTGCCGACCATCGTCGTCCGCCCCCGCGGCTGGCACATGCCGGAGAAGCACATCCTCATCGACGGTGAGGAGACCTCAGGCTCGCTCGTCGACTTCGCCCTGTACTTCTCCACTGCCGGGCAGCTCCAGATCGAAAAGGGCAAAGGGCCCTACTTCTACCTGCCGAAGATGGAATCCCACCTCGAAGCGCGCCTGTGGAACCAGGCCTTTGAGCTCGCTGAGGACACCTTCGGTCTCGACCGCGGAACCATCCGGGCCACTGTGCTCATCGAGACCTACCCGGCCGCATTCGAGATGGAGGAGATCCTCTACGAACTGCGCGAGCACTCCGCCGGACTCAACGCCGGTCGCTGGGACTACATCTTCTCGGTGATCAAGAACTTCCGCGCCCGTGGCTCGGACTACCTGCTGCCGGACCGTTCGGACGTGACCATGACCGTTCCGTTCATGGACGCCTACACCGAACTGCTCGTGCGCACCTGCCACAAGCGCGGCGCGCACGCGATCGGCGGCATGTCCGCGTTCATCCCGTCGAAGGACGAGGCCGAGAACAAGGCCGCCTTCGACAAGGTGCGCGAGGACAAGTCCCGTGAAGCAGGCAAGGGCTTCGACGGTTCGTGGGTCGCCCACCCGGGCATGGTCGCCCTGTGCAAGGAGGTCTTCACCGAGACCCTGGGTGAGAACGCCAACCAGATCGAGAACAAGCGCGAGGACGTCAAGGTCTCCGCCGCGGACCTCCTCAACGTCAAGGCCACCCCCGGTGCGATGACGGAGAAGGGCCTGCGGACGAACGTCAACGTCGGCATCCAGTACCTGCGCGCCTGGCTCGAAGGCAACGGCGCGGTCGCCATCCACGGGCTGATGGAGGACGCCGCGACCGCGGAGATCTCACGCTCGCAGGTGTGGCAGTGGCTCGATGCCGGAGTCGAACTCGACACCGGTGAGACGGTCACGAAGGACCTCGTCGAGCGCATCGTCGCCGAGGAGGTCGCCAAGCTGCCCGGTGACGAAGCCGATTGGAAGGACGCCACCGACACCTTCGTCTCGGTCGCGATCGCTCCCGACTACGTCGACTTCCTCACCCTGCCGGCCTACGCCCGCATGCCCTGACCTGCAAACGGTGACCACACCGAACGCCCCCGAAATCTGTGCCGTGCGCACCGATTCGGGGGCGTTCTTCGCTAAGCTCTAACCACACGTTCATCGGGCGGAACGCACCCCGACCCGCGGAAGTGACGTGCCGACGACGGGTGGATACACGGAGGTGGGGATGAGCCGGACCACAGACGAACTGCCGCGACTGGCCAGTCCCGACAGCATCGCCGAGCTTTCCGAGCTCATGGCCCGCGCCCATGCCGAGAACCGCACCGTCGCCGTCTTCGGCGGCGGCACCGCCTTCGACGACAATCCTCCGGCAGCGACCCCCGGGCTGCTCATCGATATGACCGGCCTCGCCGAGGTGGCCGATCACGCCGAGGTGACCGATCGTTCCCAGACGCGCGGCCGTTCCGTGCCCGCCGACCGTTCCGTGTCAGAGGGAACCCTGCGTGCCGGCGCGGGAGCGAAGATCAGCGCGCTCGAACGCCTCGCCGCCGCCTCCGGGCAGGAGATCCTTCCCGACCTGCCGGTCGACCGGATCGAGGCCGGAGCCAGCCTCGGCGGGATGATCGCCACGTCTGCGACCGGTCCGCGGCACCTGCACCGTCCCCGCCTGTCCGAGTCCGTGGCCGCGGTGACGACCGTCGGCGCCGACGGCACGATCGCCCGCACTGCTGAAGGACTCTCACCGGCCCTGACCGGCCGTGACCTGCCCGACCTGATGGCAGGGTCGTGGGGCACGCGCGCGATCATCGTCGAGGCCGAAATCCGCCTGACCGCCCGGCCCGAAACCCAAGGATTCGTCTGGATCCCCGGCGCCGAGGCGGCCGCCGACCTCCTCGCGGCCCGTCACGTCCCGGATGCGGTCGTCATCGAACGCCCGCCCGAAGCGCCGGCCGCGACCGTCGCCCTCATCGAAGGGGAGACGGCACAGGTCGAGTCCGAGGTGGGCCGCCTCGTCGAGGCTGTCCCCGGTGCCACCGCCTGTGCGCGTCCGGAGTGGTGGGGCAGGCGGGCGGGGGTGCCTGTGACGATCGGTGTGTCGATCGCTCCGGACTTCCTGCCCGACCTGCTCGAGACGACCGCCCGGCTCGAGGACGCGATCGGCTATCCGCTGCAGCTGCGGGGGAGTGCTGTGGGGCGGTTCGAACTCGGCGTCGGAGCACCGGAGACCGAACCGGGAGTGGCGACCAGAGTGGTGCTCGAACACCTGCGTTCCTTCGGCCTGCACCGCGTCGCCGCGCGGCTGGTCCATGCGCCGGCCACCGTGTGGGACGGCGTCGACGCATGGGGTCCGCTGCCGGGCATGCAGGGCCTGCAGGAACTCAAGAACGACTGCGACGCGCGCGGTATCCTCTCACCCGGACGCGGCCTCGGCGGGATCTGAGCCCTACGCCGTACTCCACGCGCCGCCGTACTCCACCCGGAGGCGGGATCTGACCTCTACTTCACCAGCAGCCCCTCTACTTGACCAGCAGCACGGGGCACTCGGCCTCGAGGATGACCTGCTGCGCGCTCGAGCCCAGCAGCAGCTTGACCACGGGGGAGCGGCGTTTGGTCGACATGACGATGAGCCTTGCGTCGTGGTCCTCGGCCAGGGCGAGGATCTGTTCGGCGGGATCGGATCCGGCTCGCTGGACCTCGAACTCGACCCCCGCCTCGGCGAGGGCCTCACCCAACCGGGTGCACTCGGCCAGAGGCGATACCGACAGAGCGGTCGTCGTATCGGTTCCGAACACGACCGCGCGCAGGCAAGCCTCCTCGCGGTGAGCGGCCGCCAGCGCGTGGTCGAGCACCGCGGGTGAGGCATCGGCGCGCATGGCCAGGACCACGGTCGCCGCGGCGGAATCGACGCCCGGAGAGGCCGTGACCCGCAGGTTCGGGGTGGGGAAGCGGGGGTGCGGGGTCGAATACAGGTCAGTCATGGCAGGTCTCCGTTCAGCCGATTCCGATGACGCCGATGGCGACACCCACGGCGAGCATGACGAGGGCGACGATGAGCGCCCGCCACAGCACCTTCTTGTGGTGGTCGCCGAGCTCGACGCCGGACAGGGACACGAGCAGCAGGATCGCGGGCACGAGCGGCGACTGCATGTGCACCGGCTGGCCGGTGATCGAGGCGCGGGCCATATCGGCGGCGGAGATGCCGAAGTGGGCGGCGGTCTCGGTGAGCACGGGCAGGATGCCGAAGTAGAAGGCGTCGTTGCTCATGAAGAACGTCATCGGGATCGACAGCAGGCCGGTGATGACGGCCATGTAGGGTCCCATCGAGTTCGGGATGACCTCGACGAGCCATTCGGCCATCGCATCGACCATTCCGGTGCCGGACATGATGCCGGTGAGCACGCCCGCGGCCATGACCATCGCGACGACGGAGATGATCGCAGTGGCGTGACTGGCCAGCTCGGCCTGCTGATCCTTCATCTTCGGGAAGTTGACCATGAGAGCGATGACCGAGGCGATCATGAACAGGTACGGCAGCGGCAGGATGTCGGCGATGAGCAGGACCATCACGGCCACCGTCAGGCCGAGGTTGAACCAGAACAGCTTCGGTCGCAGGGTCGCCCGGTTCGGGTCGAGGGCCGTGTTCGTCAGGCCCGTCCCGGAGCCCGATTCGGAGTCGGATTCTGAGTCGAGCGCGGATCCGTCGGATCCGGTCGCCGAGGCGGCCGTGCCGATCCCGTCACCGTGGCCTCCCGGGGTGGTTCCATTGCCAGTCGCGGTTCCGGTTGCCGAGGCACCCGCGGTCGCACCGTGGGCCGAGGAGCCGGCGACGGCGCCGACGAGGTCCTTACGCGGGTTCGAGCCGCGCCCCTCGACCCAGGCGACACCGTTCTTGGTCAGGCGACGGCGCTCGGAGATGCCGAGCAGGTACGCGAAGATGAGGCACACGAGCAGTCCGGCGATGAGGGAAGGCACCATCGGGGCGAAGATCTCGTTGGCATCGATCTGCAGCGCCGAGGAGGCTCGCGCCGTCGGTCCGCCCCACGGGACGATGTTGAGGGTGCCGTTGATGAGGCCGGCCACGCAGGTGAGCACGATCGGCGACATCTCGAGGCGCTGGTAGATCGGCAGCATGGCTGCGGTGACGACGATGAAGGTCGTCGATCCGTCACCGTCGAGGGAGACCGCGCCGGTGAGCAGCGCGGTGCCGAGGACGACCTTGACCGGGTCATTGCCGGCGACCTTGAGGATGAAGTCGACGAGCTTGTCGAAGAGGCCGACGTCGATCATGATGCCGAAGTAGATGATGGCGAAGAGCAGCAGCGCCGCCGTCGACGACATCGAGGCGATCGCGTCCATGACCATCTCCCCGATGCCCAGGCCGGCCCCGGCGAAGAGGCCGAAGATGGTGGGCACGAGGATGAGTGCGAGGATCGGTGAGAGTCGCTTGGTCATGATGAGCGTCATGAAGACGATGATCATGGCGAAACCGAGAATGACGAGCACGGGCTTCTCCTTCGAAGACGAATGTGAGGCTCGAAACACCGTAGGGCCCAGATCACGCACCGCGCGCGTTTGTGCGCACTGATGGCGTTTAGATCGTTGACCACCTTTTGCGCATTGCGCTCAAACGCGGCTACGCTTGCGGCGTGTCCCGCCCCCGACGATCGTTCTCCCGCCGTGTGCTGATCTCTCAGCTCGCGCTCGTCGTCGTCATCCTCGCACTCGTCACCGGCGTGTTCGCCTGGTTGGGCTCGCGCACCGTCACCGAGGTGACCGAGACCAAAGCACTGGCGACTGCCCGCACCCTGGCGATCGATCCGAATGTGCGAGCCGCCGCGACGAAGGCCTCGGCCGAACATGCCGATGAGCCCGACGAGCAGATCGTGGAGTCGATGCTGCAGATCACCGATGACCTGCGGGCCCGATCGGGCATCAGCTTCGCGGTCATCACCGACGACCGCGGCATCCGGCTCACCCACCCCGACCGGTCGAAGATCGGTCACCGCGTCTCCACCTCGCCGGAGGAGGCCCTGGCCGGGCGGGAGAACATCTCGCATGAGTCGGGAACACTTGGGGAGACGGTGCGGGCGAAGGTCCCGATCTACTCGACCGCCGATGACGAGACCGTCGTCGGTGAGGTCTCCGTGGGCATCTACGCCTCCGTGCTCGATGCCGATCTGCGTCGCGAGCTGCTCCTGCTGGGTACCGTCGCGGTGCTCGCGCTGGCGCTCGGCGGTGTCGTCTCGGTGATGCTCGGGCGCAGGCTGCGGCGCGAGACTCTCGGCGTCGGCCCCGAAGAGCTTGCCGAGATGGCCCGCGACCAGGGAGCCGTCCTCCACGGCCTCGACGACGGAGTGCTGGGCTTCAGTGCCGACGGCACCCTGACCCTGAGCAACTCGAACGCGAAGGAGCTGCTCGGTGCGGCCGACGGTCAGGACCGGGCCGACGCGAAGGACCGGGCCGACGTGAAAGTCAAGGCCGCCTCGGCGAGGGAATTCGACGACGACATCGACGTGCCTGAGGACATTGATGTGCCCGACGAGATCACCACGATGATGGCCGATGTCCCGGCCGAAGGCGCGCTGCGGCGGCGGATCACGATCGGCGAGCGGATCCTGCTCGCCACGGCCGTACGCGTCCAACGCGACGGGGTGTCCGTCGGCGGGGTCGTGACCCTGCGCGATGAGACGCAGATGCTGACGATGGCCCGCCAGCTCGAGTCCGTCACCGCGATGGCTCGGGCCCTGCGCACTCAGCGCCACGAATTCGCCAACAGGCTGCACACCGTGCTCGGGCTCGTCGACACCGGCGCCACCGACGAAGCCCACACCTATCTGTCGTCGATCCTCGGCACCGGGCCGATCGCGACCCCCGTCGAGGACATCGATCTCGTCTCCGACCCGTACCTGCGTGCCGTCCTCGAGGCGAAGGGAACGACGGCCGCCGAGGCGGGGGTGACCCTGTCCGTGGCCCCGGATTCCCTGGCCGTGGGCACCGTCCGCGACCCCGAGGCGGTCACACTCATCCTCGGCAACCTCATCGACAACGCCGTCCGCGCGGCCGTCGCGGGTCGGGGGAGTGCGGGTGCACGCGTCGTGGTGCAGCTGCTCAGCTCGGGACGCGAACTCCACGCGGTCGTCACCGACACGGGCGACGGGGTCGACGCGGACGTGGCGGAGAAGATCTTCGATGAGGGATTCTCGACGGCGGAGGCCGCCTCGGCGCCGGATTTCGGGATCGGACTGACCACGGGAACCGGGACCGGGGACGGCCACGGACTGGGCATCGGTCTCGCGCTCAGCCGCCGGGTCGCGGAGAAGGGCGGGGGCCGGGTGTGGCTCATCGACGGTCACGACCCCGACCTCGGCGGGGCGAGCTTCGGCATGGTCCTGCCCGATGCACTTGAGGAATTTCAGCAAGATGAGGAGAGTTGATGGTCAACGTTCTCGTGCTCGATGACGACTTCTTCGTGGGGCAGATCCACGCCCGCTACGTCGACGAGGTGCCCGGCTTCTCCGCGCTCGAACCGGTGCGGGATCTGGCGACGGCCAGGGAGGTCATCGCCGACCAGGACGTCGACCTGATCCTCGCGGACTACGTGCTGCCCGAAGGCACCGGGCTCGAACTCATCCGTGAGACGGACATCGATGCGATCGTGCTCTCGGCGGTGACGGACCCGCAGGTCGTGCGGGCGTCCCTGCGGGCCGGGGCGATGACGTACATCGTCAAACCATTCGCCGCCGAGGTGCTGCAGAACTTCCTGCGTCGCTATACCCGATTCCGCCGGTACTGGGAGCGGGAGAAGGTCGGGCAGGCCGATCTGGAGCGGCAGCTGCGCAACCTCTACGATGCTTCGGCCGCCGGTGGGTCCGGTGCGAGCCCGGCCGGATCCTCGACGACGAGTCGGATCCTTGCCGCACTTGAGGAGGCGCACGGTCCGATGACTGCCCTCGAAGTCGCCGAGGCGGTCGGGGCCTCCCGCGCGACCGCACAGCGCCACCTGGCGAAACTCGCCGAGGCTCGGACCATCACCGTGTCCCTGCAGTACGGGTCGACGGGGCGGCCCGAGCATCTCTACGCCACGAAGTGAGCGGGCGTCGGTGCCGACGCTGCGCTGCCACCGCTGGCCCGTTTCGCTCACAGCTTGGTGAACCTGCAGCAGCTTGGTCCCTGCACCGAGCTGTTGCAGGTTCACCAAGCTGATGACGAAATGTCGGCGGTCTCCGAGGCGTCAGTCCGGCGGGTCATTCGCGCTGAGCAGGTCGAGTTCACGCGGTAGCTCCCGCATTCGCAGCAACGGGGAGACAAGCAAGGGCAGCGCTCCGAGAAGTGAGCACGCGGCGAGAATCCACATCGTCGAGGTCACGCCCAGCCGGTCGCCGAAGACTCCGGCGAGGAAGGCACCAAGCGGCATCGGACCCCACACGAGGAAGCGGATCGAGGCGTTCATCCGCCCGAGCAGCGGTTTCGGGCACATGCGTTGCCGGAAGCTGACCTGAGCGATGTTGTATACGACGACGGCCCAGGTGACGATGAACCAGCTGATGAGCAGGGTCGGAAGTGCGGGCAGCACGGATGCGAGCGGCACACCGAAGAAGCAGGTCCCGGCGATCGCCGCCGACACGGCGATGCTTGTGCCTTCGCCGATGAACTTCTGCACCCAGGCGGCCGAGAGTGCACCGAAGATGCCGCCGGCCGAAGCGACGGACATGACGATGCCTAGCTCGACCTGGTTGAGTCCGAGCGTGGTAAGCGCGTAGAGGACAAGGAGGGCAAAGACACCCGAGGACGCGAAGTTCGTCAGGCCTGTGCAGGCGGTGATGCGTCGCAGAAGAGGGTGGCCGAGGACGAAGCTGAGGCCCTCGCGGATTTCGGAGACGAAACCGGCGCGGGTGTCTGTCGGCTGAGGTGTCTCCCGGTGACGGATGAGTCCGACGAAGAGGCTGGACAGTCCCATGCAGATACTTGTCAGCCCCACAGTCAGCGGGGCGCCGATGGCGGTGACGAGCCCCGACGCAAACGTCGGGCCGGCGACTCTCGCGGTCTGTTGGCTGGCCTGGAGTTTGCCGTTGCCGTCGGAGATCGCATCACCGTCGACGAGTTCGGGCAGATAGGACTGGTTGGCGATGTCGAAGAAGACGGTGACGATGCCGACTCCGGCGGCGACGAGGTAGAGCTGAGTCATGCTCAACGTATCGAATGCCCAGGCCAAGGGGATGGTCAGGAGAATCGCGGCGCGGATGATGTCGCCGGAGACGATGACGAGCTTCTTCGGCAGCCGGTCGACCCATGCGCCGGCGGGCAGGCTGATGAAGAGGAAGGCCGCGGATTCCAGGGTTGCGAGGACGCCCATCTCGAATGCGTCGGCATCGAGGAGCTGCACGGCGATGAGGGGGAGGGCGAAGAGCATGAGCTGGGAGCCGAACACGGAGACGGTGTCACCAGCCCAGAGCTTCATGAAATCGAGGTGTCTCCACAACGATGTGCTCTTCGGCTGTTGCGCTGGATCGGCCTGCTGCGAAGGCTGCGCTTCGCGTGCTGAAGTTTCCGGTTCGCGAGGCGGTGGTGAATCAGCTGGAGCCATGGCTCTTCCTCGAGTTCGATGGTCAGTGATTGAGGAGTATCAATCAGTAATCTTCCATGAGCGATTGAGGGAAGTCAATCACTTCGGGTGATTTGATTGACTTCTTTCGATCACTCGCTAGCGTTGAAGCATGAATGATGACACTCCCGCAGCGGCTTCTCTGGCCAGAGCTGTTGAACGCCGGGATGCCACCGAAGCCGAGGCAAAGGCCCTGGCCTCGAGCGTCCGGATCCGAATCCTCCGGCTGTGTCTCGATGAGGCGCTGAGCAATAGGGAGATCGCCGAGGCGGCCGGACTCAACCCGGCGACCTCGCTCCATCATGTCCGCATGCTCGCCGACACCGGATTCCTCGAGGCGCAGGAGGTCCGGCGGGGCAGACGTGGGGCCAGGGAGATTCCCTATCTGGCGACGGGCAAGAGCTGGTTCCTCAATGCCGGCGACATGACGCACCAGCTGCTCGAGGCCTTCACCGCCGAGTTCACCGCCGCGCCCTATGAAGAGCGGACGATGGGACGGATGGCCGCGATGCTCACGCCGGATGAGGTCGACGAGTTCCGTGCGCGCATCGACGAACTCTTCGAGGAGTTCCGGTCGCGTCGGAAGAAGGACGGGGCAACTCAGTGGGGACTGTTCATCGCCATGCACCCGAGCTCGCCCGCGACCAGTTCGGATCGGTCATGTGCTGACGAGTCGAAAGCAGGTAATGGGGAGTCGGTGCACACTACGGAGCCTGATCGACTCCACTAGGGCCGCGACCGGAGGGGAGGATGAGGCGCGACCGGAGGGGAGGCCGAGGCGCGCCCGGTAATGACGCACCGTGCACGACGCAGGGAAGGGTTTCCCACGCGCACCACGCGCACCACGCGCACCCCGTGTGCACCCGACCCACACCCTCCCCGCCACACGCCGAAACCTGCGGATTTGCTGGGCAGGAGCGCAATATCGTCCTAAGATGAGAGACATGGCGACCAGATCGACTTCCCCCGCTTCTGGCTCCGGAAAACGCGCAGCGTCCAAGAACGCTGGTCGGTCCGGTAAAGCGGGGACCGAAGAACCCGGGACAAACGTTGTCACCGGTGCGTGGAATGGAGTGGCCCACATGGCCGGAAACCGTGCGCGAAAGACCCTGAGCGACGAACCGACCGATCAGTCACCGACGAAGAGGGACGGCACAGCGTTCTTCCTCATCGGGCTCTCGATCGTCATCGCCGCCTTCGAATGGTGGAACATCCCCGGCGCGATCAGCGACGTGGTGCGCTCGATCGTCGAGGGCACCTTCGGACGTGTGGCACTCGCCCTGCCGGTGATCCTCACCTGCTATTCGATCCGCCTGTTCCTCCGCGGTGACGACAACCGCGGCAACAACCGGATCCTCATCGGCGGCATCTTCCTGCTGCTGTCCGCCTCCGGCCTCGCCCACATCGCGGCTGGCAATCCGAGCTTCGTCAACTCCCGTGAGGCCATGGCCAACGGCGGCGGAGCCATCGGCTTCGTCATCTCCTCACCGCTGATGACCGCGACCACCGTCTACGTGGCCGTGCCGCTGCTCGTCCTGCTCGGACTCTTCTCCCTCCTCGTCATCACCGCCACCCCGGTCCGTGCGATCCCCAAGCGCCTGACCGATCTCTACTGGCGACTGACCGGGGGAGCCCGGCCCGAATCCGACGCCGAGGCGGCCGAGACCAAACAGTCCGACCTCGTTGCCGAGAACGGCCGCACCTCCGACCTCAAGCCCGTCATGGGCGCCAAGCGCCGCAGTCGGAAGAAGAAGACCGAGATCCCCGATCTCGACGCCGAGTCCGCCGACGACGAAGCCGTGACCAAGGCCTACGACAAGGCCTACATCAACGAGAACGAGATCTCCGAGGACGAGACCGACACCGAGGTCATCGACACCGAGCCGAAGCTCAAGCCCGGTCAGCGCCGCCCGACCAAGGCCGAGCGTGAAATGGCCGCGCTGAAGAAGACCATCGGGATGGACGATGACGCCGCGAACGAGGCGAAGAAGTCCGAGCCCGCGGCCGCCTCGGCGCCGGTGCCGACCACCAACGCCCCCGCGCCGCCCCCGACCGAGCAGCTGCCCGAACGGGTCGAACAGCTCACCCTGGCCGGCGACGTCACCTACACCCTGCCGTCATCGGACTTCCTCGTCCCCGGTCCGCCCGCCAAGGAGCGCTCCGAGGCCAACGACCGCGTCGTCGAGGCTCTGCGCGACGTCATGACGCAGTTCAAGATCGACGCCGAGGTGACCGGATTCTCCCGCGGACCCACGGTCACCCGCTACGAGGTGGAGCTCGGCGCCGGCACCAAGGTCGAGAAGGTCACGGCACTGAGCAAGAACATCGCCTACGCCGTGGCCAGCGCCGATGTCCGCATCCTCTCGCCGATCCCCGGCAAGAAGGCCATCGGCATCGAGATCCCGAACTCCGATCGTGAGAACGTTGCGCTCGGCGACGTGCTGCGTTCGAAGGCCGCCCGCAAGACCGACCACCCGATGGTCATGGGCGTGGGCAAGGACGTCGAAGGCGGATTCGTCGTCGCCGATCTGTCGAAGATGCCCCACCTGCTCGTCGCCGGTGCCACCGGTGCCGGTAAGTCGAGCTTCGTCAACTCGATGATCACCTCGATCATGATGCGCGCGACCCCCGATGAGGTGCGCATGATCCTCGTCGACCCCAAGCGCGTCGAGCTGACCATCTACGAAGGCATCCCGCACCTGATCACCCCGATCATCACGAACCCGAAGAAGGCCGCCGAGGCGCTCGAATGGGTCGTGCGCGAGATGGACGCCCGCTACGACGACCTCGCGAACTACGGGTTCAAGCACGTCAAGGAGTTCAACAAGGCCGTCCGCGAGGGCCGCATCCAGCCCCCGGCCGGTTCCGAACGCGTGCTCCAGCCTTACCCGTACCTGCTCGTGGTCGTCGACGAGCTCGCCGACCTCATGATGGTCGCCCCGCGCGACGTCGAGGCTTCGATCCAGCGCATCACGCAGCTCGCGCGTGCCGCCGGCATCCACCTCGTGCTCGCCACCCAGCGACCCAGCGTCGACGTGGTCACCGGTCTCATCAAGGCCAACGTGCCTTCACGTCTGGCGTTCGCGACCTCGTCGCTGGCCGACTCGCGCGTCGTGCTCGACCAGCCCGGTGCGGAGAAGCTCATCGGTCAGGGTGACGCCCTGTTCCTGCCGATGGGTGCGGCCAAGCCGATGCGTGTCCAAGGTGCGTGGGTCAACGAGTCCGAGATCGAGAAGGTCGTCGAACACGTCAAGAGCCAGCTCACCCCGAACTACCGCGAAGACGTCGCCGTCGAGGCCCCGAAGAAGCAGATCGACGAGGAGATCGGCGATGATCTCGAGCTCCTGCTCCAGGCCGTCGAACAGGTCGTGACCACCCAGTTCGGTTCGACGTCGATGCTCCAGCGCAAGCTGCGCGTCGGCTTCGCCAAGGCCGGCCGCCTCATGGACCTCATGGAGTCCCGCGGCATCGTCGGGCCCTCCGAGGGATCGAAGGCCCGCGACGTGCTCGTCCGTCCCGACGACCTGCCGGGAACGCTGGCCATCATCAAGGGCGAGACCCCGCCCGAGGACTCCGGCGGCGCCGCTGCCGAGGCCCCGACAGGCGGCGGTCAGGGCCACGGTGAGTCCAAGTATGCCTCGGCTGCCGGTGACTACGACGAGGAGTTCGACGACGACTACGGGCACACGTCCCACGGCTCGGCCCCCGCGCACGGTTCCGGTTCGTCCGATCGTTATGCCCACGGTGTCGGCCATGCCGCCGATCTCAGCGTCGGCGACGTCGACCCGGAGACCGGGCTCGAGGTCGTCGAGGCCAGCGGCGAGGACGCCTGGCAGCTCACCGGCCGCTGAGGCTCTCTCCTCACTGCGGCGTCGCGGACAGAGCGTTCGTTCCCGACACGAACAACCGAACCCATCGCCGAGGCGGGGCACCGGATCACCGGAGCCCCGCCTCGGCGATGGTCTTTGCGATGATCTGCCCAGCTCACTCCGATAGGGTGGAGATGTGAACGATCGAGCCGAGGCCGGAGCCTCTCAGCAGCCCTCCGCAGAACCGAGTCCGTGGAACCTTCCGAACGCGCTCACTGTGCTGCGCATCCTCATGGTGCCCGTCTTCCTGGTCCTTCTGCTGGCCCACGGAGGCGATGACGTGGCGACCCGGTGGTGGGCGCTCGTCGTGTTCCTGCTGGCGATGCTCACGGACAAGATCGACGGGGATCTGGCGCGCAAATACAACCTCGTGACGAACTTCGGCAAGATCGCCGATCCGATCGCCGACAAATCGCTCATGGCCGCCGCGCTCATCGGACTGGCGATCATCGTCGAACTGCCCCCTTGGGTGCCGGTGATCATCCTCGTGCGCGAACTCGGCATCACCGTCTTGCGGTTCTTCATGATCCGCATCGCCGTCATGCCCGCCTCCCGCGGGGGGAAGATCAAGACAGTGCTCCAGACCGTGGCGATCGGGCTGTTCCTGCTCATCTTCCCGCTGGCGCCGCTCGTGCCCTCGGTCGTCTATGTCATCCTGCTCGTCTTCGCATGGGTCGTCATGACCGCGGCCATCGTCGTCACCATCGTCACCGGCGTCGACTACTGCGTACAGGCGGTCAAGCTCTACCGTGAGGCTCAGAGCGGTGGGGCCGCTGGTGCCGGGACGGGTGACGGCAGCGGCCGCGGCGACGGCGGTCAGGGGAACGGCGGCCAGGGTGAGGGGAACGGCGCTCGTGGCTGAGTCCGACCAGCTCGAGACCAACCGGCGCATCATCGCCACGTGCACCCGGTTGGGACTGTCGGTCGCCTCGGCGGAGTCGTTGACCGGCGGGCGCTTCGTCGCCTCCCTCGTCGACGTTCCCGGAGCCTCGGCCGTCGTACGCGGGGGACTTGTCACCTATGCCACCGATCTCAAAGCGAGCCTGGCCGGCGTCGATGCCGACCACCTCGAGGAGACCGGACCGATCGACCCGGTCGTCGCCGCACAGATGGCTGTGGGCACGGCCGCGAAGTGCGTCGCCGACATCGGGATCTCGTGCACCGGAGTCGCCGGACCGGAGCCACAGGACGACAAACCCGTCGGGCTCGTCTACACGGCGATCGCCTTCGGCGGCAAGGCGAAGGTCTTCGAACACGAGTTCACCGGTGATCGCGACGCCATCCGCACGTCGACGGTTCAGGCGATGTCGGTCAACCTCGACGAGTTCGTCGCCGAGCTCGCGTACGGGCCGAGCGCGAGTGATTCGGCTGAGGCGGAAGCGGCCGATTCTGCGGTACCGGGTGCGACGGATACTTCCGAACCGAGCGCGGAATAAGTTTACCGTCGACGGGGTTGACCGGGTAATGCCTATAGGACGAAAATTCTCCAGAGTCTTCGAATGGACTGGCAATACCATCCGCTCGGGGCACCAGGTTGGTGCTGTGTCACGGCCAGGTTGTAAGGTTGATGGAACTACCACGACGGGACGCGCTGACAAAGGGAGGGCCGCGTAATGTTACTGAGAGTCGAAATCGGCGACGCGCTACGTTCCGCCCGCCGTCGTCAGGGCCGCACCCTGCGCGATGTCTCGACAGGGGCCAGCGTGTCGCTGGGTTACCTCAGCGAAATCGAGCGCGGACAGAAGGAAGCCTCGTCCGAGTTGCTGTCGGCTATCTGCGAAGCACTCGACCTGCCGCTGTCGGCGCTACTGTCATCGGTGTCCGATCGATTCGCACTCGAAGAGGGTGTGCAGATCCCCGACACCATTCCGCAGGAACTCTCGGACAAGATCCTCGGTCACCCCGAGGGATACTCTGCTCCGCGGCTGGCTGCTAAGCCCTGATGCGCCACACTCTCTACTGGATCCTCATGAACGAGGAGTTCGGTGAGGCTCGTGCTGCCTCCCTACACACCGATCTGACACTGAGTTCCTTGGGTTCGCGAACCGCGGCGCAGGCATTCGACGCAGGCGTCGAACCACGCGATATCTGGATCGCCGTCTGCGATTCCATGGGAGTCCCCGAATCCCGCCGTCTCGGCAAAGAGAAGCCGCGGTCCCGTCCGTTCTGAGGCGGGATTCGGTTTCAAGATCGCGCGGGTCGCTCGAGAGTAGACTGGTGAGATGAATCAAGCGGTCCCGTTCATCACGTTCCAGCCCAGTCGCGGCCAGAGCACGGTTGAAGCGATGGAGTCCTACCTCAAGATCTTCGGAGACGGGCGAGTGCTCCTCGACAATCGGTATGGCCCCGGAGGCCCTGGTGCCGAGGGCACGGTCATCATGGCGGAGATCGAGATCGCCGGCCAGCGCCTGCGATTGAGCGACAGCTTCGTCGAGCACGAATGGAACCTCACCCCTGCTGTGTCCCTCATGGTCGACTGCGAGTCGTCCGAGGAGCTGGAGCGCATATTCGCCGAGCTGAGCGAACATGGGACCGTATACATGCCGCTCGACGACTATGGATTCGGCCCTTTCGGGTGGGTGGGCGATCGCTTCGGACTCACCTGGCAGCTGGGTCTGGCTTCCGCGTAGATCGCGGGGAGACACGCGACACGCTCGAATATATAGAACACCTGTTCCCATGTGCGTTATCCTGGTGAGGAATCGCGGGACCTGTGATGTCGAGTGGCTGGTTATCCACCGAGGACTTCCTTCCTCTGTCGTTATGTCAGTGCCATCTTCTAGCCTTGGTCTCAAAGGAAAAGCAACGATGAGGAGACGTCATGGCACGTACACCCAAGAACCTCCAGGTTCCCACCGGCGGAGACAAGTCGAAGGCTCTCGACGCCGCGCTGGGGCAGATCGACCGCAACTACGGCAAGGGCGCGATCATGCGTCTGGGCGAGGGCGTTCGCGAACCGATCGCTTCGATCCCGACCGGTTCAGTCGCCCTCGACATCGCTTTGGGCATCGGCGGACTGCCGCGCGGCCGCGTCGTCGAGATCTACGGTCCGGAGTCCTCCGGTAAGACGACCGTGGCCCTGCACGCTGTGGCCAACGCACAGAAGGGCGGCGGCATCGCAGCCTTCATCGACGCCGAACACGCCCTCGATCCCGAGTACGCGAAGAAGCTCGGAGTCGACACCGACCAGCTCCTCGTCTCCCAGCCGGACACCGGTGAACAGGCACTCGAGATCGCCGATATGCTCATCCGCTCCGGCGCCCTCGACGTCATCGTCATCGACTCCGTCGCGGCCCTCGTGCCCAAGGCCGAGATCGAAGGCGAGATGGGCGACAGCCACGTCGGCCTCCAGGCCCGTCTGATGTCGCAGGCGCTGCGTAAGATCACCGGTGCCCTCGCTCAGTCGAAGACCACCGCGATCTTCATCAACCAGCTGCGTGAGAAGGTCGGCGTCTTCTTCGGTTCCCCGGAGACCACCTCGGGTGGTAAGGCGCTGAAGTTCTACGCCTCGGTCCGCATCGACGTCCGCCGCATTGAGACCCTCAAGGAAGGTCAGGACGCGGTCGGCAACCGGACACGGGCGAAGATCGTGAAGAACAAGGTCGCCCCGCCGTTCAAGCAGGCCGAGTTCGACATCCTCTACGGACACGGAATCTCCCGCGAGGGCAGCCTCATCGATATGGGCGTCGACAACGGAATCGTCCGCAAGTCCGGCTCCTGGTTCACCTACGACGGCGACCAGCTGGGACAGGGCAAGGAGAACGTCCGCAACTTCCTCCGCGACAACCCGGGACTCGCCGAAGAGATCGAGCTGAAGATCAAGCACAAGCTGGGTCTCATCAAGGCCGACGAGCCTGAGGCTGCGGAAGAGACCGAAGCAGCTGGAGAAGCACAGACGGATGACGTCGAAGTCTCCTGACACTTCGCAGCCCGGCGACGAGTCCGCCGCACCGGCCCAACAGGACGGTGCGGGGGAATCAGCGCAGGCCGCGACCCTGTCGGAGCTGCGCAGTGCAATCTCCGAGATCGACCAGCGCCATGCCGAAGGCGAGGCCGGGTTCTTCGCCGGGCTGACCAGCCTCGACGAGGATCGCGGTGCAGGCTTGGGCACGGGCCCCGGCTCGGACTCCGCCGCCACCGCTCGACGAGGTGGCCGTACTGGTACCACTACTCAGGGGCCGAAGCGGGGTTCAGGAACGGGTTCGGGCGGCCGCCAGAAGAAGAAGTCAGGCAGCAATAAGCGCCCCGGCAGAGAGCCCGACAACGGGTGGGTAGAAGGCGACACCGAGTCGGTTCCCGACTTCGTCGATGCCTCAGACCTCCTAGCCGACGACTGGGCCGATGCCGGTGCCGGTGCCGATGCCAGCGCCCGCGGCTTCTCCGGCGACGCGGACCCGGTGGACTTCGACACCGACGAGGACGATGCGCCGGACTTCGACGCCGACTATGCGCAGGCGAAGAAGACGGCGATGAACATGCTCGCGATGCGCGACCACTCGCGTGAGGAGCTGCGGAAGAAGCTGCTCAAACGCGACCTCATGCCCGAGGCCGTCGACGTCCTCCTCGACAAGCTGGAGAACTCCCGGCTGCTCAACGACGAAGAGTTCGCCCATCGTTTCGTCCGCGCGCAACGGGAGAACCGTAAGCTGTCGAAATCCGTGCTCAAACGCGAACTCAGCAAAAAGGGCATCAGCCCCGAACTCGCCTCCGAAGCCGTCGCCGACGTCGATGGCGAAGAAGATCTCGCTCGCGAAGTCGCCGCAAAGAAGGCCGCCTCCACACGCCGCCTCGACTATGCGGTGCGCGAGCGCCGCATCCTCGGCATGCTCGCCCGCCGCGGATTCCCCTCGGCGATATGCATCAAGGTGACCAGAGAGGTCCTCGCCGACGACTGAGGCTCCCCGGGGCGCCGGTGACGCCATGGTTCCCGGGTGACGCAGCGTTTCCGCCGGTGGTGCCCCCGGTCCTCGAGTGACGCCCCGGAGGCCGGGAACGGCTAGAATGGTTGCGCCATGACTGAACTGATTGACTCTCCGACGACGACCGGGAACACCCCGCGCAGCTACGAAGTGAAGACCTACGGCTGCCAGATGAACGTGCACGACTCCGAGCGACTCTCCGGACTCCTCGACGACGCCGGGTACATTCAGGCAGACACCTGCGATCAAGCCGACGTCGTCGTCTTCAACACCTGCGCCGTGCGTGAGAACGCCGACAACCGCCTCTACGGCAACCTCGGCCAGCTCGCGAAGGTCAAGGAGCACCACCCAGGTCTGCAGATCGCCGTCGGCGGCTGCATGGCACAGAAGGACCGGGACACCATCGTGAAGAAGGCCCCCTGGGTCGACGTCGTCTTCGGCACCCACAACATGGGATCCCTGCCGGCACTGTTGGAGCGCGCCCGCCACAACGAGGAAGCCCAGGTCGAGATCCTCGAGAGTCTCGATGTCTTCCCCTCCACCCTGCCCAGCCGCCGCGAATCCCAGCACTCCGGATGGGTCTCGATCTCCGTCGGCTGCAACAACACCTGCACCTTCTGCATCGTGCCCAGTCTGCGCGGCAAGGAGAAGGACCGCCGCCCCGGCGACATCCTTGCCGAGGTCGAAGCGCTCGTGGCCGACGGAGTCGTCGAAGTCACTCTGCTGGGACAGAACGTCAACTCCTACGGCGCGGAATTCCGCGACAAGGGTGCCTTCGCGAAGCTGCTGCGCGCCGTCGGCAGTGTCGACGGCATCGAACGCGTCCGCTTCACCAGCCCACACCCCGCCGCGTTCTCCGACGACGTCATCGACGCCATGGCCGAGACTCCGACCGTGATGCCGCAGCTGCACATGCCGTTGCAGTCCGGGTCGGACACGATCCTCAAATCCATGCGCCGCTCCTACCGGACCAAGCGGTTCATGAACATCCTCGACACCGTGCGCGAACGCATCCCGCATGCGGCGATCTCCACCGACATCATCGTCGGATTCCCCGGCGAGACCGAAGAGGACTTCCAAGGCACGATGGACATCGTCCGCCGGGCCCGCTTCTCCCAGGCATTCACCTTCCAGTACTCGATCCGCCCCGGCACACCGGCGGCCACGATGGAGAACCAGGTGCCCAAGGAAGTCGTCCAGGAACGCTTCGAACGCCTCACCGCTCTCCAAGACGAGATCGCGTGGGACGAGAACAAGCAGCAGATCGGCCGCGAGGTCGAGGTGCTCGTCACGAAGCTGCCGCACGACGATTCCCCGCGCCTGAGCGGACGCGCCGCCGACAACCGCCTCGTCCACGTCGGCATCCCCGAAGGCGCCGAGCTGCCCCGCCCGGGCGACTTCGTCACCGCCACCGTCACCGAGGCGAAGCCCTACTTCCTCCTCGCCGACTCCGGCTACTCGGTGCGCCCGTCCCGCGCCGGCGACGCCTACGATCGGGCACAGGCCGACAGCTGCGGAGCGCCCACCCCCGGGCAGGCCGCGGCCGGCACGACCAACCTGGGCATGCCGACCATCCGCCCCCGCGCCTGAGATGGGCACCTGCGCCCTCACCCCCGCGGCCCCGGTGCTGCTCGACGACATCGACCGCAGCGAACCGCCGCGGATCGCACAATTGCGCGAATCCATCCGCCAGGTGCTGCGCACCGAGGAATCGTGGGCGCTGCCGGTCGAGACCCTGCCACGAGTGGCAGGACTCGGAGGGTGGGGCATCGACCGCGGAATCGACATGGAGACCGGTCGGCTCCTCACAGGCGAAGAATGGGTCGAGGCCGTCGAATCCCTGACACCGGAAGAACGTCAGATCGCCGAGGCGGCCGCCCCATCCGTCATCATCGCGTTGCTTCACGCGCACGCCGCCGAGACCACGGTCGGACCGATCGGGAGCAGCGAGAACCTGCTCCTGCCGCTCGACCTGTCCGGAGCCGCCACGGACGATGCGCCGTTGGCTCCCATCGACGGGGCAGCTGAGTTCGACGCAGCACTCGTCGAGGCACTCACTGCCGGCGGTGCTTCGGACCTTGGCTCGGGCAACGCTGCCCGTCCGCGTTCAGATCGTTCCCCCACCACCACATCGGACTCTGTTGCCGCGATCGACACCGGTCGCGTCCTCGACCTCTGCTCCCAAGCACACAGCGTCCACGCCGACCTCACCGTGGTCGAAGCAGGAATCCGAAACCTCACCAGCGCGAATGCCACACTGTCGCCATTCGACCTCGTCTTCGATGAACCGGTGCACGAGGTGCGTTCGATCTGCGGAACCAGCACCTGGACGCGAGCCGACGATGACTGAGCCCGTGAACGACGACCGGCAGCCGATCATCACCGTCGTCGGTGCCACTGCCACGGGGAAGTCGAATCTGGCGCTCGATCTTGCCGGCCACCTCGGCGGGGAGATCATCAACACGGATTCGATGCAGTTCTACCAGGGGATGGACATCGGCACCGCGAAGCTGCCCGTGGGTGAACGGCGCAGCATTCCGCACCATCTCATCGACTTCCTCGATGTCACCGAAGAAGCGAACGTCCAAGACTTCCAATCGCGGGCACGGGAGGCCATCGCCGAGATTCGAGGCCGCGGGCGGCGGCCCATCCTCGTCGGTGGATCCGGGCTCTATGTCCGTGCCGCCGTCGACCACATGGAATTCCCCGGCACCGACGCTGAAGTCCGCGCCCGGCTCGAGGCCGAGGTCGCCGACGACCGGTGGGGGATGCATCAGCGGCTGGCGGCACTCGACCCGGCGGCAGCGGAGAAGATCACCGTCAACGATCAGCGGCGCATCGCCCGCGCCCTCGAGGTCATCGAGCTCACGGGGCGACCCTTCAGCGCGCAGCTGCCTGACTATCAGGAGATCGAGCCGACGATCCACCTGGGTTTGAGCATGGACCGTCCAGTCCTCCACGAGCGCATCGCGGCACGCGTGGAAGCGATGTGGGAGATGGGTTGGGTCGATGAGGTCCGGCGCCTGCTCGATGTCGGCCTCGCGGAGGGAAAGACGGCCTCTCGCGCGATCGGCTACGCACAGATCCGACGCCACCTCGACGCAGAGCTCACCGCAGCGGGGGCGAAGGAGGAGACGACGGTCAGGACCCGACAGTTCGCCCGCAGGCAGGACACCTGGTTCCGCCGAGACCCGCGCATCCACTGGATCGACGGCACCGCAGTCGACCCAGAAGCGAACCTCGCGGCCGCGCTCGAGGTCCTCGGTCGGTCCTGAACGCGGCTCGGGACCAGGGCATGTCTCCTTTATGTGAGGTCTTGCTCAGCACGCTCTCCGAGTCCGAGCTGGAGCAGGTCTTCCGCGCGAGCGGCGGCCGCACCCGCATCGCCGCCTCCCTCCTCCGGGCCCGAGTCGAAGCGGGCCTGCCTGCGGGCGACACCGACCCGGATCGGACCGTCGCAATGTTGTCCCCGGAACTGACTCCGACCGTCGGCGCAGGCTCCCGCGAATCTGCCGTCCTCTATCTGCTCGCCCTCTTCGCCTGGACGCCGCAGATCACCCCGAGCATGGTCGATCTGGTCCACGCCGCCTTCGCCGCCGCAGAGGTGGCGACCTCGGCCACGCCCGAGGAGCTCACCTCGCTGCTGACCGCAGAGGGCCTGCTCGCCGCATCCGCCGACACCGATGTGGTGTTCACGGTTCCGGACCTCATCCGCGCACTCATGCGTCGAGTCACCTCTGTCGACGCGAATCTTGCCGAGAAGAGTCCGCGCGAGGCTCTCGGAGCGGCGGTCTCCGATTCCATCGGCCGACAGCGTTCGGACAGACGTGAAGGTCTGACCGAGGTCGTCGAACTCGTCGTCGAGCTTCGTGATTGGCATGTGCTCGAACGGGGATGGGCGCGCCGTTAGGTCAATGTCTTCATCGATGTGCCCAGCGCCGTCGAGGCTTACCTCAGCGTCCCCGAGGAGGTGTTGGCGCAGAACCCGATCCTCACTCTGGCTCGCAGTGCTGCTCGTCGCATCGACTCGATCCGCACGCGATTGGGCACCGACGATGTGCCGACATTGGTCTCGCCCACCGATTTCTCCAGCATCGTGCTGCCGGAGATGCTTGGACTCCTGTCCGCCGAGACCGAACGTCGACTCACCGCGGACGAGGTGACCGCAGTGACCATGCTCGAAGCGCGGACGCACCGGCTCAACCGGGAGAACGAAGCCGCGTTGAACGTCATCGAGGTGGGACGCGACCGTCTGCGCCGCCTCAGGGCGGGAGAGCCAGGGCCCGCCCTGATGCTGCAGGCCGAACTCAACCTCGAGCACGGGCGGAATCTGGTGGGGGCCGGTCGCTTCCCCGAAGCGATGCGCGTGCTCCAGCGGGTCGTCCAGTTCGCCGAGATCTACGCCCCGAACTCCCCGCACCCTCTGCTCGCGGGTCTCGTGGAGACCGCCCTGGCTGGAATGGGGCACGGGCAAGGACCTGATATGGACCGCAACCTGGAACGCGCACGTGAGGACGCTCGCAGATTCGGAATGGCCGCGCTGCCGGACGAATACACGGCCCTGTGCATCGAATTGATGCGCAGCCTGGACCAGCTCGCTCTCGATGCGGCCGGACAGATCCTCATTGCACTCGAGCAGGCGAAACCCACCCAGTTCCTGGGGCCCATTCCGCACATGCTGAGAAGTCTGTGGTTAGTGTATGAAGGGCGAGCCTCGGCCGCGGCGAAGCTGCTGGTGGAGAGTCCGCAGAGTCAGGAGTACTCGGTCGTCAAGGCTCGTCAGGCCTTCGTCTTCGGGCAGCACGATCCGCTGTGGACCGCCACCGGGCAGTTGCTGGCCGGCGATGAGGGGCCCAGGCTCAAGAGCTCAGCCATGGCTCTGCGTGCCGACATGCTCCACCATGAGGGCCGTTCCGTTGAGGCGCTGGAAGCCTTCGTCGACATGCTCGACTATTGTGCGATCACGGCTTCGGTGGTTGCCGTCACTCAGTTGTCGAAGTCTGCTCGAGAGGCGCTCATTCCCGCTTCGGCCGATTGCTCCGAGTGGGTGGCCGTGGCGCGGTCGTTCAATTCTGTGGAGATCACGGCGGCCGTGCTGCAGAAGCGTCTGCTCGAGCTGCCGGAGACTTCTCCGGTGTCCCCGGATTTCCAGACCGATCTCACGCCGGCCGAGCAGTCGCTGCTGTTCGCGATCGACTCATCGAAGTCGATCGCGCAGATCGCCCGCGAGTTCGGAGTGGTGGCGGGTACGCTGAAGAACCGACTGTCTGCGCTTTACCGCAAACTCGGCGTGCGCAGCCGAGCCGAGGCCGTGGCCCACGCCCACCGCGCTCAGCAGAGGTGACTGCGTGCGAATCGTCTGCGGCGAGGCGACCGCCTGCCGGCCAGCTGTCGGAGGCGTCGGAGCGATCGATCCACCGCGAGCAGTCTGAGCTCTCCGTCTTCAGCGGTGGATCAGTGGCAGAACTCCCACCACCAGCCGACGAGGTGACAGTGGGGGTCTTCGTCAGAGTCTTCTCCATCGGCCTCTGAGGCGTCAGAAGCATCTTCTGCAGTCGAATCGTCTGCGTCTGCGTCTGAGGTCGAATCGACCCCTGCATCCGGTTCGCTGGGCGCGGTCGAGGAGCCCGCGTCGCTGTTCGCAGCCGCATCGTGAGTGCCTTCCGACGATTCCGATGAGGAGTCGGAACTCGGTTCTGCTGGGGTCGTAGGAGCACTGCTCGGTTCGGGGCTGGGCTCGCTCGAGTCCGTCGGCTCCTCGGCCGATGTTGGTTCGGCAGTCTCTGGGGTCGTTTCGGATGAGGGCTCGTCCGGTTCCACAGGCGGAACCTCGGCAGGTTCCTGTTCTTCGTCATCGTCCGTCGGCTGCTGCCGGTCGGACGAGGAGGGGGCATGGATCTCTTCCTGCGGGGTCGGCGCTTGAGCGTTCTTCCGGGCGGCCTGCGACCGCTCCGCATCGCCTGGAGCGGAGTGCTCAGCGGCGGTTTGCTCGCGTTCGTCCGAAGTCTCACCTTTCTCATCGCCTCCGTCCGGCCCAGCAGCGGGTGGTGGAGAGGCTGAAGAAGGCGTCGTCTTCGGTGGGACAGCAGGCGCCGAGGAGGTCACTGCCTCAGCAGCCGACTGTGGGACTGGGCCGCTCTGAAGATTCACAAGTGCGGCGGCACCGGCCGCAATGGCGGCGCTGGCGGCGATGCCTGCGATCACAGCCTTGACCGCCGAGGCTCCGGCCGCGACTCCGGCAGTGCCGCCTCCGGAGCTGCCCGCGGCCGCAGTGCCCGTGCTGCTTTTCGAAACTGCGGCTGCCGCACTCGAGTGCGGCTCGGCGGCGACCGAACCCGAGTGCCCACCGGGCCCGGCGTTCGCCGTTTCTGCTCCCGCCAGCAGCACAGCTGCTTCCGGGAAATGGCCCCATTCGATGAGCGCGGCTGCGAGAGCCGCCGGTGTGATCCATGCCTGGAACGTCGCATTGACGCTGCGGAGCTTAAAGGACTGACGGCGGCAGTGACTGCAGTGACTGAGATGAGCCTCTATCGCTTCGGCGCGTTTCGGGCTCAGCTGCTGACGCACGAATCGTGCAAGGGCAGAGGAGTACTCCGCGCATTCGGTGGCGCTGGGTTCGACGTGTGCCTGCAGATAAGCGGCCCGCAGTCCCTCTCGTGCGCGACGCAGGAGCGAACTGAAGGAATTCGACGACAGTTCCATCGTCGCGGCCGCATCAGCGGTCGATGTCCCATCGATGTCGATGAGTATGAGCGCGCTCTGCCAGGCTCCGGGGAGAGATTTGAAGGCACGGCCAAGCTGATCTCGCTCAACCACCTCGGCGGCGTGATCGCCCGGTTCGCTGTCTGCAAGGAACGTCAGCACATCGGGTTCGACGATCGTCGTCGCACGAACCATCGCAGTGCGCCGATACGATTCGGAGCGCACAGCGGCCATGAGGTACGCCTTGAAGGACTCATTCGGCCCTTTCCCGTGCCCCCACGCGCGCCAGATCTTGGCGAAAGCCTCGGCGACGGCATCTTCTGCTTGCGCACGATTTCGGTTGAGGCGCAGTGCGAAATGCAATGCGGGCAGCCGATGTCGGGCATAGAGCTCACCGTATGCGGCCCGTGCAGCTGCCGATTCGGGCCGGTGGTCACGGATGCGGGCACAGAGGTCGGAGTCGCTGAGTTCGCTGCCCGGGCGCGGCAGTCCGAAAGGGGAGCGGGAACTATCGGCTGACGATGACCACGCTTCGGTCATCGGCTCACCGCCTCGGGGTAGAGGCACGGAAGTCGGCGCTGAATCTGCATGGGGACCTCAACTGTGATTCGGGGAACAGTTCGGGGTATTTCAGGGGAGTTCTGAAATTCTACAGGAGAAGTTCTCGGCTTCCCAAACATTCGAAACCAGGTGCTGTGGGCTCGAAATGTCAGCCGCAGGAGAACAGATGCCTTTCCGATGTGGTCCTGTTTGCCGTGTCGCGGAGAAAAACTTCTGGAACTCGCGAACAAAAGCCTCCACGCGCAGGTCTCAGTCTATGGAGAGGTCAAGACCCACGATCGCTCCGAGCCTGAGCCGGCAGTTGTACAACTGCCGATTCGGGTCCCCTCCGAGTCCCGGACTCGCCCGAGGCGACCCTGCAGAACCACGTGGCTGCAGGGTCGCCTCACACCCCCATGGTCAGTGCATCCGCTTACCTGGCATTCCTCGAATGTGCAGGTGACGGCTTTTTCTGAAGGAGCCAACTCTTGTCCCTGAAGCGAAATCCTCTGACGAGGCACGGAGCGGCGATCCTCGCATCGTCTGTTCTTGCTTCGTTCGCATTCCTCGGTGCATCCGTCGCGCCGGCACAGGCTGCGGCAGAACCCCTGCCGAACCCCTCGTTGGCTGACAAATGCGGCCTCGATATCGGGATCGTCCTCGACCTGTCGAATTCCCTGTCCGATCGAGACGTCGACGATTCGAAGTCGGCCGCCAAATCTGTCGCCAGCGGCCTCTCGGGGACTCCCAGCAGAGTATCCGTGAACTCGTTTGCGACGTTCGGGCCTGACGGCACCAACGAGCCGATCAACAGCACGTCTGTCGCAACCTCGGACTCAGTCGACGAACTCAACAAGCAGATCGACGCGCTTCGGCGGGTTCCTCAGGACTCGGGAGGCACGAACTGGGACCGCGGCCTCGGGCAGCTGGGCGACACGAACCACGATCTGGTGCTGTTCGTCACCGACGGCAAGCCCACGGCATACGGGGTGCCGGGGTCCGAACAGGGCAATAATGATCGCGGTACGCGAACCGATCAGATCGACATCGACAAAGCCGTCGAATCGGCGAATGCGCTGAAATCGCAGGGTACCAAGGTCGTCGGTTTGGGAGTGGGGAGCGAGATCAACGAGGGCAACATCAAGCTGGTCTCGGGCCAGGCCTCAGGAGACGACTACTACGTGGTCTCGGACTACTCCGAATTGGCCGAACAGCTCCGTGAGATTGCCACGAAGAGCTGCCGAGGCACTCTCAACGTCACCAAACTCATCGACCCTGCGGCCGGCGCGCACGCGAAGGACACCGCGAAATACCCAGGCGAGGGCTGGACGATCTCGTCCCCGGATTCGGTGGACGGGGTCGAGAAGACCACCGATGCGGCCGGGACGGTGAGCTTCAAACTGTCGACCCCGGCCGAAGGGGTGCGGGCCTCGGAGAAGCAGCAGGAAGGCTACCGGCTTCAGCAGCAGTCCGGTTCGAACGCGGTCTGCACGGCCGACGGACGCGCCGTCGGCACCAGAGACATCGCCGACGGATTCGAATTGACCGAGACGGTCGACACGGATGCGATCATCACCTGTCGGCTCGTCAACGAACAGATCCCCGGAGGACTGAGCTGGAAGAAGGTCGACGAAGACGGCGAAGCGCTCGCCGGTGCGGAATTCACATTGACTGGTCCGGATGGCGAGGACTTCGTCGTGGCCGACAACGGTGAGCTCGACGCCGACGAGGCGGCCGGGCAGTTCGAAGTGACCGACTTGGCTTGGGGTGACTACACCATCAAGGAGACCAGCGCTCCCGACGGGTATGTGCTCACCGACGAGACTCAGACCGTGACGATCACCGGTGAGAAGCGGGACGTGGCGTTCTCCGACATCGTCAACAGGAAAGATGTCGGAGTCGGTGCCGATCCGGATGGCGAAGCCTCTGCAGACCCAGGTCCAGGTGCGGACGCTTCCACTGATCCTGATGCAGATGCATCGACTGACCCGGACGCGGACTCTGACTCTGACGCGGCCTCTGACCCGAACGCTTCCACTGATCCTGATGCAGACGCTGACTTGAACGCGTCGCCTGATGCAGATGCATCGACTGATCCTGACGCGGTCTCTGACCCGGACACGGCGTCCGCCGTGGATGCCGAATCCGAAGCATCGAAGGAGTCGGATGCCGAGGCTTCGACCGATCCCGACGGTGGTGACGATGCCTCGACTGGCCCGGACGGCAAGGACGAGGATTCAAAGGATGCTGACGTAGACGCCACTGCCGATTCGGACGGCCAGGAAACGGCAACGCCGGACGCCGATGCCCAGGCGGCGACCGACCCAGGTGCTGATTCGGCAACTGATCCGGGTGCTGGCGACTCTGCCGCAGCTGATCCGGACGCTGACGACTCGGCCGCGACGAACTCCAACACGGACAGCGCTGCGTCGAGCACGTCCGCGGTCGGAAACACCTCAGCAGATGGATCCGCGAGCGACAGAGGAGGGAGCACCAGCGGAGGAAGCGACAGCGGCAGCGACGGCTCTCATCTGCCGAGAACTGGCGCCGCTGGAGCGATGACCTTCGGCTTCCTCGGTGTGATCCTCGTCGGGGGCGGAATCGCCGCTATTCTCATATCGAGGCGACGGAAGACCGACCTGCTGTGATGCAGTCTCGTATCTGATCCGAGCAGAGGGCGGAGCCGAATCGATATCGGCTCCGCCCTCTACCGTCTGGAGAATATGGCGGGTGTCGCACCCAACGTCGACCGGAAATGGCGGGTGAGATGGGCCTGATCGTGGAATCCTGACTTCGCGGCCGCCTCGGCGGGGGAATGCCCGGCCAGGAGAAGCCGGCGGGCGCGATCGACCCGGCGGCCGATGACATACCGGTGGGGTGCGATCCCGAACGTCGTGGTGAACACCCGCACCAGGTGGCTGCGGTGGGCGGCGAGCTTCGCGGCCGCCTCCGCGATGGTGAAGGACTCGAGCAGACGATCGTCGAGCATTTCGCGCAGACGTCGGGCAAGCGGCGCATCGGGCGCGGTCTCGGTGGCGGGGACGAGTCGGGAATTCGCGATCTCCCGCAGGGCCAGCACTCCGCATTCGGCAGCGAAGGCATCGGCGGGATCGGCCAGGGCGGCGTGGATGTCGGTAACGGTGCTCAGCGCATCGGCGCCGAGCAGGGTGGGCGAATCGGTCGCAGCGTTGATGGTGGCAGGTGGCAGCCAACCAGGATCGAGGTAGAGTACGCGTTTGCGAAAGCCCTGCTCAGTCAGCGCGGAACGGCCGTCGTGGGGCACCTGCGGCGGCAGCAGAGTCACGGCTGTGGGAGTGGCAAGGTGGTCGTGACGGTCGAGATCATAGGTCACGGCGCCGTCGTCGATGAGCAGCACCGTCCACGAATCGTGGGTGTGCGCGGGGTAGGCGTGATGGTCGAAACGCGCATGCAGGACTTCCTGCACCTGCGGGACCGCCGGGTGCCACGCGCGGATGACATCGACCATGCAGCAAATGTACAAGACCGCGGTGTGGGGGATCGATGAAGCTGGATCCATGCACGAGAACACGAATTCCACAGATCAGACCGAAGGTCAGCCCACCCCCGCCGAGGCGATCGCCGAGAACCCGACCACGGACCCTACCGCTCCGGTCCGGTTCGACACCAAGGTCGTCGTCATCCTTCGCGACGACCTGCAGCCGTGGCAGGAACTCAACGTCACCGCCTTCCTCATGTCCGGAATCGCCACGAGCGATGAGGACCTGGTCGGGGAGAACTACCGGGACGCCGACGGCAACGACTACCTGCCGATGCTGCGCCAGCCGGTCATGGTGATGACGGCGGATGCGGATAAGCTGCGGTCGATCCGGACGAAGGCGATGGGGCGCGGGTTGGCGACGGCGATCTATACCGAGGAACTGTTCTCCACCGGCCACGACGCAGCCAACCGGGCTGCCGTCGCCGGTGTCCCGGCGGAGGAGCTCAACCTCGTCGGGGTAGCCCTGCGCGGTGCGAAGAATGGTGTCGACCGGGTGGTGAAAGGCGCGCGGATGCACCCGTGAGGTGGGGCTAGGGAGCAGTGGGAGAATATCGAACCACTCCTGCCCTCGAACGTCGGCAAAAGAGCCCGACCGTTTGAGAACAACCGCCGAATCGTCGAAGGAATCGTCTACCGCTACCGAGCTGGCATCGCTTGGCGTGATCTGCCACGCGAGTACTTCGGGCCCTGGCAGACAGTGTGGAAACGTCACCGCCGCTACGCCGCTGACGGCACCTGGGACCGCGTCCTTGCTCAGGTGCTTTCCGATGCTGACGCTGCCAGTGACATCGAGTGGAACATCTCGGTCGACGGCACCATCAACCGTGCCCACCAGCGCAGCTCCTGGCTGAGATTCGAGTGCCGCGGGTCGGCGGCGGTCGTCCTCGCGCCTGTCGGGACGCTGCTCTGGCTGATCGGGCGTATGGGCCCAAGGCCAATCGAGACTATCTGCGTTCGCGTGGCAGTCGGACGGTGATTCCGGAGAAGAAAGATCAGTTCGCGACCAGGAAGAGGCGCGGTAGGAAAGGTGGACGACCGCCAGCATTCCATTCCGGTGTCTATCGGAACCGTTGTTGAGCGTTCGTTTGCCTACGTCAAGCAGTGGCGAGGGTTGGCGACGAGATACGACAAGCTCGCGATCACCTATCGAGCGGCCGTCGTGATCAGCGCGGTTCTGACACGGCTCCGCAAATCAAGGAGACATGCCCCAACTCCGAGGCTGACCCACTTCGGTCCTGAACGCCGACTGTATCGTTCGCCGTCGCCTCACCGATAGGATGGAGACATGAGCACCCCGGATTCTCCCTTCGCCGCCTGGGCCGAAGCCGAGTTCGTCAAAGGACACGGCACTCAGAACGACTTCGTCCTCCTCTCCGACGACGACAGCCGCCTCGAGATGCACCCCGAAACTGTGGCGATGCTGGCCGATCGGCGGGCCGGGCTCGGCGCCGATGGGATCATCCGCATCGTCCGTTCGGCTGCCAGCGGCATCCCGGGTGCAGCCGAACAGGCCGAAGCCGGTGCCGAATGGTTCATGGACTACTACAACAGCGACGGCAGCCTGTCCGAGATGTGCGGCAACGGCGTCCGCGTCTTCGCTCACGCGCTCGTCACCAGCGGACGTGTCCCCGCCGACGCCCGCGACATCCTCGTCGGCACTCGCGATGGCATCAAGACCGTGCGCACCACGCTCAACCCCGCCCTCGGAGTCCAGACCGGCGACGACGTCTTAGGCGCCCGTACCACCGTTCCCGGTTCGGTCGGCGACGCCTGGTACACGATCGACATGGGCGAATGGTCGCTCGACCCGTCGAGTTCCGTGCTCGTGACCACCGGCGGCATCGAAGTCGCCAGGCCGGGTCTGCGCATCGCCACCGGCAACCCGCACACCGTCGTCGCTCTGGCCGAAGACTCCGAACTCGATGCCGCCGATCTCCGTGACGCACCCGTCCTCGACCCGGTTCCCGGCCAGGGATCCAATGTCGAATACATCGTCATGGAACCGGCCCGCTCCGATGTGGCCGGGGGAGAGGGCGCCCTGCGCATGCGCGTCTTCGAACGCGGCGTCGGCGAAACCCGCTCGTGCGGCACCGGAGCCTGCGCCGCCGCGATCGCCGCCCACCACTGGGCAGGAGAGAAGTCACCGCTGCAGTGGCGAGTCGACGTCCCCGGCGGCCAGCTGCGCATCGAGATCGATCCGAACCCCGAAGGCACCAGCGGCCGCGTCAGCCTCGCCGGACCCGCCGTCCTCGTCGCCAGCGGCACGATCAGCTGAGATCAGTCGCGGTTGACGGTGAGCACGCGGAAGCCCTTCGATGACCCCGTTCGTGTGACCTCGAACTCTGACCCCAGCATCCCGGCGATCCACTTCTGCAGGGAATCGGCACCGAGGTTCTTCGACACCACCAGATCCGCACGACCGTCCGGCGCCAAGCGCGGCAACCACGTCTCGAGCAACTCGTGCAGCGCCTCCTTGCCGATGCGGATCGGGGGATTGGACCGGATCGCGGCGAACTGCAGATTCGTGGGGATCTCATCGGCGGTGACGGTTCGGATCGAATCGAGACCCAACCTCCGAGCATTGGCCGCAGTCGTCTCAAGTGACCGGGAATTGACGTCGAGTGCCCACACCCGCACGTCCACCTCGGCGTCGGTGGCCTGCAGTCCCGTATGCAACGCGATCGGCCCCCAACCGCAGCCGAGGTCGAGCACATCCCCGGCCGGAGGCTCGGGCAGATGCCGCAGCAGCACGGCCGTGCCGAGGTCGAGGCGCGTGGGTGAGAAGGTGCCTGATACGGTTTCGACGGTGACATCATGGCCGCCCAGATCGAGGCTCAGCTGCCGGGTCTTGGCCTCGCTGCTCGGCGATTCGGTGAAATAGTGCTCTGACACCACTTCAGTCTAGACGGCTGTGGGAGAATTGATGGACACCGTCGTCGGTGCACAGCACCACCGCCGGTGCGAAGAATGACGACCCCCGCACGCTTTGTCACGTGCGGGCGGTACACGAACAAAGGAATGAATGACGTCTGAAGACAAGGAGCGTCGCGACGCGATGCTCGACCGTGTGCTCTCCCGCAGCGCCCAAGCGCTGAGCGATCATGACACCACCCACGAGGACGACCAGTTCGACCTCGCCGAACGTGCCGCACTCACCCGTGTGGCCGGACTCTCCACCGAACTCGAAGATGTCACCGAGGTCGAATACCGCCAGATCAGGCTCGAGCGGGTCGTGCTCGCCGGGATCTGGAACACCACACAGGCCGAGGCCGAGAACTCGATCCGTGAGCTCGCAGCTTTGGCCGAGACCGCCGGCTCCGAGGTCCTCGACGCGCTCATCCAACGCCGCGACAAGCCGGACCCCGGCACGTACCTCGGCAAGGGCAAGGCCGCGGAACTCGCCGAGATCGTCGCCGCCGTCGGCGCCGACACCGTGATCATCGACTCCGAACTCGCCCCCAGCCAGCGGCGCGGACTCGAGGACGTCATCAAGATCAAGGTCGTCGACCGCGTCGCCCTCATCCTCGACATATTCGCCCAGCACGCGAAGTCCCGCGAGGGCAAAGCCCAGGTCGAACTCGCCCAACTCGAATACCTCCTGCCCCGCCTGCGCGGCTGGGGCGAATCGCTGTCCCGTCAGGCCGGCGGCCGTGTCGCCGGCGGTGCCGGAATCGGCTCCCGCGGACCCGGTGAGACGAAGATCGAGCTCGATCGCCGTCGCATCCGCACCCGCATGTCGAAGCTGCGCCGCGAGATCGCGAACATGGCCCCATCGCGGGAGACGAAGCGGAAGAACCGTGCGCGGAACCATGTGCCCTCCGTCGCGATCGTCGGGTACACGAACGCCGGCAAGTCCTCCCTGCTCAATCGCCTCACCGACGCCGAGGTGATGGTGCAGAACGCCCTATTCGCGACCCTCGATCCCACCGTGAGACAGGCCCGCACCGCCGAGGGCATCACCTTCACCTACACCGACACCGTCGGATTCGTCCGCAACCTGCCCCACCAGCTCGTCGAAGCCTTCCGCTCGACCCTGGAGGAGGCCGCCGGCTCGGATCTCCTCCTCCACGTCGTCGACGCCTCCCACCCGGACCCGCACGGACAGATCCAGGCCGTGCGGGATGTGCTCAAGGACGTCGAGACCGAAGAGATCCCCGAACTGCTCGTGTTCAACAAAGCCGACCTCGCCGAGGAGGCTGTGATCACCGGTCTGCGCGCGGAATATCCGCACGCTCGGTTCGTCTCCGCCGTCACTGAGAACGGAATCGACGGACTCGTCGAAGCCATCGAAGAACGCCTGCCCGCCCCCGACATCGACATCACCGTGCTCATTCCATATGAGCGTGGGGACCTCGTGTCGAAGATCTACGCACTCGGCACCGTCGAACACGAAGAACACGGCGCAGAGGGCACGAGCCTGCAGGCGAAGGTTCCGGCCGAAATCGTCGACGAACTGCGTGAATTCCAGCGTCCGGACCTGGTCATCGATCAGTGACGGTCGAAGAGCTCCTCGAGTCGGCCGTCGGAGCGATCGGCGGTTCGACACGCACCGGTCAGCAGGAGATGGCCCAAGCGGTCGCCTCGGCGGTGGACAAGGGAATCCACCTCCTCGTCCAAGCCGGCACGGGCACGGGAAAGTCCCTGGCCTACCTCGTCCCCGCGGCCGAATACGTCACCCGCACCGGCGGCAAGGTCGTCGTGTCCACGGCGACCTTGGCGCTGCAGACTCAGATCATCCACCGGGATCTGCCGCGACTGTTCAAGGCCGTGAAGAAGGATCTCGATCCGCTGCCACGGGCCGCTCTGCTCAAGGGGCGCCGGAACTATGTGTGCAAGCACAAGCTCTCCGGCGGCTACCCGGACGAGGGCGAGGGAATGCTCTTCGACCTCGGTGCCGACGCCGAGGCGGGGCGCAAACCCTCCGAACGCTCGGGGTTGGGGAAGGAGATCCAACGGATCCGCACCTGGGAGAAGACCACCGACACCGGTGACCGCGATGATCTCCTGCCCGGCGTCAGCGATCGTGCCTGGTCACAGGTCTCGGTCAACGCCTTCGACTGCCTCGGCGCGAACTGCCCGCTGGTGACCGAATGCTTCGCCGAGATCGCCCGCAACAAGGCCGCCGAGGCCGACATCGTCGTGACCAACCACGCCCTGCTGGCCATCGACGCCTTCGGCGAATCGAACGTACTGCCCGACCACGACGTCATCATCATCGACGAGGCACACGAACTCAAGGACCGGGTGACGAACGCCCTGTCAGGTCAGATCAACGCGAGCATGCTCTCGGCCGCCACTTCCTCGGTGCGCAAACACACCACGGTCCAGGACGGCGTCGTGTCCCTGCTCGACTCCGCGGCGGCGGCACTCGAACGTGCCCAGTCCTCGGTGCCCGAGGGGCTCATCCTGCATATGAGCGAGGCGCTCGGACTGGCACTGGCACAGATCCGCGACTCCGCACGCCAGATCATCAACGACATCGGCGGGAAGACCGAGGAGGCCGACGCCGGACGGCAGATGGCCAAGGCCCGCTGCCAGGAGATCTTCGAACTCGCCGAACGCTTCTGCGATCCGGGCAAGAACGACGTCATCTGGCTCTCACGGTCGACGTTCAGAGAGAAGGAGACGACGAACCTCGTCGTCGCACCCCTGAGCGTGGCCGGAACCATGCGCAACGGCATCTTCGAGGAATCCACGGTCGTGGCCACCTCGGCGACCCTGTCCCTGGGCGGGAACTTCGACGCGGTCGCCGCCTCGCTGGGGCTCTTCGGACCCGACGCCCCGAAATGGGACAGCCTCGATGTCGGCTCGCCCTTCGACTACGGCAAGCAGGGCATCCTCTACGTCGCCTCCCACCTGCCCAAACCCGGTCGCAGCGGGCTGAGCGAAGAGACGCTGACCGAGCTCGAAGAACTCGTCAGGGCCTCGAACGGCGGAGCTCTCGGCCTGTTCTCCTCACGGGCGGCGGCGAACGCAGCCGCCGAGCACCTGCGGGACAAGTTCGACTTCCCGATTCTGCTCCAGGGCGATGACGGGCTGCCCGCACTCGTCTCCCAGTTCACTGCTGACGACCAGACATGCCTGTTCGGCACGATGTCGCTGTGGCAGGGTGTGGACGTGCCGGGTCGGACGAACCGACTCGTCATCATCGACCGGCTGCCGTTCCCCCGACCTGATGACCCGCTCATGCAGGCGCGGGCGAGGGACGCCGATCAGCATGGGGTCAACGGCTTCATGGCGGTGTCCGCGACCCATGCCGCTCTGCGACTGGCCCAAGGGGCCGGTCGGCTCATCCGCTCGACCGGTGACAGGGGAGTCGTCGCCGTCCTCGACTCACGGCTGCGCTCGGCACGCTATGCCGGGTTCCTCGTCAATTCGATGCCGCCGATGTGGCCGACGACGAACGCGCAGCTCGTGCGGACGAGCCTGAGCCGCCTCGCCGAGGCTGAGTCAGAGTAGCTCGCCGACGCTGAGCCGGAATAGCACGAACGCCCGCAACCGAGTGGTCGCGGGCGTTCGATTCAGCGGCGGGAGTGGCTCTGGCCGGAGGTCGAGTCAGAGGCGGCGGATGACCGCGACGACGAGGCCCATGATCTGGGCGTAGGTGCCGTCGATGGGTTCGTAGTTCTCGTTCTGCGGCATCAGCCACTGCTGACCGGCCTTGCGCTTGAGCGTCTTCACCGTCGCCTCGCCGTCGAGGAGGGCAGCGACGATCTGACCGTTGTCCGCTGTGTGCTGCTTGCGCACGACCACCCAGTCGTCGTGGCAGATGGCCGCCTCGATCATCGAATCGCCGACGACCTTGAGCAGGAACATCTCGCCCGAGCCGACGACCTGGGTCGGCAGGGAGAAGACATCGTCGACCTCCTGTTCGGCGAGGATCGGACCGCCCGCGGCGATGCGACCGACGACCGGGACCTGCACCGTGTTGTTCGACAGCTCCTCGAACTTCGCGCGCTCCGCCTCTTCCTCTTCGAAGGGGTTGACCACCTCGATGGCACGCGGTCGCTTCGGATCGCGACGGACGTAGCCGAGGCGTTCGAGCTGTGAGAGCTGGTGGGCGACGCTCGAGAGCGAGGCGAGTCCGGCGGCCTTGCCGATCTCACGCATGCTCGGCGGGTAGCCGTTGGCGACGACAGCGCGTTCGATGGTCTCGAGCACGAGACGCTGCCTGGGGGAGAGGCGGAAATCGCCCTCACCGGTCGAACCCTCGGGGATCCGCACCACTTCGTCATCGCTGCGGGCGGCAGCGATCTCGCTGGCGACATCCTCGTTGCGAGGCCTGCCTCTGCCTCGTTTGTTCTGAACCATTGCTCGTTCCCCTTCGTTCTATTCCCCGCCGATGAACACCGTGTTCTCCGCTGCGGAGAATCTCGTGTCAGTGCCGACTGAGATGGTTCTGACAGATCAATCAACAACGCTGGTTCCCTCTCATTGTCGCATAGATGTTCGAGTCGGACTGGACATTTGTTCGATTGGCATGTTGAATAGAACAGACGTTCTACCGATTACTGGTGGAATCGTACGGATGAAAGAGGTAATGCGATGTCTGCACAGAACACAGGACTGCGCCTGACCACTCGTGGACGCCAGGCGGTGCGCCTGCTCAGAACTCTGCTCATTGCTCTCGTCGTCATCGGCGGAGCACTCTTCCTGGCAACTCAGTCGTTCTCGGCCGCCGCTGTGGCCGAGACGGAATCCGAGAGCGTCGGCATCGCCGCCGACTCGGTGGTCGTCGGCGACGGCGAATCGCTGTGGACCGTGGCGGCGAATCTCGGCATCGACCGCGACACCCGTGATGTCGTGTCCGACATCATTGAGATCAACCATCTCTCGACCCCGACAGTCCACCCCGGACAGACCCTCGACGTTCCCGTCAGCTGAGGCCGTACCCGGCCTCGGCCCGGCGGACGCCGGACCGGGCCATATCGGGTCGGCGCCGGACGTGCATCCGCGTGCCCTGGGTCAGGCGGGCCCGAGGTCGGCAGTTACGGACTGAGTCTGGCAGGTTCGCCATCTCGGCGTCTCGCGGCCCGACCCGCCGCGTAGTCGAACGGTGTCTCTCGGTAGACTGATCGCGTGGGAAACTTCGAATCTCTGCCAGTGCGTTCGGACCTCGTCGGACTCAAGCCGTACGGGGCGCCGCACCTCGACGTGCCGGTCCAGCTCAACGTCAACGAGAACGCCTATCCGCTGCCCGAAATCGTCGTCGACAGCATGCGCTCCGCAGTCGAGGACCACTATGCCGGTCTCAACCGGTATCCCGACCGCGAGTTCACCGCGCTGCGCGAACACCTCGTGACCTACCTCGACGGCGTCAACGACCGTGCCGGCGACACGGTCGAACTCACCCCCGACATGATCTGGGCCGCCAACGGCTCGAACGAAGTCCTCAGCCACATCGTCCAGGCCTTCGGCGGACCGGGTCGCACCGTGCTCGGCTTCACCCCGTCGTATTCGATGCACCCGCTCATCACCACGGGGACCGGGGCCACCTGGCAGGATTCGGCGCGCAAGGGCGACTTCACCCTCGACGCGGACTCTGTCGCCGCCGAGGTCGCACGCGTCGATCCCGACATCGTCTTCCTCTGCACCCCGAACAACCCGACCGGCACTTCGATCGGCCTCGACGTCATCGAAGCCGCCTACGACAACTGCTCGGGCATCGTCATCGTCGATGAGGCGTATGCGGAGTTCTCCCGACCCGCGAAGTCATCGGCAATGACCCTGCTGGCCGGTCGCCCCCGCCTCGTCGTCTCCCGCACCATGAGCAAGGCCTTCGCCTGCGCGGGTCTGCGACTGGGCTACGCGATCGCCGCCCCCGAACTCATCGACGTCCTCCGCCTCGTCCGCCTGCCGTATCACCTCTCCGAGATCACGCAGGTCCTCGCGTGCACCGCACTCGAACACGCCGAGGTGCTGCTGGGCAACGTCGACCGACTCATCGACTCCCGCAACCGGATGTCCGCCCACCTCGCCGAGGTGGGATTCCGCGTCCATGACAGCGATTCGAACTTCGTGCTCTTCGGCAACATCTCCTCCCCGGCCGAGCTGTGGCAGAAGCTGCTCGACCGCGGAGTGCTCATCCGTGACATCGGCATCGACGGACACGCCCGCGTCAATGCCGGCACCGAGGAAGAGACCGAGGCGTTCCTGCACGCGATCGACGACATCCTCGCCGAGGACCCGAGCATTCTCTTACAGCAGCCGGATTCCGCGACCGCCGCCTCGGCGACAGCGGCGACCCCGACGACCGCCCCAAACCCGGCGACCCCGACCCCGTCATCAGCCGCCCCGACGAAAGGCACTCCATGAGGCAGGCCCAGAACTCGCGCACGACCTCCGAATCCACGGTGTCCGTGTCCGTCGACCTCGACGGAATCGGTGCCTCGACGATCTCCACGAGCGTGCCGTTCTTCGACCATATGCTCACCGCCCTGTCGAAGCACTCGATGATCGACCTCGACGTCACCGCCACCGGTGACACCCACATCGACGTCCACCACACCGTCGAAGACACCTCGATCGTGCTCGGCCAGACCCTTAAGGAGGCCCTCGGCGACAAGGTCGGCATCCGCCGCTACGGCTTCGCCGCCGTCCCGCTCGACGAGGCCCTGGCCCAGTGCGTCGTCGACGTCTCCGGGCGTCCCTACTTCGTCCACGAAGGCGAACCCGAAGGTCAGCAATACCACCTCATCGGCGGTCACTTCACCGGGTCGATGACCTCACACTCGCTCGAATCCATCGCCTTCCACGGCGGACTGACCGTCCACCTCGACCTCGTCCGCGGCCGCGACCCGCACCACATCGTCGAAGCCCAGTACAAAGCCTTCGCCCGGGCCCTGCGCGAAGCCGTCGAGGAAGACCCCCGGAGCAATTCCGTCCCCAGCACCAAGGGAGTCCTGTGAGCACCACCGTCGTCGTGACCCCCTTCGGGGTCGCCCAGCAGCTGGCCGCCGCCTGCGTTCTGTCGAACATCTCCGGCACCATCGTGCCGATCGGAGAGTTCACCGGCATCGTGCTGAGCAACACCGATGTCGCCTCCGGCAACGAGGCGGCCGCCGCGATCTCGAAACTCGCCGGCAAACATGAGGTCCTCCTGCTCGTCCGCAGCGAGGAGCAGATCGACGCCGGACACTACCGCCACGGCACACGCGAATACGACGTCCCCGCCGGGCTGGCCCTGAAGAATCTGCCCGATGTGCTCGAAGGCCTCCTGCTCGAGACCGTGTCGGCACACGACGTCGACGGCAGCATCGAGACCAGTTCGATGACGAAGCTGCAGGCCAGCGCCGCAACCATGAGCCCCGGCCGAGCGGCCGTGGCCCGAACTGCCCTGCTGTGGATCATCGTGGCGATCCTCGCGGGACTGGTCACCGCCTTCGGCCTGGCGCTGGGAATCGGCGGCAACACCGTCGCCTGGGTCGTCGCGGTCTTCGGAGCCATCGTCCTCCTCTTCGCCCTGTGGCGGATCTGGTCGGTGCTCGGCAAGGGAGCGAAACGATGACGACAGTCGCTGTCCTCGACTACGGAGCCGGCAACGTCCGCTCGGCCGTGCGCGCGGTTTCCGCCGCGGGCGCCGAGGTGACCCTGACGGCCGATCACGACGTCATCGACGACTCCGACGGACTCCTCGTCCCCGGCGTCGGCGCATTCTCCGCGGTGATGGCGGGGCTGGAGAACGTCGGAGGCGTCGACCTCATCCGCAAGCGCCACGAACAGGGTCGACCGCTGTTGGGCATCTGCGTGGGTCTGCAGGTCTTCTTCGCCCGCGGCGAGGAACACGGCGTCAAAACCGAGGGCATCGGTCTGTGGCCGGGTGCTGTCACCGGACTCAACGCTCCTGTCGTCCCGCACATGGGATGGTCGCAGATCAGCGCACCGGCCACCTCGGCGATGTTCTCAGGCATTGAGGACGAACGGTTCTACTTCGTCCATTCCTATGCGGCGACCGAGCCGCCACCCGGCACGATCGTCACCACCGCCCGACACGGTGAGGACTTCGTCGCCGCCGTCGAGGACGGGACCACCTGGGCCGCCCAGTTCCACCCGGAGAAGTCCGCCGGGGCCGGGCAGCAGCTGCTGCGCAACTGGCTCGCGACGTTCTCCGGCCCGACGTCCGCATCCGGCCCGACGCCCAGCTCCTGACCGAGCACACCGATTACCATTGCCCGAAACCCTGGAACCGTCCGAAGATCCGGAACCGCCCAAACCCCGTGGGCACCTTCGCAGAAAGGTCACAATGACAGACACCCCGAACAAGCTCGTCCTCCTTCCCGCAGTCGACGTCGCCGACGGCAAGGCCGTCCGCCTCGTCCAGGGTGAAGCCGGCACCGAAACCGACTACGGCTCACCCATCGACGCGGCCCAGGACTTCGAGAATCGGGGCGCCGAATGGATCCACCTCGTCGACCTCGACGCTGCCTTCGGACGCGGCTCGAACTCCGATCTGCTCAACCAGGTCGTCAAGGCCGTGGGCATCAAGGTCGAACTCTCCGGCGGCATCCGTGACACCGAAAGCCTCGAACGGGCACTCGACACCGGTGCCGAACGCGTCAACATCGGCACCGCCGCACTGGAGAACCCCGAATGGACGGCCGAGATGATCGGCCGCTTCGGCGATCAGGTCGCCATCGGCCTCGACGTCCGCGGCACCACCCTGGCCGCCCGCGGCTGGACCCAGGACGGCGGCGACCTCTACGAGGTGCTCAACGCCCTCGAGGCCGCCGGCTGCGCCCGCTACGTCGTCACCGACGTGCGCAAGGACGGCACCCTGCAGGGCCCCAACGTCGAACTGCTCAAGACCCTGGCCGAGAAGACCGAGACCCCGATCGTCGCCTCCGGCGGTGTGTCGAGCCTCGACGATCTGCGTGCCCTGCGCGAACTCGTGCCCTACGGCGTCGACTCCGCGATCGTGGGCAAGGCCCTCTACGCCGGCAAATTCACCCTCGAAGAAGCCCTCGACGTCACAGGACGGTGAGCCGGTGAGCACGCACTCACACGGGCCCGACGGTGCGCCCGAACAGTCGGGCCATCAGCAGCCCGCGGGCCATCCGAACGGTTCCGACCACTCGCACGGGCCGACCGACTCGGCCGGGCAGGCCTGGGCCGGGCGCGATCTCAAGCCCAATCCGTTCTCCGGTGACTCCGGACTCGCCGATGCCGGGCTGCTCGAGGCGCTGGCCGAGGTCGCGAACGCGCCCTTGGACCCGAGCGCCCACCAGAAGGTCGTCACCGCCCTGTCCGGGGTCCGGCTCTATGCCCCGATCGTGCCGATGGTCGTCGACCAGGAGGTCGGGGAGAACGGGCTGATGTCGGATAACTCCTCGGAGATGGCGATGGTCCGTCTCCAGGCCGAGGACGGACGTGAGTGCACCCCCGGATTCTCCGGGATCCCACCGCTGACCGCGTGGCATCCCGATGCCCGTCCCGTGCCGATCGAATCCGAGCGGCTCGTGCTCGGCGCGATCGAGGCCGAGTCCCAGCTCGTCGTCCTCGACCCCGGCGCCGAGACCTCGTTCCTGCTGCGCCGACCCGCGATGTTCGCGTTCGTCCAATCCCAGCCGTGGACCCCGTCCTGGGCCGACGCCGAGGTGGCCCGACGTCTGCGTGCCATCGCCGAATCCTTCCCCTGGCTGTCAAAGCTGGCGATCAGTCCTGGCAGGTCCAGCGTCCACCTCGGGGGACCGGAGCTCGGAATCACCCTCGGCGTCGAGACCGATGTGGCGCAGGACGACGTCCGCCGGTTCCAAGAGGCTGTGGCCGGAGACGAGGAACTCGTCACGAAGATCGACTCCCTGGCCATCCGCCTCGTGCGATCCTGACCCGGCAAGCCGCCTCGGCGAATTCGACCGATGACGGACACCGGTGTGTCGCAGCGGCACGGCCCCTATGCTTAAGTCCCATGAATGAACTCCGTGACCTCGGCCACCCGACCACGCCCGATGAGAGCTACCTCGACGAGATGTCCCGCCAGACCGAAGCGCGCGCCGCACGGGCAGACGCCTGGGAACCGGACTTCACCGGCGCCCCGGAGACCAGCCGTACAGGCATCGCAGCCGCCCTGAAGGACGCCGGCGACGAGCTGACGGACCTGCTGCACACCATCCATTCCCTGGCCGAGACCGCCTTCGTCGAATACGACTCCGTCGCGGCGATCGCGAAGATGCTGGCCAAGCACGGCGTCGACGTCGACACTGGACTCTTCGGCGTCGACACCACCCTGCGCGCGACCACTGGATCCGGGCACGGTCGCACCATTGCGATCCTCGCCGAATACGACGCCCTGCCGGAGATCGGCCACGCGTGCGGGCACAACATCATCGCCACCGCAGGCGTCGGCGCCTTCCTCGCCCTCCACGCCCTCTGGCAGCAGGACCCGGACGCGGTTCCCGGCACCGTCGTGCTGCTCGGCACCCCGGCCGAGGAAGGACACTCGGGCAAGGAGGTCATGGCCCGGGCCGGAGCCTTCGACGGCATCGACGCGGCCATCATGGTCCACGGGTACGGCTATGACTGCGCCGACCAGGTGTGGCTGGGCCGCCGCCTGCTCACCGTCACCTACTCCGGCATCGCCGCCCACGCCTCGGCGCAGCCGTTCATGGGCCGCAACGCACTGGATGCAGCCAACCTCTTCTACCAGGGACTCGGCCTGCTGCGGCAGCAGATGCCGCCGATCTCGCGTCTGCACGCGGTCATCAGCGACGGCGGCACCCGACCGTCGATCATCACCGAATCCGCGACCGTGCAGTGCTACGTCCGCTCGAAGTTCCCCGAGACGCTCAAGGAACTCTCCGACCGGGTCGAGGACGCCGCGAAGGGTGCGGCGCTGATGACCGGGACCGGTGTCGACGTCGAATGGGACGAACACCCGCCCTCGCTGCCGGTGCGGACAAACCAGGCGCTGACGGCTCGGTGGGCCGAACACGAGCAGAACCGGGGACGTTCCCCGCTGCCCGGCGGCGTCCTCGACGAGTCGATCGCCGCCTCCACGGACTTCGGCAACGTGTCCTACCGGATTCCCGGCATCCACCCGCTCATCAAGACCGCCGACGCCGAGGTGGCCCTGCACACCCGTGAATTCGCCGAGGCTGCGAAGACTCCCGCAGCCGAATCCGCTGCCGTCGACGCGGCTTACGGGCTGGCCTGCACGGCGTTGGACTTCCTCGTCGATGATGCCCTCGCCGCCGAGGTGACCGAGGAGTTCACCCGCGACGGGGGAGCCATCGACGTCGCACACTTCTTCGACTGAACTCGACCCTCCAGCCCTCGCCACCGACCAGAAGGACTGCTCATGGCAACGACGACCACCGGAAAAGTCGGCATCGGCCAACGCATGCTCGACGGAATCGAACGGGTCGGCAACAAACTTCCCGAACCGTTCACCCTCTTCCTCGGACTCTTCCTCCTCACCGGAGCGATCTCGACGGCCATGGCACTCGCCGACGTCTCGGTGTCGATCCCCGGCAGCGACGAGACCGTCGCCATCAAGGGACTCTTCACCGGTGAGGGTCTGTCGTGGCTGACGACGACGATGGGGGACAACTACATCGGGTTCCCGCCGCTGGCCACCGTGCTGCCGATACTCCTGGCCGTCGGTGTGGCCGAGAAGTCGGGGATGCTCGCCGCGGCCGTGCGCATCGCCTTCGGATCGAGCCCGCCATGGCTGCTGCCCTACGCCGTCGGTTTCGTCGGCGTGGTCGGTTCGATCATGGCCGATTCGGCGTTCATCATCATCCCGCCGCTGGCCGCGCTCGTGTTCAAGGCGGCAGGACGGCACCCGATGGCCGGACTCATCGGCGGATTCGCCGCCACCGGAGCCGGCTATTCGACATCGATCGTGCCCACCAGCCTCGACGCCCTGTTCGCGGGCATCACCACCTCGGTGATGGACACCCTGCCGGGCACCGAATACTCAGCGGTCAACCCGGTGTCGAACTACTACTTCAACATCGCGGCCTCGATCGTGCTCGCGCTCATCGCGGGCTTCATCATCGATAAGCTCATCGAGCCGAACATGATCCGCAAGGGAGTCCCGCGCGAGTATGCGAACGTCGGCGGGAAGGGCCTGGCCAAGGAGTATCAGGCCAAGGACAGCCCGTATAGCGACCAGCAGGCCGCGGCCGACCGGCGAGGTGTCACCTCGGAGGAGTCAGGTTCCGAGGAGTCCATGGGCAAGGAGATCCAGGCCCACCTCGAACCCGAGGAGAAGAAGGGCCTGATCTGGTCGATCATCGCGGCACTCCTCCTCACCGCGGTCCTCCTCTTCGCCTTCCTCATCCCGAACTCGCCGTGGCGCAACGACGACGGTGGGTTCCTCCCGAAGTCGCCGCTGCTGTCGTCGATCGTGTTCATCGTCTTCGCGTACTTCATGCTCATGGGCGTCGTCTACGGCTTCGTCGTGCACACCGTGCGCTCGATGAACGACCTGGTGAGGATGATGAGCCAGTCGATCATCGACATGATGTCCTTCCTCATCCTCGCGTTCATCCTCGGCCAGTTCATCGCCCTGTTCAACTGGACGGGAATCGGTTCGTGGATCGCCGTCGCCGGTGCCGACGGGCTCGAGAGCATCGGCCTGACCGGGTTCGCCGCTGTCATCGGCTTCATGCTGCTGGCCAGTCTGCTCAACCTCTTCATCGTCTCCGGTTCATCGATGTGGACGCTCATGGCCGCGGTGTTCGTGCCGCTGTTCGCGATCCTCGGCTACGAACCGGCATTCATCCAGGCCGGATTCCGCGTCGGCGACTCGGCCACCCAGGTCATCACCCCGCTCAACCCGTACATGATCGTCCTCCTCGGCCTCGTCCGCCGGTACGAGCCGAACGCGGGGCTGGGCACGATCATCTCCCGTATGTTCCCGTTCGTCATACCGTTCTGGCTGGCCTGGGCCGCGCTGCTGGCGATTTGGTTCTTCTTCGATCTGCCGCTGGGCCCCGGCAACGGAATCTTCCTCAAGTAGGAGAGTCTTCCTCAGGTAAGGGCTCAGGCACTCGCCGGGCTCAGAGCATCTGTCGCACGCCGTCGCGCCAATCGGTCGTCGGGACGGAGCCAGCCAGCGTGCCCGGCTCGATGACGCAAGGTTCGTACCAGATGGGTCCGAGCTGGCCCACCTCGTACATCGAGCGGTCGAACAGTCCGATGGTGCGGATGACCCAGTGAGGCAGCGCCAGCGGCCGCTTCGCCCGGGAGCCGAGTTCGGCGTGAGTGAACTCGGCGATCTCGGACAGAGTCGGATTCGACGCGGGTGCGAGGAGGAGTCGGTGCGTCCCCGCGGGGACGTCGGCCAGCACCTCGGCCGCCCGGATCATCGCAGCCGCGAGGTCGGCGATGACCGTGATCCCGTGGGCGACATCGGCGCGAGCGGGAACGAAGGCTCGCCCTCCGTGCGCGATCGGTTCCGTGATGCACATCCTCACCACCGAAGTCTTCGGCTCCGCCGTCCTGCCGAGCAGATCCCCGGCAATGACGCTCGCCGAGGTGGCCGGATGGGCCGCACGCGCCTCGAGGAGGCGTTGACGGATCCGTCCCTTGGCGTCGACGGGCGCGAAGGGCGAGCTCTCGGTGATCGGACGGTCGAGTCCCGCGAAAGCATAGACGGATTCGGGGAAGACGACGGGGATGCCGAGCTCGGCGGCGGTGTCGAGGACCGCAGAGTCAAGTGCCGGAAGGACCCGCTCCCACACCCGGCTGTCATAGACCGCGTGAGCGCACGCGAAGATCACGTCGGCCCCGCGGGCGGCCGCGATGAGCTGTTCGCGATCAGTTGCGTCGGCCTTGATGTGGGTGGGCACAGGCGCCGGGGTCGCGGGTGCCTCGGCGGTGGATCCGGGGATCGCCGAGGCGGCGGATGAGCGTTCGGAGTCGGCTGTTGATGGTGCGAGGGCCCGACTCGGTGTGGAGGTCACGGTCGAGGCCGAGCTCCCGGCTGCGCCGCCACCGGAGCGGGTGGCGATCCGGACCGTGGTCCCGGCCTGGGTGAGTTGAGTGGCGATCCGGACCGTGGTCCCGGCCTGGGTGAGTTGAGTGGCGATCTCTGCGCCGATCTGTCCGTTTCCGATGATGAGTGCAGTGGTCATGGCGTTAAGTCCTTCTCATGAAGAGTTCCCGAATGAATGTCAGAGAGCAGTGCTCTCTCAATCGAGGGTAGAGTGGTCAGACGCAGAAAACAAGAGCGGTGCTCACTTTTGTTATAGACGCTCTCGGATCGTAGAGTGAAGCCATGACCGAGACGACTCCGCGGCAGCGCGCACGGCTTGAGACGGAAGCGCAGATCACACAGATCGGCAATCGGATGATCGACGAGGGCGGTGTCGCCGGCCTGTCCCTGCGGGCGATCGCCCGCGAGCTCGGCGTCGTCTCGAGTGCGGTCTATCGGTATGTGAAGAGCCGCGACGAATTGCTGACGATCCTCATCCGTGATGCGTTCACGCAGATCGCCGACGAGGTCGATGCGGCCCTCGAGGATGAGCGGTCCGTCCAGGCCCTGGCGTTGAGCATGCTCGACTGGTCGCGGCGGTTCCCCAGCCGCTGGGCGCTCATCTATGGAACTCCGGTGCCTGACTATGAGGCGCCCAGACAAGAGACCGTTGTGCCGGGAACGCGGGTCATGGTGGCGCTGACGCAGCTCATAGCGACAGCGGCGGAGACGGTCGGCGGGGGAGATCCGCGGAATGCGGGCTCACATTCGGCGTCGAGGCCCGGCGCAAAGGCTGGGTCCGGATCGACCGATACGACGACGGTGAGTGCGCTCGGCCCACTCCGTGACGGCCTGAAAGAACTTGGGATCGACTGCGATGACGCAGTGATCCTGCGGACGCTGAGCGTCTGGGTCGCGATCATCGGGGCGATCAATGGTCTGCGCTTCGGTCAGTTCGGCCCGGGCTTCGACGACTATGAGGACGATCTCGTCAGGGCGCTCATCGCCGACCTCGGGTTCTGAGGAAGACACACTGTCACCTCCTCCTGCGCGGGACGCAAAAGGGGCCCTGCGCACGAAGTAACGGCGCCTTCCTGTCCACCATGCGAAGGCGGCTCCCGATGCGAAGTCGGGAGCCACCTCGGCGATTGGAGATATGACTGCGGCCCCCGATCGATGATCGAGGGCCGCAGTCGAACCTGTCGGAGGGGGGCTCAGCGGACGGGGCCGGTGAACTTCTCTCCGGGGCCCTGGCCGGGCTCGTCCGGGAATTCCGAGGCCTCGCGGAAGGCCAGCTGCAGGCTGCGCAGGCCATCGCGCAGCGGGCGTGCGTGGTGGTCGCCGATCACCGTGGCTGCGCCGGTGACGAAGCCGGCGAGTGCGGTGATGAGTTTGCGGGCCTCATCGAGGTCCTTGAGGTCGGCGCCCCGACCTTCGGGGGTGTCCTCGGCCAAGCCGCACTTGATGGCGGCGGCGGACATGAGATGGACGGCGCTGGAGGTGATGACCTCGACGGCGGGCACCTCGGCGATGTCGCGCGTGACGTCGGCCATCGCCTCGGCGGGAACGGAATCTTCAGAACTCATGCCATAAGCTTGACATAGAAATCAACGCACCGATCACGCAGGGGCCTCGATGTGCGAAGAGTCATGAAGCGTAGTACACTGAATGCTGGTGCGAAGCGGAGTCTGACTCCCACCTTGATCGCGAAGAGCGATCGGGTCCAGAGATCTGCCTGAAGGATCACTATCCGGATGGATCACAGATCGAGGTGTATTCACTGAATCGGTACGATCCACCGTACTGCTCGTGTGTGCAGGCTCCCTTGGCATATGTGTCAACGGGAGCCTTTTTCGTTGTCACGACCACATTTGAGCAAAAGGAGTGAACACATCAGCGAGACGCGCATCAATGACCGGATTCGGGTTCCCGAGGTCCGGTTGGTCGGACCCAATGGTGAACAGGTCGGTATCGTTGCCATTCGCAAGGCACTCGATCTCGCCCGCGAGGCAGATCTCGATCTCGTCGAGGTAGCACCGCAGGCGAAGCCACCCGTAGCCAAGCTCATGGACTACGGAAAGTTCAAGTACGAATCGGCCCAGAAAGCCAGGGAAGCCCGGAAGAACCAGGCGAACACTGCGCTCAAGGAGATCCGCTTCCGTCTCAAGATCGACGAACACGATTATGAGACGAAGAAGGGCCATGTCACCCGCTTCCTCGAAGGCGGCGACAAGGTCAAGGTCATGATCATGTTCCGCGGCCGTGAGCAGTCCCGCCCCGAGATGGGCATCAAGCTGCTCAACCGCTTGGCCGAAGATGTGTCGGAACTCGGCACCGTCGAATCCTCCCCGCGGGTCGACGGACGCAACATGGTGATGGTCATCGCCCCACTCAAGTCAAAGTCTGACGCCAAGGCGGAAGCTCGGAAGGCATCGGCTGGTGCCAAGGGCAAGTCCGCCGAGGTGAAATCCCGTCGCGATCGGGTCGCTGCTGAGAAGAACGCAGGCGACTCGGACGCGTAAGAAGTAAGTAACGTCGCGTTCCGGACCGGTTTCGGTCTGTGCGCGGAAAGTAGTTGCAGGCGGTCACCGCCGGCAACGAATTGCAAAGGAGAACGGCACTATGCCGAAGCAGAAGACGAACAGCAGCGCCAAGAAGCGCATGCGCGTGACTGGCAGTGGCAAGATCATGCGTGAAGGCGTGAACAACCAGCACAAGTTCGAGGGCAAGTCCTCGGCTCGTAAGCGGCGCGTGTCCACCGACCAGGTCCTGACCGGCGGAGATCGCAAGATGGCCCGCAAGCTTCTGGTCAAGCTCAAGGGCAGGTGAGACCCCTTACGGGTCTTCTCGTCCTGGACATGGTCCAGGGCAACCCGGATACGATCCGGGACTTCCCAAGGTTGCCGACCATCGGCTCCCACAGCTTTCACCAGAGACCGGCACTGCCGGCTGATTGAGAATTTTCAAAGGAGTAACACGTGGCACGTGTGAAGAGAGCGGTCAACGCTCACAAGAAGCGCCGGGTCATCCTCGACCGGGCAAGCGGCTACCGCGGACAGCGCTCGCGCCTGTACCGCAAGGCCAAGGAACAGGTCATCCACTCGCTGGTCTACAGCTACCGTGACCGCCGCGCCCGCAAGGGTGACTTCCGTCGCCTGTGGATCCAGCGCATCAACGCCGGAGCCCGCGCGAACGGCATGACTTACAACCGTTTTATCCAGGGCCTCAAGGCCGCTGGCGTCGAGGTTGACCGTCGTATGCTCGCCGAGCTCGCCGTCAACGACTCGGCCACCTTCGCGCACCTGGTCAAGGTCGCCAAGGATGCTCTTCCTGCTGACGTCAACGCAGCGAAGACCGACGCCGCCTGAGCGACGTCACCACAGACAGACTGCCGATCACTGACGTGATCATCAACGGTCCCGAACTTCAGGTTCGGGGCCGTTGAGTCTGTCCGGACCACCTCGAGAACACGGGAACCACGAACCTCATGAAGCTTCCAGACGTTATCTCCTCGCCCCAATCCAAGCGGATCAAGAATGCCGCGAAGCTGCAGGGGCGCCGTAATCGCAAGCTCACCGGCCAGTTCCTCGTCGAGGGGCCGCAGGCCGTGCGTGAGGCGCTGGCGTCGACGGGGTCGGTCGTGGAGCTCTTCATCACCGAGGAGTCCGCCGAGGTTCACCCTGAGTTCGTCTCTGCGGTGAAGGACGCGCGGATCCAGTGGAACATCGTCACCGCCGAGGTGCTCACCGAGTTGGCGACGACCGTGAACTCCCAAGGCGTGGTGGCCGTGTGCAAGACCCTTGACGTGCAGCTGACCTCAGTTGTCGACAAGGAAGCTCAGCTCATCGTTGTGCTCTCCCAGGTCCGCGATCCGGGCAATGCCGGCACGATCATCCGCCTGGCCGATGCCGCCGGGGCCGATGCCGTGGTGCTCACCTCCTCGTCGGTGGATGTCTACAACGACAAGACAGTGCGCTCGACCGCGGGTTCGCTGTTCCACATTCCCGTGGTCACGGGTGTCGGCCTCGCTGAAGTGGCTGAGCTTGCCCGTGCCCGTGGCCTGCAGGTGCTCGCCGCCGATGCGAACGATGACGCTCACGATCTCCACCATCCGTGGGATACCGGGCTGGATCTGTCTGCCCGGACCGCGTGGGTGTTCGGCAATGAGGCGTGGGGAATGAGCGCAGACGATCTGGCCCTGTGCGATTCCTCCGTGGCCGTGCCGATCTACGGGACAGCGGAAAGCCTCAACCTCGGCACCGCCGCCGGGGTATGCATCTACGAGAGCGCACGCAACCAGCGGATGTGATGGCCCGCCTATGTGGGGTGCAGAAATCGCCAAACATTCATCGCACCCAGATGGTCGGCTATAGCCATCACAGGCGGCACGTTCGCAACCCTGCTGCCTAGGGTGCTCACAATAGCATTCTCAGTTCAACTCGCCGTTTCTCATCAACCAAGTGGGAATAGGTGTCGTAGAGCGATTGTTTGGCGATGCGGCCAGCTTCTCCGGCGTTCCGTTCACGGATTGCTACGATGATCTCTCGGTGGAGTGCGTTGAACTCTTCCCGAGTAGCGCTGGGGCGGTCTGAGCTGGATATCAAGCTTGACACTTGGTCGACGATGACATCTTGTACCGAAGAGTTGAGCAGACTCATGAGATGGTTGCCTGCGATTGAACGGATGCGTTCGTGGAACTGTGCGTCTAATTGGGCAAATTCGCCATCGTCAAGGGCATCCTGCATTTTTGCGACGAGGGTTTCCAACTCTTCGAGATCAGCATCCGTTCGCCGGGCACAGGCAAGTCGATTCGCCATTTCTCCAGATACCATTCGATACTGAATGAGGTCGGCAAGACTTACGCCCTTGGTCCGAAGTGTCCCTGCCAGCAGTCGTGTTATCCCTGAACGGGTGTGAAGAGATACCAAAGGTCCTGTTTTGCTGCCGGGGCGTGTCGTGATCAGACCCATACTTTCCAGTATCCGTAGAGCTTCTCGAATCGATGACCGACTGACTTGGAATGTCTCGACTAGAGCCCTTTCCGAAGGGAGGGTATCGCCTGGAGCGAGCTCGCCTGAATAGATCGCCTCTTCAATCTGGTCGACGACGGACTCAAACGCCCTGGATCGCTCTACCGGGGTAAACGTCATAGATCCTCCTCATTGCTTGACTCGAAGTTTGTCATAGCTCACAATTATCTTCATCATACTGGACCACTGAACTACTGGTCGGACCAGTCGTCCGGTTCGGGCGACGCCAGCCATGACGGAGAGACGAGGCGATTCAACGATGATCGACATCAAAAGCATTTCAGTCGACTATGGTTCCACACGCGTTCTTGAGGGGTTCGATCTCGAAGTCGATGCTGGAGAACTTGTATCTCTCCTCGGTCCCAGCGGAAGCGGAAAGACGACTGCACTGCGCGCAATTGGCGGATTCCTCCACCCAAGTCAGGGGCAACTCATCATCGGGGGCAAAGATGTCTCATCATTGCCACCCGAGAAGCGATCTATCGGAATAGTGTTTCAGTCATATGCGCTGTTTCCGCACATGTCAGTTTTCGAGAATGTTGAGTACGCGTTGCGGATACGGGGAGTGGGGCGATCGTCGCGCCGGAAGACGGCTGAGTCGCTCATTGATTTGGTCCGTCTCGGCGGGCAGGGGGAAAAGAAGCCGTCTCGACTTTCTGGAGGACAGCAGCAAAGAGTAGCGCTGGCGCGCGCGCTGGCGATGGAACCACAGGTGCTGCTCTTGGACGAGCCACTTTCCAATCTTGATGCCAACCTGCGTAAAGACGTGGGCGAAGAGATACGTCGACTTCAGCTCGATCGTGGTCTGACCGCTCTAATGGTCACACACGATCGTCAGGAAGCCTTCGGTATGTCTGATCGGATTGCCGTACTGTCGGGTGGGCGGATCGAGCAATTGGGCAGTCCGGCCGACATTTACAGGAATCCATGTAGCAGTTTCATTGCAGAATTTGTGGGGCAGGCCAATCTCATTCCCGCGACAGTGCGATCGGTCAATTCGTCGACTGTAGATATCGAATGTTTCTGCGGTCGACTTCCAATTCCTCGCGGACCTTATGACTACACGAGCGGATCGACAGTCCAGATGCTCATCAGGCCGGAAGCGCTGAAGCCAAATCCGCCGGACGGACACGCCCGACTCGCGACCAGGGTTGCTGAGTCGTTTTACTACGGATCGACTTCACATCTTGAGATTGAGATGCACGGTCAAAATTTGCAGATGACAGCTTCAGGCGCCCACCGGATAGCGGCGGGAGACCAACTGACAGTGGGCTTTGATCCGGAGGAGATCGCTCTAATTCCTAATTGTGATCGAAGCGGGCCGACTCATGCCGATTGAACCGTCGACGGCCGGGTCGCTGCTCACGGCGCAACGATCAGCATCGGTTGAAACCAGCACCGGCAATCGCGCCGGAATGTCGCGAAGCAGCAAGCGAATTCGTGCCGGCGTCTGGAAATCGATCTTGCCGATGTTGCCCCTAACGATCATCTTCATCATCGGCTTTTTGCTCCCGATGCTCACGGTCCTCCGGTTCTCATTTGACCAGTTCGACTTGGGGACTGGCCTTCAGATCCCGGCGTGGTCTTTGGATCAAATCGGCATCGTACTCTCCAGCCCGCTGTATCGTTCGCTCGTCCTTCGTACTCTGTCGATGGCGGCAGTTACGACGGTCATTGCTGCGCTGCTGTCCTATCCCTTGGCTCATCTCATCAATCGTGGACCGCGTGTTCTTCGCGGTCTGCTGCTAGCAGTGGTTCTCACACCGATGATGGTGTCGGTTGTTGTCAAGACCTTCGGCTGGACAGTTCTACTCAACTCGAACGGGCTACTTCAGTCGTTCGTGAGTGATCTGGGCATACCCGTCCAGCTGCTCTACAGTCCGACTGGAGTTGTCATAGGCCTCGTGCATACCTACATGCCATTCATGGCGATGAGCCTGATCGCTTCGTACGCCACTGCTGATCCACGACTCGAGGATGCGGCGCGATCATTAGGCTCGACACCGCTCGGAGCGTTCTTCCGAATCACCCTTCCACAGACTTATCCCGGCCTTGTCGCCGGGGCGGTGCTGACCTTTGTGACGTCGATGAGCGCACTGGTAACTCCGCAATTGCTCGGAGGCGGAAAAGTGTCAACTATAGTCACGTCGATCTATGACCAAGCGATGACGTCGCAGAACTGGCCGTTGGCTTCCGCGCTGGGGATCGTGCTGATGGTCCTCACCGCTCTCATTCTCTCCATTCAGGTGGTGTTCCGTCGTGTCAACTGATCCTCGCTCTGCTAGGAAACTCCGACGACTGCGACTGCCTCAGGTGCTCCTGTGGATGATCACCGCGGTCATCATCCTCTTCGTCATAGCACCATTGGCCGTGGTCATCGTCTCGTCGTTCACAACCGAAGGCTATCTGAACTTTCCCCCACAAGGATTCTCGCTGAAGTGGTATGGCGAAGCATTCGGCAACGACTCCTTCACCCAGTCGCTCATTACCAGTGCTCTGCTGGGTCTCTCAACCACTGCAGTCTCGGTGATCTGTGGAGTTCCAGCGGCGTTCGGCGTCAGTCGTCTCGGTGGGCGACTCGGGTTCGCACTCGAGCAAATCTTCCTCTCGCCTCTGACACTGCCCGCAGTCATTCTCGGGTTGGGGGCGCTGTTCGTACTCACCTCATATGGATACAATGGCACGTTCGTCGGCGGTCTGCTCGCTCACGTCATTGTGGCATCGCCATTTGTCTTGAGAAGTGTGCTCGCGGGCCTGCAGTCTCTGGATCGACGGCTAGAAGACGCGGCCCATTCGCTGGGGGCCGGTTCGTTTCGCACATTCTTCGACATTGTGTTGCCGTCCATCCGCGGCAGCATCATCAGCGGCGCGATCTTCGCCTTCGTCATCTCGTTCGACGAGGCTGTCGTGACACTCTTCCTGACGAGCTCCCGGTTCGAAACACTCCCGGTGACAATCTTTTCGTACGTCCAGTATTCCAATGATCCTTCGGTCGCAGCTATCTCATCGGTGCTGGTGTGCATAAGTGTCGTGATCGTTTTCCTGTCGACACATTTTTCAACGAAAGAGGTTTGATTCATGAGCGTCGTTCTGATCACCGGTTCCTCTAGCGGGATCGGTCGTGCCACAGCCGAACGGCTCGCAGACTCTGGGCATGCCATCGTCATTCACGGGTTGGACAACACCGAGACCGCTGCGGTCGAACGATCGCTTCGATCGAAGGGCGCGAGCGTGGCCTCGGTGTGCGGAGACGTTGCTGAAACCTCGACGATCAACAGTCTCCTCGATGCTGTGCAAAGTCTGCCAGGACAGTTATCCGGCGTGGTGAGCAACGCGGGTGCGGGACTGACTAAAGAATTCGAGAAAATCGATGACGAAGGGTGGCTGCGACTATTCGAAACCCATTTATTGGCCGCCGCTCGACTGTGTCGGGCAACTAGCGCACCTCTAGCGGAAAGCAAAGGCGCCGTCGTCATCACGTCCAGCGTCGCTGCCCGCCTCGCGGTCCCAGAGAGGGTCGGTTACGGAGCGGTGAAGGCAGGTATCGAGGGGCTGGTCCGGGGACTCGCGTCGGAATGGGGTCCCCGTGGAGTGCGGGTCAACGCCGTATCGCCGGGAACGATAGTGACCCCGTTGGTCCAGCGCAACTTCGATACCGGACTGCTTGATCCCTCCGGAGTGCTAGAACGCACTCCACTTGGTCGATTCGGAGAACCGCAGGAAGTCGCTTCAACAATCGAATTCTTACTTTCCACAGATGCGAGCTACGTCACCGGACAGACGATAGCTGTTGATGGGGGCTGGAGCGCGTGGGGAGGCTGGTCATGATCGATCGTTCCGCAGCAGAGATCGCTGAGCAAGTGCGATCCGGGGAGGTCGCCGCTGTCGATGTCGTCTCAGCTCACCTCGAGCGCATCCGAGCTTTTGAGCCGCAACTGAATTCGTTCATAACCGTCGCCGAAGATGCGGCACTGGAACAAGCGGCTCGGGTGGATGAATTGGTCGCCCTAGGCAAAGATCCGGGGCCGCTCGCCGGAGTCCCGTTCTCCGTCAAGGACACCTACGACACTGCAGGCATGAGGACGACATACGGCTCCACAATCTTTGACGATAATGTGCCGTCGGAGAGCTATGCGCCCGTCGAACGCCTGATCAACGCCGGAGGTGTACTCGTCGGCAAGACGAACACCCCTGAATTCGCAGTGTTCATCCGAACAGTGAACAAACTCATGGGTGAATGTAGAAATGCATGGGACCGTCGACGAATAGCCGGTGGCTCGAGCGGAGGAGCCGCGGCATCTGTAGCGATGGGACTGACACCGATCGCGCTTGGCAGTGATGGTGGTGGCTCTGTGAGAATTCCGGCCGCTCTCAATGGAGTATTCGGACTGATGCCAAGCCGCGGGCGTTTGCCGAGATCGAGGCACGGCATCTCCACCCGGAATTTCAGTGCGGCAGGTCCGATCACCAGATTTCCCCGTGACCTCCAGCTGATGCTGGACGTGATGACTCAGGCTAATGCCGACGATCCTCTCAGTCGTGGAATCTGTCCGCCTGTGCTGCCGACTCGTCGCGGCCATGTCCGGGGAATAAGATGGATCGAGCGCAACGGAATGGTCAAATGTGACGCACGAGTGAGCCGCATCGTGAAGACTGCCGCGGCAAATCTCGCCGATGAGCTGTCAGTTGATCTCATTGATGACGGCAGCTCACTGCCGAGCAAAGAGTACACGGACCTCTTCTACGCGATGATGAAAGCTGACAGGCTGGCAAGCGGCGGTGGCGAATTGCTGGATTCTCCATTCAGTGACCAGCTAACCGACTATGCGCGACACCACCTGCGCGGAGCGCGTGAGGTCTCCGGCGCTGAATACTCCCGCGGATTGGAAGCTCAATTCCACGCCACGGACGCGATCTTCTCACTCTTGGAAGAAGACCTGATCGTGGCCACCCCGACTGTCCAGATCACGGCTCCGCTGATTCCACGGGGTGTCCAGCCGTTGCCGGAGGACGCACGTGCCTCCTTCGTGGCTAACACATTCCTGATGAACTTCACCGGATTTCCAGCGGTGACTATTCCCTGCGGGCATATAGACGGGCTTCCGGTCGGTCTCCAGCTCGTCTCCGTTCCCTTCGACGAAGAACGGCTCATCGAACTCGCCGAACACGTCTGCCTGAAAGCACCATCACCCTCGATGATTAAAGGAGAAATGCCATGAGTCTTCCCGTGATGCTGACCTTCGACATGGATGCAGAAAACCTATGGACAGCAAGAGACCCGAAAGGAAAAGGCAAACCTGTTTGGGTATCCCAAGGTACCTACGGACCGGAAGTTGGTCTGCCGAGGATATTGAGTCTGCTGTCTCGGTATGACCTTCCCGCCACGTTTTTCGTTCCCGGGGAGGTCATCGAAAATCACCCTGTTGCGGTCGAGTCAATTCTGGAGCGCGGACACGTCGTAGAACACCACAGCTACACCCATACGTGGTCAGACGAATTGGACGAGTCTGCGGAGCGGGAGGAATTCCAGAAAGGGTGGGACGCCATCGTTTCAGCCACAGGTCGGAAACCGAAGGGGTGGCGCTCTCCAGCAGGCGAGCTAACAGAGAACACGATCACGCTCATGGAGGAGTTCGGTTTCTCTTACTCGTCGAACCTATTCGACAGCGACACTGCGCATTGGCTCACAGACCGCGGGAGAGTCACCGACATCGTGGAACTCCCGTTTGCCTGGGTACTGGACGACGCGCCGTTCTTCCTATATTCCAACCGACTTCCAGGGCGGACTATGGCGGCCCCGAGTGCAGTTGTCGAGTCATGGATCGCCGAATTCGAGGGACTACGAACCGAACCAGGCACGCACATGCTAATCGGAATGCATCCGCAAGTGATCGGCAGGCACTCCCGACTTACTGTTCTCGAACAGACGGTCCGCCACATTCTAGAATCGGGGGACGGTGAGTTCATCGCTTGCGAGGATTACGCTGCGCGAATTCGAGAAAGCAATACTGGTCGATGACTCCCGTAGATCTGAAGACCGCTCTCGGCGATCGGAAACTCGTAATCGTCACGGGAGCATCAAACGGCATAGGGGCGGCCTGCCTGGAGAAGCTGGTCACTGAGGGCTATTCGGTCCTTGGGCTGGATCGGGCCTCGTCAGAAGCTGGCAAGGACAGTGGCCATTCCCCTCGAGCGACGCAGAGCTCCACCTCGGTCCGATTCGACCGCGCTCCGGGCAAGAGTGCCGTTTTTGAATGTGACGTTCGTGACTACTCACGGATGTCGGACATCGCAGACGACCTCAAACATGCTGAACTCACCGTCAACGGTATTGTGAATGTGGCAGGTGTCTCGCCCACAGGTGATGTGTTCGAGACTACAGACGAAGAATGGGAACGCACGTTCGCTGTCAATGTTGGCGGAATCCGGAATACGACACGAGCGTTCGCGCCGCTAATGCATCGCCCCGCGAGCATCGTCAACGTCGCGTCAGGAGCTGGACTCCGCGCCCTTCCACAACTCGCGGCTTATGTCGCTTCCAAACATGCAGCAGTCGGACTTACCAAAGCCATGGCGTTGGATCTGGCTGGTCGAAACGTCCGAGTCAATTGTGTCTGTCCCGGGCAGGTCGACACGGCCTTGGCACGTCAAGTGCAAGAAGGACGCAAAGGGGAGTCTCGCGAGCGGGCTGCCTCATTGAGCGACTATATGATCCCGCGCATCGGACTTCCGCGGGAAATTGCTGAACCGGTCAGTTTTCTGCTCTCAGATTCCGCTTCCTATATCACCGGGTCGACCGTGTCCGTCGACGCCGGGAGAACACAGCACTAGAGAACCCAATTGCACAGTTCGGATTCAAAGAAGGAATGACTATGACGACCATGGACCGTCGAAAGTTGCTGACTGGCGTTGGCCTAGCGACGCTCAGCATCCCGTTGTTGGTAGGGTGCCGGCCGAGAGAACAAAGCGGGGGAAATAATCGATCCTCGCTGCAGATCAACAGCTTCGGAGGAACGTTCCAAAAGGCAGTCGAGGATACAGTCGTCGCGCCATTCCAGAAGGACAGCGGCACATCGGTGGACGTAACTACCGCAATCTCGAGCGATGCCCTGGCTCGCTTGAAGTCGTCGCCGAAAGACAGCCCAGCCTACGATGTTGCGTATATGGATCTCGCGGTCATTTACCAAGCAATCGCAGCCGATCTCGTGCAAAAGATCGACACGGACAAACTCTCCTCACTAAGTGACATTTATCCGTTGGCAGTGGACGAAGAAGGTTATTGGGTTGCGGAACTGGTGTCGATGACGGGAATCGCCTATAACACTGAGAAGGTCGATACTCCGCCGAACAGTTGGAACGACCTGTGGGACTCGAATCTTAAAGACAAAATCGCCATAAGTGACATCGGTGGAACAGCTGGCTATCAGTTTCTTGTGCAGTCGGCCAAGTTGAATGGCGGAAATGAGAACGCTATCGACCCGGGATTCAGCGCAGTCAAGAAGTTGTCGGACAACATTGTCTCCTACTACAAGACGCCTGACGAGATGAGCAAGCTTTTATCATCTGGTGAGGCCTATATGGGCCCCTGGTACGCGGACCGTGCTAGCGCATTGAAGAAGAGTGGCGCACCGGTCGACTTCGTCGTACCGAAAGAAGGCGCCATCGCCGTGTTATCGGCAATGTGTGTTCCCGCTGGCACGAACATGCTAGACGAAGCACATGCGTACATCGATTATCAACTTGCGGCAAAAACGAACTCGGAATTCGTCAAGGCGATCGCCGAGGGGCCAACCAATAAGGAGGTGAAATTGGACGATAGCTATCTCAATGACAATTTCATCCCTTACGGCGAGGATGCGATCAGCGCACTCATCGAACAGGATTCAAAGGCGATTGCGCAGAACCTATCCGGTTGGGTTGATCGGTGGAACTCCGAAATAGTGAACTAGCGCGACCAAGCTCTTTTCGCAACGGAGTATAAGTAGCGCCAAGTTCAAACGCTGTGGGTTAGTACTGGATTCAGTTTGCTGTCGTTACGTTGTGGGCCGGAATTAGAATCGATTTCGGTTGCTTCCATCCCGTCGGCAGACGAAGACAATGTGTAGTTGCGGGCGCATTCGTTATGCACGTCGCAACGACCGAATCGGGATTTTGCCGATCGAAGAGTATCGATTGAAAGGAGGTGTTTTCTTCTGCTCTTGACCGAAGCTAGCTTTACGTTGCCGCCTTCGCCGTCTGCTCATTGGCGACGAGCTCCCAGATGTACCCGTCCTGGTCGGCGAAGTAGCCCATGTACGATGCGTCGACATCCTGCGCCGGCTCTGCGGACCCGCCGGCAGCGACGGCCCGGTCGATGACATCGTCGATTTCCCCTCGGGTGGCAAAAGCACAGGAGATGATGCTGGCTCCGGGAACCGGGTCCTTCGAACCTGCTGGCCCCGAAAGAGCGAGGTACTCACCGTACTCGTCTGCCGCAATGAAGAAGACGGACAGATTCGGCAGCTCGAAGGCGACGATGCCGTCCTCGACCCCGTCTGTCTCGAGGCCGAGGCCGTCGCGGTAGAACTCTGCCGTGCGGTCGGGGTCGACAACCGGCAATGACATGATCGTCGTCAGTGGCTTCATGCTGGCGGTCTAGTGGCCGAGAACCCCTGTGGGGAGGGCCCAGCCTCATCGGCATCGGCGAAGTCTGTCGGGAACAGACAGGCAGAGTCAGCGGACGTGATCGCCTGCTGTCCCGCGCGAGATACGTACTTGCAGGCGACGATCGAGCCCGATCATCGCGAGGACGGTCACGACGAGGATGACGACCAGACCGATGAGGTTGATCGTATTGGGCATGAGGAAGATCATCCCACCCACGGTGTGGGCGACAAGTGCCCCCGCGATCACGGCGAGCGTAGAGCGCTCGTTCCATTGTTCCGATCGCGACGCCGCATTGAGGATCCAGGCGGAGACAGCCGTGAGAGCCAATGCGAGCAGCATCGGCACCAGGACGAGTGACCCCTGGGTGAAGACCGGCTGCTCTGCTCCGAAGGTGGGGAAGGTGAGGTACATTCCGACCAGGACTGCCGCGCCGGCCCCGATCCGCCACCACCAAAGATTCACGGGCGCCAGTGCCCGCGACGTTCGTGATGACAGAGGCGTTCCGTCGGAATCGAATCGTCGGGGAAGCACGACGAGCGCGATGATGCCCAGGCCGACGATGACGATCGCAAACGCGACGATATATGGCATCGGAGCCTGATATCCGGGATCTTGTGAAGGCGGCACAGCCACCCGAAGGATCGCAGTGCCGAGGACGGCCACTACGGCAACGAGGGTCGTGGTGCGTTTCCTCAGGTACGGGCGTCTGCGCTGCTCGGGGAAGAGGAGTTCGACGAGGGCGATGGGGATGAGGACCGTGAAGACGATGTGATAGAGCGCATTCGCCTCCCAATAGGGAACATTGAAACCGAAGACGCGCAGGCCCCATTGAGCGGCATCGTAGAGATGCGGACTGGTCAGGGCCTGCAGTCCGAGTCCGTCTTCGAGGAGCTCATAGGCGACTCCCAAGACCACCAGACTCGGCCATCCGCGACCGGCTCGAAAGGTCAGCTCACGGATCAGGAGCACGCCGGCACCATAGACAGGGACCCAGAGAATCACAAACCAGGCAAGCGTGATCGGAGTGGAGCCCAATGACAGTTCGGCGATGAGGGGTGTGAGCACGACCAGAAGCCATGCGGCTTTCCTTTTGCTGCTGCGTTGAGTCATGACAGTGACGACCTTCCTTCTGGTGAACCGACGGCGCGATGGAACGTCGCGACGAGTTCGTCGGCGTAGTGGTCGAGGTCGAGGTCCGGGTTAAATCGCAGGATGAAGGGGATTCCGTCGACCGAGCGTTGAATCGTCGTGGCCATGATCGTCGTGTCGAATTCTGTGAACTCGCCGGCTGCTTGGCCGTCGATGAGGATCCGTTCGACCTCGGAGACCACATGGGATTCCTGCTCGTCGCCGTAGACCTCGCGTCCTTCTGTCAGGTGGTGTTCGAGCATGATCGTCATCAGCGCACTCATCGGGTCCCGGTGATCTTTGGTCAGCCCCACAGCGGCGCGGACGTAGCCTTCGAGCGCCGAGGTGGGGGAGGAGGCCCGATGGTGCCCGGCATCCGCCATATACGTGCTGATGAGTTGGTAGATATGCGACACGACGGCTTCGATGAGGTCGTCTTTGTTCGCGAAGTGATAGGAGATCGTCCGCGTCGACTTCACCCCTGCCTGTTTCGCGATGTTGTGGAATGTTGCCACACGATAGCCGGATTCTGCGAGCAGGCTGATCGCTGCTTTGACGATCTGCGCTCGGCGTGCCTGGTTCGTCAAGGACGAATGTACTTGCATGAGTAAATTATTACTCGCTCGAGTACTGGCGTCAACGGTCCATGGCATCTGCCCGTGGAGGAGACGCCGCATGTCACCGCTAACCGATACCCTGCGATCATGACGACTGACGCTCCCCGCCCACCGAAGATCGACAACGGACCACTGACTCCCGGCTACCTCGGCGATCTTGGTCCGGAGGAGTTCATCGAGGGCATGGAATTCACCGATCTCGACCTCACCGAGGTGGATTCCTCTTTGGCGACGTTCCTTGACTCGTCCCTGAGCAGAGTGAACTTCGGCGAGACCGAATCACCGGTGAATCTCACCGGCGCGCGATTGTCCGCCACCACGATCGCTGACTCCCGTGCCGACACGTGGACGATGCCGCGAGGCAACCTCCTGCACACCGAAATCAGCGGCACACGGATCGGTGCCGGGGTCGTCCACGACAGCGTGTGGGAGAAGGTTCTGGTCAGCAACTGCCGCATCTCCTACCTCAACCTCCGCGGCGCCAAGCTCACCGATGTCGAGTTCCGTGACTGCGTCATCGATGAGATCGACCTCGACCGAGCGAAGGTCAACCGCGTGTCCTTCCCAGGGAGCACAGTCGGTGTCTTCCAATGCGAAGGAGCCACACTCGGCAACGTCGATATCCGCGGACTGCAGCCGCACAAGATCTCCGGAGTGCACTCGCTGCGCGGAGCCACCATCGACGAGACGCAGCTGATGCTCTTCGCCGAACTGTTCGCCCGTAAACTCGGGATCAGTGTGGAGTGACGTGAGCGGTCCTGCTGCCGTGACGGCTCAGATACTCACGATGCGCCAGGAGCAGACTCGCGGCGGGCGGAGTCCCTATCGTCGATGGACCGATGCACCTCACGGATCGCCGTCCGGATCGTCTCACCGTAGCCATCATCGGGCAAAGCACCGCAGCGTTCTTCGGCCTGGGTGATGTGCTCCAGCGCAGAGTCAAAGGCTTCCAACCTGCGGAGATTGTCCGCGATATTGAGGAAGAGACTCGGATAGAATCCGGCAACCTGGAGGCTGTGATGGTGCTGTTGCGCACGGTCATCGGTGATCGACGCAGCGGCATCGAGTGCGCGAGTGTCCCAGATGAGTGCCTCGGCCGGATGGTCGCAGAGATCGGCCAGATAGTGCGCCAGGGTGCAGCGATGGAATGGGTCGCCGGAGGCACCGATCTGCTGCCACACGTCGAGCAGACCTATTCGAGCTGCAGCGACGTCTCCGGATCGTCCGAGCTCGACGGCTCTTCCGATGATCTCCATGGTGGAATCAGGTGCGACGGGGGATGAGGTCATGTGAATGGTCCGTTTCTGTCAGGACGATGAGTGGTGAGGGCGAGAGGTGCAGATGTCTGCAGGACGCACGAGGAGGGCTGTGATTCGGGTCTACTCCGCGGGTTCGCGGCACGGCATGACGATCGTGGTGAAGTCACCGTCGTCAGCAGATCGCAGGACCGCCGGCTGATCTGTCCCTCGGAGATCGAGGAGCAGATCATCTCCGACGGCGCTGGCGAGTGCCGGGTACAGTGTCGTCATCTCGAACCAGAGTGTCAGCTCGGAGCCGTCAGCTGTTCCGTCGAGATCGACATCGCCATCCGGACGCAGAAGTCGGAGTCGACCCGAGTCGACTCGGAGACAGACATGCTCCGCTTGCTGCTGTTCCAAGACTCGGAGAATCTGTCGTTTGTCGACCGTGCAGCGATGAGTTGCGGTGGCCAGAGAGCCGACGAGCTGCTGGAAGTCGGGATACGCCTCATCCGTCAGCTGGCAGTGACTCACCGAGCCGTCACTGAGGCGGAGGCAGAGGAGGTTGCCTGCTGCAGTGAGAGTTACTGTTGCACTCCTGCGGATTACCGAGACGGCGTTGCGCAGGTCGTCGCCGGACACCGTGCCGGACCAATCGGTTGAGGCCGGCTGAAGCGGCACCAGCGTGCGCATGGCGAAACGGTATCGATCAGTGGCCGCGAGGGACACCGAATCAGGTGCAACGACCAGCCGGACGCCGTTGAGAACCGGAAAATCGGGATCGACGGCGGCAGCGGTGAGTATCTGGTCGACCGCGGAGGCCAGGACTGGACCCGGCAGACTGCACAGTGTGAGCGACGCATCCGCACCGAGCGAATCCTTGAGGCGTGCGGCGGATCGCTGCATCTGTGCAGTCTTGGCAGAGACCTTCGACATGTGGTCGCCGAGGATGCGCAGAGATTCCGCATTGTCCGAACCGAAGAACCGTGTTACGTCCGCCAGCGGCATCCCGATATCGCGAAGCTGACTCAAACGATGTGCGGACGCCACCTGCGAATCGCTGTAGAAGCGATAGCCGGTCTGGGCGTCGACACGCTCGGGTCGGAGGATTCCGACATCGTCATAGAATCGCAGTGCGCTCGCAGTCAGGCCGACTATTCTGGCGAATGTGCCGATCGGCATCAGGTCTGAATCAGTCACACGATCATTGTCAGGTCTCAATCAGGGTGAAGGTCAACCTCCCACTTCTTCTCACAACCCCAGAATCCGAACTGCGTTGTCCTTCATGATCAGCGGTACGGCATCGGGCTTGATCTCGAGCTTCTCGAAGTCGCTGATCCATCGTTCGGGTGTGATGAGTGGGAAGTCGGATCCGAAGAGCGTCTTATGTTTGAGCATCGACCCGATTGCCCGAGTCAGCTGCGGTGGGAAGTACTTCGGCGACCATCCCGACAGATCGATGAAGACATTGGCCTTGTGAGTGGCGATCGAGATCGAGGCGTCTGCCCACGGCACCGAGGGGTGGGCGAAGATCATCGTCAGTTCGGGGAAGTCCGCCGCGACGTCGTCGAGGAGCATCGGATCCGAATACCGCAGCTTGATGCCGCGGCCACCGGGCAGACCGGCACCGATCCCGGTCTGCCCGGTGTGGAAGAGCGTGACGAGTCCGTGTTCGGCGCAGGCCTCGTAGATCGGATAGTACGTCCGGTCGCTGGGGTCGAAGCCCTGCAGGCTCGGGTGGAATTTCATCCCCCGGACCCCGTAATCGACGGCGAGATCATGGATCCGGGTGACCGCCGCGGCGGTATTGAGAGGATCGACCGATCCGAAGGGAATGAGGACGTCGTTGTGTTCGGCGGCCTTCTCGGCGATCATCTCGGACGACACGGCCGGGTGGCCGCCGAGAGCGGTCGTGGCGTCGACGGTGAAGATCACAGCCGCCATCTTCCGTTCGCGATAGTACGTCGCGAGATCGTCGACCGTGGGCGTGCGAGGGACCGGTGCTCTGAAGTACCCCGCCGAGGCGTCGAGGAGCTCTTGATCGAGCGAGGTGTGCTGGTGATCATCGGCTTCGACGTGAGTGTGCACGTCGATGGCGGTGATCGTCGAGAGGTCGATGTTCGGCTGGTAGATCATGAGTGTTGCTCCAGGAGAGTGGTGGTCGATATCGGGCGGGAGGCGAGGAGCCCTACGGCAGCTCCCCGTACCTGCGCTTGAGGGCGATGAGTTCGAGCAGCATCTCGTCGCGCTGCTTGGCCATGAGCACCGGATCCCTGCCTTCGAGCTCATCATCGACTCCGGCGACGAGCTTGTCGGTCAGTTCCTCGCCGAGGTGGACCCGCCCCAGATCCCGCATCCACACCTCCTGCGGCGGCCCCAGGTGTTCGAGGAGGTGCCGCATCCCGTCGGGACCTCCGGACAGGCCCTGCTGCACGAGCGGACCGAGGATCGCCCACCGCAGTCCGGGACCGTAGGAGATCGCCCTGTCGATGTCGGCGACCGAGACGACACCGCGCTCGACGAGGGAGTATGCCTCCTGCCACAGTGCCGCCTGCAGTCGGTTCGTGACATGACCGGGAAGTTCAGCCCGGACGAGGATCGGCTTCTTCCCGATCGATCGGTAGATCTCGAGACTGCGCTCGACGACCTCGGCGGAAGTCTGGGGTGTGGGCACGAGTTCGACGAGGGGGACGAGATGTGCGGGGTTGAAGGGGTGACCGACGACGATCCGCTCGGGGTGCTCAGCGGCCGTGGCTGCGAGCTCGCTCGGAGCGAATCCGGAGGTCGACGAGGCGATGATCGCCTCTGCGGGTGCCGCCGCGTCGGCTTCGGCGAGCATCGCCTGCTTGACCTCGAGGCGCTCGGGACCGCTCTCCTGGACGAAATCGGCATCGCCCACCGCCTCGGCCAGGGAGTTCGTGAAGTGCAGGCGCTCCATCACCGAGGCGGCGTCGTCGTGAGCGAGGACCGCGAGATTGCTCTCGACCTGCGTCCGCAGACGGGCTTCGGCCCCGTCGGCCGGATCGAAGGCCGTGACCGTGTGTCCGGCGGCGAGGAATCCCGTCGCCCAGGCGGCCCCGATGACCCCGGTGCCGAGGACGGCGACGGTGAGAGCGGCGTTCGGGGCGGCCCCCGACTGAGGGTCCGCGGCCGTGTCCGATGGTGTGGGATTCGTGCTCATGCGCGCACCTCTGCTCTCCGCGACCGTGTTGCTTTCCGTGATTGTGCATAGTCGACGTACTCATCCAGCGAACGCGGATCCTGCAGCGCACCGGCGCTCGCCACCGAATCGGCAGACGCCCCTTGGATGATGCGCTTGACGGGAACCTCGAGCTTCTTGCCCGTGCGACCGAGCGGAATCCGGTGCACGGGCACGATCTCGTCGGGTGCGTGCCTGGGGGAGAGCCGAGTCTTCAGCTCTGCACGCAGCCGCATTGCCAGCTCGTCGATGAATGACACACCGGGTTCGGTCTGGACGAAGAGGATGAGCTCACCCATTCCCCCGTCGGGATCTTCGAGGTGGATGACCAGGGCATCGGCCACCTCGGCGATGGTGTCGAGGACGGAATAGAAATCTGCGGTGCCCAGCCGCACCCCGCCCCGATTGAGAGTGGCGTCGGAGCGGCCGGTGACGACGACCCCGCCGCCGGTGGTGAACTGCGCCCAGTCTCCATGGCGCCAGATACCGGGGTACGTGTCGAAGTATGCGGCCTCGTAGCGGGCATCACCGTCGGGCCCCCAGAAGGTGACGGGCATGGAGGGCACCGGTTGGGTGATGACGAGTTCGCCCAGTTCATCGCGGACCTCATGGCCATCCTGGTCGAAGGCCATCGCCGCGAATCCGAGGGAGACTCCCGACATCTCGCCCGAGTAGACCGGGGTGAGCGGGGATGCCTGGAGGATGCCGGTGCACACATCGGTGCCGCCGCAGCCGACGTTGAGCAGCACGTCGGGTCCGAACTGCTCCATGACCCACTCGTAGCCCGCGGCAGGCAGCGGTGCGCCGGCGGCTCCGAACTGCGAGACGGCAGACAGGTCGAACTCTTCCGTGGGGTTGAACCCGGCCTTGCGCGCAGACATGATCGCGCCCGGAGCCACGCCCATGAGCGTGGCCTTCGTGTTCGCGGCGATGCGCCACAGTTCCTTCGGGTCCGGATAGTTCGGATTGCCGTCGATCATGACGATGCCCGATCCGACGAGCAGCCCGCCGACCAGGGTGTTCCACATCATCCACGCGGTCGTGGAGAACCAGCAGAACTGGCTGCCCGGTCCCAGGTCGAAGTGCAGGGCGTGGTTCTTCAGCGTCTCGAGCAGGATGCCGCCGTGGCTGTGGACGATGGCCTTCGGCTTGCCGGTCGTGCCCGAGGAGAAGAGGATGAAGAGGGGGTGGTCGAAGGGCACGGGGGCGAATTCCAGCTCCGCCGAGGTAGCTCCACCGTCCGCGTCCGCCGAGGTGGCCCCGAGCCGCGCATAGGCGACGACGTCGATCGGGTGGTCGACTCCCGAACCGGACGCGAACGCGTCGCGGGTGTGCTCGTCGATTCTGAAGTCGCCGTAGTCGACGGTGACGAGGTGGGTGAGAGTCGGGAGCGCGGCGACGACCTCGGCGAGTTCTCCTGTGCGGTCGACGGCCTTGTTTCCGTACGTGTAGCCGGAGATGGCGAGGAGCACCGTCGGTTCGACCTGGCTGAACCGGTCGATGACGGACTGCGTGCCGAACTCGGGGGCGCAGCTGGCCCAGATCGCGCCGAGGCTCGCCGCGGCGAGGAAGGCGACGAGGGCCTCGGGCTGATTCGGCAGGTAGCCGACGACCCGATCGCCCTTCTCCACACCGAGGTCCACGAGACCGGCGCGGACGCGGGTCACCTCGGCGCGCAGCTGCGCAAACGTCAGTGTGCAGTCGTCACGGGTCTGAGACACCGCGCTCACGGCCACATCGTCGGCCTGTTCGGGAGCGCCGAATGAGTGCTCGGCGTAGTTGAGCGTTGCGCCCGTGAACCACGTTGCGTGCGGCACGACCCGCTTCTCGAGCACCGAAGTGTACGGGCTGTGGGACTTCACCTCGAAGTATTCCCAGACGGACTCCCAGAAATCCTCGATGTCCGTGACTGACCACGTGTAGAGCTCGTCCCAACCGGTGAAGGAGAAGCCGTATCTGCTGTTGATCCAGCCGAGGAAGTCGCCGATGCGGCTGGTCTCGAGGGCGTCGGTGGGGACGTCGCGGATGATCGTCGACATATCGGGTCCTCTCACTTCGTGACTTTGGGGCCGGAGCCGTCGAGGAAGGAGCGCATGAGTTCCTTGGCCTCGGTGCTCGACTGGGCGACGGTGGCCATGAGGGATTCGAGCATGTAGCCCTCGTCGCGGCCGGATTCGACGATGCGCGGCAGCGCCTGGGTGATCGCGTAGTTCGTCACCGGGGAGTTCGAGGCGATCGAGGCGGCGAGTTCGCGTGCTTTGGCCAGACCTTCTCCGGCGCTGACGCGGTAGTTGACGAGTCCGATCGACTCAGCCTCGACAGCGTCGAAGCGGCGACCGGTGAGCATCATGTCCTGGACCCGGCTGAGCCCGATGAGGCGGGGGACTCGCACCGAGGCGCCGCCGCCGACGAAGAGTCCGCGCTTGCCCTCGGGCAGCGCGAAGTAGGCCGATTCCTCGGCCACGCGCAGGTGGGCGGCGGAGGCGAGTTCGAGACCGCCGCCGATCACTCCGCCCTGGAGGACGGCGACGACGGGGATCTGGGATTCGGTGATCCGGTTCATCGTCGTGTGCCAGCCGCGCGAGTGGTGGAGGCCGGCCACGGCGTCGCGCTCGGCCATCTCGGACAGGTCGAGGCCGGCGCAGAAGTGATCGCCGGTGGAGTTGAGTACGATCGCGGAGACCTCAGGCGGGGTGCGGAAGAACTCGCCGAGGCTGGCCACCGTCGCGTCGTCCAGGGCGTTGCGTTTGGCCGGGCGGTCGAGGGTGAGGGTGCCGATGTCGCCCTCGGCTGCGAAGCGCAGAGTCTCGGAGATGTTGACGGTCGTCGGCTGCGCAGAGCTGCCTTCACCATCAGAGATGTCGGTGAGGTGGTGGGATGTGGGGAGGTCGGTCATGCGCTGTCCTTCGGTGCTGGTGCTGAGTTGTCTGTGCTGGGAGTTGAGGGACCGGTGGTCGAGTGTGCGCCAAGACTGCCGGTGGTGCGCAAAGAGACCTTGTGTACCTTTCCCGAGCCGGTGCGCGGGAAGGAATCGACGAAGTCGAAGTACTGCGGAACCTTGTACTTGGCCAGGCGGGTCAGCAGGAAGTCCCGCAGGTCGGAAGCACTCGGGTGCTGTGCCTGGGACTCCGAGGAGAGGACGATGAACGCATGTCCGACTTCGCCCCAACGTTCATCGGCTGCTGCGACGACGGCGGCTTCGGCGACGGAGGGATGGTCGAAGAGGACGGATTCCACCTCGGCGGGGTAGACGTTCTCCCCACCGGAGATGAACATGTCCTTGAGTCGGTCGACGATGAAGAGGAACCCGTCGTCATCGAGGTACCCGATGTCTCCGGTGTGGAACCAGCCGCCGGGGGAGAACGCTGCGTCCGTTGCGCCCTCATTGTTCCAGTAGCCGTTCATGACGTTGGGGCCGCGGACGACGATCTCCCCGTTGACTCCCGCTGAGCAGGCGTTGCCTGATGCGTCACGGACCTCGACCTCGGTGAAAGGCACGGCCCGTCCGGCTGAGCCGGCCTTCTCCAGCGCGAATGCCGCGGGCAGGAAGGTGCACCCGGGGGAGGTCTCGGTGAGTCCGTAGCCCTGACAGAACATGATGTCCTTCGCCTGATACGCCTGGATCAGGGAGACGGGGATCGGGGCACCGCCGGAGTTGACGAACCGCAGCGATGACAGATCTGCGGTCTCCCACCTCGGCGACTGGAGCATGTCGGCGAACATGGTCGTCACTCCCGCCATCCAGGTCAGACCCTCGTGCTCGATGGCGTCGAAGGCCCGGTCAACGTTCCACTTGGATTCGATGAGCATCTGCCCGCCGCGCAGGTAGGTGGTCATCACCTGCTGGTCGAGGCCGATGACGTGGAAAAGAGGAGCAGTGACCAGTGTGACGTCGTCTGCGGTGAGATCGGAGTTGAGGAGGAGGTTGAAGGAGTTCCACAGAAGGTTCGCATGCGTCAGCACTGCGCCCTTCGGCCGTCCCGTGGTTCCGGATGTGAAGAGAAGGAACGCCGGTTCGTCGCCCGCGGGACCGGCCGGGGGAAAGGCAGGGGCCGTCGCCGAGGTGGGAGTCGGATCCCAGTCCACCGTGTCCTTGGCGACGTCGACGCTGAGGCGCTCGACGGTCTCGGCATGCTCGGGGGCGACGATGAGCAGCGAGACCGCGGCATTGCTCAGCTGAAAGTCGAGTTCGGTTGGAACGAGTCGCCAGTTGAGCGGAATGAAGATGGCTCCCAGACGCAGGCAGGCAAGCAGGACCTCGATGAGAGCTGGGTGGTTGGGCCCGAGGTAGGCGACCCGGTCGCCTCGGCGGATGCCCCGCGAGTGGAGCGCGGCCGTCCGGATGAGGGTGCGTTCATGCATCTGGACATACGAATAGTCGATGCCGTCGAAGGTGATCGCGGTCTTCTCGCCGTAGTCGACGGCCTGGCGTTCGGAGAGCCGGGCCAGGCTGGGATGGGTGAAGGTCACGGAGTCGGTCCTTCCATGGCTGCTGGTGGGGTGTCGGCCGTCGGGGCGCTGCCGGAGGGCGCGGTGGTTTCAGCGAAGCGCTGTTCGGACAGGGATCGTGATTTCGTTTCACCCAGTCGCCAGATGCAGAGGATGCTGATTGCCGCCACAGCGAGGAGGACGAGGGAGAGCGGAATGGTCGACGGTGACCCTGTCGAGCTCATGATCGCGGCGAAGAGAACGGGGGAGATGCCGGCACCGATTCCGGCGATCTGGTACCCCAGGGAAGCGCCGGTGTAGCGGTGCTCGGTGTCGAAGAGTTCGGAGTAGAGGCCGGCCAAGGGACCGTAGATCATCGGATGGATGATGCCTTGTCCGACGACCATGCCGATGGTGATGATGAGACCATTCTTCGTCTCGAGGAGGGGGAAGAGCGCGAAGCCCCAGACGGCGATGAGCACGGCACCGGCGATGACTAGTGGTCGCCGGCCGACCGCGTCGGAGAGACGCGACCAGCCGATGATGCCGAAGATGGCGAAGAAGGATGAGAAGGACAGCGCATTGAGGATGGTCTGACGTTCGATGCCGATCTGGACGCCGTAGGCGATGGAGTAGGTCGTGAGCAGGCCCTGGAACATGAAGGCGGACAGCCCGACACCCACGGCGAGGAGGAGTGTGTGGGGTTGCTTGCGCAGGGTCGCAAAGATCGGAATGCCGACCTTCGGCGTGCGCTTCTTCGCTGCCAGGAATTCGGGAGACTCGTCGACTGCGGAGCGGACGATGACACCGACCACCAGCAAGAGGATCGAGGCGAGAAACGGCAGACGCCAGCCCCAGGCGATGAAGGCGTCCGGGCCCATGGCTGCCAGGGTGCCGGCGATGACGAGCGCGGAGACCAGCTGACCCGTGGGCGCCCCGGCGCTGGTGAAGCTGGCCCAGAAACCGCGATTGGAGGTGGAGTGTTCGGCGGACATGAGCATTGCGCCGCCCCATTCGCCGCCGATTGCCACACCCTGGATGACGCGGATGAGGATGAGGAGAACTGGGGCGATGAGTCCGGCCTGGTCATAGGTCGGCAACAGGCCGATTGCGGTGGACGCGATGCCGATGGTGAACATGCTCACGACGAGCATGCGTTTGCGGCCCAGTTTGTCGCCGAAGTGGCCGAACACGATGCCTCCCAGCGGACGGGCCAGGTACCCGGTGGCGAACGTGGCGAGACTGGCCAGAGTGCCGACTGCCGGGGAGAGGTTGGAGAAGAAGACATCTTTGAAGACCAGTGCTGCGCACACGGAGTAGACGAAGAAGTCGTAGTACTCGATGACGCTGCCCAGGTACGCCGAGGCGGCCGCCCGTTTGAGCATCGGTGTCGATTTCGTCGGTGCGGTCGAATTCGTGGAAGCCATGTGATCCTCGCTGATGATGGGGAGGCCCGGTCGCCGGTGATCGGGCTCACGATAATGCTATGCAATTCAACGCCGGTACGTCAATTAAATGCGGTATATAAATTCGCCGAGGCGGTCCGAGGGCCTGGGATCGCCGCTGCGGGACCGTAGAGTGAAGGCATGGCAGTCAATCCGCAGTCCCTCTTCCTCGCGCTCGCCGGCGTCCATATGCTCGACGACGACCGGCCGCTCAGCGGGGCGTCGATCGTGTTCGTCATGAGCAGACTTGGGGTGGGTGAATCCGCCGCGCGGTCGGTGCTGCAGCGCAATGCCGCAAAGGGCTTCATTGTCCGTCGCAAGCAGGGGCGGAAGACGTTCTACACGTTGAGCGAGCGAGCGCGGGGCGTCCTGCGCGAAGGGCAGGAGAAGATGTTCTCCGGCTGGCAGCCGCAGAACTGGGACGGGCGATGGACCTTTGTGCGCGTCCCGGTTCCCGAGTCGAAGCGTGCACTGCGGCATCAGCTGTCCTCGAGGCTGTCGTGGGCCGGATTCGGGCAGGTCGAGGGTGGAACATGGGTGGCGCCGGGACCTCATGATGTGGCTGGGATCTTGGGTGAGGCGCGGGCAGAGCTGACGCCGATCGCCGTCTATGGGGCACCGCAGGATCCGACGACCGATCAGATTCTGCTCGACGCCTTCGATCTGGACGAGCTGGCCGAGCGCTATGAGGCATTCGGGCGGAAGTGGGCGACTGTGGGCTTCGAGTCGCAGGCGTCGATTGACGCTTTGGGATCATGGGAGTCATTGGTGCGGCGCGTCGAACTGCACTTCGACTGGTTGACTCTGGCGCGCACGGATCCGCAGCTGCCCGCGGCACTGTTGCCAGAGGGCTGGCCCGGCGCAGTGCAGGGTGAGAGATTTCGGGAACTGAGCACGCGATTGGAACAAGCCGAGAGCGCCGCGATCGAAGAGTTCTTCGCTGGCCTCAGCTGAGGCGTCAATGCTGCTGTGGCGGGCGGCCTTCACGGTCATCGCCATCCTCGAGCAATGGCGAACTCAATCAGCGCCTGTACCCGCGGTGCCACGGAAACGCGTGCGGGCCAGATGACTTCAACGGCCACCGGATCCACCGCAGGCTCGATCTCCTTGACCACCAACGGGTATCCCTCGTAGCTCGCGGTGTTGTTCAGCCGCTGCACCAGCACCCCATACCCGAGTCCGCGGCCGACGAGGGTCCGCACCACCTCGTAGCTCGTCGTTCGGTGGCGGATCCTCGGCTGCAGTCCGCGGCCGTGGAACATGCCGAGAGTGTGCTGGCTCGACGGTGGAGAGTCGAGGAGGATCATGTCGCGTTCGACCAAGTCTTCGAGCCGAACGGCTTCCCGTGAGGCCAGGGGGTCATCGGCAGAAAGAATGACATGCGCCGGCTGAGCGAAGAGCTGTGCGTGATTGGGCGTTCCAGGGATGAGGGTCTCGTAGACGAACGCCACGTCGATCTCGCCGGACTCCAGCTTCCCCGTCAACAGATCCTGCGTCGTCTCGACGATCTCCAGACTCACCCGCGGGTGCTGATCGCCGAACTCTGCCAGCAGCACAGGCAGGATCATCGGAGCCAGTGTGGGGTAGCAGCCGATCGTGATCGGGCCAGCCAACTCGCCATCCGTCGTTGTCAGGTCACGTTCGAGTTCGTTCGCCTCATTGATGAGACTCGTTGCCCGTGCTGCCAGCTGTTTTCCGGCGGCAGTGAGCACGAGCCCTTGCGCTTTCCGCCTGATGCAGAGCTGCGTACGCATCTGATGTTCAAGTGCCGTGATCGAATCCGAGATCGCCGATGAGGAGACATGCAATTCGGACGCTGCGGCAGAGATCGTGCCCAATCTGGCGGCGGTGATGAGATAGGAAAGTTGGCGCAGGGAGAAGTTCGGGACCTGGTGAATGTGCATATTCGCTTTTCCGGACTAGTTGTCAGATTAATTCCGCGTTTCCTTGCATAGTAGCCGTCGCACACTGGACTGTGAACGCGATCACAGCAACGAGTGATCGCACGAACTGCACAGACTCAACGATGAGGGGGAGACGATGATGACTTCTGGACTCCACACGGACACCCGTTCCACCGAGACCCACCCGGGTGCGACCTCGGCGTCGGTGGCGGACTGGGTGACGATCCCCGAACTCTATGACGACCCGTTCCCGATCTACGAACGTCTCCGCGCCGAAGGCGGCGTCCACTGGGTGCCCGCGGTCAATCGATACCTCATCACCAGCTATGACGCAGTCAGTGCCACCGAACACGACCAGGACGTCTTCTCCGCGAACGAAGAGGGATCCCTGCAGATCCGCGCGATGGGCCACTCCATGCTGCGCCGCGACGATCCGGACCACTATGCACAGCGGCGGGCCTGGCAGCCGATCCTCAAACCCGGCTACGTCAAGCGTGTGTGGACGAAGATGTACCGCGAAGTCGCGGAAGATCTTCTTGCAAAGATGGTCGCCAAAGGCTCCGACGTCGACCTCATCTGGGACTTCGCCGCACCCTACGCAGCAGAGACCCTGCGCCGCATGCTCGGCCTCTACAACGCCGATCAGCTCGATCTGCAGCGCTGGTCGCAGACGATGATCGACGCGACCGGCAACTACGCCGACGACCCCGACGTCTGGGCCAAGGGCGAGAAGTCCTTCAATGAGGTGGATGCAGCGCTCGACGAGATGCTCGAACACCACCTCACCCACCGCGATGACTCGCTCATCTCCGGGCTGTTGTCCATGCCCGGCGATCAGATGCCGATCGAGCAGATCCGCGCGAACATCAAGATGACGATCGGCGGGGGACTCAACGAACCTCGTGACGCGCTCGGGGTCGCTGCCCTGGCCCTGTTCAACCACCCCGAACAGCGCGCCGCAGCCATGGCCAATCCCGCCCTGTGGCCCACCGTGTTCGAGGAGACCATCCGCTGGATCGCGCCCATCGGCATGTACTCCCGCCAGGTCACCCGGGACACCGTGCTCGCCGGCACCCACCTGCCGGCCGGGGCGAAGCTCGGCATCTGCGTGCTCTCAGCGAACCGGGACGAGACCATCTGGGCCAGCGCCGACCAGTTCAACATCCACCGTGAGGCCAAACCCCATCTGGCCTTCAGCAAGGGCGTGCACGTGTGCCTGGGCAACTGGGCTGCTCGCGCAGAGATCGCCGATGTGGCGCTGCCCCTGCTCTTCAACAGCCTCGAAGGACTGCGCATCGACGAGACCCGTGAGACGACGATGGGCGGCTGGGTCTTCCGGGGCATGCTCTCGCTTCCCATCACGTGGTCGAAAGCCAGCGAGACACCCGACTACGGGGCCGAGTCCACCGGTGGCGCCGCCTCGGCGGGCAATTCCATGTCGTCTGCAGTGTCGGAGTACGCAGGAGCCGGGCCGAAGATCGCCGTCATCGGCTCGGGACCCTCTGGCTGCTTCAGCGCGAAGGAGATCCTGCGCCAGGTGCCCGGATCATCCGTCGACGTGTACGACAGACTCCCCGTGCCCTACGGACTGCTGCGCTACGGTGTGGCCGCAGACCACCAGGGCACAAAATCCGTGTCGACGCAGTTCGACCGTCTCTTCGCCGATCCCCGGGCGAGGTTCATCGGCAACACCGAACTGGGCGCCGATGTCACCATGGACGAGCTCAAAGCCAACTACGACACCGTGGTCCTCGCCAGCGGACTCTCCCACGACCGTGTTCTCGACATCCCCGGCGCGGACCTGCCGCAGGTCTATCGCGCAGGGACGATCACCCGCCTGCTCAACGGGCACCCCGACGAGGTCGAGTCGGCCGATGGTGATGTCGAGCCAGTGCTCGGGCGCCATGTTGCCATCGTCGGGCAGGGCAATGTCGCCATCGACATCAGCCGCCTCCTCACCTGCGCCTCCGAATCTTTGGACGGCAGCGACATCAACGACCGCATCCACGGAAATCTGCGCGCAGGCATCGCCCGCGTCGACGTCATCGGCCGGTCTGAGCCGCGTGCGGCGAAATTCGACCCCGTCATGATCCGCGAACTCGCTCGAGTCCCCGGACTGACCCATGTCCTCCATGGAGTGAACCTGTCGAGCGTGAGCGTCGGCAAAGACGCGAAGCTCGACGCACTGCGCGACCTCGTCGGGCCCGCGAACCGGTCGGCATCAGCTGAACAGGGCGGTCTCTCGGGGCAGAAGATCGAGGTGCACTGGTGGTTCTCCAGCACACCCGAGGCAGTGACCGGTGCTGAGGCTGTGACCGGCATCGACATCACCCACGACGGTGAAGCCGTCCACCTCGATGTCGACTCGGTCATCACTGCAATCGGATTCGTCCGCGACCCGATGACCGTCGCGAAACAGGGCATCTGCCCGGTCTCGCCGATCCCCGCAGACGGAAAGATCAGCGACGGGCTCTTCGCTATCGGCTGGCTCAAAGGCAACGGCCGCGGCACCATCCCCGACCAGCGCACCGATGCCAGATCGCTGACCGCCGCCATCGCCGCCGAGGTGACTGCCGGCTCGATCTCGACCGGTGCGGCCGGTCTCGACCCGCATGAGAACGCTACCGACTTCGAGGGATGGCGTCGGATCGACGTGAAGGAGCGCCTCGGTGCCGGTGGCGGTCGCTGCCGGACGAAGCTCACCACACGATCTGAGCTGGTGGAAGCTGCACGGGACGCCGGTCTCGACGAACAGCTGAGCACCGCCTCGGCGAGTGCCGCCCACGATCTGGCGCCCGGGCTGCCGGTGACGATTCTCTTCGGGACGGAATCGGGCAATGCCGAACTCGTCGCCGAGGAGCTCGGTGCCTTCCTGGGCGAGAGATCCGCTCTCGAGATCTCGGATCTGGACTCTCTCTCACCCGCCGATCTGGACCCGTCACGGTTCTACCTGGTGGTGTGCTCGACCTATGGGGACGGCGATGTCCCGAGCTCGGCCACACGGTTCTATGCGGAACTGGGGGAACAGGCCGTCGATCTGGGGGGAGTGCGGTTCGCGGTCTTCGGGATGGGCGATGCCAGCTACACGAAGACGTACTCGCGCGGCAGCGAGCTGCTCACCGAAGCGCTTGAAGCACGTGGTGCCGCCCAGGTAGGGGAGTACGGCCGTCACGACGCCGGGGGACCGGTGCCGGCTGCAGAAGCCGCGCGCGAATGGGCGGAAGGAGTGCTGTCCAACCTGTCCGCAGAACTCACGGTCGCCTGATCTTCTGAATCTGCAGGTGCCCGCCACTTGATCCATCGCCACTGAACGACGACAAGCACTGTTGATATCACCACTACTGAACAAGGACGTTCTCATGACCGCCACACACGAATTGACGCCGCCGGCGCAGAAGAAGAACCAGAGGAGGGTCGCGTTCGCGTCCATCATCGGGACGACGATCGAATGGTACGACTACTTCACGTACTCGACCGCGGCCGCTCTGGTCTTCGCGCACCTCTACTTCGCTCCCGCCGGAGAAGGCGTCGGTCAGCTGCTCGCGTTCGCCACGATCGGAATCTCGTTCCTGTTCCGACCGATCGGCGCATTCCTGTCCGGACACTTCGGCGACAAGCTGGGACGACGATTCATCCTCGTCGTCACATTGGTCACGATGGGCGTGGCCACGGCCCTCATCGGTCTCATCCCCACCTACGAGACGATCGGGGTGACCGCACCGATCCTGCTCATCCTCCTGCGGATCATCCAGGGACTCTCGGCCGGAGGCGAGTGGGGTGGCGCTGCCCTGCTGGCCGTCGAACACGCTGATGACGACAAGCGTGGACGCGCAGGGTCCTATCCGCAGCTGGGGGTGCCGTTGGGCATGCTGCTGTCCTCGGGCGTCATCGCACTCATGACCGGAGTCATCTCTCCCGGCGAGGCATTCATGGAGTGGGGCTGGAGAGTGCCGTTCCTGCTCTCCGTTGTCCTCATCGGCGTCGGCTACTGGGTGCGTCGGACCGTCGAAGACACTCCCGTGTTCAAGGAGATCCAGGTCGAATCGGCCAAGCGCAAGGCCCCGATCCTCGTGCTGCTGAAGAAACATCTGCTGCTCGTCGTCGTCGCTGCGCTGATCTTCGCCGGCAACAACGCCAGCGGATACATGACCACCGGCGGGTTCGTCACGAAGTACGCGACGACCGATGCGGTGGGCTTCTCCCAGACCGACGTGCTGTTGGCCATCACCTTCGGGTCCTTCGTGTGGCTGGTGTCGACCGCGGTCTCCGGCTATCTGGCTGACGTCATCGGCAGAGTGCGCACCTATGTCATCGGTTTCGTGATCCTCATCGTCACCGCATTCCCGCTGTTCTGGCTCGTCGACACCGGATCATTGGGTCTGCTCTACCTGTCGCTGGGAATCTTCTCCGTCGGACTCGGACTCTCCTATGGTCCGCAGGCCGCGCTCTATGTCGAGCTCTTCCCGGCCTCGATTCGCTTCAGCGGAGTCGCGATCTCCTACGCCTTGGGTGCTGTCATCGGCGGTGCCTTTGCACCGACGATCGCCCAAGCCCTTCTGCAGGCGACGGGGACAACCGCGTCGGTCTCGCTCTATCTGGTGATCATGGCGGTGATCTCACTCATCGCCGTGTCATTGGTCAGGGACCGCAAAGGCATCGACCTCTCCGTCGGAAACGAGGAGGAGCAGAGCGCCGGAGTGTGGCGAGTGGGGAAGAATCTCACCGCGACCCCAACTCGTCGATGAGCACCCGCTTGTTCTCCGAGTAGTCGACGGGCACGACCACGACGTGCACACCTCCGGCCGAGAACGCCGATTCCAAGGCGTCGCTGATGGCGTCGACGTCCTCGACACGGGTGCCGGTCGCCCCGTACGCCTCCGCGTACTTGACGAAATCCGGGTTGCTGAACGTCAGCCCGAAGTCAGGCATCCCGTCGTTCTCCTGCTTCCACCGGATCATGCCGAAGGCGTTGTCCTCGAGGATGAGCACGACGAGGTCGAGACCCAGCCGGACAGCGGTCTCCATCTCCTGACTGTTCATCATGAACCCGCCGTCGCCGACGACGGCCATCACCCGACGTTCCGGGTACGTCAGCTTCGCCCCGATCGCCGAGGGCAGCCCGGCTCCCATGGTCGCCAGGGCGTTGTCGAGCAGCAGGGTGTTCGCCCGGGTGGTGCGGTAGTTGCGGGCGAACCAGATCTTGTACATCCCGTTGTCCAGGGCGACGAACCCATCGACGGGCATGACGTCGCGGACCTCCTGGACGATCCGCTGGGGGATGAACCGGTCCTCATCGGCACCCTCATGGATCTTGATGAGGATGTCATCGCGCATCGGCAGCAGCGCCTCGGCGGTGGGCACGGGACCGCCGAGCGACTCGGCGAGCTTATCCAAGGACGGACCCAGGTCACCGATGACCTCGAACTGCGGGAAATACACCTGCTCGACCACCGCGGCACGGTAGCCGACGTGCACGACGGTCGGTCCGTTCTCATCCATCGTGAACGGCGGCTTCTCCGTCGTGTCGTGACCGATGGTGACGATGACATCGGCGGCATCGATCGCGTCGTGGACGTAGTCACCGGCCGTCAGCGCCGCCGTCCCCATGTAGAGATCCGACGCCCCCGTCACCGACCCCTTGCCCATCTGCGTGGTGACGTAGGGGATGCGCATCTCGGCGACGAATTGCGAGAGCCGATCGGTGCAGTCGGCCCGAGACGCATCCGCGCCGAGCATGAGCAGCGGCCGCTTCGCCTCGCGAATGACGTTCGCCGCATTCGCGATCGCCGTCTCCCCGGCGACAGGGCGAGAATTCGTGTGCGGTTCGATGAGTTCGAATCCGTCGACCGGCGACCCCGCGATGTCCTCGGGCAGTTCGAGATGGACCGGACCGGGACGTTCGGCCTGGGCGACGCGGAACGCCTCCCTGACCAGCGTCGGAATCATCGCCGCCGAGGTGATCTGCCGGCTCGACTTCGTCAGCGGATCCATCGTCGCCACCGTGTTGACCATCTGGAACGCCGCCTGCTCAGCCGTGCGGATGCCCTTCTGACCGGTGATCATGATCACCGGCATACCACCGAGGTGGGCGTACGCCGCCCCGGTCGCAAGGTTGAGCGCCCCCGGCCCGAGCGTCGTCAGGCACACCCCAGGCTTGCCCGTCAGCCGCCCATAGGTGGCGGCCATGAACGCGGCGGCCTGCTCGTGGCGGGTGAGGATGAGCTCGATCGAGGAATCCCGCAGAGAATCGACGAAGTCGAGATTCTCCTCACCGGGAATGCCGAAGATGCGCTCGACGCCTTCGTTCTCCAGGGCTCTGACCATGACATCGGATGCACGCTGTGTCGTCATGGTCCCGACCCTACGCTTCTCCCGTTTCGATCCCTATGACCCACCCCACACCACCGGCACCGAGGCGGCCCGCCCACCCAGCGGATGGGCGGAACCACGGGGCCACCTCGGCGAGGGAGGGCTCCGTGGGAACCGCACCCACCCAGCGGACACCGCCCCGACCGCTGGGACCAGAGACGATAGACTGGCAGCGACGAGACATTCGGTCCATTCGACACGGATAAAGGACATTGATGACAGACCAGCTCGACCCTCTGGACGAGTCGGCCGTGAAGGCGGCCGTCGACGCGGCACTTCAGGCATTCGCGGACGCACGGACCCTTGATGACTTCAAACAGGCGAAGATCGACCACACCGGTGACAAGTCGCCGTTGGCCCTGGCCAACCGGGCGATCGGGTCACTCGACAAGGCCGACAAGGCCGCCGCCGGCAAGATCGTCGGCAAGTCCCGCGGACAGGTCAAGCAGGCTCAGGAAGCGCGTCTGGCCGAACTCGAGGCCGAACGCGACGCCGCGGTGCTCATCGAAGAGGCCATCGACGTCACCCTGCCCACGGACCGTCGCCCACTCGGCGCCCGCCACCCGCTGTCCCTCATCCAGGAACAGGCCGCGGACTACTTCATCGGCCTCGGCTGGGAGGTCGCCGAAGGCCCCGAGATCGAATCCGAGTGGCTGAACTTCGACGCGCTCAACTTCGGTCCCGACCATCCTGCCCGCCAGATGCAGGACACCTTCTTCATCGACCCGCCCGAGGCCGGCCTCGTCCTGCGCACCCACACCTCACCCGTGCAGTCACGCTCACTGCTCCAGCGCGGTGTGCCGCTCTACGTCGTGTGCCCGGGCAAGACCTTCCGCACTGACGAACTCGACGCCACCCACACCCCGGTCTTCCACCAGATCGAGGGCATCGCCATCGACAAGGGCCTGACCATGGCCAACCTGCAGGGCACCCTCGACGGCTTCGCCCGCGAAATGTTCGGCCCGGAGTCGAAGACCCGCCTGCGCCCGAGCTTCTTCCCGTTCACCGAACCGAGCGCGGAGATGGACTTCTGGTTCCCCAACAAGGTCGGCGGCCCCGGCTGGATCGAATGGGGCGGCTGCGGAATGGTCCACCCCAACGTGCTGCGCGCCGCCGGCATCGACCCCGACGTCTACCAGGGCTTCGCCTTCGGCATGGGCATCGAACGCACCCTGATGCTGCGCGAGGGAATCAACGATATGCACGACATGGTCGAAGGCGATGTGCGCTTCTCGGCCCGTTTCGGAATGAAGGCTTGATATGCGCGTCCCACTGAACTGGCTGGCCGACTATGTCGATCTCCCAGCCGAGACCGATCCCCATGCCCTCGCCGCCGAATTCGCGGCTATTGGTCTCGAGGAAGAGGACTTCTTCGGACCCGAGATCACCGGCCCCCTCGTCGTCGGTCGCGTACTCGAACTCGTCAAGGAAGAGCACTCGAACGGTAAGACCGTCAACTGGTGCCGCGTCGACGTCGGCCCCGAACACAACGAGGATCTCGACGACCCGAAGGACCCCCAGCCCGGCCCCGAAGCGCCCAGCCGCGGCATCATCTGCGGTGCGCACAACTTCGTGCCCGGCGACCTCATCGTCGCCTGCCTGCCCGGAGCCGTTCTGCCCGGTGACTTCGCCATCGCTGCGCGCAAGACCTACGGTCACAAGTCCGACGGCATGATCTGCTCGGCCAAGGAGCTCGGCCTCGGCGAGGATCACTCCGGCATCATCGTGCTGTCGGATTTGGGATTGTCCGGTGAGCCTGGCGATGACGCGATCGCGCTGCTCGGCCTTGACCAGGTCACCCTCGACGTCAACGTCACCCCCGACCGCGGCTACCAGCTGTCGATGCGCGGCATCGGACGCGAATACGCGCAAATGAAGGGTCAGACTTTCACCGATATCGGATCCGCCGAGGTGGCTCCCACCAACGCTGCCACCGACGATGGATTCCCGGTTGCGATCGAGGACAACAACCCCATCAACGAGGTGGCCGGCTGTGACCAGTTCACCGCTCTTCAGATCACCGGGCTGGATCCGGCCGCGAAGACTCCGTTCTGGATGCAGCGTCGCCTGCAGCAGGCGGGAATGCGTCCGATCAGCCTGACCGTGGACGTCACGAACTACGTCATGCTCGAACTCGGCCAGCCTCTGCACGCCTACGACACTTCGCTGCTCGGCGACGAGATCGTCGTGCGCCGTGCGAGTGCGGGGGAGAAGTTCACGACGCTTGACGATGTCGAGCGCAAGCTCGATCCCGAGGATCTGCTCATCACCGACCGCGGGGACGGACCCAGCGGAAAGGGCGGGAAGATCATCGGCCTGGCTGGCGTCATGGGCGGCGCCGACGTTGAGGTCAACGACCAGACGACCGACGTCGTCATCGAGGCCGCACACTTCGACCCGATCTCGATTGCCCGCACCTCGCGTCGCCACAAGTTGTCCTCGGAGGCCTCGCGTCGTTTCGAGCGCGGAGTCGACCCGAAGCTTGCTCCCGTGGCGGCCCGGCGCTGCGCGGACCTGCTCGTCGAACTCGGCGGCGGCACACTCAGCCCCGCCACCACGCAGGTCGGTCAGGCTCCCGAGCCGAAGGTGCTCGACCTCAAGGTCGCTCGTGTCGCTTCGCTAGTCGGCATCGATTACTCGATTGACGAGGTGACCTCACTTCTTGAGGGCATCGGCGCGACCGTGACCGCCAAAGACGAGGAGACTGTAACGGTGACCGTGCCAAGCTGGCGCACGGACATCACCGACGACGTTGACCTCATCGAGGAAGTCGCCCGCACCGGCGGCTATGACCGGATTCCGTCCGTTCAGCCCGCCGCTCGGGCCGGCAACGGACTGACGGTCGCGCAGAAGACGCGTCGCCGTGTCTCGAACCTGCTGGCCGCCGACGGATTCACCGAGGTGCTGTCCTACCCGTTCACGAACGACAAACGGGACGATCAGCTGCGGCTCGAGGCCGATGATGTGCGTCGCAAGCACGTGCGCCTGGCCAACCCGATGTCCGAAGACCTGCCGCTCATGCGCACCAACCTGCTCTCGACACTCGTCGACCTCGTGGTTCGCAACCAGGGCCGCGGGGCGAAGGACGTCGCACTGTTCGAGGCCGGACTCGTGTCCACCTCGGCGGGCCTGCCTGAGGGGCCCGGACCGCGTCACCTGCCCGGATACCACCCGAGCGATGACGAGCTGGAAAAGATCTACGCATCGGTGCCGCACCAGCCCTACCACTACGCGGGCATCATCTCCGGGAATGCGGAGATGCCCGGAGTCTGGGGCAAGGGCCGCAAGGCCGAGGCCGCCGACGTCATCGACACCGTCCGCCGGATCGCTGAAACGAACGGACTCGAAGTCACCGTCGAGGCCGATCAGATCGCTCCGTGGCATCCGGGGCGGGCGGCGAAGTTCGTCCTCGCCGATGGTCAGGTACTCGGCCATGCGGGTGAGCTGCACCCGAAGGTCTGCGAGAACCTCGGCCTGCCCGCCAGGACCGTCGCCTTCGAGATCGACCTGGATGCGCTGCTGGCCCAAGACGACCTGCGAGCCTGGGACGGTGCCCTGTCGACCTATCCGGTGTCCCGCCAGGACGTCGCTCTCATCGTCGATGCCGAACTGCCGACTCAGACGCTGGCGGCGACGTTGCGTGAGGGTGCGGGAGAGGAGCTTGAACTGCTCGAGACCTTCGACCGATACACCGGTGACCAGCTGCCCGAGGGCAAGAAGTCGCTGGCGTTCCGCCTGACGTTCCGCGCCCCGGACCGCACGCTCAAGGCCGATGAGGCATCGGCGATGCGTGAGGCGGCGACGAAGTTGGCTACTGAGCGTCACGGCGCCGAAGTTCGCAGCTGATACGAGTGCGTTACAGAGCCCGATCGACCGCTACAGTGGTTCGACCGGGCTCTGTTGTACCCGGCCCGAGAGCCGCGGCAAGCCCCCGCGGCATTGAACATCCGCACCGCACACCGCGACACCTGATCATCCGTACCTGAGCACCACCGAGGAGCCGTGACCATGTCAGAGAAGCTGCCCTACGGAACCACCTTGCCCACGGGCGACAACGCATCCGAGGCGACCGCGGTCCCCGCCGAGACGATCGCCGTCATCACCGGCGGTGCCCGTGGCATCGGACGCCACCTGTCGGAGGCGTTCGCGAAGGCCGGGTATCACGTGGTCGTCACGGCCACCTCGGCGGAGAAGGCCGAGACCGCAGCGGCGGAGATCCTCGACGCCGCCGGGGGAGCGGTCACCGGAACCGGGCTGCGCACCGACGACATCGACTCGGTGAAGGCTTTCCGCGACTTGGTCGCCGGGCTCGAGTCCGAGACAGGCCGTCGCATGCAGGTGCTCATCAACAACGCCGGCCGCATCGAGTCGACCGAAGGCCCGCTGTGGGAGGCGGACCCCGGAGCCATCAAGGGCGTCGTCGATGCGAACGTCCTCGGTGTAGCACTCATGGTGAACACGTTCGCCCCGGTGCTCATCGATTCCGCCGAGGCGACCGGTCGTCCCAGCCGCATCATCGACCTCAACTCGGGGTCCGGGGCGCAGGGAACTCCGGCGTATGCGGTGTACTCGGCGTCGAAGGCGTCGCTGTTCCGTCTCGCCGATTCGGTCGTGCACTTCGGGCACGAGAACGGGTTGCGGATCTTCGAGATGGCTCCCGGTGTCGTCGAGACCGCGATGACGAAGTCCATGCCCGTGCACGATTTCCGTGAAGGCGATGACTGGACCTCACCCGAGCAGGTCACCGACCTGGCGCTGGCGCTTGCTTCGGGGACGCTGGATGCTTTCACCGGACGGTACGTCCGTGCGGGTAAGGATTCGGAAGAATCCCTGCTCGCCGAGGCCGCTGCTGGCCTGTCGGACACGTGTCGTCGACTCGTGCTGGGGTGAACTGAGCACGAAACGGGCCTCGGTGGTGCGGACACCGCTGACTTCAGTTCTCGGGAACCTTCTCGAGTCCGGGACGGATCTCATCGAGCAGCCACGGCACGGAGACCACGTTGGGGTCCTGCAAGGCGGTCGCCGCCTCGAGCCCGACAGGAACGTAGCGATCGTCCATGATCGGCTGCTCGGCAATGATCGGGTTCGACTCGAAGGCCGTCTTGGCCGCGTCGGATTGGTAGGTCATGAACATCACCCCGGCGTCGTTGAACAGATCGGCCTGCTCCAGGCTTATGTCGACTGCTCCGGGTACGGACCCCTTCCCTCCCAACTCTGCGACTGCCGGCAGCGCTTCCATGCCGAGTCCGAGCATGAAGCGGGCAGTGACATTCTCCTTATCCACGAGCATCGCCGCGACATCATCACGAGCCTGCCCATAAAGGAAGGTGCCCCCGTCGAGATTTGGCAGATCCTGCTTGACTTGAGCGACAGCGTCGTTGGCGTCAGTGATGAGTTGTTCGGCCATCTCTTCCTCTCCGAGTACTTCGCCGATGCGCTGAGACGAAGCCTCGCTCGATGCCTGATAGAGGCCCTCCTCATAGCTGACGACCGGGGCGATGTCGTTGAGCTGGCTGTAGATATTCTCGTCGAGGGAGAAGGCAGCGGTCGCGAGGATGACATCGGGTTCGGCTGCGGCGACCTGTTCGACATCGATGCTCATCGGGTTGAGCCATTCGGTCTCGGCAGGCAGCGAATCGATATAGGGCAGCGATTTCTCTGTGTCACCGCCGGACACGGAGGAGAAAAACTCAGGGGCGAGGACGATTTCGGATCCCATCGACGAGGCGAGCGCAAGGTCTGCGTACCCGAGAGTCGCCACACGCTCGGGCTTCCTCTCGATCGTGACGTCCCCGAAGCTGTTGTGCACGGTGAGGGGATAGTTGCTGCCTCCGGCCGTGGCATCGTCATGGGAATCTGAGGTCGAGTCGGAGGCACATCCGCTGAAATCGCCTTCAACTGTTTGTACTGCAGGTGCGTCGGTCTCCCGGTGGCGAGGTACCGACGCACCTTTTTGATGTCGGCGTGGACTATGGGAGGACTGCGGTCGTTTCGAGTTCGACTCTTACCTCAGGCTCGAAGAGGTAGTCGACGCCGATCAGCGAGGCAGGTGGTAGCGGTAGCGGAATCGCCAGTTCGTCAGCGACGCGTTCGACACCTGTCATGAACGCATTGATTTGGTCGGGGGACCATCGTGTGACGTAGAAGGTCAGGCGTACCACATCCCCGAATGAAGCATTTGCCCCCTCGAGGGCGTGGGCGGTGTTGCGAAGCACTTGCTCAACCTGGGCAGAGAGGTCGTCACCGCCAACGTGATTTCCTTCGCTATCGCGAGAGATCTGGCCACTGATAAAGATTTGTCGGCTTCCCGAGGCGATGGCGACATGATCATAAGGTGTGTGAGGCTGGAGGCCTTCAGGGGTGAAGCGGTGCACTGACATTGGTGAGCTCCTTCTTGAGAGACGGTGTCCTCTATTGAAGCCTGGTCACCCGTGGATACTGCAAGGAGACGTAGTTTCGGCAACGATACTCCGAAGGCCTTTTCGAAACACTCAATGAACAGCGCAGTCAGGAGAAATCTGGACAAGGATCGATCTTTCTGTATCTTGAGACGCGGCGTGAGGTGCACCGCGCTGGCTCTCGTCCGATGGTCTGTTCGTAAGAGCTGCTTTGAACCTCGGTGCGGAGCATCGCAAGTATTCACGAAGGCTCTTAGCTCCATCATGCATGTCATAAGGCGGCGTCAAGATATTCGTTTGTGCCGAGAGTGGTGCCGCGACCTCACTTGAACTGGCAACGAGGCTGTAGCGTCTCGGGGATCTAGACTTCAACTAATCGACCAGACTCTTCAGAGCTTCGACAACGACGCTGTCGACGTCGATTGAGCCCCGTTCCCGCGCGGCTTCGCGCTGTCTGCGCGACCTGTCGAACGGCACCCTGACAGGTGACTCGTCATGCTCCGGTCGTGCGTTACGTATTCGATCCGCGTGCTCGGCGACATTGCGAATGTATTCGGCGCGGTCTCCCAACAGTTGCGGGTCGATGAGGATGAGGAGGAATCCGAGATCGCCTATGGTCTGCGTTGGTATTGCTGGGGACCCGGCCATCATCCCCAGCAGATGAATGCCAAGGGAAAGTCCGGATCCTCGGTGTCCGCCCCAGGTCGCCAGTGCTCCTTCTAATGCCTCACTCGGCGATGTTGTGGGTGTGCCGTCTGCCGCCCACGCCACTCCGGTAGGGAGGTCTCGGCCTTGTCTTTCAGCCAGTTTGACTTCTGCATGCACCAGCGCAGAGGTGCCGATGTCCCAGATGACCGGGTCCTCGGAGCTTGGGAATCCGAATCCGATCGGATTGGTCCCCAGCAGCCCCTCGGTGGAGCCGTATGGTGCCACGAAAGTTCCAGCGTTGCCGGCAGCCATACCGACGTACCCTGCGTGCGTTACCTGCTCCAGATACCAACTGAACATGCCTGTGTACCAGGTGTTGTTCGCCCCGACGATGCAGAGCCCGGTCTCAGCCACGAGTTCCAGTGCGAGTTCGGTCGCTTGTTGAGCAACGATGTAGCCGATTCTGTCTGCTCCGTCGAGGGTTGCGGACAGTCCAGTGCGTCGTATGACTGAGATTTCTCCAGGTGCGGGTGAGGAAGCGATTCTTTCTGCGATGGATACTGCTCGAGCTAGCCCTCCGTAGGCCAGGCCGCGCAACTCGCAGTCGATGAGGTGATCGACCGTGATTGCTATGTCGGCGTCAGGCAATCCTGCAGACCGCAGTGCATCGGCCGCGAGTTTCCGCGCCTCGGTGAGTGTCAACGTGGTGGTCTTTGCGGGCATAGCGTTATCCTGCCTTTCCGACTGAGGCCGGAGACTGCCAAGTGAAGTCTGCGGACGGTCTTTCGTTTGAGGCATTGGGGACGGGGCCGATGTGGCGACTGAAACCTGGTGAAGGCACGCCGACCTCATCTGCCCACCACCTGGAAGTCTCGATCAAGGATGAAAGGTCGATCCCGGTTCTTACACCCATGCGTTCGAGAATCTGGACGACGTCTTCGCTGCAGGTGCCGCCTCCTGGGTAGTTCGGCATGGCCGGATGCCCTCCGGACCCGCCTAGGGAGACATCGATGTTGGCGATCCCAAGTCGGGCTAGCTCGACCGCATTTGCTACTCCCATCCCACGTCCGTCGTGGACCTGAACAGTGATACGATCCGCGACGTTGTGTTCTAAAGCGGTGGTGATCAGCTGTGTCATTTGCAGCGGAGAGGCGTAGCCGCTCGAGTCTGCGAGAATCCACTCACTCACTCCCGCGTCGGAGAGCATCGGTGCCATGTTGTTGATGAGTTCAGGGCCTCGGGGTGGGCCGCTGGGTCCGCCCCAAGCAAAGATCAGGTACGTGCCGAGCGTGACGCCGGAGCCTGCTGCGATTCTCCTTAGTTTTGCAAGCTGCTCAATGGAATCTCTCGTCGTCATCCCCGTGTTGGCTTTAGAGAACCCCTCATCTGCTGACAACAGGAACCAGGCATAGTCGACTCCAGCGTCGATTGCTCGGGTGAGGCCGCGTTCGTTGCCGACACAGCAGTGCCATTGAGTTCCGTAGGAGCGGTCGACGCGTTGCATCACCTGCTCGGCATCGGCTAGACCCGGTACGAGATCGTGGCGGACGAACGAGGTCGCTTCAATGGCTTGAATTCCTGCGGCGCTCAGCCGGTCGATGAGTTCGACCTTAATGGGCGTTGGGACTGTGTGGGCCTGACAGCCGAGCCGGGGCGCGATGTCTTTCAGCCGAACGTCCGTCGATGGCCCTTCGCTTGCCGATTTGGTAAGTGGCGATGTCACTGGATTGTTATCAGAGTTCATGGTCAGATCCTCAGATCACTCGGGTTGGTTTGCGACCGGCGGCGTGCGAATCCCATGTCAGATCGGTAACTCCTCCGGACCGCAGCTCGGCCTTGCGGATCTTGCCGGTGGGAGTACGCGGGAGGTCCGCGAGCACTCGAAAGTAACGTGGCACCATGAAGTGGGGGAGTCGTTGATCACAATGCTCGTACAGTGCATCCAAATTGAGATTGTCGGGGTTATCGGTTCCGATCACCGCCAGAACTTCGTCCTCACCGAGCTCAGAGGGCGTGCCCACCGCTGCTGCCTCGGTGATGCCGGGGAACGACAGCAGCACCGACTCGACTTCGTAAGAGGAGATGTTCTCGCCTCGGCGACGCAGAGCATCCTTCTTTCTGTCGACGAAGTAGTAGAAGCCGTCGTCGTCGGCATACCCCAAGTCGCCGGTTCGCCACCACAGGTCGCGCATTGATGCAATGGTCGCCTCGGGGTCGGCGAGGTAGTGGGTGTACATGACGCCTGAGGTTCGTGGCCGGTAGACGATCTCACCAACTGCGCCCGGTGCCAGCGGCTCTCCGTTCTCGCTTTGAATCTGGAGTTCGGTGGTTCTGGTGGGCTTGCCGATTGATCCGATCTTTCGACCGGTGAGGGGGTTGTACGTGACGTTCTTGATTTCGCTGAGACCGTAGCCTTCCACGATGTGAAGATCGAATCGGTCTTCGAACGGCATGAGGACTTCTGGCGGAGCCGGGGCGGCAAAGACTTTGCGGACGGGATTGTTGCGATCATCCGCACGAGGTGGTTGGGCCAGGAGCATGGGAAGCACAGAGCCCAGGGCGTTGAACATCGTGATGCCATTGGCCTTCACATCTGTCCACAATCGGCTGGCGCTGAAGCGATCTCCGATGACAACGGCAGCTCCTGCGTAGATGCCGTGGAGCGTGATGTTGAGCAGAGCCGCGCCGTGGAACAGGGGCAGGCACGTGTACAGTCTGTCCCAACTTTGAGTCTCCATCGCTTCGACGTTCTCCCGTGCGGCGACGGTGAGCATCTGGTGCGGGCACACCACGCCCTTGCTACGACCAGTAGTACCTGAGGTCAGGGCGATCATGGCCACATCGTGCGGATTCAGCTCAGGCGCAGAATAGTCTGCATCAGCTTGCTTCTCCAGGTCACTCCACCCAATCACTCTCGGAACGGACGAGTCGTTCTCCATCGGTGCAGTTGCTGGTTCGGAAGAATTGATACAGACGACGTGCACAGGGTGTGCGAGCTCAGCTGTGACTTCCTCGAGCGCGGGCAGAAACGCCGGTTCGGTGATAATTACTCGGGCAGATGTTAGCTGCAGTGCGTGGAGGAGGAACGTGCCCTTATACGCAGTGTTGACTGGTACGCAGACGAACCCGCAGCGAGCCGCACCGGCCCATGCGGCGATCCACTCGATGCGGTTTCGCATCAGAATGGCGACGCTGTCGCCGACTTCTAAGCCGAGTCCAGTGAGGCCTGCTGCGACTCTGGAGGCGGTGAGGTCGAGTTCACCGTACGTCATGGATCCGGTTGGAGTCACGATGGCCGATTTGTCAGGGTGGCCGGCTGCTCTGCGTGCGATGAGCCCACCGACAGTGCCCCCGCCGAGGTCATTGAGTCTGCGGTTGTTCGTGCTCAGCGTCTTCGTTGACGGCATCTGTCATAGGCCTTTCTTGACTGCGGAGACGAATTCCTCGATTGATGGATCCCACGCTGCCTCGACGCCGGTGGTGAACAAAAAGGCATCGATTCCAAGCTCACGGTAGCTCTTCAGAGTGGAGTACACCCGATCGTAGGAGCCAACCAGTGCCTGTGAGTTCGCGAAGCCACCCAAGAGCTTAGTGAGACCGGTCCAGAAGCAGTCATCATGGAGCTCTTCATCGGTCAACGCAAGTGCGCGCTGGCGGCCGACGGATGTGTCGCCCTTTGACGACCGCAGAAACCGATTTGTGCCTTGTGCTTCGCTGATCTCGTGTTCCGCGGCGCGGGCCAGCTGCCAAGCTAGCTCATCGGTCTCTGCAACGAAGAGGCGGAGGTTGATTGAGTATCGCATGTTCCGATGGTGTTCTTCGGCTGCTCGGTTGACCCGCTTGATCCGTTCCTCAGTACCCGCCAGCGGCTCGCCCCACAGCATGTAGAGGTCAGCGTGCTTTGCTCCGAACTCGACGGCATCGTCGCTGTCTCCACCCATGAAGATGGGAACCTGTCCTTGGTAAGGGCGGGTCTGCAGGGAGACTCCGGAGGCCGAATAGAACTCGCCTTCGTGGTCAAAAGGTTCGACGCTTGTCCAGGAACGCCGAACGACGTCGAGATACTCGGTAGCTCGCCGATACCGATCGGCCTTCGGCAGTGAGTCTCCCTCTCTCTGCAGATCCTTATCGCTTCCGCCGACAACCACGTTGATAGCAAGCCGACCTCGAGACACTACGTCGAGCGACGCGAAGTATCGGGCCGCCGCTGTTGGCGGCATCACTCCGGGACGGTGGGCGAGGATGGGGGAGAAGTGAGATGTGCGTCCCAGCGCATAGGGGACAACCGCGTGGTTATGGGGCCAGACAGAAGAATATCCGATGAGGACTCGATCGACTACGTCTGATTTGTCGAGGGCGTCGATTCTGTCGTGAAATGCCTCGGGGTCGATTTCACCGCCGACTAGCGGCTGGGCTCCTGTGAAGATCTCAGTCATGATGCGTCCTTTGGGTTGATGACTTCGCTCGCAAGTGCCGCGAGCGTCTGGAGTCGGTTGACGATGAGCTTCAGGTCATCCGTCGTTGTGGTGGGTGGGAGTCCATATGCGGTGAAGACGACCTGTGCAGTTTCATTGGTGTCCAGCACCGGGACCGCTACGGTGCGTAATGGTGGAGCGTGGTTGCCCGCGCCGAAATCGCTGTGCAGGTCGGGTTCGTAGAGTGGACTGCTCGGATCCAGCATCTGTTCTACCTCGGCGATCTCATCACCGCCAGGGCCGGTGAGAGGTAGCTTGGCGAGGGCGCGTTCCAAATCCGAAAAGGGTGTTCCGTCGCTCAGGCTTGCCGACCAGCCTCGTTCTCGAACTCGCTCGACCAGTGAAGCGGCGTACTCCCTCTGTGCGCCTGGTACTTGGCGGATCCACTCCGCTGGTTCCGACCACGCCGCGAAAGCAGCCCCCAAAGGAGGGGTATACGGCATGCGCTGGCCTATCCGAGTTGGGAGCCTGTCTGGATCTGGGTGCCCACTGGTGGCAAGGGCGACGATCTCATTGCGCAGCAGCGCCGTGGCCACGACTTCGCCGCCGACAGCGTGTGAAGTTTCGACCATTTCTTCTCGGACGGCATCGACGACGCGCAAGTGACTAATCAGATCGGTCTCACCACTGGCAGTCAGCGACGGCGAGGAAACTCTGCCGTATCCTCCCTGGAAGTACAGGAGAGGCGACGAGGATCGATCGATTGCGAGATCCTCAACGTGACCGACAACAATATAGTGGTCGCCTTCGTCATGCACCGAAACGATCGTGCAGTCGATCCAAGCGACCGCGCCGTGAAGCACCGGGGCACCTGTCTGTTCTGTCCGCCAATCGACCCCGTGGAACTTGTCGCCACCCTTGACCGCCAATTGTCGAGAGATTCCTTCCTGGCCGGCGGCGAGGACGTTGACGCAGAAGCTTCCGGATTCACGGAGCGCTGCGAACGTCGTCGAGGTCTTCATCGGCATGAAGGCCACCAACGGAGGATCGAGTGAGACAGAAGTGAAAGACGTGGCGACCATACCCACTGGTGAGCCGTCGGCTGCTCGTCCAGTGATTCCGACGACACCGGCAGGGTAGTGGCCAAGCACGTTTCGGTGGAAGGCCTGGTCGGTTGCTCTTCGGGGCGGCTGCTCCACCCTTTTATTTGTCAGCATGCTTATACGTTAACGCCGACCGGATAGTTATGCAAGCATGCTTACATTCGGGGTTGTTCGAGCTCCTGAATGTCAGCCTCGACGGCGCGGGCGCTGTCGCGCAGGGCGCTCACCATGACGGAGAGGTCGATGCCGTCGAGATTCTTCGCGATGGCATCGTTGACCTTGAGAACCTCGACATCCATGTCGCGAAGTGTCGACCGGCCGTGGTCGGTAAGAGTCAAAGACATGGCGCGTTCATTGTTTGGGCTCACGGCGCGATCGAGGTAGCCGAGTTTGACGAGGTTGGTGACAATGCGCGTCATTGTCTGAGGTTTGACGAAGCAGCGCCGGGACAATTGAGCCAATGACAGGTGGGGGCGGCTGTCGAGGACGCGCAAGGCCGCATACCCAGAAAGGGTCAGTTTCCATGGCGCGAGCCGCAGGCTGCCAATCTTTGCCGTGGCTCGTTCGAGACGAAAGACGGCGTCGACGAGATACGTCAGGTCCTCGTCGTATGGTTCGGTGGATTCTTTATCTTTAGACACACATTGAGCATAGGGGTGGGGTGTGCTCGGGCGCTACATCAGCGCGGCGAGGCGTGGAGCGGGTGTGATCGACGGGCTATGCAAGCATGCATATAAGCATGCTTGCAAAACCCGGCGTTGGACTCTACTCTTGAAATCGTCCTCATCGGCGAGGGCATCAGTCAGCCGAAAGGAACCCGCACTATGGCTTTTCCCGAGATCAACCTGCAAAGACAGCGCCGGACCTCACGTGCCAGTGTGGCCGCAGCAGTCGGCAACACCATCGAAACTTACGAGTACGCTTCGTTCGGCTTCCTAGCCACGGTTTTGGCATCAGTGTTCTTCCCGAAGGAGTCGTCGACGGCAGCGCTCCTGTCCACGTTTGCCGTCTTTGGCACAGCATTTCTCGTCCGGCCGCTTGGATCTGTCTTCTTCGGCATTCTCACAGACCGACTTGGTCGCAAGCCCGTGCTCGTCGTCACCGTCGTGGGTATGTCAGTGATGACCGGGCTGATCGGTCTTCTGCCGACACCAGAGAGCATGGGAATCTCAGCTACGGTCCTCTTGGTGCTCTTGCGTGTCACTCAAGGACTGATGGTCGGGGGCGAATACACAACTGCTGTCATCTACGCGACGGAGTTCGCTCCTGCTCATCGGCGTCCTGAAATGGCGAGTCGTGTGCAGGTGGGAAGCGTTGTCGGTTTGCTCCTGGCTGCACTGGTCGTCGTCGGGCTCAGCGCGAACCTCAGTCCAGATCAGATGCATGACTGGGGCTGGCGCGTGCCCTTCCTGCTGGGTCTTCCGCTCGGAGCCATCGGACTCTACTTGCGGGCTCAGCTTGGTGAGACACCTGAATTTGAAGAAGTTAAGATCGAGGCGCGCGAAGGGGAAGACCCTCCGATTCGAACTGCGACAACCATAGACCCGACGAGCAAAAGCTTCTGGCACCACGGACGAGAGATCTTCCTCATCGCAGGCGTGGCTGTATTGCACACGATCGGCTTCTACATGACCTATACATACATGCAATCGCTTCTCGCCCAACTCGGCCTCGGATTGTTCGAAAGCACGACGGTCATCGTCGTCGCATTGGTCGTGGGGGTCGTTGCAGTCATCAGCGGTGGTCTCTTGTCCAATCGGATCGGCGCGCGTCGAGTGCTTCTGCTCTCCTCAGCCGGTACGTTGCTCGTCGCCTGGCCCCTATGGGACCGAATTGTTGCAAGTGGCGAATCCGGATCCATGGGAGTCATCGTCGTATGCGTCGCACTCGTCTCCGGTTTGCCGGCGTTATACGCCTCCTCCACCCCGGTTGTATACGGAACGCTCGCCGGGGTCGCGCGAAGGGGGGTAGTGACTGCTGTGGCGTACGGGGTGACTGTGAGTCTGCTCGGTGGGGCCATTTCGTTTGTCGCGCAGTGGATCGTCAACGAAACGGGAGACCCTCGATCGCCGGCGTTGCTCCTCATGGCTGCCGCGTTGATCTCAGGCATCGCTGCATTCAACCTGCCGAAAACAGTGGGAGGCGGCCAACAGTAGCGCAGCCACCGATTTCAAGCTCGCCAGAACAGGGCTTGCTAGCATGGAACAAGTTCGGCCATTCCACGACTGTCTGGTTCGCTACTCCGACTAGATTGAGTACAACTGGATCGTGAGCCAGCACAAGGTGACGTACTTCGGCTCGTTAGCCGAACTGCACGAAATTTGTACTGAGCCGAGAGGATTGGCGACCCGTGACGGATAGTTTCCCTGACCAAGCGACGTCAGTTGAGGGGAGTGACGAACTGCGGATCGATGCTCCGCACCGCGAGCTTCTCGACCAAGTCCTCGACAAATGGTCGCTGAGTGTGCTGAACGAACTGTGCGAACGTCCCAGCCGCTTCAATGAGCTTCGCCGCGCTATCCCTCAGGTGTCGCAGAAGTCTCTGACGGCAACACTGAGGCGTCTGGAACGAAACGGAGTGGTCGGGCGCGAGATCGTCTCAACACGTCCAGTAGCCGTCATCTACCGAATCACGCCGCTGGGCAAAACTCTCCGCGACCCTATCGATGTGCTCCTGGCGTGGGCAGACGACCACTTATCCGAAATAGAACGCGCTCGAGAAGTCTTCGATGACTCTCTTGACGGTGTTTAACTGTACGAAGATTCGCCCAAATAATGAAAAGGAGAAAGACATGAGCATTTTCATTGTGAGGTTAGACCACCCCGACGAGGCCGGGTGGCAAGAATGGGTCGGTCCTCATGTTGAATGGGTACGCGAGCATGTCGCCGCCGGGACGATCATCGCTTCCGGACCCTCAGTGGGAACCGATATTCGACAGGGATGGCTCGTGATGCAAGCCGTGGATGAATCGGAGCTTCGCCAGTACCTGGCCTCCGATCCATTCTGGCAGCATGGCATCGTGGAGAATCTTCTCATCGTAGAGTGGGATCCGATCTTCGGAGAGCTCGATCGATTGTCGAGCTCTCCAGAGAGCGTTCCCTCGTTCGGCGAGTAGGCCGCATTGAGATGTTAAGACTTTCAGCGAGCTGCGAGCGACGGCTCTACCAATTATTGCTATCAGAAACTCCTCGATGCATACCCGTCACCAGCGTCCAGGTGACCGGTGATGGCACTGTCGAGCGCCGGGAAACCAACGGACTCGCCGCAACTGAGATGTCCATCTCTGAGGCTACCCTCGAAGAGTGGACACCCAAGTTAGCGGGATTCGCAGTCCTGCTGGAAGGATGTTCAATATGTCAGATCAGAAGCGACAGCGTCGCTCTTACACCCCGGAATACCGGATCGAGGCGGCGAATCTCGTT
>NZ_JABKDE010000007.1 GCF_013623835.1 Brevibacterium oceani | reverse complement strand
CGACGCCACCGATGAATCTCGGTGAGAACGTCCGGAACCTGCTCTGCTTCCATACCCACAACACTAAACCTCGGCACTGACACAAGATTCCGGGCGGGTGTTCTTACAGGTCAGAGCCGAACCGTGAGGTCAGAACCGTCTGCGCAATTTCAGGAAGGCTTGCGCTGCGAGGGCAGAACCAGCACCACACAGGCAGAATGCGACAGTCCCAGCACCGGCTATGCCTGAGAACTGCTGACGGCTGACATTGTGGCGCAGCCCCGGTTGAAGTGTTCTCGACAGCGGGCGACATAGGCGTCGAGACCACCGACGTGGCTGGCATCGATGACGGTGGCGGCAGGGTTCGGTGAGTCCTCGTCCGAGGCCACCTTCGGTGCCACTGCAGCGCCCGATCCGCGCTCCGAGTCCCTCAGCCGCTGGTGGAAGACGGCGTCGCGGCCGCAGATCGTGCATACCGCGGTGAGCCTGAGCACCTCTTCGGCTACGGCCATGAGACTCGGCACAGGTTCGAAGGGTTCTCCATCGAAGGTCACACAGAGCCCTTCGACGATGACGTCGACTCCTCGGTGCAGGAGCTCATCGACGGCGGGGATGAGATCGGGGCCGAAGAACTGGGCCTCGTCGATGGCGACGAGATCGTAGTCTGCGGAGCGGACAGCCTCGGCGAGGGAATCCACATCAGACAGCGGCACCGCAGGGATGTTCGCCCCGACGTGGGAGGTGATCGTCGAGATCGACGACCGGGTGTCGAGCGAATGGGACACGACGAGGACGGTGATCCCGGCGATGGTCGCCCGCCGCACCCGACGCATGAGCTCCTCGGACTTTCCGGAGAACATCGGTCCGGCGATGACGGTGAGGCGGCCGGTGTCAGTCAAGGCAGAATTCGTTGTCTTCGGGATCGGTCATGACGATGAAACCGTGCTCCATCGGCGGATCGGGTTCGACTCGTCTCAGCCGGCTTGCTCCCAGCTGTGCCAGGCGAACACATTCGGCCTCCAGTGCCTCCATCCGTTCCTCACCGTCGAGACCCGGTGCCGCTCGGACGTCGAGATGGATCCGGTCCTTCACCGTTTTGCCTTCAGGGACGGCCTGGAAGAACAGTCGGGGCCCGACGCCTCCGGGATCCTCGATGGCCGCGCGCATATCCTCTGGCCCCAGTTCGATGCCGAGGTCTGAAAAGAAGTTCTTCCACGCGTCGAACGGATCATCGTCATCGGCGAGTTCGACACCGGGTGGTCCCGGAATGATGTAACCGAGCGCTGACGCCCAGAATCTCGCGACCGTCTCCGGGTCACGGCAGTCGAATGTCACCTGAAAGGTTCTGCTCATCTCAGTCTCTCCTCGGCCTCTACTGTCCGGTCCTGCCGTCGATGCATTCGCGCAGCAGGTCGGCATGCCCGCAGTGTCGAGCGTATTCTTCGATCCGGTGGACCTGCAGCTCGCGCACGGCGATGCCCACTCGGCCCAGATGGGTGCCCAGATCCTCGTGCCTGTCGACCACTGCGTCGGTGGCTGTCTGCTCCTGTTCGAGCCTGTCGAATGCCTCTGTGATCAGGGGGTCCTCGATGTCCTCGCCGTCAGACTGTGCTCCGTTGTTGTGCGCCGCGCCGGACCGCGCTGTTCCGAACTGCGGCGCACCCGCCGCTGAGGTGTTGGACTGGGCCGCGCCGGGCTGTGACACGAGCCCGCTGAGGTCGAACGCCGCATCCAGTCCACCGTAGATCGCTGGTTCCCGATCGCCGTCGGAGATCCAGTTGCGCCAGTCCCTCTCGACCTCGGTCATATGCCGGACGAGGCCGAGCAGAGACATCGTCGACGGTGGAACGGAGAGCGTCATCATCTGGTCGAGTGTGAGTCCACGGCACTTCATCGCCAGGGTCAGTCGGTAGTCGTGGATGTAGTCGAGCAGTGTCGCCGACTCACCGTCGGGGCTCAGACCTTCGGTGTTTCGCGGGTCGTCTGCGGGATCGACCCACATGTCGGGATAGACGGTGGCGACGGTCCATCGCTGAGGTGGGGTGGACATAGTGGAATTCTGCTCTCATCCGTCCGCGAATACCAGGGGTGTGCCCGGATCTCCGGTGATCACACAGCCAACGGCTCGTCGAGGGAGAAGAGGCTCGGAACCTCCTGCCGGATCTGGTTGCCGAGGGCCGGTGCCCCACCGAAGAGTCCTTCGACGGCGTCGACTGTCCGCAGCACCCGATCGCGTGAAATCGGGGGCATGAGGTCTCCGTCCTTGAGGTAGCCCTTGAGTGAGCCGGCGGCCGCCGACCTCAGACCGAGGCGACCGGCGATCAGCCACCTGATGCATTCGGTTTCGAAGCGCACCTGAGCCTGATCAAGCGCAGGCTCGCTGGCAGCGATGCCGTGGTCGGGACGGTCCCCGCGATGACCGGCGAAGACGAGGGCGAGCTCTTCGATGAGGTGTATGAGCATGACGGTGGGGCTGCGCGTCGTCGGCAGCGTCTCGGGCAGCAGGTCCTGTCCGCGCAGATCCGCGATCACCGTGTCGACGCCGGCCCACGTCGGTGCACGGTTCGCGGTGTCCGACCCCTCCGCCTCGGCGGAAGCCAGCGTCCCTGCGGTGCCGGCGGCTGTCGGATCCGAGGCCGAGACGACCGTCGACTTTCCAGTCCCGGCGGCCGTCTCCGGAGTCCCGACGGCCGCCTCCGGGCCCGATCGGGCGAGCATCGCTGCGTCGAAGGCAGCGAACTGCGGGCACCGGCGCACCCAGACGAGCAGCTCGTCCCACGGCAGGAGTGAGCTGCGCTCGAGCGGTTCGCTGTAGAGAGCGTCGAAGGAATACCGGTTGTCATCCATATGCTCAATCTAGATCTCGCCCCTGACACGAGATCTGCCAGTGCCCGGACCTGCACGCAGCATCGGCTGAGAAGTAGGCTCGAATTGCAAGGACTGCAGCGGGATTCGACCGAGGTCCCGGTAATCCGGTGCCCGGGTGAAGGGAACCCGCCGAAGGAAGAGGAGAGTCACATGGCTGAGAAGAAGCGCGACATCCACCTGCGCATCGGGCCGGAAGAGCTCGTCATCCGGCAGCGCTACCAGGTGCTCAGCATCGCCAATGACGTGCTCATCGGTGTGTGGTTCCTCATCGGCAGCTTCATGTTCTTCTCTGAGGCCCTGATGACCACCGGGACCTGGCTGTTCGTCATCGGCAGTGTGGAGATGCTCATCCGCCCGGTCATCCGCCTCATCCGGCATCTCCATCTGCAGCGGTTCCGCGGCGGTGCCGTCACCGCGGACTCGAGCTACGATTTCTGAGCCGAGAGGCCCGATCGATTCTGACGACGAGGTGGGCGGCGAGTGCGATCGCGCCCATCGTCGGAGGACCGAATCGCCAATCGGAGGCGGTCAGCGGTCTGCCGAGTTCAGCGAGTTCTCGTCGCGCGAACGCGGCTGCCGGCCACATGATCGGCAGGGCCGTGAGCACCCCTGAGGTGTACCGGCGAGCCGCCGCCGCCGAGAGCAGATGAGTGAACACATGAGCTTCGAGGCCGGTGACGGAGGCTCGGTAGAACCGTGACGCGCCACGGGTTCTCGCTCCTCGGACTCCGGCGACGGCGAGCGCGGCTCCCACCAGGCCGATCGCGGACAAACTCTGCTTGGTGGTCATCCGCAGGGCGTCGATTCCAGTGAGGTCGGCCAGGTGGTCAGCCGTGGCTGGAAAGGTCAGCGCCTCCTCCGCATCATGAAGAGCCCAGGAGGCGAAGAGCACCAGTGGCCCGCGCATTGCGATCCCTTCCGACGACGGTTCTCACACCCATTGCATCACACGACCGCATCAGTGACGTTTCCTCTTCAACGCGAGTGCACTCGCCCATCGGCGAGGTGCAGGCGACGGTGGGACGATTCCGCGGCCCACCGCGGGTCGTGGGTCGTCGCGAGGACCGCACCGCCTCGGCGCAGGACGCGATCGATGATGGCGGTGAGTCGGTTCATCCCCGCCTGATCACGCCCGATCGTGGGTTCGTCGAGAAGCAGAACGTCGGCACCTGTGACCAGGGCCGAAGCGATGACGAGATCCTTCCGCCGGGGGCCGTCGAGGTCGAACGGGTGTTCCTCGTCGACCGCCGCCAGATCGACCTCGTGCAGCACCGAGTCGACGATACGGCGACGGTCGTCGAGAACCTGGGTCCGTTCCCGCCGCCGGTGGCGCGGCAGCGGGGCCGCATGCATGAGTTCGGACCGCACAGTCGCCGCCGAGAGCTGAATGCCCGGATCCTGCCCCACCCAGCCCAAGTGGGCGCTGCGTGCGTGAGCGGGCATGTCCAACAGATTGGTTCCTTCGCCGAGGCGGCTCATCGTGACCGTGCCCGTGCAGTCGCCGGACCGACCGAGGAGTCCGATGAGTCCGCGCAGCAGAGTCGATTTCCCCGCTCCGTTGGCACCGGTGAGCGTGACCAGTTCGCCAGGAAGCAGATCGACGCTGACGCCGTCGAGAACGGTTCTGCTCGCGCGATGCACGCTCAGGCTCCTCACGCTGAGCACCGGTTCGGCCCTCGGAGGTTCGGCCGCCGCGGTCGTACTCAGCTCCGGATCGGCGGTCGTCGATGCGGCCGGGCGGCTCCCCGTCATCGACGCGCTTCGTGACTGAGCCGCATGGTCTGGGCGGGTGTCCCAGACTCCCTGCGCTCGAGCCGACTGTGCCAGCCTGACACCGTCAGCGCTCCCCTGGGCCAACCCGTCGCCCGCTCTGAGGAAGCGCACCTCGTCGCAGGCGACGGTGAGCTCGTCGATCTGATGGCCGGTGATGAGCGCTGATCCTCCACGCTCGCAGTTCTCACGGAGGAGGCCCGCCAGGCGTCGACGCATATCGGGATCGAGCGACTGTGAGGGCTGGTCGAGGATGAGCAGATCGGGATCCAGTGACGCGATCCTCGACAGTGCCACCAATTGGCGCTGACCACCGGAGAGGGTGTCGAGGCGCCGGTTCCACAGATCGTCGATCCCGAGGTTGGCCAGCACATCGTGTGCCCGGGCCTCGGCAGCGGCGGGAGAGATACCGCGCAGCCGGCATGCCAGCTGGGTCTCGTCGGCGACTCGGCTGGTCAGTCCGCTCAGTTGGGCTTCCGGATCGTCACCGAGGAAGCCGACCGTGCCGGTGACGTCGACGCGACCGGTCGTGGTTCCTCGGGTCTCGAGCAGACCGGCCAGGGCCCGGCTGAGGGTCGATGTGCCCGAGCCGACGGGGCCGAGCACTGCGGTCATCGACCCGGCAGGCAATTCGAGGTCGACATCGGTCAGGACTCGGCTGTCTTCGCCGGCATAGGTGAAGCCGAAGCCTCTCATCCGCACCACCATCTCAGTCGCTGCCGATCAGCTGTTCAGCGTCCGGCAGCGGGAGCACACCGGCCACTGAACAGGCGATGAGTCCGACCACGAGGACGGGAATGATGAGCCGGATCAGTCCCTGCCTGCGACTGTCGTGGTGGTCCTGCAGTTCGACGGTGCGGCCGTGCACTCCCAGACCGCTCTGTTCGAGCACCTCATGGCGCTGTTCGACGTCGATGAGCATCGAGGTGAACAGGCCGGTGACGATGCCGGGCAGCAGCCGCATCCGCACCCGCCAGCGTTCCGTCGCCCAGCCTCGTGCCTTTCGAGCTTCAATGATGTTGCGGGTCCGGGCCCCGATGAGGGGGATGAGTCCGATCGCGGAGGCACACACGTAGGCGAGAGCATCAGGCAGTCGGAGTCTGCGCAGACCATCGAAGAGTCGGGCGGAGTCAGTGCCGAGCCCGAAGAGGGCACACAGTCCGATGAGTGCAGTCACGCGCAGCCAGATCTGGACGGCGATGCTCAGGCCCTCGACGCTCAAGTGCGCGGGTCCGGCCTCCCAGAGGACATGCGCGTTCGCGCCGGGATAGAACAATCCCTGCACGATGATGAGCACGAGCAGCGTCGGCAGACACAGCACGCCGACACCGAGGGCCCACGACCGCCGGCCCACCGCCGGGGACGAGGCGACCGTGATCACTGTGGCGACGATGACGGCGGCTGGCACCACGGGCGAGGGGATTCCGAAGACGAGCAGCAGGCTGCACAAAAGGATGACGATCTCGGTCGCCGGGTGCAGCCGCTGACCGTCGCGACCGGCAGTGTCGTCGGCAGCGCAGTGTCCGGGTTCGACTCGGTCGGCCCCGGAATGCCCGGTGGTGTTTCCGCTGGCGCCGGTCTCGGTGCCGGTGGTGGTCATTCCGCCGCAGGAGTCGACTCGACCGGCGCGTCCGCCGGAGGCGTCGAACCGGAGCGCACTGCCTTCGGGCGGCTGAATGCGGCGAACGGGTAGCGTCCGATGATGCGCTTGGGCAGGGACCGGATGACGACGTAGGCCAGGGCGAAGATGAGCGCCTTGTCGATGATGTCGGAGAACATGCTCTGCGCGAAGGTCGCGTTGAACATCTCGAGCCCCGCGGCCTGGAGTATCGCCACCACTCCCCCTGTTCCGGCACCGAGCCCGCCGCCGAACACATATGCGGCGACCGGGGCGCCGATGGCTCCGGCGGGGACTCCGGCGACTGCGCCGACGATGACGGCAGTCCAGGGGGTGCGGAAGACGCCGAGGCGGGCTGCCCATCCGGCGGCGGCGCCGATGAAGGCGGCCCCGGAGCTGAAGGCGATGACGCTGGGGCTCAGCGTCACTCCCCAGATGAGGTTCGAGATGATCCCGGTGAAGGCACCGGCGGCGGGGCCGGACAGGACGCCGATCATCACGGTGCCGATGGAGTCGAGGTAGAGCGGGACCGGGGTGTAGTTGCCGATGATCTGCCCGATGATGATGTTCAGCGCGATGGCGACGGGGATGAGCGCGAGGACGCGGCGAGGAATGAGCGGAAGGGTGCCGGCGGCCAGGAGGATTCCGCCGAGCAGATAGCCGACCATCACCCACAGGGTGGTGTGGCCGAGGTCGATACCGAGATTGGCAGGCTGTGTCAGGAGCACCGCGAGGTAGGTGCCGATGACGACGAGGGTTCCGAGGAGGGTCAGAGTCAGGGGAAGTGCAGTTCTGCGACTTTGTCCGGGACCGACCGTGGAGGTGGTCGGCCCCTGCCCAGACTGTGGGGAGGATGCGGTCATGAGGATGGTCCTTTCATCAGTGTGGAGCTGAGGTGGTCTAAGAAGGCCGGGGCGTCGATCGCGCGGATGATCTCGGCGTTGACGGGTCGGTCCCACCGACCGAGCCAGTCGGCGACGGTTTCGCCTCGTGTGAGTGTACCCGTGAGTTCGACGTCAACGGGTGCGAACAGAGTCCGCGCCCAGGGCAGCAGGCCCGCAGATCCTCTCACTGGCGCCGAGGCGGCCGACGGGTCGGCGTCGACTGTGGGCTTCGCCTCGATGCTGGTGACCGCAGGCGCCGGCCCGTCCGAGGAAGACGTGTTCTGGCGTGCCCAGGCGAGTGCGCAGGCGAGGACGAAGGGATCGTGGATGTGAGCGAGATAGCCGAGTCCGTCGGATTCGTGGAATTCGAAGTAGAACCGCAGCGCCTCGGCCAACTGGGTGAGCATCCGCTGCCACCCGGCAGAGGTGCCCACTGCCCCACCGAGGATGTCACTGAGTCGGTCAGACGTCATCTCGACGGCTTCGGTGGCTTCGATCGGCGCGATGACCGGTAGGTGGGTGAGCTGGCCCTGCGCATGCGCTTCACCGAAGGCGGCGAGCGCCCGGGCCGCGGATTCCGGGTCGAAGGTGACGTTCCACTCGGTCGTCGGCTGGGTGTTGCCGCGATAGTTGAAGGCTCCTCCCATGATGAAGAGACGTTTGAGCAGTCGCGGCAGTTCGGGTTCGATTTCCAGGGCGAGCGCGAGGTTCGTCGATGGTCCGATGACGATACCGATGAGCCGGCCCGGGTGGGCGTGTGCCGCATCCACCCACGCTTGGGCTGCCGATACCGAGTTCGCGGGACGCGTCGGTGCGGGCAGTTCGGCGTAGCCGGCGCCGGTGGCACCGTGGGTGAGATCGGCGTATTCGGGTCCGCTGACGGAACCGGCAGAGGATGAGGTGGTCGCACCGTCACGAGCAGCATCATCTTCGGCATCGTCGTCGGTCTGCTGCCAGGCCAGTGGCAGTCCGTGTCCAGAGTGAACGGGAATATCGGTCCGTCCGGCCAGGTCGAGCCAGCCGCGGGTATTCGCCACGACCTGCGCGGTGCGCACGTTGCCGCCCGAGGCTGCGATGCCGACGATCTCGACGTCGTCCTGACAGCACAGGTACGCGAGGGCGAGCGCATCGTCGATGCCAGGGTCGCAGTCGAGGAAGAGCGGAAGAGTCGGCGTCATAGTTCAATTCTGCCGGACGTTTCAGGTCACCACCGTCGGAGTCGGGTCCAGTTTCCGCAAGCTTGGGTCGATCCCCGCCTCACCAGTCGGCAGCACAGGTACAGAGTCGTCGAGGGAGGTTCACTGATCCCGAATCGTTCTCGCAGTTCATCGAGGTCCTCACTGCCGAGACGCGTGCCGATGAGTTCACCGAACGGCATACTGGTGATCCACGGCCGGTCGACGAGTACGAAAGCGTTGAGGAACATCTCGCAGTCGCAGCAGCATGCACCCATTCTGCTGAGTCGTTCGAGCATCGCCGTAGCACGCGGTGCTGTTCTATCGCGGAAGCTTTCGGCGAAACGGTGAGTACCGTTGCAGCCGAATTCACTGAGCTGGCGGTTGACATAGCAGACCAGGCATTCGCCTGGCCGCGGGGCGAGGATGGCTGCGGATGCTGAATCGATGATCGTTCTGACGTCTGTGTCAATCGTGTTCTTGTCCATGACCACACATTGCCAGGAGGCACTGACATGAAACCGCTCCTTACATCCTGGATTCTCGATTGTCGTCCTATTGATGCAGGTCACTCGGCAAGTCAGTACTCGTCGTAGAATCGCAGGCATGGGCATCCTCGTCATCGGTGAGTCACTCATCGACATCGTCAGCACCGCCGGCAACCGTGATCGGTACTCCCCGGGCGGCGCCCCGGCGAATGTCGCGCTCGGATTGGGCCGCCTCGGCGATGAGGTCGAGTTCCTCACTGATGTCGGCGATGATTTCCACGGCGGGTTCCTCCTCGCCCATCTGCGGGAATCACGGGTCGAGGTTCTCTCCCGCCCGACCGGCTCCACGTCGACGGCGCTCGCGCGACTGGCCGCAGACGGCTCCGCCGACTACGACTTCCGCCTGCGGTGGGACCCCGACGACTCGCTGGTGACAGACGATGAGCGGTCGGTGCTGCATTTCGGGTCGATCGCCGCGTTCCTCCAGCCCGGCGCGGCCGCTGTGGATCGGCTGCTCGAGCGGGCCGCCTCGGCGACCGGAGCGGCGCCCCGCTCCCCTCTCGTCACCTTCGATCCGAACATTCGGCCCTCGATCATCGGCACTCACGCCGAGGCGCTGCACCGGTTCGAGGAGTTGGCCGCACGGGTCGACGTCGTCAAGCTCAGCGACGCCGATGCCGATTGGCTCTACCCGGATCTCGACGTCACCGCTCAGATCGAACGCATCCTCGACCTCGGCGCGGGAATGGTCGCGATGACCCGCGGTGGGGATGGGGCGATCGTGGCGACCGCCTCGGCGCGGGCGGAGGTGGAGGCGGTGCGGGTCGATGTGCGGGACACGATCGGAGCCGGAGATACGTTCATGGTCTCGCTCATCCACGAACTGCACGCGAACGCGACCGAGGTGAGCACCCTCGGAGAATCCGACCTCATGTGCCTGGCCGAACGTGCGGTCAGGCTTGCCGCGGTCACGGTCGGACGCGAGGGCGCCGACCTGCCCTGGGCGGAGGACCTCACGCGCTGAGGTGGTCTCGAAGCTGGCGCAGGCAGATGTCATGGCCGTTGCGGTGGCCGTCGATCATTCCCTGCCCGACGAAGGAGACGACCTGGTCGACGAGGTCGACCCGGGTGCCGCTCGCGGTGGCCGTGAAGGTCCAGGTGATGATCGCGGTCGACAGGATCTGTCCGTTGCGGGTCAGCGTCTCGGTGGTCACAAGCCAGCGTTCGGGCTCGACTGCGCAATACATTCCCGCGGAGTCGAATTCCAGTGCTCCCGGTGTTCCGCAGCGCGCACGAATCGAGCCGCCGGGCCGAAACTCGTCGACATCGCAGATCATCGCCTCGCCGTCGGGAACACCCCACCGCACTCGCTGGTCGACATCGGCGAAGGCCTTCCACACCACGGAAGTCGAGTGCTCGATGTCGGCACCGAGGCTGATCGTGGCGGTCACCGGCCCATCCTGATCGGAAGACGCGTCACTCACCGAAGAACACCACCTGATTTCCATCCGGGTCGCTGACCGGGAGGATACGCTGTCCACCACCGGGGCTCGGCTCGTCGTGGTCGTTTCCGACCGCTCGCAGATGCTCGGCCATTGTGTCGAGGTCGTCCACGTCGATGACCACATTGGAGCCTCCGGCTCGCTGCGGGTCTTGCCAGATCTGGACGCCGAACTTCTCGTCGAAGCACCATTGGGCCAGCCCCGCCATCGGCTTGCCATCCGGCTGCCTTTCGAAGAGTCGGGAACACCACTCGGCAGCTTCCTCTTCGTTGGTGACAACGATGTTGGCCATGAGTCCTGTGAACATGATCGCTCCTTCGGGATCAGTCTTGAGAACGAGTGCTTGCATTTTGCAATCACTTATTCCATGGAAGCACACATCGGCCCCAGGGACAAGAGCGATGCTCAACTCAGCCGCCGAACGGGGCCAGCGCACGAAATCTTTCCTTCGACAGGACGATCTGCGAGGCTCCGCCGATGCCGAAAGCCAACGTCATCGCGGCCAGTGGCGCATTCGGTCATCGACACCGGCCGCAACGCGGGTCGATACCCGGCTCAACTACCGGCGATCTCCGCCTCGTAGGCGGCCTGCAGTCGCTCTGAGGAACGCGGAGCATCAGGGTTCGGGCGAGGCACGCCGAGATGGGTCTCCCGGAGTTCATCCATGAGGCCGTCAACGAGCTGCGGATCTTCTGCCATGAGGCGGGAGCGGATCGTCAACTCCCGAGAGGTCTCCCGGTGGGTCATCCCCCAGGTCCCGAGAGCGACCATGACCGGCAGAGTCTGGATTCCAGCCTCGGTGAGGGAGTACTCGGCTCGCTGCCCGCGTGCGGCATCCGCCCTTGTCAGCAGGCCTTCGTCGATGAGCTTCTTCAGACGACTGGCGAGCATGTTCGAGGCGATGCCCTCATTATTGCAGGTGAGCAGCTCGCGGAAGTGCCGGCGGTTGCCGAAGATGATGTCGCGCAGGACGATGAGCGACCAGTTGTCGCCGAGGACTTCGACGGCGGCATTGATCGCACATCCCGAGCGCGGCTGCGCAGGCATCGATCCACCTCCAGTGATTGCATTCTGAAACTACTTAATCTTACACTTGGTGCACTTCTCGGGAACCGACGCTATCCATCCGACAGCAGACATCAGCCGAACCATCACATTGGAGTGCTCATGGCCAAAGCGTGTGTCAACAACCTCTTCGTCTCCCTCGACGGCTTCGCTGCCGGCGAGTTCGTCACCTTCGACCAGCCGATCGGTGAAGCGCAGGCGCTGTTCTCCTACTTCGACGGCCGCGGGATCGAGGGCGTGAATCATGTCGACGCGCCGGTGACCGCAGATCGCGCATTGTTCGCCATGTGGGGTCAGGGCAACGGTGCCGAGATCATGGGGCGAAAGAAATTCGGACCGCAGTCGGGGCCATGGCCCGATGACGGGTGGCGCGGTTGGTGGGGTGAGGAACCGCCCTTCAAGACCCCGTGTTTCGTACTCACCCACCATGCGCGGGAGCCGATGGAGTTCGACAACGGCACGAGCTTCCATTTCATCGACGCCTCCCCCGCCGAGGCTCTCGCCGAGGCGACTGCAGCTGCCGACGGACTCAACGTCCGCATCGGCGGCGGACCCTCGACGGTCAGACAGTTCCTCGCGGACGGCCTCGTCGACTTCCTGCACCTCGTCGTCGTGCCGGTCGCCCTGGGCCGGGGCGTCTCGCTCTGGGAGGGCCTCGATGGGGTGGAGAAGGATTTCGCGATCGAGTCCGTGACCACCGCGAGCGGTCTGACCCACCAATTGTGGAATCGCCGAGGCTGAGCGTGCCGAGGTCCCGGCAGGCCGATCATCGTTGGCGGCCGGTCGTCACTGCCGGCCGGTCGTCACCGGCAGCCAGTGCCGGTGCGACAGACCGATGGCCCGTCGTTCCTTCCGGAGCGACGGGCCATCGGGTTCGTGAGCCTTCAAGCCTGCGGGCATTCGTGCCCGCGTGACGATCCAGGTCAGCTGATCGCCTCGGCGATGGGGGTCTGACCGTCGTAGAAGTTCACCGTCTCGCGCACCGCTGCCGATTCGGAGACCACGTGGGTGATGACGTCGGCGACGAGTTCGCGTGAGGTCACGCGCACATCATCGGCCGGCTTCTGTCCGTCGAGGTCACCCGCGGCATCGGCGATGAGGACCTTGCCGTTCGAGGGTTCGAGGGTAAGGCCGCCGGGGCCGAGGATCGTGTAATCGAGCGAGCTTGCGCGCAGATGCTCATCGGCACCGTGCTTGGCCTGCACGTAGGGGTAGAAGGAACTCTCCGGGTCGACGCGGTCGGAGTCGACGGAAGCACTGGCGTAGGAGACCAGGACGAAGCGATTGACCCCGGCCTGTTCGGCGGCGTCGACGGAGCGCTTGGCCGCGTCGAGGTCGACGGCCTTCGTTCGTTCCGGGTTGCCTCCGCCGGCTCCGGCAGAGAAGACGACCGCTTCGGCCCCGGAGAACAGGTCGGCGAGCGCCTGCGTGTCCGCGGTTTCGATGTCGAGGACGACCGGGTTGGCCACAGCGGCTTCGACATCGGCCGACTGATCGGGATTGCGGATCACGGAGTCCACAGTGAAGCCGGCGGCGTTGAGCTTGGGCGCGGCCAGGAGGGCGATCTTCCCATGGCCGCCGAGAATGACAACACGAGCTGAATCAGACATATCTTCCTCTGCTGTTGGTGATGTTTGGTGGTCAACATAGCGATCTGTCGGCCACGATTATTCCGTCGCGTCTGCTGACAGCCGGATCGCAGTGCTCGTCTGACGGAGTCGACCCCGCATTACACTCGGGTCATGAGCAGAGTACTCGTCGCCGGAGCCACCGGGTATCTCGGACGCCATGTCGTTGCCGAACTGTCCCGGCGAGGACATCGGGTGCGTGCGATCGTCCGTCATCGATCGCGCGCAGAGGCCCCCGGAGCCTGCTCGGCTCCTCCCCTGTCCGGCTCAGTGGACGAATGGGCAGTCGGCGACGTCACCGATGCGAGTTTCACCCGCGACATCGCAGATGGAGTCGACGAAGTGATTTCGGCTCTCGGGGTGACTCGGCAGAAGGCCGACCCCTGGGAGATCGACAACCGTGCGAACCTCGCCGTCCTCGATTCGTCACTGCGGTTCGCGGTCCGCTCGTTCACGTATGTCGGTGTGCTTCATGGGGACCGGTGTCCTGCCCGCCTGACTCGAGCGAAGACGACGTTCGCGCAGACGCTCACGGCCTCGCCGATGTCGGAACGGATCATCAATCCGACAGGCTATTTCTCGGACATGCTCGACGTGCTCGCTCTGGCACGAAGGGGTCTCGTTCCCCTATTGCGACCGCATGGCCGGATCAACCCTATCCACGGAGCCGATCTCGCTCGCTTCTGCGTCGACCGTATGGAGGGAAGCGACGCGGGAAGCTGGGATGTCGGCGGACCGCAGTCCCTCACATGGCGGGACGTCGCGCTGACTGCGTTCGAGGCAGCAGGTCGGCATCCGCGCATCCTTCACGTGCCCGAACGGATCGCCGCCCCTGCACTGCGCGCGGTCGGCCTCTTCAGCCCACGGACGGCCGATCTCGGGGAGTTCGCCGTGTGGGGCATGGTCCACGACGCAATCGCCCCTGCGACAGGCACCCGGAGGTTGGCGGACTTCTTCGCCGAGCGCACCGGCTGAGGCCTTCTGCCTGTTCCCGAACAGGGGTTCGATGAGTCCTCGCTTCTACGTTTCGGTGTCCGCTCACTGCGCTTCCGCTGCGAGCCTCATCGGGTCCTCAGCCGAGTGCTTCGCCGGGTAGGCTGACGGTTATGCCCGAGGACCTCTCGCCCGCCACTGTGCTGCGCCGGTTGGAGCGCGGACAGTCCGTGTTCATCCCTTCGTCGATCCGGCACATCGTCTTCACCCTGATCTTTGCGCTCGTCATCGGGGTCGGGCTGCTCATCGCCTTCGTCTGGATCGTCGCCGCCACGATCAGCGAGGGCCGCAGCTGGTGGCTCGTCATTGCCAACCTGCGCATGTGGGCCTTCGTCGTCGGCATCGTCGGCTGCCTCCTCGTAGCTCCGATCGGCGTGGCGCTGCGGCTGCGTCGCCGTGAGGCACTCGTCCTCTCCCCCGCGGGTGTCGCCCTCGCCAGGCACGGGAGAGTTGTGCCTGGAACCCTTCTGCCGTGGCACGACATGGAGGCCGTCGTCTACGAACGCGCCGTCTCCCGTGGGCCGAAGGTTCTGGCCTACATCCTCACCGAGGAGGCGACCCGGAGGCTGCGCGGTCGCGGTCTCAACCCGCGCTGGATGGTCCGCTCCGGATTCGTCCTCAGCCACCGCCGCCTCCACCCGATTCTGGCGGCCGCACATGCACGCTTCTCAGCCCGCCCCTATGGACACCGGTAGGTCCACACACCGCGGTGCTCTACCGTTGAGGTCATGATCCGACGCCTCATCGCCCGCGCCTTCTGGACCGTCAGCCGGTGGAGACTCGTCACCGAGCCCGCCCCGAACCGTCCGACCGTGCTCATCGGGGCTCCGCATACGTCCAATTGGGACTTCGTCATCATGCTCGCCATCGCGTGGAGTCTTCGTGTCGAGGTGCACTGGCTGGGCAAGGATTCACTGTTCACAGGCTGGCGAGGCCCGATCATGCGCAGTCTCGGCGGAATCCCGGTCGATCGGTCCGACCCCAGCAGAATCGTCGCCGAGGTGGTCGACCGTGTCCGCGCGGGCGAGGTCTTCGGCCTCGTCATCACCCCTGACGGCACCCGCGGCGGGCACACGCACTGGAAGTCCGGTTTCCACCGCATCGCCGTGCAGACCGGGATGCCGGTCACCATGGGATACCTCGACACCGCGACCCGGACGACGGGACTGGGACCGACCATTGAGATGACCGGAGACATCGCTGAGGACATGGACCGGATCCGCGAATTCTATGCCGACAAGCGCGGTATTCGACCGCACCTGCAGATCACGCCGAGGCTGCGCGAAGAGGACGTCGCAGGTGACGGTCGCGAAGGCGGCTCGGAGCCGAACTGAGATGAACGGTGATGTGCGCGTCCCCGCGGGGCCGGGGATCCCGACCGGTCTGGTCATCCCCGCTGGCGAACTGAGCGAACAGTTCTCCCGCTCCTCCGGCCCAGGCGGGCAGCACGTCAACACTGCCGACTCCCGAGTGCAGCTGAGCCTGGATCTGGCGAGCGCGTCCTTCCTCACCGAAACCCAGCGCGAACGGGCGCTCAGTGTTCTGGCGCCGAGGCTGACGGGCACCGTACTCACGGTGACCTCCGAGTCGCAGCGATCCCAGCTGAAGAACCGACAGGACGCCAGAACCCGATTGGCAGGGCTGCTGCGGGAGGCCCTGGCACCGCCGACGCCCAGGCGAGCGACGAAGCCCTCGCGGAACTCCCGTCGCCGCCGAGTCCGGACCGAACAGCGCAGATCCGAGATCAAACGCAACCGGCGCAGACCGCGCCCGGACTGACTTGCCCACGTCCCAAACTGACTTGCCCACGGCAGGCCCGGTTTCCGTGACAGGACAGGTATCGAGGAGCAGAATGGGCGACATGAACAGCATCGAAGTCCTCACCGACCTGGCACAGCGCCCCCTGCAGGCAGCCAACGCCCTCCCCCGACTGTCCGCCGATCAGCTCAACGACCACCTCGGCGGTCATCCGAATTCGGTGGCATGGCTGCTGTGGCACAGCGGCCGGGAGATCGACGTCCAACTGACCGACCTCACCGGCCGCCCACAGCAGTGGGAGGACTTCCGGGAGCGATTCGATCTCGGCAAGGCTGGTGACGGCATCGGCCTCGGGCACACTCCCGAGGAAGCCGCGCAGATCAGGGTCGACGATCAGCAGGTGCTCCTCGACTACCTCGAAGCGACACTGAACGCGTTCACCGACTATGCTGCCACATTGTCCGAGGCTGACCTCGGCGAAGTCATCGATGAGAACTGGACACCCGTGGTCACACGCGGGGCGCGGATGGTCTCGATCGTCGACGATGCCATCCAGCATGTCGCTCAGGCGGCGTTCATCGCCGGCGCCGAGGCCTGACCGTCCTGTCTGTCGGCACGGTCAGGGACGGCGGAAGTCCGTGACCTCGCCGAGGCTGTCCATCCCGGCCGCACGATAGGTCGCCACGGCGGCGGTGTTCGATGAGGGTGTGGCGACCGTGACGCTGGAGGCGCCCATCGCCCGCAACGTCGAGGCCGTTGCCTGTGCCATCGCGACGCCGAAGCCGCGTCCGCGGTAGGCGGCGTCGACGCCGAGAGGTTCGATGAGGCCCGGGCGACCTCGACCGGCCGACCAAACGGTCGTCGCCCCTGCCGCATCTCCTGTTTCGGTGTAGCCGACAAGACATCGAGCCTGCCGATAGGCGTACCCGTCTGCCATCGCAGCCCACCGCTCAAGGGTCAGTGAAGATCCGGGGAAGGCCGCGGCTTCTACGTCGATGCGGTCTTCGACCCGATCGGGGGTCACGACGTCGATCCGCAGCGGTACCGGAGGAATCGGATCTGACAGCTCGCGACGCAGCTGAGTCCATGGTTCGTCGGTTGTCCATCCCGCCTCGGCAAGGGTGTTCCTCAGGGCAGGACCGAATCGGGCCTCGACGATCCCCTTCCCTGGGGGAAGGAGATCGGACAGGGCACCGGAGAGGTCGATCACGATCGCCTCGGCGAGGGGCGCATCATAGGCTTGCGCAGGCGAGACGGCCATGCGGATGAGCTCGGATTCGTCGAGGAATCCGACGGCGACGATCTCATCGTCCAGTACCCACACTCGCAGGGCAGAGGCGAGCGCGGCGGCGCCGAAGCGCTGGTACCAGCCGAGGTCGCCCGGATGGACCTGCACCGGCTGGCCCTCCGCCTGCCAGGTCGCGACGTTATCGATGACCTCGGGCAGGTCGGTCACGGACGGCTCTCGAATGGTCATTCTCAGGTCCTGTCTTCAGTGCGCCAGATGATCTCACCGTCGTCGACGTCGTCGCTCGGGTGCAGCCCCAGTCGTTCGGCGACTCGGTTCGACGCGACATGGCCCGGGTGGATTGCCGCCCGGAGACCGGCCACCGCCTGATCGTCCAACTATTCAACCATGGCACGGGCCGCCTCGGTGGCCAATCCCTGTCGCTGACGGTCGGGCGCCGACAGGGTCTCGACCATCTCCGCGGCATGCTCGATTCTCAGCGGTTCGAGGCCGAGGCGATGGGTGGACAAGGGCACGGCCCGAGGCCGGTTCGGCGCGGATGGACGATGCGTTGTGCCTTTCATCGCGGACTCCGACGACATCGACTCAGATCCCCTCTGACCTGCCTGCGGCCATCTCGTCCCACGTGACTCGCACGTCTCTCAGTTCCGCGCGCAACGCCTCGACGAGGTCTTCGGTCGCCCCCATGACGGAGCTGATTCCGTCTTCGCCCGCCGATTTCAGCATGATCTGCCACCCGTCTCCGTCGGCCGACTTCGATGTCTCCGCCGTGTAGCCGCCCCAGTAGTGCACGCTCGTACCGTCAGCGACATCAGCGTCAGGCACTGCTGTGAGGGATGCGTGGAAGGAGTTCACCGCACGATCGACCGCAGCACCGGTGACCGAGGCTCTGACCTGAACCACGGTCTGCTCGTCGTACGGCCAGTCGTCGAGCCAGTGTCGTGACGGGGTGAAGGGTCGGACATCGGAACCGCTGTGCATGCATTCCTCCTTCGACGTTCCCGGAGAGCGGGGCGATTGATGCCATCGTAGCCGCACGCGCGATCGGGCATATCCTTAGCCTATGCCCATCGAACCAGTTTCATTCACCGATGTCTCCATCGGAGGACTCGAGTACTCCCCCGTCGCCGAGGCGCTCGCCGGTCTGCGTGCCAACGAAGCACGCTATTTCTCCAACAAGTACAAGCACACGTTTTCGGTCGCCCCTGCCGCGGAGGCTCCGGAGGCTCTCGCCTGGGTGGAGGAGATACTTCAGTCCGAGCGCGAGATCGTCCCGACGTCTCCGGCTCTCGAAGTCAGCATCAACGATGTGGACGGCATCTTCTGGGTCCATGTCTTCTACGAGTCCGGGCTCGCTGTCAACGTGCTGTGGACACGGGAGGATTCCGGGAAGCGTGCGGTCGGCTTCAAACTCTCCGCCGGAATGGAGGTGCCGCCGGAGCTTTCGGCGTTCAAGTTCGCCAGGCAGAAGTCGAAACTCGCCGGTGAGATTCGGGGCTCGTACTTCGTCATCAAGGGTGAGCACCCGTTGCCGTAGGTCTCAAACGGACAGGCCGCTCCAGCGCAGGGGTCAGGCTTTGAGAACGTAGCGCAGGGTTTCGACGACCTGGTCGGTTGTCGTACACCAGGCCTTGGCTTCGGCGTCGACTTCCTTGAGCGGATGGACGATGTCGGCATCATGCAGAGTGACATACGGCGTACCGAGAGCGGCCGCCGGCGGCATCGCTGGCCGGGTGGTCGGTCACCGGGGCGCTGAACTCGATCTCCAGTCCGGCGGCCTCGGCACCGAGCTGGATCTCATCGCGCCAATCGGTGTGGATCTCACCGGACAGATAGACATTGAATCTCATGATCGAAGACTCCTGACTCGAATGCGGTTGGAACCGGAATGTCCCTCGGGCTCCACCATAGCCAATCGGTGTTTGTCAGTGTTGTTCTTCAACTTCCCGCACACCGTGAAGCGAATTTCGGCGCGGCTCCCGGCCTCGGCGGGTCAGCGGAAGCGTTCGGACAGGTAAGCTTCTGCGATGCTCAGGTGTCCCTGGCTGCCGAGCGAGTTCTTCGACTTCTGCGTGTAGGCATGATTGGCGAGTGGAATCCGCACGGTCTGGACGTCGGCTCCACGGCTTCGGGCTGCATCAGCCCAGGCAAGTTGGTCGGCCGGGGCGATGACGTCATCGCGCATTGCGGTCATCATGAGCATCGGCGGCGCGGATGAGTTGAGGTGAGTGGTGGAATTCACTGCCTCATAGCGTTCCGGATATTTCTTCGGAGTGCCACCCGTGTAGCTGGTCGCAAACACGCGCGTGCCGACACCCGCCCCCGGGCCGACGGGAGCGTTCTCATAGAGCCCCGTCACGTCGAAAGCGGGATAGTCTGCAATGACTGCTGCCGGAGCCGGAACTTTCCCACCACACGACGACTCGGCGTCGCCATGCGCAGCGGCGCCTGCGGTATTGGCGGCCATATTGCTGCCGGAGCTCTCGCCCCAGAATGCCAGACGGCCCATGTCGGCACCGAGCTCACTCGCGTGAGTGTGAATCCAGCTCGCTGCACAGGCAACCTGCGAGGGCGCCTTCTGCCAGGTCGCGTTGTCAGGGGTTGCGAGTTCATATTCGACCGACACCACCAGGTAGCCGCGATCAGCGAGTTCGCGGAGTTCCGAACTCGAACCGTTCGCCTCGCCAGCGATCCAGCCGCCCCCGTGCACGTACATGATCGTCGGCGCCGAGCCGTTCACTCCCGCCGGCTCGTAGATCGACACGGAAAGGTCATCGCCTGAACCGGTCGTGTCGTAGACCTCCTGTCGGTCGGGTTTCTCTGCGTCGATGGCGGACAGCCCGAACGTCGCTGTTAACAGGTTCACCGAGCCGCCGGCGGAGACGACAGCGCCGATGAGGACGACGATGACCGCGGTATTCGCAACCGCGCCGACCCCGCCGAGCACTGTTGCGACCGTTCCGGTGGGTCGACGGCCCCTGCGCACAGCAACGATTCCGACGACAAGCACGATCAGCCCCGCCAGAGCCACGAGCGGTGCCACGGTCGGGGCAAACCGAGCAGCGAACGAGCTGAGCGGGCCTATCCCGGGAATGAGCGAAGCGAGCCCGAAGATCGCAGAAAGGGCACCCAGCACAATTGCGAGGACGAGGACCACGGTCAGACCCGTCCTGGCGACGCCCCTTGGCATCGAGTGCCGTGACGATCTCGTGCTGTCTGTCATCGTCGGTCCTCGACTCTCGATCTTTCAGGTTGGTTTTCCATCTGCACCAGACCTCATTGTTGCGATCACATGCTGACGCCGGGGGCCACTCTAACGCAGGCCGCTTCCCGTGACCTTGATGTTTCGGGTGCGACCAAGATGATGCCCCGACAATTGCAGTGAGCAGAGTATCTGAAAGCGCACCGTTGGCGAACGAGGAACCAGAAGCGACGAGCGGATCATTTCACGGCGGTCGACTCGGCGAGCAACACCGCAGGCGACAGCGAGAGGGCAGTCGGCGAATCCGGCGGAGTCGACTCGAACCGACCGACTGCCAGGACAGCGTCGTGATCACGAGCGAAGGCTTCTGCTCCGGGCCCCTTCCACCGATACGGAAAGAACCTCATCCCACGCTCGACCCCGACGCACACAGACGTCGAAAAACTCAGAACGTCAACGACGACCGCGAGATCCGCCTTCATCGACTGCGCACCCGCAGGGCCCAGTCGGACCTCATCGGATGGCGGTTCTGACCGAACAATGCCCGCCGATCGGGTGAGTTCACGCGACTCGCAGCGGCGTGATCGCTGCAACCTTCTCGCGCAATGCGCGCCGCTCGAGCCGCAGTTCATAGTTCGACTGCAGGTTCATCCAGAACTCCTCGGACGTGCCGAAGTAGCGCGCCAAACGGATCGCCGTATCCGCAGTGATGCCGCGCTTCCCATGCACGATCTCGTTGATGCGCCGCGGAGGCACCCCGATCGACACGGCCAGCTTGTTCTGCGTAATCCCAACCCCCTCGATGAAATCCTCCATCAGGATCTCTCCCGGGTGGATGGGCTCGATCAGATCGGAATCAGTGGAAGTCGACGAGTTGGACGCTCTTGACGTACTGCTCGTGTCAGATGCGTTCGGTGTCCTTGCTGCCGAATGATCTGAACACAAGATCAGCTTGTGACGGATAGCGTCATCAACGCTAGACGTTGAACCGGAACTCCACCGCGTGCCCGCACGCAGGGCTATCTGGCTCAGTAGTGGTAGCGGGCCTGCAGGATCACGAGGTCGTCGTCGTCCACGAGGTAGACCAACCGGTGCTCGTCGGTAATACGCCGCGACCACGCACCCTGCGCTCCGTACTTCAGCTGCTCGGGCTTGCCGATACCGGAGAACGGTTCGCGAAGGCAGGCGTCGATGAGGGTGTTGATCCTCTTCAGGATCTTCCTGTCGGCGGTCTGCCAGTGCTTGTAGTCCTCCCACGCCGACTCATCCCAGACCAGAAGCACTCAGACTTCCTCGTCTGCTCGATCCAGGTCGTGGGCCTCGACATTTCCGGCGTGGGCGCGGTCGTAGGCATCGAGCAGACGGCGGGCGTTGGCCGGCGAGCGGAACAGGTATGCGGTCTCCTGCCACGCGGCGTACTCCGCAGCCGGCATGAGAACGGCATTGCCCTTACGGGAGACAATCTCGACGGCGTCACGATCCTCGTTCACACGCTCGATGAGCGGGAACAGAGTCTTGCGCGCCTCGCTTGCACTGATGGACATGATGAAGACCTTCCCTCGGGCGAGTGGTACAACATAATGGTACCACTGTTTGGTAGTAGTCATCCAGCGCACGTCGATCAGGTCGAGGCGAAAACCTGACCGGGACTGGACTCAGACGTTAAACCGGAACTCCACCACGTTCCGTAGCCGAATAGCCTGTCGAAACACGGAAGATGCCTCCGCGCTGCCTACGAATCACGGCCCGACGGCGATCCACCCGCCGGCCGAGACCGCTTGTCGACGAGGAAGCCGGAGTCCGAGCCCAATCAATCACATTCTTCCGCCGCCGTCAGTTGCCGTGTCATTATGGAGTTCCGCGCGACGAGGTCACGCGGCTAGGCACCGTTGGGTTGCGGGTTGTTCACACCTCCCAGACCCCGCATGCGCGTGACAAGGTCATCCAACCAAGCACCGACATTTCGGCGAGCCTCCATAGTGTCAGGGTAACGACATCGAAGATGGATGCCCACACTGTCGGTGATGAACCACAGCATGACACTGTCTGTCTGAATCCCAGCACTGACGTACTGCGCGGCGAGGCTCAGCGCGTCTATCGTCACAGGCAGCCGACGCATGTCGAGCCAAGAGACCGCGAGCATCCCCGGCAGTTCGGGCATCCCTCCCCAGGGCCGCATGATCTCAGCGAGCGGATACGAGCCGAGACGGAGCGATTCCTTGACTGCAGCAGCGCAGGCCGACGGATCAGGATCGCCGGATTCGAGAACTGAGTTCGTGATGAACCAGCCGACAGAATCGTGCCAGCACGGGTCATACCGGCTGTGCACCGGGAAGACAGTCCGCAACACCGCTCCGGCCAGCTCCCGCGTCGTGTCCGTCATAGCCGAGATCGTCAGAGCGAGCGCGGATACCCCCGACCTCTTTGCGCGTTCGGAGTAGGCCACCAGCCCGATGCTGTCGAGCACGTCACGGACTTCGACTCGTTCAGGCTGAAGTGTCGAGGCACCGAGCGGGAGTGGAAACCGAGGCATTCCTCCTCCGCTCGAGTCGATGAGCTGCTTCCACCGGCGATGGATCTCTGAAGGAGCGGGTGGACGAGCTGCAAGCGCCTGAGTGTGCTCGGCGAAGGTCGGCACGGCTTTCGGCTCGGGAGTTCGCCCTTGACGGAGGTCTTCCAGATTTGCAAGGAGGTCACGGGTGATGACAAGCATCGACCACATGTCGACATGGGCATGGTCGGCGGCCACGATCAGAGTGGGCCCATCCGCGGTTTCGATCATGCACAGACGGTGCGCGGGTCTCGAAAACGGTCGACAGTGTTCGTCGAGGACAGACTGAAGCGCCGCAGACATAGTCTGTCCCGCGACGATCTCGTGCTGAATCCACTGGCCTGCGGTGAATTCGAACTCGCGCAGCGAGGGGGCGCCGCTGCCGTCGTCGACGAACGCCGTCCGCAGAGTTCCGTGAGTCGCGATAACCGTCTTCCACGCCGCAGCCAATAGGTCCCTGCCGATTGACGTGGATAGTCGGAACGCAATAGCCATCCATGAGCCTGAGCGATCTCCGGCCGCCACATGTCGGCTCTGGTCGAAGGACACGGGAAGCACTGCCCCCTGGGCCGAAGCTGTGAATTCATAGCTGAACAGCGGGCCGAACGGGAGATTGAGATGGGAGACATGCGTGAGGCGCATGGTGCTAGTGTAAGCGCAGTCACATCACCTGAAGGGGCTGCGCGCGTGCATCATAGATTCGAAGTCCCGGGTTCGAAGATCGCCTGGGCATTCAGCGACGAATCCGGCCGCCCTGTCGTCCAGCTCCACGGCCTCACTTCAAGCCGATCCCGCGACCGACTCCTCGATCTTGATCTCGGCCGCAGACTCTCCGGCACACGCCTGCTCCGCTATGACGCCCGTGGTCATGGTCACTCAACCGGTCGGCCCGTTCCCGAGGACTACCGGTGGCAGAATCTCGCCGAGGATCTCCTGCGGCTGCTCGACCACTGGTTTCCCGACGAGAAGGTGCACGGTGTCGGACCGTCGATGGGCACAGGGACATTGCTGCACGCCGCGGTTCGTGAACCAGAACGCTTCAGCGGGTTCACTCTTCTGCTTCCTTCCACGGCTTGGGAGACCCGTGCGGCCAAGGCCGAGGAGTATTCGCGTGCGGCGGCCTTGATCGATGAGTACGGTGTCGAGTCTTTGCTCATCGGCGATCAGGTGATTGCCCACCCACCTGCGGCTGTGGGAAATCCGGACACCATGCCTCACATCGACGAGCACCTGTTGTCCTCAGTCTATCGTGGGGCCGCCCTCAGTGATCTTCCGGATCCGGAGTGCCTCACTGAGCTCACACAGCCGACGTCCGTGCTTGCGTGGATCGACGATCCCGCACATCCGATCTCCACCGCCGAGGCTCTGGTTTCGCTGATGCCGAACGCGACTCTGCAGGTCGCTTCTACTCCTGACGATGTGCGCCGCTGGCCCTCCGTGCTGGCGGCTGATGTCGCACGTCGGCCACACTGACGTTGCGGAAATACAGCATCTGAGACGCTCAGGCAGACTCGCCACAGGCCGTCTTCGGATTGAGCGAACCGAGGGGACGACCCGACTGTGTAGCAGTCAGTTCTCAGTGCGTTGCCCACTCTCGCAGAGGAATGACGAGCAGAGTGGCAATGAATACCGTGGTCGAGGAGCGCGGAGTGGCCACGGGAGCATACACCGCGTTGCTGGCAGTGTGCCCCCAGCCGTGACCTTCCGGACTGGATCGCTGACATGCCGGGCGTCCTGGCCCTATGCACTCATCGGACCCGGTCTCCCCCGCTGATGACATAGTCCCGCCTGATTCCAGCAGTGGCGTTCCCCCAGTCGCTCGCCCGTGCTCGCGCCTGGTGCGCGTCGAACGCCGATTGATCCGCGAACCTCTCTGCAACGGACCAGACGAGCGGATCCTCCGTTTGCACGACCTCAAAGTGAAGACACCCGACCTCGGCTCGGGTGAGTTCCAGATGTCGCGGGAGGTGACAGCTGATGGTCGCCGCCTCTTCTTCATTTTCGCAGATCAGGCGACCCTTCAGCTCGATCGCGCTCACGCGACCTCCAGCTGCGTAATCGCGGGGATTTGCTCTGCCACCCGGTCCTCGGCGAGCTCCAGCTGGTAGTGCTTCTGCAGGTTGAGCCGGAACTGCGGGTCGAGCCCGAAGCAGCATCCCAGTCGCAATGCTGTTTCAGCAGTGATCGCTCGCTTGCCGTGCACGATGTCGTTGATCCGTCGCGGCACTACGATCGACACCGCGAGCTCTTTGGGGGTGGTCCCAACTCCGTCAATGAACTCCTCCATCAGGGGCCTCAACCGTGCGGGTGGGATCCCGCTTCTCAGTCGTAGTCGACGAGTTGGACATTGTCAGCCCCTCCTTATGTCCAGGTGAAGCAGATCCGTTCGTCCAACTCGATTGAGTCCGCCGCCGTCCGCGAGGCCTACACGTTGAAGCGGAACTCCACGACATCCCCGTCGACCATGACGTAGTCCTTGCCTTCCATCCGGACCTTGCCGGCGGACTTTGCGGCAGCCATCGATCCGTTGGCATCAAGATCCTCGAAGGACACGACCTCCGCCTTGATGAAACCCTTCTGGAAGTCGGTGTGGATGACTCCGGCCGCCTCGGGGGCGGTGGCTCCCTTCGGAATCGTCCACGCACGGGACTCCTTGGGACCGGCAGTCAGGTAGGTCTGCAGACCCAAGGTGTCGAAACCGACGCGAGCCAGCTTGTCCAGACCTGCCTCGTCCTGGCCGGTGGATTCCAGCATCTCCAGGGCTTCCTCCGCGTCGAGCTCGGCGAGCTCCGACTCGAACTTCGCGTCGAGGAAGATCGCCTCGACGGGCGCCACCAGGGCGCGCATCTCGTTCTTCTTCGCCTCATCAGCCAGAACATCGTCGTCGACGTTGAAGACATAGAGGAACGGCTTGACGGTCATCAGCTGCAGTTCACGGAGGTTGCTGACGTCGAACTTGTCGGCCTGCATCGCCTGATACAGGGTCTTTCCACCCTCGAGCACCTCGGTGGCGGCGTCGATCGCGTTCAGCTGCTCGGCCGGGGCACGCTTGCCCTTGACTTCCTTCTCGATCCGCGGCCGTGCCTTCTCCAAGGTCTGCAGGTCGGCGAGGATGAGTTCGGTGTTGATCGTGTCGATGTCATCGGCGGGGCTGATCTTGCCGTCGACGTGGACGACGTCGTCGTCGACGAATCCGCGGATCACCTGACAGATCGCGTCGGCCTCACGGATGTTGGCGAGGAACTGGTTACCCAGGCCCTCACCCTCGGAGGCGCCGCGCACGATGCCGGCAATATCGACGAAGTCGACCGTGGCATTGAGGATGCGCTCCGAGGAGAAGATCTCCGCCAGCCGACCCAACCTGGCGTCGGGCAGAGGCACGACGCCGACGTTGGGTTCGATCGTCGCGAACGGGTAGTTCGCCGCGAGAACTTGGTTCTTGGTCAGTGCGTTAAACATGGTCGACTTGCCGACGTTGGGCAGTCCCACGATTCCAATAGTCAGAGCCACAGTAGACAAGTCTAGCCGTCGCCGAGGTGGTCGCAGAATTCTCGTGTCAGTGCCCTCTGTCACCCTGGAACCATGAATGCTTTCCCCGCCTCCGGTGTCATCATCGCCCTCGTCGTGGCGATCGTCCTCGCCGCCGCCCTCGGATTCCTCCTCGGGCGCTCACTGACCCGTTCCCGCTACCTCGAGAGACTGACGCGCGCCGAAACCACGTCCCGCATTCTGTCGGAACGGACGGAGGACCTCGAAGCCGATGCCCAGATGGCTGGTGAGATCACCGCTGCCATCGGCCCCCTGGCCGCGAGTGTGAAGAATCTGCAGGAGAACCTCCACGCCCAGGACCGGACTCAGATCGAACAGATCACCCGCCTCAACTCACAGATCGGTCATCTCAGCCAGCAGAACCTGCGCCTCCAGGAATCCACTGGATCCCTGGCCAATGCCCTGAATTCGACCACTCACCGAGGCGACTGGGGCGAAGTGCAGCTGCGACGCATCGTCGAATATGCGGGACTCCTCCCCCACGTCGATTTCGATACCCAGGTCAGCAGCGACCGTGACGGGAAACGGCATCGCCCCGACATGGTCGTGCACCTGCCCGGCGGCGGAACCATCGTCATCGATGCGAAGACTCCGCTGTCGGCGCGGATGGGCAGCTCGGATTCGGACTCGGAGGCAACGAACGGCTCGGATGCACAGGATCATGCTCGAGCGCTGCTGCGCCACGTCGATGCGCTGGCATCGAAGGAGTACTGGAAGTCCTTCGACTCCTCCCCTGATTTCGTCGTCTGCTTCGTGCCGACCGACGGACTGCTGTCCTCGGCGGCGGCGACGTACCCGAAGATGATTGATCATGCCTTGGGCAAGAACGTCGTCCTCGCTTCCCCTGCCACCCTGCTGGTCCTGCTCAAGACGGTGGCGCTGAACTGGCGGCAGGCCGACATGTCCACCTCGGCGAGTGAAGTGCTCCGCCTCGGGACGGAGCTCTACGAACGCATCGGCACGCTGGTCACGCACGTGTCGCGAATGGGTGCCAGCCTCGATCGCTCCGTCGACGACTACAACCGGTTCGTCTCGTCGCTGGAGTCACGCTTCCTCGTCACCGCCCGAAAGTTCCCGTCGACGGGAATCGTCGCCGACGAGCTCGACTCCGTCGCCGAACTCGATACCCGCGCCCGCGGAGTCAGCGCCGAGGAACTCACTCGCCCGCAGACCAATCGATTCGATGAACGCCGACCCACCGACCTGCGGAATCGGCACACGGGAACGAGCTGAGGATCAGCATCCCGGCGGCGGGGAGGCCGGAGCTGCTCAGCCGAGCTTGCGCAGCTCCTTCGGCAGGGAGAACATGAGATCCTCCTCGGCGGTGACGACCTCGTCGACGTCCTCGAAACCATAGTCGGCCAGCAGAGCCAGCACGTCCTGAACGAGGTTCTCCGGAACACTCGCTCCCGAAGTGACGCCGACGGAGGCGACATCATGGAACCAGGTCTCGTCGACCTCGCGGGCGAAGTCGACACGATGCGCTGCCCTCGCCCCGTGTTCGAGGGCGACTTCGACCAAACGCACGGAGTTCGATGAATTCGCCGAACCGACGACGAGAACAAGGTCAGCCTCAGGTGCGATCTTCTTCACGGCGACCTGCCGGTTCTGGGTGGCGTAGCAGATGTCGTCACTGGGCGGGTCCTGCAGCTGAGGAAAGCGTTGACGCAGAATGTTCACGGTGGCCATCGTCTCGTCGACACTCAGCGTGGTCTGGGAGATCCACACGAGCTTCTCGGACTCAGGCACCTCGACGGTGCGTGCCTCCTCAGGATTCTGGACCAGGGTGATGTGCTCGGGGGCCTCTCCCATCGTGCCTTCGACCTCCTCATGGCCGGCGTGGCCGACCAGCAGGATTCGGAAGCCGTCCCGTGCGAAGCGGATCGCCTCCTTATGTACCTTCGTCACCAGCGGACACGTCGCATCGATCGTGGCAAGCGACCGGTCGGCCGCCTCGGCGTGGACGGTCGGTGAGACCCCGTGGGCGGAGAACACGACTCGTGCCCCTTCCGGCACCTCGGTCGTGTCGTCGACGAAGACTGCGCCCTGTTCGGACAGTGTCTCGACGACGTGCCGATTGTGCACGATCTCCTTGCGCACATAGATCGGGGCACCGAAGTGTTCGATGGCGCGCTCGACGGCGATGACGGCACGATCGACCCCGGCGCAGTAGCCGCGCGGAGCAGCCAGCATTACTCTCTGCCGCCCGCCGTCGGGGGTGCGGATCTCACTCCGCGGCAGTCGTCGGCGCGGAATCGTCGGTGTGGGAACGGTGACAGCACTCACCCGACCAGTCTAAGCCGGGCGCATCAACAGCACCCACGCACAGCGATGTGGGTCTACGTCAGTGGTGTTCGTTAGGCTGGGGGTTCGGAAGGGGACACACCATGGCACAACGCATCTCCGGGACTCCCGGCACGCTCGGCGAAGCCGTCGAACCGAAGGAACTCGCCGCCACAGCCGCCGACACCACGGCGGAGAACCCGTGGCCGCTGAGCCTGCTCTCGTCGAAGATGAAGTCCTATATCGACCGCATGTCGAGCGTGTGGATCGAAGGGCAGGTCGTCGAGCTCAACCACCGCGGCAAAGCCAGTTACCTGACCCTGCGCGACACCGATGTCGAGATGTCTCTACCCGTTCAGATCTGGAAGAACGTCCTCGAACGCACCGGCGCACCCCTGACCGAAGGCAGCCACGTCGTCGCCAACCTCAAGGCCGACTTCTGGACGAAGACCGGACGGCTGACGATGCGGGCCAACGACATCCGCGCCGTCGGCCTCGGCGAACTGCTCGCCCGGCTCGAACGGCTGAAGAAGCAGCTGGCCGCCGAAGGACTCTTCGACCCGGGCCGGAAACTCCGGCTTCCCTTCCTGCCGAACCGGATCGGCCTGATCACCGGACGTGAATCGGATGCGCAGAAGGACGTCGTACGCAATGTGCACCTGCGGTGGCCCGCGGCGGAGTTCGAGATCCGCAACTGCGCCGTGCAGGGCCCCGACGCCGTGCCCGGGGTGATGAAGAACCTCGCCGAGCTCGACGAGGACCCGAACATCGACGTGATCGTCATCGCCCGCGGCGGCGGCAGCATGGAGGATCTCCTCCCGTTCTCCAATGAGGCACTCGTCCGAGCTGTGTCCTCGGCCCGGACCCCGGTGGTCTCGGCGATCGGGCACGAGGCCGACCGTCCGATCCTCGACGAGGTCGCTGATATGCGCGCCTCGACGCCGACGGACGCGGCCAAACGCATCGTTCCTGATGTCGCCGAGGAGGGAATGAACCTGCTGCGGGCCCGTGCCGAACTCGAAGCTGCGGTCAATCGCATCCTCGACCGCGAACAGGAGATGCTCACCGCCGTACGCTCACGGCCTGTGCTGGCCGAACCGCAGACAATGATCACCGCGCATGAGAACGAACTGACGATGATCCGCCGCCGCAGCCTGCAGGCAGCGAACGGACTGCTCATTCAGGCTCAGAACGAGATTCAGCATCTCCGCTCCCAGGCACGATCGCTCTCGCCGCTGCGTACCCTCGAACGCGGCTATGCCGTCGTCCAGACCGATGCAGGCCAGGCGGTCCGCGATGCCGCCGAGGTGGCCGCCGGGGACACGGTCCACGTGCGTGTCGCGCACGGACGCTTCGATGCCGATATCACCGAAGTCACACCCGAGACCGAGCCAGCCGACTGACCACTGCGCCGCATCACTGCGAATCGACATCGCACCAACAGACAGACACCACACCATGAGAAGGAGACCACGATGACCGAACCGACGACCGCACAGGACCAGCCCGAAATCAGCACGCTGAGCTACGAGCAGGCGCGTGAGGAACTCGTCATGACCGTCAAACGACTCGAAACCGGCAATCTGCCGCTCGAGGAGTCACTGCGCCTCTGGGAACGCGGAGAAGCCTTGGCCGACCGCTGCCAGTCATGGCTCAACGGTGCCCGCGAACGGCTCGACAAGGCACGCGAGGAGACCTCCGACGACGCGGAGTGAGCGACGACGCGGAGTGAGCCGGCGGCTCACTTCAGCTGCGCGGCCACCTGGTCGGCGAAGGAGTTGATCGTGTCCGGCGCGGCTGTAGCCGTCATGACGACATACACGTCGCCCTTATGCGTGACCCAGTATTCCTTCGCTTCATCGGTGCGGTAGATCTGGAAGTCGGCTCCACCGACGGTGACCTTCTCAGCGGCGACGGCGTCATCAGTCTTATTCTTCGCCCAGTTCGCGCTGGCCTTGGACTGCTCGATGCTCACCCACTGATCGTCGGTGCCGATGAAGGACATGTACCAGGAGAGGAACTCTGAGTCATTGAGGCGATCAAGGGTCGCTTCGTTGGCCGACCAGCCTTGAGGGATCTGCGGCACGATGAGGTCGAAGTCCGCGTTGCCTTCGGACTGCTCGGCGATGCCCTGATAATCGACGACGCGTTCGGAATCGACCTCCGGCTGAGGCGCGATGAACAGGATCCCCACTGCCACCGCCAGACACGCGAGGATGGCGATGACCATGTTCACCCAGTTCGAGTTCTTCCGCAGGAAGCGCATCTCTTCCCGAGAACCCGGCAACATCGCTCCGGACTCGTCAGCCATGGACTCTCCCTTGGGGCCCGAGATCGAGTCGTTGACGACCGTTCGGGTACCCGCCTCGTCGGCAGCATTTCGGACATTCACATCGCCATTGTCCTCGGCTGGGGTGCCAAGAGCCAATCCCCACGCTCCGAGGTGGCCGACGCCACAACCCGATACCGCTGTCGCGACCCTCATCACAGGGGTGGCACAATTGGAGGCATGAGTGACTCCAAAGAGCCTGTTGACGTGAAATCTCACCATGACCGCGGACGAGTCGACGACGAGACTCCCCCCGTTGCCGTGACCGATGCATGGTCGCAGAAAGCACAGGTCAGTGAGGACGCGCCCGACCGCAACCTCGCACTCGAACTCGTGAGAGTCACTGAGGCCGCGGCAATCGCTGCCGCTCCCTGGGTCGGCCGCGGTGACAAGAACGCAGCCGACGGAGCCGCCGTGGCAGCGATGCGCAACGTCATCTCCACCGTCCGCATGGCCGGCACCGTCGTCATCGGAGAGGGCGAGAAGGACGAAGCTCCGATGCTCTTCAACGGTGAGCAGGTCGGCGACGGCACCGGCCCGCACTGCGACGTCGCCGTTGACCCCATCGACGGCACCCGCCTGACCGCGCTGGGCATGCCCAATGCGATCTCGGTCATGGCGGTCACCGAAGACGGTGCGATGTACGACCCATCCGCAGTGTTCTATATGGAGAAGCTCGTCACCGGCCCCGAAGCGGCCGATGCTGTGGACCTGCGCCTGCCGATCGCCGAGAACATCCGCCGCGTCGCCAAGGCGAAGGGCACGAAGGATCCCGGTTCCGTCACCGTGATGATCCTCGACCGCCCCCGCCACCAGCAGATGATCGATGAGATCCGCGCCGCCGGCGCCCGAATCCAGCTCATCACCGATGGTGACGTCGCAGGCGCCATCGCCGCGTGCCGTCCCGGCACCGGCGTCGACATGCTCATGGGCATCGGCGGCACCCCGGAGGGCATCATCACCGCATGCGCCATCAAGGCACTCGGCGGTGTCATCCAGGGTCGTCTCTGGCCCCAGGATGACTCCGAACGCGATGCCGCCGCCAAGGCCGGACTCGACGTCAACCAGGTCCTCAACACCGACGACCTCGTCACCGGCGACAACAGCTACTTCGTGGCCACCGGCATCACCAACGGCGACCTGCTCGACGGCGTGAAGTTCCAGGGCGGGCACGTCACCACTCACTCACTCGTCATGCGCTCGAAGTCGGGCACCGTCCGACAGGTCTTCGCCGAGCACCAGTCCGCGAAGACCCACTCCTATGTCGAGGCAGCCGAAGAAGCGGCGCGTCGCGGACTCATCTGAGTCGGAGCCCCTACACACGCCGAGCAGCGCACACATATCCATCGCCACTGGAAGCAGGTCTGATCACAATGCCCAACAACGCGTGGAACCGCTTGATCGAAGGCAACCGGCGCTTCGTCAGCGATGAGCCCGAACACCCGAATCAGGACACCGCTCGACGAGAAGCGGTCACTGGCGATCAGGCTCCGTTCGTCACGCTCTTCGGCTGCGCCGACTCCCGGGTGGCCGCGGAGATGATCTTCGACGTCGGCCTCGGAGACATGTTCGTCGTGCGCAACGCCGGCCAGGTCGTCGATCCGGTGACTTTGGGTTCGCTCGAGTACGGAGTCGAGATGCTCGGCACTCCGCTGCTCGTCGTGCTCGGGCATGACAGCTGCGGAGCTGTCACTGCGGCCTACAACGCCTACGACACCGGTGAGACTCCCCCGGGGTTCATCTCCGACGTCGTCGCGAGGATCCTGCCCACCGTTGCCCGTGCGCGCAAGAACGACCGCACCACGGTGAACGAGACCGTCGTCCAGAACACCATCGACACCGTCGACAAGATCATGCAGCTCTCCTCCCTCATCGCCCGCGCGGTCGATGAGGGGCGACTGATCATCGTCGGACTCACCTATCAGCTCCACGACGGCCGGACCACGGTCGTCGCCCAGTACGGAGGCGACGAGGCGGCTGTCTCCACCTACGCGTCCTGACCCGGGCCCGCGGGCCCAGAAGAGACGCCGCCACGACGTCACCACACAGATCCATCACGCCCCGGAATCATTCCACGGCAGCAAGTCGGAAAGGACAGACATGAGCGAAGAGTTTCGCATCGAACACGACACCATGGGAGAAGTGAAGGTCCCCAAGGACGCCCTCTACAGTGCGCAGACACAGCGCGCGGTGGAGAACTTCCCGATCTCGGGCAAGACCCTCGAATCGGCACACATCGCCGCCCTGGCCCAGGTCAAGAAGGCCGCGGCCAAGGCCAACCTCGAGCTCGGAGTCCTCGACGAGGCTCGCTCCACCGCGATCCAGAACGCCGCCGACGAAGTCATCGCCGGCAAGTACGACACCCACTTCCCCATCGATGTGTTCCAGACCGGGTCGGGCACCTCGTCGAACATGAACACCAACGAGGTCCTCGCCTCGCTCGCGACGAAGGCCCTCGAGGCCGACGGCGTCGACGTCCACCCCAACGACCACGTCAATGCCTCGCAGTCCTCGAACGACGTCTTCCCCACCTCGGTGCACCTGGCCGTGACCAAGGCACTGGTCAACACCCTGATCCCGGCCATGGACACGCTGGCGACCTCGCTGGAGAAGAAGGCCGAGGAGTTCTCCTCCATCGTCAAGTCCGGCCGCACCCACCTCATGGACGCCACCCCGGTCACCCTCGGCCAGGAGTTCGGCGGCTATGCAGCTCAGATCCGCTACGGCATCGAACGCATCGAAGCCTCACTCCCCCGCGTCGCCGAGGTCCCGCAGGGCGGAACTGCCGTGGGCACCGGCATCAACACCCCCGACGGATTCTCCTCCCGTGTCGTCGAGATCCTCGCCGAGGAGACCGGGCTGCCCATCACCGAGGCACGCAATCACTTCGAGGCCCAGGCCAACCGCGACGGACTCGTCGAAGCCTCCGGCCAGCTGCGCACCATCGCCTACGGCTACATGAAGATCTGCAACGATCTGCGCTGGATGGGTTCAGGACCGAACACCGGCCTCGGCGAAATCGCGATCCCCGATCTGCAGCCCGGTTCGTCGATCATGCCCGGCAAGGTCAACCCGGTCATCTGTGAGGCGACGATCCAGGTCGCGGCCCAGGTCATCGGCAACGACACCTCGGTGTCCCTGTCCTCGACCAACGGCGCCTTCGAACTCAACGTGGGCATTCCCGTGATGGCCTCGAACCTGCTCGAGTCGATCCGACTGCTCGCCAACGCCTCGACCGTGATGGCCGAGAAGATGATCAACGGGCTGGCCGCCAACGAGGAGCGCGCCCGCTTCCTCGCCGAGGCGAGCCCCTCGATCGTCACCCCGCTCAACAAGGTCATCGGCTACGAGGCGGCCGCGAAGATCGCCAAGCACGCCGTGGCCAACAAGATGACCGTCAAGGAAGCGACGATCGACCTCGGCTTCGTCGAGAACGGTTCGATCACCGAAGCCGACCTCGACAAGGCCCTCGACGTCACCACGATGATCGGCAGCTACAAGTAAGCATCAGACCTGCCTGATCAGATCACGGCGCCCGGCCGACATCGTCCGGGCGCCGTTTCGTGCCTCTGCACCGACCGCTCACGTTGCCGCCGACCGCTCACGTTGCTGCCGACAGCTCGCCGCATAGCGCGATACAACGGCGGTGACCTGAGCGGTCGGTGACGCGGGCGCCGAGTTCAGGACCGGAACGGATCGAACTCCTCGAGCACATCGGTGACCAGGGCCGCGATCTCCGAGCGCTCCGACCGCGTCAGCGTGACGTGGGCGAAGAGTTCGTGGCCCTTGAGCTTCTCGATCACCGCGGCGATTCCGTCATGGCGTCCTACGCGCAGGTTGTCACGCTGGGCGACATCGTGGGTGAGCACCACCTTCGAATTCATCCCGATCCGTGAGAGCACCGTGAGCAGCACGTTGCGTTCCAGCGACTGCGCCTCATCGACGATGACGAACGCATCGTGGAGTGAACGGCCGCGGATGTGGGTGAGCGGAAGCACCTCGAGGATCCCTCGGTTGACCACCTCGTCGATGACGTTCTTGCTCACCAGAGCGCTGAGCGTGTCGAACACCGCCTCGGCCCAGGGGTTCATCTTCTCCCCCTCGCTGCCGGGAAGGAAGCCGAGGCTCTGCCCGCCGACTGCATAGATCGGGCGGAAGACCATGATCTTCGAGTGCTTGTTCTCCTCGAGTACCTTCTGCAGCCCCGCCATGAGGGCCAGCGCGGACTTCCCCGTTCCGGCTCGCCCTCCCAGTGACACGATTCCCAGCGCATCGTCGAGCAGCATGTCGATGGCGATGCGCTGTTCGGCCGACCGACCGTGGACGCCGAAGATGTCCCGGTCCCCACGCACCATGCTCACCCGATTGCCTGGCTGCACCCGCCCGAGCCCGGAACCGCGCGGGGAGGTGATGACGACACCGGTGTTGACGATCTCGTCCGAGACGTCCTCGGTGACCACCGACCCCGAATCGTAGAACTCACTCATCTGCTCGTCGTCGAAGCCGATCTCACTCATCCCCGTGAATCTGGAGTCGGTGGCGAGCTCAGCGAGGTATTCTTCGGCGTGCAGCCCCAGCGCCGAGGCCTTGACGCGCATCGGCACGTCCTTGGTCACCACCACTACGTCGTGGCCCTCGGCCGAGAGATTGCGGGCCACGGCAAGGATGCGCGTGTCGTTCTCCGTGCGGTCGAATCCGATCGGCATCGTCGAGGCGTCGATGTGGTTGAGTTCGACCCGCAGGGTCCCTCCCGCGTCTCCGACGGGGATGGGCTCATCCAGCCGGTCGAAGTCCGACCGGAAGTCGTCGAGGATGTGCAGGGCCTTGCGTGCGGTGAAGCCGAGTTCGGGATGGTTGCGTTTCGCCTCGAGTTCGGAGACGACGATGAGCGGGATGACGACATGGTGTTCGGCGAAGCGCAGAAGCGCGCCGGGATCCGAGAGCAGCACCGAGGTGTCGAGAACGTAGGTGTGGACATTTTTAGCCATGAGGACCTCTGTGGCGTGAGTTCCGCCGAGATCCGGTTCTGACATCCCCCGATCTCGGGTTGGTGTCGACCAACTACTGCCAACCTAACCCCGTTCGCGGCCGGGATCGGTACCGGCACGCGCGTTCGGGAAAGTCGGCGTCATGAACTTCGTGTGAATGGGCGATGCCCGCACCCCCGCCGAGGCGGTTCGTCCTACTTGCCGAACCGCCGTTGACGCAGGCCGTAGTCGCGCACGGCGCGAAGGAAGTCGGTGCGCCTGAAGTCGGGCCAGTAGGCCTCGCAGAAGTAGAACTCGGAGTAGGCGCTCTGCCACATGAGGAAGCCGGAGAGCCGCTGCTCGCCGGAGGAGCGGATGATGAGGTCCGGATCCGGCTGCCCCTTCGTGTAGAGGTGTTCGCCGATCTGCTCAGGTGAGAGTTCCGAGATGATCGTCTCAAGATCTGTGCCCTCGTCGCTGCGCGTGCGGAGCAGTGAGCGCACCGCGTTGACGATCTCCTGTCGACCGCCGTAGCCGACGGCCACGTTGACTCGCATTCCGCAGTCGGTGTTCGTCGTCACCGCTTCCAGTCGCGCCCGCAGGTCGGAGGGCAGGATGTCGAGGTCGCCGACGAGCTGCACGCCGACGCCGTCGAGGGCCGCGATCTTCTCGACGAGATCGGAGATGATCTCGATGAGGATCTCGACCTCGTCGACCGAACGCGCAAGATTCTCCTTGGACAGGACGTAGAGGGTGACGATCTCGACGTCGATCTCGAAGCACCAGCCGAGGAATTCGACGATCTTCGCCGCTCCCGCTCGGTGTCCGTCGGCGGTGGTGGCACCGAATTCCTTGGCCCACCGGCGGTTGCCGTCGGTGATGACGCCGACGTGGCGCGGAACCGGGACCGACTTGTCGAGCTCGCGTTTGAGCCGTCGCTCGTACAGCCGATACAGCAGGTTCACCGGTCGAGCCACAGCTGTCCTCTTTCACGTTGGTCGCGGGTCGGTTCGAACACCATACAGACTACTAGCCGGATTCGCTGAATGAGGCCTCAGCCCCGCTCGGTACGATAGGGGCATGAATGCTCCGGTCACCGAGTCCTCAGCACTCGTCCCCGATGATTCCCGTTCAGCCGATGCCGCTGGCCGTGACAATGCGCTCCCGGCCCGTCCGGACCGCGTCGCCCGTCGTCGTTCCGCGCTGCGCGCCGAACTGGCCAAGCTCGCCGGGCATGTGAAGCCGAAGCTGCGCGGCTGGTTCCATGCCGGCGCATTCCCACTGGCGATGTTCGGCGGACTCGCCCTCGTGATCATCTCGCCGACGATCGAGTCGCGCATCGCCGCCGCGATCTTCGCGATCACCGGAATGCTGCTCTTCGGCACCTCCGCCGTCTACCACCGCGGTCGCTGGCGCACCCGAGCCCGCCTCGTTCTGCGCCGGCTCGATCACGCGAACATCTTCCTCATCACGGCCGGAACCTACACACCCCTGGCCGTGCTCATGCTCCGCACCGATCAGGCGATCCTGCTCCTGTCGGTGCTGTGGGGTGCCGCCGCTCTCGGTGCGGCGTTCCGTACGATCTTCACCACTGCGCCGAGGTGGCTCTTCGTTCCGATCTACGTCGGCTTCGGTGTGGCCGGAGTCGGGTACATCCCCCAGATCTGGGAGACGATTCCCGCCGTCGGCCTCCTCATCGTCCTCGGCGGGGTCTGCTATATCGCTGGGGCCGTGATCTATGGGATCAAACGCCCGAACCCGTCACCGAAGTGGTTGGGATTCCACGAGATCTTCCACATCCTGACGATCTTCGGCTATGGCTGCCACCTCGCCGCGCTCATCGTCGCGGCTGTCGCGGTGTGCTGAGTGGACTGAGCTCCAGCGGTTCAGGCCGGCTCGTGTGTGTTCATGACCTCGGGTCAGAGCCGTCGGCGTCGTCTGGCTTCGTGCCATCGCCTTCAGTGCCTTCTGACTCTGCGCCAGTGCCATGTGTGCCATCTGACTTCGTGTCAACGCTGCCAGCGTCATCATCCGGGGAAGGGGCTGCCTCGGCGGATGTGTCCTCTGCTTCCGGTTCTTCCGGGCCCGAGAGCGTCGACTGATTCGGCACGACATGCCTGCGCAGCGGAATCGGGTAGGCGTCGCTGGTGCCGGAGCGTGCCCGCACCCGACGAACGCGGCGGAGGGCGTCGCGGATGAGGAAGATCACGACGATGACCACGGCCAAGGTGACGAGGAATCCGATCGTTCCCGGGGTCACCAGGTCGGGGTCAGGGGCGGTGCCGTCGGGCGTCGATGCTGGGGTGGAGGCGAGGATCATGCGGGGGAATCGCTTTCGGTCGACATCGTGGCCTCGGCACCGGTCTCGGCCCCGGCCTCTGTCTCAGTTTCCGGCGACTTCGGAAGCATTCCCTCTGCGGGGACGCGGCGGCCGTCGTCGAAGGTCACAGAGGCGAACAGGTCATCCTCCTGGAAGTCGACTCCCGGCGTCAGCGGCTCCCGGCCGGTGAGGTCGGTGGCGAGCTCGAACTCCTCTGTGGGCCAATAGGTGCGGGCGGCCTTGCGTGAGGCGGAGAAGAATCCGCCCTCCGGGTCGATCTGGGTGGCATGGGACAGCAGCGCCCTGTCCCTGGACGGGAAGAACTCACCGCAGTCGATCCTGGTGCTCAGCCAGTTGTTGCGTTGGTTGTCCCGCTTCTTGAAGTCCTCGAGGTGGTCCGCGAAGGGGGATTCGAGTCCAGCCTCGAGCATCTTCTCGTGGATGGTGATCCACTTCTTCGCCGACAGGTCCTGGTTGTAGTAGACCTTCTGCACCTGCCAGGCCTCCCCCAGCTCGGGGTGCGCGGCAGGATCGGCGGCTGCGGCGACGGCGGCCATGGTCACCGCGTGGTTCTTGATGTGATCGGGGTGCGGGTAGCCTCCGAGCTCGTCATACGTGGTCACCACCTGCGGGCGGAAGGTGCGGATGATGTGGACGAGCGGCAGCATCGCCACCTCGTCGGGGACCCGGTAGAAGCAGCCGGGCGGTGTCTGATTGTCGAAGTCGCCGTCGGGCAGACCGGAGTCGACGTGCCCGACCCAGACGTGTTCGGCTCCGAGCGCGGAGGCCGCGGCGGCCATCTCCTCGCGGCGGAGACCGGCGATGTCCCGGCTGGCCTTCGGGGACTGGAGCAGCGCAGGGTTGAGGATGTCGCCCGCCTCGCCGCCGGTCATCGTGGCGATGAGGACCCGGGCTCCCAGTGATGCGTACTTCGCGCTCGTGGCCGCACCCTTCGAGGATTCGTCATCGGGGTGGGCATGGACCGCCAGCAGACGCAGCCCATGGTACGGAAGCGAAGTCATGTCCTTGATCGTCCCTTTCGAATCAGCCGGCGACCTCTCACTGCCCGCACCGCGGCTGACATGATCGCGGGCAGAGAATCGACTACTCTAGGTTAGTGCGCGATGTTCTCAAAAAGGAATTCAATGACTGAGGTAACAGTGGACAGGCCGCTGCAGGATGATCGGTACGGTCGGACCCGTACGCCCAAGCGCGGCCTGACCCGCACGTCGAAGATCATTGCCGCAGCAGCCGTTCTCGCCGTCGCCGTGGTCATCGCCGTCTGGGCCTTCCGTCCGCAGACGGATCCGACGACGCCGCGCACACTCGACTATTCGGTTGTCGACTCCTCTTCAACGCAGGTCACCGTCGGAATATTTCCCGACCGGACCCGTGATGTGCACTGCATCGTCCAGGCCACGAACGACAACGAGGCGGTCGTCGGCTTCACCGAAGTGACCGTGCCGGCCGCTGCCGACAACGATCCGAATTCGCCGAGGCAGCTCGACATCGATCTGGCCACGACGCAGCTGGCCGCATCGGGGCATGTCGACTCCTGCTGGTTCGAATAGCACGGCCCTTCGCCTCGGCTTCATACCCGGTTCGGCCCCGAACTCGCCGTTCGCCTGTGACCGACCGCACGGCCGTGACATTCCGGGAGTGACCCAGCTCATCGTCTTTCACGACAGATGCGTTATACTGTAGTTTCATTCAACTTCCGGGCGTGCCCATACGCCCGGTTTTTTCGTTGCCTGACACGCCCGTCAGTGCACCGAACCGAAGAAGGAGAAGTCATGACCGAGGAAGTCACCCAGGAAGAGACATGGTTGACCCAGGAAGCCTTTGACCGCCTGTCGAAGGAACTCGAGCATCTCTCCGGACCGGGTCGTGCAGAGATTGCTGAGAAGATCGAAGCCGCCCGTGACGAGGGTGACTTGAAGGAGAACAGCGGCTACCACGCCGCCCGCGACGAGCAGGGCAAGCAGGAAGCACGCATCCGTCAGCTCGAAGTGCTCCTGCGCAACGCGAAGGTCGGTTCCAGCGAGGGCGACGGCAAGACCGTGGCCCCGGGAACCGTCGTCACCGCCGAGGTGGCAGGCAATTCGATGCGGTTCCTGCTCGGCAACCGTGAGATCGCCGGCGATTCCGATATCGACGTCTTCTCGGAGAAGTCACCGCTCGGTGCCGCCGTACTCGGCGTCAAGGCCGGAGACTCCTCGTCCTACGAGGCCCCCAACGGCAAGACCATCGAGGTCAAGGTCAAGTCCGTCGAGGCATTCACCGGCTGACCGACGCGACCGGAGCGCAGACAGCAGTGGGCGGGTGATGGTCACCCGCCCACTGCTGTATTCAGATCACCTGTGTGCCCCGGTGTATTCAGGTCACCTGCGCATTCAGGTCACCTGCCGTTTTCACCGAGATGCCGCGGCGGCTCTCACTTCCTCCGGCCTCCGGCTCCATGCGGCCCGCTCTCATCCGGTCCGGCCGGATCCGAGGGAGCGGATTCCGCGGAATCCGCTCCGGCTCCGGCGGCATCGGTCTCCCCCGTCGACGACGCACCGTCGGACTTCGCCGCGGAGTCCTTGACCGCCTCGGTGAGTCGCTCCTCGGCGGCATCGAGCACCTCGGCGGCCTCCCTCGCATCGGGATCTGCTGGCGGATCGCCCGTCTCGTCGGAGTCACCCGCCTCGTCGGATCCGCCCGCGCGGACGATGTAGCTGACCACGCTGTTGACGACGGCGACCAGCGGAACGGCGAAGAGGGCGCCGACGATGCCGAAGAGGAAGCCGCCCCCGGTGACCGCGAGAATCACGGCCAGCGGGTGGACGGAGACCGCCTTGCCCATGAGGAAGGGCTGGAGCACCTGGCTTTCGATCTGCTGCACGGCGATGACGACGGCGAGCATGATGACGGCGGCGATGAGACCGTTCGAGACCAGGGCGACGAGCACGGCCACGGCTCCCGAGGCGATCGCACCGACCACGGGGACGAACGAGGTCAGGAACACGAGCACCGTCATGGGGATGACCAGCGGAATGCCGAGGAACGCGGCGCCGATGCCGATGCCGACGGCATCGACGGCGGCGACGAGAACCTGGACACGGACGTACTGGACGAGAGTGGTCCAGCCCCGCTGCGCGGCACCGGTGGCGACGGGACGCGCCGGGATCGGCAGCAGCCCCATCACCCATTTGAAGATGTTCTGCCCGTCATAGAGGAAGAAGAACGTCGTGAACAGGCACACGGCCATGCCGGTGAGGAACGTGCCGACCGATGAGGTGGCTTCGAGTGCGCCGCCGAGGAGCTGGCTGCTGTTGTTCTGGAAGAAGTTCGTGGCGGTCTTGATGCCCTCGTCGATATAGCCGGAGATCGTCGAGGAATCGATCCCGAAGGGGCTCGTCGCCAACCAGCTGCTGATGCCGGAGACACCCGCGATGACCTGCTTGACGAGGTCGGGCATGCCCGAGTAGATCTGCTGACCGACGAGGCCGAAGAGGCCGAGCACGACGACGATGAAGCCGATGAAGGCGATCGCCGCGGATCCGGCCCGAGGGATGCCCTTCTTCACCAGCCATCCGGTCAGGGGCGCGAGCAGCGCGGCGAGGAGCAGTGCGATGAGCACCGGAAGGACGACGCTCGAGATCTTCGACAGCAGCCACAGGGCCACGCCGATGGCGACGAGAACGACGATCGACCGCCAGGACCAGGCCGCAGCGAGCTTGAGGCCGGGAGACACGTACGGCTTGGCTTCGGCCTCGATGCGGCTGAGCGCGATCTCCTCGGGGCTGACTTCCTGCGGCTCCTGGACTGCGGGTTCGGATTGGGTGCGGGAGGAATCACGTCCTCGCCGGAACGCCTCCCACGCCCCACGGAATCGGCTCGGGGATTGCTGTTGGTCGTTATCGGTCATGCCTCAACAATAGTTGTTGATGCGCCGACAAAGGTGCAATGATGACCGCTGAGGAGGGAAATCCGTGGGAAAACGCATCATCTACACGTTGGCCACCATGGGCGCGACGGCCTTCGGCGCCGGGGCGTCGGCGGTGGGCCTCCTCCGTCATCAGGCAGGCTCGCTTCGGCTCGCCTTCGACGATGACGAGAACCGCCCGTATCCCACCATCGCCGAGGTGATCGCCGCCCCGCCTCACCGCGACGATGATGATTCGGCCGCCCTGGCCGTGATCGGTGACTCCTGGCTGTGCGGAGTCGACCTCGATGCCGAGCACGCACCGCCCACCCTCATCGGACGCGGCCTGGCCCGCATGCTCGGCACCACCGTGAGAGTGCAGTCGACCGCACGGCCTTCGGCCCTGTCGGAGGATCTGCACCAGCAGGTCGACGAGGTGCTCCGCTCCCCCTGGCTCTCACGGCAGCTCTCGGCGCAGTGGAGCGAATCCCGGCGATTCGCCATCATCTCGATCGGCACCGGCGACATCATCCACCCGATCCAGGCGACGATCGGCATTCCGATCCTCAATCAGGCCATCAACCGGCTCCAACGCGAGGGCCGCTACACGGTCTTCGTCCTCGTCTGTCCCAACCTCGGGGGCCTGCCAGGTCTGCGCGATCCGCTCAAGACGTCGATGCGGCGCACCTCCCGAGTCCTGGCAGGATCTCAGTGGCTGGCCGCACTGTCCGCGCGGGCCGTTCCGCTCCGGGCGACCGGGGCCCTGAGCGGGACGACGCGACGGTCCCTGCTCAACGAATCGGGTCGCTATCCCAGCGAACTCGGCTACGCGCAGCTGTCCTCGACCCTGCTCGCCGCGATCGCCGAACGCATCGAAGCACCGGTCGTCGTCGACCGCAGCCTCGATGTGCCTGAGAAGGGTGAGACCGCACGTCGGCACGAGTTCTCGCCATCCCCGCAGCCAGACAGCCCGGCCACCGACACTCCGCAAGTCGAGCCCGCGGAGACCGACAGCCCGGCAACCGGCAGCCCGGCGGCCGCCTCGTGATCCCCGTCGTCCTGGCCTCCCAGTCCCCCGCCCGACGTCAGATCCTCACCGCCGCCGGGATCGACCCGCTCATCATCGTCTCCGACGTCGACGAACGCGCCATCGAATCCGACTTCTCCGGAACGGTCGGCGATCTCACGATCGCACTCTCACAGGCCAAGGCCCGGGCCGTCATCGACCGGATCACCGCCTCCCCGCCCGAGGATCTCTCGAGCGCCGAGACGATCGTGGTCATCGCCGGCGACTCCCTCCTCGAATTCGACGGTCGCCCCATCGGCAAACCCGGCGACGCCGAAGGGACCCGTGCCGTGTGGACTCACATCGCCGGTCAGTGGACGCAGCTGCATTCGGGTCACACGGTCGCCGTGCTCAGACGCAGTCGCGATGGTGACACGTCGGCGGTCGACTTCGAGCTGTCCGATCTGCGTTCGCGGCGATCGACCACCTCGGTGCTCATCGGCACTCCGACCCCGGACGAACTCGAGGCGTACATCGCCACCGAGGAGCCCTTCCACGTCGCCGGAGCACTGACCATCGACGGCTACGGCGGCGCCTTCGTCGACCGCCTCGACGGCGATCATCTCACCGTGCTCGGACTCAGTCTGCCCGTGGTGCGCGAAGCGGTCACCGACATGGGGCTGTTCTGGCCGGATCTGTGGTCGTCGAAGCGCTAGGATCGGTCAAGGCGGCATGACACGCCCGATCCCTTTGAAGTTTTCGCTCGAACTTTTTATCGCTGTCCTACAAAGGCTTGGTGGGCTTCTCTAAATTGTTCTGTGATCATACAAAGGAGCGCCATGACCACAGTCCTCCCCGAGACGACGACCGCAGCACTGAACACCACGGTGCCGACGGCAGCCGTCCGCCGAGTCCTCATCGCCAACCGCGGTGAGATCGCTCTGCGCATCATCCGGGCCGCCCATGACCTCGGCATCAAGGCCGTCGCCGTGTACACCCGTGCCGATTCCGATGCCGATTTCGTCGACCTCGCCGACGACGCCTGGCTGCTCGACGGGTCCGGAGCCGGGGAGACCTACCTCGATGTCGACAAGATCCTCGCGCTGGCCAAACGCTCCGGCGCCGACGCGATCCACCCCGGATACGGCTACCTGGCCGAGAACGCCCTCTTCGCCCAGGCGGTCATCGATGCGGGACTGACCTGGATCGGTCCTCCCCCTGCAGCGATCGAACTGCTCGGTGACAAGTCGGGGGCCCGAACCGTGGCCGAGGCCGTCGACGCTCCGGTCGCGCCCGGATCCGACGGTGCCGTGGCCGATCTGACAGAGGCCGCCGAGGTGGCCGACCGGATCGGCTACCCGATCGTGGTCAAGGCCGTCCACGGAGGCGGAGGGCGAGGTTTCCGCGCATGCGCCTCCGCCGATGACCTCGAGTCCGCCTACACGGCTGCGACCCGTGAGGCGCAGAGTGCCTTCGGCCGCGGCGAATGCCTCATCGAGAAGCAGATCGTGCGCCCCCGACACATCGAGTCCCAGTGCCTGGCCGACGCCCACGGCAATGTCCGCATCGTGTCCACCCGCGACTGCACCCTGCAGCGTCGCAACCAGAAGATCATCGAAGAGGCGCCTGCTCCGTTCTTCTCTCCCGAGCAGGAGCGCATCGTCTCCGAGGCCTCGGCACGTCTGCTCGCCCATGTCGGCTACGTCGGCGCCGCGACGTGTGAGTTCCTCCTCGGCGAGGACGGAACGATCATCTTCATGGAGGCCAATGCGCGCATCCAGGTCGAGCACACCGTCACCGAGGAGATCACCGGAGTCGATCTCGTCGGCTGGCAGATGCGCATCGCCTCGGGCGAGACCCTGCCGGATGAGTTCCCGGCCGTGCGCGGACATTCCTTCCAGTTCCGGATCAACGCCGAGGATCCGACGACGTTCTTCCCCGCCACCGGCATCGTGAAGAGCTATCGGGCTCCTTCGGGTCCCGGTGTGCGTCTGGACTCGGGCATCGGCGAGGGCAGCGTCGTCGGAACCGACTTCGACCCGATGCTCGCCAAGCTCGTCGTCACCGGAGCCACTCGCGATGAGGCTCTTGCACGGGCCCGCCGCGCACTGTCCGAGTACCGCATCGAAGGCGTGTCGACTCTGCTCCCGCTGCATCGGGTGCTCGTTTCCGACAAGGCCTTCGCCACCGATTTCAAGGTCTGGACCAACTGGCTCGAGACCGCCTTCGTCAATCCGCTCACCGATCCGCACACGGGAGATCTCATGAGTACTGCAGCCGACAGCTTCAGCGTCGTCGTCGAGGTCGACGGCCGACGGATGACCGTCTCGGTGCCCAAGGACGTCATCTCCGATCTCGGCCACGTCCCCAGCCCGAGCGTGCCGCGCCGCAAGCGCGGTCTCACCAGCCACAAGGGTGCCCAGCTCGCCGACGATTCGAACGCGCTGGCCGCCCCCATGCAGGGCACCATCGTCTCCGTCGCCGTCGGTGCCGGTGACACCGTCGAGGCCGGGGACACCTTGGCCGTGATCGAGGCGATGAAGATGGAGCAGCCGCTCAAGGCCGGGCATTCGGGCACCGTCTCCGAGGTGCTCGTCGACGCCGGAGCCGCTGTGAAGTCCGGTGAGACGATCATCCGCTTCGCCGCCTGATTCCAGCCGTGAGGTGGACTGCCGCGTGCGGCCTCCCGCCTCGTGAGAGTCCTGCCCGGGTCACCGATAGAGATCGGCGGCCCGGGCAGAGATGTAGTCGGATTCGGCATTGTTGCCCGGGCACTCGAGTGCGGCCGCATACGCCTCCTCGGCTTCGCCTGCTCGTCCGAGTTCGGACAGCATGATCGCCCGCGCGGTGTGGAATGGCCTGTGCCTGCGCAGCCGGGGCCCTCACCGAGCTCGTCGAGAGCGCGCAGGGCCGCCTCGGGGCCCGAGACCTGCCCGAGCGCGATCGCGGTGTTGAGCGCGACCAACGGGGACGGGTCGAGGTCGGCGAGCATGCGGTAGAGCACGAGAATCTGCGGCCAGTCCGTGTCTGAGAAATCCGCCGCTTCGGCGTGCAGGGCCGCAATCGCAGCCTGAATGGTGTAGGCGCCAGCGCCCACTTCAGCGGCGGCTGTGCGGACAAGCCCGATCCCCTCGGCGATGAGATGGGAGTCCCACTGGCTGCGGTCCTGAACTGAGAGCGGCACCGGCGACCCGTCGTCTGTCGCCCGGGCACGACCACGAGCGTATGTGAGCAGCAGCAGGGCCAGCAGACCGCGAACCTCCGTCTCGGCCGACAGGAGATCGGCGAGCAGCCGAGCCAGCCTGATCGCCTCCGTCTGCAGATCGACCCGTGTGTGGGTGGCACCTGAGGTCGCATTCATGCCGTCGGTGAAGATGAGGCTGATGACACGCAGCACTCCCGGCAGCCGGTCGACGAGTGAGTCCGGTACGGGTGCCGCGAAGGGAATGCCCGTCGTCGTGATCCGCTTCTTCGCGCGCACGATCCGCTGCTGCATCGTCGCGGTCTCCGCGAGGAACCCAGCGGCCGCCTCGGCGGTGGTCAGGCCCGTGAGGAAGCGCAGCATGAGCACGATCCGCTCGTCCTCCCGCAGGGTCGGATGGGAGGACGTGAAGAACAGCCCCAGCCGCTCGTCGGGGAAGTTCACGCCGGAGAGTTCCTCGCTGAGGCGGCCGGCGTGATCGTCATGGTCGCCCGGTCGCATCTCCTCCTCGATCCGCAGTCTGGCGAGGTGGCGGGTACGCACCTCATCGGCGCGGATGCGATCGATCGCGCGATTCTTCGCCGTGGCCATCAGCCAGGCCTGGGGACGATCGGGCACACCTCGACCGGGCCACATCTCGACTGCGCCGATCACGGCATCGTGGAGGGCCTCCTCGGCGAGGTCGAAGTCGTGGAACCGGTTGACCAATGCCGCGAGCAGCCGCCCGTGGTCCTCCGCGCTGATCGCGCTGAGGATCCGGGCGGCCGCCTCGGGGTCGGGGTCCATCAGTAGTCGGCGACCGGGCGGCCAGACACCATCATGGCGGGCGAGGAGGTCCGAGATCGACAGCGCGGGGAGGGAAATTTCGGAATTTCCCTCCCCGCGCTGATCTGCAGGCCGTGCCGCCGAGACTCAGAGGTGGCGGTGGAGCTTCCGTGCCGCTTCGGTCAGTGAACCGCTCACCGAGGGATAGACGACGAATGATGCGGAGAGCTGATCGACTGTGAGCCGGTTCTCCACGGCCATCGTGATCGGCAGGATGAGCTCGCTGGCCCGCGGCCCGACGACGACGCCGCCGAGGATGGAGCCGGATCCGCGGCGGGCGAAGATCTTGACGAAACCGTCCTCGATCCCGAGCATCTTGGCGCGCGGATTCGTGTCCAGCGGCAGCATCACGGTGTCGATGTCCGTCGGGTTCTCCCGATAGTTCTGCTGAGTGAAGCCGACCGTGGCGATCTCCGGTGCCGTGAACACGTTGGAGGCGACGTTGCGCAGTTTGAGCGGCTGCACCGCGTCACCGAGGGCGTGGTTCATTGCGATCCGACCCTGCATCGCGGCCACCGAGGCCAGCGGCAGGACGCCGGTGCAGTCGCCGGCGGCGTAGATGCCTGCGCGGGAGGTCCGGGAGACTCCGTCGACGACGATGTGACCGGAGTCGTTCACACGCACACCGGCCTTCTCCAGGCCGAGGCCCTCGGTGTTCGGGATCGAGCCGACGGCCATGAGGCAGTGGGAGCCTTCGACGCGTCGACCGTCGGCGAGCACGACCTCGACGCCGGAGTCGGTGCGGGTCACGGATGCGGCGCGAGAGCGTGAGAGGACGTTCATGCCCTTGTTGCGGAAGACGAATTCGAGGACGTCGGCCGCATCCTCGTCCTGCCCGGGCAGAACCTTCTCACGCGAGGACACGAGCGTCACCTCGGTGCCCAACGCCCGGTAGGCCGAGGCGAACTCGGCGCCGGTGACGCCGGAGCCGACGACGATGAGGTGCGCGGGCAGCTCGTCGAGGGCGTAGAGCTGGGTCCAGGTGAGGATCCGTTCTCCGTCGGGCTGCGCGCTCGGCAGTTCGCGCGGGTGGGCACCGACCGAGAGCAGGATCGTCGAGGCGTCGAGGGTGTATTCGGTGCCTCCGGTCTCGACGACGTGGACCTGGTCGCGACCGGCGAGCGTGGCCTTGCCCTGGATCGCTTTGACCCCGGCGCGGATGAGCCCCTCGTAGATGTCGTTGGCCTGAGCGTCGGCCAGGGCCAGGATGCGCTTGTTGACGGCTTCGAGGTCGGCGGTGACGATGCCTTCGTCGTCCTCGGGGGTGTCGGCGTCGGAGATGCGGATTCCCAGACCGCCGGAGCGGCCGATCTCGTCCATCATCTCCGCCGTGGCGATGAGGGACTTCGAGGGCACGACATCGGTGAGCACTGCGGATCCTCCGCAGCGGTTCTCCTCGATGAGCATGACATCGGCACCCAGCTGCGCGGCGACGAGAGCGGCTTCGTAGCCGCCGGGGCCGCCGCCGATGATGACGACACGATCTGCAGTGGAATCAAATTCTGTACTCACACTGTGATTGTCTCAAATCGCCCCCGACCTGGCGAATGGCGGACGGGCCGCCATCACGGTGTCGGGTTGACAGCCCCCGGGGTGTCGGATCGGCAGCCCCCGCGGTGTCGGATTCAGCCCTCGTCGACCACCTCGGCGGTGTCCTTGTGCAGGGTCGACAGTCGCACGTACGACTGGGCGTTCGCACGCACCTTCTCCACACCGTCGTCGGTCATCTCCCGGCGCACTTTCGCCGGGATCCCGGCGACGAGGGAACGGGCGGGGATGTCGGTGCCCTCGAGGACGACGGCGCCGGCGGCGATGAGGGACTCGCTGCCGATGTGGGCGTCGTTGAGCACCGTCGAATGCATGCCGATGAGGACGTCGTCGTCGACGCTCGCCCCGTGGACGAGCGCCTGGTGACCGATCGAGACGCGTGCGCCGATGACGACGGGCTTGCCGGCATCGGTGTGCATCACGGTGTTGTCCTGGACGTTCGAGTCCTCACCGATCGTGATCGGAGCGGCTTCGGCACGCAGCACGCAGCCGTAGAAGACGCTCGCTCCCTTCTTCACGCGGACATCTCCGACGAGGGTGGCGCCGGCGGCGACGAAGGCCCCGGGATCGATCTGCGGAGTGTGCCCGGCGACGGAGACGATGCGGGGGCGGGCGAGGTCGTTTGTCATGTGTCCTCCATTGGTTCACGTGCTGTCTGCTTGCGTGTGCCAGTCTAGGCGGAGCGCCCGTGACCAGGGCCTGAAGACGCATCTCGGACTGATTTGCGCGAAGGCGTCCATAGCAGGACAATAGGGAAAATATTTGTCAGAAATTTCACACTGCCGGACCCTTGTGCGCCCAATTGCCGTATGTGAACCTTGTCTGAGAGAGTTGCGCGCCCGGAATTCGGGCGTGGTCAACCGCGTTCACTGAATTCGTCGAAAGGTCACCATGGATTGGCGACACCGTGCAGCATGCCTCAATGAGGATCCGGAGCTCTTCTTCCCGATCGGCAACACCGGACCCGCGCTGCTCCAGATCGAGGAGGCAAAGACTGTCTGTCGCCGCTGTGAAGTCGCAGAGACCTGCCTGCAGTGGGCTCTCGAATCCGGTCAGGATGCCGGAGTCTGGGGCGGTCTGAGCGAAGACGAGCGTCGCGCGCTCAAGCGTCGCGCCGCCCGCGCCCGTCGCGCCGGCTGAGGGCCCACCGGCCCCGCGCCGACCTCCGCAGACGCAGCCGAGTCCCTTGTCCGGACGACGATGATTCGCCGTCCGGACAAGGGACTCAGTCATGTCCGCCGGATCTGCGGCTGATGGCCAGTATGGCTCTCCGGTAACGGAGTAACACGCCCGCGATCTCTCGCTGACGCTCTGGCCTCCCCGTGATGCCGGGCAACTCAGTCGTACGAGTCGGGCCGCAGCGGGACGTCGAGTATGGCGACGGTGCCACCGCCCTCGCGTGCCTGCCACTGGATGGAGCCGGCCAGATCCGCCGAGACCAAGGTCTTCACGATCTGGGTGCCCAGCCCGTTGCCCGGACTCTGCGTCTCACCGAGTCCGACCCCGTCGTCGGCGATCGTCACCTGCAGATGATCGCCGTCGCGCTGCGGGGTGACCCACACATGGCCGTTGAGCGTCTCCCCCGGCTCCAAGCTGTCCTGCTTCTCGGTGGGGAATCCGTGTTCGATGGCGTTCGTGATCAGCTCAGTGATCGCCAGTGCCAACGAGGTCGCATCGGCCGAGGAGATCGCGCCGAAGCTGCCGCACCGTTTGAGTTCGATGTGCACCAGCGGACTCGTCAGCTCCGGAGTCAGGCGCAGGCCCTTGTCGACGACCTCGTCGAAGTCGACCTCGGACTCGACCCCCTGACTGAGGACGTCGTGGACGACGGCGATGATCGAGACCCGACGCATCGCCTCCGTCAGGGCACTCTTGGCTTCGGGGCTGTCGATGCGCCGAGTCTGCAGCCGCAGCAGGGCGGAGACGGTCTGCAGGTTGTTCTTCACCCGGTGGTGCATCTCCTTGATCATCGCATCTCGGGAGAGGAGTTCGCGTTTGCGACGGCGGATCTCGGAGACGTCGCGGGCCAGGACGATCGCCCCGAGCCTCTCCCCCTCGTCGGTCAGTGGGATCGCGCGCAGGGATATGCTCGTACGTCCGACCTCGAGCTCGGTACGCCAAGGTGCCCTGCCGGTGAGCACCAGCGGCAGCGTCTCATCGACCTGCCGCAGTTCGGCCCCGAGGCTGGAGACCACCTCGGCGAGATAGCTGCCCTCGATCTCACCCCCGTGCCCGAGTCGGTGCATCAGCGATACGGCGTTCGGGGAGGCGTACTGGACGTGCGAGTCCCGATCGAGGATGAAGATGCCGTCGCCGACCCGGGGTTCCCCGTGTCGGACTCCGCTCGGGGCATCACGGTCGGGGAAGGTCCCCTGGACTATCATCCGCATCAGCGCCATGGCCGTCTCGCGGTAGTACTTCTCCAGGCGTGACGAACCCCGGCGGCGCACCTCCTCGGAGTAGCGGACGACGATCGCGATCGTCTGGGAATGCCGCACGATCGGGACCGCCTCGGCGAGGATGTCGACCTCGTCCGAACCGGCGCTGACTCCGAGCTCCCTGGCCTTCGACACTCGGGTGACGTAGGTGTGGGAGTCGGCCGCCTCGTCGAGCAGCTCCCGTTCCAGACCGGTCGCGCGGGCGCCGATGAGGTCGCGGTTGAACAGCGTCGCTCCGGTCGTCGAACGCGCATGCGCGACGACGGTGTAGGCACCGCTGGGCGAAGGCACCCACAGCACGAGGTCGGCAAAGGAGAGGTCGGCGATCAGCTGCCAGTCACCGACGAGCAGGTGGATCTGTTCGACGTCCGACTCGTTCGTCAGCCCCTCTGCCGCGAGCAGTTCATTGAGCACCATGTGTTCCTCTCAGGTGAGAACAGCAGACCCGGGTCTCCCCCGGGTCTGCTGAACATTCGATGATCAGACGCTATCACTGATCACGATCATCCCGGGCGCTGCCTCGACCCGAGCGATCGCGAGGATCAGACGCTGTGTTCGCTCTCCCATGCCGAGGACCGGACCATCGACCGCAGGGACCGCAGCAGCACCGACAGCGGCGCCTGGGTGACGGTGTCGAGGCCGAGGATCGTCTCCGTGGTCTCGAGCACCCGGCCGACGACGGTCTCGTTGCGGTCGAGCCATTCGGCCAGCCGCTGCTTCGCGCGGTCGTCGGGAGAACCCGAGATCGGAGAATCCGTGGCTTCGAGGACAGTCCCTGCGACCGAGAGGATCGCGGCGTAGAAGTCATCGCGCATCGACCCGCGGGCCAGCGCCGACCACCGATCGCTGCGGTCGAGGTTGCCGATGAGGGTGAGCACCTGCGAACCGGAGAACCGTTCGTTCACGGCATAGTAGACCTCGGCGACGTCCTCCGCGGATTCGTTCGTGCGGGCGGCCAGCTGCGTGATGTCGAGCAGCACGAACTCGTCGAGAAGCGCCGAGGCGCGCCACGCCAGTTCCTCCGGCACACCCTGATCGATATAGCCCTGCGCCTTCGCCTGCATGGTCTCCGCGTCGTATCCGTCGACGAGATCCGGGACTCTGGAGCGCAGCGCCTCGACGACCTTGCCGTACATCTCGATGCCGGAATCGACGTCGAGGGTGTCGGGGGCCTGTTGCACGAGCCACCGCGAGGAACGGTCGAGCAGGCGCACATAGTCATGCTGGAGTGCCACCTGCACCTCGGTGGGCACCTTGTTGTCGAGGGCGCACACCGCGTCGAAGTAGTCGTCGAGTCCGAAGATCGCCGAGACGACGACGAAGACGCGTGCGATCTGCGGCACCGAGGCCGGAGTCTCCTCGAGCATCCGGTAGACGTAGGTCAGTCCGCCGCGGTCGACGAGGCGGTTGACGAGCTTCGCAGTCGCGATCTCCCTGTGCAGAGGGTGTTCGGGGATGAGCTCCCCATACTTCTCCTGCAGCGCATCCGGGAAGTAGGACACGAGTTCCCTGCGCATCCAGGTCTCGTCGGGGACGACGCTGTCGAGGATCTCATCGGCGGCGTGCATCTTGACATACGCCAACAGCACGGCCAGCTCAGGAGACACGTAGTAGCTGAACTCGCGTTTGGCCAGTTCCTCGGCGTTCGGCAGGAACTCGACGGCACGGTCGAGGTCGGCGTGCTTTTCGAGGTAGCCCAGCATCCGGCCGTAGGTGCCCGACATCGATTCGGTCTGCGCCCTGGCCTCGCCGAGGACGACGTTCTGGGCGTAGTTGTTCGCCAACACCCGGTCCGCGACCTGGTCGGTGAAGGACAGGAGCACATCCTCCCGATCCTCGGCGGCGAACGCGCCCTTGTGCAGCAGGGTGCGCAGAAGCAGCTTGATGTTGACCTCGTGGTCGGAGCTGTCGACACCGGCGGAATTGTCCACCGCGTCCGTGTTGACCTCGACGCCGCCGAGCGCGGCTTCGACGCGACCCAGCTGAGTCACACCGAGGTTGCCTCCCTCGCCGATGACCCGTGCGCGGACGTCCTCACCGTTGATGCGGATCGCATCGTTGGACTTGTCTCCGACCTCGGCGTGGGACTCCTCCGAGGACTTGATGTAGGTGCCGATGCCGCCGTTGTAGAGGAGATCGACGGGTGCCTTGAGGATCTCGCACATAAGGTCGGCAGGGCTGCGTCGTCCGGGTTCGACTCCCAGCGCCGCTGCGGCCTCTCGGCTGAGGTCGACGGACTTCGCCGAGCGGGAGAAGACGCCGCCGCCGGTGGAGATCAGCTCCCGATCGTAGTCCTGCCAACTCGAGCGCGGCAGATCGAAGAGTCTCCGACGCTCGCCGAAGCTGCTCGCGGCGTCGGGATTCGGATCGAGGAAGATGTCGCGGTGGTCGAAGGCCGCGACGAGGCGGATGTGCTCGCTGCGGAGCATGCCGTTTCCGAACACATCGCCGCTCATATCGCCGATGCCGACGACTGTGAAGTCCTCGGCCGCGGTGTTGAGGCCGAGCTCGCGGAAGTGCCGTTCGACCGACTTCCAGGCCCCGCGCGAGGTGATCGCCATCGCCTTGTGGTCATAGCCGACGGAACCGCCGGAGGCGAAGGCGTCGCCGAGCCAGAAGCCCCGACGTTCGGCGATCGCGTTGGCCACATCGGAGAAGCGCGCCGTGCCCTTGTCCGCAGCGACGACGAGATAGTAGTCGTCACCGTCGTGGCAGACCACGCGGTCGGGGTGGACGACGACCGAGTTGTCATCGGCGCCGTAGGTGAGGTCGTCGGTGACTTCGAGCATGCTTTCGATGAACACCTCGTAGGCGGCCTGCCCGGCAGCCATCCAGGCGTCGCGGTCGCTCATCGGAGGCAGCTGCTTGGGGAAGAATCCGCCCTTGGCTCCGGTCGGCACGATGAGTGCGTTCTTGACCATCTGCGCCTTGACGAGGCCGAGGACCTCGGTGCGGAAGTCATCGCGCCGATCCGACCAGCGCAGTCCGCCGCGGGCGACGGTGCCGAAGCGCAGATGCACGCCTTCGACCTGCGGCGAATACACCCACATCTCCAGCGCCGGCTTGGGCTTCGGCACGAAACTGAGCTCGGTCGGCCGGATCTTGAGCACGAGGGCCGTCGGCAGCTCACCCGATTCGTCGATGTAGTAGTTCGTGCGCAGTGTCGCTCGCAGCAGCTCGAGCGAGGAGCGCAGCACACGGTCGGCATCGAGGCTGGCGACGTCGCTGAGTGCAGCCTCGATCGCGTCGTCGATCGTCTGCATCCGCTCGTCGCGGCCGGCGTCGTCGGCCGCGGGGTCAAACTTCGCTTCGAAGTAGTCGACGAGCAGCTTCGAGATCTCCGGGTTGTCGCTGTAGACCTCACCGACGTAGTTGTCGGAATAGGTGAACCCTGCCTGACGGAGATACTTTCCGAGCGCCCGGATGATCGTCACATGCTGCCAGCTGAGGCCGGCGACGACGAGGCGGTCGAAGACTCCCGCTTCCTTCTTGCCTTCCCAGCCGGCCATGAACGCGTCCGAGACGCGTTCGCAGGCGTTCCCGGTCAGCTCCTCGTCGAAGCTGAGACCGAAGTCATAGATGTACCGGTGGCTGCCGTCGGCGAGGTCGAGCTCGTGTGGGCGCTCGTCGACGACGGTTGCGCCGAAGGCGGTGAGGTAGGGCAGCACCTTGGAGAGGCCGACACGATCACGACGATAGAGCACGAGTCGCACGGAGGCGTCGGCCGAGCGTTCCGGACGGTAGAGGCGGACGGCAGGACCGGTGCCGGCTTCGAGGGCCTCGAACCGTGCGACGTCGGCGACCGCCTCGGTGGGGGTGTGATGCTCACCGTAGCTGGGTGGGAAGGCCTTCGACCACAGGTCGGCTCGGGCATTCGCGCCCCCGGACTCACCGGTCTCGGACGGGGTGAGGAAAGCGTGCACGTCCTCCGACCAGGATCGAACTGCACCGACGATGCGGGATTCGACCCGTTCGGGGTCGATCTCCGGCAGCTTCGCGTCGCGGGCGACGCGGGCGACGAAGTGGATTCGAGCCAGAGCGGATTCGCTCAGCAGCACGTCGAAGTCGACGCTCTCGGCGTTGTAGAACTCGCGCAGCACCTCCTGCACGCGCACACGCGCATCGGTGTTGTACAGGTCGCGCGGAAGGTAGAGGATGACCGAGGCGAATCGCTGGTAGGGGTCGGCGCGGACGAACACGCGCGATTCGCGGCGCTCCTGCATGTCGACGATCTCCATGACGACGTCGAAGAGCTCTTCGGTGTCTTCGTGGAGGAGGTCCTCGCGCGGGTAGTTCTCAAGCACCCCGAGCAGCTCATTGGCCGAGTGCGAGCCCGAAGGGAAACCGCTCGCGGACAGGATCCGGCGGACCTTCCGGTCGATGACGGGGATGTTGAGGACGCTGTCGTTGTAGAACTCGGGCTTGAAGACTCCGACGAAGCGGCGTTCGCCGACGATCTCGCCGGAGGCGTCGAAGGTCTTCACCCCGATGTAGTCCATGAACGCGGAGCGGATGACCCGCGACCGGGAGTTCGCCTTCGTCAGCACCAGAACGTGCGGTTCGAGGGCTTTCGCGGCGACCGCGCGGCTGAGCTGTGATGCGGCGAGGGGCCGCAGTGCGGAGATGCCCAGTGAGGTGTGTTCGATCGGCTCGAGGGTGCTGTGTTCGGCGTCGTGAGTGTAGTCGTACTCGCGGTAGCCGAGGAACGTGAAGTGACCGTCGAGCCAGTTCAGCAGTTCGGCGGCGGCCTCGGCTTCGGAGGCGAGTTCGGGACGCGGCGGCTGGCTGCTGAGTTCGGCCGCGATGTCCTTGGCCCTGCTCGCCATGGTCTGAGCGTCCCGGGCAGCGGCCGTGACGTAGTCGAGGACTCCGCGCAGTCGCTTTTCGAGTGCGGCGAAGTCCTCCTCTGGGATCCGATCGATCTCGAGGCGGATCCATGACTGCTGCTGCGGTGCATCGGGGGTCCTCGCGTCGGGAGCTTCGGAGACCCGCGGAATGCTCGCGGTGTCCGCGCTCAGCGCCGGCGCCTCGGCGGGAGAGACGATCGATTCGTTCGCCCCGGACCCGATCACGGTGATGATGGGGTGGTGGACGCGGCGGATGGCGCGCCCATTCGCCGCCAGATCGCTGACGATCGAGGACACGAGGTGGGGCATGTCGGCGAGCACCATGGCCACGACGGTGTGGTTGTCCTTGAACTCCGGGGAGTCGACGGCGGGATTGTAGATCTCGATGGCCGGAGACTCACCGTCGTAGCGGGTGCCCAAGGCGAAGTGCCGTGCGGCCGCGGCGGCATAGGCCTGGGGGTCGATGGCTCCCGATTCGAACCGCGGGTAGTAAGCGTCGAGAAAATTCTCCGGGGCACTCTGCCCTCTCAGCGTCCTCCACTCTTCTGCAATGTCCGAAATTGAGACCTGAGTCACCTTGTCACCTCTATGATCAGCGGGCAATCGTCATTCGGTTCGCCGTCGAACCGCCATCACCAACACTATGCCCAAATAACGAGAAAGGCACGCCGAGCGGCATGCCGCGGAGCAGCGTCAGTTCGCTGGCAGACTTAAGCTATGCGAACTCTCACTCTCAATCATGACTATGCGGAAGATCTGACGACTTTTCTGACCAAACTCGCCGATGTCGCAGTCTGGGAGAAGCTCGGATCCGAAGCCAGTGCCGAACACATCGATCCCGACACCGAGATGACCGTGCGGACACCGATGCCCAAGACCGAGCTGCCCTCCGCGCTGGCGTCCCGGCTGCCTTCGGAGACCGAGCTCGTCGAGGTCTACATGATTCCCGGAGACGTCCTCGGCACCGATGCCGAGGTCCGCATGACCGCACGTGCGGCCGGGGTGCCGGTCGAAATCGATGCGGTCCTCGAGCTCCACGAGGTGGAGTCAGCGACGAAGCTGACCGCGCACGCCGAGATCAGTTCGTCGATCCCGATGTTCGGGGCGATGATCGAACAGGCCGTCGTGCCGATCCTGCAGAAGCGGCTGAGCGATCGTCTCCAGCGCTTCGAAACTGCCTGAGCCGAGGTGTCGAGACCGGCTCAGCCGGTCGGCTGGCCGGAATCGGCCGATCAGTCTCGGTCGGTCGGCTCAGCCGAGTTCGCTGAGCAGCTGGTCGAGTTCTGTCGCGTCGTACCACAGCAGATCCGATTCGCCGAGGCGATCCGCGGCTGCCGTCGGCCCTGATTCCCTGGCGAGCGATACGGCTTCGTCCCAATCCGCCTCCTCATCGAGGTGGAAGCTCGCCACAGCATCCATGTCGACCTCCGCGAGTGCGATGAGGTCGAAGCCCTCGGTCAGCGCTTCGCGCGGGCTCGCATCGGAGGCATCGTAGGCGACGACGACGCGAGGCCCGAGCCCGGCATCCGGAGCGTCCACCTCGGCGACGGCGGCGAACGGTTCGAGGGCCGCATCGGCCGCAAGCGCGGCGGCGATGCACAGCGCATCGAACTCGGCTGCTTCGGCTTCCTCTCCGCGCAGTCCGCGGTGCGCTTCGTCGGGGGCGACTGCCCGGAGGTCGGTCAGCCTCGATCGCAGCGCGGTCAGAGTGGTCGGGATATAGCAGCGGATGGGCATGCGTCCCATCCTAGACCTCTCGCGAACCGTGCCGAACCCGTCGGGATCGCCGGGTGCGCTTGCGACTCGGCACGAGGGCTGCGGCGACCTCGGCGATCTCGGCAGCGAGCACCGAGCGGGGATTCTGCTCATGCAGGGTCTTCCCGGCCAGCATCGCCGCATCCGCAGTCGCGCGGTCGTCGCTGAGCACGAAGTCGGGGGCCACGCGGACGAACCGGTCGAGGACCTCCCGGATCCGCGCCTCGGCCGGCGAACCGACCGCGCTGGAGCGCTGTTTCGTGATCACCAGGCGCATCTTCTCCCGCAGCGATTCCGCACGCGGCGTCCCCAGCAGCTTCACCAGACGCTGCAGTCCGATCGGCTCACCGGCGGCGAGCACAAGGACGATGTCCGCGGTGTCGAGAGCCGCCCTCGTCGCGCAGTGTCGATCATAGAAGGGATCGGCGAGGTCGTCGTCGGGGTCGATGCGGTCGCTGACGTCGACGATGACGAGGTCGTAGATCTTCGCGAGCCGTCGGAGCACCGCATCGAGCACGGAGGCGCGGACCTCCGGCCAGCGTTCCGGTCGCGTCTGCCCGGTGATGGCGTGAAAGCCCTCGCGGATGACCGCATGCGGCACCGATTCCGGATCGAGCCGGGTCGGCCGCTCGCTGAACGAGCGGCACAGGCTTGCCAGATGGGAGGACTCCTCGGTCAGCCCGAGCGTCGCTGCGACCATCCCGGAGACGGTGTCGGCATCGACGACCACGCTCTTCTGCCCCTGCCGCGACGCCTGGTCGGCGAGATTGACCGCGAGAAGCGTTCGCCCCGGAGACGAACCGGTTCCCCACACTGTGACGATCTTGCCCGGCCCTCCCGGAGGCCCCGGCGGCGCCGCCGGCCTGGGCGGAACGATCATCGAGTCGCGGATGTCCTCGATGGCAGCCGCCAGCGCGGTGGCATCGGCATCGGTCCGCACCGAGGAGCCGATGCCCAGCCCGGTGAGCACCTCGGCGTCGTTGCCGAAGCCGAGCACCTTCGCTCCGGTGGCCGTGATCGCAGCGACCACCTCGGCGTCGAGGCCGGGAAAGTAGCGGCCGATGATGACGACCTCGGCGCCACCGGTGCGGCAGTGGGCGAGCAGCTCCACCTCGTCGGCGGGACGGGCCACGATGGTGACATCGTCGATGTCGCTGAGCAGTTCGAAGAGGATGAGGTCGAACTCGAAGTCGACGGCCAGCAGGACCTGCGTCATCACTGCTCGCCCTCGCCCGAGTTCGGCGAGGGCGCGCCGACGACGGAGAGCACGCTGCGTCCGTCGAGTGCGGCGAGCACGGCAGAGAGGTCCCCCGTGCCGACGAAGACTTCGATCCGAGCCCCGTCACCGACTCCGAAGCTGCCGACGTCACGAGTGATGTGGGCGACCGGAGCGGAGTCGACGATCTGCTCGGGTCCGGCCCCATCGTCATCGAGCCCGTTCTGCTCGGGCTGCGACCACACGTCGACGAGGCTGCCCGCATCGACGACGCTCGGCACGGATCCCGCGACGTCGATCGCGACCACACGTCCCTCGAGCTCGGACAGCGGGGCGACCGTCGAGGCGGCGAGCAGCTCACCGGCGGCGACGACGCTGCGGACGCTCGAGCCTTCGGGCAGATTCACCTCGGCGGACAGATATCGGCTGCCCAGGTCGGCGAGGTTGACCTCGGCCACTGTCAAGTCTGCGGGGTCGAGCACCTCGCCGGGGACGAGCGCCCTCGCACTCGCCCAGACCCGGGTCGTCGAGTTGGCCGAACTGACGAGCAGATAGGTCGCGACGACGGCGAGAACGACGAGCACCGCTCCTACGAGGAGCCTGGCATCGGTCCATTTGGGTCGGCGGATACGTTTCGAGAGCTCCATTGCATCTCCAGATCGGACGAGAATTCCATGACAGAAACTTTTTCCCAGTGATAGTATTGGGCATCAAATGATGCCAAAGCAATGTTTTTGGCAAATGAGGTCAACAAGCAGACAGACATACGGAACGGGAGAAGTCATCTCATGGTCGTCGAAAGCCGCTTCCTGCCACTGACCGATGTGGCCGAACTGCTCAATGTCTCCATCGCACAGGCCCGGGCATTGGTCCGTTCGGGCGACCTCCGCGCGATCAAGGTCGGCGGCCGCGGACAGTGGCGCGTCGAGAAGTCCGAGATCGAAGCGTATATCCAGCGCATGTACGAACGCACCGAATACCAGATCAAGACCGGCTCCATCGAGGACTGACACCGCCTGCCGCGTCTCTCGCCGTCCCGTTCCGGTCATGCGATCTCACCCGAAGGGATTGACTCGGGAGTGGACAGCGCTGATCGCGGCGAACGGAATGATTCGCTGCGCGATCTCGACGTAGTCCGCGCCGACGAGGTCACAGCGGCCGCGCACTGGGCCCGGTCCGTCGACGATGTCGATCGAGACCTCCGTGTGGTCGGCAGCGAGCCGGCGCAGAGCCGATCCCATCCCCAGGCGTTCGAGCGGTCCGGCATCGAACTGGTGAGATCGTGAGGCCGTCCGCATGCTGCGGATGCTGTCGATCGAGATGACAGACGCCTCCGCACCGACAACGACGATGATGCCTCGACCGAGGAAGTCTGCTGTGCCGACGATCTCCCGCATCGGCAGCACCATCTTCACCCTCTGGCCGAGGGCGCCCCGCAGCCGCTCCACGAGTGTGCGTTCTGCAGCCTGAGCCGCGACCTCGTCGCCGAGTTCGCCGCGTCGCGCATGCCGCCCGGCGGTCGCCTCGGCGGCTTCGATGTCGGCAAGGAGCGCATCTATGCGATCATCCATAATCGTCAAGCCTGCCCCAGCTGTAGTCGACATTCAAGACTCGAAAGGAACATCGAACGAACTACACTGCTGTAGTTAGCAGATGTCTATTGACACCAAACAGCATCTAACTTCATCATTGAGATCAATATCCAATGGAGGATGTCTAGATGTATCGTCTTATCGCATGTGCCGTCTGCTGGCTGGTTCTGCTCGGTTCCTTCGTCACGGCGTGGGCCTCGATCCCTCGGCCATGGTCCGCGACCGACCTCATCGTCCTCGCCGTCGTCGGTGCGGCGGCCGTTGCGTTCGCCAGACTCGGCCTCGTCTCCGTCGCCGCACTGCTGCTTCGAATTCTCCCGTCCGGTCGCATCCGGGCACTGCTGGCCAGGGCCGTCATCAGGGTGATGCCGCGCCTCCTGACCTCAAGCGTTCTCGCCGTGGCCTCGACCGCGGTTGTGGTGCAGGCCGCGAACGCAGCTCCGGCGATGAGCATGGAGTCCACCGGTGCGGCGAACCCGACAGGGGCTGAGCCGGCGGCCGCGGCTCCCGTCGACCCCGGCTGGCCGACCAGCGCAGAGCGCCCTTCGACACCGGGGTCCCCCGATTCTTCGTCGGGGGCTGATGAGGTGCCGACCGATGACAAGGTCCGGGATCCGGGGTGGCCGACCGACCCTCCGGCCCATGAGAACGAGGATGACCACGGCGAAGGGACCGGTGATGACGAAGCTGTCGACCGGGCACCGGAGCGCAGCGACTCAGACGAAGGCGGGTCGAGCCGCAGCAGCTCGGACGAAGCCGGCTCCGAGGCCAGAAGCCGCCCGGGCGACTCCCCCGAACAGACACAGCAGCGCGTCCATGACGTCGACGACGGCGAGAGTCTGTGGTCGATCGCCGAGGAGATCGCCGACAGTCCCGCCGAGGTCCCGGAACTCGTGCAGGACATCTACACCGCGAACCGCGACACGATCGGGCCGGATCCCAGCCTCATCATCGCCGGACAGAGATTGGAGATTCAGCAATGACCGCCCCACTCACCCTCACCAGGCCGCAGGCGCAGGCCGCGCCTCTGCGCTCTCGAATTCCACTGCGGACATCGGCACCTGCCGATTCGCGCATCCGCGACGGCGGTGATGCCGATGACAGGCAGCGCATTGCGGCCACGGCAACCTCGTTGGCGGTCGCGTGCCTCGAGATACTCTCAGGAGTACGACGCTGCGAAACGATCTCGCGCTGGGTCGACCCGGAGCTGTTGGCTCGGCTCGATCAGCGGGCTCAGCTGCGCGCCGAGGTCGCCCCGGCACGGGCGCCGGCCGAGCTGACGTCGCCGCGGGTGGTACAGCCAGGAACAGCGCACGTCTGCCGGGTCGGCCCCGCGGTCGCGGAGGTCACGGTCATCGTGCGCACCCCGAACCGCTATCGGGCGGTGGCGGTGCGACTCGAACTGCTCACCGCCCGATGGATGATGACGGCGCTGCAGACGATGTGAGGAGGAGCGACCATGAGGTCAGCTCTTCGCTTTCTTCTTCGCTCGGCGCTCGGCACGATTGGCCGGAGCCGGTTCGTCATCGTCCTCGGATTCCGAGATCGACGAGGAGCCGTCTTCCGACGGGGCCGACAGCTGCATCTTCGGAGTCGTATGACGCAACTCAGCCGCGTCCACTTCGACCTCGGAGTCATCCCCGGACTCGGCTGCACTCGTGCTCACCTGCACCTTGAGGGTGTTCGTCAGGCGCACGACGTCCTCCTTGATGCCGTCCTGCATCGTGGTGAACATCTCGAAGCCCTCACGCTGGTATTCCACCAACGGGTCGCGCTGGGCCATCGCGCGCAGACCGATGCCGTTCTTGAGGTAGTCCATCTCGTAGAGATGCTCACGCCAGCGCTTGTCGATGACGGAGAGCACCACGCGACGCTCGAGTTCGCGTGTGGCTTCCTCTCCGAGCTCTTCCTCACGCTGAGAGTAGAAGAGTTCGAGGTCCGACTGGATCTCCCGATTGAGCTGGTTCTTCGACAGATTTCCCAGACCGCCGACTTCCTCAGCGAGGTCCTCGGAGGTGATCGAGGGTTCGTAGATCTTGCCGAGGGCGTCGAAGAGCTCGTCGATCTGCCAGTCCTCGACCGGGCCGGTCGTGGCCTGAGCGACGTAGGCGTCGATGACCTCCTCGCGGAAGCCCGCGACCTGTTCCTCGAGGTCGGCTCCGTCGAGGACGCGACGGCGTTCGTCGTAGATGACGGTGCGCTGACGATTGAGGACGTCGTCGTATTTGAGGACGTTCTTGCGCTGCTCGGCGTTGCGCTGTTCGATCTGGGACTGCGCGGAGAGGATCGCGCGGGAGACCATCTTCGACTCCAGCGGAACATCGTCGGGCACGTTCGCCGTCGCCATGATCCGTTCGGCCGCTCCCGACCCGAACAGTCGCATGAGGTCATCGGTCAGCGACAGGTAGAAGCGAGACTCACCCGGATCGCCCTGACGGCCGGAACGACCGCGCAGCTGGTTGTCGATGCGCCGCGATTCGTGACGCTCGGTGCCGAGCACGTAGAGCCCGCCGAGTTCGACGACCTCTTCGGCCTCTTCCTTGACCTTGTCCTCGGCGGCCTTGAGCACGTCCTGCCATTCGGCCTCGTACTGCTCTTCGTTCTCGACCGGGTCGAGTCCGCGCTTCTCCATCTCGGCGACCGCGAGGAACTCGGCGTTGCCGCCGAGCATGATGTCGGTGCCGCGGCCGGCCATGTTCGTCGCCACCGTGACCGCACTCTTGCGGCCCGCCATCGCCACGATCGAGGCTTCGCGAGCATGGTTCTTGGCGTTGAGGACCTCGTGCTTGACGCCGCGCTTGGCCAGGTGCTTGGAGAGGTATTCGCTCTTCTCCACGCTGGTGGTGCCGACGAGGACGGGCTGTCCGGTCTCGTGGCGTTCGACGATGTCGTCGACGACGGCGTCGAACTTCGCGACTTCGTTCTTGTACACGAAGTCCGACTGATCGACGCGCTGCATCGGCTTGTTCGTCGGAATCGGCACAACACCGAGCTTGTACGTCGACATGAACTCGGCGGCCTCGGTCTCGGCCGTACCCGTCATTCCCGACAGCTTCTCGTAGAGGCGGAAGAAGTTCTGCAGAGTGATCGTGGCAAGGGTCTGGTTCTCGGCCTGGACCTTGACGTTCTCCTTGGCCTCGATCGCCTGGTGGAGACCCTCGTTGTATCGGCGGCCCTTGAGCACACGGCCGGTGTGTTCGTCGACGATGAGGACCTCGCCGTCGAGGACGACGTAGTCCTTGTCCTTCTTGAACAGCTCCTTGGCGCGGATGGCGTTGTTGAGGAAGCTGATGAGCGGGGTGTTCTCGGCGTCGTAGAGGTTGCCGATGCCCAGGTAGTCCTCGACACGTTCGATGCCGGGCTCGAGCACACCGACGGTGCGCTTCTTCTCGTCGACCTCGTAGTCACGGTCGGTCTTGAGCCGCTTGACGACCTTTGCGAATTCGTCGTACCACCGGTTCGCATCGCCTTCGGCGGGGCCGGAGATGATGAGCGGGGTGCGGGCCTCGTCGATGAGGATCGAGTCGACCTCGTCGACGATGGCGAAGGCGTGGCCGCGCTGGACGAGCTCCTCGGCCGACCACGCCATGTTGTCGCGCAGGTAGTCGAAGCCGAATTCGTTGTTCGTGCCGTAGGTGATGTCTGCGGCGTACTGCTTCCGCCGCTGATCCGAGGGCATGTTCGCTTGGATGCAGCCGGTCTCCATGCCGAGGAAGCGGAACACTCGTCCCATCAGCTCGGACTGGTAGGTGGCCAGGTAGTCGTTGACGGTGATGATGTGGACCGGGTCCCCGGTCAGGGCGTTGAGATAGGCCGGGGCCGTGGCGACGAGTGTCTTGCCCTCACCGGTCTTCATCTCTGCGATGTTGCCCAAGTGCAGAGCGGCACCGCCCATGAGCTGGACGTCGAAGTGGCGCAGTCCCAGGGTGCGGCTCGACGCCTCGCGCACGGCGGCGAAGGCTTCGGGCAACAGGGAGTCAAGCGTCTCGCCGTCTTTGTAGCGTTCCTTGAACCGCCCGGTTTCCTCACGCAGCTCGGTATCCGACATCTCGCTGAACTCATCGGACAGCTGGTTGATGGCTTCCGTATATCGGCGGAGCTTCTTCAGAGTTCTGCCTTCACCTGTGCGCAGAAGCTTCTCGAGGAAATTAGCCACTTTTCTCCTAATCGGCATGACTGCCGGACAACGACTCGAACGACTGTATAGTCTCTAGCTTAATGGCAGGTGAGTGCCTTCGAGCTCCACGGCATCCAGTCCCAGCCACATCGCCATCTCGCGCAGCTCGGCGACGAGGTCTTCGGTGTGCTCCTCCCCCGGTTCCCAGGTCACCTGGTGGGCGCGCAGGATGCCTGCCGCCCGATCCCTGTGGAGGTCGACGCGTCCGACGAGCCGATCGCCGAGGAGGAACGGGGTGACGTAGTATCCGTGCACCCGCCGGTCCGCAGGTGTGTAGATCTCGATCCGATAGTGGAAGTCGAACAGCCATTCGAGGCGCGGACGGTAGAAGACGAGCGGGTCGAAGGGCGCCAGAAGGGCACGGGCCGAGACGCTGCGCGGGGTGCGTGCTTGGTGCCACCGCAGAGCCGGGCTGCCGGCGACCTCGACCTCTCGCAGCTCTCCCGTCGACAGCAGTTCGGTGATGGCCTCATCCGTGGGTGCGCGCAATTGCCGGAAGTAGTCGGCGAGGTCATCTGGACGGGCGATGCCCAGCGCGCGGGCGGCGGTGCGAGTGAGTTCGAGGACATCGTTGTTCGTTCCGGAGACGCCGCGGGTCCGAGCCGCTTCCGGGTCGAGGCCGAGATGCGGATCGTCGTCGGTGCCGTAGGACAGAGGGATCTCGGGCAGATCAGCGCAGACGTCCCGCGTCAGGGCGTAGATGCGTTCGAAGTGATCGTTTCTCCCGGAGCTGCTGACGATGCCGCCGGCGAACAGGGCTTCGAGCGCGACCTTGACCTGGCTGGGGTTCCATCCCCAGTGCCCGCGATGGCGTTCGGGCAGGTCGTGTTCGACGAGCTCGGCCACACCGCGCGCCGACTTCGGCCCCTCGGCGAGGACCTCGAGCACCGAGGCCTGCAGATCTCTGAAGCCCTCGCCGGTCTCCGGGTGGCGCTGACCGTAGTCATTGCGCCACCATTCGGTGCGGGTGCGTTCGAAGTGCATCCATGTCTGCGGCGGGACGAAGGCGGCCGCATGAGCCCAGTACTCGATGCCCATCCGCGGAGAGGAGTAGAGGAGACGGTCGAGCGTCGCGCGCTGGTACGGGCCCAGGCGTGAGAAGAAGGGCAGATAGTGTGACCGGACCACCTTGGCGACCGAGTCGATCTGGGCCAAGCCCATGGTGGCGAAGGCGGACTTGAGGTGACGGGCGGTGACGGTGTCCGGCCGAGGACGGTCGAGTCCCGTCGCGGCGATCGCGGTTCGGCGTGCTGCCGCCGAGGTCATCTTCTGCATAGTCCAACGGTAGGCCATCCCGCTGACACCACTCCCTCCCATTTGCTACCTGACGGCGGCCCTGCAACCTCGCGCGAGGTTGCAGGGCCGCCGTCAGGTAGCAAATGGGAGGGTCAGTCGATGGCCTCTTCGAAGTCGTGGTCGAGGGCGATCACGCCGTAGCTCCAGCCCTTGCGGCGGTAGACGACGGAGGGTTTGCTCGATTCCTCGTCGATGAACAGGTAGAAGTCGTGACCGACGAGCTCCATCCGGTTCAGCGCCTCTTCGATGCCGATGGGCGAAGCGGTGAATGTCTTCTCTCGCAGCACCACCGGTGAGTCGCCTTCGGCCTTGATCCGCCCGTTGGTCTGGTCGGCGCTCTCGTTCGCGGACACCGCGGTCTCAGCCTCCTGACCGGGATCCAGCGGATCGGCCACAGGCATCTTAGCCAGCACCTCGGCTGTGGATTCTTTGCGGTGATGCCCAGAACGCGGGACCTTGTGTCGATCGCGAGCCCGCCTGAGTCGTTCGACCAGCTTCGCCCAGGCCAGATCGAGTGCCGCATACTTGTCGCTGGCCATGGCCTCGGCCCGGATCGCCGGTCCCTTCGCCACTACAGTGAGTTCGACCCGTTCGCTCGTCTCCGGCTGGCGGGAGTTCTTCTCGTGAGTGACGTGCACCTCGACTCGCTGAGCCCGGGGAGCGAGCTGTTCGACCTTCGCGATCTTGTCCTCGATATGGGCGCGAAAGCTGTCGGAGATGGTCAGTTGACGGCCGTTGACAACAATGTCCATGATGTGTCCTTAGCGACTCGTTCTTCGGATTCGTCCGATCCCATGCCCTTGGATGGGTAAACACCGTTATACAGTAAAGGGAGAGACAAATCGAGTGCCCCCGCGCCCGAGACCCAGAACGGCTCCGGCAGCAGGTCTGATCTGCACCGATGCTAGTAATCGTGCGCTTTCTGCCAAGGTTGCGCCGGTCGTTGAGAAGTCGTCGATGAGAAGATCCGCCGGCGCCTCTGCCGAAGCATCCTCAGTGTCTGCGGCCACCGTCCTGTCCAGTTCGCCGCGATTGAGATACTGCGTTCTCGCGGCGTTCTGCGCCCGGTCCTTCGCACCGAGGCCGACCTGGTCGCGGGAACGGCGTGCCAGCAGCACATCGTGGACTTCGAGCGGCAGCTCAGGGGCGAGTTCCGCCGCCCGCTGAGCCAGTGAGACCGTATGCGAGCCGCCGCGCCGACGGCGTGCCCGGTCGGAGCTGGGCGCGGGGAAGAGTCGTATCGGACCGCCCGTATACCCGATGAGATCGAGAGCCGCGACGATCGACCGGGCCAGGCCCATAGCCAACGGGTCACGGATGTCCCGACGCCCTTCGTCCTTGAAACCGACCACCATCCGGGAGATGCGGGAATTGTATTCGCAGATGCCGACGACCGGGATCTGCCCGTAGCGCGGTTCCATGGCTCGCGGAATGCCGGCGAGCAGCTGCAGGCACGCCGTGCACAGCGAGACGTTCTCCCGCCCGCAGCCGGCGCACCGTCGAGGCAGGAGCAGTTCGCCTATCTCCCCGAGCAGCCCCATGGGAGAAATCTACTATGCCGGCGGATGCTCAGCCCGGATACGAGGGATCCTCGGCCGCGACGTCGACGAGCCGCTGCCAGGCATTGGAATTGTAGGAGTAGAGGGCTCCGTGAGAGCTGGTCACGAGGATCGACCGCCCATCGGCTCCGCCGGCGATGCGACTGCCGTCGGAGACCTCTCCGAGCTGAGCGGAAGGACCGGTGACTCCGATCCGGAAGGGCTGGACTTTGTCGCCCTCCTCCGCGGCCAGCGCGACGAGGGAGGTCGAACCCGCCCACGACACGTCCTTGACTTCGGCGAAGTTCGCCCCCACAGTGATCGGGTCTCCTGACAGACCGTCGGCCGGGTTGCCCGCCTTATCCCGAGGCACACCGACGACATCGACCCGATCGGGTTCGCCCTTGTGGCGGCTGAGCAGCGCGACCCGGGTGCCGTCGCGCGAAACTTCGACATCGATCAGCTGCCGGCCGGAGAGGAAGTCGGCGGCGACGGTGAAGACCTGCCCGTCTCGGCCGACCGCCTTGAGCTCGCCATTGTTCTCAGCCTCCCCCGTCCACGTGGTGTTGAAACGGTCGATGCTCGGCCTCACAAGTCTCTTGCCCTTGAGGATCGGCGTCGAGTCCACAGCATCAGACTTCAGCCTCATGAGTACCCTGCCGTCGTTCTGCAGGTACACGTACAGGGAGTCGTCGAGAGAGACGGCAGGGTCGCTGGCTTTCGCCTTCTTCAGGTTCGGGCTGTTCTCGACCTTGGCCACGGTCGTACCCGAGACACGAGAGATCCGATCGTCGGCGAGGACGACGGGCGGACCGTCGACCTGAACCGAGGAATCCGTCTTCGGCTGCAGGCTCGCCGCGACAGCCTGTCCGCCGATTGTCAGCTCGATACTCGAAATCGAGGGGATGACCTGCAGAGTCGAGGCGATCTGCTGCCGGATCAGCCCCTTCTCGCGGTCGGACGGGGCAGGACTCTGCGGTCCCAGGGACACATGAGCGACGCCGTTCTCGATCGTCACCACGTTCGAGTCGCCGAGTTTCGCACCGTCGGGGACCGCCGTGATCACGGCTCCCGAGAGATACGGGGCGGGTCCGCTCAGCAGCTCATTCATCAGTGCCGTCGGCGTCGAGGAGGAGCGGAGGAACCAGCGCGAGTCGGGAACGAGATACGAGTAGTCGGAGGTGAAGAACTCGAGTGAGTAGTTGAGGAAGATCGTCTGGAAGTCCGTCTCACTGATGAGCAGCCCGTTCGGCGCCGAGGAGATCCTCCATTCTCCATTCTCCTGGCGCAGCGAGAACTCCAGGGTCGACTGGGTGCCGGGCTTCGTCGAGCTGTACACCCCCGAGGAGTCGACGAGCCCGACGACCGGAGCCGACATGGTCAGGGTCTTCTGGTCGGTGGTGAGATCGGAGTTGAGCGACTTGAGGTCGGTGTCGTTGGGCATCACCGACACCGATTCCTGCGGACTCCACTTCTGCGCCTCAGCCTCGGTGAGGAAGGACCGGGCCACGGAGAAGTTGTTCCCGGTCCCGGCGCCGGCGGCGAGGAAGCCGCGCACGATCTCGGACACGCTGTCGCCCGGTTCAGGACCATCAGGGATCCGCGCGTTGCTGGCGGCCGGGTCACCGGAATCGTCTTCGATGTGCCCGACGGGCGAGGACGTCGGAATCGACGAGCATCCGACCAAAGCAAGGCAGGCGCACACTGACGCCAGAATCATCGCCGGCCGGAATCGCCGATCTCTCGAGGCTGTCATGACCGTCCTCCTTCGCTTTTCCCCTGGTGCCCGTTCCCCCGCTGACTGCGACCATCACGGCTGTTCCCAGCGACCGTGGGACCGGGGCCCGAACCGTCCTGCGGCACGGAATCGGCCGTCGGAAGGGATTCGGCCTCGGCGACGTCCTCGGCCGGCGCAACGGCGACCTCCTTCGCGGGTCCCCCTGCCACATCCTCGGCCGTTGCTCCGGCGGCCTCCTCGTCCGATGGTGCTTTCGCGTCGGCGTCGGCGTCGGCGACGAACCCGGAGCCCTCAGGGACATCCTGATCGGTCTCGACGACGATGGGGATCGAACCGGTCTGGATTCGCACCGAACCATCGGACGACAGCGGCCCGGCGACGAGGGCGGCTCCCTTGATCTGGGCATCGCGCGGCGGCAGCGGCAGGGGCGAAGACGTGATCTCCTGTTCAGGGCGCCTCGGAATGGTCAGTCGGAAGCATGAGCCTTCGCCGAGCTTGCCCCACACCTGCAGCCACCCGCTGTGCAGGTGCGCGTCCTCGAGCGAGATCGCCAGACCCAGACCGGATCCGCCGAGGGTGCGTTTGCGCGCGGGATCGGCTCGCCAGAATCGGTCGAAGACGTGCTCGACCTGCTCCTCGTTCATGCCCACGCCGTGGTCGCGGACGCTCACGGCCACCGCCTCGGCGTTCGAGGCGACGTAGATGTCGATCGGATTGCCCTCGCCGTGCTCGATGGCGTTGACGACGAGGTTGCGGATGATCCGGGTGATGCGCACCCGGTCGACCTCGGCCATCACCGGCGACGACGGAGCATGGACGACGATCCCCGTCGACATCTTTTCGGCCACCATCGACACCGTCTCGATGACGGAGGTGACGATGCCCCCGATGTCGACGGGTTTGGCAACGAGGGCCGCGGCCCCGGCATCGTAGCGGGAGATCTCGAGCAGGTCGGAGAGCAGATTGTCGAAGCGCTCGGCCTGCGAATTCAGCAGCTCCGCACTGCGCGCGGTGACCGGATCGAGTTCGTCGCGGGAGTCGTAGATGAGGTCGGCGGCGGCGCGGATGGTCGTCAGCGGGGTCCGCAGCTCATGCGAGACGTCCGAGACGAATTGCCGCTGCAGCACCGACAGGCGCTCCATCTGCTGGATCTGATGCTGCAGCGTATCGGCCATGTCGTTGAAGCTCTCACCGAGGACGGCGATCTCGTCATTGCCATGGACGGGCATGCGTTCGTCGAGGTCGCCGTCGGCGATGAGGCGGGCGACCTCGGCCCCGGTGCGCACCGGGGTGACGACCAGGCGAGTGACGATCCAGGCGACCGCGCCGATGAGGACGACGAGGACGAGGGCGGCCACGAGCATCGATCGCTGCACGAAGTTGAGCGTGTCCTGCTGTTCGGACAGATCGCCGAGGTAGTAGAGCTGGAACTGTCCGGCCCCGGGGATCTGAAGCTCCTGCGTGATGAGCAGGCCCGGACCGGTGCCGTCGGGCAGGCTCACCGACTGGTAGAGCTTGTCATCGGTCGGAGCCTTGCGCATCGCCTCACGGAGTTCGTCGCTGATGGGAACCGATGCCGACTCCCCGTCCCGGCTCGACTCTCCAGCGGTGATCGTCGAGAACGACGAATTCGGGTCCTTCGGTTCCAGGGTCAGCGAATAGACGGAGCCGGCCGAGCGATTGTAGATGGAGGACAGCTGCGAACTGAGCGTGTCCTGGGTGACCGCCTGGCCGTCGACCGGGGCGAGGGACCGCAGCTCGGCGAGGATCGACCGCGTCTGCGAGGACAGGGAGTCCAGCCGGGTGTCGAAGAGCCCCCGGGAGATCTGTTGGGACATGTACGTCCCGACGCCGAAGATCGCCACCGAGGTGAGCACGATCGTGAGCACGACGATCCTGACCTGCAGGGAGTGGCTGAACGATCGGAGGATGAAATTCCAGAACGTCTTCAGTGCCGAAGCCGCGGTGCGCAGAGCGCCGCCCGCGGCCGACTCGGAACTCACGCGGCTCTGCCGGCCTTATAGCCGACGCCGCGGACGGTGACGATGATGTCGGGCTTCTCCGGATCGCGTTCGATCTTCGATCGCAGACGCTGCACATGCACGTTCACCAGCCGCGTATCCGCGGCATGGCGGTAGCCCCACACCTCTTCGAGGAGGGTCTCACGGGAGAACACCTGCCAGGGTTTGCGGGCGAGAGCGACCAGCAGGTCGAATTCGAGCGGGGTCAGCGACACCGGCGAGCCGCCCTTGGTCACGGTGTGGCCGGCCACGTCGACGACGACGTCACCGACGGTGAGCAGTTCCGGAGCCTGCGGTTCGGAGATGCGCAGACGCGCGCGAACCCGCGCGACGAGTTCCTTGGGCTTGAAGGGCTTGGGCACATAGTCATCGGCACCCGACTCGAGTCCGAGGACGACGTCGACAGTGTCGGACTTGGCAGTGAGCATGATGATGGGCACCGAGGACACCTCACGGATCTCACGGCACACTTCGAGCCCGTCCTTGCCCGGCAGCATGAGATCGAGGAGGACGAGGTCGGGTCCGACCTTCTGGAATTCCTCGAAGGCCTGATCACCCGTGGCGCAGAAAAACGGCTCGAAGCCTTCGCTTTTGAGCACAATGCCGATCATTTCGGCCAGAGCGGTGTCATCGTCAACTACGAGGATTCGAGCGTTCATGCTCCCATTGTCCCTTATGTTCGCCTGTTCTTCGGTTCTCGACACTCCTACCCTATCGGGCCGATGTCCGACAATGGCGCATCAGGCTCCCGAGGACGACACATCACGTGCCTGCGGACGACGCATCAGGTGCCGGACAGCCGTCGAGAAGGGCCGAACAACCTCGGCGATCTTCACCAACGAAGAGGCGAAACATGGCAGGATTGTGCGGTGATGGGACGATCGAACGCATGGACCTCCGAGGTCGACTGGCACACGGGCCGGTGGCAGATGCGCTCTCCGAGCCCCCGCCGCCGAGGCTGGCGCCCGCCCCCGCCGCGCGGACTGCTGCCCAAGCGGCCGCTGACGTTCATCGAGGCCCTCGACTCCGGGTTCCGCTTCCTGCGCTTCGCCCCCGGTCTGAGCATCGGATCCTCGCTCATCGTCTTCACCCTCTGGAGTCTGCTCCTCACCGCCGTCGGCACCCTCATCGCCCTGCGGTTCCTGCCCTTCCTCAACGACCTCGGCGGCAATGAGGATGCTCTCAACGGATTCCTCCTGCTGGCGCAGCTGGGGTCGGCGGCGCTCAGCCTGCTCAGCCTCGGCCTCGCCCACCTGCTCTCCGGTCTCATCGCCTCGGGCACCCGGGCCTCGTTCGGCGCCCGGAAGACGACCCTGTCACAGGGCTGGCGTGACCTGGCCGGACGGCGCATGCGGCTCCTTCTGGCCACTCTGCTGATGTCCGGAATCAACCTCGGCCTGCTGCTCGCCCTCGCCGCTCCCACCGCACTGTTCGCCCTCATCGACTCCCCGGTGGCAGCGATCGTCTGGGCGGGGGTCGCCACCGTCCTGTGGGCGCTCGCGCTGCTCTGGCTCAATCTGCGCCTGTCCTTCCTCGGTGCCGCAATCGCCGTCGAGGGCCTGACCGTCAGAGCCGGGCTGAGAAGGTCGTGGAGGCTCACCAACCGCGGCTTCTGGCGACTGCTCGGCCAGCTCGCGCTCGGCTACTTCCTGTCCAATCAGCTCGTTCAGCTCGTCATCTCACCGCTCGTCCTCATCGTCACGGCCGTCCTCGGAGTGGGAATCGCGACGACGGAGGACTCCCCTGCCGCGCAGGTCGCCATCGGGGTCGTCGCGGCCGGCCTCCTGTTGGGACTGACGCTGATCTCCTCGGCCGTCCTCTTCGCCTATTTCTCCTGCCTGGTCACCGTCTGCTTCTTCGACCAGCAGATGCGCACCGAAGGACTCGATCTCGTCCTCATCCGCAGCGAGGAGGAGTCATGATCACAGCCTCGGCCCTCCCCACCACGGCGCTGTCCTCGGCACTGTCCTCCGCCCTCGCCGGAGCCGCACCTGCCGTCGATCGGCGCACCGGCCGCGAATGGGTCGAACACGAACTGTCGAAGTCGGAATACTCGGCGAACGACCTCACACCGCTCGAACAGCTCGGCCGGTGGCTGAGCGACCTGTGGGAATCCCTCGTCGGGGCGGCCCTGCGCGCGAACTCGCCCTGGCTGCTGCTCCTCATCGTCCTCGCCCTCGCCGGGATCATCGCGCTCATCATCTGGCGCGTCCGCAGAGTCGGTCTGCGCCGCACCGGGGTGCCGCTCTCGGCGTTCGATCCCGTCGTCTCGCTGCCCGAACCGGGCCCCTGGCGTGAGCGCGCCGCTCGCGCTGCCGCGGCCGGCGACTACAGAGCCGCCGTCATCGACGAATCCCGCGCCATCTTCGCGGTGCTTTCGGTCAAGCAGATCGTCTCCCTCGAATCCTCGGCCACGGCCAGTGAGATCGCCCATGACGCCGAGGCGGCGCTGCCCGACCATGCCGCCGCCGTGCACAATGTCGCCGAGGTGTTCAACGACGTCCTCTACGGCGACGAGACAGGCACCTCCCTCCGTCCCGACCGGAACCTGCCGACCGTGTACGAGGACCTGTGCGACCTCGACCGCTCGCTCTGCGCCCTGCCCGCGCATCGCCGTCGGCAGGGCGACGATCGTCGGACCGCCGACACGGACGGGAATACCCGTGAAGGCCGGATGATCGACGACAGCGGGGAATCGGACCGCGTCGAAGAGGCGAGAGCATGAGCGCGCAGCTGGACGTGGCCACCCGCGGCACCCGTTCGAGTGCTCGCGTACCCCTGCGGGCACGTCTGCGTTCGGCCGGGGTGTGGATCACCGCGGCGATCGTCATCCTCATCACTGTCATCGCCACCCTGCTGATGACCACGGATGACGAGACCGAAGCTCCGCTGCACTATGACTCGACGGCCAGGGACGGCACGAAGGCCATGGTCGAGACCCTGCGCGCCCACGGCGTGGACGTCACGACCACCGAGGACTTCAAGGAAGCCCGCAGCGCCGCAGCGCAGCCCGACACCACCATGCTCGTCCCCACCAACGCCGACGCGATGTCGGCCGGGGACGTCGACGGAGTCGAGTCCGCGCTGGCCACCCACGGCGACCGCCTGGTGCTCATCGACCCGGGCCCGGCGATCGCCGAGTTCACCGACCGGATCACCGTCAACGACAACCTCAGTCCGCTGACCTCACCAGATCCGGAGTCCCAGCCGGACTGTGCGCTGCCGAGTGCACGCACGGCTGGCGCAGTGACCACCGGGGAGACCGAATATGCGGAGACGAAGAAAGGCACCGACGGCATCACCGCGTGCTATCCGCTGACCGGTCCCGGTGTCGATGAGATCGACGGCGCCGAGGTCGCTCCCGGCTCCGCCCGCGGACAGCTGATCACCGACGCCGACGGACACGTTCCGCTGACCGTGATCGGCAATGCCGAGTGGGTGACGAACGAGCACATCGACGAGGAGGGCAATGCCTCCCTCGTCCTCTCCCAGCTCTCGGAGACCGCCCACCTCGTCGTGTACTACCCGACGTTCGACGACTCCGAGGAGCCGCCGCCCTCGACGATCGACTTCGTGCCCGACTGGTTCCTCGCCGGAGTGCTGTGGCTCGCACCCACCGTGCTCGTCCTCCTGCTTGTGATCGGCAGGCGCTTCGGACCACTCGCGATCGAACGCCTGCCGGTGATCGTCCCGGCCGTCGAGACCGTCCACGGCCGGGCGGCACTGTCAGCCCGCAGCCACGACCGTGCCGGGGCGCTGCACACACTGCGCACCGCGGCGCTCCTGCGGATCGCGAAACGGCTCTCGCTCGGTCGTGAGACCGGAGCTTCACAGATCATCGCCCGCATCGCCGAGGTGACCGGACGAGATCCCGGAACGCTCCACCACATCTTCGTCTCGGCGACCGTGCACACGGACGCCGAGCTGACCGATCTCGTCCATCAGCTCACCCAGATCGAAAGTGAGATCCCATGACCCAGTCGCCACACGAAGAACCGACACCTTCGGCCGGTCGGACGCCCGCACCGTCGGCCGCCGACCAGCCACCCACGGCCGCGCCGAACCCCACCGGTCCCCTCACGGCCCCGGGCCCGGACCCGCTGCGCGACTCCTTCAACGGAGTGCGTGCGGAGATCGGCAAGGCCGTCGTCGGTCAGGATCAGGCGATCACCGGCATGCTCATCGCCCTGCTGTGCCGGGGACACGTCCTCCTCGAAGGAGTGCCGGGCGTGGCCAAGACGCTCCTCGTGCGCAGCTTCGCCGCGGCCGTCAGCCTCGACAGTTCGCGGGTGCAGTTCACCCCCGATCTCATGCCCAGCGACGTCACCGGCTCGCTTGTCTACGATGCTTCGGCATCGGACTTCTCCTTCCGACCGGGCCCGGTGTTCACCAACGTCCTCATCGCCGACGAGATCAACCGGACGCCGCCGAAGACGCAGTCTGCCCTGCTCGAGGCGATGGAGGAGCATCAGGTCTCGGTCGGCGGACGCTCCCGCGGACTGCCCGATCCCTTCATGGTCGCGGCCACGCAGAACCCCGTCGAATACGAGGGCACGTACCCGCTGCCGGAGGCACAGCTCGACCGATTCCTGTTCAAGCTCGTCCTCGACCTGCCCGAACGCGACCATGAGTTCGAGATCCTCGACCGCCATGCCCGCGGCTTCGACTCCGCCAGACTCGCCGCCGCGGGGCTGCGACCGGTGGCGGATGCCGCACTCATCTCCCGGGCCAGGGAAGCCATCTCCGGGATCTACATCGCCCCGCAGATCATCACCTACATCGTCGATCTTGCCCGGGCCACCCGGCAGGCCCCGTCGCTGGCACTCGGTGTCTCACCACGCGGTGCCACCAGAATCCTCGGTGCCGCCCGCGCACACGCCTGGCTCAACGACCGCAACTACGTCACCCCAGACGACGTCAAGGCGCTCGCGCACATGGCACTGGGACACCGGGTCATCCTGCGGCCCGAGGCGCAGATGGACGGGCTCGATGTCACCCAGGTCCTCGATTCGATCCTCGCTACCACGGAAGTGCCGCGCTGAATGACTGCCCGGCTGTTCCTGCTCACCCTCGTCGGGCTCGTTCCCGTCATGCTCGTGCCCGGGTGGCCGACGGCGCTGATCGTCGCCGGCGTGATCATCGCGGCCGCGGTGGTCGACTTCTTCCTCGTCCCCCGCGCCCACGGGCTGTCCCTGCAGCGGACCCCCGGACCGATGGTCCGCCTCGGCGATGACACGCACAGCACGCTCAGCCTCATCAACGATTCGACCCGCCGCATGCGCGTCGACGTCCGCGATGCCTGGCCGCCGAGCGCCGGCGCCGTGCGGACCCGCTCACGCCATGTCCTCGACCCCGGTGCCGAGAAGCAGGTGCGCATCGAACTCCACCCGCGCCGACGCGGTGCGCTGACCGCTGATCTGGTGACTGTGCGCTCGTCCAGCGTGATCGGCCTCATCGCTCGGCAGAAGAGCATCGAGGTGCCCGCCGCAATCCGTGTGCTCCCGCCGTTCGTGTCCCGCCGGGAGCTGCCGTCGAAGACGCAGAAGCTGCGCGAACTCGAGGGCCGTTCCGCGGTGATGATCCGCGGAATGGGCACCGAGTTCGATTCGCTGCGCGACTATGTCGACGGTGACGATGTGCGCTCCATCGACTGGCGGGCCAGCGCCCGCGCCCAGGACCTCGTGGTCAAGACGTGGCGTCCGGAGAAGGACCGCCGGGTCATCATCGTCGTCGACTCCTCTCGTTTCGCGGCTCGCCGCTGCGGTGAGGGAACGGTCTTCGATGCGGCTCTCGAAGCGTCTCTCCTCCTCACCGCCCTGGCCACCGGGGCCGGGGACCGCGTCGACGTCATCGTCGCCGACGCACGCGTGCGGGCCGTGGCCTCGAGCCGGCAGGCCCATGATCCCGTCCATGATCTGTCGGTGGCCCTGGCCCCGGTGGATCCCGAGCTCTACGACGCGAACTGGGAGACGATCGCCTCGGCCGTGCTCCAGACCTCGCGCCAGCAGGCCCTCGTCGTCCTGGTAACCGAGTTCGACGAAGCCACCATCGCCGATGACATCCTGCCCATCCTGCCCACGCTGACCTCGCACCACCGGGTGGTCATCGCCGGGGTGGAGGATCCCTCCCTCCAGGAGCTCACGCAATCACGAGGAGATGCCGACGCGATCTTCACCGCAGCCGCTGCCGAAGAGGAACAGCTGCGGCAGGCATCTCTGCGCACGCGTCTGCGTGGACTCGGCATCTCCTCTGTCCAGGCGCTGCCCGAGCAGCTGCCCGGGGCGCTGGCCGATCTCTACATTCGGCTCAAGGTCGCCGGCGGACTCTGAACTGCTCAGCGGTCGGTGGAGATGACGGAGTATCCCGCCTGATGCGCGTCGAGATCGGCGCTCAGCCCCGCCCGGGCCGCGCGTCTGCCGAAGTGCCAGGCGTAGACGACGACGGCTGCCGTGTAGAGCACGCCGATGGTGATCTTGAGCGCCGGGGGAATCGGATTCGGGGTGACGAAGCCTTCGATGATGCCCGAGCCGAACAGCAGCAGCACGAGCCCGCCGGCGACGATGAGCAGCGATCTGGCCTCGGCGGTGAGCTTGTCCCGACGCGGTCTGGGTCCCGGCACGACCCAGGCGAAGAAGAGGCGGAGACCGGCCGCGGCGGCGAGGATGATGCAGCTGATCTCCGGGATGCCGTGGGGCAGGATGTAGAGGAAGAAGTCGGAGGCTCGATCGAACTCGAACATCATCGCCCCGGAGAATCCGACGTTGACGGCGTTGGAGAACAGTCCGGCGACGACGTAGACGCCGGTGATCCCCAGCAGCACGAACTGGACGGCGATCCAGGCGTTGTTCGTCCACACCCCCACGGCGAAGAAGCCGTCCGGGTTCTCCTTGTAGTAGTCGACGAAGTCGTGTTCGGCGAACTGGCGGCGGAACTGCCGATCACCGAAGGTCTCGAGCACTTCCGGGTGTGTGCCCGCCCAGATCCCCGACACGACGGCGACCGCGAGGAACGACAGTGCGACGATGGCGAAGTCCCACCGGAGCCGATAGAGCGAGAGCGGAAGGCTGACGACGAAGAACCGCGACAGCCCGGACAGTCCCCCGCTGGGAACCGCGGAGAGGTGGTTGCGCGAGCGGTGGACGATCGCCGAGAGCCGTGCGGCCTCGAGTGAGTCCGGTGCGACGGTCATGATCCGCGACAGATCCTTCGACGCGGCACGGTAGAGGTCGAGGAACCGTCTCGTCTGGTCCGGGCTCAGCGTGTTCTTCTTCGCCAGCCCCGCCAGCTCCTGCCACTCGTTGCCGTGCAGCTCGGCCAGAAGGTTCGGGTCCATGCCTCAACCCTAACGGAGTCCCCGGACCGCACATGCGGCCGCCGAGATATGACAAGATGGTCGGGTGAGTACTCTGGTCACCGGCGAAGCCGTCGAACTCAGCGTCCAGCCCGCCGCGCTGGCGGCGAGGGCACTCAGCTGCCTGATCGACTACATCGTCTACACGCTCGTCGACATCGGTCTGCTCATCGCGATGTTCTGGCTCCTGATCAGCACCGCTGAGCTCAACGGGCTGCTGCTGGGCTCGGTGATGACGGTGATGAGCATCGGCGTGTTCGTGCTGCTGCCGATGCTCGTCGAGGTCCTCAGCCGCGGGCGTTCGCTCGGCAAGCTCATCCTCGGGCTGCGGATCGTCCGCGACGACGGCGGGGCCGTGCGGATCCGCCATTCCTTCATCCGGGCTCTGCTGTGGCCCTTCGAGGTCGTCTCCACCGGCGGTGGGATCGCCGCCCTGTCCGGGCTCGTGTCCCCGCAGGCGAAGCGCCTCGGCGACTACCTGGCCGGGACGCTGGCGGTCAGTGAGCGCAGTGCGCCCGTTCCGCCGGTGCAGACCCATGTCGCCCCGCAGCTGCATGACTGGCTGGCACGCACGGATGTCTCCGGGCTGCCCGACGGCCTCCACCGTCGCATCATCCAGTTCCTCGCAATGGCGCCGAAGCTCGGGCAGGAGTCCCGGTGGCAGAGGGCGATCGAGCTCGCCACCGAGCTCAATCCGTATGTCGCTCCGGCCCCACCCGAGGGGACGTTCCCCGAGCAGTTCCTCTCGGCGATCATCCACCGCCAGCGCATCGCGGAGGTCGAGCAGGCCAGGGCACGGTCGGCCAGGGCGGAGTCATTCCGCGCCGGAGTCGACGTCCTCCCTCACGGACTGAGCCTGCACGGACGCTGAGCCTTGCACGGACGCTGAGCCTTGCGGGGACGCTGAGCCTGCAGGAACGCTGAGCCGGCGACACCGGTCGACGAAGCTGCTCAGTACCGGTAGTGGTCGGGCTTGTAGGGCCCGGCGACGTCCACTCCGATGTATTCGGCCTGTTCCTTCGTCAGCTCGGACAGTTGGGCCCCGAGCGCCGGCAGGTGCAGTCGCGCGACCTTCTCGTCGAGTTCCTTGGCCAGCCTGTGCACCGCATCGTCATAGCGTTCGTGGGCGGTCCACAGTTCGATCTGTGCGAGCACCTGGTTGGCGAACGAGGCACTCATGACGAACGAGGGATGTCCGGTGGCATTGCCGAGGTTGAGCAGACGGCCTTCGGAGAGGACGAGGAAGTCTGTGCGCTCCCGGTCGAGTCCGGCCTCGGCAGGCACCGGGACGGACCACTCGTGGACCTGCGGCTTGATCTCGATCTTCTCCACACCGGGCAGACGTGAGAGACCGGCCAGGTCGATCTCGTCGTCGAAGTGGCCGACGTTGCCGACGATGGCTCCGGGCTTGAGCGTCTGGAGCACCTCGACACCCACGACCCGGGTGTTTCCAGTCGTGGTGATGATGATGTCCGCCTGCGGGGCCACCTCGGCGAGGTGGGAGACCTGGTAGCCGTCCATCGTCGCCTGCAGCGCACAGATCGGGTCGATCTCGGTGACGATGACACGCGCACCCTGACCTCGCAGCGCCTCCGCGGCGCCCTTGCCTACGTCGCCGTAGCCGACGACGACGGCGATCTTACCGCCGATGAGGACGTCGGTGGCGCGGTTGAGGCCGTCGGGAAGCGAATGGCGGATGCCGTAGCGGTTGTCGAACTTCGACTTCGTCACGGAGTCGTTGACGTTGATCGCGGGGAACGGCAGTGCCCCCTGTTCGGCGAGGCGGTAGAGGCGGTTGACTCCGGTCGTCGTCTCCTCGCTCACTCCTTTGATTCCTGCGGCGAGACGGGCGAAGCGACCGGGGGCGGATTCGATGGCGGAAGCGATCTTGGTCAGCAGGACCTTGAACTCCTCGGGATCGTCATCGGCGGCGGTGGGCACTCCCCCGGCGGCCTCGAACTCGGTGCCCTTGAGCACGTACATGGTCGCGTCGCCGCCGTCGTCGAGGATGAGGTTCGGTCCGTCTTCGAAGTCGAAGATCCTGTCCGCGGCCCACCAATACTCCTCGAGCGTCTCGCCCTTCCACGCGAAGACCGGCACTCCAGCAGGAGCTTCAGGGGAGCCGGAGCCGACGACTACAGCGGCCGCAGCCCCGTCCTGAGTGGAGAAGATGTTGCAGCTGGCCCACCGGACCTCGGCTCCGAGCGCGACGAGGGTCTCGATGAGAACCGCGGTCTGCACGGTCATGTGCAGGCTGCCGGCGATGCGGGCACCGGCCAGCGGTGCGCTCGAGGCGAACTCCTCACGCAGGGCCATCAGCCCCGGCATCTCCCGTTCGGCGAGTCGGATCTGGTGGCGACCGGCCTCGGCGAGAGACAGATCGGCGACCTTGAAGTCGGTGGAATCGAGCACGGTACCTCCATACGGCGGACAGTCGGATCGTCCCCGAGTCTATGGCCCGAGCAGCGAGCCTGTCTCATCCCGCCCGGTCCGCGGACAGGCCGAACGCACTCACGCCTGCTCGGCTGACAGCCCGGACAGACCGGCCGCGGCCGGTTCAGGCCCGAGCGACGACGAAGTCTTCGGCCCGGCGAGTCAGTGCTCGCATGTGCGCCTCACTCGCGGCTTCGACGTTGAGTCTGACCAGGGGCTCGGTGTTCGACTTGCGCAGGTTGACCCACCAGTCCTCGCCCTGCAGGCCGATTCCGTCGAGGTCGTCGACGGTGTTGGGGGGAAAGTCCTCCGCATGTGCGGCGAAGTCGGCGAGCACTGCGTCGGGGTCGGCGACGGTGAAGTTGATCTCTCCGGACTGGAAGAACCGGTCGTAGGAGTCGACGAGCTGTGAGGCCGGCGCGTCCGATTCGGCGAGGGCGGCGATGAGGTGGCAGGCGGCGAGCATGCCCGAGTCCGCACCGAAGAATTCGTCGAAGTAGAAGTGTGCGGAATGCTCACACGCGAAGACCGCTCCGGTCTCTCGCATGAGTGTCTTGATGCCCGAATGCCCGACCTTCGACCGCAGGGCCCGCCCTCCGGCAGCTGTGATGGTCTCGGCCACGCTGCGGGAGGTGATGAGGTTGTGGATGACGGTCGGTTCCGCGACTCCGGCCGCTCTGGCTCGGACGATCTCGCGTTCGGCGACGAGCGCGCCGACGGCCGAGGCCGACATCGTCACTCCCGTCTCGTCGATGAAGAAGCACCGGTCGGCGTCCCCGTCGAAGACGAGTCCGAGGTCGGCTCCGGTCTCGACGACCTTGCGTGCCGCATCGACGAGGTTCTCGGGTTTGAGCGGGTTCGCCTCGTGGTTGGGGAACGTGCCGTCGAGTTCGGTGAACAGTCCGATCACGTCGAAGGGCACCGAGGCGGCTCCCGCGTCCGTGCCGAAGACCTCACCGAGGAGGCGCCCGGCCATGCCGTTGCCCGCATCGAGGACGATCCTCAGTCCCGTCACCTCGCCGACGCGGGTGAGTTCGCGGATGCGGGCCGCATAGCGCTGCCGCATCCGTGCCGCGGCGGATTCGTCGACCTCGACGTCCCCGGCGACCGAAGCAGGAGCCGTGGGGGCGAGTTCTCTGATCCGTCCGAGTCCCGAGGCGAGGCTGACGCCTGCGGCTCGGGGTCCGCAGATCTTGATGCCGTTGTAGTCGGCGGGGTTGTGGCTGGCGGTGATCATCGCACCGGGCACATCGAAGATGCCGGAGGCGAAGTAGAGCTGATCGGTCGAGCACAGCCCGAGCAGGATCGGCCGCGATCCGGAGGCCTCGACGCCGGCGGCGAAGGCTCGGGCGAAGCCGGGCGAGCTCGGACGCATATCGTGTCCGATGACCACCTCGGCGCTGGTGTGGAGTTCGGACATCGTCACAGCCGTCGCCCAGCCGAGGGAAAAGACGATGTCCGCATCGAGCTGGTCGGGGATCCGTCCGCGGATGTCATAGGCGCCGACCGCCGCATCCAGAGCGGTGGCGCGGCTGCGTGTCAGCGGCGGATCCACATCGGCAGGACCCGGAACAGCACCAGCAGAGTCGCCTGCGACGTCGCTCATGAGTCGCCGATGATGCGCAGGTGGCCGTGCTTGCGCCCGCTCTGAGCCTGGTCGGACGAACCGGGTCGCGCGGAGTCCGCTGCGCTGGTCTCACTGCGCGTCGACCTGACGTCCGCCCGGTCGGCGGCCTCCCGGACGGCGTCGGCGATGGCCAGCAGATCATCGCGGCTGCGCTCGGGCGGCGCCTGGCCCGATTCGATGCGGATGAGCTGCCAGTCCACGGGAGGGGTCAGCTTCGCCGCATGCTCGGCGCACAGGTCGTGGGCACCCGGCTCGGCTCGTCTGCCCAGCGGGCCGATGACGACGGTCGCATCAGCGTGCACGTACGTCATGGTGGCGGCGGCGGGGCGCGAGCAGCTGACTTTGGAACACATTCTCACGGCTGACACAGTTGACCACTCTACACGCCGCCGGTGCCCGATTCGGTCAGGCAGGGCGGTCTCGCCCGTAGAATGACATGCTATGAGATCGAGGCGATATCGCGACCGGCACGGCCGGGGTCTGCGTTCTCCGCTGCACCGTGCCCAGGTGCCTGCGCGGCTGAGCCGAGCACAGAGCTTCGCGAAGGTCGCGGCCGCAGAATTCGCGCGGATGCGGCAGCGGGAGCCCGCCCTTCTCGCCGAGGTGGTGTTCGCCATCGACGGCGTCCCTCCGGCGAGTTCGACCGAGCCCTGCTTCGGGCGGGTGTTCCCCGCGACGCCGAACCGACTCACGCACATCGTCCTCTATCGCAGGGTCATCGAGGACCACGCCGAGGCGGACACGCGGGATGCCCTCATCGCCGAGGTCGTGGCCGATCAGGTCGACATCCTCCGCCGCGCCTGATCCTCAGCCGAGGCGGATATCGCGGTAGGCCACTCCGGCCGGCGCCGGGGTCGGCGCCACCGTCGAGATGCCGTCGTCGGTGGTGACGACGAGGCTCGCGTGGACTCCGTCGGCCTGTGATCCCGAGGCCTGCGCACCGTGGATCACCAGTGCCCGCACGGGATCGTCGGACACCTCGTTCGGGTCGAGTTCGGTGGTGGCGGTGGGGTTGAGGTCGATCGTCTGCGGGTCGGACAGGGACCCGTCGTCGAGCATCCCCTGCACCTGCACCTGACCTTGGCCCGGGGAGATCTGCAGGGAGCTGCTGCCGGTGCGCGGCAGTGCCATGATCTGAGTCTCGGCGAGGTTCGACGTGCTCTGCACGCTGCCGAAGTCAGATGCCCCCTTCTGTCCGTCCCGGCCGATGAATGCTCCGGCCTGGATCTGACGGTTCGCGTCGAGCACCACACTGGTGGCGTCGAGATCGCCGAGGTCGGCCTCGGCGACGCCGCGACCGACCACGGTCATGGAAGAGCGGGGGATGTCGATCTCGCCGTCGGGTCCATAGGCCTTGAGCGTGACCTCGGCGAGGTCCTTGCCCGGGTTGGCCACGCGCACCCGTACGTCCTTGCCGCTCAGTCCGGTCAGCACCTGCTGCCGGCCGGCATCGGCTCCGGCGGCGGCCAGATCGATGCCCTGAGGCCGGAGCCCGTCGAGGACGGTCTCCTGCACGGAACCGGCGAGGGCTCCCCCATCGACGGTGACATCGACCGCCAGGGCCTCGGCACCGGCGGCCAGTCCGGCCAGTCGCACGGCACGCTGTTCACCGGCCTTGATGCTCAGTTCTGTCGGTTCGGCCGAGGATCCCGACGGAGTCATCAGCCTGACCTTCGCCTGGACGGGCACATCGCCTGGGTTGCTCAGCAGCAGCTGGGAGTTCGACCCGGTCGACCCCGAGCCGGCGAGGATCCGGAAGCTGCTCGAGGCCTGTGCACAGGTGAGTGCGGCCAGGCCCGTGAGGTCGCCGGAGCTGCCTTCGACGGTCTCGAGCCCTGTGGTCAGCGCGGGCGCGCCGGGGCGGGCGAACCCGGTGACGCGCTTCGTCGAGCCGATGGTGTCGTCGCCGGAGACGAAGCCCTGGCCGACGGGGTTGTCGAAGTCGACGGAACCGCCGAGGTCGGCAACCTGCAGGCGCGCCGAGGAAGTGGAGCCGTCGGCCGCTCCGATCGGCGCGGAAGCCGAGACGACACGGGTCGAGACCTTCGAATCGTCGACGAACTCGGCGTCGGTGCCTTCGGCCTCCCCGTCGGTGAGCAGCGGCCCGGGACAGATGGCGCGGGTATCGGCCGTCGGCATCCGCACCTGTTCGGGACTGCGGTCGAGGGTGCCGGGGGTCAGCGGGGTGAGGAACGAGGTCGTGGCCACGAGCACTCCGGGCACGGCGATGGCCGCGAAGGTCACGATGCTGCGCAGATGCTTCATGCTCTCGTCTCCTCCTGCTCACGGGCCGCCGTACGGCTCTTCGTCCCCCGCCGCTGCCGGTTTCGGTTCGTCTCACCGAAGGGGATGGCCACGATCACGGTCAGCGCTCCCAACACCCAGCCGATGACGACACCGACGGGGTAGAGCGGTGAGTTCAGGGAGATCTCGACGGTACCTCCGGAGGCGGGCAGGTCGAACTCGCTCACCCACGTCTCATCGGCGTCCTTCGGCGTCGGCAGCGCCTCGCCGTCAAGGCTGGCACTGACGCCGCGGGAGGCGTCGGCGACGATGAGGGTGCGGTCGTCCTCACCGGCGGGCACCTCGGCGGTGGTCGTTCCGTGCATCCGTGCGGTGCTCAGCGCTCCCTCGGAATCGCGGATGAGGAACCGTCCGCTGTAGGGCTTGTCGACCCGCCACAGCTCACCGGACTCGGTGGGCCCGACCGGCAGCAGCCCCTGTGCCACGGACACAGAATTCTGCAGCCCGTCGGCGCCGGAGTCGACGAGGACGAAGTCGACGCCGAGTTCGCCGAGGATATCGCTGACATCGCCGGCGTCATCGGCCGACAGGGCGGCCGCGGCCTGCGCGACGAGCACCTGGTCATCCGGGATCGGCAGCGGACGCCGCTGCCACGGCCACCCGCCGACGGTGTCCGCATCGGTCACCGTGGAGGTGCCCAGAACGGTTCCGTCCGCCGAGGAGATGAGCGTGGCCATGACCTCACCGTCGACGTTGTCCAAGCGCAGGGTCCGCGCCTGTGATGCTCCGTCGGCGCGGTCGGCCGCCAGCGCCGGCACCGTGCTGTCCTCGCTGGCGGTGACGGCGTCGAGCGAGACCTGGGCTCGGCCTGCACCGATGGCGATGAGTCCGACGGCGGCGACGGCGACGAGCCCGACGAGGCCGCGCATCGGCAGCCGTCCGCCGGTTCGGCCGGCGGCGCGGATGGTGGCGGTGCGGTCGGCCCCGAGGGCGAGCAGCAGGATCGAACCGAGGCTGACCAGCGTCAGACCGGCAGCCGGATAGGAGCCGATGAGGTCGAAGGGGCCGGTCTGTGCGGGCAGGTGCACCTGGACGGCGGCGACGATGAGACCCGTCAGGTAGAGGCCGACGGCCCAGGTCAGTCGGGAGAGGTCGAGTCTGGCCTCGATGAGGGTGAAGAAGGCGAGGACGAGCATCGGCAGCATGAGCACCGGCGCCCACAGCTGGAGGATGCCCGGTGAGACCGCGTCGATCCCGATGCGGGCGGCGAGGTCCGACAGCCACGACATGTCGATGGGGCCGGGGAATCCCACGGCCAGCAGGTACGTCGGTGCCGCCTGCGGTGCCAACGTCTGTCCGGGCATGGTCAGCAGCGTTCCGGGGTCGCGGACCAGCGCCCACAACCATGGCCAACCGAGGAATGCCGTCGGAGCGAGCAGCCACAGGTGACGCAGTCCGCGCCCGGCCAGCAGGAGCACGACGGTGCCGAGGACGACCGCGATCAGCAGCAGCGGGATGCCGGAGACGATGAGGAACAGCAGCAGTCCGCTGCCTGCCGCTGCCGCAATCGACCCGGTGCGCAGGCTCCGTCGCAGTGTGAGCACGAGCAGCGGCGCGGCGATCCAGACGATGACCACGCCGAGGCGGCCGTCCGAGAGCGCAGAGGTGAACAGCGGGGAGGCGATCCACAGCAGGGCCGCGAAGCCGCGCACCCACCTGCGCGGCACGACCGCTCCGGCGCCGGCATATGCGGCGATCCCGGCGAGGACTGGCGCGGCGAGCAGGAGCGTTCTGACCATGATGTCGACATGGCCGAAGAAGAGCAGGGAGAGGACCCCGATGACGAGATGGTAGGGATCGGCCGGCACGGCGGCACCGGTGGAGACGTCGAGGTGGCGACCCAGCAGTCGGGAGAAGATCTCGCCGATGCCGACGTCGGTCGAGCCCAGGGCACCGCCGACGAGGTGGCCCGGACCGAAGAGTCGGTAGGAGATGAAGCCGCTGATGACGAGGGCTGCGAGCACCACATAGGTCAGCGGTATCCGCAGCAGGCTCGACCCGCCGGAGACTTCGAGTCGCGAGAACGAGTCGATGGCCTCTTCGGTGTCGCCGATCGGGTTGAGTTCGGCGTCGGGATCGACCCCGCCGGTGGGGACTTCACTCGGGTGCGGGTCCTCGGCCTCGCCGCTCATCGAGCGTCGTTGAACGGCCAGTTCGTCGTCATCGGCGAACAGGGCAGCCACATGGGAGGTGCTCGTGCGTTTGGCCAGGCGACTGCGGCGAGCGTTGGCCCGCCGCAGGGGCGCCGTGGTGGTGATGTCGGCGGCGAGCCCGAACAGGGCGCCGAGGTGCCAGCCGGCCGAGCGGAGATTGTTCGAGAGCAGCCCGCCGAGGATGTGCCCGAGGTTGACGACGGCGAGCAGGCCGAAGAGCGAGGCCGCCCCGGGACTGGCGAGACTGAGTCGGTAGCGCTGTTCGGTGCGGATCTGGAATTTCGAGACGGGCGGCTGCGGGGACGAACCCAGGCGGGCGGCCGCCTCGGCGGAGATCTCCATCCGTGCCCGCGGGGCGAGGATGACGCGCCTGCCGAGGTCGCGCAGGCGGCGGGAGTATTCGATCCCGCGGTACGCGGGGCCGAGCACGCGGGAGGGAGCGCCGATCCGTGTGAGTTCGGCGGCGGCCATGAGCATGCCCGGCAGGTCCAGTCCGAGGGTCTCCGTGCGACCGTCGCGCTGGCCCTGATCGAACTCACCGGAGCCGACGGGGTTGAATCGCTCCCCCGCCGAAGTGGTGCTCACTCCGGCGGAGACGATGCGGTCGCCGCGCATGAGTTTGGGTCCCACGGCGGCGATGGACTCGGTTTCGCCGATGGCGTCGAGGAGTTCGTCGAGACAGTCGGGCTCCGGGCGGGAGTCAGGGGTGAGGAACCACAGGAAGTCCGATTCCGCGATGGCGGGAATCTCCGAGGCGTCGCGTACCGAAAGGCCCCCGAGATCCACGACCGGGATCTCGGGGTGAAGCGGATGCAGAGCTGTTTCGAGCTCGACCTTGCTGGCCGTGTCGCTCGAGGCGACGACGACGGTGACGGCTGGCCTCACACGACCTTTTTCTTGAGCCGACGGCGTTCGCGTTCGGACATTCCTCCCCAGATGCCGAACCGCTCATCGTTGGCCAGAGCGTATTCGAGGCATTCGGACCGGACGTCGCAGGAGGCGCAGACCCGCTTCGCCTCACGAGTCGATCCTCCCTTTTCGGGGAAGAAGGCCTCGGGGTCGGTCTGCGCGCACAGCGCCTGATCCTGCCAGGACAGCTCTCCGTCCTCTGCGGCTCCGAGCAGCAGCGACAGCGGCGAGACCGCGGAATTGTCCGGCGGCAGCGGCGTCAGATCGCTCGGATCGACGGCCAGCGGATCGGGCAGCGTCTCGGGTGCGCGTGCGCCCGGTTCGACGAACCAGTCTTCGGCACGGCGGGAGGTGACTCCCGGTGCGGCGGAGAGATCTTCTCTCTCTCGCCAGTCTCTCTGTGCGCTTTGCACGGTCTTCCCCTTTCTCACGCTTGAGCAGGTCTGCCACCGTGACTGAGGCGATCAGTCCGATGTACGGTCGAATCCTTGAGGATTCATGCTCGGCGCGTTCCCCTTTAGGTATAAATTACACGCGTGTCATTACCGCCCCGTCAAGCCCTGATGGAGTATCTAAGGACGGCCTGATCGCGTATTCGAACACACTTTCTCATGCACACGCGCCGACAACACCATATATAGGGAATTCGCGCGAGCACGGCCACAATCTGTGGGGTACTCCTGAGCAAACCTGCAGAATTTCGAAATGAGTCGCCGTGGATGGGATTATGGAGCAATGAGAGTCGAATCACCGGCGGCCTGGCATGAATGACCGTCTCCTCACCGTCTACGCCCCTCCCGTCGAGGAGGACATCGCACCGGGATCCGACCTCGCCGCGATCCTCATCAACGCTCTGCGCCGCAACCGCATCGACCTCAAGGACGGCGACATCCTCGTCATCGCTTCGAAGGTCGTGTCGAAGGCCGAGGGTCGGCTGCGCACCGTCGCCGATCGCGCCGAGTTCGAAGAGCTCGTCACCCGAACCGGCACTCATCTCGTCGCCGAACGCTCCTATGGCTCGGGAACCACGGTTCAGGTCGTGCGCACCCCGGCCGGGACGGTGCAGGCCGCAGCCGGGCTCGACCAATCGAACTCTGCGGGCGCGGTCGTCCTCCATCCCCTCGACAGCGACCGCTCGGCCGATGTGCTCCGGACTCGGGTCGAGCAGGCGTTCTCCGTGCGCATCGGCCTGGTCATCTCCGATACCAGCTCACGGCCGTGGCGGGTCGGCGTCGGTGACATCGCGCTGGGCCTGTCCGGCCTCTCCGGCCTCGACGATCAGCGTGGCCGACCCGACGACGACGGTCGCGTGCAGACAGTGACGGTGCGTGCCGTCGCCGATGAGATCGCCGCGGCCGCCGATCTCGTCAAGGGCTCCTCCCGTGGTCTGCCGATGGCCCTGGTGAGAGGCGCCGGCGGTTATCTCGACAACGGTCGCGGCGGGGCGAAGGCGCTGTCTCGCGAACTCGGCGACGACTGGTTCCGCTACGGGCACGTCGAAGCCGTGCAGCGCGGACTCGGGGTCACCGATCTTCCCGGCAGCGCCCCCGCCGGTGACAGCGGGGACGACATCCTCGAGCGCGTCTCCCGCGCCATCCGCGTCGTCCGCGCCGGGCAGTCACGCACCCCCGGACATACCGCCTGGAGGATGCGGATCGAGGGTTCCGGCTCGCGGATCACGCTCAGCCCTTCGGACTCCCCGGCCACGGCGCAGTCGGGCGGTCCCCCGCTGCTCGAGGCCATGGTCGGACTCGGATCGCTCGTCGAGCGTCTCCACACGGCGCTGTTCGCCGAGGACCTCAGCGCCTCCTCCCGCTACCACTGGGTCGACGGTGAGCTCGGGGCCTTCCCCCGCGGGGTGACCATCGACATCGGTCTCATCGTCCCCTGACCGACCACTCACCGCCATCGAAGGACAACGGATATGGATCTGACAGCCATCACGCACACCGGAGGGCCCGTTCTGCTCTGGCGCGGCCCCGACTACGACAGCCTCGATCTCACCGGGCCGGTCATCGCGAACTGGGTGAACAAGGGCGTCGGCCTCTTCGGCGACTACGACCTCGGTGAGGACTTCACGCTCTTCGCTCCCCTGCCCCAAGGGCTGCACTGGCGAGAGCTCGTCTCCGCCCTCAGCGTCCTGCTCGCCGGCGGGCATGCGGTCATCGGCTGCTCCGCCGACACCGGTGCCGGAAACTCGGGAGCGCCCGCCACCGTCAGCAGAACCGCTGGATCCCCTGCGCCTCCGGATGAGGACCATGTGGCCATCGTCCCGCTCGGACACGAGGACGATGAGTCCGTGGCCGAGGCCGACGAGGTCTTCGTCTTCAACCCCCCGGCCCTGGCCCTGAGCACCCCTGTCGACGAGGACTTCATCGACATCAATTCCGCCATTCGGGCCTACCCCGACGTCACGCACCGACGACTCGACGGCTCCGGCACGCTGACCGTCAACGGCGAGGACGTCGCGTGGAATCCGGAGGAGGGATCCGACCGACCTGCCGGGCGCCCTCAGGGCCTCCTCGTGTCGAACTCGACCCCGCTGCCCGGCGAGTGGCCGCGATTCCTGCACCACCTCCTCGGCGGCGGTGAGGTCCTTCTCGCCAACGGAGTCGATGATTCCCGCATCACGGACCTGGCGGACAGCCTCGGCGTGGTCCATGGCACACTGGGCACATGGACAAAGTAGTTGATTCCCCCGCTGAAGCGGTGGCCGACATTGCAGATGGATCATCGATCGCCGTGGGCGGCTTCGGTGTCGTGGGCGTACCGGAATTCCTCATCCGGGCGCTCCAGGACCAAGGGGCCACAGACCTCGAAGTGATCTCGAACAACGCCGGTGTCGACGGACGCGGCCTCGGCATTCTGCTCGCCGACGGTCGACTTCGTCGCATCATCGCCTCGTACGTGGGTGAGAACAAGGAATTCGCCCGGCAGTACCTCTCCGGCGAACTCGAGGTCGAACTCACCCCGCAGGGCACGCTGGCGGAGAAGATGCGCGCCGGCGGTGCGGGAATCCCTGCGTTCTACACCATCACCGGCGCCGGCACCCAGGTCGCCGAGGGCGGAATGCCCTGGAAGTACGATTCCGACGGCAACGTCGTCAAGGAATCCCCCGCCAAGGAGACGAAGGTCTTCGACACCTTCGGCGAGGAGAAGGAATACGTCCTCGAGAAGTCGTTGGCTCCCGACTACGCCCTGGTTCGCGCCGCCGTCGGCGACCGTCACGGCAACCTCGTCTTCCACTCTTCGGCCAGGAACTTCAATCCTCCGGCCGCGCAGTCGGCCCGGATCACCATCGCCGAGGTCGAGAAGCTCGTCGAGCCCGGCGAGATCGATCCCGATGACGTCCACGTCCCGGGCATCTTCGTTCACCGCGTGGTCCCGCTGACGGCGGAGCAGGTGGCCGACAAGCCCATCGAGAAGCGCACCGTCCGAGAAGCCTGAGGAGAGCAAGTTATGTCATTGACAAGAAATCAGATGGCGGCCCGCGCTGCCCAGGAACTCGAAGACGGCAGCTACGTCAACCTCGGCATCGGCATGCCCACCCTCGTGCCGAACTTCCTGCCCGAAGGCGTCGACCTCGTGCTCCAGTCCGAGAACGGTCTGCTCGGCGTCGGCCCCTACCCGACCGAGGATGAGATCGACCCCGACCTCATCAACGCCGGCAAGGAGATCGTCACAATGCTCCCTGGCGCCTCCTACTTCGATTCCGCCGCGAGCTTCGGCATGATCCGCGGTGGCAAGGTCGATGCCGCGATCCTCGGTGCCATGCAGGTGGCGGTCAACGGCGACATCGCGAACTGGATGATCCCCGGCAAGATGGTCAAGGGCATGGGCGGGGCGATGGACCTCGTCCACGGCGCAAAGCGCGTCATCGTGATCATGGATCATGTGGCCAAGGACGGCTCGCACAAGCTGCTGAATACCTGTGACCTGCCCCTGACCGGCGAGGCCGTGGTCAGCCGCATCATCACCGACATCGCCGTCCTCGACGTCACCGGTGACTCCTTCACCCTCGTCGAGCTCGCCCCCGGAGTCACGGTGGACGAAGTCAAGGAGAAGACCGGCGCCGAGGTGGTCGTCCCTGCCGACGTGCCCACCGTCGACGTCGCCGCCTGAGGCTGCTCCCACCGCGGATGACGAAGCGGGCCGGGTCTCCGATCGGAGGCTTGGCCCGCTTCGTCGTTCACGGCGCGGCGGTCGTCGTCAGACGAGAGGTGCTGCCGGTTCCAGGCCTGTGGTTGCGACGAAGAGGTCTCCGTGACCGTCTGCCGTCGCCGTCGGCTCGTTGGCCGAGATGAACACGCTCTCTCCGCGCTCGAGGGTCACGGTCGACCCGAGTGAGGTCAGCGTGATCGTCCCGGAGGTGCACAGCGCGATCGCCGCTCCCCTGCGCGCGAGGCTCTGCAGGCGCGGGCAGCGCAGCACCTGGAGGGCGAAGTCGTCGGTGGCACCCCGCAGGACCCCGGAGTGGTCGGGTTCGACCATGCGCGGCATTCCTGCACGGAAGTCGGCGACCTTCGACAGTTCAGCGATGTCGACGTGTTTCGAGGTCAGGCCACCGCGCAGGACGTTGTCGCTCGAGGCCATGATCTCGATGCCCGTGCCGAAGAGGTACGCGTGGAGGACACCGGCCTCCATCGTCAGTGACTCGCCCGGCTGCAGATGCACCCGGTTGAGCATGAGACCGACGAGGACACCCGGATCGTGCGGATAGTCGTCGACGAGTTCGCAGAACGTCTGCGCCGGGTCGACAGCGCTGCCCCGGCGGCTGGGGTGCCCGGACGGCACTTCGTCGATTCCGTGTGCGGCCACCTCGTCGACGAGGCCCGCAGCTCGCGGATCGGCGAGCAGCAGCTCGACAGTGCGTGAAAGCGCCTTCGTCTCGCTCAGAGTCTTCAGGGCACCGATGACGGAACCGAGGAAGTCCAGCGAAGGCGGCGTCAGCGGCTGCGAGAGCATCCGCTCGAACGTCGCGCGCACGGCCTTGCGGGGCCGGAATCCCGTGAGTGCGTGGAAATCGGTCAGAGCATAGATGAGTTCGGGTTTCGCCGAGGCGTCCTTGTAGTTGCGATCTGGTGCGTCGAGGGCCGGTCCTGCCGTCTCTTCGCGTGCGAAGCCGGTTGCTGCCTGTTCGCGGTTCGGGTGGACCTGGATCGACAGCGCCTTGCTGGCCGAGAGGACCTTGAGCAGGAACGGCAGGCGCGGACCGAACGCGTCGACCGAGTCCCGGCCGAGCAGACCGTGGGGATCACCTGCGAGGTATTCGATGAGGTTGGGTCCCGGTCGTGTTCCCGTTTCGGTGGCGGTCCCGGCGGTGGCGGTCGGGCTGCCGGATGCCGAATCGGCGAGTCGGCCGCTGCGTCTGCGTGCGGCTGTCGTCCGTTCCTCGGCGAGGTCGAGTTGAGAGGGGCTCATCGGGTGGGCGCCGAGCCAGAGTTCCGCGCAGGGAGTGCCGTCGGGGACGGCGCCGAGAATCGCGGGAATCGCGTCCGTGCTGCCCCAGTCGAAGTTCTTGACCGTATTGTGCAGACGATGCACTGTTCTGGCCCCCTTGGTCGGATCGTAGGAACGACGCTCGGCGAGTCCGGGCGTGCACTGTCCACGATAGCCCTCACGCTTCGGCGCCGACATCCACTTCACTCACTGTTCAGACGAAGTCACATACTATTCACCGCCTACCACCTGCGACGATGCGGGATCGTCTGCAGCAGGAGGGAAGAGGAAAGGAGGAGAACCCGACAGTGCCCCGCCGGAGATCCGTATTCGGATCCCGACGGGGCACTGTCGTTCAGGCGCTGTGACTCTGTCCGTCGAAGCGGCTGGTCAGCCGACGACGCGGATGACCTTCGCGCCGCGGCTGAGCATCCAGCTGTAGCTGCGCTTCGTGGTGTTCGTCCGGGTCGATCCCGCATCGTACATCTGACCCTTGGTCTCGGAGATGATTCCGATGTGACCGGGGATCCAGATCAGGTCGCCGGCTTTGGCGTCCTTGATGGAGATCTCCTTGCCGGCGTAGCGCTGCTGGCTCGTCGTGCGCGGCAGCTTGATGCCGTTCTTGCCGTAGACGTACTGGGTGAAGCCCGAGCAGTCCCAGCCGCTCGTCGGCGAGGTTCCGCCCCAGACGTACTTCACGCCGAGGTGGGACTTCGCGTCCTTGACGATGGACGAACGCTGAGCAGCGATCTTCTCAGCCTTGGTCGGCTTGTCCTTCTTATTGGAGTCATCCTTCTTGGACTTGTCGTCCTTTTTGGAGTCGTCTTTCTTCTTGGAGTCGTCCTTGGACTTGTCGTCTTTCTTGGAGTCGTCCTTCTTCTTGGAGTCGTCCTTGGACTTGTCGTCTTTCTTGGAGTCGTCCTTCTTCTTGGAGTCGTCCTTGGACTTGTCGTCTGCAGCACCTTCCCCGGAGTCTGCAGGCGACTTGCCATCGGTGGAGTCGTCTCCCGGACGGTTGTCGTCGGTCACTCCACCGGCGATCTTTCCCTTCGGGGAGAACTCGGTGGTTCCGTAGCCTTCGGCCCAGACCAGGCGTGCTCCTTCGAAGAGCTGCTCGCCGCGGCCGTTCTTGTAGACCACGTCGGACTTGGGGTAACCCAGATGACCCTTCACGGTCCCCTTGTCACCCCAGTACTTCATGATCACGCCCGTGGTGTAGTGGGCGCCGGTGGCCTTGGACCAGTAGATCGAGCCCTTTTCGAAGCGCTGTGCAGCGCCCCCGCCCTTGAGACCGCCCTTCTCCGCAGAGGTGGGCAGCCCCAAGTCGGTGACCGCGTCGCCCTTGTACGACGACGCGATCGCTCCGGACAGGTGGTACGCTCCGGTCTTCTTGGACCAGTAGACGACACCCTTTTCGAACTTCTGAGCCTTGGCACCCGAAATGCCCTTGACCGAGTACTCCTTGCCGAGAGCCTTGCCGAGCTTGTTCTTCTCGGCGTACTTCTCGATCGAGGTCTTTGCCTTCGGCTTCTCGGTCTTCTTGTCGTCGTCCTTCTTCTTGGAGTCGTCCTTGCTGTCGCTGGGCTGCTCGCCGGTCTTGAGGATGGAGTTGACCGTCGAACGGACCTCGGGAAGCTTCGCGTAGAAGGCATCGCCCGGGCAGTCGGTCTGCCCCAGGTCGCGGTGTCCGACCAGGTTCGACTTCGTCGCCTTCGAGATTCCGTTGATGGAGAACTTCCAGGCGATCGCCGAGGCGACGGCGTCGCGGGTCTTCTTCGGCGGTGCCGCACTGTTGTAGGTGCCCAGCACGGAGATGCCGAAGGTACCGGTGTTGTGCCCCTGCACGTGTGCGCCGATGACAGCCTTCGAGACATCTCCGCCGCGAGCCTGCCAGAGACGCCCGTACTTGTCTGCGACGACGTTGTAGCCGATGTCGTTCCAGCCGCGTCCATCCTGGTGGTATGCCTGGATACCACGGATGATGCCGGGGACGTCCTCTGCAGAGTAGCTGTTCGAGCCCGAGGTGTGGTGGACGACGGCCTGCTTGATGCCGCTCGCGTAGTCCGGGCTGCCCCGGTAGGCCTTCGCTCCCCAGGAGCTGCGCGAGCCGATCTTCGGCTTCGAGACCTTCTTCGCCACGGTCGAGACCGAGGACGATCCGGGAACATAGTTCTGGTTGGACACGGTCGCCCCCTGAGCGGCGGACACGTTGTCGGCGGAGGCCGCCTCGGCGTCGGTCGACTCATCGGTCGCAGCCTCTGAGGCGTCCTCGGAAGCGTCCGAAGACTGCTGATCGAGCTCGACGGGAGCGTTCTCGGACACCGCTTGGGAGTCCCCGGCGTCGCGCTTGGGATCGACGAGCACGAGCTCCGCATCGCTCGGTGCGGAATCGCCGAGGATGCGCATCTGCACACCCGAAGCGTTCGTCACCGTCATCGGTTCGGAGCCGTTGTTCTGCGCTTCTTCCTGCTGCTCCTCATCGAGTGTGTCCCAGCTTCCCCAATCGGACCCGTGCTTGATGCGGACCTGGATGCGGATGTTGGACTTCGCTTCGGAGAAGGTGAAGCCGACGAGGCTCGGATTGTTCGTCGGAACGTCGAGGACGTCCGAGATCAGCGCGATGTTCACACCGTCCTCGGTCTTCTGCCGGACCGAACCGGAGATGTCCTCGTCGTCGGACTTCTCGTCCTTCGCCCCTTCGTCGTCGGACTTCTCGTCCTCGGACGTCGACGGATCCTCGGTCTTCTCATCCTCGGCGGGCGACTGCTCCGCATCGGAGGGAGCTGAGGATTCCGAGGGCTCGGTCTCGTCCGAGCCGGACGTCAGCCCGGCCGAGACGTTGTTGACCGTGCCGGTCGCAGCCGTGGCGGAGGCATTGACGACATCGGGCACCTTGGCCGAGGCGAGAGCGGTCTGCGACTTGAAGATGTTCGGCAGATTGCTCGTGGCGCTCTGGTTGGCGGCGGTGGCGGTGGAATCACTGGAATCGCGGGCGCCGGGGACGTCGAGTCCGTCCTTGCTGACGTCGAGCTCCTCTTTGGACACTTCGGGCGACGAGGTGGCCGCGAAGGCCGCCGGCGCCGTGACCGCCAAGGTGCCGACGAGTGCGACAGATGCGCAGCCCGCGACAGTGGGCAATAGATATTTCATCGTTACAGCCTTTTCGAGGAAGACAGGGAAGTTCAGGCCTCGAGGTCCCCTTCACCGTTGGCAGAACGGTGGGCAACCCCAACATCTCAAAATTGTTACACATTTTCGGCGTGTCAGACTAGCCACAGGCAGGAATATTCTAGTTACACCGTTGTGGTTCCCAGTATTGGCAAGGGACACACCGAGCAAAAGTTTTTCCCGGAAGACTCATCGCCAGACCGGTTTCGGTCATCGTCGAGCCTGACCGACCGCGCGTCCTCTGTCTCAGGGCACGTAGCAGATCGCCTTCGCGTCGGCTTCGTCGCCGCTGTCAGCCGAGGATCCGCCGGCGCTCTGCGCCAGCAGCTGCGGATCTGAATCGGAGTCCGGTTCGAGTCCCGCATCGACTCCGGCGGCGGCCGACTTCCCGCCTCCCGGTGTCGAGAGCGCACCCTTGTCCTGATCGGAGGACTTGGATGCTTCCTCGATCTTATCGGCTACGAGCTGATGCGCCACATCGATGTCAGGATTCGACGGAGTGATCCGCGGCGGAGTGAGATCGACGGACTCGATCTTCTGCGACTTCACCTTGAGAGCGAGGTCGACGAAGGAGTCGACCTGCGAGGACGGAATGTCCGTCGAGACGGCCCCAGGGGTCGCCTTCGCGATGGCCTGATAGCGGGTGAGCACCGTTGAGGGATCGAGCTGTTTGACCATCGCCGTCTGCACGCAGCGCTGACGCACCATACGCTCGTAGTCGCTGGCGAACTCACGCGAGCGGGCGAACCACAGCGCGTGGAAGCCGTCGAGCTTCTGCTTGCCCGGCTCGATCCACCCCTTCACCGGACCGTGCTGACCGGTGGTCGGATCGACTTTCGAGGAGATCGGCACGCGCTTGCCGGAGACCAGGGTGATTCCGCCGAGGGAGTCGATGAGGTTCTCGAACCCCTTGAGATTGATCATCGCGTAGTACTGGACCTCGAGGCCCGTGGTCGCCGACACCGCATCCATCGTGGCCTGTTCACCCGCGGTCTTCGGGTCCTCGAACTCGTCCTTGTGCTGTTCGCCCTGCTGGAAGACAGCGTTGAGCAGACATTCGTCGCCGCAGTTGAAGCCCTGCGGATAGTGCCTGTGCAGCGGGGAGTCGTCCGGGAACGGCACATTCTCCATATTCCGCGGCAGGCCGATGATGACCGATTTGCCGGTCTTCGCGTCGATGGAGACCAGCGACAGCGAGTCCGGTCGGATCCCCGTGCGCCCCTTTCCTGCGTCGGAGCCCAGCAGCAGGATGTTGTACCGCCCGTCCACGGGCTTGAGCGCCTTCCCTGAGGCGAAGAGGTCGCTCATCAGGCCGCGTTGGGAGTTGAGCATCGTCGTCCCCCACGCGAGCGGCCCGACGACGATGAGCAGGAGGGCGCAGAAGGCGGCGATGAAGCGTCTGCGGGCGCGCTGGGAGATCGTGACGAGACGGATCCTCCGCAGCGAATCGAAGAGGCACACGACCCAATTGATCGCGATGACCGGAATCCAGATCGTGAGGAACGTGAGGATGAACGGGTTGGTGCCGAGAGTGAAGAGGAACGTCCTGTCGAGGAGGACGATCACTGCGGCGATGATCACCAGGATCCAGCTGATGGCTGTGATCGACAGCGAGATGCGCGCCCAGCGGCGACGGCGAAACAGGAGCTGGACCCCGCCGGGGACGATGACCGTGACCAGAAGCAGCAGCCAGGCCCGCACGTCCCGCGTCGGCTGTGAGGCATACGACGGGTAGCGGATCGGGTCCACATATCTCGTTTCGGCCACTGCCTTCCCTTCGTCTCGTCCGCGGTCGCGACGGCCTTCGGCGGCCTGATGATCACCGGAACAACTGTGCCAAACGATGCTCAGAGTCCACTGTGTTCATCCATTGTGTCGCCTGCAGGCCCGGGATCGACGCACATCCGCGCCGTGCATGTCGGATTCGCCGCGTGTGCGATTCTTCACAGACGGCGCTCGCACCCTGGCTCAGCCGAGCAGACGACCGCTGTGCGGGGGCTCAGGCAGCCGCGTCCGTGGGTACACAGAAGGGCACTGCGGCGGGTCGTCAGGATCGGACGCGCCGCAGTGCCCATCGTGGCGGAATGCGTGTCTCAGCGAATCAGTTTGCGCCCCATCACCATGCGCTGGATCTGGTTCGTGCCTTCGTAGATCTGGGTGATCTTCGCATCGCGCATCATCCGCTCGACGGGATGGTCGACGACGTAGCCGGCACCGCCGAGCAGCTGGACGGCGTCGGTGGCGATCTCCATGGCCGCATCCGAGGCGAAGGCCTTCGCCGCGGCACCGAAGTAGGTGAGGTCGTCATCGCCGCGTTCGCTCTTGGCCGCGGCGGTGTAGGTCAGCTGCCGGGCGGCCTCGAGCTTCATGCCCATATCGGCGAGCATGAACTGGATGGACTGGTTCTCAGCGATCGCCTTGCCGAACTGCTGGCGCTCCTTGACGTAGTTGAGTGCGTAGTCGAGGGCACCCTGGGCGATGCCGACGGCCTGGGAAGCGATCGTCACACGCGTGTGGTCGAGCGTGCGCAGGGCGATCTTGAGGCCCTCCCCGGGCTCGCCGACGATCCGGTCCCCGGGCAGGCGGACGTTGTCGAAGAGCAGCTCACGTGTGGGCGAGCCCTTGATGCCGAGCTTGCGCTCCTTCTCGCCGAAGGTGAACCCCTCATCGGATTTCTCCACGACGAAGGCGGAGATGTTGCGCCCACGGGCCCCATCGGGGTCGGTCACTGCCATCACCGTGTAATACTCGGATTCCCCGGCGTTCGTGATCCAGGTCTTGACTCCGTTGAGGATCCAGTCGTCGCCGTCACGGACGGCGCGAGTCTTCATCGAGGCGGTGTCCGAGCCGGCCTCGCGTTCGGACAGCCCGTAGGAGAACCCGGCTTCGCCCGCAGCCACCGACGGGAAGTACTTCTGCTTGATCTCTTCGCTGCCGCCGAGCTGCACGGGCAGGCTGCCGAGCTTGTTGACAGCAGGGATGAGCGAGGACGAGGCGCAGCCGCGTGCCACCTCTTCGATGATGATCGCCACTGCCAGCGCGTCAGCGCCCATGCCGCCGTATTCCTCGGGGATGTGGGCGGCGAAGAAGTCCGTCTCCACGAGAGCATCGTGGGCTTCCTGCGGGTAGCGGGAGTCGGCGTCGACCTCGGCCGCGAACGGCGTGATCTTCTTCTCCACGATATCGCGGACGGCTGCGCGGATCTCTTCGTGCTCTTCACTGGGCCGATAGAGGTCGAACATCATTCTCCTTCTACTGAACAATCGTTAAGTAGTTCTATTATCCCCGGAGAGCACGTCCTTTGTCGAGAGCGACCTGCCGCAGTTCGTCACGGTAGTCATCGAGTCGCCCACGCAGGGCCTCGGCTTCCGCGCCGTCACCGGCCCCGAGGATGCGCGCGGCAAGCAGGCCGGCGTTCTTCGCTCCGCCGATGGACACGGTGGCCACGGGGACACCGCCGGGCATCTGGACGATGGACAGGAGTGAGTCCATTCCGTCGAGGTGTCTGAGCGGCACGGGGACGCCGATGACCGGCAGGGAGGTCATCGACGCGATCATCCCCGGCAGGTGCGCCGCTCCCCCGGCTCCGGCGATGATGACGCGTACGCCGCGCTCGGCGGCCGTCTTGGCCCATGCGACCATGTCCTCGGGCATCCGGTGGGCCGAGACCACCTCGGCGCTCGATTCGATGCCGAGGTCCTCAAGCGCCTCGGCGGCGGCCTGCATCGTCGGCCAGTCCGAGTCCGATCCCATGACGATTCCGACCGGGGCGGCCGGGCTCGAGTCTGCATGTGCTGTGGTCATCTGTGCTTCCTTCGTCTCGGGAGGTGGTCGAATCGTCGTCTCGGGAGGTACGTGGAACATCGCCTCCGACGACACAGGCGCCCCGGCCTCAGGAGGTGCCGGGTCGCCTGCTCAGGCGGTGTCGGCGTCGTGATCGGCGACGAGGTCGGCGGGAGTCGGCATCTCGGGATGCGGATCGACGTCGACGCCGGCGATGAAGTCCGCGGCGTGGCGAGCCCGCGCGAGGACTAGGTCCCGATCCTGCCCGTAGGCGTTGACGTGGCCGACCTTGCGGCCCGGGCGCACACCCTTGCCGTAGAGATGAACCTTGACGGCCGGGTCGTGGGCCATCACGTGCAGGTAGGGCTGGTAGAGGTCCTCGTGCTCGGCGCCGAGGATGTTGACCATCGCGGACACTTCCTCCCTGGCTGCGGGGCTGCCCAGCGGCAGGTCGAGGACGGCGCGCAGATGCTGCTCGAACTGACTGGTGACCGACCCGTCCTGCGTCCAGTGCCCGGTGTTGTGCGGACGCATCGCGAACTCGTTGATGAGGAAGCCGTCAGGAGTCTCGAACATCTCCATGGCCATCACGCCGGTGACCTCGAGCGTGCCGGCGATGGTGAGGATCGCCTCCGTGATCGCCCGGGCCTTGTCCGCGGGCAGGTCGGGGGCCGGGGCGATCGCCTCCTTGCACACGCCGTTCTGCTGCCAGGTCTCGACGACGGGCCACACGGCTGTCTGCCCCATCGGGGACCGGCCGACCATGACCGCGAGCTCCCGGGTGAAGTCGACCTTCTCCTCGGCGAGGAGCTGCGGGACCTCGCTCAGCCATTCGGCGGCCTGCTCGAGGCTGTCGATGACGCGCACACCCTTGCCGTCGTAGCCGCCTCGGGGAGTCTTGAGGATGAAGGGGTATCCGACTCGGGCGGCGAAGGCTTCGACGTCGGCGGCAGAGGTGATCTCGGCCCATGCAGGGTTCGGCAGACCGAGCTCATCCATCTTCGTGCGCATCCGGATCTTGTCCTGGGCGAAGATCAGCGCCTGAGGTCCCGGACGGACGGCATGGCCGGCCGCGGCGAGCGCCTCGAGGTGTTCGGGCGGGACGTGTTCATGGTCGAAGGTGATGACGTCGACGGTCTCGGCGAAGGCTTTGAGCGTCGGATAGTCCGTGTAGTCGCCGACGGTCACCTCGCTGATGACCTGGGTGGCGGGGGCGTCGGCGGTCTCCGCGAGGACGGAGAACCGGATGCCGAGGGCTTCTGCGGCTGGGGCGAGCATGCGGGCCAGTTGGCCTCCGCCGATGACGCCGATTCGTGGAAAAGTCACGTTCGTCATCCTATCGTTCGCTGTGGGCTGGTCATCCCCGGGTTCAGCATACGAACCCCGAGCGGTCGGCCCTCTGCCGTCGGGTATCTGCGCTCCGTCAGCGGAACTCAGGCATTGCGTCTCAGTCGCCACAGGGATGTCGTTTCTGCGCTTCGTGCCTGATGAAGTGCATCGTCGGCGTCCGAGACCCGACGGTGACGGGGCGCCGTGTCATATCGATCGCACACCTGCAGGCCCGCGGCCCGGATGCACTCTTCGAACTCCTGACGAGTCCGCAGACTCAGGTGCTCGGCAAGGTCCGACAGGATCAGCCACCCCTCGCCGGAGTCCGTGAGATGGTCGGAGAGTCCGTCGATGAACCGGCGTAGGACGAGAGAACCGGGATCGTAGATGCCGAGTTCGAGGGCGGACGTCGGGTCGGCCGGCAGCCACGGAGGATTGCAGACGATGAGATCTGCTCGGCCAGGCGGGAACAGATCGGCTTCGACGACCGAGGCGGATCCGGCGAAGCCGAGCCGCTCGAGATTCTCCTGCGCACAGGCCACGGCCCGCGGGTTGATGTCAGTGGCGACGACCGTCCCGATGCCCCGGTGCAGAAGAACGGCGGCGAGCACGCCGGTGCCCGTTCCGAGGTCGAACGCCGTCGCAGGGGGTGCGGACCCGAACGGCGTCGTGGCCACGAGGTCGACGTACTCACCGCGAATCGGGGAGAACACGCCATAGCGCGGGTGGATGCGCTCCCCCAGAGCGTCGATGGCCACCCCTCTCAGCTGCCATTGGTGGGCGCTGAGCACTCCGCCGAGCTCGGTCAGTGACATGCACATCGGCCCGTCCGAGACTCCGTAAGCGGCTTCGCAGGCCGGCCTGACCTCCGGAGCACGACGCAGCTCGAGCGCGTAGCCCTCCCCGAGTTCGACGAGCAGCAGACCGAGCAGTCGTGAGCGCTCGGCGTTGAAGGCGCGCTCCGCTGAGAAGGTCTCCGCCGCGTCAGCTCGGACCGAACCACGACCGGTCCTCCGACCGCCTCGAGCAGCGCCGCGTCCCCGCCCGCTGCCGGCTCGGCCGGCGTGATTCCGTGTGAACCGCCGATCGAGTGCCTGCATGAGCTGGCGCCCGTTGTGATAGTCCCCGCGCCACAGCAGTCCGATTCCCGACCGGGCCAAGCGAAAGGCAGCGTCGGCGGTGATGTCATCCCCGATGACCTTCACCTGGGTCGGCGCGGCGGACCGGTTCTCCGAACGCCACCCGGCTGAGAGTTCCACACCGCCCTCGGTCCACGTGATCGTCGACCCCGCGATGTCTTCGGCCACCGTCACACCACGAGCAGCGGAATGTGGAGCTCACGCTCCGTGGTCGAACCGTGGTGTCCGATGAGGGCGATCGCCGAGGGTGATTCGGTATCCGAGTCGACGACGGCGAACTCGTCACGGCAGATGACCAGGAGGTCTCCGATGCGCGGCCGGAACCGCGGGTCGACGGGTCCGAAGTAGCCGCGTCGGATGGCCTCATCGCGAGTGAGGATGAGCGCCCTGTCCCCGACCGTCTCGGTCCAGGCCGATGCCACGTCCGCCGCGGCGCCGGCTTCGGCATAGAGGTGGACCGCACGCGGTTCGCCGCCGACGTGCCGGACACCCGAACGCAGCGCCGGAGCATCGGCGAGGTCGAGGCGACAGGTGTGGTCGATGTCGACCATGCCGTGGTCGGCGGTGACGATCATCGTCGAATCCGAAGGCAGATCCGTGGCCAGCTGCGACAGAGCCAGGTCGACGCTTTCGAGTTCCTCGGTCCACTGCGAAGAGTTCGAACCGTGGACGTGACCGGTCTTGTCGAGATTGCCCCAGTACAGATAGACCAGTCGGCGGCCGGGAGCCTTCGCCTCTTCGACGGCCTGAGCGCAGCGCTGCTCGAGTGTCTTGGACGCCCGGAATCGTCCGCCCCGCAGAGAGGCACGGTTGAGTCCGCGACCGGCGAACTTCGCCTCCCCGAGGCTGACGACATCGACATCGGCATCCGTGAGGCGTTCGAACAGGGTCGCGTCGGGCACCCACGCGACGGGGTCGACGTCGAGGTTCCAGGTCAGCTGGTTGAATACGGCGTCCTTGGCCGGGTCGAGGACCCGGTAGCCGACGACTCCGTGGCCACCGGGCAGACGTCCTGTGGCCAGTGAGGACAGTGAGTTCGCGGTCGTCGAGGGGAATCCTGTCGACAGAGTCCGCCGGGACGCTGCCAGGGACCGGAAGAACGGCGTGTACCCACTGTACTGACGCAGTTGGCTCTCACCGAGACCATCGATGAGCACGACGACGGCAGTGCGGGTCTCCCGGTCGATGCCCAAGTGCCGTGCCCTGGCCCGTGCGGTGTCGTCGAAGATTCCACCCGCACCGAGGCTGAGTGCCGCGGCAGGGATCACATCGGAGAGGATGGGGCCGGAATAGTCCGGGGGACGCAGAAGGTCGGCGCTCACGGCCGATTCGGGTGTCATCTCGCTCATCAGCGCCGCGACCGGAGCCGGGCGTGGAAGACCGCGGCCCGCAGTTTGGCCGCGAAGTCGGCGATCCGGTCGACGGAGGACTGGCCTTCTGCTTCGGCCGAGACCCTGAGCATGACATCCTCGGCGAAGATCGATCCGCCGTAGCCGTGATCACCCATGCAGTTGGGATCCCCGCAGGTCTCCGGGAAGGCCTCCACCCGCTTCGAGGCGCCCCAGGACAGGGTGAGCGAGACCTCGACAGGTTTGTCGCCGGGCTCGTACGCGGCAGGATCGGCGTAGGTGCGCCCGACCATGACGGTGCCGAGGCGATCGAGTTCGATGTCCTCGCTGCTGGTCACGGCGCGCGGCTTCGATCCCGGCGCAGCGTTCGGGTCGTCGTCGACATGGGCCAACAGCAACCGGGTCTCGGTGAGGACGAACGCAGTGACGTGCCGGTGGATGGATTCGATGTCGACGTGGGTGTCGATGTGGACGAAGTGTGCGAGCACCGGTTCGTCGTAGAGGGAGTCGGCGAGTATGCCCTGAGTGAGCTGGGGGTAGTAGCCGGCCGACTGCAGATCGTGAACGAGAACCTCGGGTAATGCCATGCGTTCCATTGTGCCCCACTCCCCCGGAGACTTCCCAGCGCGGTCGCGACTCCTCCGGACTCCGACGGCCGCAACCTCGCCGAGACCCCTATGCTGGGACCATGGAAAACTATCCTGCCGGCTGGGAAGCCGATGTCGTCCTCCGCGACGGCGGCACCGCCCATCTGCGCCCGATCACTCCTGCCGATGCCGATGCCCTGGCCCGCATGCACGAGGCCCAGTCACCGGAGTCCGTCTATCTGCGCTTCTTCGCCCCGCTTCCGCGGCTGCCCAAGCGCGACCTCGAGCGTTTCGTCAATGTCGACCACCGCGATCGCGTCGCACTGATCATGCTCATCGGCGATGACATCATCGGAGTGGGTCGTTTCGACAAGATCTCCGACACCGAGGCCGAGGTCGCGTTCAACATCGCCGATGCCCATCAGGGCCGCGGCATCGGGTCGATCCTCCTCGAGCACCTGGCCGCCGCGGCCAGGGAGTCGGGAATCCAGCGTTTCACCGCCGAGGTGCTCCCCCAGAACCGTTCGATGCTCCAGGTCTTCCAGGCCGCCGGCTACGAGGTGTCCCGCGGATTCGACGACGGCGTCGTGGCCGTGAAGTTCGACATCGATCCCACGGCACGCTCGATCGAGGTGCAGGCCTCGCGGGAGCACAGGGCCGAGGCCCTGAGCGTGCGCACGGTCCTCCACCCCACCTCGGTGGCGGTGATCGGCGCCAGCCGCAAACGCAATTCCACCGGCCATCTGCTCATCCGCAACATCACCGCGGCGAAGTTCGCAGGCGACCTCTGGGTCGTCCACCCCGAGGCCGATCAGATCGCCGGCGTCCAGGCGTACCCGAGCCTCGATGCACTGCCGGGCAAGGCCGACCTCGCCGTCATCGCGGTCCCGGCCGAGTCCGTCACCGAGGTGGTCAAGGACTGCGCTGTGCACGGGGTCAAGGCCGTGCTCGTCATCTCCTCCGGCTTCGCCGAGACCGGCCCCGACGGCGCCGAGCTGCAGCGTCGGATGGTCGCGACCGCGCGGGCCTATGGGATGCGGGTCGTCGGTCCGAACTCCTTCGGACTGGTCAACGAGGCCGAGGACGTCTCTCTCAATGCCTCCCTCGCCCCGTTCCTGCCGGCCTCGGGCACGCTCGGACTGTTCAGCCAGTCCGGAGCACTGGGCACCGCGCTGCTCGCGGCGGCGAAGAACCGCGGTCTGGGCGTCTCGACCTTCGTCTCGGCGGGCAACCGGGCCGATCTGTCCGGCAACGATCTGCTCCAGTACTGGGAGGAGGACCCGGCCACGCAGACCGTCGGGCTCTACCTCGAGTCCATCGGCAATCCGCGGAAGTTCTCCCGCATTGCGCGCAGGGTCTCTCGCGTCAAGCCCGTCATCGTCATCAAATCCGACCTCACCGGCAGGGAGCTGCCGCCCGGGCACATCGTGCGCACCTCTTCCCTGGCCCCGAACACCCTCGATCAGGTGCTCGAACAGGCGGGAGTGATCAGGGCCGACACCATCCATCAGCTCTTCGACTTAGCGCAGGTCTTCGCCACCCAGAAGCTGCCGGCAGGGCGACGGGCGGGCATCGTCGGCAACTCTGCGGCGATGGGCACGCTGCTCATGCAGCGAGCCCGCTCAGAGGGACTGCACGTGCACACCGACCCGGTGGCCCTGCACCCGGAGGTCGATGCGCAGACCTTCCGCGCCGAACTCGACGAGATGTATGCCCGGGACGACATCGATTCGGTCATCGTCACGTTCACTCCGTCGGCGGGAGCCGAGGAGTCGGAGATCGCCGCGCTGCTGTCCGAGGCCGCCGCACGGTCGGACAAGACCACGGTGGCCTGCTTCCTCGGCATTCAGGGCGTCCATGACGAACTGACCAGCTACATCAAGGATGAGGACGGCAATCGCGTCTCCCGCACGGTGCCCAGCTACATCGGCCCGGAGGACGCCGTGTGGGCGCTGGCCCGGGCAACTGACTACTCGCGCTGGCGGGCCGCCGACCACGGTCGCTACGTCGAACTCGACGACATCGACGACAGAGCGGTGCGCTCGATCATCGACTCGGCTCTGGACGGAGCGACACTGGGCACACCGGTGCGGCTCGAACGCGACGCCACCAGAGAACTGCTCCGCGCCTACGGAATCGAGGTCCTGCCGTATATCGCCGCCTCCTCGGTCGACGAGGGGCTCGCGGCCGCCGAGAAGATCGGCTATCCCGTGGCACTCAAGGCGGTCACCAACGTGCTGCGGCATCGGATGGAGCTCGGCGGTGTGCGCCTGAACATCGATACGCCGGAAGAGCTGGCCGAGGACTTCGCCGCCGTGCAGAGGATCATCACCCAGGTGATCGGCGATGACGATCCCCTCGTCGACGTTCAGGCCATGGCTCCCCACGGTGTCCCCTGCGTCATCCGTGCCGGTGAGGACCCGCTCCTCGGGCCGCTGCTGTCCTTCTCTCTGGCCGGGGACACCACGGAACTGCTCGGCGACGTCTCGCACCGGGTCGCTCCCCTCACCGACCGGGAAGCTGACGACATGATCCGCACGGTCAAGGCCTCCCCGCGCCTGTTCGGCTACCGCGGCCTGCCCCCGATGAACATCGAGCCGCTCAGCGACGTCCTCGAAAGGCTCTCGGTGCTCGTCGAACGCCACCCGCAGATCCTCGAACTCGTCATCCATCCGATGATCGCCACGGAGGCCGAAGGGCATGTGCTCAGTGCCCGTGTGGATCTGCTGCCGGATCCGACCCGCATCGACGGCACTCGCAGGCTCCTCAGCTGAGCGCCGATGACGCGGTCGAATCCGCATCCGCGGTTCCTCGTCCGAGGGGCCTCCTCGGTCCGAGACGACACACCGAAGGCGGGACACCCTGCTGCGGCCGAGGAGGGGGAGACGCAGAAATGCGAATCCGACCGACTGCCTGGCGCGTCTTATACCAATTCGCAGACTCGACAGGTAGTGTCTGTATCCGTTCACCACGAAACGTTATGAATTCGTGCTTTACCGAGTGGTCGCTCAGGCGGCCGCAGTCTGTGGCCAGTCACTGGCCATCCACCGTCCCAGGCGTCCGCATCCGGCGGGTGTCCCATGAGAGCGAGGCCTCACAGTCATGATTTCGCGCAGAGACGTCGTCACCGACTCAGCGATCGCCGTAGTCGCCGAACAAGGAGTCCGCGGGCTCACTCACCGAGCCGTCGACGCCCTGGCAGAGCTGCCGGTAGGTTCGACGTCGAATGTCTACCGCACCCGCGATGCCCTGATCACCGGAATCATGGAGCGCATCGGCGAACTCAACTCCCAACAGCTCGAGCGCCTGCCCGAACAGATGCGCGCCGAGGGTGCCGAACCCCTCGAGGTGGCCGTCGAGTTCTGCATGAACTGGCTGACCACCGACCGCAATCGCTTCTACACGATGATGATGCTCAGCCTCGACCCGGCGCTGCCGCCCGAGGCCGTCGCCGCCAAGGAGAAGAACCTGCGCGCAATCCACGACTTCGTCATGCGCATCGCGGGAGTCGACGCCGACTACGCCCGCAGGCTCAACAGCTCGGTTGCCGGAATGATGCTCTCCGAGCTCGTCTCCGGAACCGCCGACCGCGACCACGTCGAGACCTACATGAGGGAGTTCTTCGTGTGGCTGAATGCGAGCCGCGAGACCTCCTGAGACTCCGACACGAACCCTCCCGAAACGCCTGATTGAGCCGGAGACCTCGAATCGAACGCTAGAATCGACGGGTGCCCTCGTGCGCTGAAGTGACGCTTCGGCGCAGGCGGGCGACCGAATCGAACAGTTCGTGCGTCAAAGGAGTTCCATGCCCGAAGGCAGAGTCATCGAAGTCGACGTCTCATCAGAGATGGAGAGTTCGTTCCTCGAATATGCGGTCTCGGTCATCCACTCCCGCGCCCTTCCCGATGCCAGGGATGGTCTCAAGCCCGTCCAGCGCCGCATCGTCTATCAGATGGGCGATATGGGTCTGCGCCCTGAGCGCGGTCATGTGAAGTCCTCCCGCATCGTCGGTGACGTCATGGGCAAGCTCCACCCGCACGGCGACACCGCGATCTACGACGCACTGGTGCGTCTGAGCCAGGACTTCATCATGCGTGTGCCGCTCGTCGACGGCCACGGCAACTTCGGCTCCCTCGATGACGGGCCTGCGGCCCCGCGCTACACAGAAGCCCGGCTGACCACCGCATCGATGCAGATGATCGCCGGGCTCGACGAAGACGTCGTCGACTTCGTCCCGAACTACGACAACACGCTCACCCAGCCCGAGGTCCTGCCCAGCGCTTTCCCGAACCTGCTCATCAACGGCGCCTCGGGCATCGCAGTCGGAATGGCCACGAACATGGCTCCGCACAATCCCGGCGAAGTCATCGCCGCCTGCGCCCACCTCATCCGCAATCCCGACGCCGGGCTCTCGGAGCTCATGCGCTACATTCCCGGCCCGGATCTGCCCACCGGCGGGCGGATCATCGGCCTCGACGGTGTGCGTGAGGCCTATGAGACCGGTCGCGGCACCTTCCGCACCAGGGCCACCGTGTCCTTCGAGAACATCAGTGCCCGCCGCAAGGGCATCGTCGTCACCGAACTGCCCTACCTCGTCGGCCCGGAGAAAGTGGTGGCGAAGGTCAAGGACGCCGTCGGTGCGAAGAAGCTCACGGGAATCGCCTCCATCGACGACTACTCCGACCGCAAGAACGGCATGCGTCTGGTCATCGGGGTGAAGAACGGGTTCAATCCCGAGGCCGTCCTCGCCGAGCTCTACCGCCAGACACCGCTCGAGGAATCGTTCAGCATCAACAATGTCTGCCTCGTCGACGGACAGCCGCGGACCCTGGGACTGCGTGAGCTCCTCACCGTCTACCTGTCCCATCGCATCGACGTGGTGCGCAGGCGCACGGTCTTCCAGCTGCGCAAGGCCAAGGACCGGCTCCACCTCGTCGAAGGTCTGCTCATCGCGATCCTCGACATCGACGAGGTCATCCAGCTCATCCGCTCCTCCGACGATGCGGCGACGGCTCGGACGCGGCTGATGGACGTCTTCGAGCTCTCCGAGCTCCAGGCGACCTATATCCTCGACCTGCAGCTGCGCAGGCTCACGAAGTTCTCCCGTCTCGAGCTCGAAGCCGAACGGGACGAACTGAAGAAGCGCATCGACTATCTCGAATCGCTGCTCGCCGATGAGGCGAAGCTGCGTGAGCTCGTGGCCGCCGAGCTCGAGGCGACCGCCGAGGTCATCGGCTCGCCTCGACGCACGGTGCTCATCGAAGGATCGATGAAGGAGCTCAGTGCCAAGGGCAAGAAGGCGCCGACGAACCTCAAGATCGCCGACTCCCCCTGCCGAGTGCTCCTCTCGACGTCCGGGCGCATCGCCCGCACCTCGGATGCTGCGCCGCTGGCGCGTGAGGGGCGCCGCTCCAGCCATGATGCGCTGCGCTCGGAGATCGTGACCACGACGCAGGGCAAGGTCGGAGCAGTGACCTCGATGGGTCGGCTGCACATGGTCGACGTCGTCGACCTGCCCGCACTGCCTCCCGCGGCGGCGCGGCCCAATGTCGCCGGCGGAGTGAAGATCGCCGAATATGCGGCACTGGAGAAGGACGAGAAGATCCTAGGCCTCATCGATCTCGACCGGGAGTTCGTCCTCGGCACCGCCCAGGGCGTGGCCAAACGCGTCTCGGTGGCGGGGCGACCGAACAAGAGCGAATGGGAGGCCATCACCCTCAAGGGCAAGGACACCGTCGTCGGCGTCGCCCAGCCGGAGGACATCGATGACTCCCTGGCCGTGTTCGTCACCTCGAACGCCCAGCTGCTGGCATTCGACGCCGCGGGCCTGCGCGCACAGGGATGGAACGCCTCGGGTGTCGCCGGAATCAAGGTCGCCGCGGAGGCACAGGTGATCTTCTTCGGGATGACGCCGAAGGCAGCGAAGACCGATGAGGACGGCGACGCCGACGGAGCACTCGGCAGCTTCGCCGTGGTCACCGTCGCCAGCGGCGAGAACTTCTACGGTGCCCCGTCCTCGTCGATCAAGGTCAGCGAGTTCTCCGAGTTCCCGACGAAGGGCAGGGCCACCTCGGGGGTGCGTGCGCACAAGTTCCTCAAGGGAGAGTCCGAGCTGTCGCTGGCCTGGGTCGGCGACTCCCCGCAGGCCGCTGCCGTCGGCGGCGGCGCCCGGACCCTGCCGGGGGAGCTGTCGCGACGGGACGGCACGGGCTCTCCGCTGGAGTCGAAGATCGATGTCATCGGCACGCTGCCCCGCCTCGGCGGTGCAGAAGCCGTCGACCACACCACCGGCGCAGGCACGGGTGCCGGCTCTGGTGCTGACGGAGACGACGCGGATGCCGGCGGCAGCGACTCAGCCGCGGAAGCGCGGGCATCGTCGGGTTCACAGGCATCGTCGAAACGGAAGTCTGCGGGATCGGGCCGGCGCGGACAGCAGGGCCTGGCGACGAGCTTCGACGAACTCGACCTCGATCTCGATGAGGCCAAGGACGAGATCGCGCGCTCGAAGTTCGATGACGAGGACGCGGTCATCGTCTCCCACGACGATGAAGACGGAGACGACGACTCGGCTCTGTTCTGAGCCGAGACCGGGCCTCATGGCCCGGTGTCGACGCCGGGCCTCAGGCCTCGGTGTCGTCGTCGAGGTCGAGGCGCATCCGGGTCGCGGTGCCGCGCTTCATCTCTCCCACCGAGGTCTCTCCCAGCCCGTGCAGCGAGATCGACTGTCGCGGTTCGAAGACGTAGTCGTCGGAGGCCGAGAGCACTCGAGCGGTCTCCTCGTCGGTGAAGATCGTGCCGGGCTCGGCGACGGCGGTCAGGCGCGCGGCGAGGTTGACGCTCGAGCCGAAGATATCGCCCAGGCGTGAGAGCACCCGCCCCCAGACGAAGCCGACGCGGGCCTGGGGCAGGTCTTCGGCTGCGGTGACGCGCTCCATCAGCGTCATGGCGATCTCGGCTCCGGCCAAGGGGGTGGAGGCGGCGAAGAAGACCTCGTCGCCGACGGTCTTGATGACGCGACCGCCTCCGGTGGCGACGATGTTGTAGGCCATACCCTGGAACTCCTGGACCATGTCCGCCAGCTGCCTGGGCTCCATCTGCTGGGACAGGCGGGTGAAGGAGACGAGGTCGATGAAACCGACCGCGCGGGCCAGCGGCATCGAGGAGTCGTACCAGCCCTGCCTGTTGTCCATGGCCAGTCCGTCGGAGACGTTGACGTTGAGGCGACCCATGACATCGGCGAGGTTGCGTCGCCACGAGTAGGTGAGCATCTTCTGCAGCGGGTCGATCATGTCCTCGACGACCTGCAGGGCGTCCCGCCTGGCCTCCGGGTCGCTCAGTCCCTTCTCCTCGGTGAGGAATTCGACGAGGGTCTCCATCTGCCAGACCACGAGGCGGTCGGTGGTCTGTCCGATCGCACGGGCCAGCGACAGCGCGGTCGTCTGGTCGATGAGTCCGTCGGCCACGGGCTTCGCCCAGATCCGCAGGGCATGGGCGTCGCTGACTGTGTAGGCTTTGTCTGTCTCCTTCGCCTGTGACATGCCCAGTGCGCGCCACATCTTGCGCGCCGAGACGGTGGAGATGCCGCCGAGTTTGGCCGCTTCCCGGCGGTCGAGGACGCGTTTGCCGTCAAGGAGGATCTCTTCGAGGCGTTCGGCCGCAGTCCGTGTCTCGTAGATCGTGTCGTCGAAGTCGGGGTCATCATCGTCGGCCGCCTCGGCGCCGTCAGCGTCGACGATGGGAATCGCCGAGGTTCGCGGATCCTCGTGCAGTCCCCCGAAGAAGTCCTCGGCGGCGGACACAGAGTCCTCGGGCACGTCGTCGAGGCTCTCATCTGCGTCGGCGGTTTCCGGCTCTTCGTCGGGCCCGGAGGCATCGAAGACCGCAGAATGCGACGGTGCCGCCGAGTGGGCCGCGGTCTGCGTCGGCGATGCCGAGTGGGCCGCACTGCTCGCGCCGCCGGTCTCCTTCGCGTCGGTGTCGTCCTCGTCGGCGGATCCGAGCCCGCGGAAGAGGTCGTCATCACCGTGTTCGATCCCCTGCACCGAGGCTGTCGAGGCCCCGTGCTCGGCCGCTGCGTCTGCGTAAGCCGCGTCGGTGTCGTCGTCGATCGACATCAGTGCTCACCTCCGTCGGGAACGGGCGGAACGGGGCCGGACGAACCGGAGACGGGACGCAGATGGTGAACGTCGCCGGCGCTGACGGACACCCGGTCATCGATGATGAGGTCGGCTCCGGAGTCGAGGCCGGTGGCGATGCCGATGAGCTCTGAGCCGTCGGGCTTCTCCACTCTGACCTGCGTCCCCAGCGTCACCATGTGCTCACGCACTTGGTGCGCCGTGGGGCTGTCCCGGAAATCCGTCTCGCCATATTCCGTCAGCTCTCTGTAACAGGGAATCAGTGTGCTCAGGATGGAGACTAGCAATGCTTCATGATCAATCTCTGAACCGTCCACGCCGGTCTCGATGGCCAGTGAGCTCGCATCGGCACGAGGCAGGTCGTCCGGCTCCAGCCTGGTGTTCAGCCCCATTCCCAGGATGATCTGCGGCCCCTGCGGCAGCGGTTCGACACGGGCGAGGATCCCGCACAGCTTCTTCCCGTCGACGGTGAGGACGTCGTTGGGCCACTTGATCACGGCAGGCACACCCGCCTCGGCGACGGCGGAGCGCACGGCCTCACCGGCGATGAGCGGGATCCACCCCCAGCGTGAGAATCCGACCGGCGGAGTGAGCAGGATCGACCACGTCAGGCAGCGTCGGGCAGGGACCGTCCAGGTCCGGCCCAGTCGACCGTGACCGGAGTTCTGGAAGTCGGTGCCGCGGATGGTGAACTCGGCCGGGGTCTCGCCGCCGACGGCCTGCTCGCGGACCAGCGAGGCCAATTCGTCGTTCGTGGACGGGCACGTATCGTCCCAGATCAGACGTGGGATCGAAACTCCGCGGTCCGCAGCGGCGCGGATCACCGAGGCCGAATCGACGAGCAGAGGAATGTGTTCGCTGTTCACCAGTCCACTCTAGATTCTTTTGGCGAGAGTGCACAATGAAACGCTGATGCGTCGTTATTGTGGGAGGTATGACGGATACCCCACGGACAACAGCCGAGCGCATCGACGCTTTCACCGAGCGTCGGGACGCGGCCCACACCGGCAACCAGCGCTCGGTGGACAATCAGCACAACCGCGGCAAGCAGACCGCCCGTGAACGCATCACAGCTCTCCTCGACGCCGACTCCTTCCAGGAGATCGACGAATTCGCCCGCCACCACAACCACCAGTTCGGGATGGAGAACAACCGCCCCGACGGTGACGGAGTGGTCTGCGGACTGGGCACGATCGAAGGCAAGACCGTCGCCGTCTTCGCCCACGACTTCACCGTCCTCGGCGGGTCACTGGCAGAGGCGAACGGCCGCAAGATCGTCAAGGTGCAGAAGCTCGCGCTCAAGCTCGGCTGCCCGATCATCGGCATCAACGATTCCGGCGGCGCCCGCATCCAGGAGGGCGTGGGATCGATCGCGCTGTTCGCCGAGATCTTCCGCCTCAACGTCGCCTCCTCCGGAGTCATCCCGCAGATCTCACTGATCATGGGCCCCTCCGCCGGCGGCGCGGTCTACTCCCCCGCGCTGACCGACGTCACGATCATGGTCGACCAGATCAGCCACATGTACATCACCGGTCCCGACGTCATCAAGACCGTCACCGGCGAATCCGTCGGACATGAGGAGCTCGGCGGCGGACGGACGAACAACACGGTCTCCGGCAACGCCCACTACCTCGCCAGCGACGAGGAGGACGCGGTCAACTATGTGCGCGACCTGCTCTCCTTCCTTCCCCAGAACAACCTCGACCCGGCCGACGCCGACGAATTCGAGTCCGATCTGTCGCTGAGCCCGGAGGACGAGGCGCTGGATAAGCTCATGCCGGACTCGCCGTCGCAGCCCTACGACATCCTCGACGTCGTCACCACGATCCTCGACGACGGTGAGTTCCTGCAGGTCTCCGAGCTCTTCGCGCCGAACGTCGTCACCGGCTTCGGACGTGTCGAAGGGGTGAGCGTCGGCGTCATCGCCAACCAGCCGATGCAGCTGGCCGGCACGCTCGACATCGACGCCTCGGAGAAGGCGGCCCGCTTCGTCCGCCTCTGCGACGCCTTCAACATCCCGATCCTCACCTTCGTCGACGTGCCCGGGTTCCTCCCCGGAACCGATCAGGAGTACGGCGGCATCATCCGCCGCGGGGCGAAACTCATCTACGCCTACGGCGAGGCGACCGTCCCTCTGGTCACGCTCATCACCCGCAAGGCCTACGGCGGCGCGTACTGCGTGATGGGGTCGAAGCAGCTCGGCGCGGACATCAACCTCGCCTGGCCGAGCGCGCAGATCGCGGTCATGGGAGCCCAGGGGGCGGCGAACATCGTCTACCGTCGCACACTCAAGGCTGCCGAGGAGGCCGGTGAGGACGTCGAGGCCAAGCGCAGCGAGCTCATCCAGGACTACGAGGATGCTCTGCTCAACCCGTACCTCGCGGCCGAAGAGGGCTACATCGACGCGGTCATCAAGCCCAGCGAGTCCCGCAACCGGATCGTCCGTGCGCTGCGTGCGCTGAAGAACAAGCACGTCGACGCGCCCGCGCGCAAGCACGGTAACATCCCACTATGAGTGAGGAAACGCAGACCGACACCGAGGCGGACGCGCCCACAGGCACGGACCCCGAACCCATCGACGACGCCCTGAGGGTGCCGTCCGTCGAGGGACGGTCCCAGGTGCACTCCGATGACGGCGAGCCGATCAGCGATGAGATGGCCAGCGCGGCCGCGGTGGCCGCCGTCGTCGCGATCCGCCAGGTCGCGATCGCCTATGCCGCCCAGCAGGCCGCTGCCGCGGACGAGTCCGAGACCCGCAAGGGCGACAGAGCAGGCTTCCGAGCACCGCGCAGGAACGTGCGCAGGCGACTCCCCCAGACCTGGGACCAGCATCTGGGTCGCTGAGGCATTCACCGTTTCAGTCGAACCGAATGGGGCCGGCGGAAGAGGATTCCTCTTCCGCCGGCCCCATTCTCATCCCACTTCGGGGACCGATCACTTCAGCCGGTACTGCTCCTTGTCCGGGTCGGCCCACAGTCGATTCGCATCATCGGCGCGGTGGATCGTGCCCGTATCGGCGCCGAGGTCCGGCTGCGCTCCCTCAGCCACGGTGACCGTGGACAGGCGCCCCTCGCCCGCAGTCGCCTCGGTGTCGGTGTTGACGTCGGTGTTGACGTCGGTGTCGGTGCCGGCGTTCGCGTTCGCGCGCCCGCCCATGTCCTCTCCGTACACGGCCTCACCGCGGGCCACCATGCCGGCGACGTCGGAGAGCTTGAGCTGCGGGAGGAACCAGGCGAGGACGAAGGCGACGAGGAAGACGGGGACCATGTACCAGAACGACGGCGCCAGCGCATCGGCATAGGCTCCGACCACGAGGTCGTGGATCGGACCCGGCAGATCGGCCACCGACTCCGGCGTGAGCGAATCGGTCGACGGGGCCCCGGCGGCGGCATTGGCCGCGTCCGCCGGCAGGCCGTGCATCGCCTCGGCGATCTTGCCCGACAGGCGCGTGGTGAAGATCGACCCGAACAGGGCGGTGCCGACCGACGCGCCGATCTCGCGGAAGTAGTTGTTCGTCGAGGTGGCCGTGCCGACGAGCTTCGGATCCACCGAGTTCTGGATGACGAGGACGATGATCTGCATGACCAGGCCCAGTCCGAAGCCCATCGTGAAGATCATGGTGCCGATGAGCACCATCGAGGTGTCCGCGGTCATCGTCGTCATCCACGCCAGCGCGGCACCGGCGATGAGGGTGCCGGCAAGCGGGTAGATCTTGTACTTGCCCGTCTTCGACACGATGATGCCCGAGACGATCGAGGTGAGCATGACACCGGCCATCATCGGCAGCATGAGCAGACCCGATCCGGTGACGTCGGTGCCGCCTGCCATCTGCAGGAAGGTCGGCAGGAACGCCATCGCGGAGAACATGCCCAGCCCCAGCAGCAGGCCGATGGTCGTCGAGAGGACGAACGTCGGATTGCGGAAGAGGTGGATCGGGATGATCGGGTTCGAGACCTTCGACTCGACGAGGACGAAGAGCACACCGGCGACGATGGTGCCGATGATGAGGCCGATGATAGTCGGTGAGTCCCAGTCGTAGTCGTGGCCGCCCCAGCTGGTGACGAGGATGAGCTGTGAGGTCGTGGCGACCATGAGGACGATGCCGAGGATATCGACCTTCTGATCCGAGCGGTGGCTGGGCAGCTTGAGCGCGAAGAGAGCGATGAGGAAGGCGACGATGCCGATCGGCACGTTGATCCAGAAGCACCAGCGCCAGTCCATGTGCTGGGTGAAGAACCCGCCGAGGACCGGTCCGAGCACACTCGAGATCGCGAACAGACCACCGAGCGGACCCATGTACTTTCCGCGTTCGCTCGCGGGGATGATGTCGGCGATGATCGCCTGGGACAGGATCATCAGTCCGCCGCCGCCGAGGCCTTGGAAGCCGCGCCAGGCGATGAGCTCCCAGAAGTTCTGCGACAGGCCCGAACCGAACGAGCCGATGACGAAGATCGCGATGGCGACGAGGAAGATGATCTTCCGGCCCCACATATCGCCGAACTTGCCGTAGAGGGGCATGACGATGGTCATCGCCAGCAGATAGATCGTGACCAGCCACGCCTGATGCTCGACCCCGTCGAGTTCGCCGACGATCGTCGGCATCGCCGTGGACACGATCGTCTGATCGAGGGTCGCTAAGAACATCGCGGCCATGAGCGCGGAGAAGATGAGGATGATCGTCCGCTTCGTCAGGACGATCGGGGCCTTTTCGGCCGTCGTGGATGCAGCACTCATGCTGATTCCTCCTTGAAGATCGAACGCAGTTCGTCGAAGAGCTCCGCGATGATGGGGTTCGGATCCCCCTCCGCTCGGCGCAGCCGGGTGATTGTCGCCTTGAGAGCCATCATCGCCAATGCCGCGACGGCCTCGGCACGTGCCGACACCGGGTCCTCCTCCTGATCGGCGGAGCAGGGAGTCGTCGCGGCGTCGGGGGGTGACAGCGGCGCCGAGGCGGTCCGCGGGCGGCCGTCGAGGCGGCGCTGGATGATCTGCCGGAAGAGCCGTTCATTGTTGCCCATCCGGGCCATCTGCAGCTGCAGCAGCGACGGGTCCTGCTTGAGCATGAGGCGATACTGGTGCATCTCCTCGCGCTTGCCCATCCGGGTGGCGACGACGAAGCCGAGCAGGTGTTCGAGGTCGGCGATGAGTCTGCCGTGGGGGCCGCCGGCTTCGAATTCCTCGATGGCCGGCTGATCCTCTTCGTCGAACACGGTGTCTGCGCGCCCGAGGAGGGCCTCTTCCTTCGACGAGTAGTAGTTGAAGAACGTCCGCCTCGAGACTCCGCAGCGTTCGCAGATGTCTTCGACGGTGACGTTGTGATAGCCCTTCTCGAGGGCGAGATCGATCGCGGCACGGCGCAGGGCCTGACCGCGTTCGCGCTTCTTGCGTTCGCGCAGCCCCTCTGTTGGAGCCGGGGTCGCGCTGTCTGAACTGGACGTCATGACCTCATTGTTGCACTCAGTGCATTTTTACCTCAAGTGCAATTTTTGTGTTCTCGGACACAGCCGTTCGGACAGCGCCGGTCGGGCGCGACTCGCGCTCAGCGAAGCCGGTGCAGGTCGGGGGCGGCCGGTTTCAGTAGCCGAGCTTGGCGTTGGTCAGGACGGGCACCGCCTCGGCCGCCTTGTCAGCGCCCGCCAGGTCGAGGTCGACGATCTCGAGGTGTTCGGCACCGTCGAGCGAGGTCAGCACCGACCCGAAGGGATCGGAGACGAGGCTGTGACCGACTCCGGTCGGTCCCTTCTTCGGCACATCGACCCCGGAGACCTCGGGGTCGGCCTGGCCGAGGGCCGCGATGAACATATTCGAATCCAGTGCCCGGGCTCGGGCGAGGAGTTCCCACTGCTCGACCTTCCCGGGACCGGCTCCCCACGAAGCGGCGACGACGGCCAGCCTGGCACCGCGACGGCTGAGCTCGGCGAAGAGCTTGGGAAAGCGGATGTCGTAGCACAGGGCAAGTCCGATGTCCTCACCGTCGATGTCGATGACCGCGGGCTCCTCGCCGGCTTCGACGGTGTCCGACTCCTTGAAGCCGAAGGCGTCGTAGAGATGGATCTTCGCGTAGTCGGACCGCTCCCCCGACGGCGTGTAGACGGCGAGCAGATTGATGACCTTGTCTGCGGTGGTCGCGAATTCGCCGACGATGACGGTGATGTCGAGCTCGGCGGAGAGTTCGGTCAGGGCGTCCCGCCAGGTCTCGACGTTGTCCTCGGCGATCGTCCGCAGCCCGGATCCGAAGGCCGACATCGTCGCCTCGGGGAAGACGATGAAGCGCGCCCCAGCCTCGGCGGCTGAGCGTGCAAAGGTCCGGACCTTCTCGAGATTGTCGGCCACTGCGGTAGTCGAGTTGATCTGAGCGAGCGCGAACTTCATTCTCATCCTCCGGGAAACGGGCGCAGGTGCGGTCAGCGGGAGTACCACCCCCTCAAGGCTATCCCGATCCCCACCCCCACAAAACCTCCCATTTGCTACCCGACGGCGGCGCAGCAACCTCGCGCGAGGTTGCTGCGCCGCCGTCGGGTAGCAAATGGGATGGGATCAGGCGACGAACTCGCGTCCGGGACGACCGCCTCGGCGATGTCCGTGCACCCAGATGTAGACGCCGATGGAGACGACGACGAGCCCCGCGCAGACGAGGAACATGCCGTTTCCTCCCGTCATCGGGTAGAGGAAGCCGAGGACCACGGGGCCGATGCCCGATCCGGCATCGAGGAGGAGGAAGAACGAGGCGGTGGCCACGGGGACGCGGTTCATCGGCACGGATTTGACGGTGATCGCCTGCATACAGGGCATGAGGGAGCCGAAGCCGAGGCCGATGAGCACACCGGCCAGAATGATTCCGGTCATCGTCGGCCACAGGGCCAGCAGGATGTTCCCAGCGATGTCGCAGACGAAGACCGGGAAGATCACCGCGTTGTCTCCGAACACGTCCTGCAGCCGACCGACGAACAGGCGCGCCACCAGTGAAGCGACGGCGAAGGCGACGAAGAACAGGGGAGCCGCGGGCGCGACCCCGTGTTCGGCGGCGTAGCCGGCGAGGAAGACCAGCGCGGCGGCATAGGCGGTGCCGGCCAGCAGCATGACCGAACCGATGCGCAGGCCGTCGCGATCGACCAGGGTGCCGAGTTTGAGGTGCCATTTGGTTCGGCGCTGGTAGTCGCTGAGCTCCTGGACCGGCAGCCGGATGAGGAGGCAGCACGCAAGTGCGATGACGGACATGATCGCCGAGGCGACGAAGAGCATCGCGAAGTCGAACTGGCGCGGGATGATGACACCGAGGTACGGCCCGAGCGCTGTCGACAGGGTCGTCGCCGTGCCGAAGTACCCGGTCCCCTCGCCGCGGCGGGAGGAGGGGATGATGCTCTGGATCGCGGTCATGATCGCCGTGTTCCCGGCACCGAAGGCGATGCCGTGGACGATGCGCAGTCCCAGCAGAAGAGTAAGGTCATCGGCGACGAGATACGCCAGAGAGGCGAGGACGGAGGCCGACATGGTGATGACGAGGAGTCTGCGTCGTCCGATGAAGTCGAGATATTTTCCGGTGAGCACGCGTGCCACGACCGCGCCGAGGACGAATGACGAGGACGCGAAGCCGGCAGCGGCCTCTCCCGCGGCGAAGCGCGCGACCGCATACCCGGCCATGGACGTCATGAGCAGGTAGAACACCATCGACATCGACAGGTTGAGCCCGATCCCGACGATGAAGTCCTTCGTCCACAGCTTCGCTCGTGCCACGGGTGATCGGTCTCGCTTTCTGCTGTGTGTCGGGAACACTGACACATTAGCGGGTTCGACGCGAAGAAGGTGCAGGTGTCCGGGCCGAACGTGACGCAGCTCGCGATAGGGTGGGATCCATGACCCAGAAGAGAACCCCCTCAGCCGTCGACGCCGTCGCCGAAGACTACGTCGACCGCTCCCTCGCCCTCTCCCCCTCCCTCGCCCTCTACCTCGGTCTCGAAGGTGCGAAGGGATTCGACGACTTCTCCCCCGCGGGACTGGCCGCGTCCAACGATCTCACCGTCGAGACGCTGGCGAAGCTAGATGAGGTGGAGCGGACGAGCGAACTCGACGAAGTCGACCGCGTCACCATCGATGCGATGCGCGACCGCCTCGGCGTCGACCGGGATCACTTCGAGGCGGGGAACCGCCACGCGAGCCTCAACGTCATCGCCTCCCCGCTCCAGGACATCCGCGATGCCTTCGACCTCATGCCCACAGCGTCGACCGAGGACTGGGAGCAGATCGCGACGACGCTTGCCGCCGTGCCCGCCTCCGTGGGCGGGTACCGGGAATCGCTCGGCCTCGCGGCCGAACAGGGCCGGGTCTCCGCGCGGATCCAGGTCGAGAAGGTCATCGAACAGGCCCGCGCCCTCGCCCGTCCGGGCAGCAATTTCGATGCCCTCGTCGCCGGTGCCGTCGCAGTCCCGGAGACCCTGCAGTCCACCCTGGACACCGGCGCCGAGGCGGCTCGGGCCTCCTTCGATGAGCTCGCCGACTTCCTCGGCGAGACTCTGCTGCCGCAGGCGCCGGAGAACGAGGCGTGCGGTCGCGACGCCTACGCGCTGCACTCGCGTGACTTCCTCGGTGCCGAGGTCGACTTCGACGAGACCTACGCCTGGGGACTCGAGGAGCTCGCCCGCATCGACGCCGAACAGCGTGAGGTCGCCGAGAAGATCGCTCCGGGTGCCGGACTCTTCGAGGTCATGGAGATGCTGAATCAGGATCCCGAGCGGACCCTGCACGGCTCGGAGGCGCTGCGCGACTGGATGCAGCAGGTGGCCGACGAGGCGATCACCGAGCTCGGGAAGTCTCACTTCGACATCCCGGAGCCGGTGCGCACGATCGAGTGCATGATCGCGCCGTCGGCGACCGGTGGGATCTACTACACCGGCCCCACCGACGACTTCTCCCGTCCGGGTCGGATGTGGTGGTCGGTGCCCGAGGGCGTCACGGAGTTCGCGACCTGGCAGGAGAAGACCACCGTCTATCACGAGGGCGTGCCCGGTCACCACCTGCAGGTCGGTCAGGCCACCTACGTCTCCGACACACTCAATCGGTGGCGACGGCTGATGTGCTGGGTCTCCGGTCATGGTGAGGGCTGGGCTCTCTACGCGGAGAAGCTCATGGCCGACCTCGGCTTCCTCGACGAACCCGGCGACTACCTCGGCATGCTCGACTCGCAGCGGCTGCGGGCCGCCCGCGTCGTCCTCGATATCGGATTCCACCTCGGACTCGAGGCTCCGACCAGCCTCGGCGGAGGAATCTGGAACCGTGAGAAGGCTTGGCAGTTCCTCACCGACAACGTCGCGATGGACCGCTCATTCCTCGCCTTCGAACTCGACCGCTACCTCGGTTGGCCCGGCCAGGCGCCGAGCTACAAGATCGGTCAGCGGCTGTGGGAGCAGTTCCGCGACAAGGCTGCCGCCGAGGCGGGTGCCGACTTCGATCTCAAGGCCTTCCATACGAAGGCGCTCGGGCTCGGCTCGGTCGGCCTCGACGTACTCGGCCGCGCGATGCGCCGCTGAGGAGGCGCCCCGATGAACAGTGGAACTCCGCGCTCCGAGACGGTGCGGGTCACCGAGGTCCTTCGCAACCAGATCATCGACGGCATCCGCCTGCCGGGAGAGAGACTCGTCGAACGCAACCTCGCCGACGAGCTCGGGGTCTCCCGCGTGCCCATCCGCGAGGCACTCAAGCAGCTCGCCTCGGAGGGCCTGGTCACGACGCGACCGAACACATGGTCGACCGTGCGCGAGTTCTCCCCCAGCGACATCGCCGACCTCAACGAAGTGCGCACCGTCTTCGACGTGCTCATCTTCGAACTCGCCGCACAGCGCCACACCCGTGAGGGCCTCGCGCGTCTCGAATCGACGATGCGCAGGGGCCGGGAGCTGTCGCAGAACGGTGACGTCGTCGGCGCCCATCGCAGCGCCGCGGAGTTCCACGCCATCGTCACCGAGCTCACCGGCAACGAACTGCTCGGAGAGATCGGGGCGCTGCTCGACTCCCGGATGCGCTGGCAGCTGAGCCAGCATGACGATCTCGATGTCGTCGCAACCGAGCATGCCGAACTCTTCGACGCCATCGCCAGGCGTGACCAGACGAAGGCCGGGGAACTGGCCAACCGACACCTGGGCACCAGCCAGGACCAGCATGACAAGCACACCGAGCGCCTGGCCCGGGCCGTCGAGGAGAAACGGGCGGTGCCGGAAGAGGCAGCAGAGCAGGGGGCACCGGAGCAGGAGCCGCCCGAGGAGGAGTGAGCCTCAGTCCCTCGCAGCGGCTCCCAGGCCGTCCGCAGTGCGGCCGTCGGCAGTGCGACCGTCCGCATCGCCGACGCCGGGGAAGGGCCACCCGCTCATCTGCTTCGGCCGGGCGGGTGCATAGGTCCTCACCTTCGAGGTCCTCAGGCCGAGTCCGACGAGGGATTCGGCGAGCCTGACCGCGGCCGTGACGCCGTCGACGACGGGGACGGCGCACCGATCCGTGATCGTCCGGCCGAGATCGGCCATTCCCCCGCACCCGAGGACGATGACCTCGGCACGGTCACGCTCGACCGCCTCGGCGGCCTGGTCGGCGATCGCGGTGACGGCACGGTCCGGACTCTCTTCGAGCTCGAGGACCGCCATACCCGAGGCCCGCACCGAGGCACAGTGGGCGTCGAGTCCGGCCAGGCGCAGCCGGTCCTCGATGAGCGGGACGGTGCGATCGAGCGTGGTGACCACCGAGTAGCGGCGCCCGAGGAACATCGCCAGCGCGGCCCCCGCCTCGGTGATGTCGACGACGGGGACGTCGAGGAGCTCCTGGAGGGCCTCCCGCCCGTGTTCTCCGTAGCCGGCTTGGATCACGGCATCGTAGTCGCCGTCGTAGCCGAGCACGGCGTCCATGACGCCGAGGGCCGCGAGGTGGCTTTCGACGTTGCCTTCGCAGGACTCGGCACCGAACCTCGGGGTGAGTCCGATGATCTCGGTGCCCGGCGAGGCGACGGCGCGTGCGGCTCGGGCGATGCCCTCGGTCATCGACTCCGTCGTGTTCACGTTGGCGACGAGTACTCTCACGGGTGGCTCCATCATGGTCGGCGGCGGGCGGTGCGCTGGGGTTGCAGAGGGGTCAGTGGGTGGTCGGCACGGCGATCTCCTCGCCGTCGACCTCGCGGAAGGTGAAGTCCCGGCGGGCGATGACGAAGTAGATGATCGCTGACAGGGCCGCTCCGGAGAACCACGAGAACTCGGAGAGCCCGGCGAAGGTCGGGACGAGGGCGAAGACGAGGGAGATCGCCGAGGCGGGGATGAACGCTCCGATCGCTCGCCAGTTCACGCCGTGGTGGTAGAAATACTCTCCGTCGCCGGCTTCGGTGTAGAGCTGGGGAACGTTGACCTTCGTCTTCCGCACCACCCAGTAGTCGACCATGATGATGCCGAACAGCGGTCCGAGCAGAGCACCGAGCCCGCCGAGGAAGTAGACGATGACGACGGGTGAGTCGTAGAGGTTCCACGGCAGGATGACGAAGCCGATGATCGCCGAGACGATCGCGGCCGAGCGGAAGTTGAGGTGGCGGGGGAAGAGGTTGGTCAGGGCGTAGGTCGGGGCAACGAAGTTGGCCATGAGGTTGACCGCGATCGTGAGGATGAGCAGGGACAGCGAGGCCAGGGCCAGCAGGATCGGGCTGCCGATGGTCTGCACGATGTCGGCGGGTGACGTGATGACGGTGCCGTCGAGTTCGTACTGGGCTCCGGCCAGCGAGATGACGACGAGGCCGAAGACGAGCATGTTGATGGGGATCCCCCAGAAATTGCCGACGACGATCGATCCCTTCTTCTTCGCTGCCCGGGTGAAGTCGGAGAAGTTGAGCACGAAGGTGCCGTAGATCGAGACCCACAGAGCACCGCCGCCGAGGATGTGCATCCACATCGGCCACCCGGACAGGGCGCCGTCCCGGGACCAGGAGATCGAGAAGTCCACGCGTGAGAGCATCCATACGGCGAGGGCGAGGAAGGTGACGAGGATGATGGGGCCGGCGATCGCCTCGTACTTGCGGATCATCTCCATGCCGTAGCTGACGATGATGACCTGAACGATCCAGAGCAGGGTGAACGAGAACCAGCCGAGTCCGGACAGACCGAGGAATTCTGTGTCTGCCCAGGCCTGAAGGCTGGGGATGAGGGTGAGGAGGAGGACGTTGAGCACGCTCGAGGCCAGGTAGGTCTGGATGCCGAACCAGGCGATCGCGACGATCCCCCTCACCGAGGCGGCCAGCTGGGCGCCGTGGATGCCGAAGGCGATGCGGCTCATCACCGGATAGGGAACCCCGGTCTTGTGTCCCATGAAGCCCGAGAGGGTGAGGAGGAAGAAGAGCAGAGCGGCGCCGACGAGGAGGGCGACGAGGATCTGCCAGGCGCCCAGTCCCAGCGCGAAGAGCCCGAGGGCGAATCCGTAGTTGCCCAGTGAGTGCACATCGTTGGCCCACAGGGTGAACACGCTGTACGCGGTCCAGCTGCGCCCTTCCTTCTTGCTCGGCGCGAGGTCGGCATTGTAGAAGCGCGGACTGATCCGGTGTGCGGCCAGCTGGTCCGGACTCGGCCCCAGTCGCGACGGCACAGACTCCTCCGAGGTCTCGGTCTTCCTCATGCGGCTCACAACTCCTGCGTGATGAGCACATCGCCGGGATACCAAATGAGGTTCCCAGGCGCTGCGACGGCGAATTCCTGTCGCCTCAGAGTAACGCGGCTCACACTCCCGCCGCAAGACCACGCCACCGATCGAACGCACGTCATCTGTGGTCTCGCGCGGTCAGCGACGCGGGATACGACGCCGTCGCGCCGCCTCGGCGAGGCCTGGACCACAATCGGAGAGAATGGTATTCCATTCCCTCCGAGGGCCGTCGTGGTCACTCTTCGCGCTCGACGTCCTTGGCCGTCGGATCCCACGCCACGATGCCCACCGCGATGGCTCCGGCCAGCGGCGCACAGGCGACGATCCAGAACACGCCGGTGCCCAGTGAGGCCGCGAGGATCGGGAACATGATGAGCGAGACGATCGAGAAGGCTCGGAGCACGGACTGGTTGAAGCCGATGCCGATGCCACGCAGCCGCGTCGGGTAGGACAGGGTCGCGTAGTTCATGAGGTTCGCACCCGGTCCACCGGCCTGCGCGAAGACGAAGGCTGCGAGCATCGCGACCGAGACGAGGACGAGTGCCCCGTTCGGAATGCCGACGAGAGCCAGCAGACCCAGCGCGACGGCCTGGACGACGAAGCCGATGAAGGTGATCTTCCGAGTGCCGAAGCGGTTGACGATCGACATGCCGAGCAGGCCGCCGAGGGCCCCGAAGCCCAGATTGATGATGAGCGAGGAGACGATCGTGATCAGCGGCGTCTGGTGGAAGAGCGTGGTGATGATGAGCGGTGTCCCATAGGCCACGGCGTTGTAGCCGAAGGTCGAGAAGACGGAGACGCAGAGCGCGACGATGGTGCGCACTCGATATTTTGGGGAGAAGAGCTCGGCGAAGCCACGCCACCGTCCTGCTGCGGGCCTGTCGGTTCCGCCCTCCGGTCCCTCTGCCGCACCGCTGGACGCCTCGGCGGCGAGAGTGACGTCGAGGTTGTGGTGGGAGCGCATGACGTCGACGGCCGCACGCAGATCGCCCTGGTTGGCCAGCCATTCCGGGGACTCGGCGAGGTAGCGGCGGCGGACGAGGAGCACGATGAGGGCGGGTACAGCACCGAAGCCGACGACGATGCGCCACAGGATCGCATGCTGGTCATACGGCAGGGTCACGAAGATGATGAGGACGATGAGGTAGCCGACGCCGGTGGCGATGTACCACGCGGGCGACCACGAGTTCACGCGCTGTGAGCGGTTGCCCTTGCCCTTGAGCTTCGAGAATTCGGCGAGGAACGCCATCGCCACGGGCAGATCGAGACCGACGCCGATGCCCATGACGAAGCGGAAGGCGATGAGCACCCATTCGTTCGGAGCCAGGGCGCAGCCGATCGCGGCGATGACGAAGAAGACCATATCGGCCATGAACAGCCGGTAGCGGCCGAAGCGGTCGACGAGGTAGCCGCCGAAGAGGGCACCGATGACCGCGCCGATCATGATCGAGGCGTTGACGAGGCCGGTCATGAACCCGGAGAGCCCGAACTGCTCCTGGATCGCCGTGATGCCGAAGGCCAGCGAGGAGAAGTCGTAGGCGTCCATGAAGATCCCGCCGAGGGCGAGGATGATCACGGCCTTCGTCTTCGTCCCCTGTGAGCCGAATTCGGCGAGGACCGAGTGGATGTCGGAGGCGGTGGAGATGATGCGTGTGGTCGCCTGGTTCGCGGCGGTGTCTGAATTGCTCACAAGCGTCGATTATGACGGTGCGTGTCACCGCGATCCGCCTCTTCCGTCACAGAGCGTCACGCGTGTGTGCGGCCTCACAGAGACTGCGGGAGGTGCGGTTCAGGTGAGTTCGGCCCCACGCCTCTCCGGCAGCAGGAACATCGCGAGGAATTGGAGGACGTAGATGGCGGGCAGCAGCGCCAGGGCGAAGCCGAAGCCGAGGGACCCGGCCAGCAGAGCGATGACGACGGGGGCCAGGCCGCCGATGGCGCGGCCGACATTGAAGATGACGTTCTGTGCAGTGGCCCTGACCTCGGTCGGGTACATCTCGGCCAGCAGAGCCCCGTGACCGCCGATCATGCCGTTGGCGAAGGCGCCCATGAAGAAGCCGCCTGCCAGCAGCGCACTCGGATCGCTCAACTGAGAGTAGACGAGGATGGAGACGATGGCTCCGACCTGGAAGATCCAGAATGCCGGACGCCGGCCGAGGCGGTCGGCGATCTGCCCGAAGACGAGGATTCCCGCGAGCATGCCCACGACCGTCACCGCCGTCCACAGCGATCCCTTCGTCACACCGAGTCCCATCTGCTCGGAGAGGTAGTTCGGCAGCCAGGTGATGATGCCGAAGTAGCCGAAGTTCTGCACGCTGGTGAGGATGGTCAGCGCCACCGTGACCTTGAGTGTCGTACGGTCCCTGACGAGTGCGCCGAGCTTCGCGGCGAAGGATTCGTGCGCCTTCGCCTCCGTCTGGCCGCCCTCGTCCACCTGGGAGCGCACGAACTTCTCCGGCTCCTCGACTCCGCGGCGGACGACGAAGGCGAACACGGCAGGGAAGAGGCCGATGACGAACAGCCCCCTCCATCCCCAGGCGGCGATGACCGGGGCGGAGACGACGGCGGCGGCGAAGACGCCGAGTTGGAAGCCCACCCCGACCCACGAGGTGGCCCGCGCCCGCTGGTCGGCACGGACCGCCTCGGCGGCCAGGGCCATGCCGATGCCGAATTCCCCACCGATGCCGATGCCGGCGATGAACCGATAGGCCGCGAGGTCCCAGTATCCCTGCGCGAGCGCGGAGAGTCCGGTGAACACGGCGAAGACGAGCACCGTCCACGTCAGCACCCGGACTCGGCCGAACCGGTCGGCCAGCGCGCCGAAGACGATGCCGCCGAGCACAGCGCCGAACAGGGTGATCGTCGACAGCGAACCGGCCCGAACGTCGCTGAGACCGAATGTGGCGATGATGCCCGAGAGGGCGAAGCTGAGGACGAGGAGGTCGAAGCCGTCGAGTCCGTAGCCGATCGCGGCGGCGAAGAGCGCCTTGCGCCGGTAGCCGCGCTCGGCGACGGATTCGGCGGTGGTCAGCGGCGTCGAAGCACTCATACGCGGTCTCTGTTCGGTCGACGGATCGGAAAACGGCCGCAGACCATTATGCCCCAGGCGGGCCGGCAAGGTCAGTGCCCGCACCGCCGGACAGCCGCCTCGGCGACCGGGGCTGCGTCAGCGGCCGGGCTGCTCCGGCGGACCGCCGCCTCGGTGGCCGGGCTGCTCCGGCGACCTGGGCGACGATGGGACTCAGACGCGGGCGGCGTCGAGACGGAAGCCGGCGCCCTTGTGGTCGTCGGCCAGCCGCGGGCCACCGCCGGTGAGAGCTTCGCGCAACGTGGCTCCGGCAACCGGTTCGGGCAGGAGTCCGCGACGGCGCAGCTCGGGTGAGACGTACTTCGTGAAGCGTTCGGCATCGGCCGGGCGGACGGCTGCGGCGATGTTGAAGCCGTCGATGTCGGCCTCATCCATCCACCGCTGGAATTCGTCGACGACGGTTGCGGGCGATCCGGTGATGACCGGACCGCGGCCTCCGAGTGCGACGAATTCTGCGAGGTCACGGATCGTCCACGCCTTGTCCCCTGCCATGGTCGTGAAGGAGGCGAGCGCGGACTGATTGGCATCGGTGGACACGTATTCGAGCGTGTCCTCCGGGTTCGCTCCGGACAGGTCGACTCCGGTCCAGCCGCCGAAGAGGGAAAGCGCGGATTCGGTGTCGACGTAACTGCGGTAGTCGACCAGACGCGCCTCGGCCGCCTCGTCGGTGTCGTCGACGATGACGGTGGCCAGAGCGAAGATCTTCACGGAGTCACGGGCACGTCCGCGCTCTTCGAGTCCGTCACGGACCTTGTCGACCCAGTTGCGCAGGATCTGCGGTGTCGGGCCGGAGAAGAAGATCGCCTCGGCGTGGTCGAGGGCGAATTCCTGTCCGCGTTTCGAGGCACCGGCCTGGAACAGCAGCGGAGTGCCCTGGGGGCCGGGCACGGCGAGCGCCTGTCCGGGGACAGTGAAGAACTTGCCCTCGTGGTCGATGTCGTGGACCTGCGCGGGGTCGACGAAGACGTTCGCCTCGGCGTCGACTTTGAGAGCGTCGGGGGTGATCGAACCCTCGAAGAGCTTGTACATGACGTCCATGAACTCATCGGCCCGGTCGTAGCGCTCATCGTGTGGGATCTGACCCTTGAGGCCCAGGTTGCGAGCTGCCGAGTCCACGTAGCTGGTGACGATGTTCCAGGCGACCCGACCGTCCGTGAAGTGATCGAGGCTCGTCAGGGTGCGGGCGAGGAGGTAGGGCTTCTCATACGTCACCGAGGCGGTGACGCCGAAGCCGAGGGTCTGGGTGGCCGCGGCCATGGCCGGGATTGCGACGAGCGGGTCGAGCAGCGGGAACTGGACTCCCCCGCGGTTCGTGACATCGGCGTTGCCGCCGTAGACGTCGTAGACGCCGAGGATGTCGGCGAGGAAGAGGGAGGAGAATCCGCCCTCTTCGAGCGTCTTCGCCAGATCCGTCCAGAACGAGAGCTGGGTGAACTCCTCGATGCGTGATTCGGGGTGGCGCCAGAGCCCGGGCGACTGATGGACCGGGGTCATCATGTCGAAGGCGTTGAGCACGATCGGTTTCGTCATCGGTTGTCTCCTGTTTCGGTGGTGCGTGATGCTGTGAGTGCGTGGTGCTGTGTCTGCTGCTGCCCCGGCTCGCTCAGTGGCTGGGTACGAATGTGCTGTCGGCTCAGGCGGCGCTGCGGGCGAGGTCGCGTGCCGGGTCCTTGGCCGCCACGGCGGCGATGAGCGAGATCACGCACAGCAGGGTGAGGTAGCCGCAGATCAGCCACGGCGACTGTCCGCCGGCGACGTAGAGCAGCGCGGCGATCATCGGCATGATTCCGCCGCCGATGACGGTGCCCAGCTGGTAGCCCATGTTCACTCCCGAGTAGCGGACCTCGATGGGGAACTGCTCGGCGAACCATGCGGCCTGGGGTCCGTAGACGGCATCGTGGGCGAGGTTCATTCCGAGGATGACGATGATGGGCAGGAAGGCCAGCGGACCCGCGTCGAGGTAGGCGAAGAAGATCCACCCGAACACGGCGATGCCGATGAAGCCGCCGATGGTCACGGGCTTGCGGCCGACGCGGTCGGAGACCCAGCCCCACGCCGGCCCGGTGACCAGGCCGATGGCCGAGGCGATCATCACGGCCGTGACGCCGGAGGTCGAGTCGTCGCGGTTCTCCGACAGGTAGCTGAGCATGTAGACGGTGATGAGGTAGAAGACGCTGTTCTGGGCCAGGCGCAGACCGATCGTGATGAGCAGGACCCGGGGATGGTCGGTGATGACCGTGCGCAGCGGAGCCTTGGCGACCTGGCCGGAGTCCTTCAGCTCTTGGAATTCCGGGGCGTCGGAGACACCGAGGCGGATCCACAGCCCCAGTCCCACGAGCAGTGCGGAGGCGAGGAACGGAATGCGCCAGCCGAATGATTCGAACTGTTCGGTGCTCAGAAGGTTCTGGACGATGAAGAAGGCGCTGGTGGCCAGCAGCATGCCCGCAGCGGAGCCGATCTGGGTGAAGGAACCGAAGAAGCCACGCTTGCGGGCCGGCGCGTGTTCGACCGACAGCAGAGCGGACCCGCCCCATTCGGCGCCGGCGGACAGACCTTGGACGATGCGCAGGACGACGAGCGAGGCGGCGGCCCACCAGCCGATGGCTGCGAAGTTCGGGACCAACCCGATGAGCGTCGAGGCGGTTCCCATGGACAGCAGGGAGACGACGAGCAGCGCCTTGCGTCCGACCCGATCGCCGAGGTGGCCGGCGATGATTCCGCCCAGAGGTCGGGCGAAGAACCCGACGGCGAGGGTGGCGAAGGACGCGAGTCGGCTGCCGAGTTCACTGTCGGAGGGGAAGAACTGGACGTTGAAGATCAGAGCCGCCGCAGTCCCGTAGAGGTAGAAGTCGTACCACTCGATCGTCGTTCCGGCGAAGGCCGAGGCCAGCACCCGCTTCTTTCCGTCAAAGAATCGCCGAGGCGCGTCCTGGGTGCTCGGATCGGTGACCGAGGTCTGGGTCATGGGAGGCTCCTGCTGCGCTCACCGAGTGAGACACATAAGTCGGGGTCGTCAGTATCGCTGAGCAATCTATTCCCTCACGCCCGAGTTCACGTCGCGCCGCGTCATGGTCCGACTTTGTCTGTCACAGAGGGTCACACTGCGTCGCCATATGACCCCGATCACTGCACTTCACGTCGTATTTTGCAATGATCGAGGACAACGACCGACGCATATCGACCAGCGGTCCCCTGAATCGCGGGCCCTCACGCGAACCTCGCGCGAGTGGAGACACCGATCCGGATCGCTCAACAGAGCATACGAGGTGAAGGAATGACGATCTTGGCAGACCCCTCGGTCACACCCCATACAGCCGCCGATGCCGCCTCCCCGGAGAATCTCCGCGAGACCTTCTCCCACTTCCCACAGGGAGTCACCTTCATCGGCGCGACGATCGACAGTGCACCGATCGGGATCGTCGCCTCCACACTGACGGTCGGAGTCTCGCTCGATCCGCCTCTGGTCAGTGTCGCCGTTCAGAAATCGTCGGCCACCTGGCCCGCCCTGCGCGATGCACCCGAGCTCGGGATCTCTCTGCTGGGCACGGACCAGGAGAGGCTGGCCCGGCAGCTCGCGTCGAAGGACCGCTCCCGTCGCTTCGACGGCATCGACCCCGACCTCACCGCCGCCGGTGCGGTGACGATCCCCGGCAGCTCGGCATTCCTCTGGACCCGCCTCTACAACGAAGTCGAGGCCGGCGACCACACCGTTGTCCTACTCGAGATCCTCGCCACGCGCAGCCCTGACGGCCCGGAGGCACTCGTCTTCCATCGCAGCGAGTTCAAGGGCATGCGCGTGTCCTGACCACAGTCCCGCAATGTCCGTTCGCGGGCGCTTGACGCATGTTCGAACACGTGTTCGAATTGATCTATGAGGTGGAACGAACTCGCCGGCCCCGCTCCGGACGGCGGTGCCCCTGCGAGACCCGGCGCAGCGACGCCGGAGCTCTTCGGAGTCCGAGGGCTCGTCCGCACCGTCCGCACTCCCGAGTTCTCCGGCGTCACCTTCCACGAGGTGCTCGCGAAGTCCGCCCTCAATCGGGTGCCGGCGGCCAGCTCGATGCCGTTCACCTGGACGATCAACCCGTATCGCGGCTGTTCCCACGCCTGCGTGTACTGCTTCGCCAGGAGTACACACCGTTATCTCGACCTCGATACCGGCGAGGACTTCGACCGGCAGGTCATCGTCAAGATCAACACTGCCGAGGTGGTCGCCGCCGAGGTGGCCAAGCCGAAATGGTCGCGCGAGCTCGTCGCCCTCGGCACGAACACCGACCCCTACCAGCGGGCCGAAGGCAGGTACGCGCTCATGCCCGGCGTCATCACCGCCCTGGCCGGACATGGCACCCCGATGTCGATCCTGACCAAGGGCACGCTGCTGCGGCGGGATCTGCCGTTGCTCGCCCGCGCTGCCGAGGACGTTCCGGTGGAGATCAGCATGTCGATCGCCGTCCACGATGACGAGCTTCAGCAGAGCCTCGAGCCGGGGACGCCGACCACTGCGGCCAGGCTGGCGACCGTCCGAGCCGCCGCCGAACTCGGCTTCGACGTCACGGTCTTCATGATGCCGATTCTGCCCAAGCTCACCGATTCCCGCGACCACCTCGATTCGGCTCTGCGCGCGATCAGGGACGCCGGTGCTTCGCGGGTGGTCTACGGTGCACTTCACCTGCGCCCGGGAGCGCGGGAGTGGTTCTTCTCCTGGCTGGAGCGCGAACACCCCGAGCTGCTCCCCCGCTACCGCCGCATGTACGCGACCTCGTCGTATGCCTCGAAGGACTACCGGCGCTGGCTGGGCGAGCGCATCAATCCGCTCATCGACGGCTACGGGCTGCGCGGACGCAACGATGACGACTACCCCGTCGCAGCGCGCGAGTCTCGGACTCGCATCGGAGCCGGCCCGGGCCGCCGCAGTCGGTCGGAGGCGCCATTTCCCGCCGATCTGGCGCCGCCCTCGCAGCGACCGCTCTTCTGAGCGCTCTGCCGCTGACGCAGCGGAGAACCACCCTCAGCGGACCCACCGACCACCGCCAACCCGCTCACGGTCGGTGCAGACGGACGTATTCGGCGGGCGTGGCTCCGAACTCCTTCCGGAACGCGTCGATGAATCCTCCGGCCGTTGCGTAGCCGACCTTCGCGCCCACGCGATGAACGGACTCGCCATCCAGGAGCCCGGTGAGCGATGAGAGCAGCCGGGTCTTCGTCCGCCATCGGGCGAATCCATGTCCGGTCTGCGACTCGAACGCCCGCGCGAGGGTACGAGCACTCACCCCGTGAAGTGCGGCCCATTCGCTCAGTTGCGTGGGCAGATCCGGCTCGGCGATGAGGGAATCAGCGACGGCTCGCGCAGCCGGGTGGGTCGGCAGGGGAAGGGTGGTATCGCGATCCTCCGCCTCGCCGAGGAGGTCAAGAAGGAGCCGACAGCACGACGCACGACGATGAGGACTCAGAGCGCGCCCGGGAAGATGACGCATGATCGCTCCGACAAGCGGGTCGAGCGCAATTGCGCGAGGACGCATCCAGCGTTCGCCGGCAGGACGGAGCACCGGGCTGAGATAGACACTCACCGTCGCGCCGGGGCCGAGCAGTCGGTTCGAATGCACGACGCCCGCAGGGATCCAGAGCAGGGTGTCCTCGTGAACCAACCAGCGATGCTCGCCGATGACGACTTCCATCGCACCCCCGGGGAACCAGTAGAGCTGGTCACCTTCGTGGCTGTGCGGAGCGAACGACTCGTCCCAGTGTTCGGCAGCGGAGAAAGTCGCCGTTGTCACTTCAGCATCATTGAAAACCATAGTCTCGCCTTCAGCGACTGTCATCACGTCATTCCCTGCATTCCGATTCGTCACAGACGACAGCCTAGTGTCACTTGAACATCATCTGTGCCATCTGATCAGAGCAGAACATCGCCGAGGGCAAAGGTTAGCCTTACCTCAAGTGCCAGCCCGGCACCGCCCCGATATCACCCGATGAGAATCGAGCACCCATGCCCCTGAGCCGCCGACTGCGATCGGTCATGCCGTTTGTCGCCCTTGTCACTGCCGTTGCCTTGACCGCCTGTTCCTCTGCGCCTGCCGACCAAGAGGATGCCGGGGGAACATCCGGAGCCGAGGGCGGCTCATTCCCGGTCACCATCGATCACGCCTACGGCACGACGACGATCCAGAGCGAACCGAAGAAGATCATCACCCTCGGCCTCTCGGACCAGGATCCGCTGCTCGCCCTCGGAGTCGCCCCGATCGCCGTGGCTCCCTGGTGGGGCGATTACGACTACGCAACCTGGCCGTGGGCGCAGGACGAACTCGGAGATGCGAAGCCGAAGGTTCTCAACGGCGGGGAGCGCAACGATGATCACCCGCCGGTCGAGGAGATCGCCGAACTCGAGCCGGACCTCATCATCTCCCTTTACAACGGGACCACGGAAGAGCAGTATCAGCAGCTCTCCGAAATCGCTCCCGTCGTCGTCCCCGATAAGGAGTACACGAACTTCTCGATCACCTGGCAGGAGGCGACCCGCGCCACCGGAGAGGCACTGGGACGCGAGGACGAGGCACTCGACCTCGTCGACGACCTCGAGAGGTCATTCGCCGATGCCGCATCCGACCACCCCGAGTTCAAGGGCAAGAAAGCCGTCGTCGCCGAACGCTTCGAAGCCGGAGAATCCGTGGTCCGGACGGGCAACGACGTGCGGGCCCAGTTCTTCTCCCAGCTCGGATTCGACGTGCCGAAGTCCATCGCGGAGTTCGAACCCAACGATGCAGGCGAGGTCTACGTCCCTGACGAGCGCATGGATGAACTCTCGAAGGACCTGCTCGTCTGGAACGCCGGCTTCAGCCCCGACGCCAAGAAGACCGTCGAGGGCCTCGGGCTCTACCGGGATCTGCCCGTCGTCGCCGACGACCATGTCCTCTGGGTCGAAGACGAGGTGCTCTCCGGAGCATTCAGCTGGGGAACCATCCTCAGCCTCCAGTACGCCCTCGATGAGATGGCCCCGCAGATCGCGAAGACTGTGGACTAGTCCGCGGGTTCACACGAACGGCGGGAATACGGGTGACTCGCGTGCGGTTGCCTCTGCCATGAAGATTGAGATCTGGTCGGACATCGCCTGCCCCTGGTGCTACATCGGAAAACGCCGTTTCGAAACGGCCCTCGATGCCTTCGCACACAAGGACTCCGTCGAGGTTGCCTGGCGCAGCTTCCAGCTCGACCCGAGCTTGCCCGAGCATTTCGACGGCACCGAGACCGAATACCTCAGCCAGATGAAGGGCATGCCGCCCGAACAGGTCCGGCAGATGTTCGACCATGTCAGCCAACAGGCGGCCGGAGAGGGCCTGAACTACGACTTCGATGCGATCGTCGTGGCCAACAGCTTCACCGCCCACCGATTCCTCCACTATGCCGGGACGCAGGGAGTCATGTCCGAGGCGAAGGAGGCGCTCCTGTCCGGTCACTTCGAACAGAGCCGGGACATCGGTGACGTCTCCTACCTCGCCGAGGTGGCGTCCTCCCTCGGCCTCGACGCCGAGGAGACACGGCGGGTGCTCGAGTCCGATGAGTACAGTGCTGAGGTCAGGGCCGATATCGCCGAGGCCAGGGAGCTGGGCGCCGATGGTGTTCCGTTCTTCGTCATCGACCGCAAATACGGCATCTCCGGCGCGCAGCCGCCAGCGGCTTTCAGCCAGGCCCTTGAGACCGCCTGGGGCGAGAGCCAGAAGCTCACCGTACTCGCCGGCCCGCAGGCCGCGGACGACGAATACCCGGACGGAGCCGTCTGCGGCCCCGACGGCTGCAACTGACCCAATTGCTACCCGACGGCGGCCCAGCAACCTTGCGCCAGGTTGCTGGGCCGCCGTCGGGTAGCAATTGGGGGTATGCGGGTCAGAGAAGGGGCACGTTCGGGTACCGCACCGCCCCGTCAGGATCGGTCACGGGCGCGGCGAGCATCCCGGCGGCCGCATCGATGAGGAACCGTCCGACCTGCTCCCAGCTGCCCTTGTTCGCATCCTCGTTCATCCTCGCCTCCTGATCGGCGCAGACGCCGACGACCATGGAGCCCAGCAGGTAGGCTCGCCCGCGCAGGACCCCCTCGGGAATGCCCTCGACCGCACCGTTGATGAAGCGCAGATCCTCGGGCACATCCGTCCCTCCGATCACGTCCTTGGCCACTTCAACGGCCGAAGGCACCGCGGATATCTGTGAGATGAACTGAGCGCGCCAGCTCGGCCGCGGGAGGCTGTCGAGCAGCTCGATGAGCGGGCGCAGTCGGCAGGTGATGAGTTCGTGGATGCTCGGCGCATCGGACAACTGCGATATCAGCTCGTCCCTGCGCCGGGACATCTCGTCCTGATGCCGCATCACGAGCGCGCGCAACAGCCCATCACGCCCGCCGAAGTGGTAGGCGATCGCCGAGTGATTGGCGGCCCCGGCGTATTCGACGATCCGCCGGTTCGACACCGCATCGATCCCGTGTCGGGCGAAGAGCTCTTCGGCGGCATCGAGCAGTGCCTCTCGGGCTCGGTCGGTCTGAGTTCCCATTCCTTCATCTTTCCACTCGTTCTCGATTTCACAATTTTAAGCCACGTGTCTTAATCTGGATGAGCACATGGTGGTCGACGGGGATCACAGTCCTTCCACCCGCAAGGAGCAGACAATGCCGGACCGACCGCCGCAGACCAGGAGAGAGGCCCGCGAGTTCGACCACCAGAGCTCGCAGGGGTTCCGCAGTGCCGAACCCCACTCACGCGAAGCATCCTCGACGGCAGACACAGCCGGTGAGTCCGCAGACAGCGGTGAGGCCGCAGCCAAGCGCGCGAAAGCCGAAATGATCGGACGCACTGTCGCGATCTTCGTCATGCCGCTCATCTTCGTGGGCATGATGATCACGAGCTACCTCGGCACCATGCACTCCCCCACACCCAAGGACATCCCCATCGCCGTTGCGGGCTCCTCGTCGGCGTCGTCGGATCTCGCCTACGCGCTCAACGGCGCCGAGCCCGACGCCCTCGATGTCGACCAGGTCGACGACGCACACACCGCGCGTGAGCTGGTCATCGATCGAAAAGCCTCGGCGGCGGTCGTCGTCGAGGGTCGACAGGCGACCCTGTACACCGCCGGCGGGGCCGGAGCGCAACAGGCGACGACCGTGACCGGCCTCGTCATGCCGGTACTCCAGGAGGAGGGCCTCGATGTCGAGACCGACGATCTCGCACCGCTGCCGGGCAACGATCCGACCGGCATGGCCGCGATGTTCCTCATGACGGCGATCGTCATGGCCGGCTACCTGCCCTTCAGCGTGCTGCGATCGAACTCCCCTGAGCTGCTGAAATTCAAACGGATCGTTCCCATCATCGGCACCTGGGCAGCCGTCATCGCGGGCCTCGTGTGGACGGTGGCCTGCCCGATCCTCGACGTCGTCGACGTCGAGGACACCGTCGCTGTGCTCGGCATCGCCTGGCTCGGCGTGTTCGCCATCGCCGCCGTCCAGCTCTTCATCACCCGCCTCGTCGGGGCGATGGGCGTGATCGTCGGAATCCTCTTCCTCATGGTCCTCGGCATGCCATCGTCGAACATGGCGATGCCCGTGACCACGATGCCGAGATTCTTCCGGTTCACCCACGAATTCCTGCCGATGCCGGCGATCGGCGAATCCCTGCGCTCGGTGCTCTACTTCGGCGGTCGCGGAGTCACCGAACATCTGCTCGTCCTCGCCATCGGCGCCGTCGTCGGTCTCCTGCTCACGAAGCTCTACGACACCATCTCGCACAGGCGCAATCCCGATCCGGCACCGCTGGACGTGAACATACCTTCCATCCACGGAGGCCGACGTCCGGATTCGAAGGTCCTCCGCTACGTCTCGCTGGTGATCTTCCCGCTGGGAATGGTGACGATGATGATCTCGTTCATGCTCGGCGCCATGCACTCTCCGGCGCCGAAGGACATGCCCGTGGTCGTCGTCGGCTCTTCGACCGAGCAGGCGAAGGACACGATCGCCGATCTCGACAAGCAGATGGACGGCATGTTCGACTTCACCGCCTCCGATGACGAAGACGAGGCTCGTGCGCTCGTCCACGACCGCGATGAGGTCGCCGCACTCGTCCTGCCCACCGAGAAGAACCCCGAGTTCGGGCTCATCGCGAATCAGGCGGCCAACAACGCCTCCTATCGGGTCGTCAATCAGATCTTCGAGCAGGTCGCCTCGGCGCAGGATATGGATCTCGACGTCGACGACATCGCCCCGCTGCCCGACCGGGACAAGAACGGCGTGGTCGTCATGTACGTCGCCATGGGCTGGATCCTCGCCGGATTCATGGTCGTCATCGTGGGTGCGAATGCGAACCCGTGGAGCCGACCGCTCAAGCGGATGCTGCCCCTGCTCACCGTCTATGCGCCGTTCATGTCGCTGGTCGTCGCACTCATCGCCGGACCGATCACCGGCGCCGTCGAGGGGCACTTCGCGGCCCTATGGGGTGCAGGCATCATCGCGATTGCGTGCATCTCGATGTTCGCGATGGTCTTCGAGAGACTCATCGGGATGTTTGCGATCATTCCCGTCATCGGCACTCTTATGTTCGCCGGAGTGCCTGCCTCGAACGGAGCGATCTCGGAATACATGGTTCCGTCGTTCTTCTCGACCCTGCACGACTGGCTGCCGATGGCCGCCGCGGTGGAGACGATCCGGTCGATCATCTACTTCGACGGCGATGTCGTCGCCGAGCATCTTCAGGTCCTCGGGCTGTGGGGGCTCGTCTCCCTGGCCTTGGTCTTCCTCATCGACGGCATCCGGCCGCCGCGCACCGAGCACGACTTCGGCAATCTCCACCTCGAGAGGGAACGCGAACGCAGGAAGCAGCTGCGCAAGCAGACGAAGGCCCTCGATGCTCCCCAGGAGACCCAGACCGTGCAGAGCACGATCGTCGAGGACACTGACGAAGCCGATCAGCCAGCGGCAGCAGACGGGTCGGACTCGACGTCGTACTCGCTCGAACCACGCAGAGCCCCGACCGCCGGCGATGGGATCTCACGCAGCAGACCGGAGGATGACAGCAGTCGGGATGACCACCACACCCCGATCCCTTCCACCGTCTGACCCCACCCCATTTGCTACCTGACGGCGGCTCTGCAACCTCGCGCGAGGTTGCTGGGCCGCCGTCAGGCAGCAAATGGGGCTAGTGTGAAGAGCACTATGGGTTCACAGATCGACTTCTTCAGCACGACCGGCCTCATCGAGGCCGGTCTGCTGCTGGCCAGCTTCGTGCTCTGTTCGCTCATCGGCTTCGAACGCCAGTTCCGGCAGAAGGCAGCGGGCTATCGCACACACGTGCTCGTGGGAATCGGCACCTGCGCGTTCACCCTGGTCTCGGCGTACGGATTCGCAGGCGTCCTCGACAGCGACGTCCGCCTCGACCCCTCGCGGATCGCTGCGCAGATCGTCTCGGGCATCGGCTTCCTCGGTGCCGGAGTCATCTTCAAGGGCCGCAATATGGTCCGCGGACTGACCACGGCCGCAACGATCTGGGTCACCGCCGCGGTCGGCATGGCCTGTGGTGCGGGCATGCTCTCGCTGGCGACCATCCTCACTGCCCTCCACCTGTTCACGCTCTTCGTCGTCGCCCCGCTGATCCGCAGGATCCCCAACAGCGACCATCGCAAACTGCTGCGCATCGCCTACCAGGACGGGTCCGGGGTGCTGCGAGACATCCTCGCGCTGGCCAGCCGCATGGGGTTCTCGAATTCCATCGTCGACTCCCGGCGGTTCGATGACGACGACGGCACACGCATGGTTCAGATCGACGTGAAGTTCGAGGGCAAGCGTCCGCTCGACCTCCTCGTCGCACCACTCATGGATCTGCCCGGAGTCGGCACGGTGAGCATGCGCGAGGACCGCATTCATTCCTTCGACGACGACGGGGACTCGGTCTGACCGACTCGCCGCAGCGGCATCAGAGCGCGAGACGGGAGAGCATCTCTTCCATACCTGCCCGGACGCGCTGCCGTGAGGAGTCCCCGAAGACCGTCGCCTGGACGACGGCTCCTTGGAGCATGGCGAGAATCGCCGGTGCCAGGGCAGCAGCCTGCGCCCGTGCCGATTCGGTCTCCGTTCCCCGCTGCTCGTGCAGATAGGCGGTCAGGTACATGGTGAATTGCTCGAGCAGCGCTTCGAAGATCGTGCCGGCGAATCGCGCGAACTCCCCGTCATACGACGCCTCGCCCCAGACCTGCACCAGAACCGAGGAGAACGGGTTGTCGACGAGCAGAGAGTCGAGGAGTTCGACGAACACCACCTGAGGCTCCGTCACCTCGCTTTCCGACTGCGCCGTCTGCAGCACCGCGATGCGAGGCTCCATCACTCTGCGGGCGACATCGATCATCAGATCGCCCTTGGAGGCGTAGTAGACGTAGACGGCACCGGCCGACAGCCCGGCCTCCTTGACGATCTCGGCCATCGACGCGCCGGCGAATCCCCTGCGGGCGAAGCAGGCCAGTGCGGCGTCCTGAATCCTGCGACGCATCGTCTGCCTGTGCTCTTCGGTGACCTTCGGCACATCTCCCCCATAAAACGAATGAACATTCTTGATATACCCTACTTCATGGTTTCATAATGAACGAGCATTCGTTTTCGAAGATTGGACAGACATGAGCACGAGGATTCTCAGCAGCTCGACAAAGGGCGCGAGCCCGGAGGCAGCTCCGACGGGCGCAGGCACTCGACCGGCCGCGACAGAGAATTCCGCTTCGTCGCAGGGTTCCGGAGATCCTGCGGCACCGCCTGAGGGCAAACTGCCGCGGCACAGCGTCGGCCGTGCCATCGGCATCGCCGTCTTCGCCGCCGCGATCGTCAGTGCCATCCTGCTCGCGTTCAGTTGGCCGACCGTGACGGCCGAACCGAAGGACCTGCCCATCGCGGCCATCGGCGATGAGAAGCAGATCGATCAGGTCGTCGACAATGCACCTGAGGGCATGCTCGACCTCAAGGACGCCGATTCTCGAGCCGATGCCGTGGACATGATCAAACACCGTGATGTCTACGGAGCACTGGTCCTCGGCGACGAACCCGAGATCCTCGTGTCCTCGGCCGCCTCGCCCGCGGTGGACCAGCAGCTGCGAGCCATGGCCGCGCAGATGCAGCAGCAGATCGACAAGCAGGCGATCTCGGGCATGCAGGACGGACTCGAAAAGCTTCAGGGGGCGCTGAAAGCCGCCTCGCAGGCCCCCGGTGCCGGCCAACCCGGCCAGCCGGGAGCAGAACAGGACTCGTCGGCCGCCGGGGCCGGACAGGACGCCTCGGCCACGGAGGTGCCGCAGATCAAGGTCACCGACGTCGTTCCCCTCTCCGATGACGACTCGACCGGTGCGGGGCTGGCGATCGCCGGGCTCCCTCTGACCATCGGCGGTATCATCGGCGGTGTGCTCACCAGCATGCTCGTTCACTCCCGCCGGATGCGAGCGGTCGCCGTGGTCGTCTACGGGGCTGTCGGCGGTCTGGCTCTCACACTCATCCTCCAATCCTGGTTCGGCATCCTCCAGGGCAACTTCGGTCTCAACGTCCTCGCTGCCGGTCTCGCGGTCGCCTCGACGGCGGCGCTCATCAACGGATTCGTCTCGCTGATGGGGCCGGGCGGCATCGCCATCGGCGCGATCCTCACGATGTTCATCGGCAATCCGATCTCCTCCCTGCAGCAGCCGAAGGAGTTCCTCGTCGGGTCGTGGGGAGACATCGGTCAGTTCTTCGTACCCGGCGCGGCCGGAACGCTCCTGCGTGACCTCTCGTACTTCCCGGATGCTGCGATGGCCACCCAGTGGTGGGTGCTCATCGGCTGGTTCGTCCTCGGCATCGCACTCATCCTCATCGGCCATGTCCTGGCCCACCGGAAGACGCGAGCAGCCGCGCACTGAGCACTCCCCCACCCGGCGCACTATTCCCAACTGACTCCCATCGCCCCTGGTCATCGTCTCTCACGAAGACTAGGGTCGGTGGGAGTCAGTGGTCTCCGACATCGAGACCGGGGAGGAATCCATCGTGGCATTCGACGATGTGACGATCTGCCGCACCTGCGGAGTGGAAACGACGACACCGCCACCTCGGCTGTGCCCGATCTGCGATGACGACCGCCAGTGGGTTCCGGCTTCCGGTCAGGCGTGGACGACAAGGGAAGAACTCGAAGCCGAGGGTCATGCTCTCAGCATCGACGAACGCGAGCCCGGGCTCTTCGCACTGCGGATCGAGCCGAAACTCGGAATCGGCCAGACCTGTTATCTGGCGTGCACGGAATCGGGAAACCTGCTCTTCGATGTCCCTGCCTACATCGACGCCGAGGCGGTCTCACAGGTCCGTGAGCTCGGCGGAGTCGCAGCCATCGCCGCCAGTCACCCGCACATGTTCGGCACCCAGCTGGAATGGAGCGCCGCCTTCGACGACGCCCCGGTGTTCGTCTGCCGGGCCGATGTCGACTGGGTGCAGCGCCGAGACAGGACGATCACGACCTATTTCCACGAGGCGGCCCCGCTGCCCGGGGTCAGCCTCCGCCGCACGGGAGGACACTTCCCCGGCAGCGCCGTGGCCGTGTGGACGGGTGCGGACGGCACCGGAGTCATGCTCAGCGGCGATTCCATCGGCCCCGTCCCCAGAGACGGCTGGGTGACGTTTATGCGCAGTTTCCCGAACTATCTGCCGTTGTCCGCCGCCGTCGTCAGACGCATCGCCTCCGCGGTCTCCGATCTCGACTTCGATCGGATGTACGGCAATTTCGGTCAGCAGATCTCCAACGGTGCCCATGACGCCGTGCAGACGTCGGCCGAACGCTACGCACAGTGGGTCTCAGGCGTCCACGACCACCTCACCTGAGGGCCGTGATCAGCGGGAGCGGAACTGCGCGGTGACGGGGCAATCGAAGGGATCGGCCCGGCCGAGCCCGACGCGGTTGAGATAGCGGACGATGATCCGGTAGGACTCGAACAGCGTCGTCTCCGTGTACGGGATGTCCTTCTGTCGGCAGTATTCGCGTACGAGCGGCTGCACCTTGTGCAGGTTGACACTCGGCATGCTCGGGAACAGGTGGTGTTCGATCTGGTAGTTCAGCCCGCCCATGAGGAAGCCCATCGGGCGACCGCCGGAGATGTTGCGTGACATCAGGGTCTGCCTGCGCAGGAAGTCGATCTTCACGTCTTTCGGCACGATCGGCTGGCCTTTGTGGTTCGGAGCGAAAGATCCGCCCATGTGAACACCGAAGACCGCCACCTGCACGACGAAGAAGACGAGACCGATGACGGGTCCGGCGGCCCAGATCGCCAGCAGCGGGAACCCGAGGAGACGGATGCCGATGAGGACGCCTTCGGTCCAGCGCCGCTTGATCGAGGACTGACCGCGGAGAATCGCCTGGACCGACTGCACGTGCAGCTGCAGACCGGCGAGGGTGAGCAGGGGGAAGAACGCCCAGCCTTGGCGGGCGGCGAACCATTTGGCCACGCCGGTGCGTTCGCGGGCGTCCTCGGCGACGAAGACGAGGGTTCCCGGTGCGATGTCGGGATCGACACCGGCCTTGTTCGGGTTCGCATGGTGGAGGGCATTGTGCTTCTTCAGCCACCAGCCGTAGCTGAGGCCGATGAAGAGGTTCCCGATGATCGTCGAAACCCACTCCCCGACCTTCCCGCTGGTGAAGATCTGCCGGTGGGCGGCGTCGTGAGCGACGTAGGCAGTCTGAGTGAAGAGGATGCCGAAGACGACTGCGGTGGCGATCTGCCACCAGCTCTCGCCGATGAGGAAGAGCATCGCGAATGCGCCGAGATAGGCCAGTCCCAGCAGGCTGAAGCGCAGGGTGTTCCATCCGGGGCGCCTGGCCAGCAGGCCGGCTTCCTTGACCTGGGCCATCAGGGCGCTGAAGTCGCTCGTGAACTCCTGCTGCGCGGTACCGCGCTTGGCACGCCTGTTCTCGAGGACCTGGGCGCGGGTGGCCACATCCGGCTGCGGAGTCGGCAAGGGGGTGCTGATGACATCGGTCGGATTCATACTCCTCACAATAGGGATGCGACCGCGGCACCGCGTCACCCCAGAGAGCGGTCTTCGACCCCTACCCTGGTAGGGGTCGGGTCGAAAGCTCGACTGCGATCACCTCAGGCCTGGGCACCTCAGGCTTGGGCACCTCAGGCTTGGGGATATCAAGGCTGGCCACCGGGGACGACGAGACCCGACTCATACGCGGCGATGACCGCCTGTGCCCGATCCCGTGCCCCGACCTTGCCCAGAATCCGTGAGACATGGGTCTTGACGGTCTGGACGGCGATGCACAGCGAGGCGGCGATCTCCCGGTTCGTCGCGCCCCGAGCGACCTCGACGAGGATCTCCCGTTCGCGGTCGGTGAGCTCGGGCAGGGCAGTCAGACTCGGTGCCTGCGGCCCGGCAGCGAAGTGTTCGATGACGCGACGGGTGACGCTCGGCGCGAGCAGCCCCTCCCCTGCGGCCACGACCCGCACCGCATCGGCGAGCTCATCGGGTGGGGCGTCCTTGAGCAGGAAGCCGCTGGCTCCGGCGCGGATCGCGTCGAAGACGTAGTCGTCGATGTCGAAGGTGGTGAGCATGATGATCCGCGGTTCACTGCCGCCCCCTGAATCGCCACCCGACTCAGCGAGGATCGCCCGCGTCGCTTCGATGCCGTCCATGAGCGGCATGCGCACGTCCATGAGGATGACGTCGGGTCGCAGGTCTGCGGCCATGGCCACACCCTCGGCGCCGTCCTGGGCCTGACCGACCACGTCGATGTCAGGGTGGGCGTCGAGCAGCGCGGCGAAGCCGGCTCTCACCATCGCCTGGTCATCGGTGATGAGCACACGGATCATGACCGTTCCTCTCCGTCATCGGTCGCCGGATCGAGCGGCAGGATCGCCACGACTTCGTAGGTGTCTTCAGGGGTCCACCCGATGTGGACCTGTCCTCCCACCGAGGCGGCGCGCTCGCGCATTCCGATCAGCCCCTGCCCTCGGTCGGACGAGTGCCCGGCCGACTCGGTCGGGCCGCTGCCGCGAGTGCTGACGATGCTGATCGTCACCGCTCGATCGTCGCTGCGGACGTCGACATCGATCTCCGGGTCCCGGTTGTGGCGCACCGCGTTGCTCAGTGCCTCCTGAACGATGCGATACCCCGCCAGTCCCGTGCTCTCCCGGAAGCCGCGACTGAAGTCGTCCCCCTGTTGACGAAGGCTGACTCGGACCCCGGCCTGCTGGGCCTGAACGATGAGGTTCCCGATGTCGGACAACCTCGGCTGCGGGGCGAGTTCGTGGCCGGTGTCGTCGTTGCGCAGGACGCTGAGGAGTCCGCGCATCTCCGTGAGCGCGTGGCGGGCCGAGACCGAGATCGTTTCGAACTCCTCGGCCACCTCGGCGTCGATGCCGACGTGGCGGAACGGGGCACTGGAGGCCTGGATGTTGATGATCGACATGCTGTGGGCGACGATGTCGTGCAGCTCTCGGGCGATGCGCGTCTTCTCCTCGACGGTGACCCGCTTCGAATGCTCTACTGCTGTGTTCTCCTTCTCCCGGATGAGCTGGGACCGGATGAGGTTCCACTGTCGGACGATGACCGCGGCGACGTAGACCCCGCCCGCGATGCACGAGAAGACGACGATGGTCACAACGGTCGATTCCGACCGGCGGATCTCGAGCAGGAAATGGCCGGCCGCGGCCGCAGCCGAGGAGGCGACGATGCTGCCGAGCAGCGCACCGAGGGCGACTCCCCAATGCGCCCGGAGGCCGACGATGAGGATGACGAGGACCTGGGTGATCATCATCGGCACCGTCCACGGCCACGGCAGTCCGGCCGCCGTGGGGGCGAGCAGCGGGAGCACACCGCAGACGAGCGCCGAGGCGATCGTGGAGAAGAGCGGACGCAGCATCGCCAACGGCAGACAGCCGGCGTGGACGAGGCTGAGGGCGAAGGCGAGCGCGATCGGAGCTGCGTAGACGCCGACGGCGATCGAGGCTTCGATTGCGAGCATCGCAATGGCGGCGAGGATCACCGCCACCCAGGCCAGGGCCCTCGGGTCGAGCGAACGGTCGGGAGGCAGGAATCTGTCGAAGAGTCGGCTGATCACCACGTCTGCGGGCTCCCTTTCTGCGATCCCGGTCGATCCTGGGGATCGTCGAACCCGGCGCGCGTCGTCACGTCGACAGTAGCAAACGCGCACTCTCGGCCCCAGATGCGCCCGGCCGCGGCGCCGGGCTCAGGCTTCGGCTGAGAGGTGACCGACGGAAACGGCTGCGAAGCGTCCTCGCGTGTGCCAGGTGAGTCCGAGGTAGAGCGCGAACGAGGCGATGAATGACGGGATCGTCGCGCCCACGGGACTCGGATAGGCGTAGGTGAGCAGATAGGACACGAGCGCTCCGACCACCCAGACGCCCACTGCGGCCCAGTTGACTCCGCGGGTGTACGAGTAGAGTCCGCCGGAGTCGCGGAGGATGTCACGGGTGTAGACGCGACGTTTGATGATGTAGTAGTCGACGATGAGGATTGCGAAGACGGGGACGAAGAAGGCCCCGATCATGGTGAGGAAGTCGGTGTACTGGTCGAGAAGGGCCAGCCAGGTCGAGCCGATGATCGAGATCGCTCCGAGCACGAGTGCCACGGGCAGGAAGCGCAGCCGGGCCCGGCTCTGCGCCCCCACAACCGAGTTGACCATTCCGTAGACGACCATCGTGTTCGTCGCCATCACGGAGAGGAAGATGACGATGGCCAGCGCCCAACCGAATTCGTCGGCGAGCACGGTCGGGTCGAACGCGGCGGGCTCGCCACCGGCATCGCCGGTCCCAGCCGATCCGCCTCGGTCGATGAGGATATAGCTGAAGGCCGTGAGACCGAGGACCATGGCGAGCACTGTCGAGGTGATGTAACCCAGTCCCGAGCCGACGACGCCTGCGCGCTGACTCTTTGCGAGCCGGTTGAGGTCCCCGGACAGCACGGTCCATGAGATCGCGGTGGAGATGACGATGTCGAGCGCGAGGGCCGGGGTGAACTCGAGCGACGGGTCGGTGCTCATCTGCGTGTACTCGCTCGGTGCGTGTCCGGTGAATGCCGTGACGAAGACGAAGGCCATGGCGAGGAGGATGAGGAGGGCGAACCAGGGTTCTGCCTTCTCGATGCCTTCATGTCCGAGGATGGCGAGACCGACGACGAGGGCCTGGCAGAGGACGGAGAAGAGGATCGGGCTGGAGAAGCCGGTGGTCTGTTCGACGACGTAGTTGACGCTGATGCCCGCGAGCATGGCCTGCACCCATGACCACCCCATGAGGATGATGACGTTGGCGGCGACGGGCAGATAGCTGCCCCTGGCTCCGAAGGCTCCGCGGGTGATCGCCATGGTCGCCAGGCCCGTGCGCGTGCCGATGTTGCCGATGAGGGTGAGCACGATGGTGCCGATGATCGTTCCCACAACGATGACGATGACGGCGGTGGTGTAGTCGATGCCGGGCACGAAGAGGGTTCCCGTGAGCATGGTCGTGACGACGAGGTTCGCGGCCAGCCAGATCATGAACATCCGACGCCCGCTCAGAGTCCCGCGGATGACGCCGGATTCGTCGCTGCCGGACTCCAGCCGGTTCTCGAGCCTGCGGTACCAGTTCACTGCGGGACCGCCTCGGCGTCGGTGTCAGCCTCGGGGTCACTGTCGGCATCGGCGGTCGCCGGCACCGTCGAGAGATGTTCGTGCACGGCGATGAGGCGGGCATCGCCGAGGAGGCGGAAGACGATGCTCTCGCGTTCCCGGTAGGACTCCCGACCGTCGGGAGTCTCGACGGTGGTGTCGACCGTGTGGGAGAAGACGGCCCCTCCGGGGAAGGTCTGGACGAGCCGTTCGGAGGAGCGGCAGTCGACCACGGACCATCCCTCGGCGATCCAACCCTGCCATGTGTCCTCATACTCGGCGCGGCTGTCGAATCGTTTCGCTTCGGGGTGGAAGACGAACGTGGCGTCGGGGGCGAAGCCGGCGAAGTAGGCCTGCGTGTCGGTCGAAGCGAAGGCGGCGACGATCGCATCGGCCGCGGCGAGCACCTCGGCGATGCGTGGTTCGGCGTGTGATTCGGGTGCGTCTTCGGACATGGGATCGCTGCCTTTCGAAGGGGGTGCGATGGAACGACTGCGTGACACTCTAGCCCTCTGGTGATCCAGCGCACTGTCCAAAGTGGAGCATTTGAGACCCTGTCTATCCACCACGGCACTCACCGCCCGCATATCGCGATGCGGCAATCACAGAGTGAGATCAATCGTAGAGTCGTACCACCTGGCCTGCAGGGATGGAGCGCGAACGGTCATGGATCGTTCGCGCGCAATGAGCGTGAAGGAGAACAAGCTGAGATGAGTCCGGAACTGATCTGCGTCGTCGTCCTCGGACTGATGTTCGTCATCGGCACGTGGCGCGACCTCAACATGGGCCTGCTCGGGTTCATTGCGGCCGCCGGCGTCGGCGGACTCGTCCTCCACCAGGCGCCCGAGGAGTTCCTCTCGGGGTTCCCCGTCGACCTGTTCCTCACCCTGGTGGGCCTGACCTATCTGTTCGGCTTCGCACAGAACAACGGTGTCATCGAGGTCATCGTCCACTGGTGTGTCCGGCTCGTCGGCGGGCGGGTCTCCCTCATGCCGTGGATCTTCTTCGCACTCACCGCCGTCCTCATCGCCCTCGGCGCGCTCTTCGCCGTGGCCATCATCGCTCCGCTGGCGCTGACGTTCGCACGCCGGAACCGGATCAACCAGTTCATGACCGGACTCCTCGTCGTCCACGGTGCACTGGCGGGAGCGTTCTCCCCCATCAGCGTCTACGGCATCTTCATCAACGACTACCTGGAGAAGAACGGGCTGACCCCGACACCGCTGTCGCTGTTCCTCGCCCCGCTGCTGTTCAACCTCGCATTCGCCTTCGTCGTCTACCTCGTCCTGCGCCGGCGGCCGGGCCTGCGTGCCGAGGCCGACGACCAAGCGACCGCCGCCGAGGATGAGGCGCAGGTCCGGCTCTCCCGCTCGCAGATCCCCACCATCATCGGCCTCGCCGCCATGGCCGTCTCCGTGATCGCCTTCGGCTGGGACGTCGGATTCGTCACCATCACGATCGCGATCGTCCTCGCCGTGATCGACCCAGCAGCCGGCAAGGCGGCGATGTCGAAAGTCTCCTGGTCGGTCGTCATCCTCATCACCGGCGTGCTCACCTACATCGCCGTGCTGCAGGAGGCGGGCACCGTCGAATGGGTCTCGGCGGGAATCTCATCGATCGGCATTCCGCTGCTCGCCGCACTGCTGCTGTTCTACATGTCCGGCCTGATCTCGGCACTGGCGTCATCTCTGGCGATCATCGGCGTCGTCATCGCCCTGGCCGTGCCGTTCCTCGAATCCGGAGACGTCCATGTCGGCGGCTTCGTCGCTGCTCTGGCGATCGCGGCGACGATCGTCGACATCAGTCCGTTCTCGACCAACGGTGCGATGCTGCTGGCCAATGTCGATGCGTCGATCCGTGACCGCTACTACCGGCAGATGATCGGCTATGCGGGCCTCATGTGCCTCATCGGCCCGGGACTGGCTTGGGTGGTGGCCGCCGTTCCGACGTGGGTCGCGGCCTGAACCAGCCGCCTCGGCGCGTTCGCCTCACATCCTTCCGCCGACCTGGAAGTTCCCATGCCAGGCCAGGGCCTCGCCGAGGAGGTGCGGAGTGTGCCGTCCGGCGGGGTTGGCCGCGATCGCCCGTTCGAGGTAGTCGGAGAGTCGGTCACGATAGCTCGGGTGTGCGCATTCGGCGATGCTCTTCCGTGCCCGCGCCACCGGCGAGAGTCCCCGCAGATCCGCCAGCCCCTGTTCGGTGACGAGGATCTGCGTGTCGTGTTCGGTGTGGTCGATGTGGCTGGCGAAGGGCACGATCGACGAGATCGCCCCGCTCTTGGCCAGCGAATTCGAGACGAAGAAGTTGAGATAGGCGTTGCGGGCGAAGTCCCCCGAGCCGCCGATGCCGTTGATGATCGACGAACCCATCACGTGCGTGGAGTTGACGTTGCCGTAGATGTCGGCCTCGACCATGCCGTTGATGGCGATGACGCCGAGACGGCGGATCGCCTCGGGATGGTTCGACATCTCCTGCGTCCGCAGCAGGATCCGCCCCTTGTAGGACTCGATGTTCTCATTGAAGTCGGCCGCGCGTTCGGCCGAGAGCGAGAAGGCTGTGGCCGAGACCGAGGTGAGCTTCCCGTCGTCGATGAGGTCGAGCATCCCGTCCTGGATGACCTCGGTGTAGGCGGTCAGTCCCGTGAACTCGCTGTCGGCGAGGTTGCCCATGACGGCATTGGCGACGTTGCCGACGCCGGACTGCAGGGGCAGTAGCTCCGGCGGCAGTCGGTCGGCGGCGATCTCGTGTCGGAGGAAGTCGACGAGGTGAGCCGCGATCGCCTTCGAATCCTCGTCGGCGGGCTTGAACGGGAGGTTCCGGTCCGGCGCGTTCGTCTCGACGACGGCGACGACCTTGGCCGGATCGACCCGCAGATAGGGGTCGCCGATGCGCTGCATCGGCTCGAGCAGCTGGATCGGCAGCCTCTCGGGCGGGCGCCGGGTTCCGTAGTAGACATCGTGGAAGCCTTCGTAGGCCCGCGGATGCCAGGAGTTGACCTCGAGGATCACCTTGTCGGCGAGGTCGAGCCAGGTCTTCGAGTTCCCGACGGAGCTGCCGGGCACGAGCAGCCCGTTGGGCAGGATCGCGGCCACTTCGACGACGGCGACGTCGAGGTTGCCGTAGAAGCCGAACCACGCCTGTTGGGCGGAATGGCTGAGGTGGGTGTCGACGTATTCGGTCGCCCCGGAGTTGATTGAGGACCGCATCGCCGGGTCCGACTGGAACGGCAGACGCTTGCTCACGGCATCCGCCTCGGCGAGGACTCCGTCGAGTTCGGGGGCGGTCGAGGCGCCGGTCCACAGTTCGATGCCGAAGTCGTCCCCGCGGTCATGGGCCGCGCGAGCGCGTGCGGCCACGGCGCCCGGCACGACCTTCGGGTAGCCGGAACCGGTGAAACCGCTCATCGCCACGCGATGTCCGTTGTCGATATGACGGGCCGCCTCATCGGCGGAAACGGTCTTCTTCAGCTCAGGGCAGGTGATTCTCGACATTCATGTGAGTCTATCGGACGCTCTCACACGGTCGGCTCGGGCCTCTGCGCAGCGAGGAAGGCCCGCGCACCCAGGGCGATCCTGGCTTCGGCGATGACCCCGAGGCCGAGCATGTCCTCGTCGACGTCGAAGCACTCGGTGTGGTGCCCGGCGGTCGTGTCCATGCCGATCTGGACGTAGGTGGCCAGGCCACCGCGCTCCTTCACCCGTTTCATCATGGCCGTGGCGTCCTCCGATCCGCCGACTCCGCTCGAGTCGCGGATCTCGGCGACCCCGGGGACTCCTGTGAAGCTCTCCCGGATGAAGGGCAGGAGTTCGGGGCTCGGATCCTCGCGGTCGGCGCGCCCGACGACCGTGAGTGCGCAGTCGACTCCCTGCATCCGCGCGGCTCCCGCGATGACGTCCTCGGCTCGGGCGAACATGAACTCGTTGATCTCGCTCGTCTGTCCGCGCGTCTCGACACGGATCGTCGCTGCACGGGGCACGACATTGCGGCCCTCCCCCGCGTGGAAGGTGCCGACGTTGATCCGGCTCGCGCCGGCCGAGTGGCGCGGGATCGAGTGGAGCCCGAGTGTCGCCGAGGCGGCGGCGAGCAGGGCGTTTCGGCCCTTCTCGGGGTCCCCACCGGCGTGGGAGCCGATTCCGGTGAAGGTGACGTCGAACTTCGTGCTGGCGAGGTATCCGTCGGACCCGGTGACGATGTTGCCCTTGCCGTCATCGGACTTCAGATGCGTGGCGACGAAGAGGTCGACGTCGTCGAACCAGCCGGCGGCGACGATCGAATGCGCCCCACGGACCCCCTCCTCGGCGGGTTGGAAGATGATCTTCATCGTCCCGGTCAGTGCCTCGAGTCGGTCGCTGAGGACGGTGGCGAGTCCGAGTCCGATCGCCGCGTGCCCGTCGTGGCCGCACCCGTGCATGGCCGCCTCGTTGACCGAGGAGAATCCCTCGGCGAAGGGTCGGTGCGATTGGTCTGCCGATTCGACGAGGTCGTTGGAGTCGATGTCGAAGCGGAAGCACACGACCGGGCCCGGGCGGCCGGTCTCCAGAATGCCGAGGACACCGGTGAACCCATCGCCCATCGCCTCGACGAGTTCGGGATCCGCGCCCTGGGCCACGGCTCGTTCGCGTTCGGCGGCGAGCACCTCGGCGTCGGGCACACCCAACCGCTCACTCGCCTCGTGGAGCTCGGGTCCGCAGACCGTATCCCAGCCCAGCTCGCGCAGCTCGGTGATGATCGCCGAGGTGGTGCGGAACTCCGTCCATCCCGGTTCGGCGAACCGGTGGAAGTCACGTCGCCAGGCGACGAGTCGATCCTCCAGTCCCTCCGGCAGCGCTGTCATGGTCGATTCGGGTGCTGACGATGTCATTCTCGTGTCCTCGGATCGGTGCGGTCGACTGTACCGATCCTATTCCCCCGTCGAGGCGGACCGGACCACGCGGAAGCCGATGTTCGACGCCGAGGAGTCCGGGGTGTTCGATGATCGCGCCGCCACGCGATAGCGGTTGCAGTACGAGTCGTGGCAGAGGAAGGATCCTCCGCGCATGATCCTCTTCTCCCCCAACTCGGGACCGCGCGGGTCGGCCTGCGGCGAGCGCTGGTAGTAGTCGCGGTCGAAGTAGTCGGCGCACCATTCCCACACATTGCCGACGGTGTTGTACAGACCCAGGCCGTTCGGGGCGAAGTGTCTGGCCGGTGCGGTCCCGATGTACCCGTCGTCGCGGGTGTTCCTGCTTGGCAACTCGCCCTGCCAGATGTTGCAGTTCCAGTCCCCGTCGATGAGCACCCGGTTGCCCCACGGGTAGCGACGTCCTTTGAGTCCGCCGCGGGCGGCGCATTCCCATTCGGCTTCGCTCGGCAGGCGGGTGCCCGACCACGCACAGTAGGCGACCGCGTCGTCCCAGCTGACGTGGACGACGGGATGGTCTGCCCGGTCGGTGAGATCGGAGCCGGGTCCCTCGGGTGCCGCCCAGTGCGCGCCGGAGACCTCCACCCACCAGGGCACTCCCGGCGCCCGGCCGAGGACGTGGCCCGAAGCCTGCGGATTGTCCTCGAGCAGCATCGCGAACACCGCCGATGTGCCCAGCCTCTCTGCGGTGGTGACGAAGCCCGTCGCCGAGACGAAACGGGCGAAGTCGTCATTCGTCACCGTCGTCGCAGCGATCTCGTAGTCACTCAGCCACACGCGGTGTCGAGGTCCTTCTCCGTCTGCCGGGTGTCCGTCGCCGAAGGGGTCGCCCATGTCGAAGGTGCCGCCTGAGGTGACGAAGTCGAAGCTGAAGCCGACGGCCTCATCTGCCCGTGCGGTCGGCATCGCCGCACCTGCGTCGCTGGAGACGTTGTCGGTCGCCCGCTCGACCGCAGGTGCGCAGCAGGAATGCGCACCTGCGCCGAGGCCGCCGTCCGTTCCGTCGACCGCTGCGTTCACGTGTGCACCCCTCTGCCTCGATTCTCCTGCTCGCACCACTTTACGATGTCGGCTGTACTCGGTGCTGTGAGGGCGAGAAGGTTGAGAGATGAGCGCACAGTCATCATCGATCCCACGGCTGCACGTCGCCCTCAACGGCGGCGGCGATCGAGCATGTCCTCACCGAGGCACGGATCGCCTTGCCGCAGGTCCACCACGGCGACGGAATCGCCTCCTGGATCGTCAACGCGCGAGCGATCCGACGCGGGCACGCGGTGCGGACCGGCCTCGAGGACACGCCCGTGCTCATCGACGGCAGCCAGGCGACGGGCAATGCCGAACTCGTCGCCGTGGCGGCGGGGCTCATCGCTCAGCTGAGCACCTGACTGCGGTATGGTCGAGCGCTAGCCTGGAGGCATGAACGACCATCACCTCAAGAGTCACAGTGACGCACCTCAGGGTTTCTTCGCCGCCGAGGCGGCCGGGCTGAAGTGGTTGGCCGAACCGGGGGTGATCCCCGTCGTCGAAGTCATCGACTCCGGCGAGGACCACCTGCGGCTCGAGCGCCTCGAGGAGGTCGGGTCCGACGCGAATGCCGCCGCAGTGTTCGACCGCAGGCTCGCGCGGCTCCATGACTCCGGCGCTCCCGGGTTCGGCTGGTCGCCGTCCGAATCGGCGTTCTTCGGTCCCCTCTACGCCCCGTTCGCCGTTGCCAACGATGCGGTGTCGGCCTTCTGCGACTATTGGGCCGATCAGCGCCTGTCGCCGATCCTCACCTGGCTCGACGGCGAGCTCACGGATGATGAGAAGGTCACGGTCACCTCGGCGATCGAGGTGATCCGCAGCGGCGCCTTCGACGGCATCTGCGGCGACGGCGTCGAAGCGCCGGCCCGGGTGCACGGCGATCTGTGGGCCGGCAACCTCATGTGGACTCCTGACGGGTGCACGCTCATCGACCCTGCCGCCCACGGCGGGCACCGACTGGAGGATCTCGCGCTGCTCGCGCTCTTCGGTACACCGTTCCTCGAGGAGATCTTCACCGGCTACGAGGAGGTTCATCCGATGCCTGCGGGGTGGCGGGAGGACCTGCCCGTGCACAGCTTCTTCGCACTGCTTGCCCATGTGCGGCTCTTCGGTCGCGGTTTCCTCGCTCAGACCCTGGGCGCGGCCAGGTCGATCACTGCTCGCGCACGACAGCTGCAGGCGTAGGACCGGGCCGACCCGATGCACCGGGTCGAACCGGTCCTGCCGGCCGGAACTCGCTGAGCCCGGAGCGGTTACTTCAGTGAGATCTCGACGGGATCGGCGAACAATCCGCCGGCGAAGGTGAGCCGGCTCGGGTCGACGTCCTCCGGCACGTCGAAGACGAGGACGCCCTTCCCGGTGTTGCCGGGGTTGATCTCTTCGAGGAAGAGGATGTTGTCCTTCGCCGCGTAGATGCCCGCTTCGGAATCGGCGGAGTAGGTGTTGTCCTGATCGTCGGCGAGTTTGATGTCGTCTTCGAAGAAGTAGTCGGGTTCGGAACCGGTGTTCTTCACCGACAGTGAGATCTGCACGAACTGTCCCTGGGCCTCGGCTCCGAGGTATTCGTCGCCGACCTTCGAGACCCCGTCTTCGACCTCGTCGACGGTGATCTCCCAGTCGTCGGCGGCGACCGTGTCGCCGATGCCGTGTGCGGACTCTTCGGCGGGCTTCTCAGCCTTCGCCTCCTTTTCGCCGCCGCCGGCCTGCTGTTCGTCTGCCGAGGTGGAGTCGGCCGATTCGGTGCTGGTTTCGTCTCCTCCGCCGCCGAGTGCACTGACCAGGGCGATGAGGACGACGATGACGATCAGCCAGAACCACCAGCGTTTGAGCAGGGGCTTCTTCGGCTTCCGCGGCTTCTGACCGGAGGGCTGCTGCGGTGGATTCTGGGGGTTCTGCGGGTGGGACATGGCGCTCCTTCGAAACGGTTGCCGGCTGACTCCATCAGCCTCGTCGGTCCCGTCCGATCGCACGTCCGCACTTCGGCTCGAACCGGCTGGCCGATCGGCTGATCGACCTCAGCCGATCGGTGGACTACACGCGTCAGGGGTCGCGGCTACGATTCTTCTGTGGCAGAACAATTCCTCCCTCCGACCGTCAACGGTCCGGAGCCACCGGCAGCCGCGGCCGAGCATCGCAGTCGAGTCGGCCCGCCGGCGGCGCGACCCCGGACGATCCCTCGCGCCGTACGCATCGCGGGAAGCATCCTCATCGGCATCGTCCTCTTCCTCCTCGGGTTCTTCGCCTCGGCGATGGCGGTCACGGCGGCTCCGTGGGCGTTCTCCGACGGCGAGCTCAACGACGCCGGGATCGTCACGGTGCTGCTCCTCATCCCCGTCTGGGGGCTCGTGTTCCTCCGCCGTCGCTGGCCGTGGGCCCTTTTCGTCGCCGGGGCTGTGCTCACCACGGGGTGGGGCGATGCCTTCCTCCTGCTCATCGGGCTGTTCCACCTCGTCATCCGCGCGCCGATTCGGCAGGCGATCATCGCCTCGGCGGTGGGATTCGCGCTGGTCGTCGGGTCGACGGTGAGGATGTGTCTGGCTCCGGCACGGCGCAACCCGTTCGGCCTCTTCTTTCTGCCCGACCCGGCGCAGGTCACCGGCGCCGAGGCGGCCGTCCCACCCGATGATTCGCTGCTGGCCATGACGATCATGACCATCGCCGCGTCCACCATCGGACTGGGGGTGAGCCTCGGGGTCGGTGCGCTGCTGCGACGGACGAGGAGGATGAGGAGAGTGGAGTCGCTCGCGGAGCGTCAGACCCTGCGCAACGAGTCGCTCACCGCCGAGCTCGCGCGACAGTCCGAACGCGAACTGCTCGCGCGCGAACTCCACGACACGCTGTCGCACCGGCTGTCGGTGATCTCTCTGCACAGCGGCGCCCTCGAGATCGGTGCCGAGACCGACCCCGAGGTCGCGTCGACGGCGGCGGCGCTGCGGCAGGAGGCACGCGCGTCTCTGGAGGAACTGCGCCACCTCGTGGGTGGGGTGAGGGAGGGAGATCTCACCGATCCGAGCACCCACCGCGGAAGTGTGACGCCACCGAACCGGGCGTCGCTGCAGTCGATCCCGCAGCTCATCGCATCAGTCCAGACCACCGGCACGATCATCCGCCCTTCGATCATCATCCAGGATGTCGAACACTGTCCCACGGGTTTGGACCGGGCGATCTATCGCATCGTCCAGGAGGCGCTGACCAATGCGATGAAGCATGCCCCGAATTCTCCGGTGAACGTCAGCGTCTCCGTCTCGGCGGCCGGTGGGGCACGGATCGTCGCCGCCAATCCGATCACAGCGTCGCCTGGCCTCGTCCAGGTGCCGCCGCGACCGCAGTTCGCCCCGGACTCAGCGGCGTCGGGCCGGCCGGTCTCCGCGGCTGGGAGTTCGGCGGCGCAGAGCTCCGTGGCCGGGGGTTCCGCGGCTCACATCCCTTCGGCTCAGGTCTCTGGCGATCTGGCTTCGTCGGGCTCGGGGGCCGGCCTCGTCGGCATCCGCGAGCGGGTCGACCTGTACGGGGGTTCGGCGACGATCGGGGCGCGTGGAGGCGAGTTCCTCGTCGACGTGAGCTTTCCGCCGTTTCCACCCGGCACCTGATTCCTTCTTCGTGGCCTGCGGGTCGGAGCGGCTCAGGTAATCTGACGATCATGAACCCATCCGCTCCGATTCGCGTCATCGTCGTCGACGACGATCCCATGGTCATCACCGGGATCAGAGGGATTCTGCAGGCCGCAGACGATATCGAGGTGGTCGGCTCCGCAGCGAGCGGCGAAGAAGCCATCGAGAAGGCGGCCCTGCACTACCCCGATGTCGTGCTCATGGACATCCGGATGCCGGGGATCGGAGGAATCGATGCGACCGAGCGCCTCGTCAACAGCACCCGTCCTCCGAAGGTGGTGGCGTTGACGAGCATGGACAGCGACGATCATCTCTTCCGCGCGCTCGAAGCGGGAGCGAACGGATACCTGCTCAAGGACATCGGACCGGTTGATCTGGCGATCGCGATCCGCAGGGTCCACGCAGGAGAACCGATCCTGGCGCCGCGGTCGATGCGGCAGATCATCGCGAAGGTCACTTCGAGCGCCGACCATCGCCTGCAGCGCGAAGCCGCGCAGCTCCTGGCGGCACTCACCGACAAGGAGCTGGAGATCGCCGAGCTCGTCTCCGAGGGCCTGTCGAATCAGGAGATCGCCGAGCGGACCTTCATGAGTCAGGCGACGGTGAAGACGCACCTCAATCGCATCAACATCAAACTCGATACGGACAATCGCGTGCGCATCGCCACGATGGTCGTCAGAGCTCAGAAGATCTGAGCCGGGTCGACTCTGCACAGAATGAGTGCTGCACGGGCCGGCATCGTCCTGCATCGACGAAATCCGTTCCAGAATTCATCGTTTCTTTATCGCCAATCGCAGAAGTGATTGTCTGCTCCGTCTAAGATCGGCAGTGATGGTTGCTGAGTCTTATGTCGAATCCGAGGATATGATCGGCAGCCCCTCCGAACCCAGTCCCCGGACGGCTCGACTACAGGGGCTGCTCCTTCGGGCAACCCCCATCTGGGTTCTGGCCCTGGCCTTCGCCGTGGTCACGGTGCTCGCCGCAGGGCCGCTGCGCGTCTGGGACTACAAGCTCAACCGCCGGTGGCTCTACCTCTTCAATCAGGACCTCGTCTGGTTCGTCCAGCACATCCTCGACCCCATCGCCGGTCAGGCCGTCTGCCTTCCGGTGCTCGTCGTCACAGCGATCACGCTGGCCCGTCGGCGGCGGTCATGGCGGCCGGTCGTCATCGCCGTCGCCGCCGAGGCCGCGTTCTACCTCGGTGTCGGTTCGTTCAAGCTGCTGCTCGCCCGACCCGCGACGACGCTGCACGACCCCCGATTCTTCCAGGGCGGTCTGCTCGACCTCGGGGACCGCGGAATCAGCTATCCCTCTGGTCACGCAGCCGAGGCGGTGCTCATCTACGGCACGGTCGCCTACCTCATCGCCACCTACAGCAGCGCCTCCACCCGGACCGTCCGACGTCTGTGGTGGGCGGTCGCCGTGATCAGCGCGAATTCGGTCGTTGTGTCGTTCGCCCTCGGATGGCATTGGGCCACCGACCTCGTCGGGGGTCTGCTGGCCGGCGGACTGTTCCTGCGGATCATCATGAGCGTCGATCGGCGTGTGCCGCCGTTGAGGACCTGAGCGCCCGGCAGAGCGTCACCGCCGTGATTACGTCAGCGGCATGAGTGCGTCACGGCCGGCAGTGCGTCACCGCTGACAGTGCGTCACAGCCAAACGTCGTCGAGGTCGTGAAACGTCGTCGTGCGGGATTCGACGAGGTCGAACCACGGACCGGTCAGCGGCAGCTCATGGGTGAAGAAGTATCTGGCCGTCGCGATCTTGCCGCGCAGGATCGGTGAGTCACCGCGATCTCGGGCGGTCGCCTCGGCGGCCATTCCCTGCTCCAACCACAGCCATGCGATGGCGGTGTGTCCGACGGCCTCGAGATAGGTCCAGGCATTCTCCAATGCGAGGGTGGGATCCAGCTCGGCCCAGACGGCCGCGGTGACGGTTCCGATGCGTTCGACGGCGGCGCTCAGCGCCGCGGCTTCGGCGTTCCATGCGGACTTCTCGGCCGCCTCGGCGATGGTCTGTCGCATCCGCTCGAGGAGAACCTCAAGCCCGGCACCACCGGCCATGATCATCTTCCGACCGAGCAGATCCTTGGCCTGGATGCCGTGGGTGCCTTCGTGGATCGGGTTGAGTCGGTTGTCGCGGTAGAGCTGCTCGACGTCGTGGTCGCGGGTGTATCCGGCACCGCCGAGCACCTGGATCGCGTGGTCGTTGGCTTTGAGGCACCAGACGCTCGGCCAGGTCTTGACGATCGGGGTGAGCACGTCTAGCAGCAGCGCCGCATGGTCACGGTCGGCTGCCTCGGCAGCGGTCTCGGATTCGTCGAGCAGGCGTGCGGCGTAGAGGATGAGTCCGAGCCCGCCTTCGACGTAGCTCTTCGATGACAGCAGCATGCGGCGGACGTCGGCGTGCTCGACGATCCGAATCTGGCCGGCATCCGCGCCTTTCGCTCCGTCGGGGCGGCCCTGGCGACGGTCGCGGGCGTAGGCCAGGGCGTCGAGATATCCGCGGTAGCCCAGTGCGACCGCACCGGCCCCGACGCCGATGCGCGCCTCATTCATCATGTGGAACATGCAGGACAGGCCCTGCCCGCGCTCCCCCACGAGGTAGCCGATCGCCCCCGCGGAACCGGCGGGACGGTGGGTCCCCTCACCGAAGTTGAGCAGCGTGTTCGTCGTTCCCCGCCAGCCCATCTTGTGGTTGAGTCCGGCCAGGACGACGTCGTTGCGCTCGCCGAGGCTGCCGTCGGCGTCGACGAGGTACTTCGGAACGAGGAAAAGGCTCAGCCCCTTCGTGCCCGGTCCGTCGCCCTCGGCGCGGGCGAGGACGAGGTGGACGATGTTCTCCGCCAGTTCGTGATCGCCGCCGGAGATCCACATCTTCGTGCCGTGGATGCGGAACGCTCCATCGCTGCCGGCGGGATCGGGCACGGCCTTCGTCGTGACGTCGCCCAAGGAGGAGCCGACCTCGGGTTCGGACAGGCACATGGTGCCGAAGAACCGTCCATCGAGCTCAGGACCGACGTACCTCTCCACGAGAGCGGGATCGGCGTATTCGCGCAGCAGATTCGCATTCGCCATGGTCAGCAGCGGGTAGCTGGCGGTGGCGATATTGGCGGCCTGGAACCATGCGAAGCACGCCTTCGCCACCGTCTGCGGCAGCTGGATTCCGCCGACGGCTTCGTCCATCGTCGCCGAGAGCAGCCCGATGTCGGCGAATTGGTCAAGGGCTGTCTTGATCTCCGGGATCAGGGTCACCGTCTGTCCGTCGAAGGTCGGTTCGTTGAGATCGGACTTGCGCGAATGCGTGGCGAAGCTCGCCTTGGCCAGGTCCTCGCTCGCTGACAGGAGCGAGTCGAAGACCTCGCGGGAGTGGTCGGCGAAGCGGTCTCTGTCGGTGAGTTCATCCACCTTGAGCCAGTCGTAGAGGAGGAAGCCGATGTCCCTGGATGACAGGAGGGTTTCTGCGGTGGTCGGGTCGGCGCCGTTGCCTGTGTTCTCTTCAGTCACGTTCCTCAGTTTAGACTAATCGTTCGTTCAGTGCAGAGAGTGCAAGCCTCCTTTCTGACAAGATGTGTGCCCGTCGGCGCATCCCGACCAGTAGGATCGGTCGGGCAGAACGCACTATGTGAAAGGCAGAACCTATGTCCTCCCCTGCCGGCACGGACGCCGCCGCTGAGGTGCGGTCCGGCTCGAGGCGCGCCCGAATCCTGCGCAATTACCGGTTCCCGCTCTTCATCCTCACCGGTGTCGTCATCGGTGCGATCATCGGGTTGACCTTCGGCGAGCGAGCCACGGTCATCAAGCCGTTCGGGACGCTGTTCATCAACATGATGTTCACCCTCGTCGTTCCTCTCGTCTTCTTCTCCATCTCCTCTGCCGTGGCAGGAATGTCCTCCGCCAAACGGCTGGGCTCGATCCTCGGGGGAATGCTCGGAGTCTTCGCCGTCACCGGCATCATCGCCTCGATCGTCATGATCACTGCGCTGTGGATCACCAAGGCGACCGAGGGCGTCCAGGTCGAGATGACCCAGCCGAAGGACGTCGAGGAGGTCGGCTCCATCGGCGATCAGCTCGTCCAGACCTTCGTCGTCGATGACTTCTCGAAGATCCTGTCGGCCGAGCACATGCTCGCCCTCATCGTCTTCGCCGTCATCGTCGGCATCGCGACCAGCAGCATCGGTGAGAAGGGCAAGCCCTTCGCTGCGTTCCTCGAATCCGGCTCCGAGGTGTTCCTCAGGTTCACCTCCATCATCATGTACTACGCACCGATCGGCTTGGGTGCGTACTTCGCCGCACTGATCGGCGAGCTCGGCGCACAGCTCGTCGGCGACTACGTTCGCGCCTTCCTCGTCTACTATCCCGTGGCGATCATCTACTTCGTCGTCGCATTCACGCTCTACGCGTTCCTCGCCGGCGGTCGCCGAGGCGTGACGAAGTTCTGGTCGAACATCATCGAGCCGACGGCGATCTCTCTGGGCACGTCCTCCTCGGTCGCGGCGATCCCGGCGAATCTGCGGGCCGGCGAGCGCATCGGAGTCCCCCGCGATATCAGGGAGACGATCATTCCGATCGGAGCGACGATCCATATGGAGGGGTCGAGTCTGTCCGCGATCCTCAAGATCGCGTTCCTCTTCGCTGTCTTCCAGCGAGATTTCTTCACGCCCGGGAACATCCTCATCGGCATCGCCGTGGCTCTGCTCGCGGGAATGGTCATGGCCGGCATCCCCTCGGGCGGATTCATCGGCGAGCTGATGATCATCACGCTCTACGGCTTCCCCGCCGCTGCCCTGCCGATCATCCAGATCATCGGCACCGTCATCGATCCACCGGCCACCACCGTCAACGCGGTCGGCGACCAGGCGAGCTCGATGATGGTCGCCCGGATCCTCGACGGCAAGCGCTGGATGAAGAAGCCCGAACCTCCGCACGACGCCGAATCCGTGGAGGTCGATCTCGATTCACCGCCCCTGACGCGATCCGAGAATTCCTGATCACAATCCGGTCTCACAAAGACCGCTGAGATCGTTGCAAACGACTGCTGCGGCCGGTTGCAGGGCTGGGGCACACCGAGTGCGACAAAAGCCGACCCGAAGCGGATCTCGCGGCAAGCGAACCTGCCACATGACAGTTGTGCGGCAACTCTGAGACGCCAGTGTCGTCGAACCGAGACCCGTTCCGATCCGGCTCTCAGCCGGCGCATCCTGGCTCTCATCCTGGGTGACGATACTGGCCGATGTCGATGACACATCACACGCAGAAGGAGGCCCCATCATGTCATCCATCATCCGCAGTCGGACCGCCGCCGCAGGAATCGCCGCAGTCGCCGTTGCCGCGGCTCTGGCAGTCACCGCCGGACCGGTCTCGGCAGTCTCGGCCGCCGAATCCGCGACGACCGCCTCACAGGCACCGCAGAGTTCGGGCTACCCGACGGATTCGCTCGGAGTCACCGATCTGCTCGTCAGTGCCTACGGCATCGGTGATGATGACACGATCAAGCGTCTGGCCACGGCGAAAGTCGTCAAGACCCTTGCCGACCACGGGGATGCGCATGCGAAGCGGTGGCACCGCACGGCCGCCGATGCCGGGGCCGGCCACACCTGGGTCTCCTACACGAATCTCGACACCCACGAGGTCATGACTTTCAGCGTCGGGAACGAAGCCGCCGCGAACGGCGGAGGCGATGCCGCCCGAGAGGTCACCTTCGCGAACTGATCGGTAGACTCGGAACCATGGTCGACCTCAACGCATTTCCCCGCCGCACCTACACCGATGGTCCGACCCCGCTTGAGCATCTGCCGAGGCTGTCGGCAGAGCTCGGCGGGCCGCAGATCTGGGTCAAGAGAGACGACCGTCTCGGTCTGACTCAGGGTGGGAACAAGACACGCAAACTCGAGTTCCTCATCGCTGATGCCCTTGAGCAGGGTGCCGACTGCCTCATCACCGTCGGCGGAGTTCAGTCGAACCACTGCCGTCTGACCTTGTCGGCAGCACGCAGGGAGGGCCTCGACTGCCATCTCATCGTCGAGGAGGACCTCGGCCCAACTGGGTCGGCACTCGGTCCTGCCGGGGCGAACCCGCCTGAGTTCACGGGCAATTTCCTGCTCTTCGACCTCCTCGGCGCAGACTCGGTCGAGGTGCTCGGAAACGGTGCAGATCTCCTGGGGCGTGCGGAAGAGCTCGCGGCGGAGCTGAGAAGAGCTGGCCGTTCGCCCTACGTCATCCCTGTCGGCGGATCCAATGTCACCGGTGCGTTCGGGTACGTCGACTGTGCGCAGGAGCTGCTCGGTCAGTTCGCCGATGCGGACCTCGATGTCACCACCGTGGTCACGCCGAGCGGTTCGGCGGGAATGCAGGCGGGTCTCGTCGTCGGATTCCATGCCGCCGAGTCCGAGACCTCGGTGCTCGGGATCAACGTCAGTCGATCGCAGGCCGATCAGGAACCGAAGATCGAAGACCTCGTCCAGGCGACGGCGGCGCGGCTGGGCCTGATGGAGGTTCCGCGTGGATCCGTCGTCGGCCTCGGCGACTATGTCGGCACCGGCTATGCGTTGCCGACCGAGGGCATGGTCGAGGCCGTGAGGCTCTTCGCCCGCACCGAAGGCATCCTCCTCGACCCCGTCTACACCGGCAAGGCCGCCGCCGGTCTCATCGACCTCGTCCGCAGCGGCCGGTTCGCACCCGACGACACGGTGGTCTTCATCCACTCCGGCGGAGTGCCCGGGCTCTATGCTCGAACGCAGGCATTCGCCTGAGCGCGTCGCCCATACTCACCACATCAGCGGAAGGCACAGACATGACAGTTTCGACGGCAGACCTCTGGGACGAACGCGGCGATGAGCTGTACTCGATCGCGTTGAACTTCGGTGACTTCGGAGCCAAGGTCGCGTTCTCCGGCCCGGCCCGCACAATCCGCTGCTTCCAGGACAACGGTCTGGTCAAGAAGACGCTCAATGAGCCTGGAGACGGTGCCGTCCTGGTCGTCGACGGCGACGGGTCGATCGCCACTGCCCTGATGGGCGACATGATCGCCGAGGCGGGTGTCCGCAACGGCTGGGCGGGGGTCGTCATCAACGGCGCGATCCGCGACCGCGAGGCCTTGGCCGAAATGGACTTCGGGATCAAGGCCCTGGCCAGCAATCCCCGCAAGAGCGCGAAGGACGCCGTCGGTGAGATCGATGTGCCAGTGGAGATCGGCGGGGCGACGATCCGCCCCGGCGCCATGGTCTTCGCCGACGCCGACGGGGTCGCGGTCGAGAAGTAGTCACTCGCCCGAGGCGATCCCACAGGTCGGGCGCTGTCGATGCGACCGGGGCCAGACGCTGACAGTTCAGCGGTGGATGGTGTCGAAGCTCTGGTCGGCCGCGTCCCAGACGCCGGCAACGATGATGGTGTCCCCTGTCGTAAGATCGGCCACCGTGTCCCGGTGGTAGAGGTACGACCATTCTCCAGCGGACACGTCTCCGGTGACCATGAGGATGTCATAGTCGAAGGCTGCCTGTGACACGGCTTGGACGATCTGCGCCGTAGCCTCCATATCTGCCGCCTCGTCCTCGCTGGAGGCGAATTCCACGTGGAGGCGGTCGGGTTCGTTCTCCTCATCGAAGTCCGGGTTCGCCTCGGACTCGAGGTAGACATCGACTTCATCCAAGGACTTCGCCAGGTAGTCCGCAAGGTCCTCGGCCGAGTCGAATCCCTGCGCCACGACTTCCAGAGTCTGACTCGGAGTCGATTCCGCGTCCGGTGCGCTTCCGGTGTCGCTGCCGCAGCCGCTGAGACCGATGAGAGAAGCAATGACCAGTCCGGCGGCCAGGATGACAGGGGCAGACTTCGAAACGGACCTCATGCACCCCACCCTATCGGCGGAGTGACCTGCGGACCGTATCGACCTACACCGCCACCTCGATGAGCCGCGGGCCCGAGTCGGCCAGACCGGCCGCGAAGTCACGGTCGAGGTCCTCGATCGTCTCCACGCGTGTCGCCGGGACTCCCATCCCTTTGGCCAAACTGACCCAGTCGATGTCAGGACTGCCGATGTCGAGCAGGGACTGCGCTTTGGGCCCGAAGTCCGGCACGCCCACGTTGGACATCTCGTTGCGCAGGATCTGGTACTTCCGGTTGGCGAAGATGACCACGACGACGTCGAGCTGCTCCCGGGCATAGGTCCACAGCGCTTGCGGCGTGTACATTCCCGAGCCGTCCGACTCGAGCACGATGACCTTTCGGTCCGGGTTCGCGACGGCTGCTCCGACTCCGACCGGCAGTGCCCATCCGATGGATCCTCCAGTTCCGCCGAGGTAGTCGTGCGGAGCCGATGTCGCCGTCTGAGCGTAGAAGTCGCGTCCCGTGGTGATCGACTCGTCGAGCACGATCGCGTTCTCGGGAATCGGCCCGGAGAGCCATGCCGCGAGCTTGGCCGGGGTGATCGTCCCATCCGGCTTGGGCGCGGGAGCGAGCTCCGCCCGCACCGAGGGGAACAGGGAACCGCTGCCGGCCGCCTCGGCGAGGTCATGCCCATTCGATCCTGCACCGATCGCCTCGCGCAGCGCCTCGAGCGCGGTCAGCGAATCGGCGCCGATGGGGCTGAGGGGGAAGAACGTCGACCCCGGTTGAGTGAGCACGCTCGGCTTATCGGGGTAGGCGAAGAAGGCGACCGGGGGTTTGGCGTCGACGAGGATGAAGGCGTCGAAGTTCTTCAACAGCTCGACCGAGGGTTCGACGGGATAGGGGATCTTCGTCACCGTCGGTCGGCCGGCACCGCGCTCGGCGCGTGGGGCGAAGGTCTCCGCCAGCACCGAGGCACCGGTGGCCGCCGCAACCTGTGCCGCAGCTTCGAGCTGTTCGGTGCGCAGGGCCCGCCCGCCGAGGAGGATGGCAGTCCGCCGCCCAGCATCCTTCAGTCGCGCAGCGGCTGCATCGACCACGGCAGGATCGGTGGGGTCCGGCGTCGGGACGACCGCGGTCGGTGGCCCGTGATATTCGTCGGCGTCATTCCACGCGGTATCGGCGGGAAGGATGAGCGAGCTGATCCGACCCGGAAGGCTGTAGCCGATGGCGTCGGCGGCATCGGCGGCGATCGAATTCGCCGATGGCGAGGTGCGCACCCAATTGCTGAACGGCCGCAGCGCCCCCTCGATGTCCGAGGTCAGGGGCGCATCGAGGCCACGGTGATAGCCGGCGTGATCACCGATGATGTTGACGATCGAGGCGCGGGCCCGCAGCGCATTGTGCAGAGCGGACAGCCCGTTGGCCGCACCCGGCCCGAGGTGCAGCAGCGTCGCGGCCGGCTTGTCGAGCATCCGCGAATACCCGTCGGCCGCGCCGGTGACGATCCCTTCGAAGAGCCCGAGCACCCCGCGGACATGCGGCTGCCGGTCAAGGGCCGCCACGAAGTGCATCTCCGAGGTTCCGGGATTCGCGAAGCACACCTCGATCCCGTTGTGGCCGAGCGTTTCCAACAGGCTCTCGGCACCGTTCATACCCTCATCTCCTTGGACGTTCCTCGTGGCGCAGCCACCGGCTCACCGTGCACAGCAGTTGTTCTCCGTCTTATCATGCCTCGCCGAAACACCGCATTCTCGCCTGAATCGGCGGTCGGGAATATCCTCCTTGCACTCGCGGTTCCATCTCTGTACGATATTAGTTGAATGTTAAACTATAGGATCGCCGGCCGGGAGGGCGCCATGACCGTCACCGAGAACACCACACCATCATCACCCGTCGTCAACGACACCACGCTGAGCGCCGACACCGGAATGGACGCCGTCACCCTGCGCGTCGGTGACCTCGAGAAGATGTCGACCTACTACTCCAACGCACTCGCAATGGAGCCGCTCGAAGAGGTCTCGCGCGGGGCTGAGACCCATCGGGTTCTCGGTCGCGGCACCACTCCCCTGGTCAAACTTGTCGCCACCCCGGGACTGCCCGGCGTCGACCCGCGCCAGGCCGGCCTCTTCCACACGGCGTTCCTCTTCGAGAACAAGGCTGCCCTGGCCGCAACGGTCGCTCACGCCGCTCAGAACACGAACAGCCGGTTCGTCGGCTCCAGCGACCACCTCGTCAGCCAGGCGTTCTACTTCACCGACCCCGAAGGCAACGGCATCGAGCTCTACGTCGATCGCGACCGCTCGGAGTGGACTCATTCGGTCGACGGCGAGGTGCAGATGGACTCGCTCTACCTCGACCCCAACAGGTTCCTCGAGCGCCACCTCACCAACGAGGTCCTCGCCGCCACCTCGGCGGAACCGGGAATCGTCGGGCACGTTCATCTTCAGGTCGGCAACGTCCCGCAGGCACGCGAATTCTACGTCGATGCCCTCGGTTTCGAACCCACCCTGGCCTCGATGCCCGGCGTGCTCTTCGCCTCCGCCGGCGGGTACCACCACCACGTCGCGATGAACACCTGGAACAGCCGCGGCGCCGGCCCTCGTGCGGCCAGCCTCGGACTCGGCGATGTCGCGATCAGCGTTCCGGGCCGCGAGGACCTCGACGCCCTCGTCGCCCGCCTGCGCGCCCGCAAGATGGACTTCGCCGACGACGGACGCCAGGTGCGCCTGTCCGACCCGTGGGGCACGCAGGTGACGCTGTCCATCGGCACCAGCTCGATCGATGAGGCGCTGACCCGGTGATCGGTCTCGATCGCCGGCATGTGGCCCTGAACGCCCAGTGCGTTCCGGGCCCTCAGCTCGCCTGTGAGCTCGGCTTATCCGGCCCCGGCACACAGACCATTGTCGCAGGCACACACCAGCCTCCGGCATTGTCGAGTCAATGCAACCTCGGGTGAATGCAATCGGGCGCAACCCTGTCCCTGCCGGTGAACGACTCCTTAGGGTGAGGCGAGAACCGCCCACCGCGTCGAGAGGACACACCATGAGAGCAGCACGTTTCCACGATCGCAAGGACATCCGGATCGAGGACATTCCCGAACCCGAACTCCTGCCCGGCACCGTCGCCATCGACGTCGCCTGGTGCGGCATCTGCGGCACCGACCTCCACGAATACCTCGAAGGCCCGATCTTCGTCCCACCCGCCGGCCATCCCCATCCGATCTCCGGCGAGGATGCACCGGTGACGATGGGACACGAGTTCTCCGGCACGATCACCGCCCTCGGCGAAGGAGTCACGGACCTCGAGGTCGGAGCGAACGTCGTCGTCGAGCCTTACATCATCGCCGACGACGTCGACACGAGCATCGGTGAGAGCTACCAGCTGTCGAAGGACATGAACTTCATCGGACTCGGCGGGCGCGGCGGTGGGCTGGCCGAGAAGATCGTCGTCCAACGCCGCTGGGTCCACCCGATCGGCGACATCCCGCTCGATGAGGCCGCACTCATCGAGCCCCTCTCTGTGGCCCACCACGCCTTCGTCCGCTCAGGGGCACGGGCCGGGCAGGTCGCCATCGTCGGCGGGGCCGGGCCGATCGGCCTCCTCACCGCCGCTGTGCTCAAGGCCGAAGGACTGACCGTCTTCATCTCCGAACTCTCCGAGGCACGCAAGACCAAGGCGCTCTCGACCGGGGTCGCCGACGAGGTGTTCGACCCCAGAGACGGGGACGTCGCCGAGGCGGTGCGGGAACGGACCGACGGCCATGGTGCCGATGTCGGCTTCGAATGCTCCTCGGTGCCGGTCGTCCTCGACATGCTCCTCGACGCGGTGCGCCCCGGCGGAGTCATCGTCAACGTCTCGATCTGGGGCCACAAGCCCGAGGTCGACATGCCGAAGCTCGTGCTCAAAGAGATCGACCTGCGCGGCACCATCGGCTACTCGGGAGACCACCCGGCGACGATCGCACTGGCCGGCAGCGACGACCTCGATCTGTCCGCGTTCATCACCGCCAAGATCGGTCTCGACGACCTCATCACCGGCGGCTTCGACGAGCTCATCAACAACAACGAGCAGCACGTGAAGATCATCGTCGACCCCCGCGCCTGAGCGAGGGCCTCCGCAGGAGGGAGCCGGTACACGACCTTGCATAGTTGCGCAGTTATGGCACATACTTGCTCAGACTGTTCAACTTCATGGTCAGCTCACATCCACGCCGACTCATCGAGTCGGTCCCGGACCGCCCCGGTTCGGCCTCACTGCGGAGGATCTCATGGATCTGCAACTCATCCTGTCGCTCGCAGCCGGGATCGCGACGATCGTCGTCATCGTGCTCGCGACCCGCCTCGACGCCTTCATCGCCCTGCTCGTCGCATCCGTCGTCACCGGCATCGTCGCCGGTCAAGACCTGCTCAGCCTCGTCGATGCGATCACCACAGGCTTCGGCAACACCCTGGCCAGCATCGGCATCGTCATCGGCCTCGGCGTGGGAATCGGCAAGATCCTCGAAGTCTCCGGGGCCGCCGACTCCCTCGCCCGAGCCTTCCTCCGCATCTTCGGGAAAGGCCGCGAGCCCTGGGCGATGGGCACCGTCGGCTCCCTCGTCTCGATTCCCGTCTTCTGCGACTCCGGCTACGTCATCATGAATCCGCTGGCCCGCTCGATCGCCCGCGTCAAGCGCGGCGGCTACGTCACCCTCGCCCTGGCGCTGGGCTGCGGTATGACGCTGACCCACCACATGGTTCCCCCGACCCCGGGCCCCTTGGCCGCCACCGGCATCCTCGGCGCCGACATCGGCTCCGTCATCCTCACCGGTCTGATCTTCACCGTCGTCCTCCTGCCCGTCGTCGTCATCTACGCCCGCTGGATCGGTCCGAAGCTCGAACCCGTCCTCAACGCCGCCGTCAAATACGACGTCTACGGTTCGGTCACGGCCGCCTCGGCGAACGCGGAGTCCCAGTCCGGCTCGACCGGAGCCACAACCGGCTCCGTGGCCACCGTCACCGGTGACGACACGGATGGAGTCGCCGCCACCGGCGACGATGCCGAAGCAGACTCGGCCACCACCTCAGCGAAGAAGCCCGGTGCCTTCCTCGGGTTCCTCCCGCTCATCGTCCCCCTGCTGCTCATCGTCGCGAACACTGTGTCCACGGCGATCGACAAGAACGCCCAGGGTGCGCTGTCCGGCGATGACTACGAACCGTCGACATGGGTCGCTCCGCTCGCGTTCCTCGGCAACCCGGTCGTGGCGCTCATCATCGGCCTCATCCTCGCCGTCTACACCCTCCTGCCCCGCGTGACCCCGCGCAGCCAGGTGCAGAGCTGGCTTGCCGACGGTGCCGCCTCGGCCGGCCTCATCCTGCTGATCACCGGCGCCGGCGGTGCGTTCGGCAATGTGCTCACCGAATCCGGTGTCGGTGATGCCCTCGCCGAGGCGATCGCCTCGATCAGCCTGCCCGCGCTCCTCGTGCCCTTCGTCATCGCCACCCTCGTGCGCATCGCCCAGGGCTCGGGCACGGTCGCGATGATCACCGCAGCCTCGGTCTCCGCTCCGCTGGTGGAGCCATTGGGACTCGATCCGCTCGTGGCGGTCATGGCCTGCACTGCCGGATCGATGGTCTTCTCCTACTTCAACGACTCGTACTTCTGGGTCGTCACCCGCTTCGCCGGACTCGACGGCATCAACGCCATCAAGGGCTGGTCGGGCATCACCACGGCCGTCTGGGCGGGTTCCATTCCGCTGCTGTTCGTGCTCGACTTGATCGTATGAGCGTGACCGAACAGGCGGAGCTCAGTCCGCGGATCCTCATCATCGCCGACGACCTCACCGGCGGCAACGCCTGCGGCGCGCTCTTCGCCGAGGCGGGGCTGAGAACCATGACCGTCACCGGCGCCGACGCTGAGTCGTCGCTGAGTGCTGCCCTCGACGACTGCGACGTGATCGTCGTCAACGCGAACAGCCGACATCTGCCGCCTGCCGAGGCAGCAGCGATCACCGCATCCATCGTCGCGGCCGCCGGTGAGGTCGACCTGCTCGCCTGCCGCATCGATACGACGCTGCGCGGGAACGTCGGTGCCACCGCCGAGGCGGCGCTGCGGGCCCGTGCGAGCCTGACCTCGACAGCGCGCGCCGGGGTCGGAAGCGCTCCGACCCGGGTTCTCGGTCTCTGTGTGCCGGCCTTCCCGAGCTCCGGCCGGGTCACCGTCGGCGGTCGGCAGCTGCTCAACGGCCACCTGCTCGAGGACACGGAGCTGGCTCATGACGTCCGCTCCCCCATGACCACCTCCGAGGTGGCGACGATCCTCTCCGATGGCACCGAGCTCGCCTGTCACACGATCGACATCTCCACAGTGCTGGCCGGCCCCACAGCGATCCGTGCTGAGGTGCTCACCGGCATCGCTTCCGGTGTCGACGTCATCGTCGCCGACGCCCTCACCCTCGATCACATCGACCGCATCACCGCCGTCATCGCCGACCTCACGCGTGAGGCGGCAGAGGGCGGAGTCGAACGCCTCGACTGGGTGGCCATCGATCCGGGGCCCGGCAGCCTGTCCCTGGCCCGTGCCTTCCTGCCCGCCCGGAACCGCAGCATCCTGCTCGGGGTCTCCGGCTCGGCCACCGAGATCACCCGCACCCAGCTGGCCGCGCTGGCCGAGGATCCGGACTTCCACGTCATGCGCGCCGAGCTCGATGCCGAGGGCCTGCCCGATGTCGAGGCCACGGTCCGCGCGGTCTGTGCGGCCGCCTCGGCGCGGGCGATCGTCATCGCCACCGTCCTCGACGCTGACGATCTGCGCGAACTCACCGCCGAACATTCCGAGCTCATCCCCCGCCGGTTGGCGATGATCACGGCCGAGGTGTTGGAGACGGTCGACGTCGCCGGCCTCTACACCACCGGCGGTGACGTCACCGCCGCCGTTCTATCCGGTCTCGACGCGCTGGGCATGGAGATCGACACCGAGATCGTTCCGCTCGCCGTCGGCGGCCGCATCGCCGGAGGCCGTGCCGCGGGACTGCCGATCGTGACGAAGGGCGGTCTGATCGGTGAGGCCGGAACGGCGGCGCTCTGTTTCGACCACCTCGACCACGCCGCACGCAGCCGAGGCTGACCGGCGGCCCATCCTGTCCATTCCATTCGTCCATACACTGAGGAGAAGCCCATGACCGCACCCGTACTCGCCGTCACCGTCGGAGACCCCGTCGGCATCGGACCGGAGATCACCGCCCAGGTGCTCTCCGAGTTCGCCGGTCGCGATGACCAGCACGGCGTCGCCGTCGCCGACCTGTCCGTGATGCGACGAGCGGTGGAGGTCCTCGGCCTCGACGTCGAACTCCGCGCGATCACCGACTGGTCGACCCCTGCCGCAGGCGAGGGCGTCATCGACGTCTTCGACATTGGTGTGCTCGGTGACGATCTGCCCGAATGGGGCGTCGTCGACGCCCGCGCCGGTCAGGCTTCGGTGACCGCGATCGAGGTCGCCACGAAGGCCGCCATGGATCAGCAGGTCGCCGGCATCGTCACCGGGCCGATCAACAAGGAGGCCGTGTGGAAGTCGGGCTCGGTCCACCTCGGACACACGGAGATGCTCGGTGAGCTGACCGGTGTGACGAAGCAGGACACGATGTTCGTCGTCGAGAACACGAAGACTCCTGAGCACAAACTCCAGATCTTCTTCGCCACGCGCCACATGTCGCTGCGCAGGGCCATCGATGCCCTCACCGTTGAGACCCAGGTCGACTCGATCGAGCGGGCCCACCGCGCGCTGCAGCTCTACGGTGTCACCTCGCCGAGGCTGGCCGTCGCCGCGCTCAACCCGCACGGTGGGGAGAACGGTGCGTTCGGCGACGAGGAGATCGAGATCCTCCGGCCTGCCGTCGAGCAGGTCAATGCCGCAGGCTCCTTCGAGGTGGCCGGACCGATCCCCGCCGATTCGGTCTTCCACCAGGGACTGACCGGACGTTTCGACGGGATCCTCTCCCAGTACCACGACCAGGGACACATCGCCTCGAAGACCTTCGACTTCGACGGAACGATCTCGGTCACCGTGGGTCTGCCGATCCTGCGCACCTCGGTCGATCACGGCACCGCCTTCGACATCGCCGGTCGGGGAATCGCCGATGCCGGGACGATGCGCTCGGCCTACCGGGCTGCGATCGGCTACGCTCCATTCGTCGACGGTATCCGCGAGGAGTACCTGCCCCGCTGAGACCAGCCTGCGTCAGATCCGATCTCGGGCCGATCCCGGCCCGAGGTCGCACGGTCGGGCTCAGCAGGTCGGCATCCGTCCGGACGAGTGAGTGAGAGGAACCGCCCATGGCCATCCGCACAGGAACGCAGAAACGGCGTGAGGACATCCTCTCGCTGCTCAAGACCGGAACGTGGACGATCACCCGGCTGGCCGAAGAGCTCGAGACCTCCGCATCGACGATCCGCCGCGATCTGCGCGACCTCGCCGAGGCGGGAGAGGTCATCCGCACCATCGGCGGAGCGACGGCGGCCGGATTCGTCGAACCGCCGTTGGGACAGCGGATGGAGACCAACGCCGAGGCGAAGGACGCGATCGTCACCCGCGCGCTCTCCCACCTCACCGATGCGAGCGTGCGCACGATCTTCCTCGATGCCGGATCGACGACCGTGCGCCTGGCCGAACGGATCCGAGACCGCGGCGACCTCACCGTGGTCACCCGCGGCCTCGAGATCGCCCTCGCGCTCGCTCATCCGATGGGGCCGAAGGTAGTCATGGTCGGCGGTGAGGTCTCGACGCTGTCCCACGGCACGACCGGGGCGCTGAGCGATCACGCCCTCGGCCGCATCCACGTCGACGTGGCCTTCCTCGGCGCCGATGCCGTCGATCCGCACACCGGCCTCGGTGAACCCACCCTCGATGAGGCACGCACGAAAGAGCTCATCTCCGAACGTGCCCGCAGCGTCGTCGTGCTCGCCGATTCCTCGAAGTCCGGACGTGAGGTCGCTGCCTGGGCGCCGATGCCGCCGGGATGGATCCACATCGATGAGCATGCCTCCCACGAATACGGCTGAGTTCGCCGCTTCTCCGCACACAGCAGGTGTCGCCGAATCTCACGCGGGTGTCTCCGGTCGACGACACCCGCTGTGCGCTAGTCTCGGGCTATGGTCACGCTGATTCCCGAGCAGCCGAATTTCCACGACTCCACCGCCGAGGAGCTCGTCTGGAATCGATTGATCCAGCAGCTGCCGGCCGATGCCACGCTCATCCACGGCCAGCGTCTGACAGGAGATGACAAGGACGTCGAGATCGATCTCCTCGTCCTCTGGCCGGGCATGGGCATCGCCGTCATCGAGGTCAAGGGCGGACGCGTCGACGTCGTCGACGGCGACTGGTACACCCACGGATCCAACGGCGCCCGCAGCCGCCTGTCCACGCCGCCGCTCGACCAGGCGATGATCGCCAAGCACACCCTCGTCGACTATCTGCACTCACGCGTGTCGACCCTGCCGGGCCCGGTCAGCCACCTGGCGGTCTTCCCGTACTCGCAGCTGCCGGGCGACTGGGACCAGCCGGACGCACCGCGCCGGCAGCTCGTCGACGCCACCCAGCTCGACTCTCTCGCCGGCATCGTGGCCGACCAACTCCGCTATGACTTCGACCCCGGCCGGGACGATCCCACGCTCACCCACGAATATGTCATCAAGAACCTCAAGCGCACGAACCAAGCCGTCGACAACCTCGCGCTGCGGGCCGCCGAGATCGGCGATCGAGCGGATGCGCTCAGCCGGGAACAGGCGAAGCTCATCCGCATCCTCCGGCATCAGAACCGTGCGGAGATCAGCGGCGGTGCCGGATCCGGGAAGACGTACCTCGCGCTGCTCAAGGCACGATCGCTCACCCAGCAGGGGCTCAAGGTCGCCCTCATGTGCTATTCGCGCGGACTCGGTCGGTTCCTGCAGCTCTTCACCGCTCAGTGGCCCGAATCGGACCGGCCTGCCTTTGTCGGACTCTTCCACGACCTGCCGATCAGCTGGGGCGCCGCCCGCGGCAGCGACGACGACTCCGAGTACTGGGAACTGCGCCTGCCGACGATGCTCAAGGAACTCGCCGACGGGCGACCCCGCACAGGCCTCTTCGACGCCATCGTCATCGATGAGGGACAGGATTTCAGCGTGCTGTGGTGGGACGCGGTCCAGTCGTGTCTGCGCAATCAGCTCGCGGGCACGCTCTACGTCTTCACCGACGAACGGCAGCGGATCTTCGACCGCCAGGGCGAGTCTCCCATCACCATGAATCCGATCCAGCTCGACGAGAACCTCCGCAATTCCCAGCAGATCGTCGCCGGGTTCTCCGACCTCGTCAGCGACCCGCCGATCGCCCGCAACGGTCCGGGCGAGGACATCGACTGGATCGACACCAGCGCCGAGGAGGCGATGGCGGCAGCCGACGGTCAGGTCGAATCGCTCATGGACGCCGGGTGGAACCCCGGTGACATCGCCCTGCTCACCACTGGGTCGAGGCATCCGGTCCAGCGCGAGGTGGTCGAGGACGAGGGGACATCAGCCTACTGGGACCAGTTCTTCGCCGCCGAGGACGTCTTCTACGGTCATGTCCTCGGGTTCAAGGGACTCGAACGTCCGGCCGTCGTGCTGTGCGTCAACGGTTTCCGCGACCCGCAGCGGGCCCTCGATATGCTCTACGTCGGCATGTCGAGGGCGACGACGAAACTCGTCATCGTCGGTGATCTCAGCTGGTTCGGCGAGACCTGAACGCGGGCAGGTCCACCGGAGACCATCGACCATCCACCTACCGCGACCCCGACACGAAGAAGTGGTACGGGTGAGCGCTTCACACCGTCAGCACCCTCGGAACACCGGGTGCTGCCAGTGGGTGGGCGGATGAATTTCCGTTGAGCATTCTTTGTGTAGAATCCCGGAGGCAGTGTCAACAGAGACTGCCTGGAAGCTCGGAATCCGACAGCGGAACCGGGCATTGCTTCTCAAGGAGATTGCTCGATGAGCGAACCCACCGACACCGGCAGCACCGGCACGGAAGCGGCAGCAGGCGGCAGTGCGAAACTGCGCAATCGACACATCACCATGATCACCCTCGGCGGGATCATCGGCGCCAGCCTGTTCGTCGGCTCCGGAAACGTCATCCGCTCGACGGGACCGGCCGCAATCATTTCCTATCTCATCGGCGGCCTCCTCGTCTTCCTCGCCATGCGGATGCTCGGCGAGATGTCTGCTCGCAGGCCGTCGGTCGGCTCGTTCATGGACTACGCGAACGAATCGATGGGCGGCTGGGCCGCCTACCTCGTCGGCTGGCTGTACTGGTACTTCTGGGTCGGTGTCATCGCCTATGAGGCCGTCGTCGGCGGGGGAATCCTCTCCGGCTGGTTCCCGGCCGTCCCGACTTGGCTGTGGTCGCTCCTCCTCGTCCTCGTCTTCATCGGCACGAATATCCTGTCGGTGCGCGTCTTCGGTGAGGTCGAGTTCTGGCTGGCCAGCGTCAAGGTCATCACGATCGTCGTCTTCCTCGTCGTCGGTGCGCTCTTCGCTCTCGGCCTCTGGCCGCACGCGACGAACTCCGTGTCGAACCTGTGGAACCACGGCGGCTTCATGCCGATGGGCTTCAGCGCAGTGATGATCGGTGTCGCCACCGTCATCTTCAGCTACTTCGGCACCGAGATCGCCGTCATGGCCTCCGCCGAATCCGTCGATCCCGCCCGCGGCATCACGCAGGCCACGCACACCGTCATCTGGCGCATTCTTCTCTTCTTCGTCGGCGGAGTCCTCATCGTCGTCACCGCGGTCCCCTGGGACAGGCTTCCCGACCCCGATGAGATCGCACCCTTCGCCTACGTCTACGGACTCTTCGGACTCCCCGGTGCTGCGCAGATCATGACGATCGTGCTGTTCACCGCCGTCATCTCGGTCCTCAACTCCGGTCTCTACTCGGCCTCTCGCATGTTCGCCTCCCTGGCCGACAAGGGTTACGCACCGCACATCATCCGCAAGAGGTCGAAGACGAATGTGCCGGTGGCCGCCCTCATCGCCTCCAGCCTCGGCGCACTGGCCGCCGTCGTCGCGAATTTCACCGTCCCCGCATCGGGCATCTTCGACTTCATCATGAACTCCGGCGGCCTCGTCGCACTCTTCGTCTATGTCTTCATCGCCCTCGCCCAATGGCGCATGCGGATGAAGCTGACGCCTGCCGAACGCGCGGCCCTGACCCTGAAGTCGTGGCTGACGCCGGTGCTCAACATCTTCCTCATCGCCGTGGTCATCGGTGTCGTCATCATCATGCTGCTGAGCGAAGACGGTCGCGCCCAGGTGTGGACGAGCCTCGTGGCCACCGCCGTGCTCTTCGCCGTGTGGCCGCTGGTCAAACGCAAACTCAACGCCCGCGGAGTCGATACCTCACCGGCGATGGACCAGCGCGCCGCAGCCGCGAAGGCGGACTCGGCCTCGTCTTGATCCTCCCTCGCCCCGACGTCACCGTCTGGGTCGCGGAAGCATGATCATCGGCACCGGCGAGTGCCGCATGATGTGTGTGGCCGTGGACCCGAGGAACACTCCGTGCAGTGCGGACTCGCTCGATCCGACGACGAGGACGTCACCGTCCTGCCAGTCGAACTCGCTGACCGCCGCCGACCAGCGCTCCCCCGTGACGATCCCGGTCCCGGTGACAGTGGCCCCGGACTCGGCGTCTTCGAGCGCACCGACCACAGTCGCCTGCCCGCTCAGGACCTGCTCCTTCCACGAAGCGAACACTCCCTGGTCGCTGAAGGCACCCAGACCGCTGGGCCGCGACGGACGGACAGCGAACGTGACGACGTCGACACCGACGCCCAACCACCGGGCCAGTCGCCCCACCGAGTCGTAATACCGCTCCGTACGGCGAGACGGGTCGACGGCGAAGACGAGCCGCTTCACCTCGGTGCGGTCGGAGGAGTAGCCGCGCGGAACCAGCGCGATCGGCAGCGGCGAGGAATGGACCAGCCGGTCCGTCGTGCTGCCGAGCACGATCCGTCCCAGCGGACCGCGCACGGACGAGCCGGTGACGAGAACCTGCGCGCTGCGGTCGACGGACTCGTCGTGGAGCACTCGGGTCACCGACCGACCAGACCGGATGACCACCTCGGCGCTGACATCATCGGGCACGGCCGCCTTCGCATTCTCGACGGCCTCAGCCGTCATCGTTCTGATCTCCTTCTTCCAATCGTCGGAGACTCCTGAGAAGTCCGACATCTGCGCAGCCGAGAAGCGGTCGTGGACGACGCAGCAGAGGATGAGCGGCTCATTCGAGGTGCGCGCGAGGTCGGCGCCGAACCTCACGCTCGCTCGACTCTTGGTGTCGACCCCGAATCCGACGAGAACGCTCATTTCACTGCTCCTTCCTCACGTTCCCTCCGCGCCAGGCGGGACTTCCTATTGCCGTAGGCGAAGTAGACGACGAACCCGAGCAGCAGCCACACGAGGAACCGCAGCCAGGTCTCAACCGCCAGGCTGGCCATCAGCCCGAGGCAGGAGATCACGGACACGACCGGCAGGAACGGCACCCACGGGGTCCGGAAGGGCCGTTTCATGTTCGGTGAGGTCCTGCGCAGGACGATGACGGCGATCGAGACGACGAGGAAGGCGAAGAGCGTGCCGATGCTCACCATCTCCGCGAGCACCGAGATCGGCACCAGCCCGGAGAGCAGGACGACGGCGCCGACCGTCAGACCGGTCATGAGGACCGGGGTGCCCCAGCGCGGGTGGATGCGCGAGAAGATCCCCGGCAGCAGCCCGTCGCGGGAGAGCGCGAAGCCGATGCGGCCCATCGCGACGATGTCGACGAGGATGACCGAACTCAGCCCGGCGACCGCGGCGATGCCGATGAGGATTCCCGCCCAACCGAGGCCGTTCTGGGTGAACACGTCGGCGACGGCGTCGCCTTCGGACAGTTTCGAGTAGTGGACCATGCCGGTGACGACGAGGCAGACACCGACGTAGAGGACCGTGCAGATGGCAAGGGTGCCGAGCAGTCCCATCGGCATGTCGCGGGAGGGCTTTTTCGTCTCCTCGCCGAGGTTGGCGATCGCTTCGAACCCCGAGTAGGCGAAGAAGACGACTGCTGCGGCGACGAAGATGCCGACGACGCCGAAGCTCGAGGGCTCGATGCCGGTCACCCACTGCCACAGCGGGGCCTGCAGTCCCGAGGCGGTTCCCTCCTCGACGGGTTTCGCCGGCGGGATGAATGGCACGAGATTGGCCGTCTTGATGTAGAAGACACCGACGACGATGACGAAGACGCAGATGAGGACCTTGATGACGACGAGGCCGTTGGTCACCCACTTCGATTCGCGGATGCCGCGCATCGCCACCCAGCCGAGGAGGAGGGAGATGAAGATGGCGCCGAAGTTGACGATCGACCCCTCCTCGGCGAACCACTCCGAAGGCAGATCGAAGACACCGGCGATGTATCCCGACCACCCCCTGGCCACGACCGAGGCCCCGAGGGCGAATTCGAGGATGAGATCCCACGCGATGATCCAGGCGAAGATCTCACCGATCGTCGAGTAGGCGTAGGTGTACGAGCTGCCTGCAGTCGGCACCGCAGCGGCGAGCTCGGCGTAGCACAGGGCCGCGAGCAGAGCCACGACACCGGCAACGACGAAGGAGATCATCACGGCCGGTCCGGCGTGTTCCTTGGCTTCGAGACCGGTGAGGGTGAAGATCCCCGTGCCGATGACGATTCCGATGCCGAACCCGATGAGGTCCTTCGCGCCGAGATTCTTGCGCAGATGCTCTTTCGCGTCGCCCTCGGCGTCCTGGTTGATGACGTCGTCGACACTCTTCTTCCTCAGCACTCCCATGAGTGGTCCTCCTTGAGACGATGGCATCTGCCGCCAGGTCGAACATGACTCAGATCACATGTTCGGCACATTACCACCGTCGCAGGGCATCGGGAGGACGAAGAGCTGAGCATTGCGGGGACGAGAAGTCGTCTGTCAACCGACTCGAGATAACGATATCCGGAGCATCTCCTGTGAATGGAGCCCTGTCGGAACGAACCCCACGCACGAAACATCACTCCAGGTGAGAGACTTAGAATCCAAGAACATCTGAAGTGACACGCCGAGAGTTTGACGCGCTTCCGGCTTTGAAACGTTGAGCGAATGCTCGTAGCGTGACAACGCACTTCTATTGCAGGGCCGCCTGCTGAACGGCCTGCACGAACGGAGGAGAACGTGAGCAACTCCAATACCCACGGTGCGCAGGCACCGGCATCCCCGAAAGAACCCGACCTCAAGACCGTCCGCAAGGCCGTCGCCGCCTCGGCGCTCGGCAATGCGACCGAATGGTTCGACTACGGTCTCTACGCCGTCTCGGTCACCTATCTGGCCCAGCACTTCTTCCCCGGCGAACACGCCCAGCTCATGGCGCTGCTGGTCTTCGCCGTGTCCTTCATCTTCCGGCCGCTCGGCGGCATCGTCTGGGGCCCGATGGGTGACCGTCTCGGCCGCAAGCGCGTGCTGGCCCTGACGATCCTGCTCATGGCCGGCTCGACCTTCTGCATCGCGCTGCTGCCCAGCTACGCCACCATCGGCGTGGCCGCGCCCATCATCCTCGTCACCCTCCGCGTCATCCAGGGATTCTCCTCGGGCGGCGAATACGGCGGCGCCGCGACCTTCATGGCCGAATACGCTCCCGACAATCGCCGTGGATTCTTCGGCAGCTTCCTCGAATTCGGCACTCTGGCCGGTATGGCCGCCGGCTCCCTCTTCGTCCTCCTCCTCCAGCTCGGACTCGGCGAGCAGACGATGACGGACTGGGCGTGGAGGATTCCGTTCGTCTTCGCCGGCGTCCTCGGCGTCGTCGGCCTCTACCTGCGGAACCAGCTCGACGAGTCGCCCGTCTATGAGGAGCTCGACGAGGAGGGGCAGGACAAATCGGTGCTTGAGGTCTTCCGGACCCTCTTCATTGATTACTGGAAGCAGCTGCTCATCCTCGGCGGCATGGTCGTCGCGGTCAACGTCGTCAACTACACGCTGCTGTCCTACATGCCCACCTACCTGCAGGACCCGGTCGGCATGAGCCCGAATGCCTCGCTGACGGTGATGTTCCTCGTTCAGGCATTCATGATGCTCCTCATCCCCTTCGGCGGCATGCTCTCAGACAAGGTGGGGCGCAAACCCGTCTGGTACTTCTCGCTCATCGGGCTCTTCGTCGCAGCGATTCCGATGTTCATGCTCATGCAGGGCGGCTTCGTCTGGGCCCTCATCGGCCTCGCCGTGCTCGGAATCCTCTACATTCCGCAGATCTCGACGATCTCGGCGACCTTCCCGGCGATGTTCCCCGGACCGGTGCGCTTCGCCGGCTTCGCGATCTCCTACAACGTCTCGACCGCGGTATTCGGAGGAACAGCACCGTCGATCAGCCAGGGCCTCATCGATGCCACGGACAACACCATCATCCCCGCCTACCTCGTGATGGCCTCATGCGTGATCGGCTTCATCGCAGCCATCTTCATGAAGGAGACCAAGGGTGCATCGCTGCGCGGAGCGGGTCTTCCCGAGGAGGGCGCCGACGTGGTCATGGAGACCGACCTCGTCGACGACGCGAAGTAAGCCAACGGCCTCCCCGCATCCAGATCGGGTCCACCGTCTCACGGTGGGCCCGATCGGTCTTGACGGGTCCGCTCCCGCGTGAAAATCTGAACGAACGATCAGCATGTGCCACGAACCGTTGAGAGGACGCCCTCGTGAAGAGAGATCTGTACACCGACGACCATGAGGCGTTCCGCGGCACCGTCGCCGCCTTCCTCGACCGCGAGGTGGTCCCCCACCTCGAGGAATGGGAGGAGGACCACCTCGTCGATCGGCAGATGTGGCGCAAGGCGGCACAGACCGGGATCATCGGTCTGGCGATTCCCGAGGAGTTCGGCGGCGCAGGGGTCTCCGACTTCCGCTTCGAGATGGTCCGCAGCGAGGAGATCGCCCGCCGAGGTGTCGCATCGGCGACGAGCGGGTGGGGCGTCTCGGACGGCATCGTCCCCGGCTATCTCCTCTCCTTCGGAACGCAGACGCAGCAGGAGAAGTACCTCACCGGCCTCGCCTCGGGAGAGATGATCGGGGCGATCGCGATGACCGAACCGAATGCCGGCTCGGACCTCCAGGGCATCACCACCAAGGCCGTGCGCGACGGCGAGGACTGGGTGATCAACGGGACGAAGACCTTCATCACCAACGGAGTCCACTGCGACTTCGTCATCGTCGTCGCCCGCACGAACCCCGATGCGAAGCCCTCGCGCGGCACCTCGCTGTTCATCGTCGATGCCGATGCCCCTGGCTTCGAACGCGGACGTCCGCTCAAGAAGCTCGGCATGGATGCCCAAGACACCGCAGAGCTCTCATTCTCCGATGTCCGGGTTCGCTCCGATGCCCTGCTCGGAGAACTCGACAGCGGCTTCATCCACCTCATGGTCAATCTGCCCACGGAGCGACTGCTCATCGGCTCCGGAACCCTCGCCGGTGCACGGGCGGCTCTCGAGTGGACGGCCGACTACGTCTTCGAACGCCCCGCCTTCGGGCAGACCATCGGAGACTTCCAGAACACACGCTTCGAACTTGCCGAACTCGAGACCCGCGTCGATGCCCTCGAGGCCTTCATCGACCGCTGTGCGCTGGCACTCAACGCCGGCGAACTCACCGCCGTCGACGCCGCCAAGGCCAAGTACCTCGGCTCGGATCTCGAGATCGAGGTCGTCAACCGGTGCCTGCAGCTCTTCGGCGGATACGGCTACATGCTCGAGTATCCGATCGCCCGAGCCTTCAAGGACAACCGCATCCAAGCGATCTTCGGCGGCGCCAACGAGGTGATGAAGGACCTCATCGGCCGAGACATCGCCGGCCGCCGCCGGTCCCGCTGACTCACTCGCCGGCGACCTCGAGGAGCACCTTGCCCATGACGGAGCGCTCGTCGAGTTCCTTGATCGCCTCGGCGGCCTTCGCCAGGGGGTAGGTCGCGTGGATGCGTGGATCGAGCCGCCCGGCTGCCACATGCTCGCTCACGGCTTCCCACTGCGCTGCGATGAAGCCCGGGTCGCCGTGAGTGGCAGCGCCCCATGCGACACCGTCGACGGAGATGTTCTTCAGCAGCAGGCGATTGACCCGGATCGAGGGGATCTCGCCCGCGGTGAAGCCGAGAACGAGAAGTCGGCCGAAGGGGGCGAGCGCCCGTGTGGAATCGGTGAAGCGGTCACCGCCGACGGGATCGAGGACATAGTCCACACCGCCGGGCAGGATCTCCTTGACTGCGTCCTTGAACCCCTCGGCGAGGACGACCTGCTCGGCTCCGAGCTCACGGACGACCTCGGCCTTCGCCTCGGTCGAGACGACCGCGATGACCGTCAGACCCATTGCCGCACCGAGCTGCACGCTGGCCGAACCGAGTCCGCCGGCGGCGCCGTGGACGAGCAGGCTCTGACCCGGCTGGACGTTCGCCCGCAGCCGCAGCGCGAAGTCGGCGGTGAGCACGTTCATCGGCATCCCCGCTCCGTAGGCGAGGCTCACCCCGTCGGGCAGCGGCATCACCTGCGCCTCGTCGGCGACGAGGTACTCGGCGAAGGTGCCCACCCCGGTGATCGCGGCCACACGGTCGCCGACGGAGAAACGCGCACCCGGGCCCGCCTCGGTGACGACGCCGGAGGCCTCCGAACCGAGGACGAAGGGCAGCTCGTGCTTCGTCTGATACATTCCGCGGGTCTGCAGCAGCTCGGGGAAGGTCACACCGGCATACGCGACCTCGATGAGGACCTGCCCCTCCCCCGGCACGGGTCGGTCCACCTCGGCGATCTCGACATCATCGGGGCCGGTCAGGGCGGTGACATGAACAGCTTTCATCGGGTCCTCACTTCGCTGTGTTCGGTTCTTCTCGAACGCATTGGTGCGTCAGTTCTCAGACGCTTTCGCGCGTCGGCGCGGCCTGTCCAGACGTATCACATCCGGCGGTGACCGCGGTCACTTCTTCGGCTTGACTCGCAGGCCTTGGTTGAATACTGTAAACGAAACTGAACGATTGTTCACTCGGGAGGGTCACCGTTGACACATCCACCGGCAGGTTTCGACACCGCGTCCATCGGACGATGGATCTCACAGCGATTCGGGGTGAGCGACTTCGACGTCGAGGTCATGTCGATCGGCCGGTCGAATCTCACCTTCACGATCACCGTCGACGGCCGACCGCGCTGGGTGCTGCGCCGCCCACCGCTCGGACATGAGGGCGGCAGCGCCCACAATGTCGCCCGCGAGGGCAGGATCATGGCTGCACTCACCGACAGCACCGTGCCCGTGCCGACGGTCCTCGACATCGTCGACGATCCCGAGGTCCTCGATGTGCCCTTTGTGTTCATGGATCACTGCCCCGGCTTCGCGATCAACACCCCGTCGGACTGGTCGTCGATCCCCGATGAGTCGAAGCCCGATTGCGCCTTCGGCATGATCGATGCCCTCGCGGCCATCCACTCAGTCGACATCGACGCGGTCGGCCTCGGCGATCTGCGCAGGCCGGGCGGACTCATCGAACGGCAGCTGCGGCGCTGGCTGGGCCAGGTCGAACACATCGCCACGCGTGAGACACCGATGATCCACGAAGTCCACGACGTGCTCCTGGAGTCGATGCCGGACCCGGCAGGCAGTCCCGTCGGACTCGCGCATGGCGACTTCAAACCGAACAATATGATCTTCGCGCCCGGGGGCGGACTCAATGCCGTCGTCGACTGGGAACTCACCGCGGTCGGCGAAGTGCTCACCGACCTCGGCTACTTCATCGCGATGCTCACAGTGCCCGAGGAGTACACGAGCATCTGGGTGCCGACACCGGCGGACGGCTTCCCCGACACCGAGGCGCTCATCGCCCGCTACCAGGAGGTCAGCGGGCACGAAGTCCACGACGTCGGCTACTACTCGGCGTTCGCGATGTGGAAGCTCGCCTGCATCCGCGAAGGCGTCTACACCAGGCTGAAGGCCGGCCAGATGGGCGATCTCGACCTTGACCCGGACGTCGCCGGCGAGGGAGTCGAAGACCTGGCCGGTCAGGCTCTGACCCTGCTGGAGAAGTCATGAGCACACCACGCTTCGACGGGGCTCGAGCCGTCGTCACCGGCGCCGCAGGCGGAATCGGGGCGGCCCTGGCCGCCGAACTGCTCGGTCGCGGCGCCTCCGTCGTCCTCGCCGACCTCGATCCGGCGGTCACCGAAACAGCCTCCCACCTCGGCGATCGGGCCCACGGGTGGGTCGGCGACGTCTCCACGGTCGACGGCATCGGGCAGCTCATCGCTCTGGCCGACGACCGCCTCGGCGGGGTCGATCTCTACTTCGCCAATGCCGGCATCATCGGTCCGGCCATGCTCGGGGAATCCGACGCGGACTGGGATCCGATCATCGACGTCAACATGCGCGCCCACATCCGCGCCGCCCAGGTGCTCATCCCCCGCTGGCAGGAGGTCGAATCCGGGCATTTCGTCGCCACCGCCTCGGCGGCGGGTCTGCTCACGCAGATCGGGTCGGCGGCCTATTCGGTGACCAAGCACGCCTCGGTCGGCTTCGCCGAATGGTTGGCGATGACGTATCGGGATGACGGGATCCGCGCCTCGGTGATCTGCCCGATGGGGGTCAACACCGCGCTGCTCGATGCCGCCGGGGACGAAGGCGGGGCCGCACAGCGGGCGGTCACCGAGGCCGGGACCGTGCTCGAACCCGAGCAGGTCGCCGTCATCGTCCTCGATTCCGTCGAGCGGGAGGAGTTCCTCATCCTTCCCCACCCCGAAGTGCTCGAGATGTACCGCATGAAAGGCAGCGACTACGAACGCTGGCTGCGGGGTATGTCCCGCTATCAGTCCCGATTGAACGAGAGTTGAGGAGTCAACGTGTTGGAGACCACCGAACGCGGACGCGAATACCAGGAACGGCTCACCGCCTTCATGGACGAGTTCGTCTACCCGGCAGAATCCGTCTACCACGAACAGATGGCCGCGTCCGACAGCCCGCACACCCAGCCGCAGGTCCTCGAAGATCTCAAGGCTGAGGCGAAGAAGCGGGGGCTGTGGAATCTCTTCCACCCGCATCCCGACTGGGGGCCGGGCCTGACGAATCTCGAATACGCGCCGCTGGCCGAGATCACCGGACGCAGCATCGAGATCGCCCCCGAGGCGATCAACTGCAACGCCCCGGACACGGGCAATATGGAGGTCTTCACGCTCTTCGGCACCGATGAGCACAAGGAGAAGTACCTCCGTCCGCTGCTCGAGGGCACGATGGCCTCGGCGTTCGCCATGACCGAACCGGCCGTGGCCAGCTCCGACGCCACGAACGTCGAGATGCGCATGGAACGCACCGACGATGGATTCCGGCTCAACGGCCGCAAATGGTTCGCCTCGAACGGCATGCACCCCAACTGCCGCGTGCTCATCGTGATGGGCAAGACCGATCCCAGCGCCGAGGTGCACCGGCAGCAGTCGATGCTCGTCGTCCCCATCGACGCTCCCGGGGTCACCGTGGTCCGCAACCTCCCCGTCTTCGGCTATGCCGACCGGGAGGGACACGCCGAAATCGTCTTCGAGGACGTACTCGTCCCGTTCAAGGACATCCTCAAAGGCGAAGGCGAAGGGTTCGCCATCAGCCAGGCCCGGCTGGGACCCGGCCGCATCCATCACTGCATGCGCGCCATCGGAGCCGCCGAGCGGGCGCTCGAACTCATGGTCAAGCGCGCCGAATCGCGCGTGACCTTCGGTGAGAAGCTCTCAGATCGGTCGAACATCCAGGACTGGATCGCCGAATCCCGGATCGAGATTGACCAGGCCCGCCTGCTCACCCTGCACGCCGCGGACATGATGGACAAGTACGGCAACAAGGTCGCGAAGAACGAGATCGCCGAGATCAAGGTCGTCGCCCCGTCGATGGCGCTCAAAGTCATCGACCGTGCGATCCAGGTCCACGGCGGCGGCGGAGTCACCGACGACTTCCCACTGGCCCGGCTCTGGGCGCATATGCGCACCCTGCGACTGGCCGACGGGCCCGACGAGGTGCACAAACGCTCCATCGCCCGCAACGAGATCAAGAAGCACCGAGGCTGAGGTCTCGGCCGTGGCCCGCTGGACCGACTCCCGCGAGTCACGGCACCCAGCCGGTCGAGACCCCCAGAGAGGTTTCGACCGGGTACCCATCTGAAAGGATGTTCGATGACGAACAGCTGGTATGACACTCGTCCCTGGATCACGACACTGGGCGACCTCGCCCACGAGCCCTATGTTCTGCCCGATTCGACACCTCTCGACGATCTTGCCGCGACCGTCGCTGCCCGCGGTGACGACGAGGCCTTCACCTACTACGGCTTCCGGCTGACCTGGGCCGAATTCGATCGGCGGACGACGGCGTTCGCGGCGTTCCTCGCCTCCCGTGGAATCGCGCCCGGGGCCCGGCTGGGCATCTACGACCAGAACACCCCGGCCTTCGTCATCGCGACCTATGCCATCTGGAAGGCAGGCGGAGCGGTGGTGCCGCTCAATCCGATGTATCGGGGCGAACTCGAGCACATCTTCGCGGACTCGCAGATCAGCGGACTCATCGTGTCGAAGGCCGCCTATCTCGATCGGGTCAAGGACTACGCCGGCGAACTGCCGCTCGTCGTCCTCAGTGACGATCGAAGTTTCCAGAAGCACGGTCCGGACGCGATCTTCTCGATGTTCGCGCAGCTTCCCGAAATCCCCGATCTGCCCGATTTCGCGACGGCCGTCGATGACAACCTCGACACCGATTTCACTCCTCACTCCCCCGCACCTGCCGACCTCGCTCTCATCGCCTACACCTCGGGCACCTCGGGGCGGTCGAAGGGAGCGGCAGCGACGCATGCGAACATCTCGAGCAATTCGCGCTACTGTCTGCGCAACCCCGTGCTCGGCCCCGGCGACGGGTATCTCACCCTTGCCCCGCTGTTCCACATCACCGGCTTCATCTGCCAGTTCCTCGCCTCGGTCGCCGGTGGGGCCAGGCTCATCCTCAACTACCGGTTCGAGCCTGGTTCGTTCATCGCCCTGTGCGCTGCGGAGAAGCCCGCCTATATGGCCGGGCCCGCGACGGTCTACACCGCCCTGATGGCGCATCCGGACTTCGACCCGGAGAAGTTCGCCTCGTTCAAGTCGATGATGTCCGGCGGGGCTCCCCTGCCGGAGGGGCTGGTCAGGAAGTTCGAGGAACGCGCACACATCTACGTCGGCCAGGGGTACGGCCTTTCGGAGACCTGCGCCCAAGTGGCCACCGTGCCGCACGGGTTCAACGCTCCCGTCGACCCCGACAGCGGGAATCTCGCATGCGGGCTGCCCCAGCCCGACGTCCTCATCCGCATCCTCGATGACGATGGTGAGCCCGTGGGACCGGGTGAGGTCGGTGAGGTCGCGATCTCCGGACCGCAGGTGGTCTCGAGCTACCTCAACAATCCCGAGGCGACAGCCGTGCAGATCCCCAACGGCGAACTGCGCACCGGGGACGTCGGGTTCATGCGTGAGGACGGGTGGCTGTTCATCGTCGATCGCAAGAAGGACATGATCAACGCCTCCGGCTTCAAGGTCTGGCCGCGCGAGGTCGAGGACGTCCTCTACACGCATCCGGCGATTCAGGAGGCCGCGGTCGTCGGCATCCCCGATGACTACCGCGGCGAGGACGTCGCCGCGTTCGTCACGCTCCAACCCGGCGCCGAGGCGACTCCTGAGGAGATCATCACCTTCTGCCGTGGGCGTCTGGCCTCCTACAAGGCACCGCACCAGGTCACGTTCATCGACCAGCTGCCGAAGACGAGTTCGGGCAAGATCCTGCGCCGCACGATCCGTGCTGACGCCGTCGACGCAGCTCAGGCGGCTCGAGAGGAAGCGCAGGGGGCCACCGGGTCTCACTGAGGGAGACTCTGACGGCTGCCGCTTCGCAATGCGGCCGTTCGCCGCGACAACTGCCGAGTTGCGGACGATCCGTGCGGGTTCCGAACGCGAATTCCCGCACGGATCGTCCGCAACTTGCTGTCCCAAACTGCGTCCGAGTCAATCAGCGGATGCGACCGTTCGGACTGCTCGAACTGCCTGGTCGATCGTTCGATTGCCGTCCGAGGTGCGGAAGAGTAGCGTGTCCCCGTGCGGGGACGGAGTGAGTCTCCGAGAAGTGAAGAGCGCGAAGAAAGCACGTGGTGAGCATGGGTGATTGGTTCGAATCACGGCCGTGGATGGCGACCTGGGGCGATGCGGCTCCGCAGCCGAATGTTCTGGAACCGTCGACGACCGTGGCCGACCTGGCCGCAACGGTCAGGGCACGCGGCGAGGCCACGGCGATCAGCTACTACGGGTTCTCGCTCACGTGGACCGAGTTCGACCGCTGGAGCAGCGCCTTCGCCTCGTTCCTCGCATCGCACGGAGTCACCCGCGGTGATCGCATCGGAATCTATGACCAGAACACCCCGGCGTTCGTCATCGCGAGCTACGGGATCTGGAAGGCCGGCGGTGCCGTCGTGCCGCTCAATCCGATGTATCGCGGCGAACTCGTGCACATCTTCGACACCGCCGAGGTCAAGGGCATCATCGCCTCGAAGGCGGCCTATCTCGACCGTGTACGGCCTTTCGCCGAGTCCTTGCCGCTCGTCGTCCTCAGCGATGATGGTGATTTTCAGGTCGAGGGACCTGATTCGATCTTCTCCGCGTTCTCGGATCTGCCTCCCGTCAGCGATGCCTTCGACTTCCGCACCGTCGTCGCTGAGCACCTCGACGACGGCTTCGTCCCGGAACGGCCTGTCGCCCAGGACACGGCTCTCGTCGTGTTCACCTCGGGCACCTCGGGGAAGTCGAAAGGGGCGATGGCCACCCATGCGAATGTGTCGAACAACGCCCGCCAGGCGGTGCGCACCTCGTCGTACACCCCTGGTGAGGGGTATGCGACTCTCGCTCCGCTCTTCCACATCACCGGATTCGTCAGTCAGTTCGTGGCTGCCGTCGCCGGTGGGGCGCGGCTCATCCTCAACTACCGTTTCCAGCCGGGTCCGATGCTGGAGCTGTGCCGTCGCGAGCGCCCGGCGTATATGGTCGGACCGGCGACCGTCTACACTGCGATGCTCGCCCACCCCGACTTCACCGAGGATCACTTCTCCTCGTTCCGACGCCTGAAGTCCGGTGGTGCTCCCCTGCCCGAAGGGCTCGTCGATCGGTTCGAAGAGAAGACCGGAATCTACCTTCAACAGGGCTACGGTCTGACCGAGACCTGTGCACAGGTCGCCTCGGTGCCGGCCGGGATGCGGGCACCGGTGGACGAGAACAGCGGCAATCTCTCCTGCGGTCTGCCCCAGGTCGACACGTCGGTGCGCATCATCGACGGTTCCGGTGCCTCGCTCGGTCCGGGCGAGGTCGGCGAGGTGGCCGTCTCCGGCCCGTCGGTCGTTCCCGCCTATCTCAACGACCCGGAGGCGACGGCCGCGCAGATTCCCGGAGGCGAGCTGCGCACCGGCGATGTCGGGTTCATGGACGAGAACGGGTGGCTGTTCATCGTCGATCGGATGAAGGACATGATCAACGCCTCAGGGTTCAAGGTCTGGCCCCGTGAGGTCGAGGACGTCCTCTACACCCACCCGGGCATCGAGGAGGCGGCGGTCGTGGGCATCCCCGATGAGTACCGCGGTGAGGACGTCGCCGCGTTCGTCACTCTCCGTCCCGGCGCCGAGGCGAGGGCTGAGGAGATCATCGGCTTCTGCCGGGAGCGTCTGGCCGCGTTCAAGGCACCCCACCATGTCACGATCCTCGAGCAGCTGCCGAAGACGACTTCGGGCAAGATCCTGCGCCGGAGCATCCGCGCCGATGCCGTCGAGGCAGCTCAGGCGGCCACGAATGCGGCACAGGGGACAGTGGGCTCCGACTGACGAGTTTCGGAGTCGGTCAGGGGATGCGGGAGGCCGGATATCTCTCCGCTGTGCTGCGGATCTCCGGAGTGAGATCCGCGTCATCGACGATTCCCGCCATCTCCCATCGGCCATGGACCGGGCATCTCTGGAACCGGTAGGCGCCGAAGCGGATCGATTTGAACGACACCAGAGGGATCCAGCGTGTCCGGTAGTACCCATCGCCTGAGCAGCGGACGATGGCTTCGTCGGCATAGGTCTTCTCGGTCATATGCACAGGTTAGCGCATGGTCACTTGCCGAACTGAGGCAAGGCGGATCCGTTCGGTCCGGCCCCGGCGGGAACTGCATTCAGCCGAGACTGACGGTGCGTGCTCCGCCGAGGCGTGCGAACCTATCGGGCTGGCAGGTGAGCAGGATGACCTGCGCATTGCGGCCGACATTGCCGAGGATGACGTTGAGCGCGGAGAGACGCTTCTCATCGGCGAAGCCGAATGCGTCATCGAGGATGACCGGAGCACCCGAGGACTCATCGACGAGGGTGGCCACGGCGAGGCGTCCGATGAGTGCCAGCTGCTCCTTCGTTCCGTCCGAGAGCGATTCGAAGCTCACCGTGCGGCCGTCGAGCGTGCGGGAGACGATCTCGAGGTCTTCGGAGATCTCCACCGACAGCCCCTGGCCGAAGATCACCCGTCCGAGCCGTTCGATCTGCTCCTTGAACGGGGCCACGTACTGTCGCTGCGCTTCTTCCTTGTGGGCGAGCACGGTCTCCCGCAGCAGGCGGACCGCCTCCGCCTCCCGGCGCAGGCGTGCCAGCCGTGAGCGCAGCGAATCCAGGGACTCCTCCGCGGCCTTGAGTCTGTCGTAGATGCCCTCCGCCGCCCGGTCGTCGATGAGCGCCGAGAGCCGATCGACCTCCTGCCGCCCGGTCTCCTGCTCCTGCTGTTTGCTGTCGAGGAGCTGGAGAGCGTTCTGCAGCCGCATCTCCAGGGTCTCGGGGTCGGCGGCCTCATAGCGTGCCCGAGCCGCTTCGACCTCTCCCACACGCTTCTGAGACTGTTCCAGCGCGTCGGCGTGTGCGTCCTTCAGCGCCTCATCGGAGTGAGCGTCCCGATCGGCTGCCAGTCGCGCGGTGAGGTTCTCAAGAGCCGTCATCGCCTGTTCGTGCTGAGCCTGCGCTCGGACCGCGGCGACCCGTGCCTGGTCGCGGTCGGCGCGTGTGCGATCGAGCGCGGCGCGGGCCTTGTCGACGGCATCCTGTGCGGTGTCGACCGCTGCCGTGGTCGTGTCGACTCTCGCTTCGAGTTCGTCGATCGTCGTCGCATCGACCTCGGCGTCGCTTCCCGCAGGTTCTCCTGCTTCGACGATGAGCTGTTCGGCCCGAGACAGCGCCGAATCGAGCCGGTCGCGGTCGTCGTCGCCGATGAGCGCCCGCAGCGTCGAGTTCGCCTCCGCCAGCAGCGCTTCGGCATTCGTGCGCACCTCAGCTCGCTCACGCGCCTGGTCGAGCGAGTCGACGCCGAGTCGTTCGAGTTCGGCGTCGAGTTCGCTGCGTGCCCGATCGACGGCACGGTCGAGTTCGGCCGGGGACTGACCCGGCCGAACCGTGATGTCGACGACGGAGTCGATGACGATGCTTGTATCGTTGACGACGGCGAACTCGGCATCGGTCGTCTCTGAGAGCGTGGTTCCGTCGATCCTCACGTCGGTGTCCCCGAGGCGCCTGGCGATGATGTGGGCGGCCGCGGCGGTCTTCGCCTTCTGTGCGATGCGCACCTCGGTGACGAGGCCGCCGAGGTGGTCGACGTCTTTCGCCGTCACAGTGATCGAACCGATCGTCGCCCTCGCGTCGGCTGCTCTGCTCTCCTGTTCGCGGATGCTCGCCAACCGCCTGCGCAGTTCGCTCACTTCACGGCGTGCGCGGGCATGAGCGAGGCTCGCGGATGCCGTCTTCGCTTCGGTCCGCGCGGTCTCGAGTTCGGTCTGCCTGGCGTCGAGGGCCCGCTGTGATCGGGCGACGACGGCGTCCTGATCGCGTTCGCTCTCCGTGACCGTCGTCCGGTTCGCTGCCGCCTCTTTCACTGCCTCGTCGGCGGCGGTCGTCTCGGCGATGAGGCGACTGCGACGGTCATGGGCCTCCGCTGCCCGCTCCTCTTCGCGTTTCGCGGAGTCGGCCGCCTCGGCGGCGCGCTCGAACTCGGTCTTGAGTCCGGACACGGCCTTCGCCGCCTCTTCGGCCTCCTCACGTTCGGTCACGGCCGCGGTCAGCTGATCGCGGACGGCCTCCAGGCGGTCGGCGGCTCGAGCGTGCCGTTCGACGAGCGCGTCCATGTCCCGGCTGCGCTCATCGAGGGTCCGATGGCGCTCTTCGGCGGCCGGGAGCTCGTCGGTGAGCTTCTTCAGCTCTCCGGTCTCCTTGCCCTTGGCCGTGAAGAATCTGAGGTATTCGCTCTCGACCCGGTCGAGGAAGGCATCGTGATCGGCCGGGGCCTCCCCCGATGTGTTGAGCGCGCCGTGCAGCGCCTTGATCTCGGCCAGCGGTGCTTGGGCGAGACTTCGGCCCTGGGCGACGTCGAGAGCATCGAGGAGGTCGATGTCGACGGTCTCCTCGAGGAGGGAGAGGAAGCGTTCATGGGCTTCATCGCCGCTGAGCTGCTCGGGTGCCGGTGCCAGGATGTGCAGTTCGGTGAAGGGCTGCTTGAGCCAGCGTTTGCGATAGCGGACCTCGTAGTCGCCGGTGCTCAGGTGCAGTTCGACCTGGGGGCCGACGTCGGAGCCGACCGGCTGAGTGTCCTTGACACTGGCCTTCCGGGAACTCGCCTTGTCCTCGCGCAGCTGGGTGATGGCCTGGTGGATCGAGGACTTGCCGATCTCGTTCGGGCCTTCGACGATCGTCACGCCGGGACCGAATTCGACGGTGGACTCGGTGATGCCCCGGTAATCGGTGAGGGTGATCGAGTGGAGTCTCATGAGCTGCTCCTGGCGAATCGGTAGAGCAGGCCGAGGGCGTCCTGGGCCGCGATCGCCGTGTCGTCCTCGGCCGCGGCGCGAGCGGAGAGTTCGTCGAGGGTCTCCTGCAGATACCCGCTCAGGCCGAGGTCGGCGAAGTCCTCGTCGGCAGCGATGACCGCGAGGTCTGTGTGACGCTCCCAGAGGGAGACGAGGGCGAACAGGTCGGTGAAATGGTCGAGGATCTCGTCGAGACGGGCCTTCGCCGCCGTCGGCAGGGTGCCGCGGAGGATGAGCCAGACCGCGGTGCGGTCCTTGTCCGCCACGGCGTTCATCCGCTGTTCGAACTCGTCGACGTCGGCGGCGGAATTGAGGTCGGCGTCGATGACGCTGAAGGTCCAGGTGCCGAGGTGGATCTTCTCGACCTCGGTCGCATGGGTGTCGGCGTCGATGTCGACGAGCAGGACGTTGCCCGGATCGTCTTCGCGCCGGGAGGTGACCTCGGGTGCTCCCGGGTACCAGATCCGGTCGGCGACTTCGAAGGTGGCGTGTCTGTCGCCGAGGGCGACGAACTGGGCACGGTCCTCGCGCAACAGTGCCCTGAGGTGATCGGTGTCGATCGTGGCCAACGATTCCCGATCGGGGTCGAGGACGCTGACGGCACCGTGACCGGCGATGATGCGCACGGAACCGGGAGCCACCTCGGCGAGGTCGGTCGTCGCTGCGGCGACGAGATCACCTTGAGGATGCTTGGAGAACCAGGGGGCACCGACGATCTCGACACCGGGGACGACCTCGAAGGGGTCGCTGTCGCGGAGCACATGGATATGGTCGGGCACGCGTGAGGTGAACGCCGGGGAATCATAGATCGATGCCGCGTCGAGGGGGTCGTGGTTGCCCGGCAGCAGGACGACGGGGACGGTGAACGAGGCGAGGGCTTCGAAGGTGCGGGCGATGATGGCGCGGTCGAGCTGATTGGTCTCGAACACGTCTCCGCAGACGAGCACGAACTCCGCGTCCTGCTCCTCCGCAAGCTCGCAGATGCGGGAGACGACGTCGAGTCGGGCGCGGTGGAAGCGGGGGCGAGCCTCCGGGCTGAGGTAGTGGGCCGTCATCCCCAGCTGCCAGTCCCCCGTGGCGATGAATCTCATCTGCTCCTCCTCATCTCATCCCATCCTACGGGCGAGTGCCCACCGTATCGGGCGGTCATGACACAAGTGAGGCACAGCACACCCTCGGCACGATCCAGGTGCCCCACCTGGGCGAACGCGGCGGTCCCGGCGGCGGACCCGCTGCCCGGACCGATACGACATCTCAAGTACGCGACTCCGACCGGAGTCTTAGGTTAGGCTAAACATTTGTGAACTCCACTGCACTGACCGCCACCGGCCTCGTCCTCGGCTACGATCGCGCTCCCGTCGTCCACGAGGTGAGCCTGACGATCGCCCCCGGAGAAGTGACCGCGCTGCTCGGCCCCAACGGCTCGGGCAAGTCGACCGTGCTGCGCTCTCTGGCCCGGCTCCACCCGATCACTTCCGGCGAGGTCGTCGTGACCACGAACGAGGAGCACACGCAGGCCAGCGCCCTGAGCGCCAAGGAATTCGCTCGCATCGTCACGCTGCTCTCGCAGTCGCGCCCCCACCCGTCGGGGTTGAGCGTCCGTGAGATCGTCGCCTACGGCCGGCACCCGCACCGCAAGCGCTTCGCCGCGCTCACGGACACCGACCGGGAAGCCATCGATCGGGCGCTGGAACTCACGGGCACCGTCCGCATGGCCGACCGCCCGGTCGATCAGCTCTCCGGCGGCGAACTCCAGCGCGTCTGGCTGGCCACCTGCCTGGCACAGGACACCGGAGTGCTGCTGCTCGACGAACCGACGAATCACCTCGACCTGCGCTACCAGGCGGAGATCCTCGACCTCATGCGCGAACTCGCCGATGACCACCACCTCGCCGTCGGCGTCGTCCTCCACGATCTCGGACATGCGGCCACGGTCGCCGATCACGTCGTCCTCCTCGACCGGGGGCGCATCCGGTCGGTCGGCACCTGCGAAGAGGTGTTCACCGCCGACGTCCTCAGCGAGGTCTACGGGCTGCCCATCTCCGCTCGCATCGATGAGGACACCGGCCTGGTCAGGGTCGAAGCCCTCAACCGGCGACGCCGCCGCGCCGCCGTCTGAACCACAGGTCCGACCCGCCTCCGACGACCCCTGTTCGGCCCGGGGCGCCCCGCCGCACGATGACCTCACCACCCGCCGATTCACCCCAGCCGCCGAGACAACCTCGGCCCACCAGAAGGAAGACCATGACGACGACGCCCCTGCCCCGCACCTTCGCCGCCTTCGCCTCGGCGACGGCGATCTGCGCTCTCGCCCTGACCGGTTGCGGCACCACGAACACCGAGACCTCGGCCGATGCGAAGTCGACGAGCTCGGCATCGTGCGCGGACGACTCGAGCGCCACCTCGGCGGATCCGGTCACCGTCAAGGATGACACCGGACATGAGATCTCCCTCGACAAGCCGGCGGCGAAGGTCGTCTCCCTCGAATGGCAGTACACCGAGGACCTCCTGTCCCTGTGTGTCGACCCGGTCGCCGTGGCCGATGCGAAGGGCTTCACCACCTGGGACACCGCGGAGAAGGTGCCCGAGGACGTCACCGATGTCGGCACCCGCCAGGAGCCCAACGTCGAGTCGATCCTCTCAGCCGATCCCGATCTCGTCATCATCGAGAGCGCCGACCGCAAGGACAAGATCGTCGGCCAGCTCGAGGACCAGGGCATCGAGGTCATGGCGATGGCCGGGGCTGATGGGAAGGACCCCGTCAAGTACATGAAGGACACGTTCACCACGGTGGCGAAGGCGACCGGACGGACCGAACGCGCCGAGACCGTGCTCAGCGACTTCGATGCGAAGCTCGAGGAGTCGAAGAAGGCCATCGCCGAGGCGGACCCTGAGACGAAGGACTTCGTCTACTTCGACGGGTGGGTCAACGGGTCGAACGTCGCCATCCGACCCTTCGGGCAGGGATCGCTCATCGGCGAGCTCGGCGAGGAGCTGGGACTGAAGAACGCGTGGACCGGAGAGGTCGACCCCGCCTACGGCCTCGGCCAGACCGACATCGAAGGCATCTCGAAGGTCGGCGACGCGAACTTCTTCTACACCGGCACCGAGGACCCGGAGTCCGAGGACTATGTCGCGCTGCTGAAGAAGAACGACATCTGGGCGAACATCCCCGCCGTCAAGGACGATCGCACCTTCGCGTTCCCGGCCGGAATCTGGACCTTCGGCGGACCGAAGTCCTCCGAGCAGGTCCTCGACGCCTATGTCGATGCGCTGACGAAGTAATCGATGACCGCATCCGTGTCGGCAACGACAGAAGACACGACGACGGAGTCGGCCACGGCCCGGCTCCGCAGCGGTGGGATCGTCGGTGCGATCTCGGCCACCGGGGTGCTGTTGGCGCTCACCGCCGTCCTCGTCCTCCTCTCCGCCTGGCACATCACCCAGGGCACCTCCGGGATCGGTGTCCGTGATCTGCTGGCTTCCTTCTTCGGTCAGGACTCCTCCCTCGCCGAGGCTGGTCCCGGTGCCCGTGACATCCTCCTGGGATCGCGGCTGCCGCGCGTGGGGGCAGGCATCCTCGTCGGCATGGCTCTCGGCGTCGCCGGGGTTCTCTTCCAGTCCCTGGCACGCAACCCCTTGGCCTCGCCGGACACTCTCGCCGTCACGGGCGGAGCGTATTTCGCCGTCACCGTGGTCACGGCCTTCGGCATCGCGATCCCGATGTGGGCTTCGGGAGGCGTCGCGTTCGTCGGCGGTCTGCTGGCCGCTGCCCTTGTGCTCGGCCTCGCCGGGGGCGCGGCCGCCTCGACGACCCGGCTCGTACTCGCAGGCACGGCCACGGCCATGGCGCTGCAGGCCGGGACATCGACGCTGCTCATCCTCTTCTCCGAGGAGACGACGAGTCTCTTCTCCTGGGGGTCGGGCACCCTCAATCAGCTCGACGGGACGGCCGCCCTGCGCAGCATCCCCGTCATCGGCCTCATCGTTCTCGGAGCGATTCTGCTGTCCAGGCGTCTGGATCTGCTCGGCCTCGGCGATGATGCGGCCTCCGTCCTCGGGGTCCCGATCCGCTCGACCCGGGCGATCGGCATCCTCTTCGCCGTCATGCTCACCGCCACGGCGGTGACGTTGGCAGGGCCGATCGGGTTCGTCGGGCTCTGCGCGCCGGTCATCGCCCGTCTGCTCGCCAGGGTGGTGCCGGTGCTCGGCCGACATGCGGTGATGATCCCGGCCACCGGGATCATCGGGGCGATCATCGTCATCCTCGCCGATGCCGTGCTCCGCGCGATCGTCGGGGCCACCGAGGCGATCACCCTGCCGTCGGGTGTGACGACGACGATCCTCGGCTCCATCGTCCTCGTCCTCCTCGCCAGGTCGATGCGTTCCTCGGGACCGGCGCAGGCCACCTCGGCGGCGAAATCGACGCTCATCGGTCCTCGGCGGGCAGGGCTGGTCATCGGTCTCGGGCTCGCCGTCCTCATTGTCGTCGCAGTCCTCGGTCTGCTCACCGGGGAACGGTTCTACCTCCTCGGCGACGGTCTGCTGTGGCTTCAGGGCCAGGCCGCCCCGGTCATCGACTTCGCCTTCGATTCCCGGGCTCCGCGGGTGGCCGCGGCACTGGCCGCCGGTGCCGCTCTCGGACTCTCGGGCACCCTCGTCCAGGCCAGCGCCCGCAATCCCCTGGCCGAACCGGGTCTGCTCGGCATCACCGGCGGTGCCGGGCTCGGTGCGGTCATCGTCGTCACCCTCATCCCCGGCGCCGGCATCGGGCTGGTGTCCGGTGTCGGCATCATCGGCGCTCTCGTGGCCTTCGCCCTCGTCTACGGACTCTCATGGCGGGGCGGAATGGACACGGACCGGCTCGTGCTCATCGGCATCGGCCTGTGGTTCGGGTTCACATCGCTGACCACGCTGCTCCTCGTCCGCGCGAATCCCTGGGACACACCGACCCTGTTCACCTGGCTGTCCGGGTCGACCTACGGGCGGGTGTGGGCCGATGTCGCCCCGGGCGCCCTCGTCCTCCTCGTCGCCGTGCCCGCGGCGTTCGTGTGGACACGTGAGCTCGACCTGCTCGCCCTCGATGACGACACCCCGAGGTTGGTCGGCGTTGCTCGCGAACCGGTCCGTCTCGCGGTGCTCATCACCGCCGCCGTGCTCGCCGCGGTGAGCGTCTCGGCCGTCGGCGTCGTCGGCTTCATCGGCCTCGTCGCCCCGCATGCCGCCCGCGCACTGGTCGGCGCCCGACATCGCAGGGTGGTTCCGGCCGCGATGATCCTCGGGGCCGTCGGCCTCGTCGTCGCCGATGCCGTGGGCCGCACGATCATCGCTCCCGCACAGATCCCGGCCGGGCTCATCGTCGCCCTCATCGGCGCCCCGTACTTCGTCTACCTGCTCGCCCGGTCACGGGCGTGAGGTCTGTGCTCAGTCCGGACGCGGCCGTGCCCCGTTCGACTGCCTGGCCGAGACCGACTCGGTGCTCCATTCGGCGCTCCGATCGCGAATGAAATCACGCAGCCGGGACACGACTCGGCCCGGCCGACGGACGGCTGCGCACAGGGCGAGTTCGCGAACGTACTCGGGTCCGCTCAGCTCCACCTCGGCGACCCCTTCGACCGCTCGCACGGCCCGCGGCAGCAGTGCCACGCCCATGCCTCGACCGACGAACTCGCGGATCGTGGAGAACTCGGTGACCTCGGTCCTCACCTGCGGGACGAAACCGGCGGCACGGCACCACCGATCGGTGAGCGCCCGCAGATTGTAGCTGTCGGGCGTGGAGATGAACTCGTCGTCGACGAGTTCCTCGACGGCGATGCTCGCGCGACGCGCCAGCCGATGGTCAGCGGGGACGACCGCCACGATCCGCTGGCTGGCAAGGATCTCGTGCGGCACCTCCGGCGGCGGCGGAATGATGAGGGCGAGATCGAGAGCACCCCTGAGCAGATCGTCGACGAGTTCGGCACCGTGCGCCTGCTTGAGATCGAGCCGGATGCCCGGATGCTCCGCGGCGAAGGCGGCCAGCAGGTCGGGCACCTCGCCGGCTCCCATCGTCAGCGGGAATCCGAATCGGATCGTGCCGTGATCGGGGTCGGCCGCCTCGGCGATGTCGGTGAGCGCGGCACCGATCTCGTGCAGGGGCATCCGCACCGCGGCAGCGAGCTCGCGAGCCGCCTCGGTCAGGCCGATCGCCCGTCCGTGCGGAACGATGAGAGGCACGCCGAGGCGGTCCTCGAGTCCATGGATGCGCCGGCTCATCGTCGACTGCGGAATGCCGAGCGCGGCGGCTGCCTCGGTGAGGTGTCCGTCCTGGTCGGCCAGCCCGACGAGCTCCCGCAGCGCCGTCAGCGGGAGACGGCCATCATTCGATCGTTCCATATTCGGATCATACATATCACATTCCTCATTGGACGGATGATTCTTAGGGGCGCATCGTGATGACATGTCTTCGCACACCACAGCCTCAGACCATCTGCCCGACGCCGACGTCGTCCTCATCGGCGGAGGAATCATGTCGGCGACGCTGGGATCGATGCTCGCCCAGCTCGAACCCGAATGGCGCATCCTCATGCTCGAGAAGGCCGAGAGCATCGGCGGAGAGAGCAGCGATCCGTGGAACAACGCCGGCACCGGACATTCGGGATTCTGCGAACTCAACTACATGCCCGACCCGACCGACGGTTCGAAGCCCGCGTCGATCGCGGGACAGTACCACTTGACCCGGCAGTGGTGGGCCGAACTCGTGCGCCGCGGCCTGCTCGACCCAGACGACTTCATCCACGAAACGGCGCACATGAACCTCGTCTTCGGCGCCGAGGACGTCTCCTATCTGCGCACTCGTGTCGAGACCCTGCGCGCCGACCCCCTTTTCGCCGAACTCGAGTACACCGACGACCCCGACACCATCGCCAAGTGGGCCCCGCTGACGATGACCGGACGCCCCTCGACCGGCGAGCCGATCGCTGCCGCCCGACACCCGCGCGGCACGGACGTCGACTTCGGAGCGCTGACCCGCTCGCTCACACGCATCGGGACTACTGAGGTCCGCACCGACCATGAGGTGACTGGGCTCGACCGAACGGACAAGGGATGGACAGTCACCGGGTCGACCTCGCAGAGGTCGTTCACGGTGCGCGCGAGAACCGTCGTCGTCGGTGCAGGAGGGTTCGCCCTCCGACTCCTGCAGAAGGCGAAGATCCCAGAAGTCCGCGGCTACGCAGTGCTGCCGGTCGGGGCCGCCTTCTACCGCTGCTCCACCCCGTCCGTCGTCGCCGACCACGACGCAAAGGTCTACGGACAGGCCGAAGTCGGTGCACCACCGATGTCGGTGCCGCATCTGGACAGACGCGTCGTCGACGGACGCGAACACCTGCTCTTCGGCCCCTACGCAACGTTCAGCACCCGCCTGCTCAAGCATGGCCGCCTCACCGACTTCTTCAGAACCCTGCGCCCCGACAACCTCCACATCATCGCCGCCGCCGGCCTGCAGAACCTCAGCCTCGTAAGCTTCCTCATCAAGGAACTCGCGGCCGGCCCCACCAAGAAGTTCGCCCAACTGCAGCGCTACTACCCGCAGGCGCGTCGGAACGAATGGACCCTCGCCCCGGCAGGTCAGCGGGCACAGCTGGTCACACCGGACCCGAAACGGATCGGAGTCCTCCAGCAGGGCACCGAACTCGTCGTCTCCGCCGACGGTTCGATCGCCGGGCTCCTGGGCGCCTCCCCCGGAGCCTCGACCGCGGTCCCGATCATGCTCGAACTGCTCCAGCGGGCCTTCCCCGTCCAGTGGCGTGAGCGCTGGAGCACAGCCATGACCGAGGCCGTCCCCGATCGCGCCCGACAGACATGGACCGCCGAGGCGGTCGCTCGCACCGTCACCGACACCGCCGAGGCGCTCGACCTGGCACCCTCGCGCCGCTGACATCGGAGATCACCTACAACCGCCTCGGCCCCACGGATCAGAGCATTGTCAGAACCCCACAGCGGAAAACTCTCAGCGTTGTGGCAAGTTGAATTGCACGGGGGACGAATCGACTCTAATGTGACTGACAACACTTACCGTTAGGGAGATCACATATGAGGCGTCTGACCCGCAGTTTCGTGGCCATCTGCTCAACACTTGCGCTGACGGCGGGCCTCGCCGCGTGCAGCGGCGGCTCCGACGAAGCCGGCGGTTCCGGCGACACGATCGTGGCGGAGACGGCGTTCAGCCTCGCGACGATCGATCCCCACCGGCAGTTCGAATTCACAGGCTCGACGATCGACAATGCCCTCTACCAGACCGCCTTGGAGTTCAAGGACGGCGACCTCACGAAACCCACCGATGGTCTCTGCTCCTTCGAGATGTCCGATGACGACAAGACGATGACGCTCAAGCTCAAGCAGAAGGACGCGAAGTTCTCCAACGGCGATCCCGTCACCGTCGATGACATCGTCTTCTCCTTCGAACGTCTCCAGGGCCTCAAGGGCAATCCCTCCTTCTTCCTCGACGGGGTGAAGGTGAAGAAGATCGATGACGAGACCATCGAGCTGAAGAGCGAGAAGCCCAACCCGGCGCTGCCCTACATCCTGCCCAACTCCTCGATCGGCATCGTCAACTCCAAGGTCGTCAAGGAGAACAAAGGGACGACGGATGAGAAGGACGGGGCCGAGCAGTTCCTCAATGAGAACTCGCAGGGCTCGGGTCCCTACAAGATCGACACCTACGACCCGGACAGCCAGGTCGTGCTCACCGCGAACGAGCACTACAACGGCCCGGCTCCGAAGTACAAGCGCGTCGTCCTGCGCAACGTCTCGGCCGAAACGCAGCTCACCGACATCCAGTCCGGTCAGGCTCAGGTCGCCTACGACCTCAATTCCGACCAGGCGAACTCGATCGACGACAGCATGGCGCAGAAGACCTCGCTGCCGTCGACGCGCAGCCTCTACATCTTCAACAACATGGACTCCAAGGTCAGCGACATCACGACCAACGAGGACTTCCGCAAGGCCGTGGCCTCGGCCATCGACTACGACAAGATCCTCGAACTCTCCGGCGAAGGCGCTCAGCGCATGGCCGGCCTCGTCCCGAATGAGTTCAACGGGGCCGTGCCGAAGGACCAGGCGCCCGAACGCGACCTGGAGAAGACGAAGAAGCTGCTGAAGAAGTCCGGCTACGACGGTGAGAAGATTCCGTTCCACTACTCGAGCGATCAGTCCGTCAACGGCGTCGACCTCGCCCAGCTCGCCGAGACCCTCCAGGCCCAGTTCAAGGAGGCGGGCATCAACCTCGCACTCAAGCCGGCTCCCAGCGCCACGCAGCTCGACGGCTTCCGTTCGGGCAAACAGCCCATGGGCATCGGCACCTGGGGCGCGGACTTCCCCGACCCGTCGAACTACAACGTCTTCGTCCCCGGCGGCAGCGTCGCCGAACGCGTCAACTGGGACAAGGACGCCGATCCTGCGATCACGAAACTCGCCGACAAAGCTGAGAAGGCCGATGAGGATTCCCGCGGCGACGCCTACGCCACGATGTACAAGTCGCTGTCGGACACCGGGGTGTGGATCCCGCTCGTCCAACCGGTCGACACCATCGTCGTGGGCAACAGCGTGAAGAAGTTCGTCTCCAACGCAGACACCTCGTTCGACTTCGCAAAGGCAGAGTGAGGATGGCGGAAGCCGCACCCGAGGCAGCGACCACCACCGAGGCGACTCCGGCATCAGGCACCACCGCCGGTGATGCCGCCCAGAGGATCGAACCGCCGAAGCTCCACCCGCTGCTGCGGTTCATCCTCATCAGGATCGGCATCTCGCTCCTCCTCATCTGGGGTGTGACGATCGTGACGTTCCTGCTCACGAACCTCGTGCCTACCGACCCGGTCGCCGCAATACTGGGCGACCGGGCGGCCGCGGACCCGGAGATCGTGGCGCAGACACGTGAGCGTCTCGGCCTCGACCAACCGCTCATCGTCCAGTACTTCACCTACCTGAGCAATCTGCTCCACGGGGACCTGGGAGTCTCCAACCAGACGCGCACCCCAGTGCTCGACTCGATCGGACAGGTCTTTCCCGCCTCGATCGAGCTCGGCATCGGTGCCATCCTCATCTCCGTCATCCTCGGGCTCCTGCTCGGTCTGCTCAGTGCGCTCAAGCAGAACACGATCGTCGACCATGCGATCCGCACTCTCAGCCTCATCGGCATCTCCGCCCCGACGTTCTGGATCGCGACCGTCGCCTACTTCGTGTTCTTCTTCAAACTCCGGGTCGTCCCCGGCGCCGGCCGCCTCGACCCGTGGATCACTCCCCCGCCGAAGGTCACGGGACTCTACACACTCGATTCCCTGTTGGCCGGACAGATGGCGACCTTCACCAACGCATTCGGCCATCTCATCCTCCCCTCGTGTGTGCTCGCCCTGTTCACGATCGGACTGCTCACCCGCTTCTCCCGCTCGAGCGTGCTCGACATCATCAAGTTCGACTACGTCACTGCGGCGAAGGCCAAGGGCCTGCCCACCGGCACCGTCGTGTTCAAATACATCTTCCGCGGCGCCCTGGTCCCGATAATCACCGTCGTCGGACTCGCCTTCGGCTCTCTGCTCTCGGGAGCGGTGCTCACCGAGACGGTATTCGCCTGGAACGGCCTCGGCCAATACGCCTATCGCGGGGCGACGACGCTCGACCTGCCCGTCATCATGGGGGTGGGCCTCGTCATCGGCATCGTCTACATCATCGTCAATTTCATCGTCGACCTGATCTACGGCTTCGTGGATCCGAGAGTGAGGGTGAGATGAGCATCGGCACTCCCAAATACTCAGCCGAGGGTTCCACCGGCGCCGAGGCGGCCACCCGTGATCCCCTCACCCCCGGTGTGAAGCGGTGGCAGCTGCGTTTCCCCAGGTCCCTGCGCACTCCGCTCGGATTCGTCGGTGCCGCCATCCTCCTCATCTGGCTGATCGTGGCGGTCTTCGCCCCGCTCATCGCGCCGTTCGATCCGCTGGCCCAGGACTTCCCTCGGCTCGCGGCACCAGGTAGTGAGAATTTGCTCGGCACCGACACTCTGGGCCGCGACGTATTCTCACGCATCGTCGTCGCGGCGAGAACCACGCTTCCGGCCGCCGTGTTCGTCGTCATCTGCTCGGCGGTGCTCGGTTCGGTGCTCGGAGCGATCGCCGGGTACTTCGGACGCGCCGTCGACGAGATCATCATGCGCATCGCCGACCTCGTCTTCGCGTTCCCCACGATCATCCTCGCCATGGTCATCGCCGCAGCGCTGGGACCCGGGCTGAAGAACGCCATCATCGCGATCCTGCTCGTCTCCTGGCCCTCCTATGCCCGTGTCACCCGGTCTCTGGTGATGACGGCTCGCAGCAGCGAATACGTCATCGCCGGTCGCCTCCTCGGTTTCAGCGCCGGCCGCTCACTGGTCCGCGAGATAGCACCCAACGTCATCTCACCGGTCGTCGTGCTCGCCACCCTCGACGTCGGTTCGGCGATCCTCACGATGGCAGGGCTGTCGTTCCTGTCTCTGGGCGCGGTCCCCCCGACCCCGGACTGGGGCGCGATGATCAGCGAGGGCGTCTCGCAGTTCGCCGCCTGGTGGATCGCGTTCTTCCCCGGCCTGTGCATCCTCACCATCGTCATGGCCTTCAACTTCATCGGCGACAGTCTGCGCGACACCCTCGATCCGCACACCGCACAGGAAGTCGGTGAGACGACATCATGAGCATGATCAGCATCAGAGACCTCAATCTCTCCGTCACCACCGGCAAGGAGACCTCGCACATCCTCCGGGACGTCTCGTTCGACCTCGATGCCGGTCGGATCACCGGTGTGGCCGGAGCTTCCGGGTCCGGCAAGACCCAGACCGGGCTGGCCATCATGGGCCTCTCCCCAGCCGGGGCGCAACTGAGCGGAAGCATCGACTTCGACGGCGTCGAACTCGTCGGAATGCCGGCCAAGGCCCATAACCGGCTGCGCGGGGCGCAGCTGTCGATGGTGTTCCAGGATCCGGCGTCGGCATTCCATCCCATGCTCACCGTCGGTGACCAGATCACCGACCATCTCCGGCACCACCAGAAGGTCTCGAAGAAGCAGGCGCTGGCGAAGGCCGTCGACATCCTCGGCCGCACACGGGTCCCCCACCCCGATGAAGCCGTCCGCAAGTACCCCCATCAGTTCTCCGGCGGGCAGCTGCAGCGGATCGCGTTCGCCTCGGCGATCATCTGCGATCCGAAGGTCCTCATCGCCGACGAACCGACCACGGCGCTCGACGTCACCGTGCAGGCCGGCATCCTCCGTCTCCTCCGTGAGCTCTGCGACGACCTCGACCTCGCGGTCCTGCTCGTCACCCACGATTTCGGGGTGCTGTCCTCGGTGGCCGATTCCATCGTCGTGATGAAGAACGGCGTCGTCGTCGAGACCGGTGACCGGGAGACCGTGATCACCGCACCGAAGCACGAATACACACGGTCGCTCATCGAATCGCTGCCGGGAGCGGAGGTCGCATCATGACGCCCGATGGTCACACCTCGACTCAGGCCCGCGACGAGTCCACCGCCGACGGTGCCCCGCTGCTCGCCCTCGATTCCGTGTCGTGCGAATACAAGCTCGACGGCGGCGGACGATTCCGTGCGGTCGACGGGGTCTCCCTGCAGCTGGGCCGTTCCGAGGTGCTCGGACTCGTCGGTGAGTCCGGCTGTGGGAAGTCCACTCTGGCGAAGCTCATCTGCGGGCTGGAGAAACCGGCCGGCGGCTCCATCACCTTCGCCGGCAGTCCGGTGAGGTCCTTGGGGCTGAAGAAGCGGGCGAAGAGTCTGCTCGGCATCCAGATGGTCTTCCAGAACCCCTACGCCTCGCTCAATCCCCGCAGGCGCATCCGTGATCAGCTCGAGGACGCCCTCGCCTTGGACCCGTCGGGGAGCTGGAGTGTCGAGTCGCTCCTCGAGGCGGTCGACCTGCCGAAGGACTCCGCGCAGCGGTATTCGCATTCGTTCTCCGGCGGACAGCGACAGCGCATCGCGATCGCGCGTGCCCTGGCGGCCGGGCCGAAGGTGCTCGTCGGCGATGAGCCGATCGCCTCTCTCGATGCTTTCCTGCAGGCTCGCATCGCTCGGATGATGCGCGATCTCGCCATCGACTCCGGGGCGTCGATGATCTTCATCAGCCATGACCTCTCCGTCGTCCGCGACATCGCTGACCGGGTCGCGGTCATGGAGGCCGGTCGCATCGTCGAGGTCGCGCCGACCGCTGAGATCTGGAACGATCCCAGGCACCCTTACACGAAGAAGCTGTTGGCCGCCATCCCCAAGGTCGACGGCAAGGGCATGATCCCCGGATGAACGTATCCGCGTCTCGACCGGGTCGAGTGCGCACACGGTCGGGGTGGGAGGGAGACTCAGCTTGGTCACACTGATCCGCGGGGCGGAGATCTTCGCCCCCGAACCGCTGGGAGTCCGCGACATCCTCGTCGAAGGTTCCCGCATCGCCCATATCGGTGAGGTGGATCCGGCCGGCATCGCCGCGTTGCCCGGTGCCCGGGTCATCGATGCCTCGGGACTCACCGCCTGCCCGGGTTTCATCGACCCGCATGTGCACATCACCGGCGGTGGCGGCGAAGGAGGCTATGCGACACGTACCCCGGAGATCGCCGTCACCGACATCATCCGTTCGGGTGTGACCACCGTCGTCGGCTGCCTCGGCACCGATTCCGTCACCCGCACACATACAGGTCTCCTCGCCAAGGCTCGGGGCCTCGAAGAAGAGGGGATCACGGCTTTCGTCTATACCGGAAGCTACCAGCTCCCGGCACGGACGATCACCGGATCGGTCGTCGACGACATCGTGCTCATCGACAAGGTCATCGGCGCCGGAGAGATCGCCGTGTCCGAACGGCGTTCGTTCCAACCCATGATCGAGGCTCTCGCCGACATCGTCAGCCAGTGCCACGTCGGCGGACTGCTCAGCGGCAAGGCCGGTGTCACGCACTTCCACGTCGGGTCCCATGAGTCCAGGCTCGCCCCTCTCCATCGCCTCCTCGATGACTACCCGATCGCGCCGCCAGCCGTCTACGCCACGCACATCACCCGGGATGAGGAGCTCTTAGCCGATGCCGTCGCGCTGGCGGCGAAGGGGGCCTTCGTCGATATGACGGCCGGTGCCTCGACCGTGGAATCGGTACGCAGATACGTCGAGCTCGGCGGTGATCTCGACCGGCTCACGCTGTCCTCGGATGCCAACGGAAGCCTGCCGAGGTTCGATGCTCAGGGTCGTCTGATCGACCTCACAGTGGCCGACCAGTCGACGTTGTTTGAGCAGGTGTGGGCCTGCGCCGAGTCCAGCGGACTCTCCCTGTCCCAGGTGCTCGCCCTCGTCACCGCCAACACCGCCGACGCACTCAAGCTCTCCCGCAAGGGCCGGATCGCGCCCCGGCATGATGCCGACCTGCTGCTGTTCGATAAGGGCCGGACGTTCCGACACGGATTCGCTATGGGGCATCAGACTATCAGCGACGGTCGGCTGCAGGTCCGTGGGACGTTCGATGCGGCGCCTTCTCAGACAACACGATCTCAGTCGCGCCCGGGCCGCAGCAGCCGGGACTGACCTCAGTCGCGCTGGGCTCGCGCCGACCTGCGCTGCGCGTATTCGCCCGGACTGAAACCGGTGACACGGAGGAAGTCGGCGTTGAAATGGGATTGGTCGAACCATCCGAAGCGAGCACCGAGGTCGGCCAGTGGCTCGTCCCATCCGCGGTCGATGGCCCCGACGGCGTCGATGATCCGAGCCCGGCTGAGAATCTTCTTCGCTCCGACCCCGCAGTAGCGGCTGAACATCCTCTGCACCGTGCGTTCGGTGACACCGGCACGCTCGGAGAGCATTCTCAGACTCACGACCTCGGGATCATCGAGGATCTCGAGCAGCTGCTTCAGCCGCATATAACCCCCGGTCATCTGCGGTCGGCGGGAGAGCAGCCAGGACTCGACCGCCTCGGCGAGCGCGGAGATGTTCGGGCCGTCTGCCGAGCTGAAGTCCGACTCGGTCAGTCCCAGATCGGATTCGAGGGCGGGAAACCACTGTGCCGCGGGGACGGTGGTGTCGCGGATGTCGGCCGGCATCTGCCCGGAGAACGCCAAGGTCGCTCCGAGGTGGAAGTTCACCCCGAAGACTCCGCCGCGGCCGAAGATCCCGACGTCGAAGCGTCGCTGCGTCACCGGACCCGTCACCCACACTCCCGGTCCGTCGATGTTCGCCCGCCGGCTCGTCCCGTATTCGAAGGTCAGGTTGATCGTCGGCTCGGCGACCGTCGCCGTCTGGTAGCTCTCACCGTCGGGAAGATCCCAGTCGACGGCCCAATAGCGTTTGACGAAGGGCCGCAGGCGCTCCGCGACCACGCGGACCGACGAGTACTGCGCGTGCTCGAGCAGCTCCCCCGGCTTGAGGACGCGACCGTAGAGGTGATCGGGCGCCGGTGACGTATTTTTCCTAGAGACGACATCGTCCATGAGACAAGAATGTCAGACATGACCGACACACAGAACTCCACAGACCCGACCGACACCCTGCCGACCACTCCCGACACCACGGCCCAGTCCCCCATCGCCGCTCTGGCCATGGTCACTCTCGACGCCCCGGATGCCGCGGCGCTCGGCAGCTTCTACTCCGCCGTCATCGGGTGGCCGATCGCCTATTCGGATGAGAACTATGCGATGCTCACCGGACCCAGCCACGCTCTGGGCATCGGCACGATCCCTGACTATCAGCGCCCGGACTGGCCCGATGATGGGCACAAACAGTTCCATCTCGACCTCGCAGCCGATGATGTCGAGGCCGCAGCCGACCGCTGCGTGGCCCTCGGCGCCACCCGCGCCGATCCGCAGCCCGGCGAGACATGGGTCGTGCTCATCGATCCTGCCGGTCACCCGTTCTGCATCTCGGACGCGAAGAACTGGGGCTGAGCGGGCCCATTCTGCCTCACTCCACGGTGAATTGGCGGTCGTGCAGACCGGTGGCGGCACCGGGGATGGCCGGGCGGCGCTGCGAGGTCTGGACATTGCCGTCGGCGTCGATCGCGCGCACGCTCACCGTGTGCGTGTCCCGGCTCAGTCCGCTCAGCTCACACCGCCACTGCCGCCAGGTGTCGGCGGTGAGTTCCTCGCTGAGATCGGCGGTCTGCCAGTCGCCGTTGTCGACGCTCACCTGCACCTTCGCAATCCCCGTGTGCTGAGCCCAGGCCATGCCCGCTGTGATCACCCGTCCACCGTCCTTGGGCGTCACTGTGGCTCCGGGGCGCGGCACGTCGATGCGGGAGGCTACGAGCACCGGCCCGTGCGTGGACCAGCCGCGGGTCGTCCAATACGCTTCCTTGTCCGCGAATCGGGTGACCTCGAGGTCGGTCACCCATTTCGTCGCGGAGACGTACCCGTAGAGTCCCGGCACGACGAGGCGAGCCGGGTACCCGTGGTCGCGCGGCAGCGCGTGGCCGTTCATGCCCACCGCGAGCAGGGCGGCCCGGTCGTCGGTGAGCACCTCGAGCGGGGTGGAGGCGGTGAAACCGTCGTCGGAGCCCGAGAGCACCATGTCCGCCCCGGCCTTCGGCTTTGCCTGGGCGAGCAGGTCCCGGATCGGGTATCCCAGCCATTTCGCGTTGCCGACGAGATCCCCGCCGACTTCGTTCGACACACACGCCAGACTCACGTAGTGCTCCTCCAGCGGCAGGTCGAGCAGTTCGGCCATGGTGATCGTCACTTCGTGTTCGACGAGTCCGTGGATGCGCAGCTGCCACGTCCCGGCATCGACCGACGGCGGGATGAGCGCGGTGTCGATGCGGTAGAAATCCTCGTTCTCGGTCACCAGCGGGGTGAGCCCGGTGACGTCGAGTTCGGCCCCGGCAGGAATCTCCGGCGCCGAGGTGGCCGGACGGGGCAGAACGAGTCGCGTGACCGTGCCTGCCGCACTGCGGGCCAACGATGCGGCGGATTGGCCGGCGGCGACGGCGGCGATTCCGATCGCACCGAGCCCTGCGGCGAGTCCGAAGAAGGCCCGCCGGTCAGGCTTCGACTCTCGCCCGGCGCGTTCTCTCGTGACGGCATCCGAACTGTCTGCCGGCCGCGCGTCGGGACGTCCCGCCTCGCCGGATCCCGGCTGCCCCACCTCGTCGAAACACTTCCGCCTGGCGCGATCATCAAGGTGCAGGAGCATGAGGTAGACGATCGTGCCGGCCACGACCCCGCCGAGTGTCGGCAGGGTGGCGGTCAGTTCGGAGCCGGTGGTCACAGTGAGCACGGAAGGCAACAGGCCGAATCCGATGAGCAGGACGATCGAGAGGCCCCGCCGGTTGACCCCGATCCAGCCGATGAGTGCTCCGAGCAGAGAGCCGACGATGACGATGGTGATGACCAGCGCGAGCTTGTCACCGGTGCCGAAGACCGCGATCGCCGCCTTGATGAGAGCGGTCGGCATGAGCGGGATGAGGATCTGGCCGAGGATGAGCGCTGGGGCCGAGACGATGCCGAGTCCGCGGGCGATGAGTTCGGCGGTGCCGAAGTAGATGACGGTGGCGACGATCCCGGCCAGGACGGAGGTGACCGTGCGACGGTCGGTCATCGCTCTTCGCCTCCCCCGCCCATCCTCATGCCAGCGCGCGGCGCAGACGCACGGCCGCCTCGGTGAGGGTGCGGATCTGGTCGTCCCGCTCGTCTTCGGACAGCCTTGCGGATGTGCTGAGTCCGTGCTCGAGGAGGACGACGACCTGGTCGGCAAGCGCCTGATCGCTCAGCCACGGGACCTCGCGTCGGGCCGAGGTGATGGAGGAGAACTCGGCGAGGGCATCGATGATCGCCTGCCGCCTGCTGGGTGCGGTGGCGGTCGCCTCGTCGAGTTGGGCGGGGGTCAACGAGATGATCCGGATGCGGAGTCGACGCACCTCGGTCTCGAGTTCCTCCGCGGCTGTGGTCATAGGCCTATGGTAGTCCTCGACCTTCGGCCCGGCTCCGAGGTGGCGCTCAGCCGTCGGCCACCCACACGGTCATCGTCTCCTGGTAGGAGGCCAGGGCTTCGGGTCCGTTGTCGCGGCCCCAGAATCCGGACTGTCGCATTCCCCCGAACGGGGTCGCCTCGGTGCCTTCGCTGTAGCCGTTGACGGCGAGCGTGCCCACTCGGATCCGGTCGGCCCACCAGCGCACCCAGCCGATGTCCTCACACCACACGGTCGAGGCCAGGCCATAGGGCTCGTCGTTGATCAGGGACACTGCGGTTTCGCTGGTCTCGCAGCGGACCAGGTGGGTGACGGGGCCGAAGATCTCGCCGCTTCCGAGGCGGGTGTCATCGGGGACGGATTCGATGACGGTCGGCGGGTACCAGGTGCCGATGTCAGGCACCTCGGCGCGGATGTTGACGATCCGCGCGCCTTGGTCCACGGCTTCGTCGACCCAGGCGGTGATCCGGTCGCGGGCTTTCGTGTTGATCACGGGACCGATGTCGGTCGTCGGATCGAAGGGGTCGCCGACGGTCAGTGCCTCGGTGGCGGCGATGAGGGTGGTGCGGAAGTCGGCGAAGCGCTCGTCGTCGGCACCGACGTAGATCGCCCGCGAGGCGGCCGTGCAGTTCTGTCCGCTCGTGCCGAACGCGGCCCCGGCGATGTCAGCGGCGATAGCGGTGAAGTCACCGGCATGGTCGGCGTCGACGATGTACCCGGCCCGGCCGCCGAGTTCGAGCGAGACCTTCTTGAGGTTCGACCGGGCGGAGGATTCGAGGAAGGACCGTCCGACCGGGCCGGACCCGGTGAAGGTGAGCACGTCGATGTCCTCGTGCAGCCCCATGGCCGCGCCGATGCCCGGGCCCGTGCCGGTGAGCACGTTGAGGATGCCGTCGGGAACCCCGGCCTTCGCGGCGAGGCAGGCGAAGTGGAGGGCGCTGAGGGTTGAGTCCTCGGAGGTCTTGATGATCATCGCGTTCCCGGCGGCCAGCGCGGGGGCGACCTTCCAGCCGAGCATGGCGATGGGATAGTTCCACGGCAGGATCGCGGCGACGATGCCGGCGGGCACCTTCGTCACCCAGCCCCAACCGTCCGCGCTGCGCAGGTAGCGGCCGTCGTCGTGGGAGATGAGGTCGGCGGCGAAGCGCAGGTTCGCGACGACGTCGGGGACGTCCTCATCCACGCTGCCGGGGGCGACCTTCCCGGCTTCGACGGCGTCGAGGTAGGCGATCTCTGCGGCGTCGTCCTCGACGAGGTCGGCCAGTCGACGCAGCACGCGGGCGCGCAGCATTGCGTCGCGAGCCCAGTCGGTGGTGTCGAAAGCAGTGCGTGCCCTTGTCACGGTCGTATCCAGTTGATGCCGGCTGGCCGCGGTGAGGCTGCCGAGGAGGGTTCTGTCGATCGGTGAGATGAGGTCGATCTGCTCGCCTTCACCCGTTTCGGCTCGGCCGCCGATCCACAGCCCGTTGTCGCCGTCGATGATGGAGTGCAGTGCGGCTTCGCCGCGGTCGAGCAGTGCCTGTTTCGTCGTGGAATGATCGTTCATGGTCGTGTCGCTCATCGTTCCTCCTCCAGAGCGGCGATCGCCGTCATGAGTTCCGTCAGCGATTCGGAGTCGGCCGTCGGCAGCGGTGGGCGCACCGGCCCCTGTTCGTGGCCGCGGTGGCCGAGGGCCTGTTTGATGAGTGAGATGAACGCTGCGTTGCCTTCGATGAGGCCGAGCGCGGACCCGAGCCTCGTCCACAGCTCGACCGCACCTGCCCAGTCTCCGGCGTCGGCGAATGCCCAGAGTCGCTGGCAGTGCTCGGGAAGCAGCCACGCCGAGGCGGCCACCCATCCGCTGGCTCCCTGGGCGAAGCCTTCGAGTGCGATCCCGTCGGCGCCGACGAAGATCTCGATGTCCTGGCCCAGGCGATCACGCAGTTCGCGGATGCGTGTGGCCGCCTCCGAGGTCTCCTTCACGCTCCAGAGCCGACCGGTGTCGGCGAGGGCGGCGAGGTGGTCTGGGATCAGGTCGGTGCCCGTGGAGTGCGGGTTGTTGTAGACCATGACCGGTACCTCGGCGCCGGCTAGTACGGGCTGCAGGGCGGCGATGACGGCATCGGGTTCGAGTCCGCCGTAGAAGGGCGGGGTGACCATGACGGCGTCGGCTCCGCGGTCGGCGGCCTGGCTGATCTGCGCACTCATCTCGGTCGGGGTGTAGGCCATGCAGCCGATGACGATATGGGCACGGGAGTCGACGGCGGAGACGATGGTCTTGATCTGGGCGTCGCGCTCGGCGGGAGTAAGGGCGAGGGCCTCCCCCGTGGCGCCGAGGCCGAGGATGCCGGTCACCCCCGCAGCGACGACCTCGTCGATGCGTCTGCTCAGTGCGTCGAGGTTCTGGGCTCCGTCCTCGGTGTAGGGAGTCGTGGGAACGGCGAAGACGCCGCGCATCGGATTCGTCATCGAATGGTCCTCTCAGGCGGTGAGGCAGCTGGTCCGGTCTTCGACGGTGAAGGCGGTCCTCCGACGGTCGTCGTCGGTATCTCAGACGATAGGCATAAAAGTGATCACAAGCAATGGGGCGGACCCGGTTGCCCTGTTTTCGATCGTTCCAGCCTTGCTCGAGCCTCACTCCGGCCTCGTTCAAGGCTCCGCGCACTCTTCGAACCGTGCGCCGGTGCACATGCACGCTTCGCCTTGATCGACGCTCGGGGACCCTGCACACGACGAAGGGCGGATCCCCCGGTTCGGGGATCCGCCCTTCGTTCAGCGCTCGGTCGCCACCCTCGAGTGTGCGGTGAGCGTCGTTCTCAATCTCTGCCGACGGTCAGTCTCTGAAGTAGGAGATGAGGCGCAGGATCTCGACGTAGAGCCAGATGAGGGTGACCATAAGCGAGAACGCGCACATCCAGGAGTACTTCTCCGGGATCTTGTGCTTGACGCCCTCTTCGATCATCTGGAAGTCCATGATCAGTGTCATCGCGGCGAGCACGGTGGCGGCGATGCCGATGACGATGCCCAGAGGGATACCGAAGATCTCCATGCTGCGGACTCCGCCGGTGCCGAAGGCCAGCCCGAAGACGAGGTTGACGATCGAGAAGATCGCATATCCGCCGACGGCGATCATCATGAACTTCATCATCTTCGAGCCGAAGCGCACGCCCTTGAACTTGAAGAGGGCGAGCATGACGCCGAAGACGCTGAGCGTGGCGAGCACGGCCTGGACGACGATGCCGGAGTACATGCTCTCGAAGATCGAGGAGATGCCGCCGAGGAACACGCCCTCGAATGCGGCGTAGCCGATGATCAGGGCCTTGCTCGGTTCCTTCTTGAAGGCGTTGACCAAGCCGAGGACGAGGCCGACGAGCATCGCTGGGAAGGCGAGCATCGGCACGAACCAGCCGAGGACGGCACCGGCGAGGAGGATGGTGAAGAGCACGCCGGTCTTCATCATCACATCGTCATAGGTCATCGCCCGGTCGGCGACCTGCGGACCGGCGTTGCGGTTCTCCGCGGCCGGCTGGTTGAACAGGTTGTTGAGTTCCTGATCGGACATGACCGGCTGATTGCGTCCGGCCTGGGCGCCCTGGTTGATCGCCCGGTTCATCATGGGGTTACTCACGGTCGAGATCCTTTCGATCTGAGTAGACTGCTCGCGCCGACGCGGTGTCACGCGAGTGGTGATTCTTGGTTCAGTCTAGCGACAACACCTGGACGGATACTGAAATTCCCGGTCCCGCTCCGGGAGGCGTTGCACGATCGTAATCCCTGGAGTTCTCGGGATGGTCGGGGTCGCCGACAGCGCTGCATTTCCAGCGGGCTGCCCCTCTTCGATCGCCGCCGCACCCCGTGGCGGCTCAGCCCATGTGGTAGCCGGTCGCTGAGCCCGGGCCCCATGGGATTCCCGTGGCCCACCAGATGAAGAACAGCAGACCCCAGAAGACGAACATCGCAAAAGACAGCGGGATCGTGAACGACAGGAGGGTGCCGATGCCGGCATCCTTCCGGTAGCGCTGGATGAAGCCGAGCACGAGGACGAAGTAGGGGCTCATCGGGGAGATGATGTTCGTCGTCGAGTCGCCGATGCGGTAAAGCGCCTGCGTCGTCTCCGGGGAGATCGAGAGCAGCATGAACATCGGCACGAGGACCGGGGCCATGAGCGTCCACAGGCCCGAGCCCGAAGTCAGGAACATCGCGCCGAGCGCGGTGAGCAGCCAGCCGCCCAGCAGGATGACGAACGTGCCGGTGTTGAGCGCGCCGAAGAACTCTGCGCCCTTGATCGCGAGGATCTCGCCGAGGTTGGACATCGTGAACAGCGCAAGGAACTGGCTGGCCGCGAAGAAGAGGACGATGACAGGCACGAACGGCAACAGCCCCTTGGCCATCATCTCCGGGATGTCCGCGGTCGTCTTGATCGTCCCTGTCGCGCAGCCGTAGACGATGCCGACGAGGAAGAAGCCGACACCGATGATACCGGCGATTCCTGCCATCAGTCCGGATTCGGGGCCGAAGCCTCCGGCCTCGTCCCGGAGGAACGAGTCGGCGGGCAGAGCGAGGAAGAAGAGGATCGCCGCGCAGGCGACGATAGCGAGCACAGCGAAGACCATGCCGCGCTTCTCTTTGGGTTCGAGGTCCATCGTGACGTCGAAGTTCTCCGGATCGTTCTCGTCCTCGGGGTCGAGTCCGATCTGGTCGGCGCGTTTGGTCAGCAGCAGCTCGGTCATCAGGGTGATGGCGGCAGCGACGACGAACATGGACACGAAGTTGAAGTAGAAGTTCGCGACCGGGCTGACCGTGTAGCTGTCGTCGATGATGTGGGCCGCGGAGGTCGAGAGGCCGCCGAGGATGGTGTCGAGGGAGTTGACCATCGGTGCGGCCGAATACCCTCCCGAGGTCGCGGCATAGGCGACGACGCAGCCGAGCAGCGGGTTGCGTCCGACGGCTTTGAAGGCGAGCCCGCCGAGCGGGATCATGATCATGTACGAGGCGTCGGAAGCGATCGACGAGGCGGTGCCGGCGAGCGCGACGATGAAGGTGATCCACCTCGGCGAAGCTCCGGCGATGGTTCCGCGCAGCATCGCGGCGATGAGCCCGGACTGCTCGGCCACGGCTACGCCGAGGAGGACGATGATGACGAGTCCCAGCGGTGGGAAGGTGACGAAGTTGTTCGTCGCCCCGGCGACGATCTCACGCAGCGATTCGGTGCTGAAGAGGTTCGTCACCGCCACCGTCTTATCCGTCGCGGGATTGACCGCGCTCAGTCCCGTGGCGGAGAAGATCGCCGAGAGGATCATGACGATGACGGCCAGCGAGAGGAACAGCCAGAACGGGTGGGGCAGCTTGTTGCCGACCTTCTCGATGACGACCAGCAGTCGCATCAGCCAGTTGAGGTCTGATGAACCGCTGTGCTTCTCATCGGTTGCTGAGGTGGTGCTCGACATGGGATCTCCTCGGTCGTAGGCGCACCGGGCGGTGCGTCGGCCCGCGTGACGCACATGTGAGTGCAATCACGTCGAAGAGACAAGTGTCGTGGACAATCGCCGTTGTGTCACGGCAATCTCATATTCCGGAAGCGCCGAGGCGACTCATCGTCCCGCGGCTCGATCCCTGGGCAGCCGGCCTGATCCCCCGGCGGCCGGTCCGATGCCCCGGCGGCCGGTGCGAACCCCAGGCAGCCGGCCCGATCCCCGGGCAGCGGTGAACGTCGGACAGACGTTTCGTGCGTTGCCCGGACAATGACGAAGCGCGCCGATCACAGCGTGGCTGCGCTCGGCGCGCTTGTCGGTGTGCGCTGGGGTCAGCGCTCCACGTCACCGCGGATGAAGGCTTCGACCGCCTCGTGGGCGGCGTCGTCGTCCTGCTGCTCCGGGGGCGACTTCATGAAGTAGGAGGAGGCGGAGATGAGTGCTCCGCCGATGCCGCGGTCGAGTCCGATCTTGGCCGCACGCACGGCGTCGATGATCACGCCGGCGGAGTTCGGGGAGTCCCAGACCTCGAGCTTGTACTCCAGCGCCACCGGGGCGTCGCCGAAGTTGCGTCCCTCGAGGCGGACGAAAGCCCACTTGCGGTCGTCGAGCCATTCGACGTAATCGCTGGGACCGATGTGAACGTCGCGGTCGGACAGCTGGGCCGAGGTGTTCGAGGTCACGGCCTGCGTCTTGGAGATCTTCTTCGACTCCAGACGCTGACGCTCCAGCATGTTCTTGAAGTCCATGTTGCCGCCGACATTGAGCTGGTAGGTCCGGTCGAGGACGACGCCGCGGTCTTCGAACAGCTTCGCCATCACCCGGTGCGTGATGGTCGCACCGATCTGGGACTTGATGTCGTCGCCGACGATGGGAACACCGGCGGCGCGGAACTTCTCGTCCCATTCCTTGGTGCCGGCGATGAAGACGGGCAGGGCGTTGACGAAGGCGACCTTCGCGTCGATGGCGGCCTGCGCGTAGAACTCGACGGCTTCCTGGGATCCGACCGGCAGGTAGCACACGAGCACGTCAGCCTCGGCGTCCTTGAGAGCCTTGACGACGTCGACGGGGTCACGGTCGGATTCGACGATCGTGTCGCGGTAGTACTGTCCGAGTCCGTCGAGGGTGGGTCCGCGCAGGACCTCGATGCCGGTCGGTTCGACGTCGGCGAGCTTGATGGTGTTGTTCTCACTGGCCGTGATCGCCTCGGCGATGTCCACGCCGACCTTCTTGCCGTCGACGTCGAAGGCGGCGACGAAATCGATGTCACCGACGTGGTAGTCCCCGAACTCCACGTGCATGAGACCGGGAACTTTCGTCCCTGGGGACGCGTTCCGGTAGTACTCCACGCCTTGGATCAGGGACGAGGCGCAGTTGCCCAATCCGGCAATCGCGACTCGAATCGATTTCGTTCCCACAATTCTCCTTTGTTGTTTCGGGTCTCACCCGAATGCCAAGTTTCCCGAGGTTACAAGGGATCGCGTGCCTCGGATATTCCTGACCGAGTCCGGAATTCGCCCGGACCCAACTATTCATCTTAAACTCCTCGTCAAAGTGGCGAGGCATGTGCCCGACCCGGGACAGGCGGCCCGGGGATCGCGGTGTGTCCGTTCAGCTGACGACCAGCGGTTCGAGGACGAGGTCGGGGTGGTTCTTCTCCACGCCCTGCAGCCGCCACCGGTCAGAGAACAGCGCGAGCAGTTCACCGTCGGAACGGTGGAGGACCTCGACGGACCTCTCCCTCGACAGGGTCGGCACACATTCGGGGGTGGTGCGTCTGGCCAGGGAGAAGTTGAGGCGCTCGAGGCTGCAGGGGGCATTGAACTCGTTGGTCATCCGGTCTTCGGCGACCTCGAACTGCATCGGACCGACCGCGCCGAGGACCGGAGCCTGATCGCCGCGCAGATCCGAGCGCAGGACCTGGATGACGCCTTCGTGATCGAGCTGTTCGATGCCGCGGCGGAACTGCTTGTACTTCGAAGAGTCCTTGGCTCTGATGACCATGAAGTGTTCGGGTGAGAACGTCGGGATGCCCGGGAACTCGACCTTCCTGTCCAGGTAGAGCGAGTCGCCCACGCGCAGTGCGGAGGCGTTGACGAGGCCGACGACGTCACCGGGGAAGGCTTCGTCGACGACGTCGCGGTCGCGTCCGAAAACCTGCTGGGCGTACTTCGTGGCAAAGGGCTTGCCGGTCGCGGCGTGGGTGAGCACGGTGCCGCGCTCGAAGACTCCCGAACAGACGCGGATATAGGCCAACCGGTCACGGTGGTTCGAATCCATGCCTGCCTGGACCTTGAAGACGAAGCCGGAGAACGGAGCGTCGACGGGACGCGGGACTCCCTCCTTGTCCGGGCGCGCCTCGGCGGCGGGTGCCAGATCGACGAGGAGGTCGAGGAGTTTGTGGATGCCGAAGTTGAGCACCGCGGAAGCGAACATGACCGGGGTCGACTTCCCGGCGAGGAAGGTCTCCTGATCGTGGATCTGGTCTTCCATCTCCAGGAGTTCGGACTCGTCGACAGCGGTGGCCCAGGCATCGCCTTCGAGGTCCGCGGCCGCCTCGGCGGAGTAGGTCTCCTCCCCTGCGATGGTGGCACCGCCATCGGTGCGCGTGTACTTCGTGTACTCGCCGGTGAGGCGGTCGAGGACGCCGCGGAAGTCGCCGGACTGGCCGACGGGCCAGGTGATCGGGGTGGGCAGGAGCCCGGTGCGCTGCTGCACCTCGTCCATGAGTTCGAGGGCGTCGAGGCCGGGACGGTCCCATTTGTTGACGACGGTGATGATCGGGATGTTGCGGTGGGCGCAGACCTCGAAGAGCTTCATCGTCTGCGCCTCGAGTCCTTTGGCGGCGTCGATGAGCATGACGGCGCAGTCGACGGCCGAGAGCACTCGGTAGGTGTCCTCTGAGAAGTCCGCGTGTCCGGGGGTGTCGACGAGGTTGAAGACGGCGTCGCGGTACTCGAACTGCAGCGCGGCCGAGGAGATCGAGATGCCGCGGTCCTGCTCCATCTGCATCCAGTCGGAGACGGTGGCGCGGCGCCCGGCCTTGCCGTGGGTGGCTCCGGCCTGACCGATCGCACGGGCGTGCAGGGCAAGCGCCTCGGTGGTCGTCGACTTACCTGCGTCGGGGTGGGAGATGACAGCGAACGTGCGGCGGCGCGCCGCTTCTCGTCGGATGTCCTTATCGGAATACTGGCCGGAAGTCACCGCAATATCCTATCGTCCTTCTCCTGCCGCCGCCTTGTCCGGTCGGTCACAGTGGATTTCGGGGCCGTACAAGGCGGCATTCGAGGTGTCCGCGCTGTCCGAGCCGAGATGGGTACATCGCGGAACGGCCGAAGTGAGCATCGCTGTGACGGCATTGCGTCCAGCGTCCTGTCGGAATCGGCCCATATGCTGGTGGCGATGTCTGAGGAATATGTCGATTACGCCGGCCGTTCGGAGCCGAAGGAACGTTGGCTCAAGGCCCTGCCGCTCATCCTGGCCGGGGTCCTCGGCGCCCCGCTGCTCGCGTTCGCGATCATGTTCTCGTGGCAGATCGCTCAGGTGACCAGTTACATCTTCGATCTGGGTACCTCGGGCTGGGAAGCCTTCGCGATGGTGATGCTCAGCCTCTCCGGTGCCTTGTTCGTGATCTTCTGGATCGCGTTCCTCTTCATCGGCTCTCGTCGTCGCACGTGGAAGTGGCGGATCTGGTGGGCGGCGGCCGCTTTCCTCGTCGCTGCTGCGCTGCCGCTCTGGGCGCTGGCCGACAAACTGATCCATCCTGGGGCCTGAGCGGCACGCCCTACAGTTCGCGGCGTCCCCTACCGACAACCCGTCGCCCGGCGGAGCCAGCCGAGATCAGAGCTGCGCGAGCACCTTGGCGATGCGCTTCTCGGACACCGGGTGAGCGGTGCCCAGCGAATTCGCGAACAGTGACACCCGCAGCTCCTCGACCATGGCCACGACCTCGACCCAATCTCGCGGCAGTGACACGATCAGCTGCGCCCACTCGGCCTTCGCCAGCGGCGGGAACCGGTTGCCGATCTTCTTGGACACATCGTCACTGACACCGGTGATTCGGTCCATGAACTGTTTGTCCCGGATCGGCGAATCCTGCATCCCGCCGATGCGCACAACCTCGGCCTGAACCCAGCGCGGCAGTTGAGCCAGCATCTCGGGCGTCATCGCCGCGACCGCCTCGGCGCTCACATGCGAGGCCCGCCAAGCCTGGACATCGGCGAGGTTCGACAGGATGACCAGCGACGACGCCTTCGACACGAGCTTGTCGAGTTCGGTGGCCGCCTTGAGCGCCCTGACCAGGGACGGCAGCAGTGACGAGCAGGTGACCGGCAGTTGCGCGTGGACGCGCGTGCGCAGCTGATCGAACTCTGCCTCCGTGGCCACCCATGAGGACTCGGCCGGTCCCAGCCTGTCGTCGACGAGCCCGCGGATTCCCACGCGAATGAGGCCGGTGAGCAGTTCGTCGGAGGACTTCTGGTGCCCGGCGAGGATGAGCTTCTCCTCGGTCGTCAGCCCGTCCTGCAGATACTTCAGCGCCTCATTCGCCTGCAGTGCCAGCAGCGTGATGAGTCCCTCCCGGGTAGCCAGCCGCGCTTCGGGGGCGGTGTCGAAGGCCACGAGGTCGACCGACTGCTGACGGGCGGCAAGCCCGGGGACGGCCCCGGCCGAAGCCTCATCAGGATCGCCGAGGCTGCCGAACGCCCAGCCGGTGAGTCCCGTCTTCGGGGCGAACGATGATTGCTTCTGCCTGGCCTTGCGCACTTCCGGCTTCGCTGGTGTGGTCAGGGTGGCAAGATCCTCGCCGAGCCCGACGGTCTTCTTCCCGTCGACGACGCGGAAGGTCAGTCGCAGATGCGCGGGGATCCGGTCCCGGTCGAAGTCCGAGGCGGTGACCGTGATCGGCACCAGATCGTTCAGCCCTCCCCCGCCGGCGCGTTCGCTCAGGTGGGCGGCCAGCACCTCCGGCAGGCTGCCCTGGTAGGGGGTGAGCGCGGGCAGGATGTCGCGAGCGACATCGGGGGCAGGGACGAAGTAGCGTCGTTTGTTCTTCGGCAGCGACCGGATGTAGGCGGCGACGAGCTCTTCCCGCAGCCCGGGCACCTGCCAGGAGAACTCGTCGACGTCGACGGCGGGCACCGCCTCGGCGTGGATCTCCACCGTCACCCCGTCCTCGGTGCTGCCGGGGTCGAACGAGTACCGCAGCTTCGCCTGCGTACCGTCGGCGAGCTCCCATTCCATCGGGAAATCATCGGCGACCGAGGCGGTGAGCTCCTCACTGTCATCGCTGAGCAGCACCGAGGTGGTCAGGTCGAGCAGGTGCGCGTCGCGTCGCTTCTGCTTCTTCCACCAGGACCGGAAATCCGCCGCCGAGGTGACCCCTTCCGGGATCCGTTCAGCGAAGAATTCGTAGAGGGCATCGTCCTGGTCGAGTACGCGCCGGTTCCGTGTCCGTGAGGCCAGTTCCTCGGCCTCCGCGATGACCGCGGCATTGTGGTCGAGGAAACCGAAGCGTTCGTGCCAGTCGCCTTCGATGAGGCCCTTGCGGATGAACATGTCGCGAGCACCGTCCCGGTCGAAGGTGCCGTAGCCGACGCGGCGGTCGCTGACGAGAGTGACCCCATAGAGGGAGATCTTCTCGTAGACCATCGACGCTCCGGCTTTCGTCGACCAGTGCGGGTCGGAATGCTGGCGGGTGACCAGGTCGCCTGCGGCTTCGACGACCCAGTCGGGGTCGATCGCGGCGACGGTGCGGGCCCAGAGGCGGGAGGTCTCGACGAGTTCGGCGGCCATGACGAAGTCCGGGTTGACCTTGAACAGGCCGGATCCGGGGAAGATCGCGAAGCGGGTGCCGCGGGCTCCCTGGTAGTCCTTGTGACGTTCGGATCTCGAACCGATCATCGTCAGCAGCCCCGTGAGCAGGGCGCGGTGGATGGCGGCGGCATGCGGGTCGAGTTTCGCGGCGGCGACCTGCTTACCTGCGTCTCCGACGCCACCGGTGACCGCTGACTTCTTCGCACTGCGTTTCGCGGCGCTGAGTTCGGCGAAGCCGATCTTGCCCTTCGCCCCGGGACCGCCCTGCGCCTGGGCACCACGACCACCCTGCGTCTGAGTGGTGCCGTCGGCCGCCTCGGTGCTCCTGGCAGCCTTGGCGCTGCCGGCCGCCTCGGTGCCGTGGATCGCGCCGGCGGGCCCAGCTGTCTCATCGCTGCCTGCCGGGTGCCAGACCGATCTGTCGATGCGGATGCCTGCCGAGCCGAGCAGGGAGCGCAGCTGACCGACGAGGTCCTGCCATTCGCGGATGCGCACGAAGTTAAGGAACTCGTCTCTGCAGCGGCGCCGGTACTTCGATGACCCCATATCGGCCTGCAGGCTCTGCAGGTAGTTCCACAGGTTGAGGTAGGACAGGAAATCGCTGCCGCGGTGGGTGAAGCGCGCATGTTTCTCATCGGCGGCAGCACGGAATTCCGCTGGACGTTCCCGGGGATCCTGGATGGACAGGGCTGCCACGATCACGATGACCTCTCCCCCGCAGCCGGCCTCCGCGCCGGCGATGACCATGCGGGCCAGGCGGGGGTCGATCGGCAGCACGGTGAGCTTCCGACCGATCTCGGTGACGGTGATCCTGCCGGTGCTGTCGCTGGTCAGCGCCCCGAGCTCGGTGAGCATCGTGCGTCCGTCGCGGACGGCACGGGCGTCGGGCGGGGTGAGGAACGGGAAGTCGAGGATCTCCTCATCGCTCGAGGCGAACCCGAGCGAGGCCATCTGCAGGATGACGCTGGCGAGGTTGGTGCGCAGGATCTCGGGGTCGGTGAACTCGGGACGGGAGTCGAAGTCGGTTTCCGAGTACAGGCGGATGCAGATGCCCTCGCTCGTGCGGCCCGACCGGCCCTTGCGCTGGTTGGCGCTCGCCTGTGAGATCCGTTCGATCGGCAGTCTCTGCACCCGGGTGCGGTTGGAGTACCGGGAGATGCGGGCGGTGCCGACGTCGATGACGTATTTGATGCCGGGCACCGTCAGCGAGGTCTCGGCGACGTTCGTGGCCAGCACGATGCGGGGTCGCGAATGCGGTTGGAAGACTTTCTGCTGCTCCCCAGCCGAGAGCCTGGCGAACAGCGGCACGACCTCCCAATTGCTCATCCGCGGACGTCTGCGCAGGTGGTCGGTCAGGGCGTCGGCGGTGTCGCGGATCTCGCGTTCGCCGGAGAGGAAGACGAGGATGTCTCCGGGTTCTTCGGCTGCGAGTTCGTCGACGGCTGAGATGATGCCGTCGGTCTGCTCCTCGACCCCGGTCTCGAAGCTGCCGGAATCGCCGGGTCCGTCGACATCATCATCGTCGTCTTCGTCGACGAGGGGCCGGTAGCGGACCTCGACGGGGTAGGTCCGGCCTTCGACGGAGATGATCGGGGCGTCGTCGAAGTGCGCGGAGAAGGACTCCGGGTCGATCGTCGCCGAGGTGATGATGACCTTGAGGTCCGGCCGCCGGGACAGCACCTCTTTGAGGTAGCCGAGGAGGAAGTCGATGTTGAGGCTGCGTTCGTGGGCCTCGTCGATGATGATGACTTCGTAGTCGCGCAGAAGCTTGTCTCGGGAGAGCTCGGAGAGCAGGATGCCGTCGGTCATCACCTTCACACGAGTGGAGTCGGCGACCTGCGCGGTGAAGCGCACCTGATACCCGATGGTGTTCCCGAGGTCCTCGCCGAGTTCGTCGGCGATGCGTTCGGCCACGGTCCGTGCGGCGATCCGCCGAGGTTGGGTGTGACCGATGAGCCCGTCGACGCCGAGGCCGAGTTCGAGGCAGATCTTCGGCAGCTGCGTGGTCTTGCCCGATCCGGTCTCACCGGCGATGATGACGACCTGGTTGTCCCGGACCGCCTCGGCGATCTCGTCCTTCGCGGCGGTGACGGGCAAGTCCGCGGGATAGGTGACGTCGACCGTATGCGCCGCGCGGGCGTCTTTGAGCCGGGCACGTCGCTGCTGGTGGTGGGCCGCGGTGGACTTCCGTCGCTGGTTCTTTCGCCGAGGCGATCGCTTCGCCCGCGGAGTCGACGAATCAGTATGCGCGTCGGGACGCGGTGTCGACGATGCTGAGTTCTCCTGTGCCATTGCAGTCACCAGCTTAGCCGCAGCCGCAAGCGAATCCGGAGACAGCGAGCTGTGGCGAAGAGGAGGGATTCTCTACCGGCCGGTCTTCTCCGCCAGCTCCCGCAGCATCGCCAAGTAGGCTTCCCAATCCTGGCCTTCCGGGATGTTCGGGCTGGCCGCGCTCAGCCCGACCTGCCCATCGATCCCTTCACGGGCCACATCGACCTGCCCGAGGTGGCGGGTGAGGTCGACGAGGACATGGACCATCATCTGCCCCAAAGTCACCGCGTTCATCGGGGCCGGCCAATGCGGAACCTGTCCCGGTGCGTCGAGCGGCAGGGAGTCGAACGTCTCATCCGCGAAACCCCAGACCCGCCGGTAGAGGTCGAGAACGCTCTCAGCGGACTCCGCCTCGGTGGCGTACCAATCGGCCTGCGGATCGGTGTCGAAGACCTCATCGGAGACAACTTCGTCCCGGTGCGGCCAGGGCCGGTCGAAGGTGTCGCCGAAGTACCCGATTTCGACATTGGCCATATGTTTGACCACGCCGAGGAGGTTGAACCCGGTCGGTGTCCGCGGCCATCTCAGTTCACGTTCGTTCAGACCCTCGAGCTTCCATACCAGCGTCTCTCGCGCTCGCTTGAGGGAGTTCCGCAGCACGGTCTTCATCGCGTCATCGCTGTCCATGATCTCAGTCTGCCCCAATCACGACCGAATGAAGCCACGACCGGATGAAGCAATGATCCTCTCATCCGCCCCAGAGCGGGGCGAGCGCGGAGTAGAGCTGTTGGATGCCGAGGACGATGAAGAGCAGTGCGGTGATCGCCAGGGCGATGTTCGTGTGCAGTTTGTTCGCCCATTCCTTCGGGATCTTCTTGCCGTTGAGGAGTCCGAGCAGGGTCACGGCCAGGAACGGCATGAACAGCGAGCCGAGAACACCGTAGGCGAGGATGAGGCCGATCGGTTTGCCGAGGATGAACAGCAGCATCGGCGGGAACGTCAGCCACAGGACATAGAACTTGAAGTACTTGCCGCCGGTCAGGGTGTCGGGGTGTCCGCCGGGCTTCTTGCGCATATGGCCCCAGAAATCGGCGAACATGAGGGACACACCGTTCCACACACCGATGATCGAGGAGAACGAGGCGGCCCAGAAGCCGACGAGGAAGCCGATGCCGACGACGTCGCCGTAGCGGGCCTTGAGCACCTCGGCGAGGTCGAGCAGTCCCTTGTCCTCGGCGGAGATCGACACGCCTGCCGCACGCACGACCTCGGCGCCGACGATGAGCATGGCGATGACGAAGATGCCGGTCATCACGTACGCCATGGAGTTGTCGATGCGCATCACCCGCATCCACTTCGGGGTGTGCCAGCCCTTCTCACGCAGCCAGTACCCGTAGGCGGCCAGCGTGATGGTGCCGCCGACCCCTCCGGCGAGGGCGAGGGTATAGATCACGCCGCCCTCGGGGATGATCGGGATGAGTCCGGTGAGCATGTCCGGGACGTTCGGTGCGGCGATGATCGCAAGCCCGACGACGGTGATGAACATGATGCCCACGAGGGCTGCGGTGATCTTCTCGAATATCGCGTAGCGGCCGAACCACACCATGGCGAAACCGGCCAGGCCCATGAGCACCGACCAGACGGTGAGGTTGAGTCCGGGAAACAGCGCGGCCAGAGGCAGGGCAGCGGAGCTCATGGCTGTCGCGCCGTAGACGAAGCCCCAGATGATGATGTAGGGACCGAAGTACCACGTGGTCCACCGGCCCAGTGACCTCCAGCCTTCGAAGATCGTCTTCCCGGTTGCGAGGCTGAATCGGCCGGCTCCTTCGACGAGGACGATCTTGAGGATGACACCGACGATGACTGCCCACAGCAGGCCATAGCCGAACTGGCTGCCGGCCACGAGGGTGGCGACCATATCGGCGGCGCCGACGCCGGTGGCTGCGACGACGAGTCCGGGACCGATGACCTTCCATTTGGCCGGCCCCGAGGCCTCCTCGATTCCGGATACGGTCTGCGGATCCGCTCCGTCGCGGGATCCGCTGCCGCTCGACTGCTCGCTCATTCCATTACCGCCTTCGTGTTCGGTCGCATACGACTTCACCGGGCGGTCGGTGACCCTCCATAGGATCTCCTCGGGCATCGGCGGCGCAGCGGTCTCCGTGTGTCCACCACCATCGTAGTCGACAGGACCGGTGCGCCACGGACGTCATCGTCTCGTCATCGCTGCCGTGTGCGGACTTCCCCACCCGGCGATGGCCGTCTGGGGCTATCCTCGAAGGGTGAGTGACGACAATTCCGCCGAAGATACCCGCAGCAGAATCGCCCGCAGTGTCTTCCCCGACGGCGAGGACCCGGACCCGCGCTTCACCCTGGCCAATGAGCGGACCTTCCTGTCCTGGATCCGCACGGCCCTGGCCTTCATCGGCGGCGGCATCGCCGTCGAAGCCTTCACCTCGGAGATCTTCTCGACCGGTCTGCGTGCGACTCTGTCGATCGTGCTCATGGTCATCGGCTTCATCCTCGCTTCCGGGGCCGCAGTCCGCTGGCATCGCATCGAATCGGCGATGCGGCGCAAGACCTCGCTGCCGCTGCCGCTCATCATTCCCATCGTCAGCCTCGCCTCGGCGCTGGGCGCGGGGCTGCTCGTGCTCGTGTTCGCCGGTCTGCTGCGATGACTCCCCGCCTCCCCCGGCCGCGCCTGCCCGGGCCGCGCCGAACTCGACCGCAGCCGCACCCCGATCCGGGTCTGCAGCCCGAGCGCACCACTCAGTCATGGCTGCGTACGGCACTGACGATGACCGTCGTCAGCCTCGTCTTCATGCGATTCATCAACGTCTTCGAAGGCTGGTCGGTCGGCGTCTTCGTCGTGTGCATGGGCCTCGCGATCGCCGCACTGTCGATGCAGGTCAGGCGATACCGGTTGGGGGCGGACTCGATCCAGGCCGAACGCGGCCGACCGAGCCCGTGGGCCGTCGCCTTCCTCACCGCCTCGGTGTGTCTCATCGCGGTCATCAGCATCGCCTCGGTCATCAAGATCTCGCTGACCTGAGGGCCGATGTGAGGGCCGCGATGCCGAATCGGCGTTCCTTGTTGTGAGACCGCCGTCCGGACCGCGAACCCTCATGCATAGACTTGAGCGCATGAAGGATGCTCACGAAGTCGCCACCGCCCCGCTCGTCGCCATCGGCCTCATCGGCGGATTCCTCACCGCCCGCGAGACCGGCATCCGCCCCCTCGGCGGCGTCGTCCTCGCCGCCGCCGGCGGCTATGCAGCCCGCTCCTGGTACGCCAAGCGAGGCTGGCCTGCCGCTGTCGGTCTCGGTCTGACCTACCTCGGCGGCTTCGGAGCCTCGCATCCCCTGGCGAAGAAGATCGGCGCCTGGCCCGCGGTGTTCGCCGTCAGCGCGGTCAGCGTCGCCGCGTCCTATCTCGTCTCCGACGCCGCCGAGGCGGACTGACTTACCGACCGTCACCGGCGGCACGCCTGACTCAGAACACGACTGCTCCAGAAAGCGAGGATCGACCCACCCATGCTCGCCGTGTTCGAAGGTTTCGCCGTCATCGCCGGGGTCATCCTCGTCGGCTTCATCCTCGGTCGCTCCGGCGTGCTCGGCCCCCACGGCCAGCAGGTCATCGCGAAGCTCGTCTTCTATGCGGGCACTCCGACCCTGCTCTACGTCACCGTCGCCGACACCGATCTCGGGCTGATCTTCAACACCGCGCTCTTCGCCACCGGCGGATCCGCGGCCATCGTCGGCCTCCTCCTCTTCGTCCTCACCCGCTGGATCCGCAAGCGCAGCACCGGTGAGGCCATGTTCTCCGCGTGGGCGACCAGCTACGTCAACATCGGCAACCTCGGCATCCCGATCGCCGCCTACGTCCTCCACGACATCGGCTACGTCGCCCCCGTGCTGCTCTTCCAACTCCTCGTGCTCGCCCCGATCGGGATGGCCGTCCTCGACGGAGCCGGGAAGAAACAGCACGACTCGCACTGGTACTCCGCGGTCCTCCAAGTGCTCAAGAACCCCATCGTCCTCGGAGCCGCGGCCGGCGTGGCCGCCTCGGCGACCGGCTTCGAACTGCCCCGCTTCGTCTTCGAACCCATCGACATGATCGGTGCCACCGCGGTCCCCGGTGCCCTCCTCGCCTTCGGCATCTCACTCAAGGACGGGTGGGCGCTGCCGGTCAAGGGCACCCGGTCCCAGCTGGGCTACATCGCGGGCGGCAAGCTCGTCCTCCAGCCGGTCATCGCCTGGGCCATCGGCGGGCCGATGCTCGGCTACGGCGGCATCGACCTCTTCGCCATCGTCGTCACCTCGGCTCTGCCGACAGCCCAGAACGTCTACATCTACTCGATGCAGTACCGCCAGTCCGAGGCGCTCATGCGAGACGCGGTGTTCATCACCACGGTCCTCGCGGTGCCCGCGCTCGTCGTCATCGCAGCCCTCCTGGGCTGACCCTCTGGTCTGCCCTCCTGGGCCGAACCGCAACCACCCCCGCCCCGACGCGAACCGCGCTCGACCGATCGTCTCGGCCCCACCTCGGCGCGGGTGTGCCCGAAATCGTCCGCCGTGGCGTGTCCTCCCGGGCTCGGACCCTGTGGTCGCTGACAATGGGGATGTGTCCAGAGACGAGAAGAACGAGACCGAAGACCTCCTGAGCAGGCGGATGAGTTCAGGGTCGGCCAGTGCTGCCGAAAAGCAGTCGTCGACCTCTCTGGAGGCGGCGAACGATCCCTCGACCGACACCGAGGCGTTCGATCCGATCACGGATCCCATCGCCGAGGATGCCCCCAAGCATTCCGCTGACGCCAAGCCCCAGACGGGCCCGGTGAGGGTGGCTCCCGCGCATTCGTCGAATCCGAACGCTCAGTCCTCGAGTACACGCGGTGCTGACCGATCCTCCTCGTCGGAGGCTGGAGATTCGGTGTCGACGGCGTCCGCATCGACCTCGACCGGGGCCACCCGGGAGGTGCCCGCGAACGCACGGACAGCGGTGATGAGCGAGGCCGATTGGGCTGCTGTGTCGAAGGCGGCGACCTCGACCGATTCTCGTGAACCCGAGGTCCCGGAACGTCGGCGCAGCGTCCTCGACGTCATCGGCACGATCTGGATCATGCTCGCCACCCCCTTCGTCCTGCTCGCACTGGCCGTGCGCTTCGTCGCCTCCGGGATCTTCCTCAAGTTCGAGTACTTCCGACCCGGATTCCCCGCCGACCAGTTCGGCTTCGGAGAGGCCGACCGGGAGCACTACGGGACCTATGTCATCGACTATCTGCACAACTTCGATTCGCGGCGCTACCTCGCCGACATCGTCATGCCCAACGGCGAACCGATCTTCATCTCCGACGAGCTCAGCCATATGGCCGACGTCAAGGGGCTCATCTCGCTGCTCTACCTCGTCGCGCTCATCGGCCTCATCGGATCCGTCCTCTTCGGTCTCTACATGTGCCGCAAGGGCGGCTCGGGCATCCACGCCGGAGTCCGCCTCGGTTCGATCTTCAGCGTCATCTTCATGGCCGCTGTCGCCGTCGTCGCCGTACTCGGCTGGGAGAGCTTCTTCCGCGGGTTCCACAAGGTCTTCTTCAAGGACGGGACCTGGGAGTTCTACGCCGATGATTCGCTCATCCGGCTGTTCCCACCCCAGTTCTGGGTCGATGCCGGCATCGCCGGAGGCGGATTGTTCGTCCTGGTGGCCATCGTCCTCTTCTGCTTCAGCTTCGCCGGCCACAAGAAGCGCCGCGCGGCGCGGAAGGCACGCAAGGAAGCCGCCGACGCTTAAGCCGCGTCCGCCAATAGTGCGCTGCGGGTGAGAGCCCCGCTCCACGGTTCCGGCCGGGTGGTCTTTCCCCTTCCACCCGGCCGAAATTCTGTCTCGACGGCTGTCGCTGACACCACCTCAGATTTCCTGGTCGATCCGCGGTGTTCTGGTCGAGGAAAACACGGTGGATCGACCAAAGTATTCCGGTCGCCCGCCGTCCCGGGCCGATTCCGATCCCAATCCGGCCCGGAGTCGCCCCGGAGACGTGACTTTCAGTCGTCGACGGCGTCCCGGCCGCGGCGCACGAGCAGCGGATCGGCCTCGTAGACGACCGAGGTGTCTTTGTCCTCGTAGTCGAACTGGTTGAGGAAGTAGCGCATCGCGTTGAGCCGCGCGCGCTTCTTGTCGTTGCTCTTGATCGTGATCCACGGAGCATGGTCGGTGTCCGTGCGGCGGAAGGTCGCCTCCTTCGCCTGCGTGTAGTCATCCCATCGGTCGAGCGATTCGAGGTCCATGGGTGAGAGCTTCCACCGCCGCACCGGGTCGATCTGGCGGATCGCGAACCGGGTGCGCTGTTCACGCTGGGTCACGGAGAACCAGAACTTGGTGACATGGATGCCGGAATCGATGAGCATCTTCTCGAACACGGGCGCCTGCTCCATGAACGTCTCGTACTCGTCATCAGTACAGAATCCCATGACGCGTTCGACATTGCCGCGGTTGTACCAGGACCGATCGAACATGACGATCTCACCGCTGGTGGGCAGGTGGGAGATGTAGCGCTGGAAGTACCACTGGCCGGATTCACGGTCCGAGGGCTTGTTCAGCGCCACGACGCGGGCGGCACGCGGGTTGAGGTGTTCGGTGAAGCGTTTGATCGTCCCGCCCTTACCGGCGGCGTCGCGGCCTTCGAAGACGATGACGTGCTTCGCACCGGAGTCCTGGCCCCAGTACTGGAACTTCAGCAGCTCGACCTGCAGACGGTACTTCTCGATCTCGTATTCCTCACGGTCCATCTGCTCGTCGTACGGGTACCCTTCACGCCAGGTCTCGACGGCCCGGCCCATGGGGTCGATGAGGTGCGGATCCGTGGTCTGGCTGTCAGAAACGGTATAGCCCTCCAGCCGGAGCTTGTCGATGTACTCCCGCAGATTCTCTTGGAACAGATCGTTCACGAGATCCTCACCTTTCGATATGGGCACAGAGTCGAGCCTCGAGCTCGCTAGCGCGCCGAGGTGAATATCAGGTTATGCGATCGACGTCCTTGCGCGGAACGATTCCGATGCTCAGCAGCGGGGCGAGGGCGATGAGCCCGAAGGACAGCGGGTAGCCGAAGACGGTGACCAGGGCGCCGAACCCGGGCCCGAGCAGGGCCGACATGACGAACTGTCCCGTGTTCTGCGCTCCCATGGCCTTGCCCGACCAGCGCGGTCCCGCGGCTTCGGCGACGGAGGCGAAGGCGAGCCCGTTGTCGGCGACCGACACCGCCGAGGCGAGGATGAACACGATCGCCGCGACGACCGGCAGCTCGGTGAGCGAGAGAACGGCGATGGCGACGACGCTGACGACCGCCGCGATCGCGACCACCCGCATGAGGCCCACCCGCGAGCTCGTCCGATCCGAGAGACCGCCGACGACCATGCGCCCGATCGCACCGACGATCTGTGCGGCGGCGACGATCGCTCCGGCGGTGCCGGCGTGGATGCCCTGATTCGCGATGAGCCAGATGAGGCCGTAGGTGGAGAACGCGAACTGCGGGATGACCAGCAGTGCCGAGACCCCGTGGATGCGCCACAGGAAGGAATCGCTGCGGTAGGGATTGACCGCCGAGGTGGGGCTCGGATTCCCCTCCCCCGCCGAGGTTGTGCCCGGTCGAGCGGATCCGTTCACGTCCGCTGCAGGTTCGGGGAGGGACGTATCGAGGACGTCGGTGGCGCCGTCGGGGTCGGCTACCTCGGTGCGGGTGGGAACCGAGGGCGGAGGGTTGCGGACGAGGGCGAAGCAGATGAGCGTGAGTGCCCCGGAGACGGCGGCAACGTACCAGAGGTAGGCGGGGAATCCCCCGGCCGCGGCGATCGGTGGGATCGTGACGGCGGCGATGCTCGTGCCCAGGGGTTGGGACATCTGCCGGATGCCCATGGCCAGCCCTCTGCGGTGGCGTGGGAACCAGCCCATGACGACGCGGCCGCTCGCGGAATTCACCGAGGCGGCGGCCGCACCGGAGGCGGCGATGACGATGACCATCCAGATCGGTGAGTCGACGACGAGGACGGCGGCAGCCGAGAACACGGCGGTCAGTGCGATGCCCAGAGTCATCGCCAGCCGTTCACCGTAGCGGTCGGCGAAGGCACCCCAGGCGATGAGGGTGAGGATGAGACCGAAGCTCGGGGCGGCGGCGACGGTGCCAGCCTGGGTGAGGGTGAACCCGAGGTCGGTGTGCATATACGGGATGAGGAATGCGGGACCGGCGATCGCAATGGTCGCCGCCATCTGGGTGAGGACACCGATGACGAGGATGATCCAGGCTTGTGGGCTCGGTCGGTTTCTCGTCATGGGTCGAGGCTACCGCCGGGTCACTGACGGCGGCCGAACGTCTCAGATCGCGGGTTCGGACGTTTGGCTATACAGTGTGTTCTGAGCATTCCCCCTATAGCCCAATCGGCAGAGGCAGTCGACTTAAAATCGATTCAGTGTGGGTTCGAGTCCCACTGGGGGGACCAGAGAGATCCGGTCCATCCGCGGCAGAGTGCTCGCGAGAATCCGACGTCGACATTCAGGCGCAATCACGCATTGGGCGTGAGCTCCGTGCCGGCACCGCGGCGACGGATGGTCGGAATCGTCACTCCGGAGTCGCCGGCTTCGTGACCGGCCGTCGGCAGAGGTTTGCCACAGGGCAGCGTACTCATAGTCTTCGCTGCCCCAGCGGGCGCTCCGCCACTCTTCGCTTCACTGGGTGTCGCCTCGGCGAAGGCGGCCTGATGCGCCGCCCGATGGGACTTCAGCTCATTGCGCAGCCGTTCGGCACTCTCTGCCCCGACGATCTCGAAGCCGCCGTCGACGATCATGTCGAGGTCCTCCTCGGCGGCCTGCCCCTCCGAGGTCAGATAGTCGCCGAGGAAGAGCGAATTGGCCACATGCAGCGACATCGGCTGCAGCGATCGCAGTTGCAGCTCCCGACCGCCGGCGATGCGCACCTCGCGGTCGGGGCAGAGGAAACGCACGGCACACAGTATCCGCATGCAGTGCTGCGGCGTCAGCGTCCAGGTGCCCTCGAGCGGGGTGCCGTCGAAGGGAATGAAGAAGTTGACAGGGATCGAATCGGAGTCGACGGCCCTGAGCGCTTCGATCGCCTCGATGATCCGCTCATTCGTCTCTCCCATTCCCACGATGAGCCCCGAACACGGAGAGAGCCCGGCGCCACGTGCCTTGTCGACGGTGTCGACGCGATCGGCGAATGTGTGGGTCGAACAGATGTCGGGGTAGAGCGATTCAGCGGTGTTGAGGTTGTGGTTGTACGCGTCGACACCGGCGTCCTTGAGACGCTGTGCCTGACCATCCTTGAGGAATCCGAGGCACGCGCAGACCTCGACGTCGGGAGTGGATGACTTGATCTCCTCAACCATGCCCGAGACGCGTTCGACGTCCCGGTTCGAAGGACCGCGACCGGATGCGACGAGGCAGACCCGCGAAGCACCTCCTGCCAGACCGAATTCCGCCTGCCGCTTCGCCTCATCCTTCGGCAGCCACGAGTACTTGAGGATGCCGGTGTCCGAACCCAAGCGCTGCGAGCAGTGGCCGCAGTCCTCTGGACACAGTCCGGATTTGAGGTTGACGAGGTAGTTGACCTTGACGCGATTGCCGAAGTGCTCGCGGCGCAGCCGGGAGGCTGCCGCCACGAGGTCGAGCAAGTCCTCATCGGGCGAGGACAGGATCGCGTGAGCGTCGGAGGCAGTGGCCGGAGCGCCGCCGAGCACGCGCTCGGCGAGTGTTTGGCAGCTATCCATGTTGTCATTATTGAACACTGTTCAGGAGAGTGCAAGATCACATCTCCCCGCGCGAGGAGGCAGAATAGTGTGATGACCTCCGTACTGCTCACCGTCGGCGACCGCCCACAGTTCGTCGACGGGGTTGATGACCCGCGCGTCGCCGAGGCGACCGGACCGGCCGTACTCTTCGACGTCGGAAGCGCTGCCGCCGGCTCCGGGGGACCGTCGCTCAGGGAATGCACCTGCGCACCCTACCGCCCCCTCGCCTACCGCGAGGCGAGCACGGACTGGACGGACATCGACTTCGAGGCCGCCGATCATTGGGTGCTGATGGGACCGGAACTGCGGCGCCGCCTCGTCGAAGATCACCTTGCGACGCTCGACGTCAGCGAGTTCAAGCGTGCGACGAACGGCGGCAGCGCCTCGATCATCACGAACAATTGGGTCCATTCAGGTTCGCCGCGGGTCTACCGAGTCGCCGGTCGACTGCGAGAGTTCGTCACGGCGCTCGGAGAACTCGTCAGCGGGAGCCGGGCTTGACGGGTTCGAGTCCGGCCTGGCGATCGCGGTTGTCGATCACCTCGGCGACGTTGAGCTCGGCCCACCGTCGCAGAGCGGCCACTGGGGCCTGGAGCGAGCGACCGAGCTCCGTCAGCGAATACTCCACACGCGGAGGCACCTCACCGTAGGACTGCCTGGTCACCAGGCCGTCGGCAACGAGCGACCGCAGTGTCGAAGTGAGCACCTTCGGGGTGATGCCGCCGATCGCCTGCCGGATCTCGCCGAACCGCTTCGGGCCGTCATCGAGGATCTCGATGATGAGCACCGTCCATTTGTCACCGACTCGGTCGAGGATGACGCGAGTGGGGCACTCCGGATCGAAGGCGTCGCCTTCCCAGGAAACTCTGACGTTCATACTTCAATAGTATCTTTGAGGTACTCGGTTTCCGAACGATAGTGTCATGATGTCAGCACAGGAGACGCCACCTTCGCGCCGTCACCGCGGCGTCTGCAGAAAGGAACACACCATGAAGATCGCACTCTTCGGAGCATCCGGAATGATCGGCTCCCGCGTCACCGCCGAGGCGGCCGGCCGCGGCCTCGAGGTCACCGCCATCACGCGCTCGGGCGGCGACGTGCCCGGTGCCGCCCGCAGTCTCAAGGGCGACATGGCCGATGCGGACTTCGATGCCACCATCGCCGCCGAGCATGACATCGTCGTCTCCACCACCGGTCCCAGCCGCACGGGCAGCGATCATCAGGAATGGCTCGATGCGCTGAAGACTCTGGCCGCGAACAGCGGTGACACGCGCATCTTCGTCGTCGGCGGAGCCGGATCGCTGTGGGTCGGCGACACCATGCTCAAGGACACCGAGGGCTTCCCTGCCATGTACAAGGCCGAGTCGGAGACCGGCACACGGGCTCTCGAGCTGCTGCGCGCCGGAAACTGGTCACCGTGGACGCTCATCTCCCCCGCCCCGGAGATCGCCCCAGGTGAGCGCACCGGATCGTACAAGTCAGAGCTCGAGGTTCCGGCCGGTGACGCGATCTCGGCTGAGGACTTCGCCGTGGCCATGGTCGATGAGATCGTCGACCCGAAGCACATCGACACCCGTTTCACCGTTGCGAACTGAGCGCAGAGAATGAGAAGCGCCGGGGATGCTTGAATGCATCCCCGGCGCTTTCGCCTCATCAGGCCCGGTAGCCGGTCAAGGCCGGCGGCCCGAGATCAGGCCTTGGCAGCTTCCTTGGCTTCCTTCTTCGGGGCCGACTTCGAGTTCGCGGCCTCAACGAAGTTCTTGCGCGGAACATCGAGATCGGCCAGCGGCATGGCATCGCGGCCGAGGACGGCGCTGAGGAACCAGTTGCCGAAGACCCGAACCTTGCGATCAACGGTCGGAATGGCGTAGCCGTGGTAGGCGCGGTGCATGAGCCAAGCGAGGATCCCGCGAGCCTCGAAGTCGCCCATCTGCGAAACACCCTTGTACAGTCCGAGACCGGCAACCGTACCGATCGTCTTGTGGAAGTACTGCTTGAACTCGGTCTCTCCCCGCAGAGCGGCGAGGACGTTGGCGGCCAGTACCGGAGCCTGACGCACAGCGTGCTGAGCGTTGGGCACGCAGAAGCCCGCCACACCGCCGCCGGAGAGGTCGGGAACCGCAGCGTTGTCGCCGGCCGCCCATGCGCCCTCGACGACTCCGTCATCGCCCTCGACGCGCAGATCCGCGCGGACGGTGACGTTGCCGCGTTCGTTGATCGGCAGATCGGAGTCGATGAGCATCGGGTTGGCCTTGACACCGGCGGACCACACGATCGTGTCGGCGTCGAACTCTTCGCCGTTCGAGAGCTTGATGTGCTTGTCGGTGCAGTCCTGGAGGAAGGTCTCGAGGTAGACGTCGATGCCGCGTTCGCGCATGTGCTCGACGACCCAGCGGGCCTGAGCCTCGCCGACCTCGGGCATGACCCGGCCGAGGGCCTCGACGAGGACGAAGCGGACGTCGGCCTCGGTCAGGGTCTCGTACTGGGCAACAGCCGAACGGACCATGTCCTCGAGCTCGGTGAGCAGCTCGATGCCGGCGAAGCCGCCGCCGACGAACACGAAGGTCAGGGCCTTGCGGCGCTCTTCGTCGTCTTCCATGAGCGCGGCGTCGGCGAGGCGGGAGAGGAGGTGGTCGCGCAGCGCGACGGCTTCCTCGATGCGCTTCAGCGCAATCGCGTTCTCCTTCAGGCCCGGAATCGGCAGCGCGCGAGCGACCGAACCTGAGGCGAGGATGATGTGATCGTAGTCGAGCTCGAAGGCCTCATCGTTCTCAGGCTCAATGGTGGCGAACTTCTCGGCATGGTTGATCGAGGTGACCTTCGCGGTGATGACCTCGGCACCCGGCAGGTTGCGACGCAGCGGCACAACGGCGTGACGGGGCTCGATCGAACCGGCCGCCACCTCGGGGAGGAACGGCAGGTAGGTCATGTACGGATTGGGATCGACCACGGTGACGGTGGCTTCGCCCCGTCCGAGGTTCTTCAGCAGATTCTGAGCGGCGAGGAGACCGACGGAGCCCCCACCGACGACGAGGATTCGTGGACGCAGTTTCGAATTTCTGATGAGTGCCATATGCCCATGCTAGACCCTTGTGAAAACTTTCACTAATTGTTTTCTCGCAGGATTCGAACTCCGCAGATGAGAGCGGTTGGCGCTCCCCTCCCATCAGCGCCGACGGCGAGCGAAGGCGATGATCGAGGCCACGATGAGGCCGAGCGCGATCAGCGCACCGACGCCGAGGGCGGCGAATCCGAGAACAGGCGTCGACTGGGTGGCAGCGATATCGGTCGGCGCCACGGCTTTCGGCCCCTCGGTCTCATCCGGTGACGCTGTCTCCGTCTCTTCGGTCTTCGCATCACCGCGCCGATGCATCTTCACCCAGTCCTCGAGCTCTTTCTCGGCCGAGGGCGCGTTGCCTGGTGCCTTGGCTCTGAACGCGGCGTTCGGGTCGAGCCGGCCCCACCCGACGATCGGATCGGGCTTATCCTTCTTGGTCACACCCTTGTGGCCGGAGACGGGTTTCGCGCTCGACTGCAGCTTCGCCCGAACCTCATCGGCGCTGAGTTTCGGATTGTCGGCCCGAATCAGTGCGGCGACTCCGGAGACGATCGGCGAGGCGAAGGAGCAGCCCTGCCCTTCGGCGTATCCGCCGCTGTAATAGGGGATCGGAATGTCCTTGGCCGGGCCCATGAGGTCAACAGCCGTGCCCGGTGCCGTGGAGTCGTCGAGCACCTTGCCGTTCTTGTCCAGTCCGCCCACGCCGATGACGCCGGGAACCGTCGACGGCGACCATGCCTGGGTCGCACCCTGTGAGGCGTTGCCGACGCAGGCGACGACGAGCACGTCCTTCTTATAGGCGTACTCGAACGATTTGTCCCAGCTCTCCGGCCAGCCCGGGTCGTCCCAGCCCAAAGACATGTTGATGACCTTCGCTCCGGAGTCGACGGCCCAGCGCATGGCCTTGTCGGCCTGCTCCCGGGTCGACCCGGATTCCTTCGGCCGGTCCGGGCCCAACCACATCGATGCGGAGAGGATCTGCGCATCGGGGGCGACACCTGTCGGTCCTGCTCCCGTGCCCTGCCCGGCGATGACTCCGGCGACGGCGGTCCCGTGGTGGATCGTCGTCGATCCGCCGATCGGCGTCGTGCCGTCCTTTCCGAGACCGCTGAAGTCCTTGGCCTTGGTCACCACACCGTCGAGGTCCTCGTGGTCGGTGTTGACCCCGGAGTCGATGACGGCGACCTTCACGCCCTTGCCGGTCGAGGTCTTCCACGCCTTGTCGATGCCGTAGTCTTTGATGAACCACTGCCCGGGTCCGGCCTTCGGGGCCGCGATGACCGGCTGTGTGGTGCCGACGATCAGGCCGAGGATGAGCACTGTGACCGCGGCGAGTCGGCCGGCGGCTCTCACGAGCTCGTCAGCGCAAGGTCGAGCGCAGTTCCGTCGAGGATGTCGGTCTCCGAGGTGCGGATGTCCAGCTGACCGCCCGCCCCGGTCACTGCCGTCTCGAAGCGTTCGACGATGCGGGAGAAGAGCAGGGAGCCGGCTCCGATGACATCGACGCGGCCCGGGTGCATGTACGGAAGTCCCGCCCGCGTGCTGCGGTCCATGGCCAGCAGCCTGCGCGATTCGCCGGCGATGTCGGCCACGCTGATGCGGGCGCCGTGGATGCGTTCGCGCTGGTAGCTCTCGAGTCCGAGGATGCCTGCGGTGATGGTGGTGACGGTGCCGGCGACACCGATGAAGGTGCGTGGAGCGGAGAAGTCGACGATCTGTGCCGCCTGGTCGAGCTGGGCGTCGATGTCGGTCAGAGCGGCCCGGATCTGGGTGTCGTCAGGGGTTTCGACAGGCATGTGCCGCTCGGTCAGGCGCACGGATCCGATGTCCATACTCACTGCGGCGTCGACATCGTCGGTGCCGAGGACGAGTTCGGTCGAACCGCCGCCGAGGTCCATGACCACGAAGGGTGCTTCGGCGTCGGACAGGTTCGCGGTGGCGCCGAGGAAGGACAGGCGCGCCTCTTCGTCGCCCGTGATGACGTCGGGGACGATGCCGAGGATCTCGAAGATGCCGGCGAAGAACTCATCGCGGTTCTTCACGTCGCGGCTGGCAGAGGTCGCGACGAATCTCAGCTTCTCCGGCTGGTACTCCGCGGCCACCTCGGCGAATTCCCTCGCTACGGCGAAGGTGCGCTCGAGGGCCTCGGGCGCGAACTGACCCGTCGCGTCGACGCCTTGGCCGAGGCGGACGATGCGGGTCTCGCGACGGAGGTCGGTGAGTGTTCCATCGACGACATCAGCGATGAGCAGGCGCAGGGAGTTCGTCCCGCAGTCGAAGGCAGCAACGCGCATGGTCGGATCCTAGTCAGTCGGTTCGGCGGTGGGGGCATCGGGGATGGGAACGTTCGCAGGATTCGGAGCGTCCGCCTCGGCGACGGGAGGGACGTCGTCCATATACGACAGTGCTCGGTCGCCGATCGGGTTGACCCCGGGCCCAGCGGCGAGCGAGTGCCCGACGAGTGCGTGCAGACATTTGACCCGGGTGGGCATCCCACCGGCGGAGTAGTCCTTGATCTCGACCACCTCGGCGAGGCCGGCTGCGGCGCCGATCTCGGAGCGGACGTCGAGGTAGGCCCGGTGGGCGGCGGCATAGTCGCTTGCGAGGTCCTCGTCTTCGCCGACTTCGGTCGTCCATTCGGCCATGATGCCCGAGGCCTCCAGACGCGAGCATTCGGCGACGTAGGCGGGGTGGGTGAGGTAGAAGGTCGTCGGGAACGGGGTGCCGTCCTCGAGACGTGGGGCGGTGGCGACGACGAGCGGCTCACCGGCGGCGCTGCGGGCGGCGATGCCGACGACGCCGCGGGGAATGCGTCCGAGCTGACCCTGCAGGGTCGCGAAATCCGCCTCGGTGCATTCTGTGATCATCAGTTCTTCTCCACGGTATTGCCGACCTCTTGAATCGACTCCAGCAATTCAAGGTACCAGGCTTGCTTGCGAACCGGCTCATCGGACTTCGAATCCTCGTCGACGGCTTCCTGGTTGGTCACAATGACCGCGTTCTTGCCCTTCTCCACGTAGTACTGATCCGCCCGGGCCTTGCGTTTGATGTAGTCCGGATCCTTGAGATTCTCGTTCTTCTGCTCGAGGCTCTTGACCTCGGATTTCGTGGTCTCGATCTCGTTGTTCAAGGCTGCGATCTGCTGGGCCTGCTTGAGTGCGGAGTTGAGCGGCGAAAGGAAGGCGAAGAGGACGATGGCGATGACGAGGAGAAACATTCCGGTGCGCCAGGACATCCGACGGCCGCGGACCTCGGCGGACTCATCGGCTTCGACCACGGGTCTCGGGCGTCGACGAGGGGAGGCTTTGCCAGGAGCCGATTTCGGGGCACTTCTTCTGGGCTTGCTCGGGACCATGCTTCTTTCCTCTGCGACTGGGGATCGGGGAAGCGTGTCGCAACATATCCAAGTCTGCCGTGTCGGCATTCCCAGCGCCAGGATTTCGAACCCATGGCGTGTTCGCGTGTTCGCGCGGCGGTCGGTACAGGTACCCTCCCGCACCTCACAGCGCATTCCGAGCCCGACCCGGCACCATCACGCACCGGGAGCGGCACTCCCACGCGCCAACCACATCTCTTACAATCCCCCATGCATCCATCACCGTTAGCGAGAAATCGCTCCGTTCCAACACGGTTTCCTATCGCTTCCGGTGACTGATACCTTCCGCCGCGGCACAGGGCCCACCGACTCACCGCACGCTCTCCTATCCTGCAACACCGCCATCCACAGAGTTATCCACAGATATAGATAGCTCTATTGCGTTTTGTGGGCGTTTATTGCATTTTGAATGCATGTACAAACTAATGGATACCAGGGAACTCAACCGACTCGGTTTCAGCCACAATGACATTCGCCGTGCCCGAAAGTGCTGTCTCCGACGGCTGTCGCGAGGTGTCTATCTCGTCAGACATGTCTGCGACCTCGACTCTCATCGACCGTTGTGGGCCAGCATCGCGGAGAGGGTCCACCAGGCATTCGTCGATCACGGCGATGCGCGCGACCGGGTGGAGGAACTCAACGCCGCTGTGATGGCGCGCTATGCTCGGCAAGCCGATCGTCGGACAGACGCGTCGAAGCCGGGCTCCCCGCCCGAGGTCTTCTCTCACATCTCTGCGGCGTTCCTCCACGGCTTGCCGCTCGCCTACCCCGTCACCCACCAGGTCGAAGTCGTCCGCCCGGGCACGAATCGCCGGTTCAAGAGCATCCACGTCCGCGGCAATCACATTCCGTCGAATCACCGGGAGATCACCGGCGCCGCAGAGGTCACCACACTCGAACGCACTCTCATCGATGTCGCCCGCAGCTATCACCTCGACATCTCCGTCGCCATGATCGACGATGCACTCCACCGAGGTCGGACGACGAAAGACAGAATCCTCGCGACCCTCGACCAGTGCCTTGAGAAACGCAATATCAGCAGGGTGAGGCTCGCCATCGACCTCGCCGACTCCCGCCGCGAATCCCCCGCCGAGGCGATCGCCGCGGTCCGCTTCTACCAGCACGGCATCACGGGCTTGGAGCCGCAGATCTCGTTCCGAGCCGAAAGTCTGCACCGCACCATCCGCGTCGACTTCCGTCACGCCCAGGCGCGCCTGATCATTGAGATCGACGGCCTCGGGAAGCTCTATCTCGGCTCGGGCGTGCCTCGCGTCGAGCTCGAAGCCGAGCGACGGCGCGAACAGTGGCTGCGCGATCGCGGCTGGCAAGTCATCCGGATCAGCTGGAAGGAGCTGTTCGAGGAAGCGAAGTTCGAGGAGATCCGTCGCGCGATCCGACGCTCAGCACAGCCGCAGACGGCATGATCGGTCGCCGTTCGCGCCATCTCCTCCCGGTGCAACGGTGCAGTATGTGGCGAACCGGAGGAACTGCGGCGACTGGTGCGAAGCGACCGCAGCGGTACGGGATGGTCCAACCCCAGCGCAATGAGGCGGCCGCGCGATCGGGAGAAGGCCGGCGACGCGCCGAGGCGGGGCCCGAGCGATCGATGATGATCACTCAGGCCCCGCCTCAGCAGCAAGGTTCCGCTCCGCCTCGGGGAGGTCCCGCCTCGGGGATTCCGATCTGAGCCGGGCTGCGCCTCAGGCTTCGAAGCGCAGGAACGCCTTGCGTCCCGCGTAGCGGGCGGCGTCACCGAGCTGCTCTTCGATGCGCAGCAGCTGGTTGTACTTCGCGACGCGTTCGGAGCGTGCCGGTGCACCGGCCTTGATCTGGCCGGCGTTCGTGGCCACGGCGAGGTCGGCGATCGTCGTGTCCTCGGTCTCGCCCGATCGGTGCGAGATCATCGTCGTGTACCCGTTCGTCTGTGCCAGGGACACGGCATCGAGGGTCTCGGTGAGGGTGCCGATCTGGTTGACCTTGACGAGCAGCGAGTTCGCGGTGGCGTTGTCGATTCCGCGCTGCAGGCGCTCGGGGTTGGTCACGAACAGGTCGTCGCCGACGAGCTGGACCTTCGACCCGATCGTCTCGGTCAGCGTCGCCCAACCGTCCCAGTCGTTCTCGTCGAGGGGGTCCTCGATGGACACGAGCGGGTAGTTCGCGAGCAGCTCCTCGTAGTAAGCGGCCATCTCCTCGGCGGTCTTCTTCCCGCCTTCGAAGTCGTAGACGCCGTCGTTGTAGAACTCGGAGGAGGCCACGTCGAGGGCGACGGCGATGTCCCGTCCGGGGCGATGTCCGGCGATGTCGATGGCTTCGAGGATGAGGTCGAGTGCGGCGGCATTCGAGTCGAGGTTCGGGGCGAATCCGCCCTCATCGCCGAGTCCGGTGGACAGTCCCCGTTCCTTGAGCACGCCCTTGAGCGCGTGGTAGACCTCGACGCTCCACTGCAGCGCCTCGCGGAAGCTGGCCGCACCGATCGGGGCGATCATGAATTCCTGGATGTCGACGTTCGAGTCGGCGTGCGAACCGCCGTTGAGGATGTTCATCATCGGCACCGGCATGACGTGGGCGTTCGGTCCGCCGAGGTAGCGGTAGAGCGGCAGGTCGGCCGAGACTGCGGCCGCGCGGGCCACGGCCAGGGAGGCGCCGAGCATCGCATTCGCGCCGATGCGGGACTTGTTGTCGGTCCCGTCGAGCTCGATGAGGGCCTGATCGACCAGACGCTGATCGTCGCTCTCGAGGCCGATGATGGCTTCGTGGATCTCGTCGACGACGGCGTCGACGGCCTGGGTCACACCCTTGCCCAGGTAGCGCTCGGGGTCGCCGTCGCGCAGTTCGACGGCTTCGAACTCTCCGGTGGAGGCACCGGAGGGCACGTCGGCACGGCCGACGGACTCATCGGCCAACAGCACTTCCACCTCGACGGTGGGGTTTCCCCGGGAATCCAGGATTTCGCGGGCATTTGCGGCAACGATCTCAGCCACTGATTACTCCTTAGCTATGGGTTTCACATGGGGAACATGCGCCTGCAGGACAGCTTAATGCACCGCGTGGCCGGGCTCACGCCGTGTTCGCCGTCGGCTCGAGCAGGCAGTCGCGCAGCCGCTGCGGCGTCGTCGGGTCCATTCCGTGCGCGAGCAGGTACGCTTCCACTCCCCCGCCGGTGCCGTCTTCATTCGCCGAGGCGGTGCCGACCCCGCCGACGCTGGTGCCTTTTCCCTTCGCCGAGGCGGCCCCATAGTCGGCATCGATCCGATCGAGGAGGTCGTGCATGAGTGCGGGTGGTGCGGCAGTGGCGGTCGCGGCGAGGTTGCGGGAGATTCCCGCATCGGCGAAGTCGCGGGTGATCGAGTCGAGGAATCCCTCGGAGAGGTGGGTGGAGGTGATCGCATACTCATCGACGATCTCGCTGCGGCCCACGCCGAGGAGGTCGAGGACGAACGCTCCCAGCACCCCGGTCCGGTCCTTGCCGGCAGAGCAGTGGAAGACCACGCCGCCGTCGCAGTGCTCAGCGATCGCATCGACGGCGAGCGCCAGACGGTGGCCGAAATGCGTGATCATGAGGTCATAGATCCGAGCCAGCGAGCGGTCGCTGAGATCGATGCCGGACGCGGCGGCTGCGGCTTTCATCTCATCGACGCTCAGTGGGCGGGCGGGAAAGAAGTGATCGTCGAAGATCGGCAGTTCGATTCGCCTCACGTCGAGACCGTCGACGGCGTCGGGCAGCTTCGACCGCTCACCGATGTCACGCAGGTCGATCACGGTTCGAATGCCCAACTCCTCGAGATCCGCCCTCGCCCGATCGGTCAGCTGAGCGAGACCGTCGGCGCGGAACACCAGCCCGTGGCGCACCGCCTGGTCACCTGCCCGAGTGGGTGCGCCACCGAGGTCACGGAAGTTGAAGGTGCCTTCGATGTCGAGCCGTTCCAGGCTCATCGCCGCCCATCCTCAGGTTCGTGGGTCATGGCTGTCACCGAGACGTTCTCCGCGCCGTTGTTCTCAACGTTCTTCTCGGCTTTCTCCTCGGACTTGATCCGGCGGTATTCGCGTTCGACGTCGTCCAAGTCGGCCATCGCACCTTCGGCATCGTCGCCGAAGGCCAGCGGGTGCCGGCGGATGAGCTTCTCCTGAAGGCCGTCGATGATGGCCCCCAGGCTGTGCCCGTACTCGTGTCCGCCGCTTTCGTCGAGCAGCGCGGAGTGGAAGAGCACTTGGTAGAACACGTCGCCGAGCTCGTCGACCACCGCCGCACGATGGGTCGTGCTCGGTGAGTCGACGTAGTCCTCGAGTGCGTCGATGAGTTCCTCGGTCTCCTCACGAGCGTACTTCTCGAGGCTCTGGTGGTCCTGTCGGCTCGACCAGGGGCAGCGTCGCCGCAGGATCGCCATGGCGTCGATCACCGGTTGCAGCCGAGGTTCGACCTGCTCCGCTCCAGTTTCGGCGTGCTCCGCTCCAGTTTCGACCTGGTCTGCTCCCCGTTCGACCGCACTCTGCTCGTCACATTCACCCACGAAATATCCTCCTGCCGGCACGAAAGACCCCCACCGCAGAAACGATGAGGGTCGATTCGTCGGTCACTTCGAGAATTTGTCCTTGACCGATGAGCCGAGGTCCTTGACCGACTCGCCGACATCCTTGGCCTTGGCCTTGAGCTGGTCGGTGGCGCCTTCGGCCTTGAGCTTGTCGTCATCGGTCGCATCGCCGATGGTCTCCTTGGCCCGACCGCCGAGGTCCTCGGCCTTGTTCTCGAACTTGTCGTCAACACCCATGGGGATTCTCCTTAGCAGATAGCTGAGTGATGTGCACTTGCTGCGGATGCCTCCGCGTTTCGCACTCTACGCCACTGCCCTGGCCCGTGGGCCGGTCAGCGATGAACAGTCGGGGAGTTCTCAACCGTTCTTCGCAACTCCGGCCTCGCTGTCCTCCGTGACTTCGGACCCGATGACGGGCACGATCGCGTCGAGGAACTGATGCGCCCACCGCAGGATGTCCGAATCGGTCATCTCCTTGGCATCGAAGCCGGTTCCCGCCATCGGCTTGGGCACGAGCACGGACCGGATCGCCGGTTTGAGCAGCGACTTCGGGTAGAGGCGTTTGAGCCTGACCACCTGGGAGTCTGCGAGTTCGAGCGGACCGAAGCGGATGAAGTTGCCTTGCACGACGATGTCGCTGACTCCGGAGGCCCGGGCGCGAATGCGCAGCCGGGCGACGTCGGCGAGCACTCCGACGGCCTCCGGGTAGGGCCCGTAGCGGTCGACGAGTTCGTCGAGGACTTCCTGCAGTTCGGCTTCGTTCGCCGCGGCCGCGAGCTTCCGGTAGGCCTCGAGGCGCAGTCGCTCGTGATCGACGTAGTCGGCCGGCAGGTGGGCGTCGACGGGCAGCTCGATGCGCATCTCCGCTTCGGGTTCGGTGACCTCCCCGCGGAACTTCGCCACGGCTTCCCCGACGAGACGGACGTAGAGGTCGAACCCCACTCCTTCGATGTGACCGGACTGCTGACCGCCGAGGAGGTTGCCGGCACCGCGGATCTCGAGGTCCTTCATCGCCACCTGCATGCCCGCGCCCAGTTCGGTATGAGCCGCCAGCGTGGTCAGGCGGTCATGGGCGGTCTCGGTCAGCTGGGTGTCCGGCGGGTAGAGGAAGTAGGCGTAGGCGCGTTCGCGTCCGCGACCGACGCGTCCGCGCAGCTGGTGGAGCTGGGAGAGACCGTACTTGTCGGCGTTGTCGATGATGAGCGTGTTCGCATTCGCGATGTCGATGCCGGTCTCAACGATCGTCGTGCACACGAGCACATCGTATTTCTTCTCCCAGAAGTCGACGATGACCTGCTCGAGCCGCGATTCGTTCATCTTCCCGTGGGCGATGGCGATCCTGGCCTCGGGCACCATCTCGGCGATATGCCCGGCCACTGCCTCGATGTCGCGGACCCGGTTGTGGATGTAGAAGACCTGGCCCTCACGCATCAGCTCACGGCGGATCGCGGCCCTGATCTGCTTGTCCTCGCGTCTGCCGACGTAGGTCAGCACCGGGTGCCGTTCCTCGGGCGGTGTGGCCAGGGTCGACATCTCGCGGATGCCGGTCACCGCCATCTCCAGGGTGCGCGGGATCGGGGTCGCCGACATCGCGAGCACATCGACGTTCGTCCGCAGCGCCTTGAGCGTCTCCTTGTGTTCGACGCCGAAGCGCTGCTCCTCGTCGATGATGACCAGCCCGAGGTCCTGGAACCTCACCTCACCGCTGAGGAGGCGGTGGGTGCCGATGACGAGGTCGAGCTTCCCAGCGGCGAGATCCTCCTTGACCTTCTCGGATTCCTGCTTGGTCCGAAACCGCGACAGGGCTCCGAGGGTGACGGGGAATCCCGAATACCTCTCGGCGAAAGTCTCATAGTGCTGCTGCACGAGCAGGGTCGTCGGCACGAGCACGGCGACCTGTTTGCCCTCCTGGATCGCTTTGAACGCGGCACGCACCGCGATCTCTGTCTTGCCGTAGCCCACATCGCCGCAGATCAGACGGTCCATCGGCACCGTCTTCTCCATGTCGGACTTGACCTCGTCGATGGTCGTGAGCTGGTCGGCGGTCTCGACATAGTGGAATGCGTCTTCGAGTTCGCGCTGCCAGGGGGTGTCGGGACCGTAGGCATGGCCGACGGTGGCCTGCCTGGCCGAGTAGAGACGGATGAGTTCTCCGGCGATCTCCTTGACGGCTTTGCGGGCCTTCGCCTTCGTCGTCTGCCAGTCGGCGCCGCCCATCTTGTTGAGGTTCGGGCTCTCCCCGCCGACGTAGCGGGTGACCTGGTCGAGGGCATCGCTGGGCACGTAGAGACGGTCTCCGGGCTGGCCGCGTTTGGCCGGGGCGTACTCGATGATGAGGTATTCGCGGGTGTGCTTGTTCGCACCCCTGCCCGTGGTCCGCTGCGTCATCTCGACGAACCGGCCCACGCCGTGCTGATCATGGACGACGTAGTCGCCCGGGGTCAGGTTGAGCGGGTCGACCTGATTGCGTCGGCGTCGGGTGGGCAGGCGTCGCATATCCCGCGTCGAGGTGGCCGCCGCACGCCCGAGGACGTCGGCCTCGGTGAGCACGGCGAGCCTGAGATCGTCGAAGACGAAGCCGCCGAACGAGGTCGCCGTGGTCACGGTGACGAGGGCCTCGGGCAGGTCGGTGGGATCCTCGACGAAGCTGGCAGGCACTCCGGCCTCGGAGAACACCTCGACCATCCGTTTGCCCGGCCCCGGTCCTTCGGTGAGCACGAGGATGCGCCACTTGTCATGGACGAGACCTTTGACGTCGGCGAGGATCGCCTCGACATCGCCGGCGTAGCCCTTCGGCGTCCGGGCGGGGACGGAGAAGATGTTCTCCTCCGGACCCGCCAGCTCCTCATCGTGGGCGAAGCCGCCGATCTCCCACCACGGCAGGCCGATGAGGCGAGCGCCTTCGGCCATCTCGGCGACGGTGCGGAAGGTCGCTGCCGACAGGTCGATCGGCGATTCTCCCCCGGCGGCGGCACCGACCCAGGCGGCCTCGAGGAATTCGTTCGTCGTCTCCACGAGATCGGCAGCGCGGGCCTCGACGCGTTCGGGTTCGGTGATGATGATCTTCGACTCGGGCGGCAGCAGCGCGATGATCGGCTCCATTCCGTCGGCGAGGACGGCGGAGAGGGATTCCATGCCTTCGACGGCGACTCCCCCGGCGATCTTCTCGAGCATGTCTGCCGCACTCGGCACGGTCTCGGCGAGTTCACGCGCACGGGCGCGGACCGAGTCGGTCAGGAGCAGTTCGCGGCACGGAGGCGCAGAGAGGTGCAGAGGCTCGTCTCCGTCTTCGGCGGGGATCGACCGTTGATCGCTGACGGAGAACTCGCGGATCTCATCGACCTCATCGCCGAAGAACTCCACACGCAGCGCCCGCTCGGCCGTGGCCGGGAAGATGTCGACGATGCCGCCGCGGACGGCGAATTCACCGCGCCGGGAGACCATGTCGACGCGCGAATAGGCGAGTTCGGTCAGCTTCTGCGACAGATCGTCGATCTCGCATTCGTCTCCGACGGAGAGTTCGACCGGTTCGATGTCGCCGAGTCCCTTGGCCAGCGGCTGGAGGAAGGCGCGGACGGGGGCGATGACGAAGGTCAGTTCCTTACCCGGACTCGGGTGGGTCAGGCGGCGGAGCACCTCGAGACGCTGGCCGACGGTGTCCGAGCGCGGGGACAGCTTCTCATGCGGCAGCGTCTCCCAGCTGGGGAAGACCGCGATCGATGCGGCCGGAACCCAGTCCGCGAGCGCCTCGGCGAGGTCTTCTGCCTCACGCGTGGTGGCCGTGACGATGAGCTGCGGTGCACCAGCCGTGGCCACCGTCCGGCGCAGGATCGAGGGCCACAGTCCCTTGATCGCGTCGATCGTCCCACCGCTCGTGCTCGGGTCGTTGAAGGCACCGACGAGTTCGGTGATGGTGGGATTCTGGCGTGTGAGATCGAGTCCGTTGAGCACCCGAACATTCTAGGCCACCGGACGGACACGGCCCAGCCTGTGCGGGGTCGAGCGAAACCGGTCGAAACGTGTGAGGATGGGCATATGGCGAAGATGAGAACTGTCCTTGCAGGTCTGGCTGCCACGGCTCTCCTGCTCGCGGGCTGTACGAACGATGCCGATGACGACATCGACGTCGCCGAACGGTGGGACTTCCACTCTCGCCCCGATCTCGGACCGCCGAAGGTCGACATCGACTCCGGTGCATTCCCCGACCGCGGGGGTCTCAAGACGTTCCTCGCCCCGAAGGGCCAGACGCAGACCGACGAGAAGTCCTGGGTCGGGGGCCTCATCCTCGACGCGGACGGTGAGCCCATGTGGATCCGAGAGAACGAGGGCACCCTGTGGGACCTGCGGGTTCAGCAGTATCAGGGCGAACCGGTGCTCACGTGGTGGGAGGGCCTGGCCGAGACCCCGCACACCGCCGGAGAGGTCGTCGTCCTTGACACCTCGTATCAGGAGATCGCGCGGGTCGGCATGGGCGGGGATCTGCCCAAGGACACCTCCGACCTGCACGAGACGACGATCACCGACGACGACACCATGTTCCTGCTCTCCTATGTCAAGAAGCAGACGGATCTGTCCTCGGTCGGCGGTGACGCCGACGGCTGGGTCTGGGAGGGCGTGGTCCAGGAGGTCGACATCGCCAGTGGTGAGCCGCTCGTCGAATGGCATTCCCTCGACGACGTCCCCGTCGACGAGTCCGAAGCCGAGCTCAAGGACGGGGAGGGGACGAAGGACGAACCCTACGACTACATCCACCTCAATTCCGTCAGCGAGGACGACGGCGGGGATTCGCTGCTCGTCTCGGCCCGCAACACGCATGCGGTCTACCAGCTCGATCGGACGACTGCGGACCTCCATTGGGTCCTCGGCGGCAAGGCCTCGGACTTCGAGATGGGAGAGGGGGCGACCTTTGCCTGGCAGCACGACGCCCACCGGCGTGCGGACGGGACGATCACGCTGTTCGACAATCATGCCGCGCCCCGCCTCGGCGATACCCGCGGTCTGCGTCTCGACGTCGATGAGAAGGACAGGACCGCCGAGGTGGTCACCGAATATTCTGCCCCCGACGATCGGTCGTCGGGCAGTCAGGGCAACCTGCAGGAGCTCGACAACGGCAACGTCGTCGTCGGATGGGGCTCGGAGCCGTTCGTCTCCGAATTCTCCAAGGACGGGAAGCTGCTGAGCGACCTCACCTTCACCGGCGGATCGAACTACCGGGCCTATCGCTTCGACTGGCATGCCCGGCCGACCGCACCGCCGATCGCAACGAAGTCCGAGCCGCAGGCCGGCGTCACCCGCATCCACATGAGCTGGAACGGAGCCACCGAGGTCGCGTCCTGGCGGGTGCTCAGCGGAGAGGACGAGGACCACCTGGCTGAGAACACCGAGGTGGAGCGCGCAGGGTTCGAGACCGCGGCCGACATCACCCCGAACGGGCCGGCGATCGTCGTCGAGGCCCTCGATGCGAACGGCGACCCCCTCGGATCGACGCGGGCGGTCAAGCGCGAGAGCTGAGGCCCGCTCGCCCGGCTGAGACAGTCCGGTGTGCCGGATGCACGCTGGCGAACATTGCGGGGTGATAACGGGGCTAACGGAACGATCACGATTGCCCGGCCGCCGCGGATATTCGGGGTTCTCCAATCTTCATCGCCCACAATTGGACCATGAGCTCCAACCACTCCCCCCGTTTCTCCGACGAGGAGTCACGAATCCTCTTCGGGTCCGATTCCTCCGCCGGGTCGCCCCACTCCGGCCGCTCGGCGAATCCACCGGTCGCCCATCTGAATACGAGCGTCGACCGCGACCATCATCTCTCGCGCTTCGTCCCGGTGCTCGTGCTGCTGGCGGTCATGTGGGTCGTCGAGATCGTCGACACGCTCCTGCCGATCGACCTCGATCGGTTCAGCCTCGAGTCGTGGCACCCTCTCTCGCTCTACGGCCTGGTCACCTCGCCGCTGCTGCATTCGGGCTTCGGCCACCTCCTGGCCAACACGTTCCCGTTCCTCGTCCTCGGAATCGTCATTGCTGTCGAAGGCTCCCGACGGTTCTGGCAGGTCACGGCCATCACCGCTCTGGCCTCCGGGCTCGGAGCATGGCTGACGACCCGGCCGGGACACCACATCGTCGGTGCCTCGGGCATCGTGTTCGGATTCTTCGGCTATCTGGCCGTGCGCACCTGGTTCACCGATGACGTGCTGCGCAAGATCGTCTACTTCGTCATCGGGTTCTTCATCTTCGTCACCTACGGTGCGTCGATGATCTTCGGAATGCTCCCGCAGGCCAACGACATCTCCTGGCAGGGGCACCTCTTCGGCCTCGCCGGCGGCGTCTTCGCCGCATGGCTGCTCCACCGCCGGCGTGCGGGGGCGGAACAGAAGAGCTGAGGCGGCACCCAACAGCTGAGTCCGCGCAGACGAGCTGAGGCTGGGTCGCTCAGCGTGAGTGGAACTTCTGCTGCGCCGTGTCCAATCCCTCATTGATGAGGAGTTCGACGGAGTCGGCAAGGTCGGCGATGAAGATCGGCAGCGTCTCCCGCTCGGCCTTCGCGAACGGGCGGAGCACATAGTCCGCAGTATCCTGCCGACCCGAAGGCCGTCCGACACCGGCACGAACCCGCAGATAGCTCTTCGTACCCAGCACGGAGGTCATCGACCGCAGACCGTTGTGTCCGCCCTCTCCCCCGCCGAGCTTGATCTTGATGGTGTCGAAGGGGATGTCCACGTCGTCGTGGACAGCGATGATCCGATCTGTCGGAATGCCGTAGAAGTCGGCGAGCTGGCGCACGGGCCCGCCGGATTCGTTCATATACCCGGTCGAGGTTCCCAGCACCACCCGGGGCCCGGGCACACCCGGCACGCTGCCGGTGGGCAGTCGCCCGGTGCCGACGTTCGTGCGCAGCTTCGTCCGGGTCAGCGTCGTCCCGATACGAGAAGCGAGCTCGGCCACGACCATCTGCCCGATGTTGTGACGGGTCGATTCGTACTTCGGTCCCGGATTGCCCAAGCCGAATACCAACCATGTCTCGTTCGTCAATGCCGCTCTCTCCCCTGGTGTCTGCCGCCCGGGTGCCTCACCGCTCTCGTGCCGGGCCGGCTCCCGGTGCCCGGATGCTGCCCGACGGAGACGACTTCGGTGGGCCGCCGCAGGGACGACCCACCGAAATCATTCATCAGTCGATGCTCGTCACGACGCCGCTCGGCATCGTGACGATGAGGAATCACTCCTCGTCGGAGCCCTCTTCCTCGGTCGACTCCTCGGCGCCGGACTCTTCGTCGGTCGACTCTGCCTCGGTGGCTTCTTCCTCGGCGTCGGACTCGGTGTCCATCTCGGCCTCTTCCGAGACGTTGACGATGAGCAGCTCTTCGTCGGCGACGAGTTCGACACCGGCGGGCAGCTCGACCTGACCGGCGAGCACGTGCTCGCCTGCCGGGCGGCCTTCGACGCTGACCTCGATGAGTTCGGGCAGCTTGGTCGCATCAGCCTTGACGGCGATGGTCGACTCCTCCTGCGAGACCATGGTCCCGGGAGCGGCCTCTCCGACGACGTGGACGGGCACGTCGACCTCGATCTTCTCACCGCGCTTGACGATGATGAGGTCGAGGTGCTCGATCTCACGGCGAACGGGCTCGACCTGGACGTCGCGGGCGATGGCCAGGACGTTCTTCGAACCGTCGGTGCTCTCGATCTCGAGCAGCGCGTTGGCGTGCTTGAGTGCCATCATGGTGGCGTGGCCTTCGAGCGAGATGTGGACGGGATCGCCGACGTGTCCGTAGACGACGGCGGGGATGCGGCCCGCACGACGGATGCGGCGCGCTGCGCCCTTGCCGAACTCATTGCGAGCTTCGGCCAGAAGTTTGAAGTCAGCCATTTTCTCTCCTTCGTGGTGAACTTATCTTCAAGCACCACGGCGAAACAGCCTGGATCCGCTGCGAACTGTGACCAGGCGAACCGGGTGGGTTCGTGCAGTTCGTGGGACGTCGGCCGCGTCGATCACGGAGACAGAAGTCTCCCTCGCCGAGGCAACCCCACTAGTCTACGGCACTGTCCGCGGCCGCACCAAGTCGGCCGACGACGGCATCGGCGCACGCGTCGATGCCGGTCTCGGTGAGCAGGATGTCGTAATGGTTCGTGCCCTGCACACCGATGACGGACAGCCGCGGCCACCGCTTCGCGTAGTCGTCGACGAGCTCGGGCGGATAGAGTCCGGGTTCGGCGGCGACGAGGTCGCGTTCGGCGAAGAGGAACACGACCTCGCCCTGCCGGCCCTCATCCCCCATCACCGTTGCCAGCGCATCGGCGTAGGCGGAGCCTGTGTACATATCGGCCGAATCGGACTGCATCGCCTCGATCGAGGTGGAGGGCTGGAACGAATGGTCGTCCTTGGCCGCAAGATCGTAGACGAAGCTCTCGGTGGCCACGGTGTCGAGACCGTCGACGAAGGCCGGGTGGGCGGCGAAGAACGCGAGGTACTCCTCGACGGTGGCAAAGCTCATCGACAGCCGTTCGGCGGCGGGACCGAGCACGGCAGCGATGAGATCGTCGGTGTCGAGGTCATCGTCGTTGAGATCGTCGACGGGCTCACCGCCGGTCGGCTGCCCTACGGGCAGCGGAAGCCCGCCGTCGATGAGCACGGGCCCCCGGAAGCGTCGGGCTGCCTCGGTGCCGGTGTCATCCTCGTCAGGCATGGCCGCCAGGGTCATCGCGACGAACCCGCCCATCGAATGCCCGACGAGCACCACCGGCCCCTCGGGGGCGAAGGCGTCGATCACGGCGCGGACGTCACGGGCATGGGCGGCCATTCCGTAAGGTCCCGGCAGGGTCCGGGAATCGGCGCGACCACGCAGGTCGGGGCCGATGACGCGGACCTCGGTCAGGGCGGAGACGAGGCCGGCGAAGAACAGATGGTTCGAGGTGATGCCGTGGATGACGCAGACCGTGGGCACATGTCCGGGCCCGGCGGCCACGGGTTCCCATACCCCCACGGACAGCTGACCACCGTCCACGTCGACCCGGTACCGGTTGTAATCGTGTGACGACATCGTCGCGGTTCCCTTCGTCGCTTCCTCCCAGTGTAGATCGAAGACGGCTCGGAGACGACGGAACCCCGAGTCGATGATCGACTCGGGGTTCGTCGAGAGTGCCGCGGTCGGCCGCGGTATCCGTGCCGGGCTGCGTTGTCCTCGCAGGTCTGCGGCGGGAGGTTCTCGGTTCAGACCTCGAAGAGGCTCGTGACCGATCCGTCTTCGAACACCTCGTGGACGGCTCGGGCGATGAGCGGGGCGATCGAGAGGATGGTGAGCTTGTCGAAGGTCTTGTCCTCGCTCAGCGGCAGGGTGTTGGTGACGATGACTTCCTGCGCCACGGAGTTCGACAGGCGTTCGACGGCCGGGCCGGAGAACACCGCATGCGTGGACACGACGATGACGCCGGTGGCGCCGGCGGCCATGCACGCATCGGCGGCCTGAACGATGGTGCCGCCGGTGTCGATCATGTCGTCGACGAGCACACAGGTGCGACCCTCGACCTCACCGACGACGCGGTTGGCCTTGGTCTCGTTCGGACGGGTGATGTCGCGGGTCTTGTGGATGAACGCCAGGGGCACTCCGCCCAATGCGTTCGACCAGTTCTCGGCGACCTTGATGCGGCCGGCATCGGGCGAGACCACGGCGAGGTCGCCGGGGTACTTGTCCTTGACGTAGCCGGCGAGGATCGGCATCGCGATGAGGTGGTCGACGGGGCCGTCGAAGTAGCCCTGGATCTGCGCGGTGTGCAGGTCGACGGTGATGATGCGGTCGGCGCCGGCGGTCTTGTAGAGGTCGGCGACGAGGCGAGCGGAGATGGGTTCGCGTCCGCGGTGCTTCTTGTCCTGGCGGGCGTATGGGAAGAATGGTGCGATGACGGTGATCCGCTTGGCCGAGGCGCGCTTGAGGGCGTCGACCATGATCAGCTGCTCCATCAGCCATTCGTTGATGGGCGCGCAGTGGGACTGGAGGACGAAGACGTCGCTGCCGCGGACCGACTCGGAGTACCGGACGTAGATCTCGCCGTTGGCGAAGTTGTAGATGTCGGTGGGGAGGAGTTCGGTCCCCAGGTTCTCCGCGACTTGTTCGGCGAGTTCGGGATTCGCCCGGCCGCTGACCAGGACGAGCTTCTTGTCGCCGGCCGTCGTTATCTCATTCACTGATCCGGTTCCCCTTCGGATGCGTTTTCGGCCGCCTGCGCTGCAGACGTGCCGGGACGATTGGTTTGGACCCAGCCCTCCAGGTTGCGCTGTGGGGCCACCGAGATGGCCAACGCTCCTGCAGGGACATCCTTGCGCACCGTCGTGCTCGCACCCGAGTAGGCGCCGTCGCCCACCGTGACAGGGGCGACATACATATTGTCCGAGCCCATGCGTGCGTGTTTGCCGATGACGGTGCGGTGCTTGTTGACGCCGTCGTAGTTGACGAACACCGAGGCGGCTCCGATGTTCGTGCCCTCGCCGATCTCGGCGTCGCCGACGTAGGACAGGTGGGGGACCTTCGCTCCCTTGCCGATGTCGGCGTTCTTCGTCTCGACGAAGGTGCCGATCTTTCCACCTTCGCCGAGGCTGGTCCCGGGTCGCAGGTAGGCGAACGGTCCGACGTTGGCGTCGGGTCCGATCTGGGCGAGTTCACCGTGGGTGCGCACGACGTGGGCACCTGCGCCCACCTCGGTGTCCTTGAGGGTGGTGTCGGGTCCGATCACGGCGGAAGCGGCGATGTCGGTGGCGCCGAGCAGCTGGGTGCCGGGCAGGATGGTGACGTCCTGGCCGATCGAGACGTCGACGTCGATCCAGGTGGTGTCGGGGTCGATGACGGAGACGCCGGCGCGCATGAACTTCTCGCACTGACGGCGGTTGAGCTCCTTGCCCAGCTGCGCCAGCTGGACTCGGTCGTTCGCGCCTTCGACCTGCCACAGATCGTCGGTGGCGGTGGCGGCGACGGGGCGGCCGGCCTCGCGGGAGTGGCCGATGACGTCGGTGAGGTACTTCTCTCCCTGCGCGTTGTCGGTCGTCAGGGAGGCCAGGCCCTCCTTGAGGGCGGAGGCGTCGAAGGCGTAGATGCCGGAGTTGATCTCGCTGATGGCCCGTTCGGTCTCGTCGGCGTCCTTCTGCTCGACGATGCGCAGCAGGGATCCGTTCGCATCGCGGACGATGCGGCCGTACCCGCTGGGGTCGTCCACCTCGGCGGACAGGACGGTCACGGCGTTCGAGGCGGATTCATGGACCGCGACGAGGCCGTTGATGGTCTCGGTGGTCAGCAGCGGAACGTCGCCGTAGGTGACGACGATGGTGCCGGTGAGATCCTCGGGGAGCTGGGTGAGCGCACATTCGGTGGCTCGGCCGGTGCCGGGAACCTCATCCTGATCGGCGATGAGCAGTGTGCGCTGGGAGGCCAGGGGCAGGGAGTCGAGATGGGCGACGAGCTGGTCGCGTTCGTGACGGACCACGACGACGAGATGCTCGGGCGAGGTGCCGGCCGCGGCGGACACGGCATGGTGGAGCAGGGAGCGCCCTCCGATGGGATGCATCACCTTGGGAAGCGCCGACTTCATACGGGTTCCCTGGCCGGCGGCCAGTACGATGACGGCGGTCGGTGAAGTCTGCGACATAGTTGAATCCTTCGCAAGTCGGATTGGGCCAGCTCCGCCCATAGGATTCGAACCTATACTGCACGGCTCCAAAGGCCGGCGTGCTGCCATTACACCAGGGCGGAACAGCGTGACCAGTTCAGGGGCCCGCGCTCACGAGACACCATCATGCCACTACGATGAACGCTATGGAAATTCTACGCGAGATTCTGCTGACCCTGCATCTGGTCGGAATGGCGATCATCGTCGGCGGCTATTTCACGGTCATCCGCTCACCGAAAGTGGTGCCCGGAATGCTCCACGCGGCCTATCTGCAGCTCATCACGGGACTGCTGCTCATGGGTCTGGCGGAGATGGGCGACGGGGACGTCAACCACATGAAGCTCGGGATCAAAATCGTCGTGGCGATCCTCGTCACCGTCTTCGCTTTCATCGGCAATAAGAAGGAGAAGGCCTTCACCGCATCGGCCCCCGCCGAGGGAGGAGTGATCACAGCAGTGAAGAGCCCCTCGGCCACGATGGCGCATCTGACGTTCGCATTCGCGGTCCTCAACGTCCTCATAGCCGTCTTCATCCACTGATTGCTACCTGACGGCGGCCCAGCAACCTTGCGCGAGGTTGCTGGGCCGCCGTCACGTAGCAAATGGGGTGGGGAGGACGGCGGGATCGTGTCGTGTCAGAGGCTGACGGTATCGTTGATGGCGACATGACTGCTGCAGCTGAACACATCGACCATGCCGCCGGCGCCGATTCCCGGGCGGCCGAACTCCTCACCGGGCTCAATCCCAGGCAGCGCGAGGCCGTGATCCACACCGGTTCCCCGCTGCTCATCGTCGCCGGGGCCGGATCGGGCAAGACCACGGTGCTCACCCGCCGCATCGCCTATGCGCTGGCCACCGGACGCGCCCACCCCGGCGAGGTGCTCGCCATCACCTTCACGAACAAGGCGGCCAAGGAGATGGCCGAACGCGTCTCCTCCATCGTCGGCCCGGCTTCGCGTGCCATGTGGGTCTCGACGTTCCACTCCTCGTGCGTGCGCATCCTCCGCCGGGAGGCGAAGGTGCTGGGCATGAAGTCGAACTTCACGATCTACGACGCTCAGGACGCTCAGCGCCTCGTCGCTCAGATCCTCAAGGAGCTCGGCTTGGATACGAAGAAGTACGCACCGCGGGCCATCCTGCATCGGATCTCGAACCTCAAGAACGACCTGCAGACGCCCGACGACTTCATCCCACGACCGAACAACCCTGCCGATGAGGTGCTCGCCGACGTCTTCAAGCGCTACACCTCCCGCCTGCGACTGGCCAATGCCTTCGACTTCGACGACCTCATCGCCGAGACCGTTCACCTCTTCGGAGCCTTCCCCGAGGTGGCCGATTCCTACCGTCGTCGGTTCCGTCATATCCTCGTCGACGAGTACCAGGACACGAACCCGGCTCAGTACGCGCTCATCAAGGCTCTGGCCGGCGACGGTGCCGGAGGGTCCACAGGCGCCGAACTCACCGTCGTCGGCGACGCCGACCAGTCGATCTACGCTTTCCGCGGGGCGACGGTGCGCAATATCGTCGAGTTCGAGAAGGACTTCCCGAACGCGGACACCATCCTGCTCGAGCAGAACTACCGGTCGACGCAGAACATCCTCGACGCGGCGAACGCGGTCATCGCGAACAACGACGATCGGCGCGAGAAGAAGCTGTGGACCTCCGAAGGCTCGGGTGAGCCGATCATCGGCTGGGTGGCCGAGAACGAGCAGGGCGAGGCACGGTTCATCGTCGACCGCGTCGACGACCTCATCGACGAGGAGCAGTACACCTACGGTGACTTCGCCGTCTTCTACCGCACGAACGCGCAGTCGCGTGCGATCGAGGACGCCCTGGTGCGGTCGGGCATTCCCTACAAGGTCGTCGGCGGCACCCGCTTCTACGAGCGCAAAGAGATCAAGGACGCCCTCGCCTACCTCCGCGTGGTCGCCAATCCCGATGACGACGTCAATCTGCGTCGCATCCTCAATGTGCCCAAACGCTCCATCGGTGATCGCACCGAGGGTCTCATCGCCGACTTTGCCGACCGCGAGGGCATCAGCTTCTACACTGCGCTGGGCCGGCTCGATGAGATCCCTCACCTGAGTTCGCGCGCCCTGACCTCGGTGCAGAAGTTCTACGATCTCATGCAGGATCTGCGCTCGACAGCCGAGTCCTCTCCTCTGTCGCGGGTCATCGAGGCGATCCTCGAACAGTCCGGTTACCTCGAGTCGCTGCAGAAGAGCACGGATCCGCAGGACGAATCGCGGGTGGACAACCTCGCCGAGCTCGTCGCTGTGGCCGAAGACTTCGTTGCCACACGGGAGGCCGCCGCCGTCGATTCCGACGGCGATGGCTCTGGTTCGCAGGCATCGGGTGCGGAGTCCGCCACGGCGGCAGATGTGGCAGGCACCGACGCCGAGGCGGCCGACCGTGACGACGAATCGACCGGTCCGCGGGCCGCCACGTCCGACACCGGCTCAGACGAGGCTGCCGAGGACGAGGAATCGGCTGTCGAAGCGGCTCCCGGGGTGGGCCCTGCGGCCATCGACCAGTTCCTCGAGCAGGTGGCTCTGGCCTCGGACACCGATCAGATCCCCGATGCCGAACTCGGTCAGGTCACGCTGATGACGCTGCACACGGCGAAGGGGCTGGAGTTCCCGGTCGTCTTCCTCACCGGTCTCGAGGACGGCGGCTTCCCCCACGCCCGGTCGTTCGAGAATCCGCAGGAGCTCTCCGAGGAACGCCGCCTGGCCTATGTCGGGCTCACACGCGCCCGTCAGCGTTTGCTCGTCACCCGTGCCGAGACCCGAAGCATGTGGGGCCAGCCGCAGTACAACCCGCCGAGTCGATTCCTCGGCGAGATCCCGGAGAGCCTCATCACCTGGGAGAACACAGGCAGCTTCTCCGGTGGATTCGGATCCGGTGGGCGGTCCGGCGGATTCGGATCGGGTGGGTACGGGCCCGGTGGGTACGGCTCCGGGGGCTCGTCGTCCGGATACTCCGGCGGCTTAGGTTCGTCGCGTTCGACAGGCGGTTCGTCCCGCTCGCGTTCCGGTTCGTCCGCCTCGGCGCCGGTGGCCGGATTCCCCAATCGGATCCGCCCCAATCGAGAGGTCATCTCCGTCGAGGTCGGAGAGAAGGTCTCGCACGAGTCCTTCGGCCTCGGCACCGTCACCGAGGTCAACGGGGTCGGTGACAAGACCGTCGCGGTCGTCGACTTCGGTTCGGCCGGGTCGAAGCGACTGCTGCTGCGCTACGCCCCGATCGAAAAGCTCGGCTGAGAGACTCGGTCATGCGGCTGGTCAGCCCCGGCCCGGTCAGACCAGCCCGGTCTGACCGGGCCGTCGCACAAGGAAAGCGCCGAGGAGAACCGGAATTCTCCTCGGCGCTTTGTCCATGCCGGACGCGGCTATGGAATGAAGGTCATTCGTTGCCAAGCTTGTCGTCGGCTCCGTCGCGACCCTTGTTGATCTGGTCTTCGAACTTTCCACCGGTGACATTGTTGGCTGCGTCCGAGGCCTTGTCCAGGCCCTGGTCGCTGATCTCTTCACCCTTATCGCTATTCAAGGCGTCCTTGGCTTTGTTAGTAAGATCGTCGAGTCCCATGCTGTCTCCTTTCATCGGAAAAGGTTCGAAGCGAACCTCTGACGACACTCACCTTGCCACTGATTAGGGCGCGACGGCACCGGCAGATTCCATTTCCCAGAGGATGCACATATTCGAGGTCATCGCGACTGCGGGACGATGAACGCCAGCCCGATCAGCAGGACGGCGAACAGCACGCATGTGGTGATGTCGACGGCCTTCGAACGATTGGTCCACACCTCGTTCCTCGGCGGCGGCATCGCCCTGAACACGGCCAGGACTGCCGGCACAACGGCCAGAACGACGGCGCCGAGGCGGAAGTCGATGAAGGTGCATGCTGCGGCAGCGCCCGCCCAGAGGAGGCAGCCGAGCAGCACCCAATCCCGGCGGGTGGGATGCGCGTACCGGCGCTTCCAATAGATCCACCGCTTTGAGATCGGGCCTCTCCCCCGCCCCCGCCGGGCATGGCGAGGGTGAGGGTGTCTCATCTCAGTGGAAGAAATGGCGGCTCCCGGTCAGGTACATCGTGATGCCTGCCGCTTCGGCGGCCGCGATGACTTCGTCGTCGCGGATCGATCCGCCCGGCTGGACGACGGCTGTGACGCCGGCGTCGATGAGGATCTGCAGGCCGTCCGGGAACGGGAAGAAGGCGTCCGAGGCGGCGACGGAACCGGCGGCGCGTTCGGCTCCGGCACGCTCGACGGCCAGCTTTGCGGAGTCGACCCGGTTGACCTGGCCCATGCCCACGCCGACGGAGGCCCCGTTCTTCGCGAGCAGAATGGCATTGGACTTCACGGCCCGACCGGCTCGCCACGCGAACTCGAGGTCGGCCAGGACCTCCGGGGCTGCGGCAGGTCCCGCGGCCAGCGTCCAGTTCTCCGGGGAGTCTCCGTCGGCTTGGAAGGCATCACGGTCCTGGACGAGGAACCCGCCACTGATCGGCTTGATCTCCGAGGCGGGCACGTCGACGTCGCCGAGTTCGAGCAGACGCAGGTTCTTCTTCGTCGACAGAATCTCCAGGGCCTCCTCGGTGAAGGAGGGAGCGGCCAGGCACTCGGTGAAGATCGGTTTGATCGACGCGGCGAGTTCGGCGTCGACCTCACGGTTGACTGCGATCACTCCGCCGTAGGCCGAGAGCGGGTCGCAGGCGTGGGCGGCCGCATGGGCGGCGGCCGCGGTCTCACCGACGGCGATCCCGCACGGGTTGGCGTGCTTGATGATCGCCACGGCGGGCTGGTCGAAGTCGAAGGCGGCACGGATCGCGGCATCGGTGTCGGTGTAGTTGTTATACGACATCGCTTTGCCGCCGAGCAGGGTGGCCCCGGCGATCCCGCGGGTCCCGTCGGCGTAGACGGCGGCGGCCTGGTGCGGGTTCTCTCCGTAGCGCAGGTCGGCGATCTTCTCACCGGTGACTCCGGCGAAGGCCGGCTGTTCGTCGGTGCCGAGCTCGGCGGCGAACCATGCGGCCACGGCCGTGTCATAGGCCGCGGTATGGGCGAAGGCGCGGGCGGCGAACGAGCGTCGCGCCGCGAGGTCGAATCCCTCCCCTGCCGCAGCGTCGAGCACCGCCTGGTAGTCGGTCGGATCGGTGACGACGGTGACGGTGGGGTGGTTCTTCGCGGCCGCGCGCACCATCGAGGGTCCGCCGATGTCGATCTGTTCGATGCAGTCGTCGAAGCCGGCGCCGCTGGCGACCGTGTCGGCGAAGGGGTAGAGGTTGACGATGACGAGGTCGAAGGGCTCGATCTCGAGCTCGGCCAGCTGTTCGAGGTGATCGGGTTTGCGGGAATCGGCGAGGATCCCGGCGTGCACGCGTGGGTGGAGGGTCTTGACCCGCCCTTCGAGACATTCGGGGAATCCGGTCAGCTCTTCGACCTTCGTGACGTCGACCCCCGCCTCGGCGATCTTCGCGGCCGTCGATCCGGTCGACACGATCTGCACGCCGTTGGCGTTCAGTCCGCGGGCCAGATCCTCCAGACCGGTCTTGTCGTAGACGCTGATCAGCGCTCTCTTGATCGCGCGGGTTCCTGTCACAGATCCTCCTTGAGGTTCGGTCGCCGGTCGGTTCTTCGCACGGCTGGGTTCAGTTCGGCACCGTCGCCGAGGCGGCATATCCGCGGACATGCCGACCATCGACGACGAGGTCGGAGTGGGCGAGGTGGGCGAGGACGCGGACGAGTTCCTCCCGTTCGCGGGTCTTGATCCGTTCGTGCACGGTCTCTTCGGTGTCATCGTCGCCGACGGGCACCGCGTACTGCGCGATGATCGGACCGGTGTCGACGCCGGGGTCGACGAGGTGGATGGTTCCCCCGGCGATCTTCACCCCGTGGGCGAGCGCGTCACGCACTCCGTGCGCGCCCGGGAACGAGGGCAGGAGTGCCGGATGGGTGTTGATGATGTGCTGTGGGAACGCCGCGACGAAGTCCTCGCCGAGGATGCGCATGAATCCCGCCGAGACCACCCAATCGGGTGCGTACTCGGCGACGGTCTTCCGCAGGGCTTCGTTCCACATCGCACGGTCCGTGAAGTCCTTGGGACGGACGACGAAGGTCGGCACATCGTGTCTGCGTGCTCGGTCGAGGACACCTGCCGTCGCAGAATCCGACCCGACCGCGCAAATGTCGACACCGCGCGCACCATCGACGAATGCGTCGATGACTGCCTGCGTGAGGGTACCGGAGCCTGAGGCCAGAAGAACGATGCGCACCCGCACAGTCTAACGTCTGTGCCGGAGCGAGGCGCCCCGGCACTCGACACCCGGACACAGTTCGACGATCGGGCACCGCTCGACGGTCGGACACAGTTCGGCGTTCGGGCACAGCCCGCCGAGGCATTTGTCAGTCGTCTGTGAGAAACTGACGGAGTGACGTCACCAAACAGCACTGAAGAGAAGAAGGCCCCGACTCCCGAAGAGGAGCAGCAGGCGGCTCCGGCACGACACGGGCTCGTCCTCATCCTGCTCATCCTCGCCTCGGTGCTGACGTTCACCTACCAGCTGCCGTTCAAGCTCGCCGCCGTCGGCTTCGCCATCGCCGCGATCGTGTGGTCGGTGAAGTACATCGTCGCCGTGGTCAAGACGAAGCAGCGGAGGAACATGTCGCTGGGCATCCTCGGCGGACTGCTCAGCCTCTATCTCATCTTCTCGACGATGTCCTCGGTCATCCTCTGGCCGGTGCAGTCGAAATACGAGGAGTGCCTGCGCGACGCGATCACCCAGCAGGCTCAGCTGTCCTGCACGAGCGAATACCAGACCGGCCTCGGCGACTGGTTCAAACAGATCACCGGGCAGGACCTCGACATCCCCGGCACCAACTGAGACCGGTGTGCTTCGGCACCTCGGACCTGCCCGTCTGAGGACTCATCCGTGAACCTCGGCGTACCTGCCTGCCGCTGAGCACAGCATCCCCGGCCCCGATACAGCCGCCCCCGGGCGTCACAGCTGACCCCTGCGTCCCTGCTCAGCGGACCTCGTCGTCATCGAGGACGGCGTCGTCTCCGAAGTATCCACCGTCATCGTCGACCCCGAGACCATCATCACCCGGTCCCGACTGCAGGTTCGACAATCGGATCAGCAGCAGGCCGACGCTCATCCCCGCACCGATCCACGCAGTGATCACCAGCGCCGAGGTGAGCGCAGAGGGACCGAAATCGGCGAGTCCCAGCGGCCCCAGTGCACCGGAGGAGAAGACCGCGATGACCTCCGCACCGACGAAGACGATTCCGGCGGCGACTCCGATCCCCGTCCACGAGCTCTCGAGCACGTCCCGAGCCCGGAACCGTCCGAGGATGGTGCAGAGCAGACCGAGGACGACGAGGAGGACAGGCGCGGCTGCCGTCCATGCCGGGTAGTCCCCGATGAGGAGCTGGAGAACCGGCACATCGGGGACCGGCGAGGCGGTCGCGCTGAACGCCGAACTCGTGCCCGCTCCTCCGAGACCGACACCGGTGCCGGCAGACCACGAGAGTGCAGAGAAGAGAATGCCCGGGGCGAAGAGCACCTGCACGATGAGGAGGCCGATGCCTGCGGCGACCGGCGAACTGTAGACCTGCATCGAGTCGGTCACCTCCCTCCATCGGAGGACGAATCCGACCGCGAGGATGATCACCGCAGCGGCGAGCCCACCCCAGACCAGCCGGCGGGCGAGCCTGACACCGACGTCCCAGGCTCTGTCGTCGAGAAGTCGCAGTCCCGGGAAATCGTCGATCCCGCGGACCCGAAGGCACCCGAAGAACAGCGCCGACAGCAGAAAGAGAACGAGACGGAGGAAACCGAGCGGAGTCATCGTCGCCTGCCCGACGAAGAGCGCGAGAGCCACCAGAGGGGCAGCGTAGGCGAGTGTGAACGTCCCCAGTCCGGCGCCGACGATCGTCCACCACTGGCCGAGTGCGACCTCATCGTCGTCCCAGTCCGCAGCGGCGACACCGGCGACCAGTCGCTTGGCCGCCGCGGCCACGAGCAGCCACAGTCCGAGAGTGACGAGACTCGGTGCCAGGGAGAAGTCGAAGCCGAGGGTGGTCACGCTCAGTCCCGAGATCGCCGCCCACAGTGCGAAGGCCCATTCGGGAACGGCCGAATAGGGAAGCTGTGAGCCGAGCCCGATGATCCAGAAGACGATTGCCGCCACGAAGACGGCGGGCACGACGATGAGGTCGATCTTCACGACTTCGATGAGTGCGTTGATGATCGTTCGGCGAAGGGTCTGAGGGTGGGGAGAAGTCTGCATCAGCACCATTTTCGCTGACTTCGAGCCGGCTTCCCGGTATTGACAGCGCGATTCCCTGTTCTGGGAAGTACAATTGCGCCAGGACAGGCTTGTACACGCAAAGGATGAACCCCACGATGAGCAACGGGAACGATCACCCCAATTTCCCGCCACCACCCAGCGAGCCTCCGAAGACCGGCGGCGCGAAGTCGCCTGGCGAGCACACCGACGACGACCGAGGTTCGGCCGCCGCTGAGGATGTGAGCCCCGCAACGTCCTCCCCTTCCGAGGAGTCGAACGCCCCTCCCGAGGCGTCTGAATCGTCACAGTCCTCTGCTGACTCGTCGGTCCCCGACGACCAGGCACCTCCGCTCGGCAGCTCCAGTGGGGATTCCTCGGCCCGACCCACCGTGACGCCGGCCGCCTCGCAGCAGGACCGAGCCCCACAGTATTCGGGGCCCGGCTCCCAGGCCGGTCCCGACCAGCAGGGTGGGGCCCCACAGCAGCCGGGCGGCGCACCCCAGCAGCCGAATGAGGCACCGGTCTACCCGCCCGCCGGCCCCTACCCCGGTGCCGGCCCTCAGAACGGTCAGCCCCTGAACGGCCAGTACCAGGGAGGTCAGTACCAGAACGCGCAGAATTCGAGTGCACCGTACCCTGGCGGTCAGACACCGTACCCTGGCGGTCAGAGCGGCACTCCCTACCCCGGAGCACAGAACCAGGCGGCACCGAACCAGGCCGGGCAGAGTCAGCCGGGCCAGTACCGGACCGGTTCGGGTCCGAACCCGAATCAGACCGGCTCCGGGCCCGGACAGTCGCAGGCGATTCCACAGCCGGCGCCGGCGCCGGGCTTCGCCGGCTCGCAGGCCGCTGCGACTCGGGCCGATTCCCGTCCTGAGAAGAAGAAGAGCAAGCTTCCGCTCTTCATCACTCTCGGTGCGGTCGCTCTCGTCATCATTCTCGTGCTCGTCGGCTTCCTCGTCATCGGCAGCGTCAATAAGAACAACTACGGTCCCGACAAGGTGGCCGCGGACTATGTCGAGGCTCTCAACAAGGGCGACTTCGCTGCCGCCGAGAAGATCGCGCCCTCACCGCGCCCGGAGGGCACGAATCTCGATCTGCTGTCCAAGGAGTTCACCGACGCGTCATCGGCGAAGATCGAGAAGGCGAAGGTGGAGTCGTCGAAGGTGGACGGGGACAAGGGCACCGTCACCGTCTCGTATGAGCTCGACGGCAGTCCTTACAATGTCGATCTTGCGGCGAAGAAGGACGGGAAGCAGGATCTGTTCTTCGACAAATGGACGATGACCGGCCCCGACCTCAACGTCGTCTCACTCGACGTTCCGGCCGCCGACGGTCTCACCGTCAACGGTGAGGACTACAAAGTGAAGTCGGGAACCACTTCGTTCGCCGTCTACCCCGGCAACTACGACTTCAAGATCCCGTCGAACAAGTGGATCTCGGAGGCTTCCGACACCGCCGGAGTGAACTTCCCGAAGGCCTTCCCCCCGGGCGGCCAGCCGAACGAGGGGCAGGTGTCTCCCACGACCCTCAACCTCGATCTCACCCCCACGGATAAGTTCCAGAAGGAAGTCCAGAAGCAGGTCGAGGCCGAGCTCAAGAAGTGCTTCGACAACAAGAGCATCAAGCCCAAGTGCAAGTTCATCAAGTTCGATCCCACCGAGATCCCTGTCGGCGGTTCGGACAAGAAGCTCGACGATCTGGCGAAGAAGGACTCCGCGAAGTGGACCATGAAGGACATGCCCAAGGTGAAGGCCTCGTTCAGTGCGGGTGACACGAACACTGGTTCGTTCTTCACCGAGAAGCCCGGCAAGTTCGACTTCACCGTCGACGGCAAGGCCGCCGGCTCCTCATACTTCTCCAACGGCAATGCTCTCTCGGTCTCCGGCAGCGTGAAGATCGACGGAGACAAGCTCAAGGTCGAATTCTTCGACTTCTGAGACTCTGCGCCGCCCGCACCGCGACCCTCGACGGGCGGCGGTGAGCGTTCAGCTCATCGCCGCCCGTTCTGGCGTCTCAAGACCGCCGGCATCTTCGAACCAGGCGCCGGCGGCCATGACGACGTCGTCGGCGAAGCGGCGACCGGTGAGCTGAGCGCCGATGGTGCGACCATCGGGCATGAATCCGGCCAGCACCGTCGCAGCGGGCTGTTCGGACATGTTGTAGGGCATGGTGAACCCGACGTGCACCATCGGCTCGTGCACCTTCGGATAGGGCATCGGCTGCTCTGCCGGGAACGCGGCATCCGGTGACGTGGGCGAGATGACCAGGTCGAATCCGGCGGTGGCCGCGATGGTGCGCCGCCGGATCTCCTGCACACTGTGATAGCAGTTCATCAGCTCGACGCCGCTGGTGTCCGCCCCATCCTGGGCCCACTGCTGGATGTAAGGCAGGATGAGCGCCTGCTCCTCGACCGGCAGCGCCTTGAGGTCCGCCCACGACCGCACTCGCCAGAACAGGTCCATGTCGTGGAGCAGGTCATCGTCGATGAAGGGCTCGATCATGACGATCTCGGCACCGGCCGCGGCGAAGCTCTCGGCCGCCTCGGTGATGGTGGATCGCACATGAGCATCGACGGCCACTCCGCATCCGGCATCGAGGTGCAGACCGATCCGCAGCCCACGCGGATCGAACGGGGCGTCTGACCCGCAGCCGGGGCCGGCCGGAAGATCGTCGGAGGCGAAGCGCGGCAGCCGCGAATAGTCCCGGTCATCGGGGGCGGAGACGATGTCCATGGCGGCCCGGACATCCGACATCCGGCGTGCGAGCGGACCGGCGCACCGCCCGAGGTAGGGCGCGTCGAGAGGAATCCGACCGAAACTGGGTTTGAGCCCGGCCAAGCCCAGCCATGTGCACGGCAGGCGGATCGAGCCGCCGATATCGGAGCCGATGTGGATGGGGCCGTACCCGGCCGCGGCCGCCGCTCCCGCTCCGGCACTCGAACCGCCCGTGGTCAGACTCGGGTCGAGCGGTGAACGGGTGACTCCGTGCAGGGAGGAGACTCCCGAGGACAGCATTCCCCAGTCGGGCATCGTCGTCGATCCGAGGATGACGGCGCCGGCTTCCTCGAGTCGCTGAGTGATGGGGGCGTCGTGGTCGGAGATCGGCATCTCGACCCACGCGTGCCCGCTGGGCAGAGGCACGCCGCGGCGCGCGATGTTCTCCTTGATCGTCACCGGCACACCGTCGAGGTCGCTCAACGGACTGCCTTCGCGCCAGCGAGCGGCACTGGCCACGGCGGCTGCGCGGGAACGGTCGTCATCGCGGTGGAACAGGGCGTTGATGACCGGTTCGCATTCGTCCATCCTGTCCACGACCGCGGCATGCACCTCGATCGGGTCGAAGTCTCCGGATGCGTATCCGGCCGCCATAGCGGCCGCACTGTGATCGGCAAGCGTGGTGGTCACGTTCCGCCCTTCCTTTCGATGGTTCTGATGTCGTGTGTCGGTGCTTGTGCGCCCGGTGCCGTAATCCGAACATCCGTCGGTGCCGTGGCCCGGCCGATCCGGTGCTGAATTCGTTTCACCCGGTGGCGGCGAGCGCGTCGGCGAGGCTCGGTGTGGCGGCGATGAGACGCCGGGTGTACCCCTCCTGAGGGTTCGCGTAGATGTCCTCGGTGGCCCCGGATTCGACGATCTGACCGTCCTTCATGACGATGACCTGCGAGCACAGGTGTTTGACGACACCGAGGTCGTGGGAGACGAACAGCAGCGTGAGCGCATAGTCTTCGAGGAGGTCGGCGAGCAGGTTGAGCACCTGGGCGCGCACCGAGACGTCGAGCGCTGAGACCGGTTCGTCGGCGACGAGGATCTGCGGCCGAGTGACCAGGGCGCGGGCGATCGAGATGCGCTGGCGCTGCCCACCGGAGAACTGGTGCGGGTAGCGCCGCAGGGACTGTGCATCGAGGTCGACGGCCGCGATCATCTCCTCGACCCTGGCGCTTCTCTCGTCCTTGTCGACCCCGGCCGCGACGAGCGGTTCGGCGATGATGTCGGCGACCCTCATGCGCGGATCGAGCGACGCGAATGGGTCTTGGAACACGATCTGGAGGTTCTCCCGCAACGCGCGCAGGGCGGTCGAGCTCGCCGCCTCGACCCGGATGTCGCCGACCCTGACATGCCCGGTCGTGGGCCGGTCGAGTCCGGAGAGGATGTTCAGCAGCGTTGACTTCCCGGACCCGGATTCGCCGACGATGCCCAGCCGCTCCCCTGCGGCGACGCTGAAGTCGATGCTGCCCAGGGCCGTGACGTCTGATCGTCGACGACCGAAGAGGCCCCGACCCTTGAAGACGCGAGTGACGTCGGAGACCTCGATGAGCGGTGCCGATCCCGTCGCCGAGGCGGCCCCACCCTGACCGTCGGCCGCGCGGTTCGCATCCGTCGCGCGGTTCGCATCCGTCGACGAGTCACGGGTCGGCACGCGCGGTCCCGCATAGTCGAGCGCGGTCTTCAATGTGAACAGGCGACCGCGGTCATCGGTGGCCTCGAGGTCGGAGGAGGCCAGCAGCCCGCGAGTGTACTCGTGCCGGGGTGCGGTGAAGATCTCGGTGACGGTGCCGGTCTCGACGATCCGCCCGCGGTACATGACGATCACCCGGTCGCAGACACCGGCGACGACGGCGAGGTCGTGGGTGATGAACAGCAGACCGGCCTCCACGGCGGCGACCCGTTCGGCGATGAGGTCGAGCATGCGTCTCTGCACGGTCACGTCGAGGGCGGTCGTCGGTTCGTCGCAGATGAGCAGCCTCGGCGAGTTGGCCAGGGCGATGGCCAGCATGACCCGCTGCCGCTGCCCGCCGGACATCTGGTGCGGATAGGCGAAGCGCGCACTGTCCGGGTCGGGCATATGGACTTCGGCGAGGAGTTCGCGCACCCGTCCCGGGATCTGCGCGCGGGGAACCCTGCCGTGGATGCGCAGCACCTCGGCGATCTGGTCGCCGATGCGCATGAGCGGATTGAGCGCACTCATCGGCTCTTGGAACACCATCGAGACGATGTCCGAGCGCAGCCCGGCCAGGGTCTTCTCGTTCGCCTCGAGGAGGTTGCCGCCATGCCCCTGCAGACTCACGGTGCCCTGCGCGTGCAGCTCTTCGGGCAGCAGTCCCATGACCGACAGTGCGGTCAGCGATTTCCCGGATCCGGATTCTCCGATCAGGCCGACCCTCTCCCCCGGCGCCAGGCTGAGGCTGACGTCGTCGAGCACGGGCACCTCGGCGCCGGCAGGAGTGATGGTGAGGTTGCGGACCTCGAGCAGGTTCTCAGGCACCCCTGGCGTCCATCTTCGGGTCGAATCGGTCACGCAGGCCATCCCCTAAGAGGTTGAACCCGAGGACGGCGAGCGCGATGAACAGTCCCGGCCACAGGGCGAGCTCCGGATGGGTGGACAGGAACTGCTGGGACTCCTGCAGCATCCGCCCCCAGGAGGGAACCGGCGCCTGGGTTCCGAGCCCGAGGAAGGACAGCCCCGCCTCGGCGAGGACGGAGATCGCGAACGCCACCGAGGCTTGGACGATGACCATTCCGGCGATGTTCGGCAGCACATGGACCACGGCGATCGCCGGGATCCGACGATTCGAAGCCCGCGCGGCGCGGACGTATTCGGAGCCGAGCACCTGCAGCGTCCCCGACCTGGCCACCCGCGCGAACCCGGGGATCGCGGCGATGCCGACGGCGACCATGGCCGGACCCGTCCCCGGCGAATATACGGCGGCGAAGATGATCGCCAGCAGCAGGGCGGGGAAGGCCAGCAGGATGTCGTTGGCGCGCATGATCACCGCGTCGATCCACATCCCCCACGGCTGCTTCGCGAAGATCGCGGACACGATCCCGATCGGGGTGCCGATGAGCAGCGCGATGCCCACGGCCACGACGCCGACCATGAGCGTGATCCTCGCCCCGTACATCACCCAGGTCAGCGTGTCCCGACCGAATCTGTCGGTGCCGAACGGGTGAGCGGGGCTGCCCGCGCGGAGCCTGGCGACCGGGTCGATCTCGCTGGGCCCGTAAGGGGTCCAGACGAAGGAGACCAGGGCGAGGCCGAGGATGAGGACGACGAGGCAGGCGCCGATGATCATCGAGGAGTTCAGCCGCAGGCGTGAGCGACGGCGCCCGGTCGCAGGTTCCGGCGCCGAGGCGGTCGCCGCGCTCACGTCGAGGGCGACGTCATCGCGGGGGCTGTTCGCACCGGTGGGCATCTCACTCATGCGGCGTTCCGGATTCGGGGATCGACGACGGGCACGAGGATGTCGACGATGAGGTTGATGATGAGCACGAGCAGCACGAGGACCATGACGATGCCCTGAACCGCGATGAGGTCTCGGTTAGCCACTGCGCGCACGAGTTCGGACCCGATGCCCGGTAGGACGAAGATCTGTTCGATGATCACGGCACCGACGAGCAGGGTCGCCAGCTGCACACCGGCGACTGTGATGACGGGGATCGCAGCGTTGCGCAGACCGTGGACGAACAGGGCTTTGGTTCTGGTCAGGCCCTTCGCTCGGGCGGTGCGGATGAAGTCCTCACGCATCACGTCGAGCACAGCCGAGCGCACATAGCGGGTGAGGATGGCCGCCTGCACCAGCGCCAGTGAGACCACGGGCAGGACGAGTCGGAGCAGGAATCCGCCGACGCCCTCGATCGGAGCCATCCAGCCCTGGGAGGGGAACCAGCCGAGGGTGAGTGAGAAGACGATGACGAGGATGATGGCGGCGAGGAAGTTCGGGACCGCGATGCCCACCTGGCTTGCCGCGGAGATCGTCACTCCGATCCAGCTGCGCTGTTCGAGCGCGGCGAAGGTGCCCAGCGGCACGGCGATGAGGATCGACAGCGCGATTGCGGAGATGACGAGGATCGCGGTGACCTGGACGCTGTCGATGATGACCGGAGTGATCGCAGCCCCGGTGACGTAGGAGGTGCCGAAGTCGCCGCCGAGCATGCCGACAACCCAGTCGAAGTAGCGGACGACCGGCGGCCGGTCGAGGCCGTACTGGACCTCCAGCGCCGCCACCGCCTCAGGGGTGGCGTTGGTGCCCAGAGCCACCTGCGCCGCGTTGCCGGGCAGCAGGCTCATCAGTGCGAACACCACCACCGAGGCGACGATGAGGGAGAGTGCGAACTGGATCGCACGGTTGGCTGCGTAGGTGAGCATCGAACGGATCGATCACTTCCAGCTGAGGTCCGCGATCTTGAACGCGTCGGAAACCCGGTTGGCGGGGACGCCCTCGATGTCGGCCTTGGCGATGACGAGGTTCGGGAACAGGAACAGGAAGTCCGAGGCCGCATCGTCGGTGATCGTCTTCGCGATCTCCTTCATTCCGGAGATGTACTCTTCCTCCGTTCCGGTGTCCGCCTTCTCGGCGATCTTCTTGATCTTCGCATCGTCGTAGCCGATGTAGTAGTCCTTGGAGAACACCGTGAGGATGTCCCGCGGTTCGGCATGGTTGATCACCGACATGTCGAAGTCGTGTTCGGTGAAAGTCTTGTCCAGCCAGACGGCGGGGAACTCCTGGGTCGTCACCTTCGCCTTGAGTCCGACCTCTTCGAGCTGGGCGGACACGATCTCGGAGATCGCCTTCGCATACGGCAGGTTGGGCACGGTGAAGGAGAACTCCTCCCCCTTGATCCCGGCCTCGTCGACGAGCTCCTTCGCCTTCTTCGGGTCGTACTTCCAGACCCCGGTGAGGTCCTCGTAGTACGGATCCGTCGGTGGGACCATCGAGCCGATGAGTTCGCCGTAGCCTGCCCAGGCGGTGTCGAGCACGGCCTTGCGGTCGATGGCGTGCATGACTGCTTCGCGGGCCTTCTTGTCCTTGAAGATCCCCTTCGCATTGTTCATCGACAGCACGACTTCACCGTTGGTGGTGCCGGAGACGATCTGGTAGTCGTCGCTCTGGTATTCGTCGGCCAGTTCGGGCGCCTGGAGGTTGGAGACGAGGTCGATCTCTCCGGACTTCAGGGCGTTCGAGGCCGAGACCGCGTCCTTGAAGTATTTGAACTGCACCGAGTTCAGGGCGGGTTTGTCACCCCAATAGTCGTCCCGGGCGGCGAAGTCGATCGACTGGCCGCGGGTGAACTTCTCGATCTCGAAGGGTCCGGTGCCGATGGCCTCGTTGGCCAGGTCCTTCGTGCCCTCGGTGTCGAAGACGGCGCCGACGAGGCTGGTGAGGTTGAACAGCCACGTGTTCGACGGCTTCTTCAATTCGATATTCACGGTGTCGTCGTCGGGGGTCTCGATGGATTTGACGATGTCCATCTTCGACTTCAGCGCGTTCTTCCAGTCCTTCTGCACCCGCTCATAGGAGTACTTGACGTCCTCGCTGGTGAGGTCCGCGCCGTTGGAGAACTTCACGCCTTCCTGCAGTTCGAAGGTGTAGGTCGTGCGATCGTCGGAGAGCGACCAGTCCTTGGCCAGCGCCGGCTGGATCTCGCCCTCACCGTCGAGGCGGACGAGCGATTCGTAGACGTTCTCCATGAGCGCTTCGGGGATGGCAACCCCCGAGGTGGAGGTGAAGTCGAGGTTGACCGGTTCGGCGGTGAAGGCGATGGTCATCGAATCCTTCTTCGCATCCTCGCCCGAATCCGATGCCCCGGCCGAGCAGGCCGTCAGCAACAGGCTCACAGCGGCAGCGCCCGCCACCCACGTCATGATGCGCGGAGTCTTCATTGTTCTCCTCGAATTCGCCGACCGCAGAGCGGGTCGTTCGCCAAACACCCAAGCATCGTCAGTGTAACCGATATTCTCACCAGGTGAGGCGACGAAGTTCGAATGCTGGGCCGGATCGGGAACGCGAACGAGACCCGGTGCGAGCAGCGGGCAGAGTCGGGCTCATCAGCCGGGCGCGAGCCCATCCTTCAGAGGCCTGGGCCCGCTTCTCAGAAGCCCAGGCCCGCCGCTCAGAGGTCGGGTTCGGCGGCGAGGATCTCTGCAAGTGCGTCGAAGGCGATCCTGCGGTGGGAGCGGGAGTTCTTCTCTTCGGCGCTCATCTGTGCGGCGCTGATCGTCGAGCCTTCGGGCACGAAGATCGGGTCGTAGCCGAAGCCGTTCTCGCCTCGGGGTTCGGTCGCCAGGGAACCGGGCATGACGCCCTCGGCGGTGAATTCTCGGCCGTCCGCGGTCACGGCCGCCGCGGCACACCGGAACTGGGCGCCCCGGTGCTCCTCGGCGATGTCGCTCAGCTGTGCGAGCAGGAGGTCGAGGTTGGCCCGGTCGTCGCCGTGTGTGCCCGACCATCGAGCGGAGAAGATGCCCGGTGCCCCGCCGAGGACGTCGACGCTGATGCCCGAGTCGTCGGCGATGGCGGTCCTCCCGGTGGCCATCGCGGCAGCGCGGGCCTTGATGAGCGCGTTCTCGATGAAGGTCACTCCGGTCTCGGGGACATCGTCGAGGCCCGCCTCGGCGGCGGTGAGCACCGTGGTGTCGGCGCCGAGGACGGGGCTGAGAATGGTCAGCAGCTCCCGCTTCTTGCCTTCGTTGTGAGTGGCGAGGACGAGCGTCGTCACTGTCCGAGCACCTCGTTCTGGATGCGGGTGAGATCGGTGCAGCCCTTGGTCGCGAGGTCGAGCAGCTGGCCGAGTTCATCGCGGTCGAACGGCGCACCCTCGGCGGTTCCCTGGACTTCGACGAACTTGCCCGATCCGGTCATGACGACGTTCATGTCCGTCTCGGCGCGGGAGTCCTCGACGTAGGGCAGATCCAGCAGGGGTTGCCCGTCGATGATGCCGACGCTGATGGCGGAGATGGAGTCGATGATCGGGTTGTGGGCGGCGGGGATGAGCCCGGTCGACCGACCCTTGTCGATGGCTTTGGCCAGCGCCACATAGGCACCGGTGATCGAGGCGGTGCGGGTCCCTCCGTCGGCCTGGAGGACGTCGCAGTCGAGGACGAGCGTGTTCTCTCCCAGCTTCTCCATGTCGATGACCGCGCGCAGGCTGCGGCCGATGAGCCGGGAGATCTCGTGGGTGCGGCCGCCCTGTTTGCCCTTGACGGACTCTCGCGTGCTGCGGGAATCGGTGGCCCGCGGCAGCATGGCGTATTCGGCGGTGACCCAGCCGCGGCCCTGGCCCTTGAGCCAGCGGGGCACGCCTTCGGTCAGCGAGGCCGCGCAGAGGACGCGGGTGTTGCCGAACTCGATAAGAGCTGACCCTTCTGCGGTGTTGATCCAGTCGGGGGTGATCCTGACTTCACGGAGTTCGTCTGCCTGACGGCCGTCTGCGCGCACTGTCTGCCTCTTTCGTTTCGTCGTTGCGGATTCTTCTGCTGCGGCTCATGCCGCTTCGCCCGAGCTCACACGTGCCAGGCGCGAAGGCGCCGGACTCACACGGTCCAGGTGGCTCCGGGTTTGGCGAGTTCGATGGGACCGTGGAACTCGCCGGCTGCCTCACCACGAACGATGGAGCAGTCGGTCCAGATCGGGATGTGGGTGAGCACGAGCGAAGCCACCTCGGCGTTCTGGGCCACTCGCCCGGCTCGCTTTCCGGTGAGGTGGATGCCACGAGCGGTGTCACGGTCCTCTTGGAAGGCGGACTCGCAGAGGAAGAGATCGGCGCCTTCGGCGGCGGCGACGAGGTTGTCGCATTCGTCGCTGTCACCGGAATAGGTGATGACGCTGCCCTTGGCATCGGTGATCCGCAGTGCGTAGGTCTCGACGGGATGGTCGACGAGGAAGGACTCGATCGTCAGCGTTCCGATCTGGTGTCGGCTGCCGTGGTCGAGGTCGGAGAACTCGAAGGCGTGGTCGAAGTCCGAATCGTCTCCTCCGTTGGCGACCGGGGACCGACCGGGATCGGTGTAGTAAGCGCGGGTCAGCCGGTCCTTCGCACCGGGAGGCGCGAGCACCGGGGTGCGGGTGCGGATCGTGCCGGTGTCGGAGATGTCGCCGTTGAAGTACTTCGGGTCGAAGCAGTGCTTGACGTAGAGACCGGTCATGTCCATGCAGTGGTCAGGGTGCAGGTGGCTGAGCACGATTGCCGACAGACGATCGGTGTCGATCGTCTGCTGGAGCGGGCTGAGCGCTCCCGAGCCGAGGTCGAGGATGATGCGGGTGGGCGTGTCCTCGTCGGATTCGATGAGATAGCAGCTGGCGAGGGTGCCTCGCCCGGGGAAGGAGCCGGCGGTGCCGATGGCAGTGAGTTTCATGTCTCGTCATCCCCTTGCGCTTGGTCCAGCAAGGTCGACGTCAGTCGGTCCTGAATCCAGGTCAGGAAATCGTACAGGGTCAGGGTGAGGTCTTCCGATTCGGAGAGGTCCTCGCGGTGGGCGTATTTCTCCTCCTGCGCTTCCTCGGAATCGATGCCCAGGCGCACGGCGAACACGAGCCGCAGGTCGTTGAGTCCCTTCATCCAGGCCAGGACCTCGTCGTGGGTCAGGGTGATGTCGCTGCTCTTGCTCAGTCCCAGCAGCACGATGCGCACATTGTGCGCCTTGGCCTGTTTGAGGTCGTATTCGGTGAGCCGCCGGAACTCGGCGGAGCGTTCTTCGTCGTCGGGGTCGACATCGGGCAGCAGCCGCAGCAGCGCCGGGTCCTCGGGGCGAGGGCGATCGACGAGTCTGAGCCGGGCTTCCCAGTTCTCCGAGTCCGGTCGGTCTGCATCACCGTCGTCGGCCTCGGACAGGAGTTCGGCGAGGTCGGTGAAGACCGTGAGCATGAGAGAACGTTCGTTGTCCTCGAGTCTGAGGACGATGTCGTCCCCACGAGCGTCGATGGCGGCCATATCTCAGTCGGATCCTGAATCGGGTTGGCATGCGGCCCAGAGGCCGTATTCGTGCATCGCTTGGGTGTCCCGCTCCATCGCTTCGCGACCACCGGTGGCGACGACGGAGCGGCCGTTCTCGTGGACTTCGAGCATAAGTGAATCGGCTTTGTCCTCGGAATAGCCGAAGTAGCTCTGGAACACGAAGCTGACATAGCTCATGAGATTGACCGGGTCGTTGAAGACCACGGTCCGCCAGGGCTTGGCCAGGTCTTCGACCGGTCGGACGTCGACGTCCGGCTCCAGAACTGGTGTCGTTGGATTGCTCACGTTTCCAGCTTACGGCAGAAGACTGACGCTGTCGTGACGTAAGATCGCGCCTATGAGTGATCTCACACGCACCGATTCGACGGCATTCTTCACGGATCAGTACGAATTGACGATGGTGCAGGCCGCCTTGGAATCGGGCGCCGCACACCGCAAGAGCCTCTTCGAAGTCTTCGGCCGCACACTTCCTGCCGGTCGTCGCTACGGTGTCGTCGCCGGCACCGGGCGGATCCTCGAGATGATCCGGGATTTCCGCTTCGACGATGCGGAGCTGTCGTATCTCAGCCGTGAGCAGATCGTCGACGATCGCACCATCGACTGGCTGGCGAACTACCGGTTCTCCGGGACCATCCGCGGCTATGCCGAGGGTGAAGTCTACTTCCCCGGTTCACCGCTGCTGACGATCGAATCGACGTTCGCCGAGGGCGTCATCCTCGAGACGCTCATCCTCTCGGCGATGAACTATGACTGCGCGGTCGCCTCGGCGGCCTCTCGGATGGCGCAGGCCGCCGGTGATCGCCCGTGTGCGGAGATGGGCGGACGACGAACGAACGAGCATGCCGCAGTGGCTGCGGCACGGGCGGCCGTCATCGGCGGTTTCGCGTCGACGTCGAATCTGGCTGCAGGACTGAGGTACGGGCTGCGCACGATCGGCACCTCGGCGCATTCCTTCACCCTCCTCCATGATTCCGAGCGTGAGGCCTTCGCCGCTCAGCTGAAGTCGCTGGGCCAGGACACGACTCTCCTGCTCGACACCTACGACGTCGAGGACGCGCTGGCGACCGCGGTCGAACTGGCCGGCACGGACCTCGGCGGGGTGCGGATCGATTCCGGGGATCTCATCGAGCAGGCCAGGGAGGTCCGGGACGGGCTGGACCGCCTCGGCGCCCATGACACGACGATCACGGTCACGAGCGACCTCGACGAGTATGCGATCGCGGCCTTGGCGGCCTCCCCCGTCGATTCCTACGGCGTCGGCACTCGCGTCGTCACTGGGTCCGGAGCACCGGCGGCCGGCCTGGTGTACAAGCTCGTGGCGCGCGCCGACGAAGCCGGGGAATGGACGTCCGTGGCCAAGCACTCGTCCGGCAAACCCTCGCGGGGCGGGCACAAGGAGGCGCTGAGACTCATCGACGGTGCGATCGCCGTCGAGGAGGCCGTCGGCATTCCGTCCCTGCCCGGAGACGTCGGCGAGGGACGTCGGCTCAGCGTCGATCTCGTCATCGACGGTGAGGTCGACGAGGACTTCATCGGTGCCGCCGGAGTGAAGAAGGCCTGTGCCCGCCACGACGAGTCTCTGGCCGAGCTGCCGCGCTCGGCTCGCCGTCTGCAGGACGGCGAACCGGCTATCCCGACCGTCTTCTACACAGACTGAACGCGACCGGCGTCACTTCTTGCCGACGAACCAGCCCTGCAGCTTCGCGATCCGGGCCTGGATCTGTTCGCGGGTGGCCTGAGCCACGGCCGGTCCCCCGCAGGCCTTGCGCAGTTCGACGTGCACGTTCTGATGCGGGGTGCCGGTACGGCGTGACCAAGCGCCGACGAGGCTCTGCAGCTGGTTGCGCTCTTCCTTCATCGCCCGGTGCTCGAGTTCGCTGGTGGCCGTCTCCGGCTGTGGCGGTGTCGCTGCGGTCTTCCGTTTGGCCTGCCTGGCCTGCTGGGTGCGCAGCAGTTCGTGGACCTGATCGGGTTCGAGCAGTCCGGGGATCCCGATGAAGTCGAGTTCGTCCTCCGAACCGATGGCACCGCCGGTGCCGAATTCGCCGCCGTCGTAGAGGACACGGTCGAACAGGGCTTCGGCGCCGAGGGCTTCGAAGGAGCCGAGCTGGTCGGATGAGGCGCCTTCGTTCCGGTTCGCCTGTTCCATGGCCTGCTCGTCGAAGACGACGACGTCGTTCTCGTCTTCGTTCGTCGGACGATCGAGGGCGTGGTCGCGTTCGACCTCCATCGTGTTCGCCAGCGCCAGCAGGACCGGCACGGAAGGCAGGAACACCGAGGCGGTCTCTCCGCGTTTGCGAGCACGCACGAAGCGCCCGATCGCCTGAGCGAAGAACAGCGGGGTCGATGACGAGGTCGCGTAGACACCGACACACAGACGTGGGACGTCGACGCCTTCGGAGACCATTCGCACGGCCACCATCCACCTGTCGGTGGAGTTCTGGAACTGCTCGATCCGCTCCGATGCACCGGCCTCGTCGGAGAGCACGACGGTCGGCTTCTCACCGGTGATGTCGTGGAGGCGTTTGGCGTAGGCGCGGGCCGCCTCCTGGTCGGTGGCGATGACGAGGCCGCCGGCGTCGGGGACGGTGCGGCGGACCTCGGTCAGCCGGAGGTCGGCGGCTTTGAGCACGGCTGGGATCCAGTCGCCCTTGGGGTCGAGCGCTGTGCGCCAGGCCTGTGCGTTGATGTCCTTCGTCGTCTCCTCACCGAGGACGTGGGACATCTCGTCGCCGGCCTTGGTTCGCCAGCTCATGGCCCCGGCGTAGGCGAGGAAGAGGACGGGTCGGACGACGGAGTCCTTGAGCGCGCGGCCGTATCCGTAGGAGTAGTCCGCCACCGAGGTGCGGATGCCGTTCTCGTCGGGAGCGTAGGTGACGAACGGGATCGGTGAGGTGTCCGATCGGAACGGGGTTCCTGTCAGGGACAGTCGGCGCACCGCCGGGCCGAAGGCCTCCCGGACCGCGTCGCCCCATGACAGTGCGTCACCGCCGTGATGGACCTCGTCGAGGATGACGAGTGTGCGGCCGGCGGCGGTCCGGTTGTGGTGGAGGACCGGCTTCGCTGCCACCTGGGCGTAGGTCAGTGCCACTCCGTGGAAGCCGGGTGCGTGCCTGCCCTGGGAGTTCTTGAAGTGGGGGTCGAGTTTGATGCCGACACGCGCCGCTGAATCGGCCCACTGCACCTTGAGATGTTCGGTGGGGGCGACGACGGTGACGCGGTTGACGACTCGCTGAGCCAGGAGTTCGGCGGCCAGACGCAGAGCGAATGTGGTCTTACCGGCGCCGGGAGTCGCGACGGCCAGGAAGTCCTTCGGCTGCTTCTGGAAGTAGAGTTCGAGGGCCTCCGCCTGCCACGCACGCAACTTTCCGGCCGTTCCCCAAGCGGCGCGTTCGGGGAAAGCCGGTGGAAGTTGTTCTGCAGCGGAGGTCCCAGGTGCTGATGGGAGACGTTCCGCGGACATCTACTCCTGCGGTCCTTCGGACATCGTCTCGTAGATCTCTTTGCACTTGGGGCAGATCGGGAACCGCTCCGGGTCGCGAGTGGGCACCCACACCTTTCCGCACAAGGCGATCAGCGGAGTCCCGGTCACCATGGACTCCATGATCTTGTCCTTGGGAGCGTAGTGGCTGAAGCGCTCGTGGTCTCCGGGCTCGACAAGCTGCTCGGACTGCTCGCGCTCGATCGTTGCTGAACCGCCTGAAGCTGGAATGGTCATGGCTCCATTGTAGTTCCCTAGAATGTGAGTCATGGACCAGGCCCACGACGAATCCCTCACAGAACGCTATCGGGAGCTCAGTGATGACATCGCCGCTGCCGTCGCCGTCGTCTCCGCGACCCGCGGCACCGCGCTGCACGCGATCACCGTCGATTCGTTCCTCGACGTCTCCTATGATCCGCCGACCATGGCCGTGAGCATCTACTCAGGTTCGCGGATGATGGAGACCCTGGAGGTGAGCTCGCATTTCGCGATCTCGCTGCTGAATGCGAAGCAGAGGGACATCTCCGAACGCCTCGGAGCTTCGGGGCAGCCGCTCTACGGATCTCTCAAAGGCATCGACACCTTTCCGGCTCCGCAGGCCGGACAGCCGGTGCTCACCGAGGCGATCGCCTGGTTCGAACTCGAACTCACCGAGGTGCTCGAAGTGGCCACCCACAACATCGTCGTCGGCGAGGTGGTGGCGATGGGTGCGGGTGAGAATGCGGGCACGAGTCGGCCTCTGCTGCGTTGGCGCAAGGGCTATGGAACCATCGGGCCCCGCTGATCGTCGCTGACCGCGCCCGTTGACCACTGATCATCGCCGATGACCGCTGACATCCGCCGAGATCTCCTGTGCCGAGGTGGCCCCTTCCACGAACTGCGGACACTCGGTCTCCCACCAAGTCAGCCACAACCCTCCGTCTCACACACGCGAAGGGCCCCGCACGCGGGCGGTCAGCTTCCTTCCGAAGCTGTCCGGCCCGGTACAGGGCTCTTCGTCAGGCGATGTCGATCGGCGCGCCGGCGGCAGCACCGCGCGACATCCGCTGCGTCAGCGAATCACACGACCCCCTGGGCCAGCATCGCTTCGGAGACGCGGATGAATCCGGCGATGTTGGCGCCGGCGACATAGTCACCGGGTGAACCGAACTCGTCGGCGGCGGCTGCGCAGCTGTCGTGCACATCCCCCATGATCTCGGCCAGGCGCGCCTCGGTGAAGTCGAAGTCCCACGAGTCGCGGCTGGCATTCTGCTGCATCTCCAGGGCACTGGTGGCGACGCCTCCGGCGTTCGCCGCTTTGCCCGGGGCGAAGAGGACGCCGGCCTCGGAGAAGATTCTCGCAGCGTCCGGAGTGCAGGGCATGTTCGCACCCTCGGCAAGAGCGATGACGCCGTTCTTCACCAGGGTTGCGGCCGAGTCACCGTCGAGCTCGTTCTGAGTCGCACATGGGAGCGCAACATCGACCTCGACGTCCCAGACGTTGCCGCCTTCGTGGTAGGAGGAGCGCCCACCGCGCTGCTCAACGTACTCGGAGATACGGCCGCGCTCTTCGAACTTGATGCGCTTGACGATCTCAGTGTCGATGCCGTCCGGATCATGGATGAATCCCGACGAGTCCGACATGGTGATGACGGTGCCGCCGAAGGCCGTGACCTTCTCGGCAGCGAACACCGCGACGTTGCCCGATCCGGAGACGGAGACAGTCCGACCATCGATGTTCTTCTTCGCTGCGGCAAGCATGTCCTTGAGGAAGTACACGACTCCGAAGCCGGTGGCCTCGGTGCGGACCATGGATCCGCCGTAGGACAGCCCCTTGCCGGTGAGCACGCCGGCCTCGTACGAGTTCATGATCCGCTTGTACTGTCCGAAGAGGTAGCCGATCTCGCGACCGCCGACGCCGATGTCGCCTGCCGGCACGTCGCGGTATTCGCCGATGTGGCGGTAGAGCTCGGTCATGAATGACTGGCAGAAGCGCATGACCTCACGGTCGCTGCGCCCCTTCGGGTCGAAATCCGATCCGCCCTTGCCGCCGCCGATGGGCAGTCCGGTGATGGCGTTCTTGAAGATCTGCTCGAAACCGAGGAACTTGACGATGCCGAGGTTGACGGTCGGGTGGAAGCGCAGACCGCCTTTGTAGGGGCCGAGAGCCGAGTTGAACTGGACCCGGAACGCACGGTTGATCTGGACGACGCCGGAGTCATCGATCCAGGGGACGCGGAAGATGATCTGGCGTTCGGGTTCGCACAGACGCTCGAGGGCAGAGAGCTCGAGGTATTCGGGATGCTTGTCCACGACGGGTCCCAAGGAATAAAGAACTTCCTGTACCGCTTGGTGAAACTCCGACTCTCCAGGATTGCGCTGGAGAACTGTGTCGAAGATTGGCTGCAGTGATGGATGTAGACTCATGCCGGCAAACATACCGTGACCCGTATAACAGGATTCCACGCGACCAGCTGATGGACAACGTTGTCCGCTCACTTCAAGTGGGATATAAGAGCGCAGTCGCCGTCATCGGCGTGGAGATGCGGAATGGAGGAACGCGACGAATGGTCATCGAGGACATCTGGCCGCCGTATGCACTTCGTCTGTCTTCCGGAGATATGGAGCTCTCGCCAGTACGGGAGGCCGACCTTCCCGAACTCGCTGAGATCGCCCGTGGAGGTGTGAGGCGAAATGGCGTACAGGCTTTCATCGTCGGCTGGGATTCGGGCAGCGATGAGCAGATCGCCCGGAATCTGGCTCAGTATCACTGGGCGACACGGGCGAATTTCACCGTCGACGACTGGACCATCGAGTTCACGGTCCGTGTCGGGGAAAGAATCGTGGGTATTCAGGGAGTCACCGGCCGCCGATTCCCTCAGACACGCACGGTGTCCACCGGGTCGTGGCTGGCACGAGCCGAACAGGGCAAAGGCCTCGGCACATGGGCACGCGGAATCATGATCGACGCGTTCATCACGCACTTCGAAGCTGAGCGGTTCGAGACCGCCTACTTCGACGGCAATGTCGCGAGCCGAAGGGTGTCGGAGAAACTCGGGTACTCCCCCAACGGTGACCGACGCACCATCGGCCAGAATGGCACCACGCAGATCGAGAACAAGATGGTGCTGTTCTCCGAGGACTTTCGACGACACCCTGGTGAGGTCGAAGTCGCCGGTGCAGAAACGTTCCGAGCCTTCCTCGGCCTGCCCGACTGACACCACGAGGCAGCGGCCGGCGGCTCGTCGTTCAAGGCGCATCGCTTCTATCGACCCACAACCCGCCCGGCAGACCGCCACTCAAGCCGTCACCTAACTGCAGACCCGTCCACCACTCGACGAACGCGCCCCGCCTTCAACGACGACCACCAGCCAGCCACACACCACACCACCCATCAACAGCAGCAGCACCCACACCAGCAGCACCCACACATGGTCGACAACCCGGTGAATACAGGAAAGGCCCCACCCAACACCACACGTCAGACAGGACCACACAAAGAAGAAGAGGGAGCCTGCCGAAACAGACTCCCTCCACCAAAAAATATTGCGGCAGTCACCTACTCTCCCACAACCACCAAGTTGCAGTACCATCAGCGCGAATGGGCTTAGCTACCGGGATCGGAACGGTTAACCGGGCGTTTCCCCACCACTATCACCACCG
>NZ_JABKDE010000006.1 GCF_013623835.1 Brevibacterium oceani | reverse complement strand
TCAGAGGCTTGACCAGCGGGCCGCGGTTGATCACTTGGAGCGTTGTGTTGAGGAGCGGTCGGTGAGTGTGCGTCCTGCGCCTGGCGATATGGCTTATCTGACTGCGCTGCTGCCGATGCCGGAGGCGGTCGCTGCTTTTGCGAACCTGACGAAGTCGGCGCAGTCGGTCATCGCCACGGGCGATGCTGGCGGTCGGTCGCAGGGCCAGATTGCTGCGGACCTTTTGGTCGAACGTGTGACCGGGCAGGAATCCGCTGCGGCGGTGCCGACCGAGGTGCATCTGATCATGCAGGCCAGCAGTCTGTTCGCGTCGGGGGAGGAGTCTGCGTGGTTTCCCGGGGTTGGTCCGATTCCGGCCCATGTGGCGCGTGACTTCGTGGCGGAGAATGATGCTGCGGTGTTCTTGCGTCGCCTGTATACGCGGCCTGAGGATGGGCAGTTGGTGCGGATGGATTCTCGCCGGCGGGAGTTCTCCGGTTTGCTTCGGCGTATGGTCGTCATGCGTGACGATGTGTGCCGCTCGCCGTGGTGCGAGGCTCCGATCAGGCAGGCCGATCATGCGGTCTCGTTCGCTGCCGGTGGAGATACCGAGTGGGAGAATTCCTCCGGTTTGTGCGCGGCGTGTAACTATGCGAAGGAGCTGGCGGGGTGGCGGCACAACGCCACTCCGGATGCGCTTGAAGTGGTCACGCCCACGGGCCACCGGTACCGTTCGCGCACGAGACCGATCAGTGAGCCCGACCCGGGCTTGGCCCACGGCGAGGTCGTCGGCGAGACGACCGGCCCGCCGGGGATTCCGGCAGGAGCCGGTCCGCCGGGGTTTCCGGCGGGAACTGGTCCGCCGAACCCGGTGGTCGGGTCCGACCTGCCATCGACCGACTCACCAGCTGGTGAGGCTGGAACACCACCACCGACGGCAAAGATCGGGGAGACGACGACACCGGCAGACGGGGCCGGAGGGGCTCCTCCGACCGCTGACTCCGGCGTAACACCACCGGCGGAGGGGGTCGAAGAGACTGACGACCCGACGTGGCAGGTGCACATTCCCTGGCGATACATCCGCCGGGCCGAGCAGCCCCCACCGTTGAGGCTCGGGCGGACGACCGTCAGTGTCGATGTCTACGACGCCGATTTCGAGCCGTTGAGTCCGGTGGAGGAACTGCTGCTCACCGGGATTCGGGAACATCTCGGATCCCGATGAGCCGGGAGGCATTCCCCACCGTTCCTGAGCTGACTGAGCCCACGCACATAGACGTGTCGATTCCCGCGGGACGATACGCGTCAATCGTCGATGCTCTCCCACACCTCACGCCAGATCCGGGCGAGGTCGGCAACCTGGTAGTGGGCGTTGAGGCCGCTGGGCTGAGGCACCACATGCAGGGCCACCGAGTCCGGCCACCCTGCGATGAGCGACGTGTCCTGCCGACCGAACTGTGCCTTCGGCAGTGCGAAACCGGTCCGAAACGACGTGATGCCGGCGATCGCGACGGCACGCGGTCGAATGTCGGCAAGCCGCTCGATGAGATGGGCGGCAGCATCGCGCAGCTCCTGCCGGGACAGTTCGTCGGCGCGGACCGTGGCACGTCCGACGAGGTTGGTCAGACCGATGCCGCGACCCAGCAGCTGCTGTTCATCGGCCGGGTCGAGTCCGCGGGAGGCATCGACGAGGTGGTCGGTCAGTCCCGCCTCGAACAGGGACGGCCAGAACCGGTTGCCGGGACGGGCGAACGGTGCATTGACCGCCGCGGTCCACAGACCCGGGTTGACGCCGACGATGAGCAGCCTCAGCCCGGCAGAATCGATGGGCAGAATATCGTCGATCGCGTTCGGATCGTCGGTCGCGAAAGCTGCGAGATCGTCCTTCGTCGGTTTGCGACCGCCCAAAGGAGAGGGGCGACGGCTGCTGACATTGCTGTTCTCACTCACGTCTTTCACACTACCGTCGTACCATGAGCCACGAACATGTGACACCGCGGCCAGGGGAATCATCACCCTTCCATTTCGACGATCGATGGAGCGTCGACGCCGACGTCGACACTGTCTGGGCTGTTCTCGAACGGGTGGATGAGTGGCCGCAGTGGTGGCCGGGACTTGCCGCGGCCGAACCCGTCGGGAACCAGCTGCGATCGGGCAGTCGAGCGCAGATCGTCGTGCGCACACCCATCGGGATGCCGCTGCGATTCACCATCGAGGTCGATGCCCTGCAGGCTCCGAATCGGGTCGCGCTCCGTGTCGACGGTGATCTGCGCGGCGAAGGCGTGTGGACCTTGAGCGAGCACGAGGGGACCACACGCGTCGAGTCCTATTGGTGTGTGACTTCGACGAGGACGATGATCAGAATCCTCCGACCTGTCGCGAGCCTGATGCATGCGATCGTGATGCGAGCCGGTGAGCGCGGTCTCGCGGCGAGACTGACCGATCCGACACCTCACCCATGACCGATCGCCGACGGTCAGCGACTCTGCTCCGAGGCATCATTGCTGAGCCGCCCAGGCATCGATGCCGCCGGCAAGCGAGCGCAGGCGCACCCCTGCCGGGGCCGTACCGGCGAGGATCCCGACGGCCTCGGCCGAACGGGCACCCGACTTGCAGTGGATGACGAGGTCGTTCACGGTGTCGGCAGCATGCGCCTCGCCGTCGATCACTCCGCTCAGCGCGTTCCACCCCCGGTCGCGGATGAGCGCCAGAGGAACATGGACGGAGCCGGGAATCGAGGACGACTCCCGCTCCCAATCCTCACGCACATCGACCAGCATCACCTGCTCACGGGAGTCGGCCAGCTCGGTCGGTTCGAACTCCTCGACCCCGGAACCCACACCGGACGAAGCGGTCGCCGCACACGCGGCGGCCACCTCGGCGAGGTCGGTCACCGCTGGCCGGTCGGGATCGGAGGAGAACCGCAGCGTCGAATACTCCCCGGCCAGAGCGTCGTAGCGCAGCAGCCTGCCGATGAACGGTTCGCCGATGCCGCAGATGAGCTTGATCGCCTCGGTGGCCATGGCCGAACCCACGGTCCCGCACAGCACCCCGAACACACCGCCCTCGGCGCAGTTGGGCACCGAATCGGCTTCCGGGATATCGGGGAACAGGTCGCGCAGCATCGGTCCGTGCCCGGGCACGAACGTGCTCACCTGCCCGGCGAACCGGAAGATCGTGCCCCATACCAGCGTGGTGCCGGTGAGTTCGGCGGCATCATTGGACAGATACCGGGTGGCGAAGTTGTCCGCCCCGTCGATGACGACGTCATGGGATGCGAAGAGTTCGAGAGCGTTGTCCGGGGTCAGCCGGCCCGCAATCGGACGCACGTGCAGCGTCGGATCGAGCCGGTGCAGCGCCGCGGCCGCCGAGTCGACCTTCGGCCGGGCCACGTCGGCGTCGCGGTGGATGATCTGGCGTTGGAGGTTCGACGATTCGACCACATCGTCATCGATGACCGTCAGGGATCCGATCCCCGCGGCGGCCAGATAGCTGAGCACCGGTGACCCGAGGCCACCGGCCCCGATGACCAGCACCGAGGCGGCCCGCAGCCGCCGTTGACCCTCGAGTCCGATGCCCGGCAGGCTGAGGTGTCGGGCGTAGCGTTCGATCTCCTCGCGGCTCAGTGCCTCGACCGGTTCGACCAGAGGAGTCAGCCCAACGCCGGTCACTGCGCTGCGACCATTCCGTCGAAGGTCGACGATGCCTGGGCCAGAGACCGCTTGGGGATCCGACCCGCACCCGCGGCCAGATGCCCGGACTCGACGGCCAGAGCCATCGCCCGCGCCATCGCTGTCGCATCGTGGGCACGGGTCACGGCCGAAGCCAGCAGGACGGCGCTGCAGCCGAGCTCCATGGCCAGGGCGGCATCGGAAGCCGTGCCGACACCCGCATCGAGGATGATCGGCACTCCCGCCCGGCTGACGATGGTCTCGATGTTGTGTGGGTTGAGGATGCCCAGGCCGCTGCCGATCGGGGCGCCGGCCGGCATCACCGCCGCCACGCCCGCGTCCTCGAGCCGTTTGGCCATGGCCGGGTCGTCATTCGTGTACGCAAAGACAGTGAACCCGTCGAGGACGAGTTCCTCGGCGGCGCGGAAGAGTTCGACCGGATCGGGCAGCAGAGTGTCTTCGTCGGCGATGACCTCGAGCTTCACCCAGTTCGTCTCGAGCGCCTCTCGGGCCAGCCGCGCGGTGAGCACGGCATCCCGAGCGGTATAGCACCCGGCGGTGTTGGGCAGGATGCGGATCCCCAGGCGCTGCAGCAGGGTGAACACCGAGTCACGGGAGGCCGCGTCGAAGCGACGCATCGCCACGGTCGTCAGTTCGGTGCCCGAGGCCAGCAGCGCGTCTTCGAGGATGCTCAGCGAGCTCGCCCCGCCCGTGCCCATGACCAGGCGTGAGTTGAGGTCCACACCATCGATCGTCCACGACATGTCAGCCTCCCTGCACAGCGGTGACGATGTCGACGGTGTGCCCGTCGGCCAATGCGAAATCGGCCCAGCGGCCGCGGCGGACGACCTCTCCGTCGACGGCCACGGCGATGCCCATGCGTCCCCCGTCGGCCGGTGTTCCGTCGGTACGGAGGTCGCGTCCGGTGGTCACCGCGACGAGGTCGAGCACCGAGGCTGGTCCTCCCAGTTCTCGTTCGTCGCCGTTGACGACGATGGTCGGTGCGTGGGCAGTGTCGGTCATGATGTGCTCCTGTGCAGGGTCGTTGGGTGGAGGACGGATGAGACAGCGGACGATCCGTCAGCGGACGGTTCGGCAGAGTGCGGTTCGGCAGAGAACCGCCCGGGGGAGACGGAATCGAGACCTCCCGCGGGCAGCCAGTCGGGGGAGACGCCCGTGGCCAGTTCGGCACCGAGCCGTCCGCCGAGTGGGGCCAGCAGGATGCCGTGCCGGAAGTACCCGGTGCTGACGAGGCAGCCGTCATCGATGCGACCGACGATGGGCAGGTCATCGGGCGAACCGGGGCGGGCACGCGTGGTGATGTCGGTGATCTCGCAGTCGAGGATGCCGGGGACCAGGCGCTGACCGTCCTGGAGGAGTCGGTGGACGGCTCCGGCATCGGTGCCTTCCCGACCGTCTTCCCGAGAACTTGCCCCGAGCACGAGCTCGCCGTCGTCACGGGCGACGATGTAGACCGGCCGACCGTTGACGAGTCCGCGGACCGTGCCGTGCAGCAGAGGTGTGAGTGCGGCCGGCGCTCGCAGACGCAGAACATCACCCCACACCTTCCGCAGCGGCAGGGCCGGCATCCCGGTGATCGAGTCCGCCTCTGCGCCGGCGGTGATGATGACCTGATCGGCTGTGAGTTCGTCGCCGTCTGAGAACCCGACGCCGACGGTGATTCCGCCGCGGCGGATGAGTCGGGTGACCTGTCGGCGGACGGTCGTGGCCGACACGACGGACAGCAGGGCGGTCGTCACCCGTCGGGGGTCGATGGACTGATCGTCGGGGATGCGCACGGCACCGGCCACCGACGGTGACAGTGCCGGTTCGAGCTCCCGGGCGCGGGACCCGGTGATGAGTTCGGTGGTGAAACCGGCGGCGGTCTGTGCGGTGCGCAGCTGACGCAGAGCCTGCAGATCGGCACGATCCCCGGCACACACCAGGGTCCCCGAGTCCGTGAGCCCGAAATCGGCACCCGCGGCGCTCGCCACCTCAGCGGCGAACGACGGATACATCTGGGCCGACGCACGCATCAGCGGGTACAGGGGAGACTGGCCCCAGACCACCTCGGCGGCGGGGGCGAGCATCCCCGCAGCGGCATGCGTGGCTCCCTGACCGGGAGCGGGATCGATGATGGTGACACCGGCACCGAGGCGGCGCAGATGCCACGCTGTCGACAGGCCGATGATTCCGGCGCCCACGACGATGACATGCATGGATTCTCCCTCCGGCGGCATGATCCGCATCAGGTCTGACGGTCGGCTCTTACGCCCTCTCAGCCTCGTTGGGAGGCTCCCGCGAACTCCTCTACTCTATGACCATGACCTCCGATATTCCACCGCACCCCTCAGGCTCCGAATCGAGAAGAGCCTGGCGGGACGCCCGGTTGGCCGAAGCGCGCCTGTACCTGTGCACCGACGCCAGGACCGCCCAAGGCGATCTGCCCGAGTTCCTCGACGCCGCATATGTCGGGGGAGTCGACGTCATCCAGCTGCGCGACAAGACCCTCGAAGCCAGGGCCGAGATCACCGCCCTCGAAGTGCTCAAGGCCACCGCGGCCCGGCACGGGAAGCTCTTCTCGGTCAACGACCGTGCCGACGTCGCCCTGCTGACCGGCGCCGACGTCTTCCACGTCGGACAAGGCGACCTCACCAGCGCTCAGGCGCGCGCCGTCCTGGGACCCGATGTCATCCTCGGTCGCTCCACCCATTCGCACGAGCAGGCGCTCGCCGCCGACGCGGACCCGGAGACCGACTACTTCTGCGTCGGCCCCGTGTGGGAGACGCCGACGAAACCCGGCCGCGCCGCCGTCGGCACGGGCCTGCTCAGCACGGTGGCCGCCTCGGCGCGCACCCCGTGGTTCGCCATCGGCGGCATCGCCGTCGGGTCGCGCCTCGACGAGATCCGACAGGCGGGCGCCACTCGCGCCGTGGTGGTGCGTGCGATAACCTCGGCTGGCGATCCCGCTGCGGCCGCACGGGAGCTCAAGGAGGAATTGGGATGAGTGAGATCATCGAAGGCAGCACCGGCACGGGTGCGGACGAACAGGGCGCGAACGAGCTGGGCTCGCGCGGGCCGAGCATCCTCATCGCCGGGGCCGGAGCCACGGGCGGGGCATTCGGTTCCTATCTGCTCGAAGCCGGCCGCGATGTGACGTTCCTGCTGCGGGAAGCGAAGGCGCAGCGGATCCGCGCCGAGGGTCTGCGTTTCGTCTCACCGGGCAACGACCGGACGAACACCGTCGAGGTCGTCACCGCCTCAGAGCTCGCCGCGGATGCGCGCACCTACGACCTCGTGCTCATCGCGGTCAAGGCGGGCGGCCTTGAGTCTGTCCTCACCGACATCCGTCCTGCCGTCGGAGAAGGGACGAGGATCATCCCGTTCCTCAATGGGATGGCCCAGATCGATCGGCTGCAGGCCGACTACCCCGGGCAGGTGCTCGGCGGACTCGTCAAAATCGTCGGCACCATCGGCGGCGATGCGGTCCACCAGCTCACGGACATGGCCGTGATGACCATCGGCGACGTCGGTGGGGGTGAGCTCCCCACCGACGTCGCTGCCGTCCTCGACGTGCCCGGTTTCCGATTCCAGGTCATCGACGACATCACGGACGGGCTGTGGGAGAAGTGGATCTTCATCGCCGCCGCCGGAGTCGTCACCTGCCTGTTCCGGGCACCGGTCGGAGCGATCATGTCAGCCGGCGGTCACGACCATGTGCTGCGCATCATCGACGAACTCGAGGCTGTGGCCGCAGCAGCCGGTCACGCGGTATCCGAGAAGTCCCATGCCGCCACCGTCTCGATGCTCACCGGTGAGGGCTCTTCATTCACCTCGTCCCTCTACCGGGACGTCACTGCCGGTCTGCCCAGCGAAGCCGAGCACATCCTCGGTGATCTGGCGCGCAAGGCCGGGGACCTGGGAGTGGACACTCCGCTGCTCGATCTCACGCTTGTGCAGCTGCGGGCCGGAGAAGCGCTGCGGCGTCCCTGACCTCAGCAGTGCCGGTGCGCAGCATCGCCAGGTACGGTTCGCTGGGCTGAGTGTGCTCGACCTCGCCCGAACCGTGAGCGGCGGTGAAAGTGACCATGGGCACGCCGTCGACGTCATCGACGACGAGCAGCGTCTCGTAGCCGCCGGGCCCGACGGAATGCGAGGCACCGACGGGCAGGTCGAAGACGAGGGTCTCCAGCGGGCCGCCGGGTGACGGTCGGCGGTGCATCTCCTGCGCCGCGACATCGGCGAACTGTTCGGCACTGATGAGATACGCCTTCGCCGGGGTCGGCCCGGGCAAGGTGTGGTCGTAGAAGGCCATCCCACCGCCCCACACCTTCGATTCACCGGCGAAGTAGATGCGACCGGGCAGTTCGACTCCGGCCTCCTCACGGGGCAGGGTCCCGTCCCTGGCACCCGGATAGGTGACGTGCGCACCCGCTGGCCGACCGCCCTGCAGGTAGCAGGCGAGGCGATCGCGGGCCATGTTCGATCCGTAGCTGACGTACCAGACATGCGTATTCGACATCGTCTCCATCATGCCATTTCGGCTCCGGGGCGTGTCGACCCGGGCCGTAGACCGGCGCGCCTTGACCTGTCGGGTCCTGCCGACTCTGAATGCGGCTCGTCGGACCGCGGTCTGTCGGACCGCGGCACGTCGAGTTCTGCTGGAACGGAGACGTCGGAACACTTCTCCCGTCGCCGTGGTGCCCAGCGCGATGCCGATGCCGACGGCGACGCCGAGCAGCGGCTGATCCTCGAACACGGTTCCGCCGAGCAATCCGATCCCTGTCGAATAGACCGCCCAGACCAGGCAACCGATTCCGTCCCAGAGAAGAAACCTGCGGAGCGGGAACCCGAGCATCCCTGAACCGATCGTCGTCAGTGTGCGGCCCCCGGGAATGAAACGACCGGCGATGAGGGCGGAATCGCCGCGGTCTGTGAAGACGGACCGGGCGGCCCCGGTCATCCCCGCGGCGTGCTTCGACAGTCGTGCCCAGTGCAGCCGTGCCAGCTGGAGTCGTGCCCGCTGCAACAGTGCCCGCTGCTGTCGTGGCTGCGGTAGTCGTACCCGGTGCGTTCGTGACCGGCGCATGCGCGACCGGGCGAACCTCCCGACGAGGTGGGCGGCCAGGTCCCCGACCAGAGCCCCGATTGCGGCGGCGAGCACGAGTCCGGCCGGATGAGGCTCCCCGGCAGCGGCGAAGGCGGCAGCGCTGATGAGCAGCGTCTCCGAAGGGACGACGGGCACCAGGGAATCGAGGCTCGCGGCGACGGCGATGAGCAGGTAGACCCACGGTGAGGTGAGGACGGTGGAGAGCAGCTCGAATGCGAGATCCATACTCATCCACGCTAGGGACTTCGCCGAGGTGGGGGTATGCGGTCGAGCGGACGACGCTGACGAACGACCGGGGACACTTCTGCGGAAAACCGGAAGTCGAGTCTGCGGTCTGACCCCTGTGAGCCCGGGTGGCGCGTTGCTACGATCGATCCATGCCCTGGCCGAGTTCACTGACTGCGCGCATTCCCCGCGAATCGCGCATGCTCGCCACCCGGTGGGCGCATTCGCTGCTCGGCGTGTTGTGGGGCGGACTGCTGTTCCTGCCGCTGCTCGTCGCTGCGGTCTTCTCTCCGGCCTCGAGATTCGCCGTCCGGGTCCGCGGCTGGGAGCTGGCCCGACATTCCCGCGGCTTCGGTCTCGTCCTCTCAGATCTGCCGCAGCAACGACGCTTTCTCCTGTTCAACGGCCTCATCGCCGGTGTGGCCATCATCCCGACACTCAACCTGCTCGGCGGATTCCTCGTCGTGACACTCGGCTCCCTGATCCAGGGGCTGTTCATCGGCGGCGCCGTCGACATCGGCTTTGACATGTGGACGATCTCCCAGCCCACCCTCTTCGTCGGGGTCCTCTACGGGGCGGCGAACCTCATCGGGGCGATCGCGCTCGCCGAAGCTGCGAACTGGATGCACGGTCGCATCGATGCGAACTTCGCCGAGGTGGCTCGACCCTTCGCCCTGCACACCCGGATCACGGAGCTGCTGACCACCCGGAGGGGAGTGGTCTTGGCCATCGACGACGAACGGCGGCGGATCGAACGCGACCTCCATGACGGAGTGCAGCAGAACGTCGTGTCCTTATCCGTGCTCATCGCTCGTGCCCAGCGGGCAAGCGACCCGGTGAAGACGCAGAGTCTGCTCGATGACGCGCTCGCACAGTCCCAGGACCTCATCGATGAGATGCGCGAGGTCGCGTGGCGGGTCTACCCCACGACCCTGGACGAACGCGGACTGGGCCCCGTGCTCGAGCGGATCGCCGCCCGGAGCCCGGTGCCGCTGACGCTGGCCGCGGTACCCGAGCGGAGGTTTCCGCCTGCCGTGGAATCGGCCACATACTTCGTCATCCGGGAAGCGGTGACGAATGTCGTCAAGCACGCGGAGGCGGCATCCATTACGGTCACGGTCGTCGATGACGGCCAGGCGCTGTGCACCGAGGTCGTCGACGACGGGAATGGACAGGCCGACCCGAACGGCAGCGGACTGCAGGGCCTCGTCCGGCGCGTCGGTGCGCTCGACGGCAGCCTCACCGCCGGTTCGCCAGACGACGGGGGAACCATGATCAGTGCTCGAATACCGCACGGACTGCCGGTCCCTTCCGGCGAACCAGAGAGGAAGCCATGACCGAAAGCACCACGGAGGCGCCCCTGCGCGTCGTCCTCGCCGACGACGCAGTCCTGCTGCGAGAAGGCGTGCGCAGTCTGCTCGAGGACGAAGGCATCAGCGTTGTCGCCAGCGTCGGGGACGGGACCGAACTGCTTGCGGCCGTTGAAGCGCTGCGGCCGAACCTCGCGATCGTCGATGTCCGGATGCCGCCGACCCACACCACGGAAGGCCTGCAGGCGGCCCTGGCGATCAAACATCGTTTCCCCGACATCGGTGTGCTCGTGCTCAGCCAGTACGTGCTGCGGGAGTATGCGACAGAGCTGCTGAGCACCGAATCGGTCGGCGTGGGCTACCTGCTGAAGAACCGGGTGACCGATATCGACCGGTTCCTCGACTCGGTCAACCGCATCGCCGAAGGAGGGACCGTCATCGACCCCGAGGTCGTCAGACAGCTGCTGAGCACCTCGGAGAAGCAGAACACCTTATCGTCGCTGACACCGCGGGAGAGTGAAGTGCTCGAAGCGATGGCCGAGGGCCTGTCGAACCGGGGCATCGCCGAACGGCTCTATGTCTCCGTCAGTGCCGTGGAGAAGGCGATCAGCGCGATCTTCGACAAACTCGGACTGCACGCAGGGGAGACGACGAGCCGACGGGTCGCAGCGGTCCTCGCCTATCTCGACAAGTCCTGAGGGAGACTCCTGCCGTGTGAGAGCACGTGACTCCTCGTCGACGATATTCCCACTTGAAAGCATAAGTGGGAATATCTCCGATGCTGATCCCATCTCAGACCACCACGACGTCCTCGCTAGACTCGGACCGAGGGACAATCGGGCGCTCGCCTCAGTCGTGGATGCCTGGGTTCCGAGGAGAGTCGACGTTGCACCCGAGGAGAGTCATGAAACGGCAGCTGCCCGATGTGAGAGAACTGGCCCCGCTCCTGCAGTTCGGTCTGCCGAAGCTCGACCGAGTGGCAGCGCGACTCGAGTCCGCGGCCGACATCTGGGACCTGCGCAGAATCGCCAAGCGCCTGACACCGAAAGCGCCCTTCGACTACGTCGACGGTGCCGCCCTGGACGAGCGGACCCTGGCCAAGAATCGCACAGCATTCGCCGAGGTGGAGCTGCTGCCGCGCATCCTCCACGGCGTCGATGCCCCCGATACCTCGACGACCATCGCCGGAGCCAGGACCCGACTGCCCTTCGGCATCGCCCCGACCGGGTACACGCGGATGATGCATTCCGAGGGCGAAGTCGCCGGAGTGCGTGCGGCCGCGAAGGCCGGCATCCCGTTCTCACTGTCGACGATGGGAACGACCTCCGTCGAAGACGTCGCGCAGGCGGCCCCCGATTCGACCCGCTGGTTCCAGCTCTACCTGTGGAAAGACCGGCAGCGCAGCCTCGACCTTCTGCAGCGGGCGCAGGACAGCGGCTACGAGACGCTGCTCGTCACCGTCGACACCCCGATCACCGGGTTGCGTCTGCGTGACCACCGCAACGGACTGTCCATCCCGCCGAGACTCACTCTCAAAACGGTTCTCGACGCTTCCTACCGGCCCGGCTGGTGGTTCAACTTCCTCACCACCGAACCGCCGAAGTACGCCTCACTGTCGAACACCTCGCAGTCTCTTGCCGAGATGACCGCGACGATGTTCGACCCCACCCTCGATCTCGAGGACCTCCGATGGATCCGTGAGCAGTGGAAGGGGAAGCTCTTCGTCAAGGGCATCCTCACCGCTGACGATGCCAGGCGCGCCCGGTCGGTGGGCGCCGACGGGCTCGTGATCTCCAACCACGGCGGCCGGCAGCTCGACCGTGCCCCCGACTCGCTGACGTCACTGGTCGAGGTCCGCGCCGAGGTGGGACCGGAGACGGAGCTCATCGTCGACTCCGGAATCATGTCCGGCACCGATGTCGTCGCCGCCCTGTGCGCCGGAGCCGACTTCGTGCTCATCGGCCGTGCCTATCTCTACGGCCTCATGGCCGGAGGGCAGCGGGGCGTTGAGAAGGCGATCGACCTCATCGGGCAGGAGATCCGCACCGCCATGGGCCTCATGGGAGCCCGCGGCATCGCAGATCTCAGACCGGAGCTCGCTCGCGGACTGCCGCAGGCTCCGCACACAGAGGCTCCCGTTTCCTCCGAGCAGGCGTGACCGACCAGATGTGACCCTGGTCCCACTCGAAGTCGACGGCGGTCCAAGCCGGTCTCGCATGTGGTAGGAATGGCCCGGGTCCTCGTGCGTGGACCTGCCGATCCACGAGCAAGGACGACCATGAGAACACCCACCGCCTCGGCGACCGAGGAACGCCGTCTGCGACGGGGACTGAAGTCCCGGCACCTGCAGATGATCGCGATCGGCGGCGCCATCGGCACCGGTCTCTTCCTCGGCTCCGGCGGGACGATCTCCCAGGCCGGCCCGGGCGGTGCCCTGCTGGCCTACGCGGCCATCGGCGTCATGGTCCTCTTCGTCATGCAGTCGCTGGGGGAGATGTCGACGCACCTTCCTGTGGCCGGGTCCTTCCACACCTACGGCACGAAGTACGTCAGCCCGTCATTCGGCTTCGCCATGGGCTGGAACTACTGGTTCAACTGGGCGATCACCCTGGCAGCGGAGCTGGTGGCGGCAGGGGTCATCATGTCCTTCTGGTTCCCCGACGTGCCGTCGTGGATCTGGGCGGCTGTCTTCCTCATCCTGCTCGGGACGCTGAATCTCCTGTCCGCCAAGGCCTTCGGCGAAGGCGAGTTCTGGTTCGCCGCGATCAAGGTCACCGCTGTGCTGGCGTTCCTCGTCCTCGGGGTGCTGATGATCGTCGGCATCATCGGCGGACACTCACCGGGGCTGAGCAACTGGACAGCCGGTGAGGCCCCCTTCGCCGGCGGGTGGATGTCGGTGATCAGCGTGTTCATGATCGCCGGATTCTCATTCCAGGGAACCGAGCTCGTCGGCGTCACCGCCGGAGAGTCGGAGAACCCCCGCAAGGACATGCCGCGAGCGATCCGGACGGTGTTCTGGCGCATCATGCTCTTCTACATCGGTGCCATCGTCATCATCGGCTTCCTCCTGCCCTACACAGACCCGTCGCTCCTGGCCTCGGCGAACAACGAAGACGTCACGGCCTCACCGTTCACCCTCGTGTTCGAACGCGCCGGCATCGCCGTGGCGGCCGGGGTGATGAACGCCGTCATCCTCACTGCCATCCTCTCTGCCGGGAACTCCGGCCTCTATGCGTCTACCCGAATGCTCTATGCCATGGCCAAGGAAGGCACCGCGCCGAGGCTGTTCGCCCGACTCAACGAACGCGGAGTCCCCGTCATGGCCCTCCTGGCCACCGCCTTCATCGGCCTGTTCGGCTTCCTCACCGAAGTGATGGGCGACGGCGGTGCCTACACCTGGCTGATGAACGTGTCGGGACTCTCCGGATTCATCGTCTGGGTCGGCATCGCCTGGTGCCACTTCCGATTCCGCCGCGCCTACGTGCGTCAGGGGCATTCGACCGACGACCTGCCCTACCGGGCGCCCCTGTTCCCGATCGGCCCAGTCATCGCACTCATCATGCTCATCGTCGTCATCATCGGACAGAACGTGCAGGCCATCGTCAACGGTCGGCTGCTCGAGGTCGCCAGCGCCTACGCGGGCCTGCCGGCGTTCCTGCTGCTGTGGCTCATCCACCGCGTCGTCACGGGAAGCCGCTCACGTATGGTCGGTCTGGATGAGATGGACGTCGCAGGACTGGAGATCAAGGCGTCCTGAAGCACGGCGCAGGAGTTCCGGTGTGCGGGGGATCCCGGTGCAATCGCCTGTGCAGTCGCCGCCGCGATTATGGGTTAAGCTAGGCTCGCCTAATACTTGAAGAAGGACTCCCTCACATGCGCAGAATTCTTGCCCCTCTGTTCGCCTCCGTTCTCGTCCTCGCCGGCTGCGGCGGGGGAGGATCGGACTCGACGGACTCCGCCTCCGGCCCCACGGTCGACACCAAGTTCGGTGCGATCGAGGTTCCCGCCGATCCGCAGAAGGTCGTGGCCGTGGGATGGGGTGACGCCGAGACCGCCTTGGCCCTCGGAGTCCAGCCCGTCGGCGCCTCCGACTGGGTGGAGTTCGGCGGCAAGGGGGTCGGCCCCTGGGCCGAGGATCTCTATGACCAGGATCCGGAGATCATCGCGACGATGGAACCCGACTACGAGCAGATCGCCGCACTCGAACCCGACCTCATCCTCGACACGAACAGCTCGGGAGAGCAGAAGCGCTACGATCGCCTCTCCGAAATCGCCCCGACCGTCGGCGTGCCCGAAGGCGGAGACAACTACCTGACGACGTTGGACCAGCAGGTCGAACTCGTCTCGGAAGCTCTCGGCAAGCCCGATGACGGACAGAAGCTGCTCGACGACCTCGACCAGACGTTCAAGGATGCGGCGAAGGCCCATCCCGAGTTCAAGGGCAAGACCGCCACGGTCGCGGCTAAGACCGCGGACGGCTGGGGAGCCTACGTCGAGGCCTCGAGCCGCGTGCAGGTCATGGAACGGCTCGGCTTCAAGCAGTCGCCGAATGTCGATGAGAGCAAGGCCGAAGGATTCTCCGTCCCGGTCTCAGAGGAGAACCTCAAGACCCTCGACGCCGATGTGCTGCTGACGTTCCCGATCTACATCCCCGACACCGACGTGACGAAGGACGAGGGCTACAAGCGGATCCCCGCAGTCAAGGACGGTCGCTCCCTCGTGTTCACCGACAAGATGGATGACCTGCGGATGGCATTCTCGCTCAACTCCATCCTCTCGGCGAAGTACGCGGCCGAACACCTGCCCGACGAACTCGAGAAGATCGTCAAGTAACTGAGCCGGCTGCATGCCGGCACATGCCGAATGCTACGAAGCGGCACGCCACGCATCGAGACCGACATCGATGATGCGGGCGTGCCGCACCTCTGTCAGCGAGTCGATCGCAAGCCATTCGGCCCGGTCCGTCGTCCCGTCGACCTCGAGCGTGCCCAGCGTGCCTCCGGTGATCCGCGCCTCATAGACGACCCGCACACCCTTGAACGGACGCCCCGAGGACTCGCCGAACGACGGATTGCGCCTGGCATCGGTGAACGAATGCGTCGTGAGCGGGCGCACGAGCTGTGCGTCGAAACCGGTCTCTTCCTTGATCTCGCGGATCGTCCCGTCTTCGATCGACTCGTCGTATTCGATGCCGCCGCCGGGCAGAGTCCAGATTGCATGGGAGTTGTCGGCGCCGCCGTTGAACCAGCTGAGCAGGATCTCTCTGTCGTCATTGACGATCACTGCATAACCGGCAAGGCGGGTGTCATATTCGGAGAAGTGCATGCCCTCACCCTACCCGTGCCCGATCCGCTGGCAGATAGGCTGGAGGAGTGACCTCCATCTTCAGCAGACGCATCGGCGAGACAGGTCGGCTCGTCGTCTTCCTCCACGGATTGTTCGGCCGCGGCAAGAATTTCACGCAGATCGCCAAGGCGATCGAGCCCGAGTTCTCGAGCCTGCTGGTCGACCTGCCCAACCACGGCGACTCCGAATGGACGGAGACCTTCGACTATGTCGACCTCGCCGACGCTGTCGCCGCCCATATCGCCGAGGCGACCGATGCCGATGATCAGCCGGTGCACCTGGTCGGGCATTCCCTCGGCGGCAAGGTCGCCATGGTCCTCGCGCTGCGCCACCCCGAACTCATCGACCGCCTCGTCGTCGTCGACATCGGTCCGAATGCCGGCGGTTCCACCGGGGTCTTCGACCATCTGCTCTCCAGCCTCGCCGCCCTCGATCTCGATGAGGTGGAATCGCGCACCGACGCCGATGCCGCACTGCGGGAGCCCATCCCCGAGGACGCGGTCAGGGGATTCCTGCTGCAGAACCTGCGCCCCACCTCGGCGGGGTATGCCTGGCAGCCCAACCTCACCCTCCTGCATTCGAGCCTCGATGCCATCGGAGACTTCCCGGACACGGGCGATGCCGTCTTCGACCACCCGGTGCTGTGGGTGGCAGGGGAGAGGTCGGACTACGTCAGCCGCGACGATCTGCCGCAGATGCGCAGCCTGTTTCCTCGCACCACTCTGCTCACCGTCAAGGGATCGGGGCACTGGGTGCATTCGGAGAAGTCGCAGGCCTTCGTCTCGGCGCTGACGACGTTCCTCAGCAGGCCGTGAAAAGGAATAAGCTGAATGGGTCCGACGTTGCCCCGAACAGCACGACACAATCACAAGCTCTCAGGAGGAATGCGTGAGCACTTCGATCCCGGCCGATCCCACACCGAAGTTCGCCGAGTATGCGGACGGAGCACGACTGGTCAGCACCGATTGGGTTGCTGAGCATGCCGGTGATCCCGGACTCGTCATCGTCGAAAGTGACGAAGACGTGCTGCTCTACGAGACCGGGCACATCCCCGGAGCGGTCAAGGTCGACTGGCACACCGAACTCAACGACTCCGTGACCCGCGACTACGTCGACGGAGAAGGCTTCGCGGCACTCATGTCCGCCAAGGGCATCTCACGCGAGGACACCATCGTCGTCTACGGCGACAAGTCGAACTGGTGGGCCGCCTATGCCCTCTGGGTCTTCACCCTCTTCGGCCACGAAGACGTCCGCCTGATGGACGGCGGCCGGTCCAAGTGGGAGGGCGAGGGACGGGAGATGACCACCGAGAAACCGCAGCCCCAACCCACCGAATATCCGGTGATCGACCGTGACGACTCGGTCATCCGCGCCTTCCTCCCCGACGTCCGCGACAGCCTCGGCGACCTTTCCCTCATCGATGTGCGCAGCCCGGAGGAATACTCCGGCGAACGCACCCATATGCCGGCCTACCCGGAAGAGGGCGCCCTGCGCGGCGGCCACATCCCCGGGGCGAAGTCGATGCCGTGGGGCAAGGCGGCCAACGAAGACGGCACGTTCAAGTCCGCGGCCGAACTCAGGGCCCTCTACACCGACGAGGCCGGACTGGGGCAGAGCGATGAGGTCATCGCCTACTGCCGCATCGGCGAACGCTCGAGCCACACCTGGTTCGTCCTCAAGCACCTGCTCGGCTATTCCGATGTCCGCAACTACGACGGATCCTGGACCGAGTGGGGCAACGTCGTGGGCGTGCCGATCGTCACCGGCTCCGCACCCGGAGAGGTGCCCGGGCGCTGATGGCCGAGACCGACAACGCACCGAAGACCGACGACCTGCCGAATGCGCTGGCCGAGATCGTCACCGACTTCGCCGAGACACCGGCCGATGACCGACTCCAGCTGCTGCTGGAACTGGCCACTGATCTGCCCGACCTGCCGGAGAAGTACGCCGATCACCCCGAGCTGCTCGAACCGGTGCCCGAATGCCAATCGCCGATCTTCCTCGTCACCGAGGTCGACGGCGCCGAGGTGGGCGACCGGTCGATCGTGCACCTGCACTTCTCCGCCCCGCCCGAGGCTCCGACGACGCGGGGCTTCGCCGGGATCCTCCACGAAGGGCTCGATGGCGCCACCGCCGAGGTGATCCTCGGCATTCCCGCCGACCTGCCGCTTCGTCTGTCGATGTCCGAGATCGTCAGCCCCCTGAGACTGCGGGGAATGAGCGGAATGCTCTCGCGCATCCAACGTCAGGTCTCCGAGAGGATCGGCAAGATCACAGCAGAGTGAGATCGGTTCCGCTTGGCTGACGTGGCCCGGTGAGCTACAGTGTGGTTAGCCTGACCTTAGCCAGCCATTCAAAGGACCACCTCGATGACCGTATCCGTCACACCTTCCTCGGCGAAGGAGGACGCGGATACCGGTCGCACCTCCGGCCGGGCTCTGCTGATCAAGCGCACCACGGGGCTGATTACGGCGGTGATCGCCCTTGTGCTCGTGGTGCTCGCCTCCCTGGCCATCGGCGCCAGGGACATGCCCGTGACCGAAGTGCTCGACGCCTTCTTCGCCCCGACCGGCAGCGACGACCAGCTGGTCGTCCTCGAACTCCGTCTGCCCCGGACCGTGCTGGGCATCCTCGTCGGCATGGGCCTGGGGCTGGCCGGCGGCCTCATCCAAGCGCTGACGCGCAACCCTCTGGCCGACCCCGGAATCCTCGGCGTCAACGCCGGTGCCTCCTTCGCCGTGACGATCGGGATCGGCTTCTTCGGCATCACCTCGATCAACGGCTACATCTGGTTCGCCTTCGTCGGTGCGCTTCTGACCACCGTCGGCGTCTACATCATCGGCTCCTCCGGTCCCACCCGCACCGTCGACCCGATCCGCCTGACCCTGGCCGGGGTGGCCATGGCCGCAGTGCTGACCGGACTGACGAAGGGCATCCTGCTCACCAACGAACGCGCCTTCGACTCCTTCCGCTCCTGGGACGTGGGCGCGATCGCCGGTCGTGACTTCGGCGCTGTCACCGCGGTTCTGCCCTTCATCGCCGTCGGTACGGTGCTGGCCCTCGCCCTGGCCCATTCGCTCAATGCCGTCGCGCTCGGTGACGACCTCGCCGCGAGCCTGGGCACCTCGGTCAATCGCACTCGGGTCCTCTCGATCCTCGCGGTGACGCTGCTGGCCGGGGCAGCCACCGCGGCTGCCGGGCCGATCGGATTCATCGGACTGATGATCCCGCACATCGCCCGCTGGATCGTCGGACCCGATCAGCGGTGGATCCTCGCCTACTCTGTCCTCCTCTCACCCATCCTCCTGCTGGCCTCCGATGTCATCGGGCGTGTGGTGATGAAACCCGGAGAGCTGCAGGTCGGAGTCGTCACGGCCTTCGTCGGAGCTCCCGTCCTGATTGCGCTCGTACGCCGAAAGAAGGCCAGCGGACTGTGAAGACTGCACCGACCCGACTCGAATCGACCGCGATGAACATCGACCGGTCCGTCCTGCCCGGAGAGAAGATCGACTTCGGACGGCCGATGCTGCGCATCTTCGGCCAGCGCATCGACATGCGCGTGGTCATGACCGTCGGCATCGTCACGCTCCTGGCTCTGGCGTGCGGCTTCGCCGGCCTCATGCTCGGCAAATTCTCCCTCACTCCAGGCGAGGTGTTCCAAGGACTCTTCGGGCAGGCCGACCGCCGCATCGTCAATACCGTCGTCGGAGAATGGCGCGCCCCGCGCATCATCGCCGGCATCGTGCTCGGCGCCGGGCTCGGCGTCTCGGGAGCCGTGTTCCAGTCACTGACCCGCAACCCGCTGGGAAGCCCCGACATCATCGGATTCTCCACGGGCGCGTACACCGGTGGAATCGTGACGATCATCGTTCTCGGCTCCGGCTACATCTCGACCGCGCTCGGCGCGATCATCGGCGGCATCGCCACCGCAGCCCTGGTCTACCTGCTGACCTGGAAGGGCGGAGTCCAAGGATTCCGCCTCATCATCGTCGGCATCGCCCTGACTGCGATGCTCAACGCGTTCAACACCTGGCTGATCATGCGCGCCGACCTCGAACTGGCCATGGCCGCGGCGACCTGGGGAGCCGGATCCCTCAACGGCATGGGGTGGTCGACGATCACTCCGGCGGCGATCGTCACCGTCGTCCTCGCACTGGCGTGCGGACTCTTCGCCCGAGACCTGCACACCCTCGAACTCGGAGACGACACAGCGAAGGCTCTGGGCGTGCGGAACGAACCAGTGCGCGCAGCACTCATCCTCGTCGCCGTCGCACTCGTCGCGGTCGTCACCGCGGCGGCCGGCCCCATCGCCTTCGTCGCCTTGGCCGCCCCGCAGATCGGACGGCGGATCGCCAAGGCACAGGGCACCAGCCTGCTCGCCTCCGCCGCGGTCGGTGCGCTGCTGCTCGTGGGAGCCGATCTCATCGCCCAGCATGCGCTCGGCGACATCCAACTGCCCGTCGGCGTCGTGACCGTGAGCATCGGCGGCATCTATCTCATCTGGCTCCTCGTCCAAGAAGCTCGGAAGGCAAAATGAGCACAACGACAACCACAGCAGCTCCACTCGTCGCAAGGAGCCTCGACCTGGCCTATGACCACCGGCAGGTCGTGACGAACCTGGACGTGTCGATCCCCGACGGCAAGTTCACCGTCATCGTCGGGCCCAACGCCTGCGGGAAGTCGACGCTGCTGCGGGCATTGGCCCGACTGCTGCCGCCGGCGCAGGGAAACGTCCTCCTCGACGGCACCGATATTGCGAAGATGAAGACGAAGGCCATCGCGCGACGCCTGGGTCTGCTTCCGCAGAGTTCGATCGCCCCCGAAGGCATCACCGTCGGCGAACTCGTCGCGCGGGGACGTCATCCGCACCAGTCGTTCCTCAAACAGTGGACCGATGAGGATGAGGCGGCCGTCCTGCGAGCCCTCCGGGCGACGAACACCGAGGAACTGTCCTCCCGGCAGGTCGACGAACTCTCCGGCGGCCAGCGGCAGCGCGTGTGGGTGGCGATGGTGCTGGCACAGGAGACCTCGCTGCTGCTGCTCGACGAACCGACGACGTTCCTCGACGTCGCCTTCCAGATCGAACTGCTCGACCTGTTCTCGCAGCTGAACAACGAATACGGGCACACGATGGTTGCGGTCCTCCATGACCTCAACCAGGCGTGCCGCTACGCAGACGAGATCATCGCGATGAAGGGCGGAGTCATCGTCGCGCAGGGCGCACCGGCGGACATCGTCACCGCCGAACTCGTCCACGAGGTCTTCGGCATCGACTGCACCGTCATCGATGATCCCGTTACCGGTGCCCCGATGATCGTGGCGGGGAAGCCGAAGAAGACGTTCGCCGAGCGCTGAGCGCGCCTGGCTCGACGCCGACTACCTCTTCGTCTGGGCCATGGACGAGGACGGGAAGAAGCAGATGGTGGACAACCCGAGCTATGACTCGCTGCCCTCGGATCAGGAAGCGGCGGTGTCCCTCTTCCCTCTCTTCACCAGAGCCTTGCCTCCGAGAACCACACCGACGACGATCGCACCCCAGAGCGCGCCGAGGATGAGCGAGAAGAAGGTGTTGACCAGCCAGCCGAGGAAACCTCCGACGGCGGCGACTGCGGCGACGGGTTCCTCGAGGTGGTGGACGAATCCGTAGAGAGCGTGGAAGCCGAGTTCGTCGGTGCCGACGAGGATGATGTGCCCGCCGACCCAGAGCATCGCGAACGTGCCCACCACTGACAGCAGCGCGAGCAGCTTCGGCATGGCCTCGACGAGGAAGCGCCCGAACTTCTGCGGTCCCGGTGCGTCCTTGGTCGCCATGTGCAGGCCGATGTCATCCATCTTGACGATGAGCGCGACGACTCCGTAGACGCCGACGGTGATGGCCACGGCGACGACGGCGAGGATGATCGCCCGGGGGAGCAGTGCCTCACTGGCCACCTCGTTGAGGGCGATGACCATGATCTCGCAGCTGAGGACGAAGTCGGTGGTGATGGCCGAACGGACGATCCTCTTCTCCGCACCGGCACCGTCTGCCGGACGCTCGTCCCCGCTGTCCTCGTGCTCCTCGTGGTGGGTGATCCACCCGAACTTCTCGAAGATCTTCTCCGCGCCTTCGTAGCACAGGTAGGTGCCGCCGACCATGAGCAGCGGAGTGAGCAGCCAGGGCAGAAACTGACTGAGCAGCAGGATGATCGGCAGGATGATGACGATCTTGTTGACCAGGGATCCGAGGGCGATGCGCTGGATGATCGGCAGTTCGCGCTTCGGGCTGACCCTTTCGACGAATTTCGGAGTGACTGCGGCGTCGTCGACGACGACTCCGGCGGCTTTCACCCCCGCTCGGGAGGCTCCTGCGGCGACATCGTCGAGATTGGCTGCGGAGAGTTTGACGAGCGCGGCGACGTCGTCGAGGAGAGCGAACAGTCCGCCGGCCATCTATCGACTTTCGTCGGTGTCGGAGCCGCCCGGCGGCTGACGGAGCAGATCGCCGAGGTGGTTCTCGGCGGAGTCGAACACGTGGAGTCGATCTCCATCGGGTTCGACGCGGCGTGCTCTGGAGATCCACTTGATCATGTTCGGGGCGGCGCGGAGAGTCGTCAGAGAGGACTTGATGTTCACGCCTTCGGACTCATCGGTCCACGAGGTGACGATGGCGTTGGCGCCGTCGCTGCCGCGCAGTGTGCCGTCTTCCTGGAAGTCCAGGAATGCTCGGTCGTTGTCCTCGGCCACCCAGCGGCCGATCGCCTCGTGTGTCATTTGTCGTCCTTCTCCAGTCCGCCGATGACCTTGCCGTTGCTGTCCTCGACCTTCATGACATCGCCTTCGATCGTGGCCGACGATGCCTTGCTCAGCCACGTGTCGACCCCGGCGCAGGCCTTCTGCGTGCTCATGAAGGAGTCGATGGTGATCTTGCCGTCCTCGGCCTTCCACGTGGTGACGATCGCATTGCAGCCGTCCGAGCCCTTGAGAGATCCGTCCTCTGCGAATTCGAGGAAGGGATCGCCGGCTTCGGGAGAGGACCACTTCCCGACCGGGTCGGTGTCGGCAGCGTCATTGCTCGGAGAAGCGGAGGATGCCGATTCGCTCGGCGAAGCCGAACCGGGATCGCGCGGGTCGACGCCGGTATCGCAGGCGGTGAGGGGCAGAGTGAGCGCGAGCGCGGCTATCCCCAGTGCAATACGGGAGACCGCACGCGGAGTCGGCAGGGGTCGAAGCAGAGTGTGGTTCGGCATGCCTCGATCATAACGGTCAGGATTCTCCGTCACCTGTAAGAACGCTGATGCCCGCGAGGACGGCAGCTTCTGCCGCGAGCAGGGCGGCGACTTCTGTAAGTTGTGTTCACGCACAACACTCATTGTTCTTGCACTGCACCGTGATCAAACCGTAACCTTTCACACGGTTGAAACTCTGACACCAGAGACGCGACCGCTTTTACCGGCAGGGCGTGTTGAGGCGCCGGACAATCGAAGCACCGACAACGATCAAGGGAAACTACAGTATGCAGAAGAAACTCGTTCAGAGTTCACTGGCACTGAGCGCCGCTGCGGCGCTGAGCCTGGGCAGCGCGTTCGTCGCTTCTCCCGCGATGGCCGACAGCGCCCCGCAGAAGCTGGACCTTCAGAGTGAGGCTCAGATCCAGAAGGCACTGTCCGGAATCGAAGGCGTCAACGCCTACGGTGCCGACAGCGGCGAACTCAACATCGGCGTTGCCAAGAAGACGTCCGAGATCAAGGATCTCGAGAAGAAGTACGACAACGTCAACGTCACCGAGGGCGTCAAGGAACTCAAGCCCTACGAGAAGAACGATCTCGTCGGCGGTGCCGGTTACCTCGTCAACGCCGGCGAGAGCGGCGGAGCCTGCTCGACCGGTTTCTCCGGCTGGGATGGAGATGGCAAGCCCGTCGTCCTGACCGCAGGACACTGCTCGAAGATCATCAACGAGCAGACGAACGAGTTCGAGGGCGACACCACCGTCGACCAGACCGAGCAGCCATCGACCTCCGAAGCCAACGGCGGGGAAGGCTTCAAGCCCTCCAAGAACGGCGTCATCGGCAAGTGGGGCTTCCACAACTTCGGCGGCGACCTGCTCGAAGGCGCCGACCAGGACAAGTGGCCCGAGCCCAGCGAGTCGGACATCGACTTCGCTGTGATCAACGTCGACGAGTCGAAGTACAACGTCAAGAACGGGATCACCGACTGGAAGACCGCGGACTCGGACGACCTCGCCAAGTCCACCCAGGAGATCTCGAAGGTCGGAGCGCACAAGGAGGGCTCGATCCAGAAGTCGGGCCGCACCACCGGTCAGACCGAGGGTGAAGTCCTGCCGCGTTCGGAGTACGACTTCGACTACCAGAACGTCGGTGGCCGCTGGGTCCACGGTTTCGGTGTGACCGCTCCGATCGACAAGCCGTTCTCGCAGCCGGGCGACTCCGGCGGCGGCGTGTACCAGGGCTCCACCGCTGTCGGTGTGATCTCCGGTGGCGGCGACCTCGACGCGAACACTTCGTTCACCTGGGTTGCCGACCTGGACCACTCGCTCGAGCAGTCCGGCACGGACTTCAACCTCGAGAAGCCGGGCGACGAGACCCCTGAGGCTCCTGCCGCTCCGAAGGTCGACGATCAGACCATCGAGCCTGAAGGCGCGATCACCGGCAAGGCTGAGGCCGGCGCCGAGGTCGAGGTGAAGTGGGAAGCCGCGAAGACCGAGTCTGAGAAGACCAGCCCCCAGGCTGCCGAGGACGGCTCCAAGAAGGTCAAGGCCGACAAGAACGGCAAGTTCTCCGTCGAGGGTCCGAAGGCAGAGGGTGACTACAAGTTCTCCGCGACGGCGACCGTCGAGGGCCAGGAGTCCAAGACGACCGAGTTCGACGTGACCGTCCAGAAGGACGAGTCCGAGTCGCCTGCTCCTGCCGAGCGTGAGATCAGTGTGGACCCCAAGGAGATCTCAGCCTCTGACTTCGTCAAGGAAGACAAGGGCGTGACGATCACCGTCAAGGGCTTCGACGAGGGTGAGAAGGTTACCCTCAAGGTCGCATCCGGTCCGGAGAACGTCGAGGGCATCACCCTCGATGAGACCGCTAACGAGAACGGAGCTGCCGCCTTCTCCATCTACGGAACCAGTGACTCGGATCCGTCGGCTTACCTTGGTAAGTACAACCTCGATGTCACCGGCGCCAACGACACCGAAGACGAAGACGCCCTCAACGGCTCCTTCGAGGTCGTCGCCGACGAAGACGGCAACGGCGGCGGCAACGGCGGCGATGATGACGGCAACGGCGACGGAAGCAACGATGACGGAAACGGTGACGGCGGATCGGATCTGCCTCGCACCGGTGCCGAGCTGACCGGCCTCGCAGCCGGAGCCGGACTGCTCGTCGTCGGCGGAACCGCTGTGGTTCTGACGATGCGTCGCAAGAAGAACGACTGAGCACAGTGAAGTCGACCGAATGACGGTCTGCTGAACACTCAGAGGAGATGCCCCCGGTCCTGTGACCGGGGGCATCGTCAATTCATCGCACCGGTCGGCCCCGCTTTTCGCCAATTTGCCCTGTCGACAGCTGTTGAAGTTTCGTTCATTTAGTTCACAGTTTCTGACCTACTTTCTTGGTAGTGGCTGAGTGGAACCCGTAACCTTATCGTGACTTAGGTCATCGATTCGTAACATTGATCCCTCAGACAAGAGAGACAACTACTTATGCAGAAGAAACTCGTGCAGAGTTCGCTGGCGCTGGCAGCAGCGACGGCACTCGGCTTCGGCGGCGCCTTCGTCGCTGGCCCCGCTGCCGCGGCGAATGCGCCGAAGACACTCGACGTCCAATCCGAAAGCGACATGCAATCAGCGGTGTCGAAGTACCTCGTCGGCGAGGACGGAGAGCTTTCAGACAAGGTGGGCCGCTTCGGGTTCTCGGACGGTAACCTTTACCTCGGCGTCACGCAGAAGACGGCTGAGGTAGAGAAGCTGGAGAAGAAGTTCGACAATGTCAAGGTCAAGGTCGGTTCGCAGTACAAGGCGTTCGAGGCCCAGGGTAAGAAGGATCTGGTCGGCGGTGCTGGCTACCGGATGACGCTGCCGAACGATCCTGAACATGTGGGTCTCTGCTCGATCGGATTCGCCGGTTGGGACAGCACGGGTAATCAGAAGCTGGTGACCGCCGGCCACTGCGCCGAAGAGTTGGATGCGACCGGACAGACGGCCGGCGAAGCTCCGATCAACGATCTAGAGCTTCCCTCCGCGGCTCAGGCACATACCAAGGAAGAATCGTCTGCCGCCGCCGAGACGGGTGCTCCGGGAGCTTGGGACTACCATCAGTACGGCCTTCCAGGGACGTCTGCACCCACCACCGAAGATGAAGAGAAGCAGGCAATTGATTTCGCGACTGTCGAAGTCAACGACGGATTCTCCACCAAAGCAGAGGTGACCGATTGGACCTCTGCAGGCGAAGATGACTTGTCCTTGAAGACGACTAAGGTGTCGAAAATCGGCGATCCAGTCGTCGGCGAATCTATCTCCAAGTCGGGGCGCACAACTGGTGTGACTACCGGAACCGTGGAGACAGGTGTTGATGACGACATGCCTTACGCCGCGGTAAGCGGTCGGGTTGTACACGGCTTTGAAGTTTCGCCCAGCGGTGCTCGATTCTCCGACCACGGTGACTCCGGCGGCGCTGTCTACCAGGGTGACACTGCAGTCGGCGTCATTTCTGGCGGATCAGACGACGGATCGATGTCCTGGGTCGCAGATCTAAAGAACTCTCTTGCCAAATCCGGACAGGATTTCCAGCTCACTAAGCCGGATGACGGCGGCGATGATGAGAACGCTGACGCTCAGGCTGATGGTGAGAACGCGAATGCTCAGGCCGACGGCGACAATGCCGACAATGACGGCAGCTCGTCGGCTGAAGGCGATGACGCGAACCAGGACGCCAAGGACGACGCCGACGGCGGTTCCGCTGCCGACGGCAACGACGACAAGGCCGATGCCGACAAGGACGGTGGTTCTGCCGCCGATGGCAACGACGACAAAGCCGACTCGGACGCCGATGGCAAGGATGACAAGGCCGACTCGGATGCCGATGGCAACGAGAAGCCCGAAGCTCCGAAGGTCGGCGACCAGACAGTCGTCGAAGGCGGAAAGATCACCGGACAGGCTGAGCCGAACGCTGAGGTCAAGTTGAGCTGGGCACCCGCCGACGCCAACGCCGGTTCCTCGCAGGTCTCGGCACAGGCCGCTCCTGCTAAGGGCAACGCTACCGTCAAGACCGATGCTGACGGCAAGTTCACTGCAGATGCTCCCGCTGAAGCCGGTGACTACAACTACACCGCAGTCGTCCACGCCAACGGCCAGGACTCAGCTGCCACCGAGTTCGTCGTGACGGTTGAAGCCGAAGAGGCTCCGGCCGAGCGCAAGCTGACTGTCGACCCGAAGGAAGTCACCGCTTCCGACTTCGTTGAGAAGGAAAAAGGCGTGCAGATCACGGGCGAAGGCTTCGACGAGGGCGAGAAAGTCTCCCTCAAGGTCGCTTCCGGTCCGGAGAACGTCGAGGGAATCACCCTCGAGGAGACCGCCAACGCTGACGGCGTCGTCGGATTCTCGATCTACGGCACCAGCGCTTCGAACCCCGAGGCCTACCTCGGCAAGTACGACGTCGAGGTCACTGGAGCCAACGACACCGAAGATGAGTCGGCCCTGACCGGTTCGTTCGAAGTTGTTGCCGACGAAGACGGCAGCGGCGGCGGAGACAACGGCGACGGCAACGACGATGGAAACGGTGGCGGCGGATCCGATCTGCCTCGCACCGGTGCCGAGCTGACCGGCCTCGCTGCCGGTGCCGGACTCCTCCTCGTCGGTGGAGCCGCAGTTGTCCTGACGATGCGTCGCAAGAAGAACAACTGAGAATGACACGAACGATCCACACATGATCGTTTGAACGGAAGTGCCCCTGGCCATCTGGTCAGGGGCACTTCGTCACAACCGGACGAATGCGCGCACAGACGACCCCGCAGCCTCGGACGCCTCGCTGAATCCGAGTGAGGCATAGAACGCGGCCAAGCCAGGGTCGGCATCGGTGAGCAGAACCGTCTGACGGGCGTCAGAAAACGGCTCAAGCACTCGCTGCATGAGACCCGCACCGATGCCTTGGCGTTGGTGCTCCGGATCAACAAGGACATCCTGCACGTACACCACAGTGCCGAAATCGCTGATTGCTCGAGCCAACCCGACAAGGCTCTCCCCATCCCACGCACTCACGACATGAGCGGACGCCCGAATGCTGCGATCCAGCCGCGCTGGATCGGCAGTGTACGCCGACCATCCGACCGCGTCGTAGAGAGTCACCAGCGCCCCTTGAGCGGGCAAGACATTCGACGAGTACGTGATTGCCGATTCAAGCGACTCTCGGAATTGGCGGCTGTCATGCCAATGAAGCTCGAGCCGGCGGCTTGTCTGCCACTCCTCCCGAAGAAGCGCATAGGCGACCGAATCCCGCGGGGGCGCGCCAGCGACCGGCCAGGTCCGACGATAGTGCGCCTCCTTCGTCCACCCGGCGCGTTCGAAGACCGTGCGCATCGCATGGTTGTCATCGCGCGTCTGACCCTCTGCCCGCAGCGCTCCCATCGTGGAGAACAGATGACCAGCGATCGCAGCCACCGCCTCGGTTCCGAGCCCGTGGCCGCGGAAACTGCTCGCCAGGCGCAGATCGAACATCACCGTCTCATCGCGGACGTCCTCGAGATGGGTAAAACCCACCCGGCCGAACCGATCATGGTCGAGCCAGAACGACTCGTTGTCATCGTCACGAAAATATCCCGACTCGATGCGCTCCTTGACCATCTCATCTGACCATGCCCCCTGATGCACGTGGAAAGGAAAGTCCTCGGAGGTGAAGAAGTCGAAAAGTCCTTCTGCGTTCGGTCCCGCCGGATCAATGCGGGTCAGCTCGATGCTCATGCCCTCTAGACTAGAACCCACTCGGGCTCAGCGTTGAGCCCTCGACTGACGAAGGAACCCCACGATGAGCCTCGAAGACGACCCTTTTGACTATCAGATCACCAAGTCAGGAATGCTTCTCATCCGCAGAGGCGGACACACCGTGATGGAACTCGGAGGCAAGAAGGCCGCCTCACTCATTCCCCGACTCGGTCGCAGCGACGACTCCGACCAGCAGCTGCTCGCCCGAGCCACGGGGAACTATCGCCACGGGAACGAACGGCGATCTCGCCGACCTTGAAGCTGGCTGGACGATCGTTCAGTTGTTGGTACTGTATGTGACATGAGTCAAACGATCACGAGCGAATTCGCGCGTGCGACCGCTGTCGAACGCCTATCCGACACCACTTTCACCGCCGAACTCGACGGCAAGTGGAACGTCGGCGGCGCCATCAACGGAGGCTACCTCCTCGGAATCGCCGGGCGAGCATTGCGGGCCCTCAATACGGCCACTCCGGACCCGCTCGTGATCTCGACCTTCTACCTCGGCCCGAGCACGGAAGGCCCCACCGACATCACCACCCGCATCCTGCGGGAAGGACGCTCGACGGCGAACTTCGGCATCGATCTGTCCCAGAACGGAGCGCCGACGATCTCGGCGATGGCCACGATGGGCAACCTCGGCGGGCTTCCCGACGATGTCGCCACCACTGCGGAACCTCCCCACCTGCCGCCTCCGGAGGAATGCATCGGCGTCGCCGAAGCCAGCGACGACTTCCACCAAGCCGCTCCGCTCATCGACCGCTTCGACATGCGCCTCGACCCAGCCACGGCCGGCTTCGCCGTCGGAAAGCCGAGCGGACGCGGACTGCTGCAGGGGTGGATCCGGCTCATCGACGACACCGACCCCGATCCGCTGTCGCTGCTGACCTTCCTCGATGCCTTCCCGCCGGTGATGTTCGATCTCGGCCGTTTCAACTGGGCCCCGACGATGGAGCTCACCGCGCACCTGCGCGCCCTGCCGGCCCCCGGCTGGATCAGTGCGAGGATCTCCACCCGCAACATCGCCGGAGGAATGTTCGAAGAGGACTGCGACCTCTGGGATTCGACCGGCCGCCTCGTCGCGCAGTCCCGCCAGCTGGCTCGCCAACCGCGCGATTGAGCGAAATGACGCTGGATAACCGCTGATGACACCGGCGGCACTATCGCGTCAGTGCGTGAGTCTAGAGTCGGAGGCACCGGCGTACCTCTGGCGAAAGGACCACCCATGGCCTCGCTGTCATCACTGAGCATCACCTTCGACTGCCACGATGTCGAGACGCAGGCGGTCTTCTGGGCCGAACTGCTCGGCACAGAACTCGACGAGGGCGCGAACGAATTCGTCGCGAGCATCGGCGGTGTGCACAATTCGGGCTCCCTGACACCGGGAATGCTCTTCATCAAGGTCGACGACCGTGCTGAGGGGAAGAATCCGCTGCACATCGACTTAGACGACCCGAACTATCCCGCTGACGTCGAGCGGGCGGTGGCGCTGGGTGCAGAGAAGCTCGCCTCGTTCGACGAATACGGCATCGAATGGACGACTCTGAAAGATCCCGAAGGCAACCTCTTCGATATCGGTCGACGCACTGTAGCCTGAGAAGCGGGCGCGCTGCCCGAAACTCGGGTGTGCCCGTCCGAATGCGGGCACCGTGCCCGAATGCTATGCGACTGATCAGAGAGGATCATGATGCTGCCGCCGTTGACCGAACCGGCCACGACTCCGAGTGAGCGACAGGGACTCGAGGAGTTCCTCGACTACTTTCGACAGGTGATCCGGCGCAAGGCCGAGGGGCTCGGTCCCGAACAGCTCACGCACACGGTGGCCGCGTCGTCGCTGAGCATCGGTGGCATGATCAGACACCTCACGCTCGTCGAAGAGTCCTGGTTCTCCGAGGTATTGCTGGGCAGAGACCTTGCAGAGCCGTGGGCGAGCGTCGACTGGAAGGCCGATCCCGACTGGGACTTCGACAGTGCGGCCGGTTCGAGCGCGGACGACCTCCTGTCCGCCCATGCGCAGGCCTGTGCTCGATCACGTGAAATCCTCGCCGAGGCGGCCGATCTCGACGCGCTGAGCGTGCGCGGTGACGCGACCGGGCAGAAATTCAACGTCAGGTGGATCCTCATCCACCTCATCGAGGAATACGCCCGTCACGCCGGGCACGCCGATCTCATCCGCGAAGACATCGACGGCCAGATCGGCGACTGACACCGTCGCCCGCGGGGCCAGCGGTATCCGCCATGGGGACTTGGAGCCGTTCGGAGCAGGCCGATCCCGTAAGGTGGAAGGCATGCCGAACTCCTCGTCATCCGCGACTCAGGCGGTACCGACACGGTCCAAAGCGCTGATTCCCCTCGACCTCGTTCGGGGCTTCCTCATCGGCAGTGCCGAACTCGTCCCCGGTGTCTCCGGAGGTACCATTGCGCTGGTCACCGGGGTGTACGACCAGCTCATCGACTCCGCGGCTCATGTCGTCGGAGCTGCGAAGACTCTCGGCACCGGACCGAACAGGATCGCCGGAGCCCTATCCGAACTGCGACGCACCGATTGGTTCCTCGTCATCCCGGTGCTTGTGGGCATGGCCACTGCTGTGTTCTCCATCGCCGGGGTGTTGGAGAACTTCGTGACTGCTAATCCGGAACTGGCGCGTGGGCTCTTCTTCGGACTGGTCGCCGCCAGCATCGCCGTGCCGCTGCGTATGCTTCCCTCCCGTAAAGCCAGGCAGTCTGTGCTGGTCGGCAGTCTGGCGTTCCTAGTCGCGGCGGCCCTAGCGTTCTGGATGACCGGCTTGGCCGGTGGTGCCGATGTGGCCGACCCGCCGCTCATCGCTGTCTTCGTCGTCGCATCGATCGCCGTCTGCGCCCTTGTGGTGCCCGGCGTCTCGGGCTCGTTCTTCCTTCTGGCTGTCGGGATGTATTCCGCCACACTGCGAGCTGTCGACACCCACGATTTCGGGTACATCGGGATCTTCCTGCTCGGCGCCGTCCTCGGACTGGCTGTCTTCGTCAACGTCCTGCGGTACTTCCTCCACAACCACCGTTGGTGGACACTCGTCGTCATGGCCGGACTGATGCTCGGCTCTCTACGGGCCCTCTGGCCATGGCAGACTGCAGCCGAAGTCGGTGCCGACGGTGAAGCCCATGGTGCCGGTGGTCTCCTCTTACCCGTTGACCCCGTGGCCGGTCCGATTCTCCTCGCGGTAGTCGGGGCGGCAGCGGTCGTGGTTCTCATCGTCGTCGAAGCAAAGTTCTCGGCTCCGAAGACCGAGCCGTCCGAGACGACGGACTGACCTCGCGGCGGCTCCGACCACCGCGACCAGGCACAGATAACAACAGAGTTTGTCCAAATTTTGCTCACTTTCCACTCAGGAAACGGTCAGCGCGTACTAGGATTGGAGATCTGAATCACATTTCCATCCACTGTTCGGATCTCTGGAGACTCATGCGTCTGCGCGCCTTCGCCACATCGACTCTCGCCCTCACTCTCATCATCGCCGGACCGGCAGCCGCCTCGGCTGCCGGCCTCGGGGACGCAACTACCGCTGATCCGCAAGCCGCAGGCACCGGGGAACTGACCCTGCTGGCGACCACGGATGTTCACGGCAATGTCCTCAACTGGGACTACTTCGCGAACAAGCCCTACCCGGACGGTGAGGAACTCGGCATGTCGCGGGCCTCGACCCTCATCAACGGCGTGCGTGAGGACAAAGGTGCGGATTCCGTGCTGCTCGTCGACAACGGAGACACCATCCAGGGAAGTCCGCTGGCCTACTATTACGCGAAACAGGAGCCGATCACCGACACCGGTGAGACACATCCGCTGGCGAAGACCTACAACCACCTGAAATACGATGCCCAGGTCGTGGGCAACCACGAATTCAACTACGGGCTGGATCTGCTGTCGGCGTATGAGAAGCAGCTCGACTTCCCGCTGCTCGGCGCCAACGTCATCGATGATGACGACAATGAGTCCCACCTCGATCCGTACACCATGGTCAAGAAGCAGATCGACGGTCAAGAGGTCACCGTCGGAGTGCTCGGTGTGACGACGCCGGGTAGTCGCATCTGGGATAAGAACAACCTGTCCGGAAGGGTGCACTTCGACGACCCGGTCGTGACTGCGAAGAGGTACGTGCCGGAGATGAAGCAGAACGGGGCCGACGTCATCGTCGTGCTTTCCCACTCCGGCAAGGATCCGAAGGGACAGACCTGGGATCCGGACGAGCTGCAGGAGAACGTGAGCACCTCGGTGGCGCAGGTCCCCGGTGTCGACGTCCTCGTCGCCGGGCACACCCATCAGAACGAACCCAGCCAGGTCGTGACCCGAGACGACGGCAGCAAGGTGCTCATCACTCAACCGAACTACTGGGCCCGGTCGGTGTCCGAAGTGAACCTGCCGATCAACCTCGACACGGGGCATGTCGACTGGGGCGGAGACGAGCCGCAGGCCGATCCGCTCGTGACTCAGGGTGAGGTCGCCGAGGATCCGGAGATCACGGATCTCGTCGACGACCAGCATCAGAAGACCATCGACTATGTGAACACGAAGATCGGCTCGGTGGCAGAGACCCTGTCAGCCAAGAGCTCTTACTACGAGGACACAGCAATCCTTGACTTCATCTCGCACGTCCAGACGCAGACCGTGGAAGACGGTCTGAAGGGCACTGACTATGAAGACCTCCCGGTGATTTCGCAGGCCTCACCTTTCAGCCGCACTGCCGAGTTCCCCGCCGGAGACATCACCATTCGCGATGTGGCCGGGCTCTATGTCTTCGATAACACCCTCTCCGGGGTTGAGATCAACGGCGGACAGCTGCGCGACTACCTCGAATATTCGTCTCGCTACTTCAAGCAGACCGACGAGGGTGCTGACTTCGATCCCGTCGACGGCACCAACGCCATCGATGAGGCCACCGATGCGCCGATCCCGGATTACAACTATGACGCCCTGGCCGGAGTCGACTACGACATCAACGTGTCCAAGCCCGTGGGGGAGAGGATCGAGAACCTCACGAATGCCGAGGGCGACGCCATCGGAGACGACGATCGGTTCATCCTGGCCATCAACAACTACCGCCAGTCCGGTGGAGGGGCCTACCCTGTCGATGGGTTGAACGAGGTCTACAACGAGCAGGTCGAGGTGAGGCAGGCCCTCATCGATTGGGTCGAAGAACAGAAAGTGGTCGATCCAGCCGACTTCTTCGACGAGAACTGGCGAGTCGTCACGAGCAGTCGGACTCCCGGAGATGACGATTCCGATGCGGATTCGTCCGGTGCCGATTCCGCGGATGCCTCGGGTGGCTCGGACGCTGGCAGCGGGGCGGCCGATGACGGGTCGACCCGCGCCGAGGCTGCTGGCAGCGCCGACGGTGCCGGCGGAGGTAGTGCGGGGACAGACGACAGCTCAGCCGATACCGACAGCGGTGGTGAGGGCTCCGGCGCCGAGGACGGAAACACCGAGGACGCATCCGGCGATGCCGACGGTGGTTCCGATCTGCCGCGTACGGGCATCGAGATCGCCACGAGCATCGGCATTGCTGCTGCGGCCATCGCCCTCGGAATCGCGCTGGTCATCCTCGCTCGACGCCGGCGCAGCTGAAACCGTCGAACAGAGAGCAGAGACAACGGACGGGAGATGGACGTCGGGTTCCCCTGTGCGGTGACTCACGTAGAGTGGGGACGACAAGTCCGCTCTGAAGAAGGAGAGAGTCAAGTATGGCCAACACAGCATTTCAGGGATCCCCGGTCAAGACTGTCGGCGAGCTGCCGGCCAAGGGCGAGCAGGCTCCGGCCTACAGCCTCGTCGGTGCCGATCTCGGTGAGGTGACTTCGCAGGACACCGCCGGCAAGCGCGTCGTGCTCAACATCTTCCCCAGCCTGGATACGGGTGTCTGCGCCGCCTCGGTGCGCAAGTTCAACGAACTCGCCGCAGGTCTGGACAACACCACCGTCCTCTGCGTCTCCAACGACCTGCCGTTCGCACAGGCACGCTTCTGCGGAGCCGAAGGCATCGAGAACGTCATCACCGCATCGGGATTCCGCAGCTCGTTCGGCAAGGACTTCGGAACGACCATGGTCGACGGACCGCTCGCCGGTCTGCTGGCCCGTTCCGTCGTCGTCCTCGACGAGAAAGGCACCGTGGTCTACACGCAGCTCGTCGACGAGATCACCACCGAACCCGACTACGACGCCGCCATCGCCGCAGTGAACGCTTGATCAACAGGCCGGTCCTCGACTGACCGGCCGGCAGACGAACCGGGTGGAACGCAATCGTGCGTTCCACCCGGTTCTCACATGTCCACGACTCTGATCGGCAGTGCGTAATCGATGCCTGCAAGCTCCCCTCCGGACGCCGCGATCGACGGGATCATCTCGTTCGGCGCGGGATGATCGCCGAGAGCGTCGAGATAGACCGTGTGTGCTTCGAGCGAGCGAACGCCCCGGTCGACGTGTTCGGCGCTCAACGCCACCGCATGTGTCGGTTCGGCGCCGTTGATGAGCAGACGGTCCGCCTTCCACGCCTCGAGCCCCTCGTCCTTGAGTTCGGTGAAGAGCCACGGATTGTCGGCATCACGGATCGCATCGACGGCGGCGACACCGACATTGCGGTGGTCGACGTGGTTGAGTCCCCAGTTGGTGTTGAGATCGAAGTTCGTCACGACGACGGCCTGGGGACGGGATTCGCGGATCTTCCTCGCAATGGCCCGACGCAGCTCATGCGTGGGTTCGACCAGTCCGTCAGGGCAGTCGAGGATCTCGAGGTCGTCGACGCCGACGATGGTGCAGGCGTGTCGCTGCTCTCCGGCTCGCAGCGGCGCGACCTCTTCCGGAGGCATGCCTCGGATCCCGGCCTCACCTCGGGTGACGAGAAGGTAAGCGACCTCCTTGCCCTCGTCGGTCCATTTCGCAACCGCGGCCGAGCCGCCGTACTCCATGTCGTCAGGGTGGGCGACGACGCAGAGCACACGGTCGATGGCGGAGTCGTCGAAGAGCGGGAGTTCAGTCATGACACCAGGCTAAGCCGCTGGAATCGGTTGCGCCAGAGCATGGGTGCGCCCTGGAAATGGGTACGATGATGGCAACCGTCCGAGCGAGTGAAGGCTGACGATGAAGAAGAGACTGCTCCTGGTGGGCGTGGTGGCCGTGAGTCTGCTGCTCGGAGGATGCTCGGCGCTGCGGGTCAGCAGCTCCGATGAGGCCGGATCGAAACCGGCCGGAGTCGGCATCAGCGACAGTTCGGAGAGCCGGTCGCCGAGCCCGACGGGTCCGACCGTTCCACAGGGCATGACCGAGACCACGGTCGATCTCGGCAGTTCGTGTCCGGTCGAAGTGAGCCTGGCGATCGGTGCGGACTGGTCGGATGGAGCAGGGTATGACGGTTACTGGCTCTTTGAGACCGACACGGACGCGATCGTCACGGTCAACTGCCTCGATGAGGATGACGAATCGGTTCAGGAGCTCATGGACAAGGCTCGCGAACGGATGTTCAGCACCTCTGGCTCGACCAAGATCAGCGAAGCCTCGGGCTCCCTTGACGGGGGAGAGTATTGGACGGTCTACGGCACACTCGCTCCCGAGGACATGCGTGCAGTCGAGAACGAGGCATCGGTGATGTTCGGTGTCGTCGCCGGGATCTCCGTCGACGGCCGACTGTTCAAGGTCAGCGTCGACATGCTCGCACCGGCCGATGATGAGACGGCCGACGAGGAGTTCAGGCAGATGCTGCCGACCGTCCGCCTCGACGGTCAGGAACTCAAGGCCCCGGATCTGCGCTGACGTGGGCTGCCCATGCGTTTGAGCAGTTCCCGCGCGGCGATGCGGCCTGCCCGGGTGGCACCCACGGTGGAACTGGCGGAACCGTAGCCGACGAGGAAGATGCGGGGATCGTCCTTGACAGCCACCTCGGTGGCCATGGAGATTCCGCCGTCGGGGGTGCGCAGGTGGAGTGGGGCAAGATGTTTGAGGGCGGCACGGAATCCTGTGTTCCAGAAGATCACGTCGATGTCCTCGACCTGCTCGGTCTTATACGGCGCCCACGATTGCGGCAGGGCGAGATGATCACTTGCCGAGGGTCCCAATCCTTCGGCAGTCGTCGTCGCAGTCTCGCCCGTGCCGGGGAAGTGCACACCGTGGGGGAGGACGCGGTCGAACATGCCGCGGGAGACGAGTACACCGGACTCGACGCCGTCACGGAATTCGCTGCGGATGGGCAGCCCGGTGGTGCGGACGACGCTGGCGGGGGCGCGGCCGGAGAGGGTGCGCTCACGTACGGCCCGCTCCACCTCGAGCCCCCACTGGCCGTCGAATTCTCGGGCGGTGAAATTCGGGGGACGGCGTGTGGCCCAGAGGGTGTCGGTGACCTCGGCGAGCTGGAGGAGGAACTGGGTGGCGGAGATGCCGCCGCCGACGACGAGTGTGCGCAGTCCCCGGAAATCCTCGACGTCGCGGAAGTTCGCTGTGTGCAGCTGGTGTCCTTCGAAATCGGCGATTCCCGGGATGAAAGGCACATAGGGCTGGGTCCACGTGCCGGTGGCGTTGATGAGGAAGTCGGTCGACAGCTTCACCCGCTCACCGTCGATGTCGGCGACGATGTCGAGTCGGCCGGACCCGCGCTCCTGCGAAGTCACGTTGGACACCTCGGCGGGACGGACGACGCAGAGCTCGAGTTCACGTTCGAAGCGCGAATAGTAGTCGGAGACGACCTGCGAGGCGGGCACATTCGGATCCGGGCGGCCGAGAGGGAAGCCTGGCAGATCGGCGACGTGATTCGTCCTGCCCAATGTCAGAGAATCCCACCGCTCGCGCCATGCACCGCCGGGTCCGTCTCCGGCGTCGAGGACGACGAAGTCCCTCCCGGGGACCATGCCGTCGCGCCACAGATAGTGCGCTGCGGACAGACCCGCCTGACCGGCACCGATGATGACGACGGACCAGTGGGAGTCGACGAGGAGCTCGTTGATTCGGCACACCATGACCCCATTGTCCCAGGTCCGCATCGACGGCGGTGACTGTGTCGACGAAGGTGATGCACGGGTCTGCCGTCCGAATCGGTCACACTCGTCTCTGCGGTGTCGGTCCGATTGACCAGTGAGACGGCTCGGATTGACCGTGGAGGCGGGGAGGGCAATGATGAACCGATGAGCACTGAAACGAATGCCGTGGGTAACCCCTGGCGAGCACTGTGGGCCCTCTGCCTCGGTTTCTTCATGATCCTCGTCGATTCGACGATCGTGTCCGTCGCCATCCGCGACATCATGGACTCCCTCGATGCGGACATCAACTCCGTCATCTGGGTGACGTCGGCGTATCTGCTCGCCTACGTGGTGCCGCTGCTCATCACCGGCCGCCTCGGTGACCGATTCGGACCCAAACGGGTCTATCTGGTCGGACTCGTCATCTTCACCCTGAGCTCGCTGTGGTGCGGTCTGACCACGAGCGTCGGAGTCCTCATTCTCGCTCGAGTCGTCCAAGGCATCGGTGCCGCATCGATGACGCCGCAGACGATGGCGGTGATCACTCGGATCTTCCCGCCCGATCGTCGCGGTGCGGCGATGGGCATGTGGGGCGCCGTCGCCGGCATCGCCACCCTGGTCGGCCCCATCCTCGGCGGAGTGCTCGTCGACGCGTTCGGCTGGGAGTGGATCTTCTTCATCAACGTTCCCGTCGGAATCATCGCCTTCGTCATGGCCGTGTGGCTGGTGCCGAGACTGCAGACGCATCCGCACCGGTTCGACTGGTTCGGCGTGGTGCTGTCGGCGTGTGGCATGTTCCTGCTCGTCTACGGCATCCAGCAGGCGCATGGCGTCGATTGGGGTCCGCTCATCGGGCCGGTGACCGTACCGTTCGTCATCGGCGGGGGAGTCGTGTTCCTCATCGGCTTCGTCCTGTGGCAGAAGGTCAACACCTCCGAGGTGCTCGTCCCACTCTCGCTGTTCAAGGATCGGAACTTCACGCTCGCGGCGATCGCCATGACCACGGTCGGATTCGGCATCACAGCGATGGCGTTCCCGCTCATGCTGTGGGCACAGACCGTGCTCGGATACACGCCGACGCAATCGGCTCTGCTGATGGCTCCGATGGCGATCCTCTCAGGTCTGCTCGCCCCGTTCGTCGGTCGCCTCGTCGATCACGGCAACCCGCGAATCCTGGCCGGAATCGGACTGGGATCGTTCTCGATCGCTCTGTTCTGGCTGGGGTCGATCCTCGACGCACACACATCGCTGTGGGCCATCATTCCGCCGCTTCTGTTGTTGGGCGTGGCGAACGGATTCATGTGGGCTCCGATCAGCTCGACGGCGACCAGGAACCTTCCGCTGCACCATGCAGGGGCCGGGTCGGGCGTGTACAACACGGTTCGGCAGGTCGGGGCGGTGCTCGGCAGCGCGGCGATAGCCGTGGCGATGGAGTCGCGCTTGGCCGCGAATATCGGTTCGTCGACGGGTTCGGTCGGCGGTGCCGGCGCCGAGGCGGGGGCGGGGTCGTCCGCCGACGGTGCGGGAGCCGCGTCGGCAGGAATGCCTGAGGCGATCGCCTCGGGATTCGCTCACGCGATGGGACAGTCGTTGTGGGTGCCCGCGGCTCTCATCATCATCGGTTTCGTCGCAGTTCTGTTCTTCGAACGGCCGAAATCGCGGGTGCGCGGCTGAGCCGTCACTGTTCAGGCGGTCAGGTGCAGTCAGGTCCGCGAGGGTCGGAGTAGCAATCTTCGTCAACGAGATACCGGTGGTAGCGGTAGACGTCGATGGCAATGTCGTTGCTGGCGACGTGGGCGAAGCCGTCGATCGGCAGCCATGGTCCGCCGTCGACGGAGAACTCACCGCTGAAAGTTGCGGTCATCGATACCGAGACCTTCCCGGATTTCTGGTATTCGTGTCCGATCTGCGGGGCACCACCGGGTCGCGGTTTTGCACCTTTCGTTGTGGTGGTCTTGCCTGTCTCGTCACCGAAGTCCCAATGGAACTTCTCCGGGGTGACCTTCACGGTCACCGCGTAGGTCAGTAGCGTCATGTCGATATAACTGACCTCGGTGTTCGTCCAGAACGCGGCAGGTTTGCCGACGACTGCCCAATCCTTCGGCCATGCGTAGATCGTCGGGGCCGGGATATCAAAGGTTTGGAACTGCGACTCCGGAATGCGAGTCGGGGGATCCGGGCGGACTGGGGCGGCCGGTCCACCTCCACCTCCGCCGCCTCCACCTGGACCGGGCAGGCTGGCGCAGATGTGTCCCATTTCTTCGTAGCTGCAATCGGGGAGCTCGGCACCTCCGCCGCTGCCGGAGCCTCCTCCACCTCCGGAGCCGCCGGATCCGCCACGGCCTCCGCCGCCGCCATTGCCTCCTCCGCCGGAGCCACCGCCATCATTGCCGCCTCCGCCGGAGCCACCGCCTCCTCCGCCAGGCGGGGGAGCGGGAGCGGGTGGTTTGACTACGTTGCACGCACGTTCTTGAAGCGAGCTGCACGCAGGGCCGTTCGTTGCATTTGCTGGAAGATTGAGAAAGCACATCGCGAATACAATGAGGAGCGATAGTGGGAGGACGCGCCCGCTTACTCGCACTTTTTGCTCCAAAGCTCTTGGTTGGAGATCTTCCAGTCGCCATCCTTTAAAGTGGCAGTCTGCAGAATCGTCAGGCTCCGTTTCTTTTGGCTAGGCATAGTCGCACCAACGTCCACAACTGCGTGGTCGGAATCGTGAGAGCAGTAAAGAATCTGAACGCTTCGTTGTTCGGGCGATTCTGAATCTAGCTGTACTTCATGAATCCGTACGTCGTAGAAGTCGTATTCTCCGGCCATGTATTGGCGTTCTGTCTTCAGGTCGTTCGCGCTCTCTCGAAGAGCTTGAAGCGAGTCCCCGTGAGCAAACTTGTCGTCATCATTGGTATCTTCACCGCCGGATGAAAACACTCGATTGATGGTTTCGATGTACCCGACAAACGCCTCTAACGCGCCGTCCACCGCTTCTTTCTCTTCAGCCGAAAGATCAAGGTCGGTCTCGTAGTCGGGGATGTCCACCTCGGTGCCGGTATCGGTGGAATCATAGTCGGGCGCCTGTTCCGGCAGGGTCGCTGTCGGCGCAGCAACAGGTGAATTGTCACCACAGCCCGCCAAGGAAGCCAGCGATAGGGCGGCGAAAAGTGCAACAGCAATGAAGCCAGGTCGACGAATGTGTCGGGACGGTCCAGTTCTCATTCCACGCCTCTGTGGTCTGCAACTGCGGTGCGAGCCCTCGCTCAGCACCCGGAATCCCTACATTATTCGACTAGAGCGTGTTTTAGAACAGGCGAAAAGGAATCTGTGGATAACTCACGCGGGAGTGAGCGTCCTACTTCTTTGCCGCCTTGGCAGCCTTCGCCGCAGCCTTCTGCTGCTTCTTGAAAGTGCGCACTTCCTGGAGGGTGACATCGTCGACGACATCGGCGATGGATCGTCGTGCATCTTCATCGCCGTAGTCACCCGCGGCTTCACGCCACCCCTCAGCAGTGAGCCCGAACTGCTTGCCGAGCAGCGAAAGGAAGATCTTCGCCTTCTGATCACCGAACCCGGGCAGCTTCTTCAACCGTTTGAGCACCTCGGCTCCGCTGGGGTCGCCCTCGGTCCAAATCCTCTCGGTCTCACCGTCATAGTCGTCGACGATGGCAGCAGCCAGCTTCTGCACCCGCGCCGCCATCGATTTCGGGAACCGGTGCACCGCCGGGGTAGCAGCGAACGTGTCGAGGAAGTCATCCGGATTCATCTCGGCGATCTCTTCGACGTCGAGCCGGCCCAAACGCTCCTTGAGCTTCGCCGGTCCAGCGAAAGCACTCTCCATCGTCACCTGCTGGTCGAGCAGCATACCGACGAGCAGCGCGAAACGGTCTTCGGTCAGGAGGGCATCGGCCTTGGGATCTCCGGAGAGGAACACTGAACTCATTGCTCCATCCTCGCACGCAATCGCCGGCCGATCATCCCGGATACCATCGAGCCATGATCTGCCCCTGCTCCGGACTGCCCCCAGGAACCGATTTCGACCGCTGCTGCCGACCTGCCCTCGACGGCGCGACCTGGCCGACCACCGCCGAGGCGCTCATGCGCTCCCGCTACACCGCCTTCGCCCGCGGGGACGAGAACCACCTCTTCCGCACCTGGCATCCGAAGACCCGCCCCGCCGACCTCGGCGTCGACGATCGGACAGAATGGCTCAGACTCGAAATCATCGGTACCACTGACGGCGGTGAAGACGATGCCACGGGGACGGTGCACTTCCGTGCGCGATTCCGGGACCACCTCGGCGATCATGCCCTTGAGGAGAACTCCTCATTCGTTCGGCGGGCCGGCCGATGGATGTACCTCGAGGCTCTCAACGATTGAGTCGCCGAATCTGGAGTCGCTGACAGCACCGGTATTCGAAAACCGGACGCGGCCGTGCCTATACTGGTCACCGGCGCATCCAACGCCCAGCCGAGGTCGTGTTCCCAGCACATGGACCACATGGCGAAGGGGAGAGAATCCTCGGACGAAACCGGCACGGTGAGAATTCCTGACCAGGTTTCGTGCTGGGGGAGACTTGGTCGCAGAAGGAAACGACACCATGACCAAGGACAAAGACTTCAAGAAGCTCGTGCGAGCGCGGATGACTGCGACCGGCGAGAACTTCACGTCCGCACGCGCGGCCCTGCTCGACCCACAGATCGACCCCCGGATCGAACAGTTCCGCACCAAGACGCTGCGCACCTTCATGCCCGCAGGCCGGATCACCGCGATTCCGACGAAGCGCAGAGCCCTCGTCGTCCTCCTCATCGAGGTCCTCCACGCGTTCGAACCCGACCGGACGTACACAGAGAAGGACGTCAACATGATCCTTGCCGACTTCCACCCGGACTTCGCCCTCCTACGGCGCGAACTCATCGACTATCGACTCCTCGAGCGCAACTCCGGCACCGGGCACTACTGGCTGAACCCGAATCCACCCGTCCATACCGGCTCCCAAGCTCAGGAGATGGCCGGGCTCGCGGCGTTTCTGCACTGAGTTCGCGACGGCGTATCCTTGAAACTCGGACCACCATCGGGCACACACAAGGAGCATCCATGGCCTATCACGCCGATTCGACCGACCTCGACGACAAAGAGATCCTCAGCTGGGACATGTTCGGCCAGTCGGCGCGCGAGATGGCACAGACGATCGCGGATTCCGACTACGCCCCGGAGATCGTCATCGCCGTCGCTCGAGGAGGCCTGCTTCCCGCCGGCGCCCTGGCCTATGCTCTCGGACTCAAGCTCTCCGACGCCATCAACGTCGAGTTCTACACCGATGTCCACGAGACGCTGCCCGACCCGATCCTGCTCGCGCCGATGCTCGACATCGACGCGATCAAGGGCAAGAAGCTGCTCGTCGTCGACGACGTCGCCGACTCCGGTCGCACCCTCGCCCTCGTGCTCGAACTCCTGCGCAAGCACGGGGCCGAGGCGCAGTCGGCCGTCATCTACGCGAAGTCGGCCTCGATCATCGACCCCGACTTCGTGTGGAAGCGCACGGATCAGTGGATCGTCTTCCCGTGGTCGGCCGAGCCCCCGGTCGAACCCAGCAAGTGAACTGAGACGGTGACGGAGACACAGGACTTCGTCGCCCCGTGCGGACGGGTCCGCGCCTACGCGAACGGCGATGTGATCCGCGCACGGGGCATCCGCTATGCGCGCGCCCAGCGCTTCCAACCTCCCGTCGACGAACCGCCCGTCGACTTCATCGACGGCGCCGACCCGGGACCGGCGAGCCCGCAGCTGCGCCGCGACCCCAACGCGGGGATGACGTTCGACCAGCTCGGCGGCCTTCCCATCAGCGAGGACTGCCTGCGCGTGAGCGTGACGATGCCCCAGGGCATCGATCCCAGCGCCGAGGTGGGGCTCCCTGTCCTCGTCTGGATCCACGGCGGTGCCTACGTCGCCGGTGCCGGTGACGCGGAGATCTACGACCCGCACACCCTCGCGGCAGAACAGCACATCATCGTCGTCTCCGTCACCTACCGCCTCGGCGTCCTCGGCTACCTGGGCACGGGCGAACCCGAGCACTCGAACCTCGGCGTGCTCGACCAGATCTCCGCCCTGCGGTGGGTGCAGACCAACATCGCCTCCTTCGGCGGAGACCCGAACAATGTCACGATCGCCGGACAGAGTGCCGGCGCCGACGCGTGCGCCCACCTCATGATCGCCGAGGGAACGGCAGGACTCTTCCGTCGGGTGCTCATGGCCTCAGCCCCGCTGGGGTTGGCCGGCGGCACGGACACGATGAACTGGGCCATGGCGAAGGTCGCCCAGAGGATCGACCCCGACGCAAGCGTCAAGGAGATTCTCGACGCCCAGGAGGAAGTCCACAGAGCGGCCCTCGTCGGGGGCCTGCACGCGGGAATGTGCTTCGGAGTCCACTACGGCCGGCACCCTCTGCCGACCCGTGCGGTCGCGGCGGCCGCATGGGCCGACGTCGCACCGAAATTCGACGTCCTCATGACCCGCACCGAACGCGAGATCGCGTTCTTCGCCGGATTCGTTCCGGCCCTGCGCCGGCTGCACAACCGGTCCCTGACCTCACCGATGCTCGAATCCCTCATCTCCGGTATCACCTCGGCGGTCTACACCCGGGCCGGTCGGGAATTCTACGACCGGCACCGCATGTCCGGCGGTCAGGGAGCGCGCCTGCTCATCGTCTCCCGCGGCGACGGCAGCTTCTTCGACGCCGCACATTCGGGCGATCTGCCGCTGATCTTCCCTGGCGACATCTGGCACGATTCCTTTCTCGACTATGGGACGACCACCGCGATCGCCGGACCCGAACTGCGGCGGATCTGGGGCCGATTCGCCACCTCGGGTGCGTTGCCGCGAGTACCCGTCCCGGGACTCATCGACATCATGGGCTGACCGTCCCGGCTGCCAGGGGCGAACACCTCCGGCTGTTGGTGCCGGCCCGGTCTGCCATCCCGGCCGTTGTGGCGATACGCCGCCCGGCGTCGGAACCGGCCGAGGTCGCGTTTTCACAATCGCTGCGTCACCGTCGTCGACTACCGTATGGTCCATGGACGTTGACCAGATCTCTGCCGCCCGACTCATCTCCCAGGGACTCGTCGGGCCGGCACCGGCATCACCGACCGGTACGGCACTGTCGCCGGCGGGCGCGGTCGTCGAACACCTCGGCTGCGTCCAAGCGCAGGCCCTCGGCGGCGCCCTGGCATCGGTGGCACTGCGCAGCGGAGACAATGCCCCCGCAGGCCTCGACGCCGTGCGAGCGGCTATCGACGCTGGTGAAGTCGTGCGTTCGTGGACTCAGCGCGGCACGATCCATCTCACCACTGCCAAAGACCTCGGATGGATTCTCAGCCTGACCGGACCGCGGACGATGAAGTCCACTGCGAAGCGCCGAGAGTACTTCGGCATCACCGATGCCATGCTCGAGGCTGCGGCCGAACTTGCCACCGCCGCCATCCGGGAGCGCGGACCGCTGACACGTGAGGAGCTGCTCGAAGCATTCGCACCTGTGGGAGCCGGCGACGAGTACGGTCACGCCCGGTACCTCATCACCTCCCTGTGCCTGCAGAACCTCCTCGTGCAGGCCCCGATGATCGCGGGCAAGGACGACATGAAGTACGTCCTCACAGCCGATTGGGTGCCGACACCCACCGAACTCGACGCCGAGGCCGCCCTGCACGAATGGATGAGACGCTACGTCCTCAGCCACGGACCGGTGACCATCGACGACGCGACACGGTGGACCGGCCTTCCGAAGACGACGGTGAAGTCGGCCATCAACACGGCCCTCGATGCCGAGGAGATCATCGGCACGACAATCGGCGACGTCGACTATGTTCATGCTCCCGACCTCGAGGACCGCTTGGCCGAATTCGAATCAGCCGCCCAGGACACGATGCTGCTGCCGGGCTTCGACGAGATCATCCTCGGCTACAAGGACCGCAGCGCCACGCTCGACCCGGAACACGAGAAGCTCGTCGTGCCCGGCGGCAATGGAATGTTCAAGAACACTGTCATTAGCCAGGGGCGCGCGCAAGGAACGTGGAAGCGCTCACCACGCAAGACCGGGTCACGCGTGGTCACCGACTCCTTTCCCGGTCTGACTGTCGATACCGACGCCGTCGAGGCGGCCGCCGCCGTGCACCCGGCTTTCGCCTGATCGCCGATACCCATGCACAACCGGAGAAGCCGAGCACGAACACTGCCGGCAGTCGGCATCATCCTCAACCCCAAACACCTCAGCAGTCACCGGGCTTACTCGGACCTGGTCGCGGCGATGCGTCCCCTCGGCATCCGCTCCCGGACGATGACGACGACGCGTGCGCGCGACGGTGCGTGGCAGGCAGAAGAACTCGTGACGTGGGGCGCGGACGTCGTCATCATCCTCGGCGGCGACGGCACCATCAGGGCCACCGGTCCGGTGTTCGCCGACTCAGAGACACCGGTGCTCCTCATCCCGACGGGAACGGCGAACGTGGTCAGCCGACACGTGGGCATCACTTCGACACGACACGCGATCACGCACTGCCTGCGGGCCCTCTCCACGGGACTCGACCCGACTGCGGGTCGGCTCGTGCCGATCAACGAGGTCGATATCCGTCTCCGCGACGGCGGACGACGGCATACCGTGTTCCTCAGTCTGGCCGGAATCGGCGGGGATGCCCGTGCGGTGGCCCACCATCACATCGCGCCGGGTCTGCTCGGCTACGTCTGGGGCGCTGCCAGAGCGCTCTTCGCCGCCGACCTCACGCCCAACGGGGACGGCATCACCGTCGATGGGAAGTCGGCTCGGGCCGGCGACCCGGCAGACCACCGAACGGCAGCTCGACGAAACGAGACCGGCGCTCGACCAGGAAGCGTGTGGTCGGTGATGGCGTCGAAGGTCGCTCGTCCCGCAGGACCGGTCGAGGTCTTCCCCGATGCCCGCATCGACGCTGAGACATTCTCCGTGCTCGGCGTCGGACCGCTGCCGCACACGCTTCTCATGCGGATACGCGCATGGTCATCAATCGGTCTCTCCTGTCTGAGCGGCAGTCCCGAATCGAATGCGTTCATGGACTATCGCAAGGCCACCGGAGTCACGGTCCGTCTGACGACCCCGGCACCGGTGCAGCTCGACGGCGAGCTCATCGAGGACTGCGTCGAGCTGCACCTGAGCGCCGGGGAAAGGGGACTGCTGGTGTCAGCGCCGACGCCGTGAGGTGCCGAAGATGCCGCGCGCGATCTCACGAGCGGCGGTGCGCGTGAACTGTTTGAACGCGGAGGACTTCACCACCTGCGAGAACATGTTCTCGTCCTCCCTCTTCGCCGGCTTCTTCCTCCCCGACGTACCCGCCTCTTCGGGGAAGTCGATCTTGTCCGAGGACGTGGAGCCTCCGGCAGGTTCACGAGCCGAATCGGCCGAGACCGAGCGCTGCTCTTCCGCATGGGCTTCGGACCCGCCTTCGAGCCGCTTGGCGAGGATCTCGCGCGGATTCGTTGTCGATGGCGGTTCCGTACTTCTCATGCTGGGGCGAAGCGGCGACGGCCGATCTGATCTCGTCCTCGCTCATCGGACCCATCTTCGACTCCGGGGCGCGCATCCGCGTCGGCGCCACAGGAGTCGGAGCCCCATCGGGATCCATCACCGTGACCACGGCTTCGCCGGTGCCCAGCGACGTCAGCAGCTCTTCGAGGTCGTAGTCGGACTTCGGGAAGGTCTGCACCGTCGCCTTGAGCGCCTTCGCATCATTGGGCGTATGCGCCCGCAGCTGATGCTGGATGCGGGACCCGAGCTGCGCGAGCACATCGTCGGGCACATCCTTCGGCGTCTGCGTGACGAAGAAGATGCCCACGCCTTTCGAGCGGATGAGCCGCACGGTCTGCGTCACGGACTGGAGGAACGCCTTCGACGCATCGGCGAAGAGCAGGTGGGCCTCGTCGAAGAAGAACACGAGCGAGGGCTTGTCCGCATCGCCGACCTCGGGCAGGTCCTGGAACAGGTCGGCCAGCAGCCACATGAGGAAAGTGGAGAACAGCGCGGGGGACTGGCTGAGCTTCTGCAGCTCCAGGACGGAGATGATCCCGGCCCCGTTGTCGTCGACCCGCAGCAGATCCGCGGTGTCGAACTCGGGTTCACCGAAGAAGACGTCGCCGCCCTGCGCCTCGAGTTCCGAGATCTTGCGCAGGATGACCCCGACGGTGGCTTTCGACGCTCCGCCGATGCCTTCGAGATCCTCCTTGCCCTCAGCCGAGGTGAGGAAGGTGAGCACCGCCTTGAGATCCGCGAGGTCGAGCAGGGCCAGTCCGGCCCGATCTGCGTAGTGGAAGACCAGCGAGAGCACGGACTCCTGCGTGTCGTTGAGCTCGAGCACCTTCGACAGCAGGATCGGTCCGAACGAGGTGACGGTGGCGCGCAGCGGCGTGCCGAGTCCCGAATCGCCGAGCGTGTAGAACTCCGTGGGATTGCCCTTCGGCGCCCAATCCTGGCCGGCGGCGTCGAGGCGCTTGCGCAGCTTGTCCGATTCGATGCCGGCGGCACCGATGCCCGACAGGTCGCCCTTGATGTCCGAGGTGAACACGGGCACGCCTGCCTTCGACAGCTGCTCGGCAAGCACCTGGAGCGTCACGGTTTTGCCCGTGCCGGTGGCGCCGGCGACGAGCCCGTGCCGGTGGCGCCGGCGACGAGCCCGTGCCGGTTGAGCATGGCCAGAGGTACGGAAATGGGGGTGTCCTTCGACGGCTCCTCACCGTTAAGGGCGACCCCGAGCTCCAGAGTCTCACCGTCGAATGCGTATCCGTCTTTGAGCGTCTGCAGAGGCTGAGCTGTCATGGCTCAATCTTTGCACAGCGGCGCCGAGGTGGTGGAGGAATTGTGCGTGCAATCGCGCATCCCCGCCCAATTCCGGATGGAAGCTGCCGCCCCACACATGTCCCTGCCGCACGAGGACGGGCTGACCGTTGTGCGAGGCGAGCACTTCGACGTCCGATCCGATGTCGAGGATCTGCGGGGCACGGATGAACGTGCCGTCGAAGCTCTCGTCGAGCCCTGAGACGGTCAGCGGCGCGGTGAAGGATTCGCGTTGGCGTCCGTAGGCGTTGCGGGCCACGGTGATGTCGAGTCCGCCGAGGCGGCCATACCCGCCCAACGAATCATCGCTGAGATGGTCGGCCAGCAGGATGAGCCCGGCGCAAGTGCCGAACACTGGCAGACCCTCGTCGATGCGTCTGCGCAGCTGGGGGAAGAGATCCGTGCCGTCGGCGATGCGCACCATGGCCGTCGATTCCCCGCCCGGCAGGACGACCGCGTCGAGATCGGTCAGGTGCTCGGCCCGGGTGACCTTTCGGGTCTCGACCCCCAGGGAGCCGAGCACGGTCAGGTGCTCACGGAATGCTCCCTGGAGGGCGAGGACCCCGATTCTCACCATCCGCGTTCGGCCAGTCGGTGAGGGGCAGGCACGTCGGCGACATTGATGCCGACCATCGCATCGCCGAGTCCACGTGATGCCGCGGCGACTGCCGCCGGGTCGTCGAAGTGGGTGGTGGCCTCGACGATGGCCTTCGCCCTGGCTTCGGGGTTGCCGGACTTGAAGATGCCGGAGCCGACGAACACGCCGTCGGCGCCGAGCTGCATCATCATCGCCGCGTCCGCGGGAGTGGCGATGCCGCCGGCGACGAAGGTCACCACGGGCAGCCTGCCGAGGCTCGCGACCTGCTTGACGAGGTGGTAGGGCGCGGCGATCTCTTTGGCTGCGACGTAGAGCTCGTCTTCGCTCTTGGCGGTCAGTGCACGGATCTCGGAGTTGATGGTCCGCAGGTGGCGCATCGCCTCGGAGACGTCGCCGGTTCCGGCTTCACCCTTGGATCGGATCATCGAAGCGCCTTCGGTGATCCGGCGCAGAGCCTCGCCGAGGTTGGTCGCTCCGCACACGAAGGGGACCTGGAAGACGGACTTGTCGATGTGGTTGACATAGTCGGCGGGGGAGAGGACCTCTGATTCGTCGATGTAGTCGACGCCGAGGGTCTCGAGGATCTGCGCCTCGACGAAGTGTCCGATGCGGGCCTTGGCCATGACCGGGATCGACACCGCGCTGACGATCGAATCGATGAGGTCGGGATCGCTCATCCGAGCGACTCCGCCCTGAGCGCGGATGTCGGCGGGGACGCGTTCGAGGGCCATGACGGCCGACGCTCCGGCGGCCTCGGCGATGCGGGCCTGCTCCTCGTTGACGACGTCCATGATGACGCCGCCTTTGAGCATCTGCGCCAGGCCGGTGTTGAGGAGGGTCTGAGTCTCGGTCATTGGGTTCGTCCATTCACTCGTGTGGTCACGATCCGGGTCGACCAAGTACGCAACGTCGAGTCGCCTCAGACAGCTGTGGGGTCGGTGGATCGGATGATTACAGGGGTGAACGGCCGTTCCCTCACAGCCTAGAACGATATGTGGCTCAATGAGAGGGCCAGCAGAGAACCAGAATTTTAGGCCAGACGGAGCCGGCGAACCTATCATCGTCACATGGGAGCGCACACTGACCAAGCCGAAGGCATCGCCCTGCCGCTGAGCGTCGACCGACGCGAGTCGACGCCCCTGCCCGATCAGATCGGTCAGGGCCTGCGAACCCTCATCGCCGACGGAGCCCTGCGCCCCGGTGATGCGGTTCCGTCGACTCGTCGCCTGGCGGGCCACCTCGGCGTCTCCCGTGGCAGCGTCGAAACCGCGTACGCTCAACTCGGCGTCGAAGGCTTTCTCGTCGGAGCCGAACGCTCTGCGACCCGGGTGAATCCGGACCTGCCTGCCGCGGCACGGTCACCGCATTCCAGACCCCGTATTTCCACGTCGCCGAGGCGGCGTCTGCGGAGCTATGTCGACCTGCGTCCGGGTTTCGGCGGCGACGATCCGCTGCGTGAACCTGCCTTCAGGCGGGCGTGGCGGGATTCGCTCGACCTCGATCCCGGACCGATCGACCCGGTGGGCCAGCCTGGTGCCCGGTGGGCCATCGCTGAGTATCTGCGGCTGGCGCGGGGGATGAGCGTCGATCCCGACGAGATCATCCTCACCAGTGGTTCCCGCGATGGTCTGAGGCTGCTGCTGGGCATCAGCGTGAATGGGGCGATCGCCGTGGAGAATCCCGGCTTCCCGGGACTGCGGCAGGCGATGGCCGACCACGATCTCGTCCCGCTCGACGTCGCCGAAGGAGCCCCGGCCCCGACCGGGGTGGGCGCTGCTGTCGTGACCCCGAATCATCAGTTCCCGCACGGCACACCGATGCCGGTCGACCAACGGGTCCGTCTCCTGGACTGGGCAGCTGAGCACGACATCATCCTCGTCGAGGACGATTACGACAGCGAAGCGCGCTTCACCCGCACCGTGCTGCCGACGCTGTACGACCTCGCCTCCTCGGCAGGAAGCGATGCGCAGGTCGTCCATATCGGCACGTTCTCGACCCTGCTGACCTCGTCGGTGTCGACGGGATACCTGATCAGCCACGGCGAGATCGCCGACCGCCTCGTGGAGATGCGCACAGCACTGGGCCCGGCGTACTCACCGATCCTGCAGATGGCCATCGGTTCGTACCTGGGATCCGGGGGACTGCGTCGGCGGATCTCTCGTGGACGCCGTCGCCTCAGAGTCGCCGAAAAGATCGTCGCCGAGGTCGGCGAGATCCCCGGACTCGTCCACGAGGGGCGCACCCTCGTGATCGAGACGAGCCGTGACGAGGCCGCGAGGCTGCTGCGTCGACTCGCCGATCGCGGTATCCTCGTCGCTTCGCTGGCCCGCGGTTGGACCGGCGGGGATGAGGCCCGCCACGGACTGGTCATCGCCCACTCGAATGTCGAGGCAGAGGTGCTGCGGAACGCACTGACAGTCCTGCAGTCCCTGTTGAGTAGGATCGAGTCATGATGAGGTCCGGTTTCGTTGCCGACGGCGTATTCAAACTGCTTGTCGCCGTGGCACTCGTGGTGTTCATGCCCGCACTCGAGGAGTTCTTCCTCTCGCCGAGGTGGCTCGTCATCACCGCTGCCGTACTGCTCTTCCTCAGCGCGGCCACGGAGGTCTCATTCGGAGTGCGCAAGGGCGAGAGACGCTACGTCAGCCACCTGGCGATCTTCGACATCCTGTGGATCATCGCGACGATTGTCGGCATCGTCCTCGCTTTCGCCGGGATCGTCGCCGGCGGCTTTGTCTGGTTCGGATACACGGGGCTGGCTTCGCTGTTCCTCGCGGTCGTCTTCACGACCGGAGCAAACGGCCCGGACTTCGGCGACGAGGAGGCCGATCAGTGACGACGCGCTTGAGTGGTCGGTGCTGAAATCAGCTCGTTCAAGGCGGGCCGCGTCTGTGGAACCGTGCACCTTTCGACAAGTGCGCTCCCGCTTGAACGAGCGTCGGCTGCCGCTGGGACTCTTGAACGACGCCGACATTCGGCCGGAGGGTGCCGACGAAAAGCCGACTCGGACGTTGACGCCGGCGCTGAAAAGCTCAGGGCTCCCGTCGCCCTCAGCGGTTGAAGGCGATCGCGGCGGTGTAGCCTGCGGGGATTCCTTCGTCGAGGTCGTGGATGTCGACGTCCGGGTGCGGTGAGTCCGGCTGCTCGCCGGTGCCGATGTAGTCCATTCCCGGATCCCTCGCCAGGCCGGTGCTCAGTGCCTTGAGGAACGCCTCGGTGCGCGCCCACACACGGACGAAACCGGCCGCGAGGTCGTCGGCGGGAAGTGCCTCGAGCTCGGCGCGCTCCTTGGTATGGAGCAGCCGCATCGCCTCGGCCGCCACAGCATGTTCGGGCACGGCCTCGACATCGATGCCCACCGGATCCTCGGATACGGCCACGAGTACGAGGCGCCGGGCCCGGCTGACGGAGAACTCGCAGTCATCCACACGAGGTTTGCCCGCCGAATCGAGACGGATCTCGATCCCGGCCGGATCCCGATCGAGATGAGCGCCGAGGACGTGGCGGAGGACGACACGACCGGCCGTCCAGGTGGCGGCCGCCTCGGCGTCGAATTCCTTCGCATAGTTGCGTTCCTGCTCGGTGAGCACGGAGTCGTCCTCACGCGTCCATGCGGCAGACGCGGCGGTGTCGGCGAGGACGAGGGCAGCGGGAAGATCGGTCGGCAGCTGGGTGAAGCTGGAGTGGAACGGCATCGATCAGCGGCCCAGCGCCTTGTGGATCTTCTTCAGCTTGCGGTTGAGGACGAAGATCCTCACCGAACCGATGATTCCGGCGATGAGGATGCCGCCGATCGCGGCGAAGAGCATGGCCACGCCCAGCGGCAGCTCGAACTGCCAGCCGAAGTACTCGAACTCCGCGGGCACGTTGTTCTGGAGAATGAAGATGAGGAGCAGGACGACGATGACCGCGCCGAGGATGAGGGAGACCCACATGCCTGCCGACATGCCGGGGCCGGCCTTCGTCGACGGCAGCTCTCCGGTCTGAGGCTGGGTCCGTTCGTCGGGGTGTCCGGCAGGTGTCTGCGACTGCTCGTGTGGGGAGATCTCACTGGTGTCACCAGCACCGTGGTCGGCCTGAGCGGGAGTCTCGTCCCCGAGCACGGAGTCGGTCTCGGCCAGGAGCTCTTCGGGCGTCTGCGATTCGCCGCGGGGGTCTTGAGTACTCATGCGCCCCATCATAACTGCTGATGGGGCGCATGAGTCGGGGTGTGAGGCAAGTGTTCGCAAACCGTTGCCGGGACACTTCTCACATGATGCCGATCAGGAGATCAGCGATGTCGATCAGGAGATCAGACGGTCTTGCTCAGGGAGGAGATGATGTCGTTGAGCGTGGCCGACGGACGCATCGCCGCGTTCACCTTCTCATCGTTCGGGTAGTAGTACCCGCCGAGGTCGACGGGGCTGCCCTGCACCTCGAGGAGTTCATTCGCGATGGTCTCCTCATTCTCGGTCAGTGCCTTCGCCACCGGTGCGATGGCCTCGGCGAGGGCCTCGTCGGAGGTCTGCTTCGCCAGTTCCTCCGCCCAGTAGAGGGTGAGGTAGAAGTGGCTGCCGCGGTTGTCGATCTGACCGACCTTGCGCGAGGGCGACTTGTTCTCCTCGAGGAACCGGCCCGTGGCGGCGTCGAGGGTGTCGGCCAGCACGCCGGCACGCTCGTTGCCGTGGACGTTGAACTCGTGACGGAACGATTCGGCCAGGGCGAGGAACTCACCGAGGGAGTCCCAACGCAGGTGGTTCTCCTCGACGAGCTGCTGGACGTGCTTGGGAGCCGAACCACCGGCGCCGGTCTCGAAGAGTCCTCCGCCGGCGATGAGCGGGACGACGGAGAGCATCTTCGCCGAGGTGCCCAGTTCGAGGATCGGGAACAGGTCGGTGTTGTAGTCGCGGAGCACATTGCCGGTCACCGAGATGGTGTCCTTGCCCTCGCGGATCCGGTCGATCGAGAACTGGGTCGCGTCGACGGGGTTCATGATCCGGATGTCGAGGCCCTCGGTGTCGTGATCCTTGAGGTACTCTTCGACCTTCGTGCGGATGTTGTTGTCGTGTGCGCGGGTCTCATCCAGCCAGAACACGGCCGGGGTGTCCGACAGGCGGGCGCGGGTGACGGCGAGCTTGACCCAGTCACGGACCGGGATGTCCTTGGTCTGGCAGGCGCGCCAGATGTCACCGGCGGCGACCTCGTGGCTCATGAGCACCTCACCGGCGGAATCGACGACCTCGACGACACCGGCCTCGGTGATCTCGAACGTCTTGTCGTGGCTGCCGTACTCCTCGGCCTTCTGCGCCATGAGACCGACATTGGGCACGGTGCCCATGGTCGTCGGGTCGAAGGCGCCGTTGGCCTTGCAGTCCTCGATGACGGTCTGGTAGACCCCGGCGTACGAGGAGTCGGGGATGACGGCCAGGGTGTCCTGGGTCGCATCGTCCTTGTTCCACATCTTTCCACCGACGCGGATCATCGCGGGCATGGATGCGTCGACGATGACGTCGGAGGGCACGTGGAGGTTCGTGATGCCCTTGTCGGAGTTGACCATGGCCAGGTCGGGTCCCTCGGCCAGGCCCTTCTCGATTCCGGCCTTGATGCCGGCTGCGGCGTCGGCAGGCAGGGCGTCGAGTCCGCCGAGGATGGCAGCCAGTCCGTTGTCGGAGGTCAGTCCCGCCTCGGCGAGGACGTCACCGTACTCAGCGAAGACGGCAGGGAAGAAGGCCTCGATGACCTTCCCGAAGAGGATCGGGTCGGAGACCTTCATCATCGTCGCCTTGAGGTGGACGGAGAAGAGGACGCCGGTCTCCTTGGCGCGGGCGATCTGCTCCTTGACGAATTCGTCGAGGGCGGCGACGTTCATCTTCGTCGAGTCGATGATCTCACCGTCGAGGACCGGCAGCGATTCCTTGAGCACGACGGTTTCGCCGGCAGCGGTGCGCAGGCGGATTGACAGCGTATCGTCGCCGTCGATGATGACCGACTTCTCGTTGTCGCGGAAGTCGTCCGAGCCCATGGTCGCGACCTCGGTCTTCGAGTCAGCGGACCATTCGCCCATCGAATGCGGGTGGGCCTTGGCGAAGTTCTTCACCGCCTCCGGAGCGCGACGGTCGGAGTTGCCTTCGCGCAGAACCGGGTTGACGGCCGAACCCTTGACCTTGTCGTAGCGGGCGCGGACGTCCTTCTCCTCATCCGTGGCAGGCTCTTCCGGGTAGTCCGGCAGATCGTAGCCCTGGCCTTGCAGCTCGGAGATGGTGGCCTTGAGCTGCGGGACGGAAGCCGAGATGTTGGGCAGTTTGATGATGTTCGCGTCCGGAGTCTGGGCGAGGGCGCCCAGTTCGGCCAGGGCGTCGCCGACCTGCTGATCTTCGGGGAGACGGTCACTGAACTGCGCCAGCACGCGCGCGGCAAGAGAGATGTCTCGCGTCTCGACCTCGACGCCGGCCGAGGTGGCGAAGGCTTCGATGATCGGTTTGAGCGAGTATGTCGCCAGAAGCGGCGCTTCATCCGTGCGCGTGTAAATGATTTTAGCCATAGTGATGGACTACTCCGCATCGTCTTGGGGTTTGTCACAGACATCTTACCTTCCGGACCATTTCGGTAGCCGTCGCGGGCCGATGACTGTGCTCACACCTGCGACTGTGCTCCCTCCTGCGACGGTTCTCACAGCCGCCCCGCCGCACGTCTGCCACCGTGCGAGCACCGGTCCACGCCCCACGGCGCCCAGTCATCGTGCCACCCGGTAGTCTTCTGTGTCGGCACGGACAACAGAAAGAAGACGACAGTGGCCAAGCTCTACTTCCGCTACGGGGCGATGAACTCAGGCAAGTCGACCGCTCTGCTCCAGGCCGCCTTCAACTACGAGGAGCGCGGACAGCGGGTCCTGCTGGCCAAGCCGGTCATCGACACGAAGGGCGCCTCGGAGATCGTCTCCCGCCTCGGCGTCACCCGTGAGGTCGACTTCCTCATCCCCGAGAGCGGCGATGTGGAGACGATCTACGCCGAACACGCCGACTACGTCGATCACGACGCTCTGCTCGAATCGATCGACGCGCCGAAGACCCCCGTCGCATGCCTGCTCATCGACGAAGCGCAGTTCCTCACCCCGGCTCAGGTGGATTCGCTCATGCGCATCGCCACCTACGCCTCGGTGCCGGTGATGTGCTACGGAATCCGCACGGACTTCCAGACGCGGGCCTTCCCCGGTTCGGCGCGCCTGCTCGAGATCGCCCACACCCTCGAAGAGCTCAAGACGATCTGCCGCTGCGGTCGGAAGGCGATGTTCAACGGCCGCCTCGTCGACGGTGCGTTCATCTTCGACGGCGATCAGGTCGCCATAGACGGCAACGCGGTGACCTATGAGTCGCTGTGCCCCCGCTGTTATCTCGACTTCTCCGGCGGTAGGCTGATCACGGAAGACTCCTGACCACCCCTGCCGAGGAGCCTGATATGCGAATCGCCATCCGTGCCTTCAACGACAATCCCGGTTCTCCCGTCCTCGTCTTCGGCAATGCGCTGGGCACGAGGATGTCCCTGTGGTCCTCCGTGGCCGCGCGGCTGACCGACGACTTCCAGATCTACCTCTCCGACCTGCCCGGGCACACCCTCCCGGCAGACGATTCCCTCGCCGAGGCGGCCGCGCTGGTGACGATCGATGAGCTCGCTTCCGGTCTCGTCGAGTCCCTGTCGGACATCGGAGTGGAGACCTTCGCCTACTGCGGGGTCTCGATCTCCGGCGGCATCGGACTCACGCTGGCACTCAACCACTCCGAATCCCTCACCGGACTCATCGCCTGTGCGACGGCTGAGAAGTTCGGCACCCCGGAGTCCTGGGACGAGCGCATCGAACAGGTGCGCGCCGACGGCACCCGCGGAATCGTCGACGACACCGCCGACCGCTGGTTCGCAGCAGGATTCCTCGCCGAAGACATCGCGACCGGTCACCTCGTGCTCACCGACCTGGCACTGCTCGACGATGAGGCCTACATCGCAGCCGCCTCGGCGCTCAAGAGCTACGACGTGAGCGGATCGCTGCAGGCGATCTCGACGCCGACCCTGTTCCTCGCCGGAGCACAGGATCCCGGCTGCACCCCGGAGGCGATGTCGGCGATGGCCGACCAGGTCGAGGGTGCACGTTTCGTCACGGTTCCCGACTCTGCACACCTGCCGATGGTCGAACACCCCGACATCGTCGTCGACCACGTCAACGAATTCTGCAGCGGACTCGGCGAGGTCACCGAACTCGACTGAGACGATGACTGACGGAATGCGCCGACGAGGTCGGGGGCACGCCCACGCACTCCCGGCCAGCATCGCAGCGGACCCGCAGCCGCGAACTCGGTCCGGAATGTGTCGGACACTGTCTGACCTGGTCGCGAACTGGCAGACTTGAGCCATGACTCAGCTGTTCGAACCGCTCACTCTGCGCGGCACGGAGATCCCCAACCGCATCTGGCTGGCCCCGATGTGCCAGTACTCCTGCGAGGCCGAGGACGGCATGCCCGGTCCGTGGCATCTCGTCCACCTCGGTGCCAGAGCGCAGGGCGGGTTCGGACTCATCCTCACGGAGGCGTCCGCCGTCGTCCCCGAAGGGCGCATCTCTCCTCAGGACGCGGGGATCTGGAATGATGAACAGGCCGAATCGGGGTCGGCCGTCGTCGACTTCGTCCATTCCCAGGGCAGCGTCATCGGCGTCCAGCTCGCCCACGCCGGGCGCAAGGCGAGCACCTATCGTCCCTTCACCGGTGAGCCCAAGGGCAGTGTCCCCGAATCCGATGGTGGCTGGCCGACGCTTGGTGCCAGTCCGATCGCCTACCCGCAGCTGGCCGAACCGACGGAGATGACGCGTGGGGACATCGCCGAGGTCGTCGCCGCCTTCGCCGCGGCCGCGCGCCGTGCGATCGATGCCGGGTTCGATCTCGTCGAGATCCACGCCGCCCACGGCTATCTGCTGCATTCCTTCCTCTCCCCGCTGTCGAACCAGCGCACCGACGACTACGGCGCTGACCTTGCCGGGCGTTCCCGCATGCTCAACGAGGTCTACGGGGCCGTCCGCGCCGAGGTCGGCGAGGAGATTCCCGTCTTCGTGCGCATCTCGGCCAGCGAATGGCACGAGGGCGGTTTCGACATCGCCGAGGCGGCCGAGGTCTCCCGCGGTCTGTCCGAGGCAGGTGTCGACCTCGTCGACGTCTCCTCCGGCGGCAACTACCCCGTGCGGATCCCCATCGGCCCCGGCTACCAGGTGTCCCTGGCCGCTGCGGTGCATGCTGAGGGCGTGCCGACCGGTGCCGTCGGACTCATCACCGACCCGCAGCAGGCCGAGACGATCCTGAGCACCGGCCAGGCCGATGCGATCTTCATGGCCCGCGCCGCGCTGCGCGAACCCTCGTGGCCGCAGAAGGCTGCCCACATCCTCGGTGTCGAGCCCGGTCCCTATCCGCCCCAATACACGCGCGGAGCCTGGTGAAGCGTCAGCCCACAGCGAAGTGTCAGACCACAATGAGAAGAGGAGTACGGAAATGAACACGATCGAGACCGAACACGTCGTCATCCGCTCAGTCGCAGTGTCCGAGATGGAGAACAACGTCTACCTGATCACGGCCAAGGAGACCGGATCGCAGGTGCTCATCGACGCCGCCGACGACATCGACGCGATCACCGACCTCGTCACCGCCGGAGCCGCGGACGCCGAGGCGCAGCCGCAGCTGCGGGCGATCATCACCACCCACCAGCACTGGGATCACATCCGCGCCCTGCCGGCAGCCTCGGCGAAGTATCCGGAGGCGATGACGATCGCCGGAGCCGACGACGCGGCCGCCATCGCTGAAGCCGAAGGCGTGGAGATCGCACATTCGGTTGACCACCTCGACGTCGGAGACTTCGGCGGCTTCGTCCTGCAGGCGATCGGGCTGCACGGGCACACCCCGGGCTCGATCGCGCTGCTGCTGCGCGACGGGGGCAGGACGATCCTGTTCTCCGGAGATTCACTGTTCCCGGGCGGACCCGGCAAGACCTGGTCGAGTGAGGACTTCACCTCGCTCATGGACGATCTCGAGGAACGGGTCTTCACAGAGCTGCCCGATGACACGCTGGTGCTGCCGGGCCACGGTGCCTCGACGACAGTGGGCGAGGAGCGGCCGAAGCTGGGGGAGTGGCGCGAACGCGGCTGGTGATGATCAGCTCGGCAGGGCCGCGATGCCGAGCACAGCCCACGCGAGGGCGAGCAGACCTGCGACGATGATGCCGAGGTTCCACTCCCGCTGAATCGTCCGCTTCCCGCCGGGGTTGGCCAATTCGTCGTCGCTGAGACCGGCGTAGCGGTCGAGGACGGTGTCGACGGCCGGATTCGGATCGTCCACGAGTCGGCGCATGTCGTGCTCGTCCTTCTCCCACTTCTTCCCCTTGCCGGCCAACGGCCAGGAGGAGAAGGTCTTCTCATGCGTGCGCACTCCGAGGCCGAAGTGCGTGTCGAAGCCGTCGACGAGATTCCACGGGACGGTCACGGTCCGGAGCGGATTGACGAGGACGAGCTGCCGGTGGTGGAGCTCGACCCGCGGGTACCTGTAGAGCACGTAGACGAGGGCGCCGACGGCGATGGGGATCCCGGCGATGGCGAGTCCGCGCATCGTGAAGTCGCCGATCGCGATCGAGGCGACTCCGACGGCGCAGAGCCCGCCGACGACGACGAACAGCACCGTCGAGCTCGTCGTCCTCACGAAAGTCGGCTGACGACCCGCTGAATTGCGATCCATCTCACTGTTAACCACCTGAACATCCTATCCACTGAGACTTGAGATTTCTTGCATGTTTCCTCGGTCTCGAAACGGTAACGATTGCCGAGAATGCTCATTATGTGGACTCAGTCACAGTCGGGAGTGAATTAACTTTGAGGCAATCCATGTGAAAAGCATGAACGCGATCATATCCGGATCGGATTGTCCTGTCCCGGATTCTGTGATCGGAATGCACCCCGGCTTTGGGGCGCACGTACGAGGGTGACTCGCCCTAAGACAACAAGGAGAGAACGTGAAAAAGCGCTTCCTCGCGGCCGGCGCCTCAGTTGCCGCAGCCGCTATGGTGCTCACCGCCTGCACACCCCCTGGCGGAGGCGACGACAGTGACTCATCGAAGGACACTGCCGTCAACATCGGATGGAACGAATCCTTCCGTTCGATGAACACTCTGACCGCGAACGGCAATGCGACCTCGAACGCCATTCTCACCTACATGATGAATGACAACTTCGGGTACTACGACGGTGACCTCGAGGTCCAGGACGGAGCCCTCGGCAAGGTCGAACAGGTCTCGGAAGATCCCCTGAAGGTCAAGTACACCTTCAACGACGATGCCAAGTGGTCCGACGGAACCCCCGTCGACGCAGCGGACCTCGCCCTGACCTGGGCAGGCACCTCGGCGAACTTCAACACCGTCGAATCGAACAACAAAGACGACGGATCGGTGAAGAAGAACGACGCGAAGACCGTCTACTTCGATTCCTCCACCGCGGGTTCGGCTCTGGTGAAGAAGTTCCCGGAGATCTCCGACGACGGCAAAGAGATCACGCTCGAGTACTCGAAGCCCTACGCTGACTGGCAGACGGAATTCGGCACCGGGGCCGACGGCGTCGGTCTGCCCGCTCACATCGTGGCGAAGAAGGCCCTGGGCATCGACGATGCCGAAAAGGGCAAGCAGGCGATCCTCGATGCCATCAAGGACAAGGACACCGAGAAGCTCTCGAAGATCTCGAACACCTGGAACACCGGGTTCGACTTCACCTCGATGCCGGACGACGAGGACCTGCTCGTCCACAACGGCCCGTACAAGATGACGAAGTTCGAAGAGGGTCAGTACGTCACCCTCGAACTCGACGACAAGTACACCGGACCGGTCAAGCCGAAGGTCAAGACCGTCACGGTCCGCTACAACGGCGATCCGATGGCCATGATCCAGGCGATCGAGAACGGCGAGGTCGATATGACCCAGCCGCAGGCGACCGCCGACGTCCTCTCCGCTGCCGAAAAGCTCGACGGAGTCAACGTCGATGCCGCGGACGGCGCCACCTATGAGCACGTCGACTTCACGTTCGACAACAAGGGCCCCTTCGATCCCGAGGCGAACGGCGGTGACGAAGAGAAGGCGAAGAAGGTCCGCCAGGCCTTCCTCAAGACTCTCCCGCGCGAAGACATCGTCGACAAGATCATCAAGCCTCTCAACGACAAGGCCGTCACCCGCGATTCCTATTCGCAGGTCCCCGGTTCGCCGATGTATGACGCGATCACCAAGGAGAACGGTGTTGCCGATGCGACCAAGGTCGACATCGACGAAGCGAAGAAGCTGCTCAAGGAAGCTGGTGCCGACGCTCCGACGGTCCGCGTCATGTACGACAACACGAACTCGCGTCGTCAGCAGGAGTTCCAGCTGATCAAGGAATCGGCCGAGAAGGCCGGCTTCAAGATCAAGGACGTCGGCGACGTCAACTGGGGCACCCGCCTCGGTGACGGCACCTACGACGTCTCGCTGTTCGGCTGGCAGTCCGAGGGCACCGGAGTGACGGAGAACGATGCGAACTTCCGCACCGGTGCTCAGAACAACTACGGCGGCTACTCGAACAAGAAGATGAACAAGATCCTCGACAAGCTGCTCGTGTCCGAGGAGGACCAGCAACAGGATCTGCTCATCGACATGGAGAAGCAGCTGAGCGAGGACGCCTTCGGCGCTCCGATCTTCCAGTTCCCCGAACTGACGATCTATCGTGACAGCGTCAAGAACGTGAAGTCGACTGCTGTGTCGCCGACGATGTTCTGGAACTACTGGGAGTGGGAAGTCAACTGATCCGCGACTGACGCGATCGGTTCTTCTCCACCCAAGCCTACTGTGGGGATCACTGTGTGATCCCCACAGCGGCGTTTTCGGAAGATTGAAACGGAACCCCCATTATGATCAGATTCATCCTCCGACGACTGCTGTCGACGGCACTCGTGCTCCTCGTCGTCACCTTCGTCCTCTACCTGCTGCTCAACGTCGCTCTCGACTTCTTCTGGGACCTGCGGGCGAGCACCTCTCCGAACATCGAGGCACTCTACGAGTCGCGTCGCCGACTCCTCGACCTCGACACTCCTGCGGTCGTCCGCTACTTCAAGTGGTTGGCCGGTGTGGGCGGATGCGCCATCGGCCAGTGTGACTTCGGCATCGCCTGGAAGTCCGGTCAGGAAGTCACCGACCAGCTCCAGGGCGCAATCGTCAACACGATCAAGCTCATCACCGCTTCGACACTCGTGGCCATCGTCCTCGGCATCGCCGTCGGAATGATCTCGGCGATCCGCCAGTACTCGGGCTTCGACTACTTCATCACCTTCGTCTCGTTCCTCCTCTACTCACTGCCGGTCTTCTGGGTGGCAGTGCTGCTCAAGCAGTACGGTGCGATCGACATCAACAACTTCATCAACGATCCGACGCTCGACTCCTGGTGGCCGATCATCATCGCCTGTGTGGCGATGGGACTGTTCTGGATGGGGGCTCTCGGCGGCAGCGGGAAGCGACGCCTCATCAGTTTCGCGGCCGCCACGCTCATCACCTTTGCCACGGTCTACTACATTCTCGCCAGCGGCTGGATGCAGCACCCGAGCATCGGTCTCGTCGGCGTCATCGTCATCGGAGCCGGCGCGGCCATCGTCATGACATTTCTGTCGACCGGTCTGAAGAACCGTCGCGTGCTCTATGCCTCGCTGGCCACGGTGGTCATCGGTGCGCTCCTCTACTGGCCTCTGCAGAACCTCTTCTACTACGTCGGAATGAACTGGCTGTGGATGTTCGGCCTCCTCATCATCGCCGTTGCAATCGCCATCGGCGTCGGGCTCGCCTTCCGCGGGCCTGACCCGTGGGACACCGCACGCACGACGAGCTTCACCGCCATCATCATCGCCGTCCTCATCTTCGCCGACCGGGTGCTGCAGGGATGGCAGGAGTATTCGGACGATCCGGCTATCAACAATCGTCCGATCGCCACGATCGGTGCCTCGGCACCGAACATCGACGGCGACTTCTGGATCACGAACCTCGACTCGTTCACGCACCTGCTGCTGCCGTCGATCGCCCTCGTCCTCATCTCATTCGCCTCGTATACCCGTTACACGCGCGGTTCGATGCTCGAAGTGATGGGACAGGACTACATCCGCACGGCACGAGCCAAAGGTCTCAACGAGCGCACGGTGATCATGCGGCACGCGCTGCGCAATGCGCTGCTGCCGCTGGCCTCGGTCGTTCCCGTCGACATCATCACAATGATCGGCGGCGCCGTGATCACTGAGACGATCTTCGGCTGGAACGGCATGGGCAAGCTCTTCATCGACTCGCTGAGACAGGCCGAGCTCGATCCCGTCATGGCCTACATCCTGATCACGGGTCTGCTCGCCATCATCGCCAACCTGGTCGCGGACTTCCTCTACGCCGTCCTCGACCCGAGAATCCGAGTGAATGCATGAGTACCAACAACGACAATCAGAACGCTCTCGCGCTCGACGAAGTCGGGGACAATGCGATCGAGTCGAAGGAAACCGAAGGCCTGTCGCAGGGCAAGATCGTACTGCGCAAGTTCCTCCGCCACAAAGGCGCGATGATCAGCATCGTCGTCCTCGTGCTGGTGGCGATCTTCGCCTTCAGCGCCCAGGGCTTCGGCGCTGTGCCCGGGTGGTGGAAGTTCACCCACACCGCCTCGGGCCCCGTGGTCAACCCCGGCGGCGCACCGACCTGGTCGCTGTCGAACATCTTCTCTCCCGGTGACCATCCGTTCGGACAGGATGAGATCGGGCGCGACAACTTCGCCCGAGTGATGAAGGGGACACAGATCTCGCTGATCGTCATGTTCGTCATCGGCATCGTGTGTCTCATCATCGGCACGATCGTCGGAGCACTCGCCGGCTACTACCGCGGTTGGGTCGATTCGGTGCTCATGCGCATCACCGACGGCTTCGTCATCCTCCCGGTCATCGTCGTCGGTTCGATCCTCGGCGTCCTCGTCGGCGGAGCGAACGGCCCGCTGCTCGGTGTGGCTCTCGGCTGCATCCTCTGGGTCGGCCTCGCCCGCCTCGTCCGCGGTGACTTCATGTCTCTGCGCGAACGTGAGTTCGTCGACTCGGCCCGCGTGGCCGGAGCAAGTGACTTCCGGATCATGTTCAAGCACATGCTGCCCAACGCCATGGGCGTGATCATCGTCAACACGACGCTGATCATGAGCCAGGCGATCGTGCTCGAGGCCTCGCTGTCGTACCTCGGCTTCGGCATCAAGCCGCCCGGCATCTCGTTGGGCCAGCTCATCAGTGAGTACCAGACCTCTTTCGCCACTCGTCCGTGGCTGTTCTGGTGGCCCGGTCTGTTCATCATCGTCATCGCTCTGTGCGTGAACTTCATCGGCGACGGTCTGCGTGATGCGTTCGACCCGCGGATGAAGACCATCCCGAGCTGGAGGAAGATGAAGAAAGCCGAGCGCATGGCGCAGAAAGGGGCGAAGTGATGGCTGAGAAGACAGCCGATACCCAGCCGAAGAAAGGGTCCCCGATCCTCGAGGTCAAGGACCTCGGCGTCCAGTTCTGGGTCAGCGACGAATGGTGGATGGCCGCCGAACACCTCGACTACACGGTCAACGCCGGCGAGGTTCTGGCAATCGTCGGCGAATCCGGCTCCGGGAAGTCGCAGTCGAGCATGTCCCTGCTCGGACTCCTGCCGAGCAACGGTCGCGCCACGGGATCGGCGAAGCTCAGCGGCCGTGAGCTCATCGGGATGCCTCCGGAGAAGATGCAGAACGTGCGCGGCAATGAGATCTCCGTGATCTTCCAGGAGCCGATGACCGCCCTCAACCCGGTCTACACCGCCGGCTACCAGATCGTCGAGACGCTGCGCGTCCACCTCGACATCGGACCCAACGAGGCCAAAGAGCGAGCTCTCGAGCTCATGCGCCTCGTCGAGATCCCGGACCCTGAGGATCGGTTCCACTCGTTCCCGCACCAGCTCTCGGGCGGTCAGCGTCAGCGCATCATGATCGCGCAGGCCCTCGCCTGTCAGCCGAAGCTGCTCATCGCCGACGAACCGACCACGGCACTGGACGTGACGGTGCAGGCCGAGATCCTCAAGCTCATGCGTGAGCTGAAGTCGAAGCTTGACGCCGGCATCATCCTCATCACCCACGACATGGGCGTGGTGGCCGATATGGCCGATCGCATCATCGTCATGCGGGCGGGCAAGGTCGTCGAAGCGGGAACGGCGGAGGAGATCTTCTATCAGCCGCAGCACCCGTACACCAAGCAGCTCCTCGACGCGGTGCCCCACCTCGGCGCCGGCGCTGAGGGGGAGGCGTTCGGCACCACCCTCGACGATGTCGAAGCATCGCTGAGCGATATCGGAAGCGATCAGGCCGATCATGCTTCGGATCCGGTGGGTCTGTCGGATGCCGGTGCCGGCACGGACGGAATCTCGATGGCCGCGGAGGCGGACATGGCGCTGGCCGAGGCCCGTGCGCAGGCGAGCGAGACGGAGCGTCCCGAGATCGAGATGGATTCGACGGACACGTACTACCATCCCGGTTCGCAGGCGGACTTCTCGAAGCCGTCTGCACTGCAGCTGCGGGATGCCGCGATCGAATATCCGGCGTCGGGGCGGAAGAAGGCCTTCCGCGCCGCCCACCACATCAACCTCATGATCGCTCCTGGTGAGGTCGTGGGTCTGGTCGGCGAGTCCGGTTCGGGCAAGACGACGATCGGGCGTGCCGCGCTCGGTCTGCTGCCCACCGTCGAAGGCGACATGGTCGTCAACGGCACGAGCATCAAGGGTCTGAGCAACAAGCAGATGCGTCCTCTGCGCAAGGAGGTCGGCATCGTGTTCCAGGATCCCGGTTCCTCGCTCAATCCGCGTCTGCCCGTCGGTGAGTCCATCGGCGAACCGCTCTATCTCCACGAGAAGATGAAGGGACCGGCGCTGAGCAAGCGGGTCGAGGAGCTGCTGACCGCGGTCGAGCTGCCGACCTCGATGCGCAACAGGTACCCGCATGAGCTCTCGGGCGGGCAGCGGCAGCGCATCGGCATCGCCCGCGCGCTGACCCTGCGGCCGAAGCTGCTCATCGCCGATGAGCCGACCTCGGCGCTCGACGTGTCCGTGCAGGCGAAGGTCCTCGATCTGTTCGAGGGACTGCAGAAGGACTACGGGTTCGCCTGCCTGTTCATCAGCCATGACCTCGCTGTCGTCGAGCGCATCGCCGAACGCATCGCGGTGATGCGTCACGGCTACCTCGTCGAGATCGGCAAGTCCTCGCAGGTCGTGTCGAATCCCGTTCACCCCTACACTCAGCGCCTGCTGTCGGCGGTTCCGGTTCCGGATCCCAAGGAGCAGCGCAAGCGTCGGGAGGCCAGGGATGCCGTCCTCGAAGCCACGATGAACGCCTGAGTTCGCTCACCTACACGGCCACCTGCACACGAGAGTGTGCGGGTGGCCGTATAATTGTCTGTTGGGTCCGGGCTGGACCGATCTCTCTATCTCAAAAGGTTTTTGATGACTGAAGCCATCACGCGTCGGGAGAACCGTCGCAACGTAGCAATCGTCGCCCACGTCGACCATGGCAAGACGACTCTCGTCGACGCCATGCTCCGCCAGACCGGTGTGTTCAGCGAACACGGCGATTTTGCTGAACGCGTCATGGACTCCGGCGACCTCGAACGCGAGAAGGGCATCACCATTCTCGCGAAGAACACCTCGGTGCTCTACAACGGCCCCTCGGCCGGCGATGAACCCATCGTCATCAACGTCATCGACACTCCCGGCCACGCCGACTTCGGCGGTGAGGTCGAACGCGGACTGTCGATGGTCGACGGCGTCGTCCTCCTCGTCGATGCCTCCGAAGGTCCGCTCCCGCAGACCCGTTTCGTGCTGCGCAAGGCGCTGGCCGCGAAGCTGCCGGTCATCCTCGTGATCAACAAGACCGACCGCGCCGACGCCCGCATCGACGGTGTCGTCGAGGAGTCGCAGGATCTGCTCCTGGGCCTGGCCTCCGACCTCGCGGACGAAGTCCCCGATCTCGACGTCGACTCCGTTCTCGAAGTTCCCGTCGTCTACGCCGCCGCGAAGGCCGGAGCCGCCTCCCTCGAACAGCCCGCCGACGGAGACGTGCCGGACAACCCCGACCTCGAGCCGCTGTTCAAGACCATCCTCGAGACGATCCCGGCTCCGGAGATCAACTCCGACGGCATCCTGCAGGCGCATGTGACCAACCTCGACGCCTCGCCCTTCCTCGGTCGTCTCGCGCTGCTGCGCATCTTCGGCGGAACGCTGAAGAAGGGCCAGCAGGTCGCATGGGCCCGCGGGGACGACATCAGCTCTGTCAAGATCACCGAACTCCTCGAAACCCAAGGGCTCGACCGTGTTCCCGCCACCGAGGCCTCGGCCGGCGACATCGTCGCCGTGGCCGGCATCCCGGACATCATGATCGGTGACACGCTCACCGACATCAGCAACCCGAAGCCGTTGCCCGCGATCGTCATCGACGATCCGGCGATCTCCATGACCATCGGCATCAACACCTCGCCGCTGGCCGGACGCGAGAAGGGCACCAAGGTCACCGCCCGCATGGTCAAGGACCGCCTCGACCAGGAACTCGTCGGCAACGTGTCGCTCAAGGTGCTCCCGACCGAGCGTCCTGATGCGTGGGAGGTGCAGGGCCGCGGAGAGCTGGCTCTGGCCATCCTCGTCGAGCAGATGCGCCGTGAGGGATTCGAGCTCACCGTCGGCAAACCTCAGGTCGTGACCAAGCAGATCGACGGTCAGCTCCATGAGCCGTTCGAAGAGCTCACGATCGACGTTCCGGAGGACTACCTCGGCGCCGTCACCCAGCTCATGGCCAGCCGCAAGGGCGTCATGTCGACCATGACGAACCACGGAACCGGCTGGGTCCGGATGGAATTCACGGTCCCCGCCCGCGGCCTCATCGGCTTCCGCACCCGGTTCCTCACCGAGACCCGCGGCACCGGCATCTCGAACTCGTTCTCGGCCGGCTACCGTCCGTGGGCGGGCAACATCGAGTTCCGGATCAACGGTTCCCTCGTGGCCGACCGCCCGGGAGCTGTGACACCGTACGCGATGATCAACCTGCAGGACCGGGGAACCTTCTTCGTCGAGCCGACCTCCGAGGTCTACGAGGGTCAGATCGTCGGCGAGAACTCGCGCGCCGACGACATGGACGTCAACATCACGAAGGAGAAGAAGCTGACGAACATGCGTTCGGCATCGGCGGACTCCTTCGAGAACCTCACCCCTCCGCGCAAGCTCACCCTCGAGGAGAGCCTCGAATTCGCCCGTGAGGACGAATGCGTCGAGGTGACCCCGACCGTCGTGCGCATCCGCAAGGTCGAACTCGACCAGAAGGAGCGGGCGAAGCTCTACGCCAAGCTGCGCCGGCAGAACGCCTGAATCGCACACTCCGCCGAATGACCTCGAGCCCCCAGGATTCCATGTCAGTCACGCCACGCGTCCTCTTCGTGCACGCTCATCCCGACGATGAGACGATCACGACAGGAGGCACGATCGCCGCGCTGGTGTCCGAGGGGGCCGAGGTCATGGTGCTCACCGCCACCCGCGGTGAGTGCGGAGAGGTCATTCCCGCGGAACTGGGGCACCTCGAGGGCGACCGGCAGGGATTGGCGCGCGTCCGCGAACAGGAGATCGCCGAGGCGATGCGTGCCCTCGGAGTTCGCCTGCATGCCTTCCTCGGCGGGACCACCCGGACCTTCGAGGATTCGGGTATGGAGTGGGGCCCGGACGGCCACGCCCGTCCCGCCCGGTCCATGACCGCCGATGCCCTCTGCGCGACGGACATGAGCACCGTGGCCAGGCACGTGGCTGCGGTCATCGACGCCTTCGAGCCGCATGCCGTGATCACCTACGCCGGCAACGGCGGATACGGTCATCCCGATCATGTGCGCGTCCATGAGGCCACCACCGCCGCGGTCGACCTCGCCGAATGGCGCACGGGTCGACTGCTCTATGTCGACACCCCCGCCGAGGCGGCCCGCGCCGCCTTCGACCCCGACCAGGCCGGATTCGCCGCAACCGGGTTCGCACCGGCGTCGACGATCCCGGCCAAACCCCCGGTCGGTCGCATCGTCATCGGCCAGGACGTGACTCCGCAGCTGCCCGTCAAGCGTGCGGCGCTTGTGGCACACCGGACCCAGGTGATCGTGTCCGGGGACTTCTTCGCACTCTCGAACGGCGTCGGTCAGCGGATCGGCGTCTGCGAATACTTCTCCGTCGGAGCCGGAACCGACGTTCCGGACGATGCCTTGCACGACGGGCCGGCCGGGCATGTCCTCACCGGACTCGATCTCGGCGCCATCGACGCGCAGGATCATGCCGGAACGGATCCGGCTGGGCAGGACCGGGCCGCAGCTGCCGTTCCGCTGCGACGGGATCGGTCGCCGAGGCGGCCCGGTGTCTTCGCGTACCTGCACGCCGCGGTCCTGGGACTGCTCATCGCGTTCCTCGGTGCCATGCAGCATCTCAACGTCACGGTCGCCCACCTCGGCGAGACTCCTGTCATCCTGCCCTGGGGGCTCGCACTCTCGCTGCTGTTGGCCGCCGCCGGTCTGTGGCACCTGAAGACGATGTATCGGTCCAGCTCACCGATGCTGCTCGCCGCCGTCGTCATCGCTGTGATGTCCTACGTGTTCGGGCAGCCGAACTGGCTTCCGGGTGCGGACATGATCGTCACCGGCATGCTGCGATCGGTGGCATGGCTGCTGGGACCGATGATTCTGGCCGCCGTGTTCTCCTTCATCAAGGTGCGTCCCGCCACCGACGTGCACCGCGAGGATCGGACTCGTTAGACTCATCCGAACAGAACCGAACCAGTCTTCTTCGACACACTCGGGAGAATGATGCCGACCCAGACCCTGTCCGACGGAACGCCGACACCCGAAGGACCGCGTTCAGCAGGCGATGAGGAGAAGAAGCGGAGCCTCTGGCCGTTCGCGCTCGGCGCCGTCATCGTCCTGGCAGTGATCTACGTCGTCATCGGCTTCTTCAGCGGACGCGTCCTGACCCCGGGAACCACCGTTGCCGGCATCGACATCGGCGGCAAAAGCGCCACTGACGCCGAGAATACTCTGCGCAATGACCTCAAGGACACGGCGGAGCAGAAGATCACCCTCCAGGCCGGGGAACCCACCGCGAAGCTCGACCCCGCCGAAGCCGGCATCACCTTCGATGCCGAGGCCACCGTGTCCAAGGTGACGGGATTCAGCCTCGACCCCACCGTCATCTGGCATCGACTCTTCGGCGACGACGAGGTCGCGCCGGTCATTGACGTCGATGAGAAGAAGTTCGACAAAGCCACAGACAAGGTCACCGAGTCCCTCGCCGTCGAACCGAAGGACGCAGAACTGAGCTTCGAGAAGACGAAGCCGACGGTCAAAGACGGAACGGTCGGACAGACCGTCGACGCCGACGCGGTGCGCACCGCCGTCGATCGGCACTGGCTGCGCAGCGAAGACGCACTGCCGGTCGGACCGGAGAAAGTCGATCCGGACATCACCACCGCCGAGGCGAAGGAAACGGCCTCCGGTTTCGCGAAGGACGCGGTGAGCAAGGACCGCACCATCACTGCCGAGCCTGGGAAGGATGCAGACTCCGACGTCAAGGGCGGGGACCTGACGGTGTCGCCGAAGACCATCGCCAAGACGCTGACCTTCGACAAGAAGGACTCGAAGCTGGTGCCCGTCTTCGACAAGGACGAACTGCAGGAAGCGGTTCTCGCCGCGAACAAGGACATCGGCAAGCCCGCAGAGGACGCGAGCTTCACGATCAAGGACGGCAAGCCGGAGGTCGTCCCGGCCGTTGACGGAATCGGAATCAAGGCGAAGGAACTGACGGACGCCGTCACCGATGCGATCAAAGACGATTCCGCGACGCCCACGGTGACTCTGGCCTCGGTCGAACCCGACTTCACCACGAAGGACGCGAAGAAGGCCGACGTCTCCGACACCGTGTCCGAGTTCTCCACAGGGTACAACTCCGAACCCAACCGTGACACCAACCTGCGTGTGGCCGCTAAGAAGGTCTCCGGGACCGTGCTCAGACCAGGAGAGCAGTTCTCGCTCAACGAGGCGCTCGGACAGCGCACCGCTGCCAACGGCTACAAACCCGCAGGCGTGATCTCCGAGGGACAGATGAAGGAGGACTTCGGCGGGGGAGTCTCACAGGTGTCGACGACCCTGTTCAACGCCGCCTTCTTCGCCGGCTTCGACCTCGACGAACACCAGGCGCACTCGCGGTACATCTCCCGCTACCCGGAAGGCCGGGAGTCCACGCTCGACTGGTCGTCGATCGACCTGAAGTTCACGAACAACTCGAAGACTCCGGTCGTCCTCGACATGTATCTCAAAGGCGGAGAGGTCCACGCGAAGGTCTTCGGAGTCAAGAAGTACGACGTCAAGGCCCATTCCTCGGACCGCTTCGACTTCACCTCGGCCGGATCCGTCACCGAAAGCGGCGCCTCGTGCACACCGCAGTCGCCCAAGGGCGGATGGTCGATCCGGATCTCCCGCACGATGAAGGACATCGCATCGGGTCGGACGTCGAAGGACGGCTTCACCACCGTCTACCGGCCGGTGAACAAGATCGAGTGCAAGGACTGATCCACGTGGCTGAGTTCAGCCCTGTTCGGCATACCAGGACCGATGGCGCACCGTCGCCCCGAGTGTGGTGAAGAGGCCCAGCGACGCCTCGTTGCCCACCTCGATGTCGACGAGGTAGGACCGGACCCCGCGCTGAGCCAGCAGTGCCGCGGCGGCTCGGACGACCGCACGGCCGGCACCTCTGCGGCGCAGGTCCGGGCGGGTGATGAGATTCGTGATCACGCCCCATTTGCTGCGTTCGACGACCCGGCACGCCGCAACCATCGAGCGGGAGCCGTCGGGGTGCTCGGCATAGGCGGTGACGAACTCGCAGGGTTGGTCGGCTTCGATCAGCCCGCGGAACGACTCGTCCGAGCCGGGCGCATCGCCGGGGCTGCGCTGACTCGTCCAGGCTGCGAAATGCTCGGGCGTCGGCGCATCGGCGACGTCGATGATGAGGCCGGGGGCGGCCGCCTCGGCGGGGTTCGACGCTCCGTCGGCCGCCTCGGTGGTGGAACCGGTGAGCAGGAGGACGGCCTCGGAGGGGGAGTACCCGCGGGCCGAGAGCAGAGGAGCGAGCCCCTCGCACTCGGGAGCCAGCGCCGACGAATCGTCGGCGGAGTAGATCTGGATCCGGCTCGGCTTCTGCCGATTCCGGTACCACTCCTCGACGGCGTCGAGTCCCTGCTCCCAGCCCAGACCGGAATCGGTCACGGGGAGGCAGCTGTTGGCGCGGCGCGTGGCCGAATCCGAACTGCGCAGCAGCCAGCCCTTCTGCAGCAGGCCGATCTCGGCATCGGATTCGCCGCCTTCGTTGCGGAGGTTCTCCACATGCAGCCAGGACACGTCAGCAGGCAGCCAGGCGGCGGCGGAGATGCGGCGCAGATCGACCGCGGAGACGATCTCATGCGTCCGACCGGACCGGGTCGGTGCGGGCGGCACCTCGTGGACGAGGAGGATCTGGGGGCGGGGGATGCGCAGGGGGCCGCGCTTCGTGTCGATGTCGACGACCGCCTCGTCGGCGGAGGTGACGACACCGAGCGCGTCCGAGGTCGAATGGGTGTCGCCGGGCTCGAGCGAATACCGGATGACCACTCGTCTGCCGGGCTGCAGATCGTCCACTTCGTACCTTCCTCCGTCGATCGTGTGCCCTCCCACCCTATGACACCGCGGGGCCGGTGCCTCGCAGGCATGAGGAGGGAGGCCGGATGCAATGCGAATCACCTCGGGCGGGTGGTCACCGGCAACGGGTGAGGGCGTATTGTGGGAGGTATATGCGCACCATCCGTGAGTCTTCCAAGGAGTCAGTCCAGTGACGTACATCATCGCCCAGCCCTGCGTCGATATCAAAGACAAGGCCTGCATCGACGAATGTCCGGTCGACTGCATCTACGAGGGCGAACGCAGCCTCTACATCCACCCCGACGAATGCGTCGACTGCGGCGCCTGCGAACCGGTCTGCCCGGTCGAGGCGATCTTCTACGAAGACGACGTTCCCGAGGAATGGGAAGAGTACTACAAGGCCAACGTCGAATTCTTCGACGATCTCGGTTCGCCCGGCGGTGCCGCCAAGCTCGGCAACACGCACAAGGACCACTCGATCATCTCGGCGCTGCCGCCTCAGAACAACGACTGAGCGATGACGAACACGTATGGTCTGAACCTGCCGGACTACCCCTGGGACCGGCTCACCGACTTCCGCCGACGGGCGGCTGAACACCCCGGGGGCGTCTGCGATCTGTCGATCGGCACCCCCGTCGATCCGACGCCCGAGGTCATCCGGCGGGCGCTGGCCGATGCCGGAGACGCCCACGGATACCCGACGACTGCCGGCACCGCGGAACTGCGCGAAGCCATCGCCTGGTGGTACGAGACCTGGCATTCGGTGACCCTCGATCCGGCGACGGAGATCCTGCCGACCGTGGGTTCGAAGGAGCTCGTGGCCTGGCTGCCGACGCTGCTCGGTCTGCGACAGAATGGCCTGACTGTGGCCTGTCCCGCTGCGGCCTACCCGACCTATGAGATGGGTGCGACGATCGCCGGGGTCGACTGTGTGCGCATCGATGCCGCCGAGGTGGCCGCCGGTGCCTCACTCGAAGGCATCGGCCTGCTGTGGATCAACACCCCGAGCAACCCGACCGGGGAGGTCCTCGACGCCGGCACCCTCGCCGAGGCGGTCCGTCGTGCCCGCGAAGCCGGAGTCGTGCTCGCCTCCGACGAGTGCTACGGATTGCTCAACTGGGAATCCGACGAACCGGCGCCGAGCGTGCTGTCGGCGGCGGGGGAGAGCCGCGAAGGTGTGCTCAGCGTGTACTCGATGTCGAAGCAGTCCAACCTCGCCGGATACCGGGCGGCCTTCGTCGCGGGAGACGCCGCACTCATCGCCGACCTCACCCGTTCCCGCAAGCACGCGGGAATGATCGTGCCGTTCCCGATCCAAGCGGCGATGATCGCGGGGCTGCACGACACCGACCACGTTCGCGCGCAGAAGGAGATCTACCGTCGGCGGCGGGAGCTGCTGCGCTCCGGCCTCGAGAGCTTCGGATTCCGCATCGATCACTCGACAGCCGGCCTCTACCTGTGGTCCACGGCGGGCAGGAACTGCTGGGACTCCCTGGCTGACCTGGCCGAACTGGGCATCATTGCGGGCCCGGGGGAGTTCTACGGGGAGGCCGCCGACGATCATGTCCGGGTGGCGGTGACTGCCAGCGACGAACGGATCGAAGCGGCTTCGGACCGGCTTCGCGCGGCCGCTGGGTGAGGCTTCGTGCGGAGCCGGGTGAGGTGCTGCGCGCTGTCTGCGCAGCGTTCGCCAAGGTGACGCTGGGCTCACGTTCAGAACGGCGAAATCAGTGTCTGGCCAGGTCAAAAGTATTACTGCCCAGTAGATGCAGGGTGCAGTGATTTTCTCATTCCTGCAGATGTCGGTAGTCTTTGATGGAACTGTGCAAGACACCTCAGGAAGTTCTTGAGGTACGTCAACGGTGAGGAGATCGAATGACTTCGGAGGCGAACCTCAGGATCGCTGACACGGAGCTGACACTGCCCGAGGTGTCAGCGTCGGCGGGCAACAACGGATACCGCATCGGCTCTCTGCTCAAAGAGACCGGTTCGGTCACATACGATCCAGGGTTTGCCAACACCGCATCCACCTCGTCGGCCATCACCTTCATCGACGGTGACGAAGGTGTGCTGCAGTACCGCGGGTACCCGATCGAACAGCTTGCCGAGCAGTCGAACTTCGTTGAAGTCTGCTACCTCCTCATCTACGGTGAGCTGCCCACTCAGGAACAGTACGATGCCTTCGATGCGCGTCTGCGCGGACACACGATCGTCCACGAGGATCTGCGCCGCTTCTTCCGTGCTTTCCCCTACGATGCGCATCCGATGCCTATGGTTGCAGCAGCCGTCGCGGCTTTGTCGACGTTCTACCAAGATGACCTCGATGTCTTTGACGAGGGCCAGATCGACACCTCGTCGTTCCGCCTGCTCGCGAAGATGCCGACGATCGCTGCGTTGGCCCACCGGAAGAACATGGGACTGCCGGTCATCCATCCGGACAACTCGCTCAGCCTGGTCGAGAACTTCCTGCGCGTGAACTTCGGAGTTCCCGCCGAGGAGTACGAACCGGATCCGCTGGCGGTCAAGGCGATGGATCAGCTGTTCATCCTCCACGCCGACCATGAGCAGAACTGCTCGACCTCGACCGTGCGCCTCGTGGGTTCGTCCCAGGCGAATGTGTTCCAGTCGATCTCGGCCGGCGTCAACGCTCTGGCCGGACCGCTCCACGGCGGTGCGAACTCCGCGGTGCTGGAGATGCTGCAGCAGATCGCGGCCTCCGACGACGGTCCGAAGAAGTTCATGGAGCGCGTGAAGAACAAGGAAGACGGCGTTCGTCTCATGGGCTTCGGGCATCGTGTGTACAAGAACTACGATCCCCGCGCGAAGATCATCAAGAAGACCGCCGACGAGGTGCTGGCGCGCTCCGGCGGAGACCCGCTGCTCGAACTCGCTCAGCAGCTCGAAGAGATCGCTCTTGCGGATGACTACTTCGTCGAGCGCAAGCTCTACCCGAACGTGGACTTCTACACGGGCCTGATCTACAAGGCGCTCGGCTTCCCGACGAACATGTTCACGGTGCTCTTCTCCGTCGGCCGCCTGCCCGGGTGGATCGCTCAGTGGCGTGAGATGATCAAGGATCCCGAGACGAAGATCGGCCGTCCGCGCCAGATCTACACGGGCGAGCACTCACGCACCTACAAGGACATCAGCGACCGCTGAGCCTCTGCGGCTGAACAAACCACGCGACGGCGTCGGTGCAGAACTCTCTGCCCGACGCCGTCGCGCATTCACCAGCGAGTGCGCGGCCACCCGCGGCCCCTCGTGCCTCGCGACCCGTTCTGAGCGCGTGCTGGGTGCATCCCTCACCGTTCGCGGCACCACGCCCCGCAGGATCGCGGTGATATGCGGTTGCTGGTATGTCTCGGCGCCAACGGTGATGGATGGCCGCAGTTTCCTGCAATGAGTCGCTGCGGCGATGAATGCGAGAGGGCGCGTCCACGTCGTGTGAACGCGCCCTCTCGCGAAACCGTCGCACGGTTCGCGACTGCCCGTGGCCGCCAGGAGCAGTCCGCAGTCGGCCGGCGGCAGGCTGGCCGCCGTGCAGCAGACTGCTGGTGATCAGTGCAGGTCAGGGTTGAGCTCGATGCCCTTCGAATCGCGGGCGATGGCCTCGACGGCTCCGGAGACCGAATTGCGGCGGAACAGGATGTTGTTCTGACCGCTGAGTTCGGAGGCCTTCACCACGGCACCGTCCTCACCGGGAACGGACACGCGGGTGCCTGCTGTGATGTAGAGGCCGGCCTCGACGATGCAGTCGTCGCCGATGGAGATGCCGACACCGGCGTTCGCACCGAGCAGGCTGCCCGATCCGATCGAGATCCGGTGTGTTCCACCGCCGGAGAGAGTACCCATGATCGAAGCGCCGCCGCCGATGTCCGAGCCGTCGCCGACGACGACGCCCTGCGAGATGCGTCCCTCGACCATGGCCGAGCCCAGCGTGCCGGCATTGAAGTTGACGAAGCCCTCGTGCATCACGGTGGTGCCCGACGACAGGTGAGCGCCGAGGCGGACACGGTCGGCATCGGCGATGCGCACACCGGAGGGGATGACGAAGTCGGTCATCCTCGGGAACTTGTCGAGTCCGTAGACGGCGACAGGTCCGCGCGCCATCAGCTTGGCGCGGGTGGACTCGAAGTCCTCCGGCGAGCAGGAACCGAAGGAGGTCCACACGACGTTGGCGATATGACCGAAGATGCCGTCGAGGTTGACGTCATTGGGAGTGACCACACGGTGGGACAGAGCGTGCAGACGCAGATAGGCGTCCTCCGCCGAGGCGGGGGCGGCGTCGAGGTCGATCGTCGTGGTGACGACCTTCGCGTGGGTTCCGCGAGCGTCATCGATGCCGACGAGGGCGTCGAGACCGTCGTCGGTGACGTGGGGTACTGCGGCCGCCTCGGCGGATTCGGGTGTGTCTCCCGTGCTCAGCGTCGGGTACCAGACGGAGAGGACGGTGTCGGAATGGATCGTGGCGAGTCCACGTGCGGAAACGATGCGTTCTGTCATGCCTCAAGCCTAGTCGGTGGCGGCGTACTAGGCTAAGGGACATGACTGTCGATCCATCTGCTGAGACCGATTCCCTGTTCGCGCCCACGACCGGGCTCGGTGACTACCTCTTCGCCGCCCTCGACGATCCCGCCGAGCTCACGGGTCGCCTGTGCGCCATCGAATCCGTGTCCGGCAATGAGACATCCATCACCGATGCCGTCGTCGACGTGCTCACACGCATCAGCGACGGCCCCGGTCCGCAGCTCGAGATCCTGCGCGACGGTGACACCGTCGTCGCGCGCACGAACCTCGGCCTGGCCGAGCGGATCGTCGTGGCCGGGCATCTCGACACGGTCCCCGTCGAGGACAATCTGCCCCCGGTGCGCACGACCATGACCGGCGAGGACTACCCCGCCGATGAGGTCATCTGGGGCCGCGGAGCCTGCGATATGAAGGCGGGGGTGGCCATGCAGCTCGTCACCGCGGCGGCGCTGCGCACACCGGCCCGCGATATCAGCTGGGTCTTCTACGACCACGAGGAGGTCGACGCCTCCCTCAACGGGCTCGGCCGCGTCGCGCGCAGCCACCCGGACTGGCTGACGGGCGACTTCGCCATCCTCGGCGAACCCTCGAACGCCTCGGTCGAGGGAGGGTGCAACGGCACCATCCGCGTCGACGTCACCACCACCGGAGTGCGTGCCCATTCCGCCCGAGCGTTCATGGGCGTCAACGCGATCCACGCCGCCGCCGAGGTGCTCACCCGCCTGGCCGAGCATGAGACGGACACGATCACGGTCGACGGTCTCGACTACCACGAGTCGCTGTCGGCGGTGAATATCACAGGGGGAGTTGCGGGCAATGTTGTGCCCGACGAATGCCGCATATCCGTGAACTACCGATTCGCCCCGAACAAGTCCGCCGCCGAGGCGGAAGGCTACCTGCGCGAGTTCTTCTCCGGCTTCGATCTCGTCGTCACCGACGCCGCCGAGGGCGCACGCCCCGGTCTCGACCGGCCGATCGCGCAGGCCTTCATCGACACCCTCGGGCTGTCCCCGGCCCCGAAACTCGGCTGGACCGACGTCTCGAGATTCAGCGCCCTCGGGGTTCCGGCCGTGAATTTCGGCCCCGGCAACCCGCTGTACGCCCACAAGTCGGATGAACATGTGAGAGTCGCCGAGGTGGAGCCGGCCGCTTCTGCCCTGCGCAGCTACCTCGAAGGCAAGTGAGACCGATGGCGGACAGAGACGATCCGGACCTCCCCGAGACAGAACCGGAATCCGAGTACTACCGCAAGGGACCGCTGCGGCTGCGCGGTGACCAGGTGCCTGAGACCACGACGGACCAACGGCTGCTCGAATCGGGTTCGAGCACTGACTGGGTGCACGAGGATCCGTGGCGGGTGATGCGCATCCAGGCAGAGTTCGTCGAGGGCTTCGGCTCGCTCGCCGAGATCGGGCCGGCGGTGTCGATCTTCGGCTCGGCTCGGCTGCACGCAGGCACTCAGGCCTACGCCGACGCCCGTGAGATCGCCCGGCGCCTCGCCGAATCCGGCAACGCGGTCATCACCGGCGGAGGCCCCGGCATCATGGAGGCCGGCAACCTCGGTGCGGTCGAAGGTGGGGGAGTGTCCATCGGTCTGGGCATCGAGCTGCCCTTCGAATCGGGGCTGAACGACCACGTCGAACTCGGCGTGAACTTCCGCTATTTCTTCGTCCGCAAGACCATGTTCCTCAAGTATTCGCGCGGATTCGTCGTCATGCCAGGGGGCTTCGGCACCCTTGACGAACTCTTCGAAGCCTTCACCATGGTCCAGACCGGCAAGGTGACTTCGTTTCCCATCGTGCTCTTCGGAACGGAGTATTGGCAGGGTCTCGTCGATTGGATGCGCGAATCCATGCTCGCGACGGGCACGATCACTGAGAAGGACTTCGACCTGTTCACCCTCACCGATGACATCGACGAGGTCGTGGACGCGATCGGCCCGGGCGGCCGGGTGTGAGAGACGCAGTCACAGGACAGCCGGACACTGGTCGCTTCGACCTCTCCCGAGCGCAGCCGGGAGCACCGGCGATCATGGCCGTGATCAATCGCACGACGGATTCGTTCTACGAGTCCGCAGCCACCCTCGATGACGCGATCACCGCCGTGGCCGACGCCACCGCCGACGGCGCCCACATCGTCGACATCGGGGGAGTGCGGGCCGGGCGCGGTCGGGAGATCTCCGTGGCCGAGGAGATCGACCGAGTCTGCCCGACCATCGAGGCCGTCGCCCGGTCCCACCCGCACGTGCTCATCAGCGTCGACACCTGGCGGCACGAGGTCGCCGAGGCCGCATGCCGGGCCGGAGCAGGACTGCTCAACGACACATGGGCCGGAGTCGATCCGAAGCTCGCCGAGGTGGCCGCCCGCTTCGACGCCGGCATCGTCTGCTCTCATACGGGAGGGCTGAGCCCACGCACCGACGCCCACCGCAGCCGCTACGGCCTGACCGCGGGCGACGTGGTCGATGAGACACTCGCCGGTGTGACGGAGCTCGCCGCGGCGGCCCGCGCTGTCGGCGTGCCCGCGAGCCGAATCGTCATCGACCCCACCCCGGACTTCGGGAAGAACACCTACCATTCCCTGCGACTGCTGCGCGAGCTCGACCGCTTCGCCGCCACCGGATATCCCGTGCTGCTGGCGATCTCGCGCAAGGACTTCGTCGGTGAGGCCATCGGCGACGTCGCCCCGCAGGAGCGGCTGCACGGCACGATCGCCGCGACCGCGCTGGCCATCGAACGGGGAGCGGCGATGATCCGCACCCATGACGTCCGCGCCACCGCCGACGCCATCGATGTCACTTCGGCGGTCACCGGCGAGGCCGTGCCGAAACACACCGTGCGCGGCCTGCGCTGAACAACACACCGTGTCCGGCCCTTACTCAGGGTTCTGACCAGGCGCCTATGCGAAAATGAACCCATGCCCTTCTGGATAGTGATCGGAGTCGCGGCCGCGGTCTTCGTCCTTGTGATCGTGATCGCGGCGAGCTTCGACGTCTTCTCCGCCGAGACCCGCGACGAAGCCGAAGAACGGTGGATCGGACTGCCCGATGACTTCACCAGCAGCGACCTCGGCGCCGTGACCTTCCGGCCGGCACTGCGCGGCTACCGGATGGATGACGTCGACGAGGCCATGGCCGTTCTGCAGGAGCGCCTGCGCGAACTCGAGGCCGCCGCGGACGAGCCTTCCGCGGCGCCACCCGAAACCTACGCGCCGCCTGCCTCGTCCGCGGACGCCGCCACTGGTGACTCGTCCGACTCCACGAGCGACGCGTCCGCAGCCGACCCCACGAGCGACACGCCCGCCACCGCCGCGCCCGCCACGTCGACTACCCATGCCACCGACGGGACGGCCACACCTGACACGGCCGCCGGACCGCGATGAGCCGTCCTACAGACCTGCCCGGAATCACCCTCGCCCCCGAAGTCTTCGATTCCTCCCGCCTCTCCCGCCTCGGCGCGCTGTTCCTCACCCTGCCCGTCTGGCTGCAGGCCCTCGCCGTGTACTTCGTCTCACGCGTGGTGAGCCTGTCGATCTTCGCCGCCGTACTCAAACGCCAGGATCCGGCGAACTGGTCGTCCTCCCCGGTGACGACCACGCTCAACGACTTCCTCAACTTCTGGGACGGAGGCTGGTACTCACGCGTCGCCGAGGAGGGCTATCCGCGGGTCTTGCCCGTCGACGACAGCGGTGCCGTGACAGAGAACCAGTGGGCCTTCTACCCGCTGCATCCCTCCGTGGTCGGGACCCTGTCGGATCTGACGGGGATCAGCTATGAGGTGATCTCGCCGATCGTGTCGACGGTGGCCGCCGGGCTCGCCGCGATCGTCATCCTCTCCCTGTTCCGCAAGTACGTCGCAGCCGATCAGGCGCTGATGGGGCTCGCGCTGGTGATGTTCTTCCCGCCTGCGGCGATCTTCTCCACCGGCTATGCAGAGTCGCTGACGCTGCTGCTGCAGGCCATGGCCCTCTTCCTCGTCGTCGAGCGGCGCTACCTGCTGGCGCTTCCGGTCGTCGTCCTCATGGATCTGTCCCGGCCGATCGGGGTGGCGTTCTCCTTCTTCATGCTCCTGCACCTCATCGACCGCTTCCTGCGTCGCCGGGACGACCCGTATCCCGCCGCCGAGGTGGCCCGATCCTGGACGCTGGGCGTGCTGTCATGTGCGGCCGCCCTCATCCATCCCGTCCACGCGTGGTGGGCGACCGGATCCCTGACGGCCTACACCGACACCGAGGCTGCTTGGCATACGGGGGAGACGTCGTTCGTCGTCCAATGGGTGGCGCAGTCGATCAGCCTCATCGGACCGCTCGGTCCGGTGCTGCTCATCATCGTCGTCGCCGGAATGCTCGCGCTGATCTTCTCACCGGCGGGAGCGCACATGGGGCGGACGATGCAGCTGTTCTGCCTCGGCTACGGTGCCTACCTGCTCATCTTCTTCAATCCGCAGACCTCGACCCTGCGTCTGCTGCTGCCGTTGTTCCCGCTCGCGCTGACCCTGGCCCTGGTGCGATCGCGAGGGTATCGGGCGGCGATGCTGGTCGCCTACATCCTCCTCCAGATCGTCTGGGTGGGGTACCTGTGGCATTTCACACCGCCGGCAGATCTTCCCCCGTGATCGAGGGTTCAGAGGAAAGTTACCCGGATCGACGGGATCGTGGAATAATCTTGAGTACAACATTCGGTGCACCTGATGTGGACCGTCTTTGCATGACAACGGAAGGAAGAGCCCACATGGCAGCCCAGAAACCCCGCACCGGCGACGGACCTCTGGAAGTGACCGAAGAAGGCCGAAGCATGGTGATGCGGCTTCCTGTCGAAGGCGGAGGTCGTCTGGTGATCGAACTCAGCAGGGACGAGGCCACCGGACTGCACGACACTCTGGCCGAGACGCTGGGACTCTGAGAGGACGGCCCGAAATCGGGCCGACACAGCACCGCACGAACAGCAGAGACTTCTTCAAGTCTCTGCTGTTGTCGTATTCACAGGCGCTTCTGGAGCAGCAGCAGACCCTCGCCGACGGGCATCAGCACGCGTTGAAGATTCTCTTGCTGGGCGATGCGATTGAGCAGCCCTCTGGCCGCCTGCGTCCGCGGACTGCGGTCGACAGGATCGGCCACGGCGCCCTTGAGCAGGGTCTGGTGGATGACGAGAAGACCCTGGGAGTCGAGTAGCCGCAGGGACGGTTGGATCATCCGCTCGAGGTTGCTCGGCTCGGAATCGATGAAGACCATGTCATAGGCCGCCGGGGCGAGCTTCTTGAGTACTTCCTCGGCACGACCGTTCATCAGCCGCAGTCGCCCGGGTCGAATGCCCGCCATGTCGACGAGGTCGCGGGCGGCGCCCTGAGCAGTGGAGTTCGTATCGATCGAGGTCAGTATTCCGGCGGTCGGCATACCCCGCAGCAGGGCCAGCGTCGAGGTGCCGACTCCGGTGCCGACCTCGACCGCGGCCACAGGTGTGAGGAGCCGGGCGAGCAGCGTCAGCGTCGATGCCGTCGTCTGGGACACAGGGACGAGCCCGAACTCGTGTGAGTGTGTACGGGCCGCGTCGAGCAGGGGATCGGGTCCGTTGTACTGCTCGGAGAAGGTGAGATCACCTGCGTTTTCGCGTGACAATCGACCCTCTCTCTCCGCTGTTGACTGCACCCAAGTCTAACCGCATTCGGGCTCGGTTCCGTGGGTGCGCCACAGCTCATCGAGTGAGTCGACGTCGAGGAAAGCGCTGCGGTCGACCGACCGGTGCGTGTGCGGCGTCCCTTCCGACTCCCATTGCAGGCGCGCCCGGGCGTGGATCTCCGGCGGCAGGACTCCGGCTGCGCTGACGACTCGCCACCACGTGACATTGGAGCCGAACTCCTTCATCACCCGCCCGACGTATCGGGGTGAGCACCCGGCGACGGCGCCGACTGTCCCGTAGGCGGCGACGCGCGCGGCGGGGACGAGTTCGACGATGCGCAGGACCCGTTCGACAGCGATCTCGTCCATCATGCCTCCCGATCAGAGGCGGATGCCGAACCTGAGTTGACCATGAGTCGATGCTACCGTCGGTCACGGTAGACTTGGTGGCATGTTCATGGGTATCAACGGCACCGAAATGGTGATACTCGTCGTTGTGGCCTTGGTCGTCATCGGACCCAAGCGCCTGCCCGAATACGCGCAGAAGCTGCGCGACCTCGTCCGCCAGATGCGGCGGATGGCCGAGGGCGCGAAGGACAGCGTCCGACGCGACTTCGGTGACGATTTCAAAGACGTTGACTGGCAGAAGCTCGATCCCCGGCAGTACGATCCGCGTCGCATCGTCCGCGAAGCCCTGGTCGAAGAGGATGCTGCGATCCGTGAGTCCAAACGCCGGGAACGCTCCTCGCTCGAGACTGCGGTTCCCGCAGCGGATGCCCAGGCGCAGGTCACCGCGGCCGAGGATGCCTCAGCCGATGCGGGCGGGGCCGTCGATATGCGTGAGAAGTCCCCGATCGAGCGCTTCCAGGCTCAGGCCGAGCTGCGCGACCGTTCGACTACGGCACCGTTCGATTCCGAGGCCACCTGAGGCCACCTGCGGCCGATCCTCCGTCGCGGGATCAATTCTTGAGGTCGGGTCAGTTCTTGTGCACGGACGGGTGTTCGGGATTCGAGCACAGTTCGTCCCAGTAGCCGCGGCAGAAGTACGAACCGCCCTTCTCCCACTTGATTCCGGCGAAGAGTTCGCGCACGGTCACAGCGTAGAGTCCCTTGTCCGCGACGGTCGTGAACACCTTCGGAGCCGCCTTCACCGTCGACGGGTGGATGGAGTGCATGAGGACGACGGAGCCCGGGCGTGCGTGTGAGCGAACGTTCTGCACCGTCTTCTTCGGGTTCTTGTCTCTCCAGTCGCCGGTGTCGACGTCCCAGATGATCGCCGGTGCGCCCAGAGCGTGTGCCGCAGGCTTATCGAGGGCACCGTAGGGCGGACGGACCAGGGCCGGGTCGCTGCCGCCCACATGGGACAGCGACTTCTGGGTGCGGCCGATCTCATGTTTGAGCGCGCCTTTGCTGAGGAGGTCGAGGCGCTGGTGTTTGAAGGTGTGGTTGTCGACCTCGTGGCCGGCGGCCGCGATCCGCTCGGCCACATCCGGGAATTCGTGGATGTTCTGCCCGAGAAGGAAATAGGTCAGCCGAATATTCGCCTCATCGGCGGCGTCGAGCAGGGCGTCTTCGGTCTTCGGCTCTCCGGGTCCGTCGTCGTAGGTCAGCGCCACACAGGGCAGAAGTGTGCACGAGTAGTCGGGCGTCCGCAGATCGCCTGGGCGCGGTATCTCAAGCGGAGTGTGCAGGTCTGCGGCCACCGCCTTGCCCACAGCGGTGAGATCGGCGTCGGCGACGGGCTGACCGTCGACGGTCAGCGAACCGGTGTCATCGGTCGAGATCGCAGCGGGGTCCACGCGTGCGGAGAACAGGCTCTTGGCATCGACCGTGGTGTCGGCCGAGAGATCGGTGAGGAGGACGGCTGTGTGCGACCGTGACGACGCCTGCCGCAGGGCGGTGACGACGAACCGGCCGCCGGCGGTGAGCACCGTGGTGCGGATGTCCAGGGTGTGCGGGTCGCCTATTCGCTCCCCGTCCTGAGACCCCCGAGGGCTCTCTTCCTGTGAGGGAGAGTTCTCTCCCCGTGAGTGAGGCGGCCCGCCACCGTGTGAATGAGCTGATTCTCCGCTCTGCGAAGAGGGTGATCCTCCGCCTAGCGAGCTGGGCGAGGTGAAGCTCGTCGTCGACCATCGGTGCGCCGGTGCCGTCGGGGTGGGTTCGAATGCCGTCCGGCCGTCGAAACCGCCGGCATCGTCGATCGCGTCGAGCACCCGGGTCTCGATCGCTGAGTTCAGCGATGATGCTCCCGGCAGTCCGAAGATGTGGATGTCCAGCTGTGGTCGGCGCTTCTTCGACACCACCGCGTAGCTGCGCAGCGACGCGGCGAGGAGGTCGAGGTTCGCTTCGGCGGTCGTCCGCTGCTCGTCCGCGATCGAGCCCGTGTCCGGTGGGGCAGGTCGCCTCGCCGTGACGAGGGCTCCGGCGAGGAGGACGAGAACGAGGAGGGCGTTGGCATAAGCGAAGACGGTGTAGACGATCATGTCTCTGCGATCGGGGGAGAACGCCAAGTGCAGGTCCTTATCAGAAGCGCATGGGGGATGAGGGACAGGAGGGGAAGGGGGGGAAGCCGCCGTCCAGTCTAGACAGCCGAAGGCGGGCGGAAAGAACCCGCACGGGCCGAATCGACGGTTGGATATGGGATCGTGATGGCCAAGCGAGGAGACGACATTTTCGTTACATCACTGTCGCAGAGCCGTCGGTGATCGCACCGGACGGCGTCGTGCCAGCCCGGACCGGGCCCGGTCGGGCCAGGCCGGGGCCGAGCCAGACCAGATCAGGCCGGACTGAGCCCCAGCGACCGGCCGGCGAGTCCGCGGGAGCGCCTGCGCAGGGAATCGGCGAGGGCGTCGAAGGCGCGTCCGGCAGGCGACTCGGGGTGGCCGAGGACGACCGGGGTGCCCGCGTCGGAGCCTTCCCTCAACGCTGTGTCGAGCGGAACCTGCGCCAGCAGCGGCACATCCTTCTCAACCGTGCGCGAGAGGTTCGACGCCACGCTCTGCCCACCACCGGACCCGAACACCTCCATGCGGGTGCCGTCGGGCATCTCCATCCAGGACATGTTCTCGATCACCCCGATGAGCTCCTGCTTCGTCTGCGTGGCGATGGATCCCGCGCGTTCGGCGACCTGTGCGGCGGCGGCCTGCGGAGTGGTGACGACGAGGAGTTCGGACCCGGGCAGCAGCTGCGAGACGGAGATCGCGATATCACCGGTGCCCGGAGGCAGGTCGAGCAGGAGCACATCGAGATCACCCCAGAACACGTCGGTGAGGAACTGCTGCAGAGCCCGGTGGAGCATCGGTCCTCGCCACACGACAGCCTGGCTGGGCGGGACGAACATGCCGATGCTCATCACCTTCACGTCATGGGAGACCTGCGGAAGGATCATCTCGTCGACTCGGGTGGGTTTGCCGGAGAGACCGAGCATGCCGGGGATCGAGAATCCGTAGATATCGGCGTCGACAACGCCCACGCGCAGGCCCTTGGCCGCCAAGGCGACCGCGAGGTTGGCCGTGACCGAGGATTTTCCGACCCCTCCCTTGCCGGAGGCGATGGCGTAGACCTTGGTGAGGGAATCGGGGCGGTTGAAGGGATTTTCGCGGGTTCCGCTGCCCTGCAGCTTCTCCTTCATCGCCTTGCGCTGTTCGGGAGTCATCGTGCCGAGGACGACAGAGACCTCGGTGACCCCGTCGAGGCGGGAGACCGCGGCCTTCGTGTCCTTCGTGATCGTGTCCTTGAGCGGGCATCCGGCGATGGTGAGCAGGACCGTGACGGTGACCCTGCCGCCGTCGATGCTGATGTCGTCGACCATGTCGAGTTCGACGATGTTGCGGCGGATCTCGGGATCGATGACGCCGGTCAGAGCCTCTCTCACCGCATCCGTATCCAGACCAGTCATACCCATGTCCTCTCCTCCCGGCTCAGTGCCTTCCGGGGCTCCAACACTACCCTTCAGGAGTCGGGGCCGTCATGCGCGGAGGTGCCGTCACCCTCGGAAGAGCCGCTGCGACCGGCAGTCGGCTTCGGCTGTGCCTCCTCCTCGAGCTCCTTGAGCAGATCCTTGAGCTCGGAGCGGATGAAGTCGCGCGTCGCGACCTCACGCATGGCGATGCGCAGCGCCGCGACCTCCCGGGCCAGGTACTCGGTGTCGGCGAGATTGCGTTCGGCGCGCTGCCGGTCGTGTTCGAACTCCACCCGGTCGCGGTCGGTGCTGCGGTTCTCAGCGAGCAGGATGAGCGGCGCCGCATACGAGGCCTGCAGAGAGAGGATGAGCGTGAGCAGCGTGAAGTTCAATGACCGCGGGTCGAACTGCCAGGATTCGGGCAGCAGAGTGTTCCACAGCAGCCACACGGCGCAGAAGACGGTCATTCCCACGAGGAACGCCGGGGTGCCCATGAAGCGGGCGAAGGCTTCGGCGCCGCGGCCGAAGGTCTCGGGGGAGACGGTGAAGGTCGGCAGCTTGCGTTTGCTCGACCGAGGGATCTCGAAATCATCCACAGCCATGCCTACCCCTTCCTGGGCTCATCGCGTCCGGTGGTGCGCCAGTCCTCGGGCAGCAGCTCGTCGAGGACGTCATCGACGGTGACCACACCGACGAGGCGATCGTTCTCATCGGTGATCGGCACCGAGACCAAATTGTACGCGGCCAGCAGCTTCGACACCTCACCGAGGGGAGCGTCCGGCGCCAGCGGTTCGACCTCGGTGTCGAGCATGATGCCGACCGCCTCATGTGGGGGATGCCGGAGCATCTCCTGGATGTGGACGAGGCCCAGATACTTCCCTGTCGGGGTCTCCACTGGTTGGCGGCAGACGAAGACCGCGGCCGCCAGAGCAGCGGGAAGGTCCTCGCGGCGCACATGGGCAAGCGCCTCGGCGACGGTGGCCTCAGGTGTGAGGATGACCGGTTCGGTGGTCATCAGACCGCCGGCCGTGTCGTCGTCGTAGGCCAGCAGGGTGCGCACGTCCTCGGCCTCATCGGGTTCCATCAGCGCCAGGAAGCGTTCGGCCTGCTCGTCGCTGAGTTCGCCGAGGAGATCGGCAGCATCATCGGGCTCCATCTCCTCGAGGACGGTGACGGCGCGTTCGGTCTCCAATCCGGTGAGGACCTCGATCTGGGTCTCGGCGGGCAGCTCCTCGACGACGTCGGCGAGGCGTTCGTCGTCGAGGGCGCGGGCGACCTGGAGGCGCCGGCCGGGGTTCATCTCGAAGAGCACATCGGCGAGGTCTGCCGGCTTCGTGTCCTGGTAGGCGGCGATGACCTGGGTGGCTTCCTGGTCGACCTCGGAATCGGCGGGATGGTCGGCGTCGGTCCAGTCGATCTGCTTCGTCTCACCTCGGCGTCGGAATGCGGCGAAGGCGGTGCGTTCGGGGACGCGGCGCACGAACAGGCGAGTGACCTCCCAGTCCTTGTTCACCTGCTGTTCGATGCCGACGTCCTCAACGAGCACGGGGGCGTTGTCCTCGCGCAGCCGCAGCCGGCGGTCGAGGAGGTCGTTGATGACGAGAGTCTCAGACTGCCGCTGTTCGAAGCGACGCATATTCACCAGACCGGTGGTGATGACCTGCCCGGAGTCGATCGCGGTCACGCGGCCCATCGGCACGAAGACACGCCGTCGACCGGGAACCTCGACGACGAGGCCGATGGCGCGGGGGAACTGCCGCATCGTCGCCCGGTAGACGATGACGACGTCTCTGACCCTGCCGACCTGATCACCGAGCGGGTCGAAGACGGGGGCGGAGACGAGTCGGGCGACGAAGACTCTTTTCGGTGGACCACTCATATTCTCAGACTACGTGGTGGCCGGGTGTTTGCGGCGCCGACTCCGCGAATTGAAGCCAGATCACACCCGGGCCGGCCGCTCCTGACCGACCGCCCAGTCCGGCCGCCCCCGACCCGCCGATTCCGACTGGCCGTGTGCCGGTGCCGAGCCGACGAGGATGCAGCGCACGTCTCACCGGCTACAGGTCATTGGGCATCGGGTTCCACGGAGGCACTTCTCCTATTCATCAAGTAGTCCTGTCGGCTTCACCTCGTTGTCGCCCCGTCTCCTTAGGGTCGTTTCTCGGCACAGTCCGCCACAGTCGAATTCAGGAGAAATCCATGCAGACACGACGAATCCGTCCTCGCACCACCGCCTCAGGCCTCGGGGCCTGGGCGGCCCTTGCACTCTTCGCCCCGCTGCTCTCACCCACCGCCGCGACGGCGGCGAATACGCCGGCCGAGATGTATGAGGGCCACGTCCAGGTCGACCGCGGAACGGCCGCGGACCCGCAGACGTTCACCGGCCAGGTCTTCGACGACGTCAACGAGAACTCGAAGCTCGACGGTGATGAGTCGGGCGTGGCCGGGGTCGCGGTGACCAATGGGGTCGACGTCGTCCAGACCGACGGCGAGGGCCGCTACGAGCTGCCCGTGCGTGACAATATGACCGTGTCGGTCACCCAGCCGGCCGGTTGGCAGGTGCCCGTCGATGAGGACAAGGTCGCACAGTTCAGCTACAACCACCTGCCCGAAGGCTCCGGGGACCTCAAGTACGGCGGCATCGCACCGACGGGGGAGACTCCGAAGGCCGTGAACTTCCCGATGGTCGAATCGAAGGCCTCAGCCGCCTCGGAGCAGAACTGCCCGATCGCCGCTGACACCCAGGGCTATGACAAGACCGAGATGGGCTATGCCCGCGACGGCGCCGTGGGCGACCTCGCCGATCGGAACGACTACGGAGCCTGCGGTGTGCTGCTGCTCGGCGACAACGTCGGCGACGACCTCAGCCTCAACGACGAACTGCGCGACATCTATTCGCAGACCAACGGACCCGTCCGCGTCGCCCCCGGCAACCACGATCAGGACTACGACGCCGTCGACGATGCCCACGCCCTCGACACGTTCCGCGACCAGTTCGGCCCTTCCTACTTCTCCTACGATGTGGGCAAGACCCACTTCGTCGTCCTCGACAGCATCGAATACGAGGGCAAGGCGAACAACAAGAAGTACAAGGAGAACATCACCGATGAGCAGCTGACCTGGTTGGCCAACGACCTGAAGAACGTGCCGAAGAACGCGCAGGTCGTCATCGCCACCCATGCACCGATCCTCACTCACAAAGAGGTCGTCGTCGACAATGCGAAGGACTTCTACGACGTCATCGCCGACTATCCCAACGCGGTGACCATCGGCGGTCACACGCACACGCAGGAGAACCTCGTGGCCGGGGAGACGCGGAAGGAATGGGCGGAAGCGGGAATCGAGAAGCTGCCCAATACGCAGATCGTCGCCGGCGCCGTCTCCGGAGACTGGTACTCCGGTGGGCTCAACGCCGACGGACTGCCGTACTCGTTCACTCAGGACGCTTCCGAACCGGGCGTGCTCACCCTCGAATTCGACGGCGCCTCGCGCAGCGAACGCTATACCGTGCGCAACGAAACGGAAGATCACCAGCTGCTGCTCGGTGTGAACTCGCCGGAATGGCGCGACTGGGCGCAGAAGGCTCAGGAGTGGCAGGACGCGGACAAGGAAGGGACAGCTCCGGAGGCGATCTCCGAACGCGTCGTCACCCGCGACGACCTCAAGCAGGGTCAGACGTGGCTGACCTCGAGCTTCCTGGCCGGAACCTCGGATGCCCGTGTCGAGGTCAGCTTCGACGGAAAGAGCCCGAAACGGTCCGAACACACTCAGCCGGGCAAGGGCGAGGCCCTGGCGAAGGGTTGGGAGTACACCGACCCGTACACGGCCTCGCAGAACCTGCGCACCTCCGGCAATGTCGGGCAGTCGAGCTCGCATCTGTGGCGGACGGCGATTCCTGCCGATCTCGATCTGGGAACCCACACCGCCGAGGTGACCGGAACCGACCGCTACGGTCGTGACTTCAGCCAGACGGTCAGGTTCACCGTGGTCGAGGACGAGGCCGCAGCGCAGTCCGAATCGCAGAAGCTGCTGCGCCAGGACGGCTTCGACGCCCAGCAGAAGAAGGAGATCAGGGAGCCGAAGGGTCTCGACTCCGACGAGGCTCAGTCGGCTCGCAACGACTGACGCGAAACCGAACCACGAAGACGGGGCCCGCCGAACGGCGGGCCCCGTCTTCGTGGTCAGAGCTTGGTGAACGCGGAGGTGAAGTCCGGTGCGATCTCGCTCAGGGCCGACGGCTGTCTCCATTCGGCATCGACCGGGACCGCCGCAGCATGGGCGTCGAGGATCGCCAGGCTCAGAGCGTCGGCGGCTGCCGCGGTGATGCTCACGAGTTCGCGGTCGGCGGCGCCGAAGTCAGATGGCAGAGTGCGCGAACCGGTGGAGATGCCGAAGACGGTGTCGCCGTCGTAGAGGGTATGCGACGGCTGCACCGCGCGGGCGATTCCGGCATGTGCGCCCGAGGCCATCCGCGTCACCTGTGCCGGATCGAGTCGGGCATCGGTGGCGACGACCGCGATCGTCGTGTTCTTCGCAGCCGTCTCCGGATCCGGCACGGGAGCGGCCGGCAGATCGTGGACGGATGGAAGGTCGAGGTGCAGCGATCGCAGCAGCGGATCCAACCACAAGCCGCCGGCCGGTGTGCCGATCGTGCCCAGGGAGTTCGCGGCCACGAGGGCCGCGACGGTGACGCCGCCGGGCAGTCGGATCGCAAAGGAGCCGAGCCCGCTGCGCAGACTCTGGAATCCCGATCGGGCCCCGGTCCCCGCGCCGAGGCAGCCTCTGACCTCGACCGCCGCCTCGGACAGTGCCGCCCGCGCAGCCAGGGCGCCCTCGGCCGGGGTGGGCGGGGCGACGGTGCCGTCGCCGCGACCGAGATCATAGATCGCGGCCGCGGGAACGATGGGCACGACGGTCTCGGAGAGTCCGGGAGCCGGGAATCCGAGCCCCGCCTCGGCGAGGGTGTCGACGACCCCGCCCACGGCGCTCAGTCCCAAGGCGGAACCGCCGGTGAGGACGATGGCATCGGCGCCGTAGGAATGGGTGCCCGGGGCGATGACATCGGTCTCCCGGGTGGCCGGACCGCCGCCGCGGACGTCGACGCCGACCGTGGATCCGGGCGGCGGCAGGACGACGCTCAGCCCGGTCAGTCGGGAGGGCGAGGACTCGTCGGCATGGCCGAGGCGGATGCCGGGGACCTCGAGGATCCCACGTCCGCGGACGGGACCCGAGCCGGGTCCGGCATTCGTCCCGGTGTCTCCGGTCATCGTCCCTGGACCCAGGCCTCGACCTCGGCGCGGGTGCGCGGGAAGTCGGCGGAGAGGTTCTCCACACCGTCGGCGGTGACGAGGACGTCGTCTTCGATGCGCACCCCGTTGCCGCGGAACTCCTCGGGCAGCAGCAGGTCATCGGCCTTGAAGTACAGGCCGGGTTCGATGGTGAAGACCATTCCCGGTGCGAGGGTGGCATCGAGGTACATCTCGGCCCGGGCCTGAGCGCAGTCGTGGACGTCGAGACCGAGGTGGTGGCTGGTGCCGTGGACCATCCACCGGCGGTGCTGCTGGCCCTCGGGGGACAGGGACTCGACGGCCGAGACGGGCAGGACGCCGAAGGACTCGAGGCGTTCGGCGATGACCTCCATGGCCGCCTCGTGGACCTCCCGGAACTTCACGGGACGCTGCGCATGTTCGGCGGCGACGGCGAACGCGGCGTCGGAGGCGGCGAGCACGGCGTCGTAGATCTTCGCCTGCACCTCGGTGAAGGTGCCCGAGACCGGCAGGGTGCGGGTGATGTCGGCGGTGTAGAGGGAGTCGGCTTCGGCTCCGGCGTCGACGAGGACGAGATCACCGTCTCTGACCTCCCCGTCGTTGCGGATCCAGTGCAGGGTGCAGGCATGGTCGCCGGATGCCGCGATCGTGTCATAGCCGACGCCGTTGCCGTCGGAGCGGGCCGCGGTTTCGAACGCGGTTTCGATGATGCGCTCACCGCGGCGATGGCCCAGCGCCTTCGGCAGTGCGGAGACGACGTTGTCGAAGCCCGCCCGGGTGATCGCGACGGCCTCGCGCAGGGCGTCGACCTCGTGCTCGTCCTTGATCAGTCGCAGCTCGGAGAGCATCTGCGCCAGTTCTTCGTCGCCGGCCTCGGACGTCTCCAGATCGGCCTGGACCTGCGTGCGGGCGAGGTCGATGACACCGTCGATGCGGACATCGGCCTGTCGGACCAGGCGCACGGAGATCGCTCCGAGGTCCTTCGTGATGACGTCGTCGACGACCGCGGAGTTCTCCGTGGCGATCCCCGTCATCGTCGACATGGCCTGCAGATCGGCACGTGGACCGACCCAGTATTCGCCGTAGCGCGCATCGGAGAAGAACTCCTCGGTGTCGGCTCCCGCGCGGGGACGGAAGTACAGGGTCACGTCGTGGCCGTCCTCGCTCGGTTCGAAGACGAGCACGGCGTCGGGCTCGGAATCGGTCTCGAGCCCGGTGAGGTGGATGAACGCCGAGTGCGCACGGAAGCGGTAGTCGGTGTCATTGGAACGGACCTTGAGCCCGCCGGCGGGAACGACGAGGCGTTCGCCGGGAAAGGCCGCCGATACCTGGGCGCGACGGGCCGGAGTGAAGCCGGCGGCGCCGAGGGCCTCGGCATTGAGGGGGGTGCGATCCCAACCGGAGGCCACGAAGTCGCGGAAGGCTTGGGAGTTCGGTCGATGCGAGCGGTTGTTGACGCGGTCTGAGAGTGCTTGAGTCGAGTCTTGAGTGTCTGGGTTCTGCTCAGTCATGACCCCAGTCTAGGCGGCATCTCCGACATCGTGCCTGCGGGTGGGAAGCGCGAACGACAGTTGCAGATAGACTGTGACCATGGTCATCGATCTCCATGTGCACACCGCATTCTCGGACGGGACCCAGACCCCTTCCGAACTCATCTCCGAAGCGTCGATGGAGGGCATCGATGTCGTCGGCATCACCGACCACGACACCACCGCCGGTTGGACGCCGGCCGTCGACGCGGCGCGGGTCTACGGGCTCGGGCTCGTCCGGGGAATGGAGATCTCCTGTCGCTATGAAGGCATCAGCGTGCACCTGCTGTCCTACCTTCACGATCCCTATGACACCGGGCTCGCCGAGGTGGTGCAGGAGACGAGGAGGGCGCGCGTTCACCGCACCCACCTCATCATCGAGCGTCTCGCCGAGGACTATCCCATCGACATGGACGCTGTGCTCTCGGTCTCGGGCGAGGACGCGACGATCGGCCGTCCGCACATCGCCGATGCCCTGGTCGCCGCGGGTGTCGTCGACAACCGCACCGAAGCGTTCTCATCGATTCTGTCCAGTCACGGAAAGTACCATGTCGCACTGCCGACGATCGACCCGATCACTGCGATCGGCCTGATCCGCGAGGCCGGGGGAGTCTCGGTCTTCGCTCACCCTCGTGCGGCCATGCGCGGGCGGGTCGTGCCCGATTCCGCGATGGCCGAGTTCATCGCGGCCGGCCTCGACGGACTCGAGGTCGACCATCGGGACAATCCACCGCAGGAGCGGGAGTCGATGCGCAGGCTCGCTCATGAGCACGATCTCATCATCACCGGTTCGAGCGATTACCACGGGACGGGAAAGCCGAACCGCCTCGGCGAGCACGTCACTTCCGATCACATGCTCGCGAAGCTCATCGAGCGTGCGGCCTCACGGCCCGGCGGAGTCGACTTCATCCAGGGTTGAGCGAGTGCAGACGGCATGAGCCGTCGTCGCTTTGGCGGGATCGTCTGGGCGAAGGCACCCGGCCGTTTCAGCCGAGGAGTCGGCGCAGACGGAGTCTGCCCCTAGGTGAGGCTGAGCGCGTAGGACACTGCTGCCATGAGGGCGAGTAACCCGAGGTATTGGACGACGAGGAGAAGAGGTCCGGCCTCGACGTCGTAGAGGTGTTCGAAGAAGAGCTCGAGGAAGAACACGTGGACGAGGAACGCGCCGAACGAGGCTGAGGCCAGTCGCGTGACGAACTTCTCCATCCGATCGCCGAGGCGGATGCGCGAGACGACGAGGATGACGCTGATCGCGAGACCGACGATGAGCGGATTCGCATTCGCGATCGGGTACTCCCGCTGGGGCTCCCACCACAGGACCCCGAGTGCCGAGACGGCGAAGAGCAGACACAGCGTCCAGATCGGCGGACGCAGCTCGTGGCGCTGGCGCGAGCCGCCGGGGACGCCCGCCCTTCCAGAACAGGACGAGAGCGCCGAAGCCGAGGATGAGCGGAATGTACGCGTAGAGGCACCACAGGTGGAATGCGGGACGGCCGGCTTCGAGGAAGCTGCGCGCGAGGTCGTGCCGGACAATCACCTCGTCGGTGTCGAAGAGGGTGAAAGCGAGGACGAAGATGACCGACCACACGGCAAGAGGTACCAGGTGACGAACGATCCGATCCCACATCTCCGCCTCGGTGCGCGGGGGCGCGCCGGCGAGGACCGCCCAACCGGCGATCATGAAGAACATGGGCACGGCCCAGGGGTTGACCGCCTCGGCGAGGTGACCGAGCCACCAGGCATTGCTGCCTTCCTCACTGCGGCCGATGTGCACACCGCCGGAGTGGCCGACCATGACGGTGAGTCCGGCGAGGACGCGCATGACGTCGACGTCATGGCGGTGGGCCTTCTTCGGCTGAGCTTCGGCAGTGGGCGCATTGTCGGCAGTCGACGGCGTGGTGAGGCGTTCGCCGGCGGGGGAGGAGTCGTCGACTCGGGCGGGGGTCGGATTGAACGCAGGGTCAACGAAGAGGGCCCCGATCTTTCGATCGGGGCCCTCTTCGTCTCGATTGTCAGTCCTCGCTGGCTTCGGTGGTCGAGTGGCCGCCCCGGCCGCTCTGTCCACCCTGCCCGCGGTTGACGGGCCTGCCGCCGCGGGTGCGTCGGCGTGAACGCTGACGACGCGGCTTGCGCTCACCGTCACCGGAGTCGGAGGAGCCGCTGCGACGGTCGGAAGAGCCACCTCGGCGATCGGTGGAACGCTCGGAGGAGCGGGAACGACCGGACGAGCGACGACGCTCCGAGCCGTGGGACGTCTTCTCGGCACCGCCCTGGTCCTCGCCGTCGGGATGCTGCCGGGGCAGGCGGCCCTTCGTCCCCTTCGGGATGCCGAGGTCGGAGAAGAAGTGAGGCGAGGTGGAATAGGTCTCGGCGGGTTCGTCGAAATCGAGGCCGAGGGCCTTGTTGATCAGCCGCCAGCGCGGCATGTCGTCCCAGTCGACGAGGGTGACGGCGACGCCCGAATGGCCGGCACGACCGGTGCGGCCGATGCGGTGGACATAGGTCTTCTCATCCTCGGGGCATTGGTAGTTGACCACGTGCGTGACATCGTCGATGTCGATGCCGCGGGCGGCGACGTCGGTGGCCACGAGCACATCGACCTTGCCGTCGCGGAATGACTTCAGGGCCTTCTCGCGCTGCGACTGACCGAGGTCGCCGTGGAGTGCCTTGACGGCGAATCCGCGGTCTTCGAGTTCGGCCGCGAGCTTGTCGGCGGTGCGTTTGGTGCGGGTGAAGATGATGGTTCGTCCGCGTCCCTCCGCCTGGAGCATACGGGCGACGAGTTCGCTCTTGTCCATCGAATGGGCGCGGTAGACGAACTGGGTGGTGTTCTTCCCCGTCAGGGACAGGTCCTCGTGATCCTGCGCACGGATGTGGGTCGGCTGGTTCATGTAGCGGCGGGCCAGGGTGATGACGGCGCCGGGCATCGTCGCGGAGAACAGCATCGTCTGCCGGTGCGCGGGCACCGCGTTGATGATCTTCTCCACGTCGGGCAGGAACCCGAGGTCGAGCATCTCGTCGGCCTCGTCGAGGACGACGGTGCGAACCCGGTGGAGCTTGAGGATCTTGCGCCCGTAGAGGTCGAGGAGGCGGCCGGGGGTGCCGACGACGACGTCGACTCCCGCCTTGAGTCGATTGATCTGCGGATCGAAGTCCATGCCGCCGTAGATCGTCATGATGTCGATATCGCGCTGCACCGAGGCGGTGACGAGATCGGCCGCGACCTGCTTGGCGAGCTCACGGGTGGGCACGACGACGAGTGCCTGCGGCAGGCGCTGCTCCGTCGAATCAATGACGCTGTCGGGGGTGGCCTCAGGGTTCGACGTGACCGAGGAGTCCTCGGTCTTGCCGACGACCCGCTGGAGCAGGGGGATGCCGAAGCCCAGGGTCTTTCCGGTGCCGGTCTTGGCCTGCCCGATGATGTCGGCGCCCGAGAGCGCCACCGGCAGCGTCAGTGCCTGAATCGGGAAGGGGTGGGTGATTCCTGCTGCGGCCAACGAGGCCACGATGGGTCCGGCGACTCCCAGGTCCGCGAAATCCGCTTCTGTCTCCGCCATATTCCAAACTCCTTTTAGCGCATGAGCGCTTGTCATGGGCTGCGAACCGGTAGTCTTGCACTATGCCCGATTCTGTCCCATTGGCCGGTAAAGATGCTGCGACGCTCGCACTCGTGGCGTTCGGCGAGCTGACCGGTTTCGAACGTATGGCCACCAACGCAACGACCGCAGCGGATCTCGATGACAAGGTCATCTTGGCGCGGTTGGCCTCTCAGTCATTCGCGAACTTCGAACAGCTCTCACAGCACATCGATCAGATGGGCCAGGATGTGATCGAGCTCTGTCAGCACTTCGAGCCGACCTTCAGCACGCTGGCTGAAAGGACTCGTCCTCGCGACTGGTACGAAAGCCTCATGAAGGGATTCGTCTTCGACGGAATCATGAATGATTTCTACCGCACGGCTGTGGATGAACTCGCGGAGCCCGGATACAGCCTGGCTATTGCAATTCTCGATGATACACGGGCCAGCGATTATGCGCGCAATCGTCTGACTGCCGAAGTGGCCGAGGACACGCAGCTGGCATCCCGTCTGGCACTGTGGGGACGCAAGCTCGTCGCCGAGACGCTCGGCCGTGCCCGCACCCTGCTCACCGATCCCGTCCTCGGCATCGACGAAGGCCTCGTGGTCGAAATGATCCCCGCCGTGACCTCGAATCACTCGAAGCGCATGTCCGCCCTCGGACTCGTCGCCTGAGCTTTCCGCTCTGGTGCTGCGCGCACCACAACTGTGCATCGAGAGTGCATGTGCCCCTGCATTTGTGCACTGAGCGTGCACTTCCAGTAGACAGATGCGCGCCCGCACTGCCACGCTGCCACGTCGACACGTCCTGTCCGTACACACATGTCGGCATACAGCCCGCACAAACAGGGCAGGGCCCCGGTCGGTGTGACCGGGGCCCTGCCCTGTTGGTGCGGAGCTCGCGTCCGCTCCGATGCCGGTACCGGAGCGCTCGGATGCCGAAGCCGGAACTCTCAGGCACTGAAGCCGACGCGGCGAGCGGACTCGGCACCGACCTCGATGTAGCCGAGCGAGCCGGCAGGGACGAAGATCTGACGTCCCTTCGTGTCGGTGAACGTCAGCAGCCCGTCGGACTGGATCTTCTCCTCGATGCGTGCGGCCAGTGCCTTCGCATCCTCGTCCGTTTCGAGGGTGATCTCACGCTGTGTCTGCTTGACGCCGATCTTGATTTCCATGGTGCTCCTTGTGCGGATCCTAGGTGACGGTTGACGGGTGGGTCTGTCCTCAGCTTAACGGCAGTCGGAGGGCGTTTTCTTCCCGCAGGATTCCGCTCAGCGCTGAGCGAAGGACTGCAGTCCGCCCCAGCTCATCTGCGTGAGCAGGGCGACCGCGGAATCGACGTCGACACCGCGCTGGGAATCGATCTGCTTGACGACGACCTCGGCGGTGCCGATGAGCGCACGGCACAGCAGCCGGGCCTCGTCGTCGCCCAACCGGGCGAAGTGCTGCAGCGCCGTGACCACCCGTGCCGCCGAGCGTTCGCGCAGGGCGCGCAGCTTCTCCTCGGCCTTCGGCTCGTAGACATCGGAGTTGAAGATGATGACGAACTCTTCGCGGTGGGAGACGACGAAGTCGAAGTAGGCGCGATAGGTCGCACGAACCTGCTCCTGGGGATCCTTCGTCAGCTCCAGCGCCTCGGCGAGCCTGGAGTCGAGGAGGGAGGCCGAAGCGTCGATGAGCGCGAGGTAGAGATCCTGTTTGGAGTCGAAGTGCTGGTAGAGCACGGGTTTGGACACACCAGCGGCCTCGGCGATCATATCCATCGAGGTCGTGCGATATCCACGGGTGGCGAAGACGGAGCGTGCCACTCCCACCAGTTGGTCGCGGCGTTGGTCACGGGGCAATCTCTGTTGTGGACTCGACATTCTTCAATGTTACGCGACGTCACTGTCGGGTAACTGCATCTGCCTCGGTTCGGCGACGCGCCGGACCCGGCCGCGAGGGAGTCATGTCAGCCCCTCGTGATGGAATACGAGTATGGATGAGATGCCCGAGGAGATGAGCGCCGCCCTGCTGGGCGGGCAGAGCCTGAGCATCGTCGGTCGGCCGGGGACGGGGAAGACGACGCTGCTCGAATCCGTCTACGCACGGCTGGTGTCCCGGATCAGCCCCGCCTCGGTGCTCGTGCTCACCCCGGATCGCGACCATGCCGATGTGCTGCGCAATCGGCTGCCGGTGCCCGCCGACGCCGTGCTGTCGGCCGCTCCCGCCCGGAGCCTGTCCTCCTTCGCCTACGGAATCGCCCGCGCCGCACACACGACCCGGACGGGGGAGGACCTCGAGTTCATCTCCGGAGCGGATCAGGATGTGTTCCTGGCCGACCTGCTGGCCGGCCATGAGCTCGGCCATGGGCGGGCCCCCGCCTGGCCGACGGAGATCACCGCCGAGGTGCGGGCGACCTCGGCGTTCCGCACCGAGGTCAGAGATGCCCTCAACCGGGTGATGGAGTTCGACTTCGGCCTGCACGTGCCGGAGCCGTCCGGTTCCGGCGCCGACGAACACGTCTTCGACTACGGTCGCAGCGCCCTGGAACGGGTGCTTGCGAACAATCCCGACCCCCGGTGGGCGGCCGTGGCCGAGGTTCTCGATGAATATCTGGGCATCATGTCCATGCCCGGCTACGGCGGGATCGATTCGGCCACCGTCCTGGCTCTGGCTGCGTTCGAGGTGTTCCGCGAACCCGCCGAGGTGACCGCGGGCCGACCGTGGACGTTCGCCCCCGATCTGGTGCCCACCGTCGTGCTCGCCGACGGCGTGCAGGACTTCCCGGCCGCCGGGTGGGGAATCCTCGAGCAGCTGCGCAGACGCGGCAGCGCCCTCGCCCTGTTCGGCAGCCCGGAGACGGTGACCGGGCGCTTCCACGGCGCCGATGCGTCGATCATCGACCGCAGCACCGACGACCCGAATTTCCGCACCGTCGTCCTCGACCGGCTGTGGGACGTCGATGCCGATCTGGGCGCGGTCATCGACGGATTCGGCGCCCGGATCACCAGCCGCTGGTCGCTTCGGCACATGCCCAGGCCCGGAGCGGGAGTCGACGCCGAAGCCGACGCCGAAGCCGACGCCGTCGATGATGCACCGATGAACGCGAACGACGCCGTGGAGGCAGTGCCGAAAGGGGCCGCCTACGTCCCGACGGACGCAGCGCCGAACGCCGGTGAGGCCGGCGGCTCGCACCCGACCGCGGATCGCGACGAGCAGGTCGAGACCCATGTCTTCGAAGGCAGCGCCTCGGGACATCGGTATCTGGCCCGCCGGATCACGAACTTCGTCGAGAACGGGCACGCCTGGTCCGATGTCGCGCTCATCTGCCGGAACTCGTCGACGGCCCGAAGCATCGCGAACGAACTGCGAGCAGCGGGAGTCTCCATCGCCACCCTCATGCAGCCGCTCAACGTGGACCCGGCGACCGCTCCGCTGCTGCAGCTGCTGTCGACGACCCCGGACTTCGACGACGACGAATCCATCGCCGAACTCGCCCTGTCCCTGGCCGGCAGCATCTATGTCCGGCTCGACCCGGTGCAGATCCGTCGTTTCCGTCGGGCGGTGCGGCGACGCTTCCCCGCAGCTTCGAGTACGGCGTCACTCGCTCAGGCGCTGCGCCACCCCGTCGATGATGACTCGCCGCAGGCACTGGTGACGATCTCACGCATGCTCCGCGCCGCAGCCGACGTCGGAGCGGTCGACCCGCACGAAGCGCTGTGGTCGATCTGGGAGGCCGCCGGAGTGGCCCAGAGGTGGCAGTCCGAAGCGCTTCGCGATCCCGAATCGGTCACAGGTGGCTACCTCGACTCGGTGCTGCGGCTGTTCGCCCTGGCCGAGAAGATCGCCGACCGCGGCGGATTCACGGCCCGCTCCTTCGCCGGGATCGTCGCCGAGCAGGACATCGCACAGGACTCGCTGGCCGATACCGCAGGGTTCTCCGATCACGTCCGCGTGGGCACACCGTCGTCCCTGGCCCATGTGCGCGTGCCGTTGGTCATCATCGCCGAGGTCAACGAGGGTGTGTGGCCGAACCCGAAGCTGCGCGGCGGCATCCTCGGGCTCACCGACCTCGCCGCGGTGCTGGCCTCCGGTGAGACGGTGACCGGCGACCCCGGTTTTCACGGGCACGCCAAGCGCACGAACCTGCGAGAGGAGGGAGAACTCTTCTACACCGCTCTGAGCAGGGCACAGGAGCGGGTGATCGTCACCGCCGTCACCGATTCGGAGACCGAGCCCTCCCCGTTCTTCGACGTCATTGCGGCAGGAACGATGAATGGCACCGAGGCGGCCGACGGATACGCGATCACCCACGAGGACGAGCTGCCCCCGTTGACCCTGCCGGAGATGGCCGCACATGCCCGGGCTCATCTGCTTCAGGCCGCCGACGTCGATCCCTCCTCGACCGAGCGCACCGATCCCGATACTTCGACCGAGCATCCCGCACCCGATGCCGATACCCAGACATGGGCGCAGCTGATGCGTGCGCTCTCGGCAGCGAGCTCGGCAGTCGAAGCGCCGAGCCGGTGGCGCGAATCCGAGGACATCACCTCGTCCGAGCCGCTCTTCTCCGACTCCGACACCGTGCGGATCTCACCGTCCCAGGTCGAATCCTTCACCGACTGTTCCCTGCGCTGGTTCCTCACTCGCAACGGCGGCGACCGACCGAGCTCGACCGCGCAGAATCTCGGCACCATCATCCACGCGGCTGCGGAGAACTACCCCTCCGGGCCGACCTCGGCGATCCGCGACTATGTCGAGGCCGAATTCGCCTCACTCGAGTTCGACGCCGAATGGCAGCGCGAACGGGAACTCGAGGTGGCGATGAAGATGGCCGACCGCCTCGGCGAATACATTGCGAACGCTCCGGGTGAGCTCGTGGGGGTGGAAGCACAGGTCTACGCCGTGGGCGAGGACGCCGACGGCCGACAGTGGAAGGTCACCGGCCGTCTCGACCGAGTCGAGGACGTCGACGGCGGACTGCGCATCATCGACTTCAAGACCGGCAAGAACGTCGTCGCCGGCAAAGAGATGGACAGGCACGCTCAGCTCGGCGTCTACCAGGAGGCGATCAATTCCGGAACCATCACGATCGGTGAGGATCAGACGCTCGACGCGCGTGCCTACGGCGCCGAACTCGTCTTCCTGCGCAACTCGGCCCGCACCGTCCGGCAGCAGCGGGCGTTGGAAGTCGACGAGGACCCGAATTGGGCGCGGGAACTCATCGACGACGTCTCCGGTCGGATGCGCGCAGGGACCTTCCCCGCCCGCGTCGACCCGCAGAAGTGCCTGAGCTGCCCGGTGCGATCGTCGTGTCCGGCCATCGGCCCGAAGATGTTGGAGGAGAACTGATGCGATTCAGCGCCGAGGAACTCGCGCGACTGACCGCAGCCGACCCCGCGCAGGCGTTTCCGCCCAGTCCCGAACAGCGAGTCATCATCGAGGCCGACCCCGGCCAGTCGATGAAGGTCACCGCCGGGGCCGGATCGGGCAAGACCACTGTCATCTCCCAGCGCGTGGTGTGGCTGGTCGCCAACGAATACGTCTCACCCGAAGAGATCCTCGGACTGACCTTCACCCGCAAAGCCGTCGGAGAACTCGGCGGACGCATCCGGGTGCTGCTGTCGCGACTGCGTCACAACCTCGGGCGGGGCGCAGACCTGTCCCTGCCCGGGCTGGAGAACCCGACGGTGTCGACCTACAACTCCTACGCCGCCTCGATCGTGAGCGAACACGGAGTGAGCATCGGGATCGAGCCCGAGACGGTGCTGCTCGACGAGGCGGCCGCGCACACCATCGCCGGGGGGCTCATCGACGCAGCAGCTCCGGATGAGATCCCCGGCAACTACTCCCGCGAAACGATGATCGATGACGTCATCGCCTTCGCCGCGGCAATGAACGATCACGGCCGCGACGTCGACGACGTGACCGCCTATCTCGACCAGTGCCTGGCCGCGCTCGTGTCGAGTAAGGGAAAGCCGGTCGACCCCAACGGTCGGCGTGCGAAGCTCGAAGCGAAGATCAGGACCGCGCGACTGGCCGATTCCTACATGCGGGCGAAGAGACGCAACCTCGCGATGGACTTCTCCGATCAGGTGCGATTCGCCCAGCGCATCATCGACGAGGTGCCGGCCGCCGCCGCGGCCGAGCGCGCCCGCTGGAAGATCGTGCTCCTCGACGAATTCCAGGACACCTCGGTCGCCCAGCTCGGGCTGCTGCGTGACCTCTTCGGCACCGCCGCAGTCACTGCCGTCGGCGACCCCCGACAGGCCATCTACGGCTGGCGCGGGGCCAGTGCCGACAATATGATCCGGTTCTCCTCGGACTTCGCCGACGTCGAATCGCTGACCCTGAGCACCAGCTGGCGCAACGACCGGACGATCCTGCAGACGGCCAACCGCATCGCCGACGGACTCACCGACAGCCGGGAGACCCCGCTGTCGGCCCGGGACGGAGCCGGCGAAGGCGAGGTGTGCATCGAGATCAGCTCGGGCGCCCACGACCCGGACTACCTGACCAACGGCAAGCGCGCCCTCACGGATTGGTTCCGCACCGTCCCCGAAGCGGCGACGAAAGCCGTGCTGTGTCGAAAGCGCGCCCACTTCGCCCCGGTCGCCGCCGCACTCGAAGCCGCCGGCTTCGCCGTTCATGTGCACGGCTCCTCCGGTCTGCTCAGCGACCCGTTCGTCGCGGACATGCGCGCCGTTCTCACCGCCGCAGTCGACCCGATGGCCGGGGACGAGATCATGCGACTCATCAGCGGCCGCATGCTCGGCCTCGGCGCCGGTGACATCGCCGCACTCCAAGCTTTCACTCGTCGTCAGACCGACCGTCGGCAGGCAGAACGAGCCCGAGACGGCCTCGAGTCCGAGGCGAGCATCGTCGAAGCAATCGACCAGGCGACGATCATCGAAGGCATCGATGAGCTCATCGACGTCGAGCGCGCCCTCGACCAGGGTGCCCGTACGGCCGGAGAGAAGACCGCTGTCGCCGACTGCCTTGACACTGGACTGAGCCGGGTGGCGCTCGGCCGTCTGGTGAGGCTGGCGAAAGCTCTGCGCACCGTGCGCTCGGGCACCGGCACCATCGCCTCCGTCATCCGCACAGCCATGGCCGAGACGGGAATCGACTCGGATATCTGGGGACTGAGTGACTCCCTGCGCAATCTGCACCGCTCCGCCGTCGATGCGTTCCTGTCCGCCGCCAGCCAGTATTCGGCGGCCGACGAACTGCCCTCGATCACGCGTTTCCTGTCCTGGCTGAGTCTCATGGAGACACACGATGCGCTGAGCACGGCGGAACCGACGACGGCCGCCTACGCGATCAATATCATGACCGTCCACGCCTCGAAGGGACTGGAATTCGACGCGGTCGCGGTGCCGGCCCTCGTGGTCAAGGACTTCCCGACCGAACCTCGTGACAAGGAAGGCTGGATGGAGCGGACGGCGCTTCCGTATCCGCTGCGCGGGGACCGCGCCCATCTCGTCGACTTCGACCTCCGCAATGCCGAGTTCGACACGAAGAAGGAACTCGACGAATGGATCAACGACTTCATCAAGCCGCAGATCGCCGATGCCCACGAAGCGGAAGAGCGACGCCTCGCGTATGTCGCTTTCACTCGTGCGAAACGCCACCTGTGGCTCGGTGCCGAGGTGATGGGATCGCGCGCCGTTCCCGACGATCCCTCACCGTTCCTCACCGAGGCGGCCCAGGCTCTGGGCATCGACCTGGAGATTCCCGAGCCGGCGGACGAATCCGCCGAGGACAGAATCGAGACGACTCCGTGGCCGGTGCCGCGCACCCGCCAGGTGGCGGCCGCAGAACGGGCCGCGACCTGGGTTGAGACCACCCCGGACCGTGCACTGAGCGACCTAGCCGACGAGCCCGGCCCTGTCGGACGGTATGCGGCACAGGCGCTGCGCATCGGCGACCGGCCGGCGCCGACCTCGGCATCCGGTATGCCCGACCGTTTGTCGGCGACCGCGCTGGTCGCGTGGCGGCGGGACCCGCAGGGATTTCGCACGCAGACGCTGCGACCGATTCCGAGCCCGCCGAGCCGAGCCGCCGAGATCGGCACCGGTTTCCACGCCTGGGTCGAACAGCATTTCGGCCAATCGAGCATCGACATCGGCGACGACGACATCGCTCGACCGAGCGATGCCGCCACGATCGAACGGCTGCAGGAGACGTTCCTGTCCTCCGAGTTCGCCACCCGACGAGCCGACCATGTCGAGATGTCGTTCGAACTCGTCCTCGGGCGCTTCCGGGTCCCCGGCAAGATCGACGCCGTGTTCATCACCGAGGGACACGCGGAGGTCGTCGACTGGAAGACTTCGAAGAAGCCGGCTGCCGACGTGCTCGAGGTGATGAAGTGGCAGCTGGCGCTCTACCGGTTCGCGATCCTCAGAGCCCATCCGGAGATCACCGAGGTGACCGGCACGTTCTACTTCGTCGGCAGCGACGAGATCGTGCGCTTCACCGAACTGCCCGATGAGGACGCCATCATCCGCTGGCTCGAGGACAACGACATCGCCTGAAGGCCCGTCGACACCCGCAGGGGCAGAGATCGAGTCAGCAGAGCGCGGCTGAACAGCAGGTCAGTCGTGGTCGGGCCGAGCGATCCGCCCGGTATCCTCGCTCTCCCGTGAGCTCGTGACCTCGTGTTCACGGGCGGTCGGCTCCGTGGCCGATCCGGGTTCGTCATCGGACCATGGTTCGGTGTCCGCTCCGGTGTCATCTGTGGACGGTTCGGTGTCCGAACCGGTGTTGGCGGAAGCCGGCGACGTATCCGAGGACCTGGTCGGGCGGGCCTGCGGAATGTAGACGTCGCCACGCTCCTTCTCGGTGATCGCGGCTTCGACATCGGTGGTGTCCTCATCGGCAGCCGCCGCGATGCGTCGGGGCGCCGTCGGGGCGGCGGCGTCCTCGACTGTGTCCGTTGAGGCGGGATCGGAGTCCTCGGTGGTCGCGTCCTGCGCATCGGAGTCCGGAGACTCGGCGGCCCTGATGCCGGAGTCCGCTGTGTCGACACCGGCTGCGCCGGAGAAGAGGACGTTGCTGAAGGAGGTCAGGAGTTCGGCGGCGTCCTGCACCGCGGTCTCGTCACCTGAATCCACGGCTTCGAGCAGCCAGTCGAGGACGGCGAACTCGGCGAGCAGTTCGGCACGATCGATCACATGCTCATCGGCACGGGGGCGGGAGCTGCGGTACTCCTCGAAGAATGTCGGCAGGGCGGCGGGATCGATGAGCGCCGAGGCTGCTGCGAGATCGATCGCGGGATCGGCGACCCGCAGGCGGCCGATCTCCGAAAGGGCGAGCACGCGCTCCTGATCGGTGTAGACGCTCGTCTCGTCGATCGAGCCGTGGATCGGAGTGGCGAGGAAGTGCCAGAGCGCGACCTTCTCGAATTCCTCCTCCCAGTGCTGCAGCAGCGCCGAGGGCACCCGACCCGTGCTCGCGGCCTGATCGAGCCTTTCGAGGATGAGGAACTGCGCTCGAGCAGGGTCCTCGACGGGGAAGCCCGCTTCGGAGACCGTTTCGGGAGCAGCAGAGTGCAGGGTCGCCAGAGCCTGCGCCAGAGAGCTGGCACGGGCCGTGTCGGCGATGGGCACATCGCCCAACGGGGCGCCCGGCAGCGGATCGGACAGGGTCACGGTCGTCGGGGTCGCGGTATCGAAGTACTCGGCCTCGACCTCGGTGATGGCTCGCAGATGCGGCCAGGAGAAGTCGGCGTGAGGATACATGGCATCGTAGAGGCGACCCGCCTCGGCGGCGGAACCGATGTCCGCAGTGCGATCGAGCTGCGTCTGAGCCGTCGCCACGAGCTGCTGTCGGTCATCGCTGAGCAGAACTCGGACACCGTCGTCCAAGGGCGGCAGGGGAGTCCATTTCGTCGGGGCGAAGCCGTCGAGCATGGTCGCCGCGATCGCAGTCAACTTGAGCGCCTTGATATCCACCTTCCCCAATCTACCGTCTGCATCCCGCTGAGACACGGGACTCGCCGCCGAGCGTGTCAGCGGCGGTTCCGGCGCGGGCTCACGAGGCCCTAAGGCGGGCATCGGCACCGATCGGATCCGTGCGCACTGCATGGATCCGCCCACGCAGGCGAGTCGGTCGTGCCCGGCAGGCGAGTCAGGGGCCTGCGTTATCGTGGAGGACATGAAGCCATTGCCCCCGGTCCAGCCGATCAGCCTCGCCCGTCACGGAATCGATCGCGACCATCTCACGCGTGGCCAGGACGGGGACCTGTCCGAGATCTGGGCCGCCGGTGCCGTGCCCGTCTTCGAACATCGGGGAAACCTGCTCGTGGCCTCCGGTGGGCTCTTTCTCGGCGATCGCGCCCTCGTCCCCGCGGCACAGACGGAGGTCTATCTGGGTCTCGACCCACAGGGCACCCGGTACATCGGCATCTCGCTCGACGACGAGGGACGCAGCCGCATCGACTCAGCATTGGAGGCCTCTCGCGCCCGCGATGCCAGCGATCTGCTCACCGCACCGGGCGACGGTGTCGACAGCTCCGAGCCCGTCTGGCTGCCGCTGCGACATCTGGCAGAGTCCCTCGACGACGTGCAGGTGTCCTTAGCCTGCGAAATCGTCGGCGTCGGCAATTGGCATCGCGCCCACCAATACTCTCCGCGCACCGGATCTCCGACCGTTCCCGTGCTCGGAGGGTGGGTCCGCCGCGATCCGGAGACCGGCAGCGAACACTTCCCCCGTACCGATCCCGCGGTGATCGTCGTCATCGTCAACACCGACGACGACGGGGTCGAACGGGTGCTGTTGGGCAACAACGCCGCGTGGGAGGCTGACCGCTATTCGCTTCTCGCCGGTTTCGTCGAACCCGGTGAGACCCTCGAACACGCGGTGATCAGGGAGATCTGGGAGGAAGCCCACCTCGAGGTCACCGATCCCAGATACCTCGGTTCCCAGCCATGGCCGTTCCCATGCTCGCTCATGCTCGGCTTCTCCGCCGAGGCGCCCAGCCGTGACTTCGCCGCCGATGAGGCGGAGATCGCCTCGCTGCGATGGTTCACCCGGGAAGAGCTGCGCACGGCAATCGCCGAGGAGACGGTCAGGTCGCCGTCGACCGTGTCCATCGCCGGCCAGCTTCTGTACAGCTGGTTGGACAACGAGTGAGCGCTGCGGCCGCGGCCCTTCTCGAGGCCCTGGATGAGGAGCAGAGGGAGGTCGCCACCCATTTCGACTCCCCGGTGATCGTCCTCGCCGGTGCCGGCACCGGCAAGACCCGCGCCATGACCCATAGGATCGCCTACGGAATCGCCACCGATGTGTTCCCTCCCAACCACGTCCTGGCACTGACCTTCACCGCGAAGGCGGCGGGGGAGATGCGTTCTCGACTGCGCGGACTCGGGGTGCCGGCAGTGCAGGCCCGCACCTTTCATTCTGCCGCCCTGCGCCAACTGCGTTTCTTCTGGGACCGCTTTGCCGAAGGCGAGTTCCCCCGCATCATCGAGAACAAGGCCGGCATCATCGGATCCGTGATGCAGAGCCTGGGCATGGAGACCAGCCGGGAGCTGACCCGCGACGTCGCCTCGGAGATCGAATTCGCTGCGTCGTCGCTGCTGGGCGTCGACGACTATGCGACCAAGGCGGCCGCACGCGACCTGCCGGGACAGCTGGGTGCCCAGGACATGGTGCGCATCTTCGACGCCTACGGCGAGGCCAAGACCCGGGGGCGGCTGCTCGACTTCGACGATGTGCTTCTCGTGCTTTCCGGGGTCCTCGCGGAATACCCGGCGATCGCAGCGGAGATCCGGGACCAGTACAGGCACTTCGTCGTCGACGAGTTCCAGGACGTCTCGCCCCTGCAGTTCGACGTGCTCTCCCGCTGGTTGGGCCCCCGCGACAACCTCTGCGTGGTCGGAGATCCCGCCCAGACGATCTATTCCTTCGCCGGAGCCGACGCGAGCCTGCTCGGTTCCCTCAACGCGGCGATGCCGGGCGCCAGAACCATCCGCCTCGTCCGCAACTACCGCTCCTCGCAGTCGATCGTGTCCACCGCAAACAGTCTGCTCCGACACACCTCGAAGACCGCGCTGACGCTGCGGACGGAGAACGCCGAAGGTCGGCCGCCGAGCATGACCGAATACCCCACCGATGAGGCCGAGGCAACAGGAGTGGTCCAGGCGATCTCGGCCGAGATCCACGCCGGCCGTCGCCCGCGCAGCATCGCCGTGCTCTTTCGCACCAACGGTCAGAGTCCCGCGTATGAGCAGGCGCTGACCGCCGCGGGAATCCCCTACGTTCTGCGGGGTGGGGAACGCTTCTTCGCCCGCAAGGAGGTCAAGGAAGCCGTCCTCATGCTCAAGGCCTCCCGCGTCACCTCGAACGGTCGCCCGCTGCCCGAAGCCGTCCTCGAAGTGTTGGGGTCCCTCGGCTTCACTCGAGAACCCCCGGGCCCGGGGGCGAGCAGGCAGAAGTGGGAATCGCTCAAGGCCCTCGTCGACCTCGCGGAGGAGCACCAGGCAGGGCAGGTGCTCCCAGTGCCGATGGAAGCCTTCCTCGACGACCTGGCCGATCGTGCCGAACACCAGTTCGCCCCCGACATCGAGGGCGTCACCCTGGCATCGTTTCACGCAGCCAAGGGTCTGGAGTGGGACAGCGTCCACCTCGTCGGGCTGAGCGAGGGACTGCTGCCGATCAGCTATGCGCAGACCCCTCGAGCCGTCGCCGAGGAGCGACGCCTGTTCTACGTGGCACTCACTCGTGCTGGCAGGGAGCTGCGGATGAGCTGGTCGCTGGCTCGCTTCGATTCGAAGCAGAAGCCCCGCAGATCCTCGCGCTTCCTCTCCGAGCTGGGGCAGGTCGGTCAGTCGATGGCTCGAGCGCAGTCGACGGCGACCGCGGCCGCGCTCAACCGCTGCCGTCGGTGCGGCCGCGCACTCGTCTCCCAGATCGATCGAGCACTCGGGAGGTGCTCCCACTGCCCTGCAGAGGTCGATCTCGATCTGCTTGATCGACTGCGCAGGTGGCGGACTCGAGTCGGGATGGAGCAGGGTCTGCCGCCTTATCTCGTGCTCACCGACACGTCTCTGTCGGTGATCGCGGAGAATCATCCTCGCGACCTCGACGGACTCTCCCGGGTTCCGGGGATCGGGGCGACGAAGCTCGAACTCTACGGGGCGAGTCTATTGGGCCTGCTCGCTGACTGAACCGAAGTCGGGCACCGGCGCGCGGCAGTGGCACTGATCGTGATACGACAGCTCCGATTCGCTGACCGACCCCTCCTCGATGGTGATGACCCGTCGGAAAGCACCCCGATCGTGCTCGAGCAGAGCGCTGCGGAGGAGCTGAACGGCATGAGCGGCCCCGAGCACGCGAGCCACGGGGTCTGCCAGACTGTCCCGTTCGGGCAGAGCGCAGAGGCGCGGGTACTGTTCGAACCATCCGGAATCGACGTCCCTGCGATGCAGGCAGGAACACACGGCACACGGTGTGCGGCCCGGACGGATGAGGCCCGTGACCTCCACCGCGTGTTCGCCGAGCACGACCTGACAGTGGTCGACCTCTCGATCGTTGAGCCACATCGCCGAATGCAGGTCGGCAACCAGATGTGAGGTCGTGACCACCAGCGGGGCAGACATGAGATCGAGGTCTTCGACCCGGCGAGCCGACGAGACGGCGAATCCCGCAGACCCGAGGTGCCCGTCGATGATGGACCGCAGGGGACCGGTGACGAGGACGGGGCGGGCGCCCAGGATCCGGGAGACTCGATTCGGAGGCAGCCCGTAGGTGCGGGCGGCCGCAAAGGCGGGGGAGCCCTTCGGGACCTCCTCGGCGTCCGATCCGTCGGGAATGAGCACGCCGGCCTCGCCCAAGAGAGTGATGAGCGAACTCGCACGGCTGAGGTCGGCGCCGAGCTCCTGTGCCCGAGCATAGAACTGGGACGAGCCGATTCCGAGGCGAAGGTCTTCGATGAGGCTGACATCAGCGGGAAGCAGGCCGTCGATGAGGACAGGATCATCGGCCCCGAACTGGATGCATGAGGACGAACGCCACGTAATGGGAACGCTGGGAAAGATTCTGAACATCGTGGCCCCTTCGCCTCGACTCCGCTGCAGACTTCTACGGTAGTCAGTGGAGGAGGGGATCGCCAGGGGGTGACACGATCTGTGGATAACTCTGTGGACAACAGCCGAGGGGAGGCCGGAAAACACGTTCCGGCCTCCCCTCGACCGCATTGTGCCCCAGGCGCTCGCGGAGACTCGTGCGGCTTCCCCTTCCGCACGCATCTCCGGGTTTTCCGGGGTCAAGCATAGAACTTATTCCGCATTCGCCCCCGCGTCAATGCGTGGTCATGCACAGACACGTCAACACCTTGTGGATAATGTGTGGAAATCGCCGCGCAGACTGTGGAGGAAAGGCGCCTTGAGGGAGCCGGCGGCTGTTGATAAGGGTGCGTGCAAAAGAGGTCAGGCCCGGATGGGTGGGAAAGGCGCGCGCAGGAGCGGCTGTGGACGGGAAAATGGGGAAGGACGATTCTCGATACTCAGGAAACTCACAAGTAATATCGGGCAGGCTGCCTCGCGATGCTGTGTCAGACCCGTTCCCTATCATTGACCCGTGGCCAATCGACAGAGCTGGAGCGAAGAAGAGGTGCTGCGGGCCATCGCCCGCGGTGAGATCGAAGTGCGTCGGTCGTCCCGACGGAAGAAGACCGTGGCCGTGTCGAAGGAGATCGACACCTTCGTGCTGCGGGCACCGGCGCGCTACAGCGTGGAGAGCAACATCCGGTCACTCACGGAACTGTTCAACAGGCTGGCGGCTCGTGACCATTCCTCCGCCGCCGACCTCGTCGAGATCGCGGAGGAGATGAACCGACGCTATTTCGCAGGTCGTCTGAGTCCGAGCTCGATCAGGTGGGTGACGAATCAGAACATCAGCCGGTGGGCGTCGACGACCACATCGACCGGAGACATCCGGATCTCGCATCGTCTCCAAGCCGTGCCGCGGTGGGTGCTCGAGACAGTGGTCGTCCATGAGCTCGTCCACCTGCAGATCGGACCGCATTCGAAGGAATTCCACGATCTCGCCAACAGGCACCCCAGGCAGTCCGACGCACAGCTGTACCTCGCTGGATTCAGTGATGGAGAACGCTACTGCCGCGGAGGCTGAGTCGCATCAGCGAGGCGGCTGAAGACCCATCGAAGAGGCTGAGACGTCTCGAAGAAGCGACAGGGGCACCTCAAGCATGGCTCCCGAAGGCATCCGCGGCGGCCCGATAGAGGCCGGGCAGTCGGGACGGGAGGTCGGGCATGAGATCATCCGGAAGCTCATCGAGCCGGAACCAGGCGACGTCGAGCGACTCCGCCGACACGCTCGGCGATTCGGAGACGGAGGCTGCCGCGGCGAAGACGACATCGAAGTGCCGTGTGCAGGAGCCGAAGGCGGTTGACAGATCATGCACGTGCAGGTCGATGGGGGTGGGGGAGACCCAGGACAGGCCGGTCAGCCCGCTCTCCTCCTCGGCCTCTCGCCGGGCGGCCGCACGCAGTGAGTCGTCGACCGGTTCGAGGTGCCCGCCGAACTGACCCCACAGCCGCGCCTTGCCATGATGATTGAGCAGCACTGATTCCGCGTCGGGATCGAAGACAAGGCAGCTGGCCGTGACGTGCCGGCCGCCGCCGTCGCGATGCAGTGCGTTCTCGCCCTGCTGGTCGAACAGGTCGCCGAAGTCCGCGACGAACTCACCGGCAGGGGCGAGGCCGACCTCGCGGCGGGCGATGGCGAGATCGATCATTCAGCGATCGTCGGTGTCATCGGAGTCATCGTCAGTGGTCTCCGACGCGGACGGATCCTCGGCCGTCGGCTCCTGTGACTGAGTCGAATCGGCGGGGGACTCGACGTCCGAATTCGTCGTCGCGCCAGCCGTCTCCGCATCCTCGGCCGAGGCATCGCCGGTGCCGTCGAGGCCCTCAGCGAGGATGCGGCTGAGCGCTTCGTCGATGCTCGACTCGTTCGTCCATTCGGCATGACGTCGCTCCGAATACCCGAGCGGGTCGTCGAGGTCCTGAGTCGTCGGCAACAGGTCGGGGTGTGAAAAGACCTTGTCTCTGTCCTCGGGGCCGCCCTGCGATTCGAGGTAGGCGAAGAGCGCAGCCGCATCGCGGAGCCTGCGCGGATTGAGCTCCAGGCCCACGAGAGTGGAGAAAGTCTTCTCCGCCGGTCCGGCCGTCGCCCGACGGCGGCGCAGCGCCTCTCGGATCTGATCCCGGCCGGGCAGGTGCTTGCAGGCCTCGTAGACGACGACGTCGACCCATCCGGCGATGACGGCGAGCAGGTTCTCCAGCGAGGTCAGCGCCTTCTTCTGGTCGTCGGTCGTCGGCGGGTTGAACAGGCCCTGGCGGATGTTGTCGCTGAGATCGGAGATGTTCGACGGGTCGATGTTCGACGCCATGTCCTCGATCTGCGAGGTGTCGACCTTGAGTCCCTGTGCGTACCGGGTCAGCGCGGTCTCGACCTGGGCGCTCAGCCACGGTGCCCGTTCGAATAGGGCGGAGTGCGCGAGCTCCTGCGCGGCGAGGTAGATGCGGACCTCGGAGACGTCGACATCGATCTCGGCAGCGAAGGCATCGACGTTGGTCTCGATGAGCACGGCAGTGTCATGCGGGAGCAGAGGCAGTCCCACCTCGGTGCCGGTGAGGACGCTCTCAGACAGTGCCCCGACCGCTTGGCCGATCTGCATGGCGAACATCGAATCGCTCATCGACCCGAACATCGACGAAGCTCCCGCGAGGATGCCCTTCATCTCGGCAGGAACCTGAGACTCGAGGGTCTCGGTCAGGGCCGTGGACATATTCTCCTTGATGGGAAGCACGAATTTCTGCCAACCGGGCATCGTCTCCTTGACCCAGTCGGCTCGTCGCAGCGGACGGGCGGAGCGGTTGGCCACGGAGAACTCGGTCGCCTCGGCGAGCCACAGCTCGGCCAGGCGGAAAGCATCGACGGTGGCGCGCTCGGCCTCATCCGTCACCGCGGGGTCGGGGGTGGGAACGGCCTTCTGGGCGATCGAGACGGCCTGCGCCTGAGGGTCGGCGCCTTGCCCGAAGAGTCCCTGCATCTGGTTCATGATCGTCGACATCATGGCCGGGTCGATCTGGAAGCCCTGCGGCATGCCGGACTCGTTCTTGTCATCACCCTGACCGCTGCCGGGGCCATTGGCTCCGAAGAGCATTCCGAAGATCTGCTCGAACGGATTCTGCTCATTGTTGTTGTCATCGGTCATTGTTCTACAGCCCCCATGAATCGGTTTGACACCCACGTTAACGGTTCCGAATGTGCGAAGCTTCCCAATTCGGCGAGGTTTCGCAGGATGTTCGCACCGGGCGAAAGGAGTCTGTGAATTCGATCCTCAGCATTCGATTAGACTGATGGGGCGGTGCAGCGAAAGGAACACATGACAGAGAACGCCCCCCGGGCCCTGCCGGTGCCAGCGGAGCCACCTCGCGGCCCGCGACGACGACGAAATCCACGTCTGTCCACGACCTCGGGTGTCCTCACCTACGTCCTCATCGCGCTGGCCGTGCTCCTGCCGGTCCCGTACATGCTTCAGCTGCCGGGACCGGTTTTCAACACCCTCGGCGACTATCAGGGTGATCCGATGATCAGCGTCTCCGGAGCCAAGACCTATCCCACCGATGGGCGCATCGACATGCTCACAGTGGCCGTCAGCGGGGGACCGGGACGCGACGTGTTCGCCTCGCAGGCGCTCGGAGCGCTCCTCAACGGTCAGGAGACCGTGATCCCCACCGAGGCGTACTATCCGCTCGACACCTCACGCGAAGAGGTGGCACAGACGAATGCCGTCGAGATGTCCTCGAGTCAGGACGTCGCCATCGCCGCTGCGATGGGCGAACTCGGGAAGAAGTATTCGGTGCACCTTCTCGTCGACGACATCGTCGCCGACTCACCCGCGCAGGGAAAGCTGCGCAAGGGAGACCGTCTCATGTCGGTCAACGGCAAGAAGCTCGACACCGATCCCGATGCCGCGGCGATCATGAGCCGGACCGTACAGGGAGCGAAGTCCGTCGACCTCATCGTCGACCGTGACGGGAAGACCGAGGACATCACCGTCGAACCCGCCGACATCGAAGGCCGCAAGGCGATCGGGATCAATATGAAGCAGGACTTCGACTTCCCGGTCGATGTGAAATTCAACGTCGAGGGTGTCGGTGGCCCTTCCGCGGGCACGATGTTCGCCCTCGCCATCGTCGACGAACTCACCCCAGGGGCGATGACCGGCGGCAAGCACGTCGCGGGAACCGGGGAGATCGACCCCTCGGGAACCGTCAGCCCCATCGGAGGGGCGCGCCAGAAGGTGGCCGCGGCGACGGAGAAGGGAGCGACTCTGTTCCTCTCGCCTGCCGACAACTGCGCCGAAGTCATGGCGGCCGCCGACCAGTCCAAGATCACGGTGGCGCGCATCGACACGCTCGATGACGCGAAGACCACCGTGGAGCAGTACGCCTCCGGCGACACCTCGGACCTTCCGAAGTGCCCTGCCGGCGGCGCCGACACCAATGAGAAAGGGCAGTAGTGAGCACCTCGTCCTCACCCACCTCCGCACGCATGCCGGCGAATCGGCCACGACGTTCGCCGCTGCTGCTCACCCTCGTATCAGTGGCGATCCTGCTGGTCGCCTTCATCTCCTTCACCCAGGTCTACACCGAGGTGCTGTGGTTCAAGCAGATCGACGCCTCACAGGTCTTCCGCACCATGTGGATCACCCGCGGTCTGACCTTCCTCGGCGGTTTCATCGTCATGGCCGTTCCGGTATGGGTGAGCCTGCACCTGGCCTACCGCAACCGTCCCGTGTATGCGCCGACGACTCCGCGTCAGGAGAACCTCGACCGCTACCGTGAGGCCATCGAACCGCTGCGGAAGGTCGCCACGATCGCGATTCCCGCAGTCGTCGGCGTGCTCGCCGGCATCACCGCCTCGGCGAATTGGAACACGGTCCTCGAATGGTTCCATTCCACCTCGTTCGGATCGACCGATCCGCAGTTCGGGCTCGACAAGTCGTTCTTCGTCTTCGTCCTGCCCGGCCTCCGGCTCATCGGTGACCAGCTGGGAATGGCGCTGCTCCTGTCCCTCATCGCCGCAGTCGTCGCCCACTACCTCTTCGGCGGCATCCGTCCGGGAGAGCAGAGGGGCGTCATTCTGACGAAGACGGCGCAGTGGCAGCTAGGCATCACCGTGGCCGTGCTCGTCCTCGTCCAGGCCGGTCGCCTGTGGCTCTCCCGCTACGACCGCCTCACGGCCGCCGGGGGAATCGTTCCCGGCGTCACCTACGTCGATGATCGAGCGGCGCTCCCAGCGATGGCGATCGTGGCGATCGCCGCCGTGCTCGTGGCCCTGCTGTTCGTCTACACCGCGTGGAAGGGCAATTGGCGGATCTCGATCATCGCGACGCTCACGCTCATCGTCCTCGGCGGTGTCTCGATCATCGCCTACCCGGCCCTGCTCCAGCAGTTCCAGGTCAATCCCTCACAGCAGAGCCTGGAGTCGAAGTACATCCAGCACAACATCGACGCGACCCGTGATGCCTTCGACTTCGACGACATCGAGGTGACTCCGTACGAACCGAGCACGAGCGGTGAGAAAGGCGCGCTGCGGAAGGACGCGGAGACCGCGGCCTCGATCCGACTGCTCGACCCGAACCTCGTCTCCGACACCTTCCGTCAGCTCCAGCAGGTCCGTCCCTACTACTCGTTCCCGCAGAAGCTCGACGTCGATCGCTACGACATGGACGGGGACATGCGCGACACTGTCATCGCCGTGCGTGAACTCGCTCCGAGCTCGGTGAACAATCAGAGTTGGTTCAACCGCGCCATCGTCTACACCCACGGTTTCGGCGTCGTCGCCGCCAACGGCAATCAGCGCAATCCCGACGGCGAGCCGACGTTCATGGAATCCGATATTCCGCCGAAAGGTGAGTTCCCCGAGTACGAACCGCGGGTCTACTTCGGCGAGTCGTCACCGGACTACTCGATCGTCGGTGCCGAGGAAGGCGCAAAACCGCGTGAACTCGACTACCCCTCCGACGAAGAGGGCGGCGCCGGCCAGGTGAACAACACCTTCACCGGCAACGGCGGACCGACCGTGGGCAACCTGTTCAACCGACTCGCCTACGCGCTGAAGTTCCAGGACGAGCAGATCCTGCTCTCGGACGCGCTCAACGACAAGTCTCAGATCCTCTACGATCGCCACCCGCGGGAGCGCGTGGAGAAGCTCGCACCCTTCCTCAAGATCGACGGCGACCCGTACCCGGCCGTCGTCGACGGGAAGATCAAGTGGATCCTCGACGGCTACACCACGGCCGAGGACTACCCGTACTCAACACCGCAGCCGCTGCAGCAGGCGACTGAGGATTCGACGACGGCATCCGCCCCGAACAACGTGGCCACGCTGCCCGATGACGAGGTCAACTACATCCGAAACTCGGTGAAGATCACGGTCGACGCCTACGACGGTTCCGTCGACATGTACCAGTGGGACAAGGACGACCCGGTGCTCAAGACCTGGATGAAGGTCTTCCCGGGTCTCATCAAGTCCTCTTCGGAGATGTCGAGCGACCTCATGAGTCACGTCCGGTATCCCGAGGACATGTTCAAGGTCCAGCGCGACCTGCTTGCGAAGTACCATGTCTCCTCGGCCAGTGAGTTCTACACCGGTCAGGACTTCTGGACCCTTCCGACGGATCCGACGAAGAAGGCCAGCAGCGGTCTGACGCAGCCGCCGTTCTACATGACCCTGCAGATGCCGGGACAGGAATCGCCCTCGTTCTCGCTGACGAGCTCCTACATCCCCGAACGTTCCTCTGAGGGGCAGTCGCGCAACAACCTCACAGGCTTCCTGTCTGCTGATGCGGATGCCGGCGACAAGAAGGGCGAGACGTCGGAGAACTACGGCAAGCTCAGACTTCTGCAGCTGCCGCGCAATACGACGGTGCCCGGACCGGGCCAGGCGCAGAACAACTTCAACACCGCGCCGGATGTCCAGCGCAGCCTCAACCTGCTTCGTCAGGGTGAGTCCGAGGTGGAGAACGGCAACCTGCTGACCCTGCCGATCGGCGGCGGTCTGCTCTACGTGCAGCCGGTCTATGTCCGGTCCGCCGGTGAGACCTCGTATCCGCTCCTGCAGCACGTGCTCGTGGCCTTCGGCGAGGACATCGGATTCGCTCCGACTCTCGACGAGGCGCTCGATCAGGTCTTCGGCGGTGATTCGGGTGCCAGGGCCGGCGATGCCGGAACAGAGGACAGCGGAGACGGAGAGTCGGGTTCGTCGTCCTCCGGCGACGACTCAGGCAAGGGCTCCGGTTCCGGCGGTTCGTCGGACAAGGCTCTCAACGACGCGCTGCAGGAGGCCAGGAAGGCGATGGAGGACTCCGACGCCGCGCTGAAGGAAGGCGACTTCGAAGCGTACGGCAAGGCGCAGGATCGCCTGAAGAACGCGATCGACGACGCTGTTGCGGCTGATCCGTCGATCGCCGAGGACGGCGCCGGCGACAAGGCCTCAGCGCCCGCCTCTGAGCCGGCCGACGAAGGAGGCGACTCGGGCAACTGAGTCGGCTCCGCCGAACGGGTTCGGCGCAGCGACGCTGCGCTGGACCTGTTCGCGTCGGGTCAGCCGGGCTCGGCCGGAGTGAGACGAACGCCCCTGGGACATCCCAGGGGCGTTCGTCGTAGTCGGAACGTGTGCGGTGGCCGGGTCCGTGCACGGACATCGGGTGGGCGAGCAGGTGACTGTGCATCAGAAGTGTGGGCGTACTGATTTTCATCACTACGCGTGCACCTTGGGCATACAGTCGCGCATGAGGCATGCGGACCGGGTCCCACATGGGCCGTGAATGAGAAGAACCCCCAGCCAGTTGAACTGACTGGGGGTTCTGCCACTTTGGTGGCGGGGGAGGGATTTGAACCCTCGACCTCCGGGTTATGAGCCCGGCGAGCTACCGAACTGCTCCACCCCGCGGCGTGTTCTTAACTCTACATGAACGGCCACCCGCGAACCAAACCGAGGTGAGGTGACCTCCGCCACATGTCTGCTTGCCATTCATCTTCCGTCTGCAGAATGGACCCGAGGTCTCCGTTGGACCCGTTCAGCAGAGGTGTTCGGGCAGTTAGACCCGCCCCCGTGGAGGCATGCAGGCGCCCGGCAGCCGTCGAGTTCGACTCGTCGATGAGATCTTTCGGCGACAGGGTTGCATATGGTTGAAAGCTAAACTAGAGTGACACTCGTACTTCAAATTTCAACTAAAGGAGAAATCATGACTGCACTGCCTCAGGGACTCACCGCCGGAACCTGGACCATCGACCCCGTCCACTCGGAGTTCACCTTCACCGCTCGCCACGCCGGCGTCTCGAAGGTCCGCGGACACTTCGAAGAGATCGCCGGTTCGGTCACCGTGGGCGAGACGCTCGAAGACAGCTCGGTGACCGCCGAGGCTGCCGCCTCCTCGATCAACACCCGCAACGAGCAGCGTGACGGCCACCTCAAGAGCGGTGACTTCTTCCTCGCCGAAGATCACCCGAAGCTCACCTTCGTCTCCACCGGCATCAAGGCCGACGGCGCTGACGAGTTCGAGGTCGTCGGCGAACTGACGATGCGCGGCGTGACCAAGGAAGTCACTTTCTCGACCGAGTTCGCCGGTGCCGCCACCGACCCGAACGGCAACCAGGTCGCCGGCCTCTCGGCGACCGCCAACGTCAACCGCAAGGACTTCGGCATGTCGTTCGAGGCCGTCCTGGGCGGGGGAGAGCTCCTCGTGTCCGACAAGATCAAGATCGAACTCGAACTCGAGCTCGTCAAGGCCTGAATCGCCTGATCGGGCCTGACCCGGCCCTTCTCGGGAACGTCGCCGAGGCGCTGCGCGTCTGAACGACGATCCCGAGGAGAGACGACAGGCAGAAGGGGCGAACCACGTACTGCGTGGTTCGCCCCTTCTCACGTCTCCGCCCGGTTTCTGACAGTCTGTCCTCTCCCCGGCTGTCGTCTGCCCGACCCAGATCGCACACCTCAGCGCGGCCGAATTCTCAGTCCGCAGCCCTCACGGTGGAGCCATCAGACCCCCGGTCTGCAGGCCTCAAGAAGCTCGCAGGGCGTCGGGATGGTTCCGGAGGTGTTCGCCGAGGGCGATGAACCGCTCTGCGCCCTTGTCGACGTCCTCAACGGACTTGCAGAACGAATACCGGATCGAGGACCGATAGGCCTCGTATGCCGGGCTGTCGGCCCGGCAGAGGGCGGGAACCGGGATGCCGACGAGGGAGAACTCTCGGGCCAGCAGGTCATTGAGCGCGAAGGCGTCGAGGTCCGTGAGGGCGGAGAAGTCCATCACGGTGAAGTACCCGGCACGCGGGGTCGAGGCGATCGCACCGGGCACGGTCCGGCAGGCGGGCACGAGCACCTCGGCGCGGGCGGCCAGAGACGCTCGGTTCTCCTCGACGAAGCGAGAGTCTCCGGAGAGCATCTGAGCCATTGCGATCTGCATCGGCCCGCCGGCGGTGAATGTGAGGAACTGTTTGACCGCCTGGATGGCTTCGCGCACTTCGGGGGCTGCGATGACCCAGCCGATCTTCCATCCGGTGGTGTTCCACGATTTGCCGGCCGAGGAGACGGTGACGACCCGTTCCTGATCCGCGATCGCGACTGCCGGCGAGACATGCCCCTGGTCGGTGAGCACGAGCTGTTCGTAGACCTCATCGGTCAGCACCCAGGCGTCGACCTCTGCCGCGGCCTTCCCGATATGCGCAAGCTCGGAAGCGGTGAAGAGATAACCCGTGGGATTGTGCGGGGTGTTGACGAGGATGATCGCCGGTCGCGTCTCGGCCACGACTTGGTCGAAGAGCTCCCAGTCCGGCGCGAAGCCCCCGTCGCCGTCGGGCAGGATCGGGACCGTTTTCAGGCTGCCCCCGGCAGCCGTGATCGCTGCCGGATAGGAGTCATAGAACGGCTCGAACGCGAGGACGACGCCGCCGCGGGGCAGGAGCGCGAGAATCGCCGCCGTCAGTCCTTCCGTGGCGCCGGCGGTGTAGAGCACCTCGGCGGGGTCGACGCTCTGCGCGAAGTCCCGTTCGCGCTGGGCGGCGACGGCTTCGAGCAGCTGAGGGAAGCCCTGACCCGGGGCGTACTGATTGAACCCGGCACGCATCGCCTCGGTGGCGGCGTCGATGAGTTCGGCAGGCGGCTCCGTGCCCGGCGCACCCTGACCGAGGTTGACCGCTCCCAGGCGGGCGGCGAGTTTCGTCATCTGCCCGTAGATCGTCTCGCCGATCGACCCGTCGGGATTCGTCAGACCCGCGGATTCGGCCATCGCGTGCCACAGATCGGCTCGGCGCACATCCGGCATCAGGAGATCTCCTTCGGTTCGACCCGACCGAGCAGGTCGAGCGCTGCCTCGTGGAGGCGGGAGTTGCTGGCCACGGCGTTGCCGCCGAAGGGCCCGGGCACACCCGCCGTGTTCGTGAACGTGCCCCCGGCCTCGAGCACGATCGGCACGAGTGCACCCATGTCGTAGAGGGCGAGTTCGGGTTCGCAGGCGAGGTCGACCGCACCCTCGGCCAACAGCATGTAGGAGTAGAAGTCACCGTACCCGCGGGTCCGCCACAGGCTCTCGCAGAGTTCGAGGAATCCGTCGAAGGCACCGAGTTCCTTCCATCCCGACAGGGACGCGTACGACAGGGAGGCGTCGGCCAGCTGGTCGACCTCGGACACCGAGATCCGCTTCGCCGGTGCTCCCAGCGCCGAGGCGAAGGCTCCCTTCCCCTGTTCGGCCCACCAGCGTCGGCCGAGCGCCGGAGCCGAGACCGTTCCGAGCAGCGGAGTCTCACCGTCATAGAGGGAGATGAGCGTGGCCCATACGGGCACGCCGCGGACGAAGTTCTTCGTCCCATCGATCGGATCGACGATCCATCGCCGAGGCGACTGGCCGTGGGAGCCGAATTCCTCCCCGAGGACGCTGTCGGCCGGCCGTTCTCGCTCGAGCCGGGCCATGATCGCCTGTTCGACGGCACGGTCGCATTCGGTCACCGGAGTGAGGTCGGGTTTGGTCTCGACGGTGAAGTCCTGAGCGGTGAATCTGGCCAGGCTGATGTCGTCGGCGAGATCGGCGAGTTCTCTCGCCAGGTCGAGGTCGTTCATGCCCTCAGCCTATCCAGTCGGAGGCAGCAGCCTGCGCAGCGACTCCAGTCGTGAGACACCCCCGGACCCGGCTCGTCCCGCCGCGACCCACTCGTCGAGTCGGCAGCCGGGGGAGTCGGGCAGATGGGTGCAGCCGCGTGGGCAGTCCGCGGTGGCCTCGACGAGTTCGGGAAAGGCCGACAGCAGGGTCTCTCGGTCGACGTGGGCGAGGCCGAAGCTGCGCACGCCAGGGGTGTCGACGAGCCAGCCTCCGCCGTCGAGGGGGAGGCACACGGCCGATGACGAGGTGTGGCGTCCGCGACCGGTGACGTCGTTGACGTGACCGGTCGCGCGTTCGGCGGCGGGCACGAGTGCATTCGTCAGCGTGGATTTGCCGACCCCGGAATGGCCGACGAGGACGCTGATGCGACCGATGAGCCGGTCGAGCACTTCGGCGTCGACGGCGTCACGCTCTGATCCGATGGCCGATTCGACGATGTCGATACCGGTGGCGGCAAAACGGCGGCGGATCTCCTCGGCCGACTGCAGATCGGTCTTGGTGACGATGAGCAGGGGTTCGATATCGGCATCGTATGCGGCGACGAGTGCCCGGTCGATGAGCCCGTAGGAGGGCTCGGGGTCCATGGTCGCGGTGACGATGCCCATGACGTCGACGTTGGCGACGATGACGCGTTCGGTCGGGTCGGTGTCATCGGCGCTGCGTCGGAGCAGATTCCGCCGCTCGACGATCTCGACGAGCCGGGCCAGGGACCCCTCCTGTCCGGAGGTGTCACCGACGAGGCGGACGATGTCACCGGGGACGATCGCCTGCTTCCGCAGGCCGGAGGCGCGCACCGCCGTCACCGAGGTGGCTCGACGGTTCTTCTTCCCCTTTCCTCCGCGTGCCGGGATGGGGGAGGTGAAGCCTCCCGACGGGTCGGAGAGGATGACTCGGCAGCGTCCCCGGTCGACTGCGATGACCATACCGGTCACGGCGTCGCTGTGGTCGGGCCTGTTCTTCGTGCGAGGACGGGAGCCGCGACGGTTCGGTCGCGGTCGGTAGTCTTCGTCGCGGTAGATCTTCGCCATCTCAGGCCCCGGGGGTGATCATGGCTTCCCACAGCTGGGTGAAATCGGGCAGGGTCTTGGCCACGGTGCCCGCGTTCTCGATGGTCAGGCCCTCGATGCGGAGGCCGAGGATCGCCCCGGCCATGACCATGCGATGGTCGTGATAGGTGTGCCAGAGGGCCGGCCGCAGCTTCGAGGCTCCGGTGATCGTCAGGGCGTCGGGGTGTTCGACGACATCGACGCCGACGGCGGTCAGCTCCCTCGTCAGCGCGGCCAGACGATCCGTCTCATGCCCGCGCAGGTGTCCGATGCCGCGCAGCTGCGAGGTGCCCTCGGCCAGTCCGGCCAGTGCCGCGACGACGGGTGTGAGCTCACCGACCGCAGAGAGATCGAGGTCGACTGCGCGAAGCGTGGATGATCCTGTGACATGCAGACCTTCTCTGTCGAGGTGGACCTGCGCGCCGAAGGTCTCGGCGATGCTGCGGAAGCCGTCACCGGCCTGGGTGGTGTGGACGGGCCAGTCGGTGATCGTGACCGTGCCGGCGGTGGCCACAGCGGCGGCGGCGAAGGCGGCGGCGTTGGACAGATCGGGTTCGACGAGGACATCGAGTCCCCGCGGCAGTCCGGGCTCGACGATCCAGCGTTCCGGTTCGGGTTCGCTGATGTCGACCCCGGCGTCCCTGAGCACCTCGATGGTCATGTCGACATGGGTGCGGCTGGGCACGGCGCCGCCGGTGTTGACGAGTTCGAGTCCCAGAGGCATGACAGGAGCGGCCAGCAGCAGTCCGGAGACGAATTGGCTCGAGGCGCTGGCATCGATCTCGAGGTGACCGCCGCGCAGCGCAGTGCTGGGATGGATGGACAACGGCAGCCGGCCGTCAGCGGAGGCGATCGATGCGCCGAGGCGGCTCAGCGACTCCACGGTCACCGACATGGGGCGCACCCGCGCCTGCTCATCGCCGTCGAGGACGACCTCGCGTCCGGTCAGCGCGGCCAGCGGCGGGACGAAGCGCATGACGGTCCCGGCGAGACCGCAGTCGATGGTGATCGGCTCGGCCGCCTCGGCGGGGGAATCAGCTGCCGCGGGGAAGTCGATCGGTTCGATGTGGAGGACATCGCCGTCGTCGTCGATTGCGGCCCCGAGCGCGCGCAGAGCCTCGATCATGAGAAGGGTGTCGCGGCTGCGCAGCCAGCCCTTGAGATCGGATTCGGACTGGGCGAGTGCGGCGAGGACGAGATAGCGGTTCGTCAGCGACTTCGATCCGGGAACGGTGACGGTGGCGGTGATGGAAGAACCGGCGACTGGTGCCTGCCAGTCGCTGGTCACCGGGGGAGTCTGCGTGGGGATGTCAGTCAACTCCGAGAGCATTGAGGGCCTGCTTGGAGGTGTCTTCGACGCTCGACCAGAGGTCCTCGGCGGCATGCTGGGTGCGCCACCAGAGGCCGGGGCGTCCCGCGGTGTCGACGCTGGCCAGCAGGGCACCGCCGAGCATCGAAGTCCGCTGCAGGGTCCGCTCGTTGCGGGCCTTCTTCTCGTCCTTCGAGGTCGTCTTCTCCGCCGCAAGGCGCTCACCGACGGTGTCGAGCAGGTAGGTGCCCACGAGGATTGTGGCGCTGATGCGCGGGAAGCGTCCGATGGCCAGCAGCGAGCCGGCGGCGACCTGTGCCACACCGGTGGCGCGTGCGAGGGTCGTCGCATCCACAGGCACATCGATCTGCTTGCGGGCCTGGCTGAGAAGGGGCGCGACCGAAGCGGCTGCGGCTTCGGGTCGACGCAGACGGTCGACACCGTTGAGGATGTATCCGGCGGCCAGCATGGGCCGTGCGATGAAACGGATGGGAGACACTGTGGTCCTTCCTTGAGTGGCGGGCATCTCAATGGCAAGCATAACTGCTGTGCGGGGAATAGTGGGACCTCTGCTCGATGTTACAGGCGGTGAAGATATGGGGCGGGTCAGACCCGCCCGGCAACGATCGGCAGAAGGGAAGGTCTATGAGTGCCACTGCCGTCCTGGAGAGAACGGGCGTACCATTGACTGCGATGACCGAATCAGTCAAAGAAGTCCCCGAAACGGCGACCGAGAGGTCGGAGCGTTTCGAGCGCGACGCTCTGGAATATGTCAACCAGCTCTACGCGGCTGCTCTGCGGATGACCCGCAATCCCGCCGACGCCGAGGACCTGGTCCAAGAGGCGTACGCGAAGGCCTATGCCGCCTTTCACCAGTACAAGCCCGGCACGAACCTCAAGGCGTGGCTGTATCGGATTCTGACGAATACTTTCATCAACAACTACCGCAAGAAGCAGCGGCAGCCGAAGGAGCACGGCAGCGAGGACATCGAGGACTGGCAGATCGCTCAGGCCGACAGCCATTCGTCCTCGGGCGGACGCTCTGCCGAGCTCGAGGCGCTCGATCACCTGCCCGACTCCGATGTCAAGGATGCGCTGTCGGCTCTGCCCGAGGACTTCCGCATGGTCGTCTATTATGCCGATGTCGAAGGACTGCCGTACAAGGAGATCGCCGAGATCATGGAGACCCCGATCGGCACAGTGATGTCCAGGCTGCACCGCGGGCGACGCCAGCTGCGGGAGATGTTGGCCGACTACGCCGCCGAACGCGGTTTCGCGAATCCTGAGGGAGGTGCGAAATGAGCGACGAAGGATGCTGCGAAAGCGTCAGGACCGAATCCCTGATGCGGATCTACCACTACCTCGACGGCGAGCTGACGACGACGGAGATCCGCGAGATCTCGATCCACCTCGAACAGTGCCCGTCCTGCCACGACGAGTATGAGATCGAGGCGCTGCTCAAGGAGCTGGTGCGACGTTCATGCAGCCATGATCGGGCTCCCATGGGTCTGCGCGAGAAGATCCGGCAGCGGATCGCTCTCGAACAGGCGTCCTGGCGGAGCTGACCAGGCACAGAGCTGACCAGGCACAGAGCCGGCGGAGCTGACCAGGCTCGGAGAGACGACGAGGGCGGGAAGAGATCGAATCTCTTCCCGCCCTCGTCGTGTACTGAACGAATCAGTGCATCAGCTGTTCGGACGATTGCCGTGGTTCGCCTTGTTGCGACGGCGATCGCGACGCTTACGGCCACGCTTGCTCATAGTGCTCTCCTTCAATAGACGGTTAATTCTCTCATGATCGCCCTGACAGGGCAAAGACGCGGGGGTGCTCTCAGCTGTCGCCGATGACGTCGCGGACGCCCAGCCAGCTGAACCAGCCGCGGTGGAGGACCAGCCACGCCAACAGCCCGTAGCCCTCCTGCGCGGGCAGATGATCCCGTGACGATGCGAGTTCACGCTGCCAGACCGGGTGTCCGAGCAGGGGAGTGAACGCGTCGACGTAGGTGATGCCGCGACGCTTGGCCACATCGGAGAAGCTCGTGTTGAGCTCGGCGATGCGACGGTTGCGGTCCCCGTCGTGCTCCGGCGGAGGCCCGAGCACGAAGGTCGAGACCTTCCGAGCCAGGGCCTCGTCGAGGACGTTGGCCACGTCGAGGCGGGCCCTGGCCACCGAACGGCCCGAATCGAGATCGCCGGAACCCAAGGCCAGCACCAGACGATTGTCACCGTCCGGGGTGAACCGCAGGGACGCCTCGGCGATGGTGCGAGCGTGGAGCTCGGCGGAGTCCTCACGGGGCACGGCCAGCGGATAGACTTTGAGGTCGGGCAGGCTCGGCAGAGTCCGGGCAGTCACCCGACCGACCCACCCGAGACCACGGCCGTCACCGTGGCCGGCGACCAGGGGGCCGCCGACCACGGCGATGGTTGTGGTCGTGTCGCTGCTCACCGGGTGAAGATCCGTTCGACGAGGTCCTGCTGCTGGGCCTCATGGAAGTGCTTGAGACCCGTCGAGGTGGCCGCTGAAGCAGCACGCGCGACCACGGTGACAGGGCGGTCACCGAGCAGCTGCGGCAGGTTCATGGCCATGAACGGCCATGCGCCCTGGTTCTCCGGTTCCTCCTGTGCCCAGACGATCTCGGCATCGGCCGGGAAGCGATCAAGAACAGCGGTGATGGCCTCCTCGTCGAGCGGGTAGAGCTGCTCGAAACGGACGAGCGCCATCTTCGTGTCGTTGTCCTTCTCGCGCTTGGCCTTGAGCTCCCAGTAGAGCTTGCCGGACACGAGGACCACGCGATCGACCTGAGCGGCATCGACGTCGGTGTCGTCGATGACGGCCTCGAACCGACCTGAGGTGAATTCCTCAGGCGAGTTCGCAGCGGCCTTGAGTCGCAGCATCGACTTCGGCGTGAAGACGATGAGCGGACGCTTGTTCGTCGTCGCGGCGTGCCGACGGAGCAGGTGGAAGTGCGAGGCACCCGACGACGGCTGAGCCACCGTCATGTTCGACTCCGCGCACAGCTGCAGGTAGCGCTCGATGCGTCCTGAGGAGTGGTCGGGCCCCTGCCCCTCGTAGCCGTGCGGCAGGAGCATGATGACGCCGGAGTTCTGCTGCCACTTCTGCTCGGACGAGGAGATGAACTCGTCGATGACCGACTGGGCGCCCTGGGCGAAGTCGCCGAACTGTGCTTCCCAGGCCACGAGAGCGTCCTTGCGCTGGACGGAGTAGCCGTATTCGAAGCCGACGGCCGCGTACTCGCTCAGCAGCGAATCATAGACCCAGAAGCGAGCCTGATCCTCGGTGAGGTTCTGCAGCGGGGTCCACTCGTTGCCGTTGATCGAGTCGATGAGCACCGAATGGCGCTGGACGAAGGTGCCGCGGCGGGAGTCCTGGCCGGCCAGACGCACCGGCACACCGTCCATGAGCAGCGAACCGAAGGCGATGAGCTCGGCGAAGCCCCAGTCGATGCCTCCAGAAAGCGCCATCTCCTTGCGCTTCTCCAGCAGAGCCCGCAGCTTCTTGTGGATCGTGAAGCCCTCAGGCACCTCGGCGAAGGCCTCCCCGATGCGGGTGAGCGTCTCGGGACTGATCGCGGTTTCGGTATCGTTGTAGCTCTCGATGTCGCTGGGCTCGTAGGGAGCGTTGAAGGCCTCGCCGTCGTACGGTCCGGTCTCGGCTTCCTTCGTCTCAGCGAATGCGGACTCCAGCTTCGACTGGTAGTCCTTGAGCGCCTCGGCGGCCTCTTCGTCGGTGATGCACTTCCTGCCCACGAGGGACTCGGTGTAGAGCTTGCGCACCGAACCCTTCTTCTCGATGAGCGAGTACATCAGCGGCTGGGTCATCGAAGGGTCGTCGCCTTCGTTGTGACCGCGGCGGCGGTAGCAGACGAGGTCGATGACGACGTCGCGGTTGAACTCCTGGCGGTATTCGAAGGCCAGGCGAGCCGCACGCACAACGGCTTCGGGGTCATCGCCGTTGACGTGGAAGATCGGGGCGTTGATCGACTTCGCCACGTCGGTGCAGTAGAAGGACGAGCGCGCCGAGGCTGGGGGAGTGGTGAACCCGACCTGGTTGTTGATGATGACGTGGACGGTTCCGCCGGTGCGGTAGCCGCGCAGCTCGGATAGGTTGAGCGTCTCGGTGACGACACCCTGACCGGCGAAGGCCGCATCGCCGTGGACGAGGACCGGCAGCACCGTGAAGCCGGCTTCGCCCTGATCGACGAGGTCCTGCTTCGCGCGGACGATGCCTTCGAGGACGGGGTCGACGGTTTCGAGGTGGCTGGGGTTCGCGGCGACGTACACGCCGGTGGTGTTGCCCGAAGGCGAGGTGAACGAGCCCTGGGTGCCGAGGTGGTACTTGACATCGCCGGAGCCCTGCACGCTGTCGGGGGACATGGTGCCGTCGAATTCGCGGAAGATCTGCGCATAGGACTTGCCGGCGATGTTCGTGAGCACGTTGAGACGTCCGCGGTGCGCCATTCCGATGGCGACCTCGTCGAGTCCGGTGTCCGCGGACTGATTGAGGATCTCGTCGAGGAGGACGATCGCAGACTCGCCGCCTTCGAGGCTGAAGCGCTTCTGCCCGATGTACTTCGTCTGCAGGAAGGTCTCGAACGCTTCTGCGGCGTTGAGTCGGCCGAGGATATGTCCCTGCTCGGACCGAGTCAGCTCCTGGTGGGGAACCTCGATCTTCGACTGGAACCAGCGGCGCTGCACGGGATCGGCGATGTGCATGTACTCGAAGCCGATGGTCCGGCAGTAGCTCTCACGCAGCAGCCCGAGGATGCTGCGGAAGGGCATCATCGGCTTCGCGCCGAATCCGCCGGTGGGGAACTCGCGTTCGAGGTCCCACAGGGTCAGACCGTGCTGGTTGATGTCGAGGTCCGGATGCGAACGCTGACGGTAGACCAACGGATCGATGTTGGCCATGAGGTGACCGCGGGTGCGGTAGGCATCGATGAGTTCGATGACGCGCGCGGTCTTGTTGACATCGTCCTGGTCCTCGGCAGAGACGTCGGGAACCCAGCGGACCGGTTCGTACGGCAGGCGCAGGGACTCGAAGACGTCATCGTAGAAGCCGTCCTCACCGAGGAGGTAGCTGTGGACGAGCTTGAGGAACTCACCCGAGCCGGCACCTTGGATCACGCGGTGATCATAGGTCGACGTCATGGTCAGGACCTTGGACACGGCCAGGTCGTTGATCGTTTTCTGGCTCGCGCCCTGGAATTCTGCTGGGTAGTCGAGCGCGCCGACTCCGATGATGCAGCCCTGGCCCTTCGTCAGCCGCGGCACCGAATGCACGGTGCCGATGCCGCCCGGGTTGGTCAGCGACACCGTGGTGCCGGCGAAGTCGTCGGCGGTGAGCTTGCCCTTGCGGGCCTTGTCGACGAGGCCGTCGTAGGCGTCGACGAACTGGCGGAAGGTCAGCGTCTCGGCCTTCTTCACGTTCGGCACCAGCAGGGTGCGGGTGCCGTCCTTCTTCGGGACGTCGATGGCGAGACCGAAGTTGATGTGCGCGGGGGAGATCATCACGGGCTTGCCGTCGCGGACGTCATAGGAGACGTTCTGCGAGGGGAAGTTCTGCAGTGCGCGGATGACGGCGTAGCCGATGAGGTGGGTGAAGGAGACCTTTCCGCCGCGGGTGCGCTTGAGGTGGGAGTTGATGACGATCCGGTTGTCGATGAGCGCCTTGGCAGGCAGTGCCCGCACCGAGGTGGCGGTCGGGACTTCGATGGACTCGTCCATGTTCTTCGCGATGAGCTTCGCGGGGCCGCGCAGCGGAGTGATCGTCTCTTCCGGATCCGGCTGCGGGGCCGTGTCCTTCGGGGTGACCTGCGGTACGGACTTCGTCTCGGCCTTCAGCGTCTCGGATTCGGCCGATGAGGGTGAGACGCCGCGCGAGGTCTCCCGCGCCGCGGCAGGGGCCTGCGCAGGAGCAGAGGCCTTGGGCTCGGACTTCGGAGCGGACTTCTCAGCCGGCTTCGCGCCGGACTTCTCAGCCGCTTTCGCCGCGGGCTGGGCAGCAGCGCCCTGACCGCCGCTGTTCTTCTCGTACTTGTCGAAGAACGGCCACCAGGACTTGTCGACCGAGTTCTTATCTGACTTGTACTGCTCATACAATTCCTCGACCAGCCACTCGTTGGACCCGAAGTCTTCAACGGTGCGGTTCGGAGTATTGACGGACACGGCGTTGATCGCCTACTTCCTGATTCAAGACTTGCTGCTTAACGACATCTCCCAGCCTAACGCGATGTGCCCTGCAAAGTGCACATAAGGGACAATAGTGTTATGCGTTTCATCTCAAATGACCCCAGCAGCGATCTCACCTACTCCGATGTCTTCCTCGTCCCGAACTCATCGGCGCTGACCTCGCGCTTCGACGTCGACCTCTCCACGACCGATCCGACGGGCTCGACGACCCCGCTCGTCGCCGCGAACATGACGGCCGTGTCCGGCCGCCGGATGGCCGAGACGATGGCCCGCCGAGGCGGCTTGGCGGTGCTTCCGCAGGACATTCCGCTGACCGCCGCACGCGAGACCATCGACTGGGTCAAGAGCCGCGACCGGATCTTCGAGTCCGCCCTGCGCTTCTCCCCGGAGGACACCGTGCTCAACGCCCTCCACGTCCTGGCCAAGCGCCCGCACGGCTTCGGCGTCGTCGTCGACCCGTCGGGTCGACTCGAGGGCATCATCGACGCTGCCGATCTGCGCGGCGTCGATCGCTTCACCTCGGTGTCGGACCTCCTCGTGTCCTCGCCGCACGTGATCCGCGCAGGCGAGATCGACTGGGGCGACGAAGCTCGGCTCGAAGCGCTCTTCGAATCGATGACCGAGACGCGGGCCGAGTTCGCCGCAGTCGTCGACGATGACGGCATCGTGCTCGGCAGCCTGACCCCGAAGGCGCTGCTGCGCTCGTCGATCTACACTCCGAACCTCGATGCGCAGGGCCGACTGAGGATCGCCGTGGCGATCGGCGTCAACGGCGCCGCGCTCGACCGCGCGAAGGCCCTGGTCGAAGCCGGCGCCGACGTCCTCGTCATCGACACCGCCCACGGCCATCAGGCGAAGATGATCGACGTGCTCCAGACGATCGCGGATGCCGACCTCGGCGTGCCGATCGTGGCCGGCAACGTCGTCACGGCCGAGGGAGTGCGCGACCTCGTCTCCGCAGGCGCGCAGATCGTCAAGGTCGGTGTCGGTCCGGGCGCGATGTGCACGACCCGGATGATGACCGCGGTCGGCCGCCCGCAGTTCTCCGCCGTGCTCGAATGCGCCGAGGCGGCTCGCGAGCTCGGTGCCCACGTCTGGGCCGACGGCGGAGTCCGCTATCCCCGCGACGTGGCTCTGGCGCTGGCCGCAGGTGCGTCACAGGTGATGGTCGGCTCCTGGTTCGCCGGCACCCATGAATCGCCCGGCGACCTCCTCGTCGACGGCGAGGGACGCAAGTACAAGGAGAGCTTCGGTATGGCCTCCGCCCGCGCCGTGGCCAACCGCACCCGCACCGAATCGGCGTTCTCCCGCGCCCGGAAGGGACTGTTCGAAGAGGGGATCTCCTCATCGACGATGTACATCGACCCGCAGTCTCCCGGAGTCGAGGATCTGCTGGACGGGATCACCTCGGGCGTGCGCAGCTCCTTCACCTACGCGGGGGCCCGCAGCCTCGGCGAGTTCGCCCAGCGCGCCGCCGTCGGCGTGCAGAGCGCGGCCGGATACGAAGAGGGCCGTCCGCTGGCGGGAAGTTGGTAAGATTCCCCCATGACCAGTGACAGTCCCTGCCGGCGGGAAGCCGGCGTCCCAGATGACGACCCTCACCCCGTGCGGGTCACTCACTTCACCCACTCTGTTCCCCGGACCGCGATCGGCGGGGATCGTCGCTGATGGAATGGCTGTTCCTCGCTCTCGCGCTGTTCCTCATCCTCGGCACCGGCGTCTTCGTCGCAGCTGAGTTCTCCCTGCTGACCCTCGACCGGCACACCGCGGACAGAGCCGTCGAAGACGGGGTGGTGGGGGCGAAGACGCTCCGACAGTCGATGACGCACCTGTCCACCCAGCTCTCCGCGGCTCAGGTGGGCATCACGATCACCACTCTGCTCACCGGCTATCTGATGGAGCCGTCGCTGGGCAAGCTGCTGGCGCCTGTATTCGAGACTTGGGGAGTCGGCCCCGGACTCGCGGCTCCTCTGGCCCTGACGATCGCCCTCATCGTGTCCACCGTGGGGTCGATGATCTTCGGCGAACTCGTGCCGAAGAATCTCGCGATCGCGGTCCCCCTGGCCACCGGGCGGATCGCCGCACCGATCCAGTATGTCTTCTCGATCGTCTTCAAGCCCGTCATCGCCGTGCTCAATGGGACGGCCAACAAGATCCTCATGTCGATGGGCATCGAACCGCAGGAGGAAGGCTCGGTCGGGCGGTCGCCGGAGGAGCTGACCTCCCTCGTCCGGCACTCCGCCGAGGAAGGCGTGCTCGACGAGCAGACCGCCGATCTGCTCGAACGGACGCTGAGCTTCTCCGAACGCACCGCCGAAGACGTGATGACCCCGCGCACCCGCATGTCGACGGTGGAGAAGGACACGACGGCCCGCCAGATCATCGAACAGGCGCGTGAGACCGGGTTCTCCCGCTTCCCCGTCGCCGAAGAGGACAAGGACCACATCGTCGGTGTCGTCCACGTCAAGCAGGCCTTCGCCGTGCCGTTGGCCAACCGGGACGATGCCTATGCAGGAGGGCTGATGACCGAGGTCAGGGAGATCCCGGAGACACAGACGCTCGACCCCCTGCTCATGGAGCTGCGCGCCACGGGACTGCAGATGGCCGTGGTCGTCGACGAGTTCGGCGGCACGGCCGGAGTCGTGACCCTGGAAGACGTCGTCGAAGAGCTCGTCGGTGAGGTTGCCGACGAACACGACCGGATGCGAGTCGCCGCCCGTCCCGCGCGGGACGGATCCTGGATCGTCCCGGGTCAGCTGCGCCCCGATGAGATCTCCTCGACGATCGGGATCTCGATCCCCGAGGATTCCGACTACGAGACGCTGGCCGGCTTCGTGCTCAAGGAGCTCGGACGGATCCCGGAACCCGGGGACCAGGTGCGCACCGATGAGGCTCTGATCCGCGTCGAGCGGATGCATGGCCGCCGAATCGAGCGGCTCCGGGTGGTGCTGCGGGCCACCGATGCCGCAGCTTACGAAACGGAGACGGGAGGTGAGAGCCGATGAGCACCGATTGGTTCGGACTCGTCTGGCTGGTCGTCCTGCTGCTGGGCAATTCGTTCTTCGTCGCCGCCGAATTCGCCGTGGTCGCTGCCAAACGCTCGCAGATCGAACCGCGGGCGGCCGAGGGATCGTCGGCCGCGAAGACCGCGCTGTTCGCGATGGAGCACGTCTCGCTGATGCTGGCGATCTGCCAGCTCGGCATCACCGTCTGTTCGCTGCTGCTGGGCAATGTGGCCGAACCGGCCATCCACCATCTGCTGGCCGGACCACTTGAGGGCCTCGGGATCCCGGCCGGACTGTCCTCGACGATCTCCTTCGTCCTCGCTCTCGGAGTCGTGACCTACCTGCACGTCGTCATCGGTGAGATGGTGCCGAAGAACATCGCCCTGGCTGTCTCGGGCCAGGCGATCATGGTGCTTGCGACGCCCCTGGTGTTCCTGGCCCGTGTCTTCGGCTTCGTCATCCGTCCGCTCAACGGACTCGCCAACGCGATCCTCCATCTGTTCAAGATCGAGGCCCGCGACGAGGTGAACGAGGCGTACACGATCGAGCAGGTCGAATCGATCGTCGCCGAGTCGAAGCGCGAAGGACTGCTCAGCGACGACACGGGACTGCTCAAGGGGGCACTGGAGTTCAGCGACAAGACCGCCGCCGACATCATGGTCCCGATGGCGGAGCTGGTGACGATCTCTGGCAAGGTCACTCCGAACGAACTCGTCACGCTCGTCGGCAAGACCGGCTACTCGCGCTACTTCGTCGTCGGCGACGACGGGTACCCGCAGGACTACCTCCACATCAAGGACGTCCTCTATGCCGACACCGACGACGCGTTCGATGCTCCCGTGCCGGGCAAGCGTTTCCGACCGCTGTTCACCGTCACTGCCGATGACGAGGTCGAGGAGGCGCTGGCGCAGATGCAGAAGGTCGGCATCCACGTCGCCAGGGTCATCGACGCCGAGGCGCAGGTCCTCGGTCTGCTGTTCCTCGAGGACGTGCTCGAAGAGCTCGTCGGTGAGGTGCAGGATGCGATGCAGCGGAGCCGATTCGACTCCCGCAGCTGAAGGCGAGCCCTGCCGGCCGACAGGGCCCCTCGAGGCGGCGCTGCCCGGTTCAGGCCGGGATCGCCGCCTCGACGCCGTCGGTAACGAATGGTAACGAAGCGGTGAACCCCGCCAAGCACAGAAGGTCATCTGTAGTGATTCGTGACCCTTGCCCGGTGGACGTATGCCCAGGTCACACTCGGTGTCTGATGAAGAAGTGACATTCTGTAACGATGTCGTTATAGTGTTGTGACATGAGCTTTTGGGACGCTCCGGGGAGGACGTCCGCCGCACAATCACAGCCAACAGTATGGAGCACTATGTCGAGTGAGCTCTCGACCGTCGAGGCGCCGCCGGTGCGCAGGCGCGACCTGCGCAGCCAGACCGCACCGACGCAGACGATCTTCTCCAGGAAGCGGACCGCGACAACGCCGTCGCGTGTCACCTACTCTCACATGCCTCTGTCCCCGCGCCGGGCAGCCATGGCCGCCGAGGCCAGGGCCGCAGCCGGTTCGCCGCGACGTCAGGCAATGGCCGCGGAAGCCGCCGGTTCGCCGGTGACGACGCCCGCGGGGCACACCTCGACGCTCGCGGCCGCCCACCTGGGCAGTCGCGGATCCGACGGTTCGCTGCTGCGCTCGGTTCGTCGCCGTCAGGTCACGACCTTCTCCGCGCTGGCCACCGTCTCGGTCACGGGCACCGCCATCGCCGCGGTCATGGTCGCCGGCAACCTCGGCGGCAGCCAGGAGGTCAAGGTCGATGACACGGCAGCGGAATCGCAGCCGCGGGCGATCAACGCCGAATCCGTCTCCGCCGACATCAAGGTCGACAAGGACGACAAGACCTCGATGACGATCGGCGCTCCGAGCGCGAAGCAGACGAAGGTCGAGGCCGCTTCCCGTGCGATCACGAAGACCGTCCTGCCCGGCTGCGACGGCGAAGCCCCGAAGGGCGAGGCCAGCAACGGAGAGCTCCCGGATTCCTGGCTGTGCGAGATCGGCGTGGGCAATCACAAGCTGCGTAGCGACGCCGCCGTGTCGTTTGCGAAGATGAACGCCGCATTCAAGAAGGACACCGGCAAGGACCTCGCCGTCACCGACTCCTATCGCTCGCTCGAATCTCAGGTCTCCGTCGCCGCCCGCAAGCCGGGCTTCGCAGCCCGCCCCGGCACCTCGAACCATGGCTGGGGACTGGCCCTCGACCTCGGCGCAGGCACCCAGACCGGCTCGGGAGAGCAGTACGACTGGCTGGTGGCGAACGCGAAGAAGTACGGCTGGGAGAATCCCGACTGGGCCAAGCGCAATTCGTACGAACTCTGGCACTGGGAATATGTGCCCGGTCGGAAGGCCATGAAGGGCGCCTGACCCGCCGGCTCAGAGCCTGCGGGCACCGACATCTGCCGCGTGCGATCGAACGTCGATCGCACGCGGCGTCGTTTTGGGCGGTGCCGCATTTCGGTGATAGCATTGCATCCGTTGCCCGCGTAGCTCAGTGGATAGAGCGTCTGCCTCCGGAGCAGAAGGTCGTAGGTTCGAATCCTGTCGCGGGCACCACGCCACACCGCCCATCTCACCAGCTGAGGTGGGCGGTTCTGCATATCCGCACCGAGTGGTCGACACCGTCGCCAGGGCCTAAGGTGGTCGGAGACGAACCGTGAGAAGCGATGTGAGGCCTCGATGTCGAACCGATCCGATGAGACCGACCGTACGGCTCCTGCCGCCGACTCTCCCTCCGCTGACGACTTCGCTCCCGACTCGGTGACCTCGGACTCGGCGACCCCCGACGTCATTCTGCAGGCGAAGAATCTGCGCAAGTCCTTCGGACGCGGAGACACCGCGGTCGACGCGCTCGACGACATCAGCGTCGACTTCGAGATGGGCCGCTTCACCGCCATCATGGGCCCCTCGGGTTCGGGCAAGTCAACCTTCATGCACGTCCTGGCCGGACTCGACCGAGTCGACTCGGGGTCGATCATCATGCGCGGGAAGGACATCACCCGCCTCAACGATCGGCAGCTGACGCAGCTGCGCCGCGACCGAGTCGGTTTCATCTTCCAGGCCTTCAACCTCGTCCCGACGCTGAGCGCGGAGCAGAACATCGAGCTGCCCGTGTCGCTGGCGAGGAAGAGGATCGACAGAGAATGGAAGGCGGAGGTCGTCGAACGCCTCGAACTGGGCGACAGGCTGGGGCACCGTCCGCACGAACTCTCCGGTGGTCAGCAGCAGAGAGTCGCCGTGGCCCGTGCGCTGCTGACCCGCCCCGACGTCATCTTCGCCGACGAGCCCACCGGAAATCTCGACTCCCATGCCGGCGCCGAGGTGCTCTCCCTGCTCGGCCGCGCCACGAGCCTCTACGGCCAGACGATCATCATGGTCACCCACGATCCGATGGCAGCCTCGCATGCCCACCGCGTCGTCCTGCTCAAGGACGGACACGCCACCGGTGAGGTCCGCGAACCCACTCGGGAGCGCGTCGTGAGCGCACTGAGCGAACTGAGTTCTCTGTGATCGCTGTCGCCCTGGCGCAGATCCGGATCCACTGGGCGCGCTTCCTCGCGATCGGCCTCGGCATCGCCCTGGCCGCCGGCTTCGTCGCCACGACGCTCATCATCAACTCCTCTCTGCAGACCAGCCTCGAAGACGCCGTCGGCCGGTCGTTCTCCCACGCCGACCTCGCGGTCATCCCCGCTCAGGACGTGTTCGTCGGTGGGGACTCCGCAGCCCCGCTGCTGACTCCCATGTCCGAAATCGACGGAGTCGACTCCGCCTCGCTGTCCGCACGGACCATGACCACCGGCCGGTCGACCGGCTTCTCCGAAAGCTCTTTCGCACTCTCCCCTGTTCCGACCGATGAGCGCCTCGACACCTTCGGAGTCGTCGCCGGTCACCGACCCGCCTCGACGACCGACCTCGTCCTCGACTCCCGCACCGCCCAGAGCCTCGACGTCGGCATCGGCGACGAGATCCGTTTCACCGTGGACTCGGTTCCGGTGGAGTCCGGAGACGAGGACATGCCGATCTACCGCGGTCCGAGCCACAACAGCGTGACCTTCTCAGTCGTCGGTCTCGCCGAGATGGGGGAGGACCCGGCACTGCCGGGAGCCGACCGCGCACTCACGACGGCCGCGGGCTACCAGGAGTACTTCGCCCAGCAGGGCGACGTCGTCGCCATCCAGATCGCGCTCTCCGACGGTGCCGACCCCGAACGCGTGCGCTCCGAACTGCAGACGGTCGTCGACTCCTCTGATCTCAAGGGCAGCCTCGAGGCCCTCAAGGTCGCCGATGCCGTCGACGTCAAGACCGACCGACTCTCCGGCGGCAACGCCGTGGTCACCGCGCTGCTGCTCGTCTTCGCCGGCATCTCGGTCGTCGTCGCCATCCTCGTGGTGTCCAACACGTTCTCGGTCATCGTGGCCGGTCGACGGCGCGAACTCGCGCTGCTGCGCTGTCTCGGCGCCTCCCGCGCCCAGATGTACGGCTCCGTCGTCGCCGAGGGACTCGCCGTCGGTCTCATCGGATCGATTCTCGGCGTCCTCGCCGGTGTCGGCGTGAGTCATGGACTGATGTTCGCGGCCGTGCGCTGGTGGCCGGAGGAATTCCCCTATGACACTCTCACCGTTCCGGTCTCCGCCCTCGTCGCCGGCGTCGCCGTCGGTGCGCTGCTGACGATCCTGGCTACGATCCGCCCCGCCCGCAGCGCGATCGCCGTGACACCGCTCGAGGCACTGCAGCCGTTCGACGCCTCCTTGACACTGTCGACGCGCAGCCGGCCGCGGCACATCATCGGCTTCGTGCTCATCATCACCGGCGTCGCCCTCATCGTCGTCTCGCTCTATGCGATCTCGACCGCGCAGTCCTGGGTGATCGGCGGGGCCGTCGGCGGAGGGCTCATCGTCACCGGGCTCATCGTCAGTTCGGCGAAGATCATCCCCCCGGTCGTCGGATGGATCGGCGAAGTCCTGTTCAGCCCGTGGGGCGTGCCGGGCCAGCTGGCGACCCTGAACACTCTGCGCAATCCGCGTCGCACGGCCACGACCGCGACAGCGCTCATCATCGGCGTCACCCTCGTCGCGACGATCCTCGTGGGCGGGCAGTCGACGAAGGCGACGCTCGGCCACGGCCTCGATCAGCGGTATCCCGTCGATGTGTCCGTGTCGCTGTCCGGCCTCGTCGACGATGAGGAACTCGAGCAGGTGCGGGAGATCCCGGGAGTCGCCTATGCAGTCTCGGCTCACCGCGCCGAGGCGGTCGAGGAGTTCAAGGGGGACCGTCCGGAGATCTTCGTGCTCGACCCCGAGTCCGCGGCGACCGTCCTCGGCGATTCCGCGGCCGATCTGGTGCCCGGTCGGGTCGTCGTTCCCGAGGACTATCCCGATGCGACGGTGCGGGTGAAGGGTCTCAACGAACGGGCCGTTCCGGTGCAGCGAGAGGGCCTGTCCAGTCTCGCGTTCTTCACCACCCCCGATGTGGGCAACTCGCTCGGGGTCTCGGCGACGACGACGGCCGTGCTCGTCCGCCTCGACGAGGACGTCGACGTCGGTGAGATCGATAGGATCCGGCAATCGGTCGCCGAGGCGCTCGACGTGCCGAGCGACGATGTCAACGGCTCGGCGGTCGCCCGCGGGGCGTTCTCCGAACTCATCGACGTCATGCTCGCCTGGGCTGTGGCACTGCTGCTCGTCTCCGTCCTCATCGCCCTCATCGGCGTGTCGAACACGGTCAGCCTCTCGGTCATCGAACGCAGGCGGGAGAACGCCCTCATGCGCGCCCTCGGGCTGAGCATCGGGCAGCTGCGTGCCCTGCTCGCGTTCGAGGCCGTGCTCATCTCCTCGGTCGCGGCCCTCATCGGGCTCGCCCTCGGGGGTGCTCTGGGCCTGGTCGGCACTCGCCTGCTCACCCACGACTACTCCACCGACCTCATCGTCGACTTCTCGCCGCTGTCGTTCCTCGGCATCCTCGGCGTGGCGATCGTCGCCGGCATCCTCTCGGCTCTCGCGCCTGCGCGCCGCGCTGCGCGGCTGTCCCCGGTCGAGGGACTCAAACTCGACTACTGAACCCGCGCACCCGACTGCTGACCCCGCGCGGCAGGAGGGACCCATCGGTCTGATAGGAAAGAGGTCATGAACTCTGCGTGGACTCGTATTCTGATCATCCTCGGAATCGTCATCGCCGCATTCAATCTGCGGCCCGGAGTCACCGGCCTCTCTCCGCTGCTCGACGTCATGGGGGAGGAGATCCACCTCGGTGCGGTCTTCCTCGCCGTCATCGGTATGCTTCCTCCGCTGCTCTACGGTCTCAGCGGTTTCCTCACCCCGCGCCTCTACTCCCGCTTCTCCGGTCTCGGTCTGACCCTGGCCGCGATGGTCATGGTGATGGTCGGCCTCGGCATCAGAGCCCTCATCGACTCCCCGACGCTGTTCCTCGCACTCAGCGTGCTCGCGCTGCTGGGCATGGGCATCGGCAACGTCGTCCTCCCGCCCCTGGTCAAGTCGTACTTCCCGGACCGGGTGGCACTCATGTCGACCGTCCACGTCGGACTGCTCCAGTTCGGCACGTTCATCCCGCCCCTCGTGGCTGTTCCGCTGGCCGACGGTGTCGGCTGGCGCGGTTCCCTGCTCGTCTGGGCCGGCTTCGCCGCCCTCGGAGTGTGCGTCTGGATCGTCGTCCGAGCCCTCCGCTCGGCTCCCACGGCCGAGGTGGCCGCCGCCGTCGTCGGCGGCAGTGAGCTGGCCCGTCTGCTGCGCAGCCGCCGCGCCTGGGCGCTGATGACGATGACGGGACTGACCTCGTTCAACAACTTCATCCTCTTCACCTGGCTGCCGACCCTGCTGACCCGCTCGGGCTTCGATGCCGCCTTCGCCGGTGCGATGCTCGCGCTGGTGACCGCCATCCCGCTGGTCCTCGGATTCGTCCTCCCGGCCCTCGCGCAGAAGATGACCTCTGCCTACCTCATCGTCGTCGCCTTCTGCCTCAGCCTCGCCGTCGGCTACATCGGGCTGTGGCTGTTTCCGACCGTCGCGCCGGTGGTGTGGACGGTGCTGTTGGGCATCGGCATCTCGACGTTCCCCCTGGCGCTGACGCTCATCACGCTGCGTGCCCGGGACGCGGAGTCGGCGGCATCCCTGTCCGGTTTCGTCCAGGGCGGCGGCTACCTGCTGGCAGCCACCGGCCCGCTGATCTTCGCGTTCCTCATCCAGAGCTTCGACAGCATGGCGCCCGCCTTCGCCGTGGTGCTCGTCTCGGTCGTCGTGAAGTTCCTCGTCAGCCGCGCGGCGTGTCGTCCCGGTGCGATCTGAGTCGGCGACGACGCGGGATGTCTCAGCCCCGAGACGAGGCCTCGTCGCTGCCGTGTCTCGTCATGAGAGCGAAGATGACGGATGATTCGTGCCGACGCAGCCGCTCCGAGTACTCTGTTCGAGTGACCCCGGAAGATCTGCAGACCGCACTTGCGCGCGCTTTGGTGCTGGCCGACACCGATCTCACGGCGACAGGCTTCGCAGCGGCCGAGATCACCGTCACGCCCCCGTCCCGACCGGAACTCGGAGACTGGACGACCACTGCAGCGCTGCGCGCCGCAGCAGATCCGGACCGCCGCCTGGAACTCGCCACGGATATCTGCGCTCATCTGCAGTCCTATCCCGAGGTGGCCGCCGCAGCCGTCGCCGGACCGGGTTTCATCAACATCACGCTCACACCGGCCGCACGCGCGCGGATCGCCTTCGACCTCATCGCCGCGGACACCTCGGCATTATCTTCCGCAGTCCACGGGGAGGTCGCACCATCACCGAGGTGGTCACACCGACCTGCCGATCCTGACACGGTCGCCGTCCTCCAACAGGGACATGCCGCAGTCTGCCGGGAGAGGCGCCGCGCCGATGCCGCCGGCATCACGGTCGAGACCAGCGACGACTCGGTCCTCGTCGACCCCAGTGAGACGCGTCTGCTCAACGCCCTGGCCGCGGTCCGAGGCCGCCTCACCCGGTCGCTTCGCCTCGGAGATCCGGCGCTCTTCGTCGCGGCGCTGACCGAGGTCGCGGATGCCGCCGAGGTCTGGCTGCACCGATGTCCGGTGACGCCGACGGTCGACGAACCCATCACCGCCCGGCACGCATCCAGGCTCGTCCTGGTCAGTGCCGCCATCATCGTCCTAGCGACAGGACTGAAGCAACTGGGCGCCGCGGCGCCGGAGAGGATCTGATGCCCGCTCATATCGCAGGGACGCTCCACGCGACCCCGGCCCCGGTGTGGCTGCCCTACCCCGATGACGTCAACGCTCTGCTCCCGAGCCTGTGGTCGGACAATGTGACGAAGGACGCCGACGGTGTGCTGACCGTCGCCGGTCACTCGGTGACCGACCTCGCCGCCGAATACGGGACCCCCACTTTCGTGATGGACGCCGCGGACTTCCGCTCCCGCGCAGAGTCCTACGTCTCGACCTTCTCTGCCGCCTTCTCGGCAGAGAAGGGACTGGCCGGCGCCGACGTCTACTACGCCGGCAAGGCGTTCCTGTGCACCGCGGTGGCCCGCTGGGTCCATGCAGCGGGCCTCGGCCTCGACACCTGCTCGATGGGGGAGATGATGATCGCCCGCGCCGCCGGCGTCCCCGGTGAGCGTGTCGGTCTGCACGGGAACAACAAGTCCGTCGCAGAGCTCGAATACGCTCTCGACTACGGGGTCGGGCGGATCTTCGTCGACAGTCTCGACGAGGTGGCCAGACTCGAAGCGATCGCCGCGGCCAGAGGGGTTCTCGCACCGGTCATGCTCAGGGTGACCGTCGGCGTCGAGGCTCACACGCATGACTTCATCGCCACCGCCCATGAAGATCAGAAGTTCGGTCTGTCCCTGTCCGACGGAACCGCGGCCCGGGCAGCACAGCTGGTCGCTGACTCCGCGCACCTGCGACTCGACGGACTGCACTCCCATATCGGCTCACAGATCTTCGATATCTCCGGCTTCCAGGTCGCTGCCTCCCGTGTCCTCGCCTTCCGCGCCGAGATCATGGCCGAGCACGGAATCGACCTGCCCGACGTCGACCTCGGCGGCGGCTTCGGCATCCGCTACACCAGCCAGGACACCCCGATCCCTGTCGCGGAGATGGCTGCCGAGCTCGCCGAGGTGGTGGCCAAGGAGTGCCGCGGACTGGGCACGAACGTGCCGCGGATCTCGATCGAACCCGGTCGCGCCATCGTCTCCCCGGCGGTGTTCTCGCTCTACGAGGTCGGCACAGTCAAACAGGTGAGCACCGACAACGGAATCAGGACGTACGTCGCCGTCGACGGAGGTATGAGCGACAACATCCGCACCGCTCTCTACGACGCCGACTATTCGTGCACACTGGCCAATCGCGCCTCGAGTGCCGAACCCGCGATCGTGCGCATCGTCGGCAAACACTGCGAATCCGGCGACATCATCGTCCGCGACGAATATATGGGCGCCGACGTCGCTGCCGGCGATCTCGTCGCAGTGCCCTCCACGGGCGCCTACTGCCGATCGCTGGCCAGCAATTACAATCATCTGCCCCGGCCGGGAGTGCTCGCGGTCGATGCCGATAGAGTTGAGTGGATCGTCAAGCCCGAAGACCACTCGCTGATGTTCGCCACGGACCCCGGGATGTCCGGGGGAGAGGCGGAGAGCAGATGAGCGTCGATTTCAACAGCGGAAAAGGTGAGGATATGCAGGCACTCAAGGTTGCCGTGCTCGGATGCGGAGTCGTCGGCTCGGAGGTCGCCGCGCGGATTCAGGACCGCGCTGACGGTCTGGCCGAACGCATCGGCGCGCCGCTCGAACTCAGTGCCGTCGTCGTCCGGGACGCATCGAAGCCCCGTCCCGGCATCGACCCCGCGCTGCTGACGACCGACGCCGAGGCTGCCATCACCGGTGCCGACATCGTCGTCGAGCTCATGGGCGGGATCGCACCGGCCAAATCACTCATCCTCGCAGCCCTCAAGCAGGGATCGTCGGTGGTGACCGCGAACAAGGCGCTGCTGGCCGCCAGCTACGGCGAACTCATGTCCACGGCCGATGCTGCCGGTGTTCGCCTCGAGCACGAAGCGGCCGTGGCCGGGGCCATCCCGATCATCCGTCCCGTCGGCGACTCGCTGGCCGGGGACCGGATCGAACGCATCATCGGCATCGTCAACGGCACCACGAACTTCATCCTCGATCAGATGGACTCCGAGGGTTGGGACTTCGACCGGGCGCTGACGACGGCCCAGGAACTCGGCTTCGCCGAGGCGGATCCGACCGCCGACGTCGGCGGACACGATGCCGCTGCGAAGGCCGCGATCCTGTCCTCGCTGGCATTCCATGCGCCCGTGTCGATCGCCGACGTCCACGTCGAAGGGATCGAAGGGATCACCTCGGAGATGGTCCAGACCGCGCGCGACCAGGGCTTCGTCATCAAACTGCTGGCCGTATGCGAGCGTGTGGCTTCGTCCCCGACGGGAGCCGGGCTCTCGGCACGCGTCTATCCCGCGCTACTCGATCGCAGCCATGCGCTGGCGTCCGTCCGCGGAGCCTTCAACGCGGTGTTCATCGAGGCCGAAGCCGCCGGCGAACTGATGTTCTACGGACAGGGTGCCGGCGGAGCCCCGACCGCCTCGGCCGTGCTCGGCGACCTCGTCTCCGTGGCCCGACGCAAGGTGCTCGGCGGACGCGGACAGTACGAGCGGCCCTTCCACTCGGATTCGCATATCCTGCCGATCTCGTCGATCACCACCCGCTACCACATCACTCTCGATGTCGTCGACCGGCCCGGTGTGCTGGCAGCGGTGTCCGAGGTCTTCGCCGATGAGGGCGCCTCGATCGAGCTCATGCGCCAGACGGTCGGTGAGATCGATGATGACGGAGTGCAGCACGCCAAGCTCGTGCTCGCCACCCACTCGAACACCGACTCGATACTGAGGAAGACGGTCGATCGGCTCAGCGATCTGCCCGTCGTCCACGCCGTCAAATCCGTGATCCGCGTAGAAGGACAGTGAGAATGAACTACCCCAGACACCAGTGGCAGGGCGTGGTCGAGGAATACCGCAGCCTCCTCGACATCTCCGAGACCACCCCGGCCGTCACGCTCGGCGAGGGCGGCACCCCGCTGATCAGAGCGGAGAAGCTCAGCGAGGTCACGGGCGCCCAGGTGTGGGTGAAATACGAGGGACTCAACCCGACGGCATCGTTCAAGGACCGCGGGATGACGATGGCGATCACGAAGGCCGTGGCACATGGGGCCAAGGCGGTCATCTGCGCATCGACGGGCAACACCTCCGCATCCGCCGCGGCCTACGCCACGAAGGCAGGACTGACGTGCGCGGTGCTCGTGCCCACGGGCAAGATCGCTCCGGGCAAGATGAGCCAGGCGATCGCCCACGGTGCCACGCTGCTCGAGGTCGACGGCAACTTCGACGACTGCCTGACGCTGTGCCGCAAGCTCTCCGAGTCCTATCCCGTCCACCTCGTCAACTCGGTCAACCCCGACCGCATCGAGGGCCAGAAGACCGCTTCCTTCGAGGTCGTCGATGTCCTCGGCGACGCTCCCGACATCCACGTCCTGCCCGTGGGCAACGCCGGCAACATCACGGCCTACTGGAAGGGCTACAACGAGTACCGCGAGCTGGGCGTCGCGACGAAGCTGCCGCAGATGTGGGGCTTTCAGGCCGCCGGCGCCGCCCCGCTGGTCCTCGGCCATCCCGTCGACGAACCCGATACGATCGCGACCGCGATCCGCATCGGCAATCCCGCCAGCTGGACTCAGGCTGTCGCCGCACGTGAGGACTCCGGCGGACTCATCGAATCGGTCACCGACGATGAGATCCTCGCTGCCCACAAATTCCTCTCCCGCGAAGAGGGAATCTTCGTCGAACCCGGATCGGCCGCCTCGGTGGCGGGACTGCTGAAGAAGGCGGAAGCCGGCAGCATCCCCGCCGGCGCGACGATCGCCGTGACCGTCACCGGGCACGGGCTGAAGGACCCCTCCTGGGCCCTGCACACCACCGACGGTTCGGAGATCGAGCCGCTGCGGGTCTCGGTCGACGCCGTCAGCGCCGCCCGCGCCCTGGGCCTCGAGGACAGCTGAGCGTGCGCCTGCGACTCGAGGTCCCGGCCACCTCGGCGAATCTGGGACCCGGATACGACGCCTTCGGCCTCGCCCTCGACCTCGTCGACACGCTCACCCTGAGCGTCCGTGAGGCACCCGTCGACGAGGCGAACTGCGTCACGGTCACGGGGGAGGGCGCCGACGTGCTCCCACGCAACCGCACCCATCTCGTCATGCGAGTCCTCGCCGAGGTGTTCGCCGCGGAATTCCCCAACGCGGAGCCGGGCCTGCTCGACCGGATCGAACTCGACTGTCACAACCGGATCCCGCACTCACGGGGCCTGGGATCCTCGGCCGCCGCGGTGGTCGCCGGAATCGGACTGGCCGCCGAACTCGGGCACTGGGCGACCGGTCAGGCAGTCACTCGCGAACGCATCCTCGAGATCGCCACGGACTACGAGGGACACCCTGACAATGCGGCTCCGGCGATCTTCGGCGGGCTCACCGTCTCTCTCTCGGGTCCGGCCCGGTCCTGGCAGGTGCCGGTGCGCACGCTCGAGGCCGTCACCGTGCTCGTGCCCTCCGTCCGCTTGGACACGGACATCGCCCGCGGCCTCATCCCCGCGGACATCGCTCACCCGGTCGCGGCGGAGAACTCCGCCCGTGCGGGACTGCTCATCCATGGCCTCGTCAACGACACCTCGGCGCTGTTCGACGCCACCGACGATCGGCTCCACCAGGAATTCCGACGCAGCGCCTACCCTGAGTCCATGGCCCTCGTCGACGCACTGCGCGACCGCGGCCTGCCGGCGGTCATCTCGGGGGCCGGTCCCACGGTCCTCGTCCTCGCCGACTCCGTCCCCGATGCGGCGGTGCCCGACGGCGTCGTCTGCCGTCGGACCGCCATTGACCTCGGGGGATATCGGGTGATCCGAGAAAGTTGACGAAACGATTCGCGTGATCGCCGACGAACAAGTAGACTGAGGGTGTTCCGTCGTGCACGGTCTCCCGCTGTTCTTCACGGGTCCGATGCCGATGTCATACATTCCGGAACATCTCCTGCTCATTCTTTTGCAGGTTTTCTTTCACAACGCACCGTCAATGGTGTTTCCGTCGCCGTGAGCAAACGGCACATGCCGCACGGCCGAAAGAGGGAGAAGGACCTTCGTGTCTGAAACCACCACTCACGATTCCACGCCGCGAAGCGGCAGCCTCACAGCGCTGCGGCTGCCCCAGCTCCAGGAAATGGCAGCGGGTCTGGGAATCAAGGGTTACCGTCGACTTCGCAAGAGCGAACTGATCGACGCCATCAACAGCCATTCGGGCGGATCGGGCGCTTCCGCCCCCGCCGAGAAGAAGTCCGCCGCTTCCGCAGCTCGGGGGAAGTCAGCGGAGAAGAAGGACGAGCCGAAGCAGGAGCCGGCGAATCGCCGCTCCTCGCGTCGGGCCGCGCCCGCCGAGTCCGCACCGACCGAGGATGCTCCGGTACTCATCGTCGAACCCAGCAACGATGCCCCCGCCGCGAGCGATTCCGCCCCCGAGAAGCCGGCGGCGGAATCGCACGAGGACAAGGATGGCGACCAGGACCGTCAGCGGTCCCGCCGGAACCGGTCGCGCTCACGCGGATCCGACCAGAACGAGTCCCGCGAACAGGATTCGGACGAATCGGCCGAGCGGTCGGGACGCCAGGACCGCGGCGCCGACCGTGAGAACCGCGGCGGTCGCGACAACGATCGTCGCAATCGCCAGAACGACCGCGACGGCAACGACCGCAGCGGTGACCGCGATGACCGGGGCGGCAACGACCGCGGCGGCAACGGCAGCAACCGGGACGACCGCAACGATCGCAATGACCGCGGCGGCAGCAACCGGGATGACCGTGGCAACCGTGGCGATCGCGACAACCGGGGCAACGGCAACAACGACCGTGACAACCGTCGGGGTCGCAACAACAACGACGATGACGACCGCGGCAACCGCCGCGGACGCGGGCGGGACCGCAAGCGTCGCGGCCGCGGCAATGACGAGCCGGACATCCGTCACGACGACGTGCTCATCCCCGTCGGCGGCATCCTCGACGTCCACGACAACTACGCCTTCCTGCGCACCTCCGGCTACCTGCCGGGACCGAACGACGTCTACGTCTCGGCCTCCATGGTGCGCAAGAACGGCCTGCGCAAGGGCGACGCCGTCGCCGGCGCGATCCGCCAGCCGCGCGAGAACGAACAGCGGGGCAACAAGCGCGAGAAGTTCGACGCGCTCGTCCGCCTCGACTCCGTCAACGGTCTGACCGTCGACGACGCCCGCTCGCGCGTCGAGTTCTCCAAGCTCACTCCGCTCTACCCGCAGGAGCGACTGCGTCTGGAGACCACGTCGAAGCTGCACTCGACACGTCTCATCGACCTCATCACGCCCATCGGCAAGGGACAGCGCGGACTCATCGTCGCACCCCCGAAGGCGGGCAAGACGACGATCATGCAGCAGGTCGCGAACGCGATCACCGAGAACAACCCCGAAGCGCACCTCATGGTCGTCCTCGTCGACGAACGTCCCGAGGAAGTCACCGACATGCAGCGCGCGGTCAAGGGCGAGGTCATCGCCTCGACCTTCGACCGTCCCGCCGACGACCACACGACGATCGCCGAACTCGCCATCGAACGGGCCAAGCGCCTCGTCGAGATGGGCTCCGACGTCGTCGTTCTGCTCGACAACATCACCCGCCTCGGCCGCGCCTACAACATCGCCCAGCCGGCTTCGGGCCGCATCCTCTCCGGCGGTGTCGACGCGAACGCTCTCTACCCGCCGAAGAAGTTCTTCGGTGCCGCACGCAACATCGAGGGCGGCGGTTCGCTGACCATCCTCGCCACCGCGCTGGTCGAGACCGGTTCGAAGATGGACGAGGTCATCTTCGAAGAGTTCAAGGGCACCGGCAACATGGAGTTGCGCCTGAGCCGTCAGCTCGCCGACAAGCGCATCTTCCCGGCCATCGACGTCAACGCGTCGAGCACCCGCCGCGAAGAGATGCTGATGACGGGCGAAGAGACGAAGGTCATGTGGCAGCTGCGCCGACTCCTCTCGGGTCTCGAGCAGCAGCAGGCCGTCGAACTGCTCATGTCCAAGCTCAAGGAGACCGGCTCGAACGCCGAGTTCCTCATGCAGGTTCAGAAGACCACGCCTCTGCCGAAGTCTTCGACCGACAACAACTGAGATGGCCGATTCCACCCTCACGGCCAGCGTCAGCGCTCTGCTCGATGAGCATGCGCGGGTGCAGGAGGAACTCTCCGATCCCGCCGTCCACGCTGACGCCGGCCGGGCCAAGAAGCTGACCAGGCGGTACGCGGAGCTCAATAGGGTCGCCGAGGCCGCCCGGCGCTTCTCCCAGCTCGAGGCCGACCATTCGGCCGCCCTCGAGCTGGCAGAGGACGATGCCGACTTCGCCGCCGAGGCGAAACGGCTCTCCGAGGAGATGTCGGCCGTCGAGGGTGAGCTCAGAGACCTCCTCGTCCCGAGCGATCCCGATGACGCCCGCGATGCGATCATCGAGATCAAGGCCGGTGAGGGCGGCGAGGAGTCCGCGCTGTTCGCCGGCGATCTGCTGCGCATGTACCAGCGGTGGATCGACTCCCACGGCTGGTCGAGCCAGCTCCTCGACGCCACGCACTCCGACCTCGGCGGCTACAAAGACGTCTCCCTGGCAGTCAAAGCGAAGGACGACGGTGCGTACGGCTGGCTGAAGTTCGAAGGCGGCGTCCACCGTGTCCAACGCGTTCCTGTGACCGAATCCCAAGGCCGCATCCACACCTCAGCGGCCGGCGTCCTCGTCTTCCCGGAGGTCGATGAGCCCGAAGAGGTCCACCTGGACGAACACGATCTGCGCATCGACGTCTACCGCTCCTCCGGGCCCGGCGGACAGTCGGTGAACACGACGGATTCCGCCGTCCGGATCACCCATCTGCCGACCGGGATCACGGCGAGCTGCCAGAACGAGAAGTCCCAGCTGCAGAACAAAGAGGCCGCCATGCGCATGCTGCGAGCCCGGATCCTGGCGAAACAGGCCGAGGAGGCCGCAGCCGAGGCCGCCGACATCCGCCGTTCCCAGGTGCGCACAGTCGACCGTTCCGAACGCATCCGCACCTACAACTTCCCGGAGAACCGGATCACCGACCACCGCACGGGTTTCAAGGCCTATAACCTCGACCAGGTGCTCGCCGGAGAACTCGACCCTGTCATCGGATCCTGCCGTGACGCCGACAAGGCCGCGCGCCTCGACGCCCTGGGGGAGTGAACTGGACACCGGAGCGCCCGCACGCGTGAGCGATCTGCTGCGCGGAGCCGTCACTCTGCTGCGCGAAGCAGAAGTTCCCGCCCCGGAGGTCGATGCGTCAGCACTGCTCGCCCACGCCTGGGGCATCGACTCAGCGACTCTGGGCCGCCGACGACTCTTCGACGAGTCGGTGCCGGCCGAGGTCACCACTGCGTTCGCCGAACTCTGTGCAGCCAGGCGGCAGCGGATCCCGTTGCAGCATCTCACCGGGGTCGCCCACTTCCGACATCTCGAACTGCAGGTCGGACCGGGAGTCTTCGTCCCCAGACCGGAGACCGAACTCCTCGTCGGTGCCGCCCTCGCCGAGCTCTCCGACCGTCAGCGATCCGAGCGGCCGTTCGTCATCGACCTGTGCTCCGGATCAGGGGCGATCACCCTGGCACTGGCCAGCGAACACGAGGGAGTCGACGTCCTCGGCATCGAACGCGAACCCGCGGCGCTGGAATGGTCACAGACGAATCTGGAACGGGTCAGCCTCGGCGATTCCACTGTCGAATTCCTCGCAGCGGATGCCACGTCGATCACGCAGAGTCATCCCGAGCTCATCGGACGGGCCGACGTCGTCGTGACGAACCCCCCGTATGTGCCGGATGCCGCGATCCCGAAGGATCCCGAAGTCGCCGAACACGATCCTGCCGCCGCACTCTACGGCGGCACCACCGGACTCGAGATCCCGGCTCTCATCATCGCCGAGGCCGCGGCGCTGCTGCGAACCGGCGGACTGTTCCTCATGGAGCATAGTGAGGAGCAGGGGCCCGGAGCACGTGAACTGCTCGATGCCTCGGCCAGTCTGAGACAGCCTGCGACCTACCCGGACTACACTGGACGCGACCGCTATACGGTCGCTCGTCGCACGGCGAGCGACGGCCGTTGACCGCTCAACCACTGCCAAGAGATTCGAAACGGAGAACTCGTGTCGAGACGATTCGACGTCAGCCAAGCCGATATCCGCGACCTCGTCTTCGACGAGTGTGCGCGTGTGGCCGACACGGGCAGTCTGCTCGTCATCCCCACCGACACCGTCTACGGGATCGCCGCGGATGCCTTCAGCGCCTCCGCGGTCGCGGCCCTGCTCGCAGCGAAGGGCCGCGGGCGCGACATGCCTCCACCGGTCCTCGTTCCCCGCTCGGAGACGATCTTCGGTCTCATCGACGGCGTCGATGAGACTCTGCTGGCACTCACCGCCGAATTCTGGCCCGGTCCGCTGACGATCATCGCGAACGCGCAGCCCTCGCTCGACTGGGACCTCGGTGACACCCACGGAACCGTGGCCGTGCGCATGCCCGACGACGAATACGCCCTGGCCCTGCTCGCCCGGACCGGGCCTCTGGCCGTCTCGAGTGCGAACATCTCCGGCCGACCGGCCGCTCAGAACGCCGACGATGCGCAGGAGATGCTCGGAGACGACGTCGACATCTACGTCGACGGGGGAGCCCGCGAGTCGGGGATGTCCTCGACGATCATCGACCTCAGCGGCGACACCCCGCGCATCGTCCGGCCCGGACCGATTACTGCCGATCAGCTGCGCGAGATCGTCCCCGACCTCATCGACCTGGACGGCTGAGTGCGCGCCTACCTGTTCATCCTCATCGTCTCCGCCCTCGTGGCGTACCTGCTGACCCCGATGGTCAAGCGGGTGGCCGAGCGGGGGCGGATCTTCTCACCTCTGCGGGCCCGCGACGTGCATTCCGTCCCCACGCCGAGGTTGGGCGGAGTGGCGATGTTCGGTGGGCTGATCGTCGGCCTCGTCTTCGCCTCCCAGACGCCGTTCCTGCAGCGGATCTTCGTCGAACCCGGTCCGATCATCGGCATCGCCGGAGCCGCCGGACTGCTCTGTCTGCTCGGCGTCATCGATGACATCTGGGATCTCCATTGGATGGCCAAGCTCGCCGGACAGGCGCTGGCCGCCGGCTTCATGGCCATCAAGGGCGTGGCGCTGCTGTCCATCCCCTTCGGAGGAGTCATCATCGGCTCCCCGCGGATGTCGCTCATCATCACCGTCCTCGTCGTCCTCGTGACGATCAACGCCGTCAACTTCGTCGACGGACTCGACGGTCTGGCCGCCGGCGTTGTCGCGATCGGGGGCATCGCGTTCTTCATCTACTCCTACTGGCTCGCCCGCGATGCCTCACCGGAGTCGTATGCCAACCTCGCCTCGCTCATCATCGCGATCCTCGTGGGAGCGTGCTTGGGCTTCCTGCCGCACAACTTCAACCCCGCGCGGATCTTCATGGGCGACTCGGGATCGATGCTCATCGGCCTGCTGCTCGCCGCCTCGACGATTCGGGTGACCGGGCAGGTCGACCCTGCCCTCATCGGTCAGGAGAGGGCATTCGCCACCTTCATGCCGATCATTCTGCCGATCGCCGTGATGTTCCTGCCGCTGCTCGACCTCGGGCTGGCGGTGGTGCGCCGTCTGCGTGCCGGGCAGTCACCGTTCTCCGCCGACGCCAAACACCTCCACCATAGGATGCTGCGGCTCGGCCACTCACACGCTCGTGCCGTACTCATCCTCTATACCTGGACCGCGCTCATCGCCTTCGGTTCGGTGCTGCTCCTGTTCAAAGGGTGGTTCTTCGTCGCCTGCGTCATCGGCGGCCTGGTCGCCATCACTCTGATCTTCACGTTCTACCCCCTGCGAATGCGTCAGAAAGCCAGAGAGGAAATCTCGTGACAGACCCGACACCGCGCCCCGAGACCGAAGTCGAAGCCGCTTGGACCAGGGTCTGGAGGTCGCTGCTCGTGCGCGGCATCGTACTCGTCATCGTCGTCGCCGCCCTCGGCATGGGCATCGGCAGGCTCGCTGCGGGCACGCCCGGTCTCGTCGGGGGAGCCGTGGGAGGGGGACTGGCCGCGGTCTTCATCATCATCACGCTGGTGACCATGTACCTGGGTCGGAACATGGGACTGACGACCATCGCCGGACTGCTCGGCGTCGGCTTCCTGTTCAAAGCCTTCATCTTCATGATCGTCATCTGGCGGATCAAGGACGCGACCTGGCTCGACGGAACCGTGGCGTTCCTGACCATCGTCGTCGCCGTGCTCGGCAGCTCCATCGTCGAGGCGGTCACCGTCGTCAAGGGACGCGTCCCCTACGTCGATCCGGACGCGAAGTAGGGGGTGTGACAGCGGGCTTCCGGTTCGGCTGTCCTCGCCGGGACGTATCGTCGGCAGCGTGCCGGTTCTGATTCGAACGGCCGATCAGCTGACTGTTCGGTAACCCCTGCGAAGCCCCTGTCGACCAGGTGATGACGTGTCGGATAAAATCGCTGACAGAAATTGCACAGAGAAGCCTGATGAATTTGTCGGTGACTCTCTACAATTGGTAGAGTAGTTGCGGTGCTAGGGCGCAAGTTCGCCCTCTGTCGCTCCTGAACCTCAAGCCGTGCGTTGACTGCGCGGCCAAGGCCAGGCCATCAAGGCCCTTGACCATGGGAGAGAAATAACAACGTGGGAACACTCAACGCCGCGAACACAACGATCAGTGCTGCTGAAGGCGGCTTTCACGCGCCATCGATGGCGGAATTCTTTCCGGCGGCATTCCTCTTCGAGGGCACTCCGTTCGAGATGAATCGCGTGATGGCCATCCGTATCCTCGCTACGGTGGCCGTCGTCATCCTCCTCGCGGTGTGGGCCAAGCGGATGAAGCTCGTTCCCACGCGCTTCCAGTCGGCGATGGAACTCGCCATGGAATTCGTCACCGTCGGCATCGCCGAGGACACGATGGGCAAGGACAAGGCGAAGAAGTTCATGCCGCTCATCGTGGCGATCTTCTTCGGCATCCTGTTCTGGAACGTCACGAAGCTCATCCCGTTCCTCAACATGCCCGGCACCGGCGTCATCGGACTGCCGATCGTCCTCACGCTCGTCGTCTACGTGACCTACCACTGGGCAGGCATCGCCGAGAAGGGCCTCGGCCGCTACCTCAAGGATGCGCTCATCCTGCCCGGCGTTCCGCCGGCCATGCACATCCTGCTCATCCCGATCGAATTCATCACGAAGTTCGTCACCCAGCCGTTCACGCTTGCCATTCGACTCTTCGCGAACATGATGGTCGGCCACCTGCTGCTCGTCCTCTGCTTCTCGGCGACCAGCTTCTTCCTCTTCGACGCGTCGAACGGGTTCCAGTTCTTCTCCATCCTCACCTTCGCTGGAGGAATGTTCGTCTTCCTCCTCGAGATGCTGGTCGTCGTCCTGCAGGCGTACATCTTCGCTCTGCTTGCCTGCGTCTACATCAATGCCGCTATCTCGGACGACCACTGAGATAGCTCCCAGAACCGTAACTCACGAGTTGCACGGTCGGGCCAACCACCCGACTCCATTATGAAAGGAAAAGCATCCTATGGATATGCTCGCCGCAGTTGAAGGTAGCGTTTCGACGATCGGTTACGGCCTCGCCGCCATCGGTCCCGGTATCGGTGTCGGTATCGTCATCGGCAAGACCATCGAGGGAACTGCTCGTCAGCCCGAGATGGCCGGCGCCCTGCGCGGAAACATGTTCCTCGGTATCGCTCTGATCGAGGCCCTGGCCCTCATCGGTATCGCCACCCCGTTCTTCCTGCCCTGATCTCGAAGAGGACTGAAAGATGACTCCGGTTACCATCGTCGCATCCGAGGAGAACCCGCTTCTCCCCGCGCTGTACGACATCGTCTGGAGTGCCGTCTGCCTGCTGATCGTCTTCCTGGTTGTCTGGAAGTACGTCCTGCCGGCCTTCAACAAGACCCTCGATGAGCGCGCCGAGCGCATTCAGGGGGGCATTGAGAAGGCTGAGAAGGTCCAGGCCGAAGCCGATCAGGCTCTGGCCGAGTATCAGAAGCAGCTCGCCGACGGTCGTGCAGAGGCTGCACGACTGCGCGCCGAGGCTCAGGAAGAGGGCGCTCAGATCATCGCCGACATGAAGGCGCAGGCTCATACCGAGGCTGATCGCATCATCGCAACGGCACAGACCCAGATCGACGCCGAACGCCAGGCCGCCATGGTGCAGCTGCGTTCCGAGGTCGGCACCCTGGCCACGGACCTGGCTTCGCGCATCGTCGGTGAGTCGCTCACCGATGATCAGCGCTCGGCCAACGTGGTCGATCGCTTCATCGCCGATCTCGAGTCCGACTCCTCCGCACAGCCGGTCAAGGGGGCGTGATGCTCCAGTCGAGCAGACTGTCCCTGCAGGCCGTTCTCGAAACCGCGAACTCCGAGATCTCGGCGGGCGACCCCCGAGGCATCGGTGAAGGCACACTCGCCGTCGTGGGAGTGCTGGCGGAGAGTGTCGGGCTGCGCAAGGCCTTGGCGGACTCGTCCGAGTCGGCCGAGAAGAAGCAGCAGCTGCTGCGGACTCTGTTCTCGACTCGGACCGGCGATGCGGTTCTGCGCATCGTGGATGCGGCCGTCGGCCAGCGGTGGGCTCGGACCCAGGATCTGGTCACGAGCCTGGAAGTCGCAGGCGTGACTTCCGTGGCAGCCGCTGCCCAGGGCAATGGCGAACTCGGTCAGGTCGAAGAGGAAGTCTTCCGTTTCGCGCGCCTGCTGGAATCGGAGCACGGACTCGCTCGTGCTCTCGATTCGGACGCGCCGGCGGAGACCAAGCGGAGCCTCGTCTCCGATCTGCTCTCCGGCAAGGCCAGCCCCGACACCATCACCCTGATCGTTCAGGCGGCACTGCATCCGCGCGGCCTCCGCGTGGCGACCGCACTCGATCAGTACAGCGACATCCTCGCGGCCCGGCAGCAGCGCTCGGTTGCGGACGTCACCGTCGCCAAGCCGCTGACCGAGGCGCAGACCGAGAAGCTGCAGTCGGCCCTGTCGGCGAGCTACGGTCGCGAACTCGTGCTCAATGTTCAGGTCGACCCCAGTGTCCTCGGGGGAGTCCGGGTCCAGGTCGGCGACGAGATGATGAACTCCACCGTGGCCGATCGACTGGCCGATGTGCAGCGCAAGCTCGCAGGTTGACACAAGTGGCCGGCTCCTCCGGCATAGGCGGCCCACCGGTCGTCGGACGCAAGATTTGAGTAAAGGAAGCAGGGAAACCAGATGGCGGAACTGACAATTCGCCCGGAAGAGATCCGGGACGCTCTCGGGAAGTTCGTTGATTCGTACAACCCGGAGAGCTCGGAGAAGACCGAGGTCGGCAAGGTCGTCACCGCTGGTGACGGCATCGCCCACGTCTCCGGTCTGCCCGGAACCATGGCCAACGAACTCCTCCGTTTCGAAGACGGCACCCTGGGTCTGGCCCAGAACCTCGACGAACGGGAGATCGGCGTCGTCATCCTCGGTGAATTCTCCGGAATCGCCGAAGAACAGAACGTCTACCGCACCGGCGAGGTCCTCTCGATCCCGGTCGGCGACGGATACCTCGGTCGCGTCGTCGATCCGCTGGGTCGTCCCGTCGACGGTCTCGGCGACATCGAAACCGTCGGTCGTCGTGAGCTCGAGCTCCAGGCCGCAGGCGTGATGGATCGCCAGGAAGTGCGCGAGCCGATGCAGACTGGCTACAAGAGCATCGACGCGATGATCCCGGTGGGACGCGGACAGCGTCAGCTGATCATCGGCGACCGCAAGACCGGTAAGACCGCTCTGGCCATCGACACGATCATCAATCAGAAGGCCAACTGGGAGACCGGCGACCCGAAGAAGCAGGTCCGCTGCATCTACGTCGCCGTCGGCCAGAAGGGCTCCACGATCGCCGGCGTCCGCCGCAGCCTCGAAGAGGCCGGCGCGCTCGAATACACGACGATCGTGTCCTCGCCCGCTTCCGACCCCGCCGGCTACAAGTACCTGGCGCCCTACGCCGGTTCTGCCATCGGTCAGCACTGGATGTACGACGGCAAGCACGTCCTCATCGTGTTCGACGACCTGTCGAAGCAGGCCGAGGCCTACCGTGCGGTGTCGCTGCTCCTGCGTCGTCCGCCGGGCCGCGAGGCCTACCCGGGTGACGTCTTCTACCTGCACTCGCGTCTGCTCGAACGCTGCGCGAAGCTCTCCGACGAGCTCGGCGGCGGTTCGATGACCGGTCTGCCGATCATCGAGACCAAGGCCAACGACGTCGGAGCGTTCATCCCGACCAACGTCATCTCGATCACCGACGGTCAGATCTTCCTGCAGTCGGACCTCTTCAACGCCGGTCAGCGCCCCGCTGTCGACGTCGGTGTGTCCGTCTCCCGCGTTGGCGGTGCCGCACAGACGAAGGCGCTCAAGGGCGTCTCCGGAACGCTGAAGATCTCGCTGGCTCAGTACCGGTCGCTCGAGGCGTTTGCGATGTTCGCCTCCGACCTCGACGAGGCCACGAAGCGCGATCTGGCTCGCGGCGCACGTCTGACCGAGCTGCTCAAGCAGGGTCAGTACGCTCCGATGCCGTTCGAGAAGCAGACCGTGTCGATCTTCGCCGGCACCAACGGCTACCTCGACGAGATCCCTGTCGAGGATGTCCTGCGGTACGAATCCGAGCTCCACGAGTACATCGAACGCAAGACCGGGATCTTCACGACCATTCGTGAGACCCTCAAGCTCGATGACGACACCACCGAAGAGCTCAAGTCCGCTCTGGCCGGATTCTCCGAAGAGTTCGTCAGCTCGGATCAGGGTGGATCGAAGGCCGGCAGCGAAGACACCGCCGCTGCCTCTGCGGATGATGTCGAGCAGGAGCAGATCGTTCGGCAGAAGCGTTGAACCTGTTCCGTAACGGCGAAAGGAAGAACTGATGGGAGCCCAGCAGAGGGTCTTCAAACAGAAGATCCGCTCGACACAGTCCTTGAGGAAGATCTTCAAGGCGATGGAGCTCATCGCTGCTTCGCGGATTCAGAAGGCCATCGCCCGCTCACAGGCGGCGAGCCCGTATGCGAACGCCCTGACCCGCGCGGTCTCGGCGGTCGCAAGCGAGTCTAACGTCGATCACGTGCTGACCACGGAATCGGAGAACGTGAATCGGGCCGCAGTGCTTGTCATGGGACCCGACCGTGGATTCGCGGGAGCCTATTCCGCGAATCTGCTGCGCGAGGCCGAAGAGCTTGTCCGACTTCTGCACGACGAGGGCAAGGACGTGAAGCTGTTCACGGTCGGCGGCAAGGCGAAGAACTACTACACCTTCCGCGATCGTCCGATCGAACGCGCCTGGACCGGCTTCTCCGAGAACCCGACCGCCGAGGTGGCTCGGGAGATCGGTGAGGCACTGTTGGAGGACTTCGATCCGGAGAATCCTGACGCGGGTCTCGACGAGATCTACATCGTCTTCACGAAGTTCGTCTCGAGCGTCAATCACGATCCCGAGTACCGGCGACTTCTGCCGCTCGAGGTCGTCGACGCCGACGAGGCGAGCACGGGTGGAGCGGCCGAGTCGACCGATGATGGCGCTGCGTTCCCTCTCTACGAGTTCGAACCCAGTGCGGAAGCCGTGCTCGACGCATTGCTGCCGCGGTACATCGATTCGCGTATCCTCTCGGCGCTGCTGAGCGCATCGGCCTCCGAGCAGGCCTCGCGCCAGGCCGCGATGAAGACGGCCACGGACAACGCGGACGATCTCATCAAGACCTACACCCGGTTGGCCAATACGGCTCGCCAGGCGGAAATCACCCAGGAACTCACCGAGATCGTCGGTGGGGCGGATGCCCTCGCGGCATCGGCAGCCGGCGACTGACCGGCGAGAGCAGAGAGAAAGAGACCATGACTGCCACAGCAACGGAAACCTCTCCGGCACAGGGCACAGCCCTCGGTCGGATTTCCCGAGTCATCGGCCCGGTTGTCGACATCGAGTTCCCGCTCGACTCCGTGCCAGAGATCTACAACGCACTGACCACCTCGGTGGAGCTGTCCGAAGGCACCCGCAAGCTGACCTTCGAGGTCGGCCTCCAGCTGGGCAACGGACTCGTCCGCGCCGTGTCGCTGCAGCCGACCGACGGCCTGGTCCGCGGTCAGGAAGTCGTCGACACCGGTGCACCGATCTCGGTGCCCGTCGGTGACGTCACCAAGCACCACGTGTGGAACACCACCGGTGACTGCCTCAACCTCGCCGACGGTGAGCAGCTCGAGATCTCCGAGCGCTGGCCCATCCACCGCCCGGCACCGGCCTTCGATGAGCTCGAGTCGAAGACCGAGATGCTCGAGGTCGGCATCAAGAGCATCGACCTCCTGACCCCCTACGTGCAGGGTGGAAAGATCGGTCTGTTCGGCGGCGCCGGCGTCGGCAAGACCGTGCTCATCCAGGAGATGATCTTCCGCATCGCTCACAACCATTCGGGCACCTCGGTGTTCGCCGGTGTGGGTGAGCGCACCCGTGAGGGCAACGACCTCATCATGGAGATGGACGAGGCGGGCGTGTTCAAGGACACCGCACTGGTCTTCGGGCAGATGGACGAGCCGCCAGGCACCCGTCTGCGCGTGGCCCTGGCGGCCCTGACCATGGCGGAATACTTCCGCGATGTGCAGAACCAAGACGTGCTGCTGTTCATCGACAACATCTTCCGTTTCACCCAGGCCGGCTCCGAGGTCTCGACCCTGCTGGGTCGCATGCCCTCCGCCGTGGGCTACCAGCCCAACCTGGCTGACGAGATGGGTCTGCTTCAGGAGCGGATCACCTCGACGCGGGGTCACTCGATCACCTCGATGCAGGCGATCTACGTCCCCGCCGACGATTACACGGACCCGGCACCGGCCACGACGTTCGCTCACCTCGATGCGACCACCGAGCTCAGCCGTGACATCGCTTCCCGTGGTCTGTACCCCGCGATCGACCCGCTGGCTTCGTCCTCGCGCATCCTCGATCCGCTGATCGTCGGTGACGAGCACTACCGCGTGGCCAACGAGGTCAAGGCGATCCTGCAGAAGAACAAGGAGCTGCAGGACATCATCGCCATCCTCGGCGTCGACGAACTCGGTGAAGAGGACAAGCTCGTCGTTCACCGCGCCCGTCGCATCGAGCAGTTCCTCTCGCAGAACACCTACACCGCTGAGAAGTTCACTCAGGTTCCCGGTTCGACTGTGCCGCTTGCCGACACGATCGAAGGCTTCTCGAAGATCTGCTCCGGCGAGGTCGACCACATCCCGGAGCAGGCGTTCTTCAACGTCGGCGGCCTGGACGATGTGATGCGCAACTACGAAGAGATGCAGAAGTAAGCCATGGCGACACTCGAAGTGAATGTCGTGGCTGCCGATCGCGAAGTGTGGGTCGGTGAGGCCAAGCGCGTCATCGCCCGCACTCTCGACGGCGAGATCGGCATCCTGGCAGGTCATGAGCCTGTCCTGGGTGTCGTCGCCGATGGCGAGGCGCGGATTCTCACCACCGGTGAGGAGACCATCAGGGTCAAGGCTGATGGTGGTTTCCTCTCGGTGGAGAACAATCGCGTGATCATTGCCGCTGATCAGGCCGAACTTCTCTGATCTGCGCGTTACACTGGCAACCGTGAACCCTTCTGTCCTGCTGATCGTTCTGCTCTCATTGGTAGGACTAGCGCTTGCTCTGATCGTCGTCGTGACGATCCGACGCAGGTCGATCTCGAAGCTCTCGGGTGCTTTCGACTGTTCCATCAACGTGGGCGAGGAGTATTCTTCTCGCCCACGTTGGCGTTTGGGTGTCGCGGTCTTCTCGGTAGCGTCCCTGGACTGGTATCCGGTGTTCGCTTTGACCCGGCGGGCGGCATTCCGGTTGCCGCGGGCCGACCTCGACATCCTCGTGCGGCGCAAGCCGACCTCGGGGGAGCAGTACTCGGTTCTGCCCGATGCCGTCGTCGTCGACTGCTCCTACGGCAAGGCGGATGGTCGTCCGCGTTCGGTGTCGTTGGCGATGGACACCGAGTCGCTGTCCACGATGGCCTCGTGGCTGGAGTCCTCGCCTCCCGGTTTCAATCCGACGATGGGACGTTTCACCTGATGGATGTCTTCCGTTTGACAGGTCCGTCGCGTCTGCACGGCGTCATCGACGTCAGGGGCGCGAAGAACAGTGTTCTCAAGCTCATGGCGGCCAGCCTGCTGGCCGTCGGTCGGACTACTATCACGAATGTTCCTGCGATCCTCGATGTGAGGATCATGGTCGAACTCCTCGTACGGCTCGGCTGCGAAGTCGACTACGATTCCGCAGCCGGGGTTGTGAGCATCGATGTGCCCGACGAGGTCGGGATCCGAGCCGACTACGAACTGGTCCGTGCGATGCGCGCGTCGATCTCCGTGCTCGGCCCGCTGACCGCGCGAATGCGCGCAGCCCACGTCGCTCTTCCCGGTGGCGACGCCATCGGTTCGCGCGGCCTCGACATGCACCAAGCCGGGCTCGAAGCCCTCGGCGCCGAGGTACACCTCGATCATGGCTATTTCGTCGCCGAAGCCCCCGACGGTCTGCGCGGAACCGAGATCGTCCTCGAATTTCCCTCGGTGGGAGCCACCGAGAACCTCGTCATGGCCGCCACGCTGGCGCAGGGATCGACGACGATCTCGAATGCCGCCCGCGAACCGGAGATCGTCGACATCTGCACGATGCTCGTCGAGATGGGCGCGGACATCGACGGCATCGGAACCTCCGAACTCACCATCACCGGCGTCTCAGCGCTGCGACCGGTGACCCACCGGACGGTGGGCGACCGCATCGTCGCCGGCACGTTCGCCTTCGGCGCCGCACTCAGCGGCGGCGACGTCACCGTTCGCGGCGTCGGGCTCGAACTCATGCCGAACATCGGGCTCAAGCTCAGGGATTCCGGGGCGAGCGTCGATGACCTCGGTGAGATCAGCCTCGGCGATGGGACCATCGGTCACGGCTTCCGCGTGATCGGAGCCGAACGTCCGCATGCGATCAGGGTCGCCACCATGCCGTTCCCCGGTTTCCCCACCGACCTCCAGCCGTTCGTCATCGCCCTCAACTCGGTGTCCGACGGCATCGGACTGCTCTCGGAGAATCTGTTCGAGGCTCGGTGGCGATTCGTCCAGGAGATCGCCCGCCTCGGCGCGAAGGTGCGCATCGACGGCAACCATGCGCTCGTCACCGGCAGTGAGAGCCTCTCCGGCGCCGAAGTCGAGGCCTCGGATATCCGCGCCGGGGCCGGTCTCGTCATGGCTGCCCTGCGTGCCGGGGGAGTGACCGAGGTGTCGGGCATCGATCACATCGAGCGCGGCTACGAGAACTTCGTGGCCAACCTGCGCAGCCTCGGCGTCGACATCGAACGCGTCGAGAAGCGCGACGTCCTCAGTTTCGAGTAGCCCGCCACCCACGATCGGGCCCCGCCAGACTTGCCCAGGCTCTTCTTCGCTACGCTCATTCAAGCCGACGCGCGTCTGTCGAGTCGTCTTTTGCTCGTTCAAGCCGGAGCGCGTCTGTGGAACGGTCGACGGCTCGCGATGTGCGCTTCCCCTTGAACGAGGTCTGCCGACGGTTGCATTTCTCCCCGCAGACAGCTCTATAGCGCCACTTCGTCAGCGTGCAGGACGTAGAACTCGCCACCTGTGCGCACGAGTCGATGATTATCCACAGGGCGAATTCTCGGGGTGGCCACGGCACGGTCCGGTCGCTCATGCTGGGTGGCATGTATGGATGTCTGACGACGGCCGCTCTCAACGCCGCGGGGTGGGACTGTCATCGAATCAAAGCGGCTGAGCGATGCTGTCTGCGGCGGCTGGAACGGGGTCGCTACCTCGTCACGACAGTGTGTGACAATCCTGCACACAGCTTCGTCGCCGCGATCGCCGAGGCTTCCAGGACGACTCTGCCCAAGGAGGCGAAGGGCCAGCGCAAGCGTGCCGAGGATGTGAGGATCCTGGTCCGATCATATGTCGATCGCATTCCTCCGGACTCGGTGTTCTCCCACCGCAGCGCACTCGTCGTCCACGCCCTTCCGATTCCCTATATCGACCGGAGCGAGGTTTACGCTGAATCGGTCAATCCCCGCTACGGCGTGCGTCTGGCGAACATGCTGGTCAGGCGTCGGTCGATGGACAACGGTGCGCATGAGATCGTCAATGGGATTCCGGTCACGACCGTACTGCAGACAATGCTCGACATCGCTCGCGACTGCCCACTGGCATTCTCCGTGGCAGTGCTCGACTCCGCGGTGCGCGAATCGGTCCTGACGTCCAATGAGATCCGGACCTATTTCGAATCCCACCCGGTTCGCACTGGCACTCGGAAGATCCTGACCGCGCTCGACAACATCGACAGTCGCCGGGAGAGTGTGGCGGAGTCGATCTGCGCGGTGCGCTTCGTTGAGCATTCGATCTCCGGATTCGAACCGCAGGTCGACATCTGCGATGAGAGCGGCAAGCATCTGGCACGGACGGATTTCGCAGATGTCCGCGCCAAAGTGATCGCGGAGGTCGACGGAGCGGCGAAGTACCACCTCGACGGCGGCGATCCTCAGCAGTCGTTCGAACGCGAGAGGAGTCGCGAGTATACGCTCCGCAACGAAGGGTGGATGGTCTTTCGGATCCGCTGGAGCGAGCTGTTCACCGCCGACGCCTTTCTGCGCATCAAGGAAACTGTGCGCCGGCGCGTGGTCGTCGACGAGAGACGGCAGCGGGAAGTGTGATCCGCGACCTCGCTCAAGGCGGAAAACGTCTCTAGATCGGTGCATGACTCGACAGAGGTGTTCCGCCTTGAACGACGGCAGAGGACAGGCGCGTGTGGTCGACGGACGCGCGTGGCGTTGAACGACCGCAGAGGACAGGCGCGAGTGGTCGACGGACGCGCGTGGCCTTGAACGACGGCAGAGGTCCAGCGTTAAGGCGTGAGGTAGGACGGCGCGGCTCTGACCAGCCGAAGACCACCCCGGGCTGAGACAGCCGAAAAGAGGCACATCATCCGATCAGAAGAGGCGTGAATCCGGGTCGTCCATACCGCGCAGAGCGTCGTAGTCGAGGACGACGCAGCGGATGCCGCGGTCCTCGGCGAGCGTCCGCGCCTGGGGCTTGATCTCCTGAGCGGCGAATACCCCTTCGACAGGGCTGAGCAGAGGATCACGGTTCATCAGCTCGAGGTAGCGCGTGAGCTGTTCGACCCCATCGATGTCTCCGCGACGTTTGATCTCGATCGCTACGGACTTCTGCACGCTGTCCTTGGCCAGGATGTCGACCGGACCGATCGCTGTCATGTATTCGCGGCGGACGAGGCTGTATCCGGTGCCGAGGGTCTCGATATGCTCGGCCAACAGCTCCTGCAGATGCGCCTCGACGCCGTCTTTGACCAGACCGGGATCGACCCCGAACTCGTAGCTGTCATCGGAGATCACCTCGGCGATGGAGATGATGAGACGATCACCGGTCTTCGTCTGGGAGACCTCCCACAACTCGGTCAGACCGGCGGCCGTCTGCTCGGCGTCCGGCTCGACGTGCCGGATCGTACACGGGGGAGTCATCCAGTTGAGCGGCTTGTATGAACCGCCGTCGGAATGGATGAGGATCGACCCGTCTGCCTTGAGCATGATGAGGCGGGTAGCCATCGGGAGGTGGGCGGTCAGACGACCGGCATAATCAACGGAGCATTCGGCAATGACAAGACGCACGCGCTTCAGCCTACGTGAGACAATGGGCCAATGCCACGATCTTCATCCTCGCGTCTCACGAACAAATGGCAGCGGAGTCCCAGAGACCTCTCTGATGCGGTGTCCGGGATGCGCACCAGCCGCTCACTTTCGGACGGGACCTGGTCGGTGCAGACGGTGCGAGGCAGCGATTCCGGCAAGGTCTACGTGTGCCCCGGTTGCGGACGCGAGGTCAGTGCGTCCTCGACTCACATCGTCGCCTGGCGACAGGAGGCCAGGCACGGAGTGGAGATCGGAGTCGACAGCCGGCGGCACTGGCACCCGCGCTGCTTCGAACGCTTCAGATGATGAGGACGGTCGACGTGATCCGACAGCGACTCAGTGGAACGACGAAGGACGCACTGGGCCCATGAAGGACGCACTGGCCTCACTCAGGATGCAGCAGAACGGCGAAGGGACCCGCGAACGGGTCCCTTCGGTCTATTCATCCCTCAGCGATGCGATCGCTGCGAGTTCAGCGCAGCGAGTTGCGTGAACGGCTGGTCTTCGCGCTGTCCTTCTTCGAACCGGATACCTGAGCATCGATCGAGATGGTGTCCTCGTCGGTGGCTCCATTGGGCAGGTCGTCACCCTTCCCGCCCTGGTCAGCGGATTCATCGGAGGACTCAGCTGACTCCCCGTTCGTGCCGGCGGAGTCTTTCGAGCCGCTGGAGCTCGTGCCCTGCTGCGCCCCCTGGTGTCCCTGTGACTTCCCAGCGCTCTGACTGGTCTCGCTGTTTTGCGAATTCTTCTCGCCTGCGGACTCGGACTCGGTGCCAGCGGCAGCAGCCATCGTCGACGCATCGCCCTCTGCGGCGGAGTCGTCCGACGCGGCAGCGGCTCCGTCGGAGTCGCCACCGGACGAACCGTCCGAATCGGCGGAGTCCTCGGCCAGCAGATCCTCGAGCTCCTGACCGTCTGCGATCTGTTCGGTGGCGTGAGAGGCCGACTCGGCCTTTGCCGGATCGATGCTGTCGCCGCCCATGACACCGGGCATGGCGAACAGCGAACGCAGCTGATCGAGCTGTGCGGTGATGGTCTTGCGCTGCTTCGTGAGCAGATCCACCTGAGACTGAGCGGAAGCCACATTGCGCTTGGCTTCGGCGGCCGACTCCTCGATGGTGGCCTCTGCGGTGGCGCGAGCCTCGGTGATGAGGGCCTGAGCGCGGGACTTTCCATCGGCGATGATCTCGTCGGCCTTCTTCACGGCGTCCGTGCGCGTGGTCTCCGCGCGCTCCGCGGCCTCCTTGGCCTCAGCATCGGCCTTCGCCGCCCGTGCCTGGGCATCGTCGATGAGCTTCTTGTTCTCGGCCTGCGCCTCTTCGTAGCGCTTCTTGCGTTCGGATTCTGCGTCCTTGCGCTTGGCCGCGAGCTCGACGTCGAAGTCGTTGCCGGCCTTCTTCGACGCTTCATCGCGGGCCTTCGCGGCGGCGAGGAGTTCGTCGGCCTGAGCCTGCGCGGCCGCCACGGTCTCCTCGGCCTCGGTCTTCGCCGCGGCACGCAGATCGGCGCCTTCCTTCTCAGCGTTCGCACGCAGCTCGGAGAGCTCGAGGTCGAGGCTCTCGCGCGCTTCCTTGGCCGAAGCGGCATTGGCTTCCCTGGCCTGGTTGGTCTCTCGCTCGGTCGTCGCCTTGAGCTCGGCGGCGCGCTTCTCCGCGGCCTTGACGGTCTCCTCGGCGCGCAGCTCGGCCGACGAGATGATCGCATCGGCCTCGGACCGTGCATTGGACAGGGTGTCGTTGCTCTCGGTGTGCATCCGGGCGCGGGCGGACGCCGCCTCGGCGCGGGCCTTGTTGCGGATGGTCTCGGCATCGGAATTGGCCTGAGCCAGCGTTTCACGGGCCTGGGATTCGGCGATCTTGAGCAGGTGGTCGATGCGGCTGCCGGGAGGGCCCGAGGCCTCGGCATTGTCGTTCGCAGCCTTCTTCAGCTGGGCCTTCGCCTCCGAGAGCTCACCGGCGATCTGCAGCTTCGCCCGGTCGGCATTGATGACCTGGCTCCGCGCATCCGCCAGCGCTTTGCGGACCGACTCGACCTCGGTGCGCAGCTGCTGCAGGCGCGAATCGACTTCACTCTTTTCGTAGCCGCGCATCGCTGTGCGGAATTCTTCGGTGGGCGTCACTGAAGCGAACTCCTGTCGTCTGGAAGGGATGATCTGGGCTGTCCTCGTCCTACTCTAACGGAGACTCCATGAGTGTTGGGTGCGAATGCACGACAGTGGACAGAGGCGATCGAAGACGTGGGACGGGACCCCGTGACCGAGGCCACAGTCTCCTCGACTACGCTGGGGCATATCGAACAACACACGTGCCGGGATCAGGTTTCCGGCGCGGAACCGAGGAGGAGAAATGGCAGACGCAGTGATCGTCGCCGGAGCGCGCACACCATTCGGACGGCTGCAGGGTGAGCTGTCGAAACTCAGCGCTGTCGAGCTCGGCGGAAACGCCATCGCCGGGGCACTCGAGCGTGCCGGCATCAAGGGCGACGACGTCGACTACGTCGTCATGGGCCAGGTGCTCCAGGCCGGCAACAGCCAAGGGCCCGCACGACAGGCGGCCGTTGCCGGGGGTATCCCCATGTCCGTGCCTGCCGTGACCGTCAACAAGCTCTGCCTGTCCGGGATCAACACGATCACCCAGGCTGCCCAGCTCATTCGTGCCGGTGAGTACGACATCGTCGTCGCGGGCGGACAGGAATCGATGAGCCAGGCCCCGCACATGCTCATGAAGTCGCGTTCGGGGTATAAGTACGGCGACGTCGTCGTCAAGGACCATATGGACTACGACGGGCTCTGGGACGCGTTCACTGATCAGGCGATGGGCGGTCTGACCGAAGATGCCAATGCCGGAGACCGTGAGTTCTCCCGCGAGGAGCAGGACGCGTTCTCCGCTCGTTCGCACCAGCGTGCCGCCCAAGCACAGCAGGCTGGCGCCTTCGACGACGAGATCGTCCCTGTGACCATCAGCTCGCGCAAGGGAGACGTCACCGTCTCGGCCGATGAGGGAGTGAGAGCGGACACGACCGTCGAATCACTGTCCAAGCTGCGCCCATCGTTCCGCAAGGACGGAACGATCACCGCCGGCAATGCCTCCCAGATCTCCGACGGCGCGTGCGCCGTCGTGGTGATGTCACGCGAGAAGGCCGAGGAGCTCGGCGCGCCGATCCTCGCGGAGATCCGGTCCCACGCGTGGACGGCAGGACCCGATTCGACCCTGCAGCATCAGCCCTCGCAGGCGATCAGGGCCGCGGCCGAACGCGAAGGCGTGGCCGCGGACTCCTTCGACCTCTACGAGATCAACGAGGCGTTCGCCGCCGTCGGCCTGGCCAGCTCGAAGGACCTCGGCATCGACGCGGAGAAGGTCAACGTCAACGGCGGTGCGGTGGCCCTCGGCCACCCCATCGGTGCTTCCGGGGCCAGGATCGTCCTGACCCTCGCGCACGAACTCCAGCGCCGAGGCGGCGGATCCGGAATCGCCGCCCTGTGCGGAGGCGGCGGTCAGGGCGACTCGCTCATCGTCAGCGTTCCACCTCGGGCCTGAGAATCAATCCGGAAGCGGCGGTGCCGTCGGCATCGTCGTCCGGTTCATACGAGGCCGACACCGAGGCGGGGGACCGTTCCGGTTCCCCGCCTCCCACAGAAGAAGGAGAGGCAATATGCTCGCAGCATTCTCAGTCGCCCCCAGCGGGGGAGAAGACTCGGACGCTTCTGTCCACGACGCCGTGGCGGCGGCCGTGGACATCGTCCGACGTTCCGGGCTGCCGCACCGCACCGATGCGATGTTCACGACTATCGAAGGCGAATGGGACGAGGTCTTCGCGGTCATCAAAGCGGCCACCGATGCCGTCGGAGAATACGGCACGAGGGTGTCGCTTGTGGTCAAAGCTGATATCAGGCCGGGATACACCGGGGAGCTCGACGGCAAGCTCGAGCGCCTGGAGAAGGCGATCGAGGCCCGCGGCGAGAGCTGATCGAAATTTCCAGGATTCTCACAGTGACGTGGCTCATGTAGAGGACTACCCTTTTTCCAACAGGACAAAGGAGATGAACGATGAACGGTGCCAAGTACTTCTCGATCGCTACGGGCCTGACCCTGTTGGCCCTGCTGGGCTTCATGCTCGCAGGCTTCTTTCCGATCATCGTCGACTTCGCGTTCGGCATCGAAGCCGTCGCAGTGATCCTCGCTCTGACCGGTGTCGCAGTGGTGTCATTCGTGACCGTGCGCAAAGCACTCGAACAGGCCGCGCGCCGCTACTGAACCGCCGCTGACCGGCCGACGCCAGCGCTGAGCCCCGGTCCGTGGGCGCGGACTCCGAGAGCCCCGCTCCGCCCGGGGCCGCTTTCTGTTCTCCGGCGGCCATCGGTTACGATGTGTGAGCCTCCGTAGCTCAGTCGGATAGAGCAACCGCCTTCTAAGCGGTAGGTCGCGGGTTCGAGCCCCGCCGGGGGCGCTTTTCGAGCCACGGAACGCTCATCCCGGCGAACACTCGTCCCACATCATCCACGCCCACCGAATTCTCCACTCACGGCACTCCCGTACGGGCAGATCCGTTGTGAGCCCGGCGCACTCATGCTCCCGCGTGCGGTCCGGCAGTGAGCCGTCGCGGGCAATTGTGCTCCGATACGGCGTGGCAATTGGTGCCGAGCTGGGAAAACATAGAGAGTGGATGCGTGATGACAGAGAGCAAGAGTGCCGCGACGCCGCCGGTCGGCCAAGCGTTGAACGATATCGTCAAGCGCGTATCCGAAACGCGCTTCACCCTGCGCACCGATGACTTCGAAGACGGTCGCGCTGCGCACTCGGCGCTGACCGCGGAACTGAACGACTATGTGCTGCCGCGCATCAACCGCGCACGCACCCCCTTCCTCATCGCTGTAGGGGGATCCACCGGAGCCGGCAAGTCGACTCTCGTGAACTCCCTGGTGGGTCGGACCGTCAGCCCCGCAGGCGTGCGTCGACCGACGACCGGCAACCCGGTCGTGATCCACAATCCGGCAGATGCCAAGTTCTTCGATTCCGAGCACTTCCTGCCGGATCTGCCGCGCAGCACCGATCCCGAGTCCACTCGGCCGGGCGTCGTCCTCGTCCCCGATGAGAGCGTCGAGTCGGGAACCGCGATCCTCGACTGCCCCGACATCGATTCGATTTCAGCGACCAACCGCGAACTCTCGCGCCGAACTCTGCTCAGCGCGGACCTGTGGCTTTTCGTCACCACCGCCAACCGATACGCAGATGCCGCCCCGTGGACGCTGCTGAAGACTGCGGCGGCACGGAGCACCTCGGTGGCCATCGTCCTTGACAGGGTTCCGCCCGAGGCCAATCGCGAGGTCAGGCACCACCTCTCGAGTCTGCTCGCCGAGGCGGGGCTGGCCAACTCGCCCATCTTCTCCGTGGCCGAACTCGAGCTCGAAGACGGTCTGCTTCCGCATGCGGCGATCTATCCGATCCGCTCGTGGGTCGCGCAGGTGGGAGCCGAGGGCGCATCGCTCCAACGCATTCGGTCGAGAACCCTGAGTGGTGCGGTCGCCGCGCTGCCGGGAAGAGTTCACTCACTCGCCGGCCATGCCGAGGCTCAGGAACAGGCTCACGCCGCGCTGGCGTCATCTGTCGACACGGTCTTCCGCACGGCTGACTCACGGCTCGCCGAAGTGTTCTCCGATGGCCGTGTTCTCCACGGTGAAGTGAATGCCAGGTGGCAGGACTTCGTGGGAACGGGTCAGCTGTTCCGCGGTCTCGAACCGACCATGGCGCGCATGCGCGACAGGATCTCTGCGGCGGTGACCGGCAAACACGATGCCGCCACCCCGCTGCACATCGCAATTCTGCGCAGTGCGGCCGTGTCCCTGCGCGAGCAGGCGATCGGCGTGGTCGACGATGTCAACTCCGAATGGCGCAATACAGCTGCAGGAGCCGCGCTCATCGATGAGCAGCCGGAACTGCGGCATGTCGGATCCGGTCTCGAAGGGGCCGTCAAATCAGCCGTCAGCGGATGGTCGGACGAGGTGAACGCACTCGTGCGTGATCTCGGTCAGGGCAAGAAGTCCAAGGCACGCATCCTCTCCTTCGGCGTCGCCGGCGTCTGCGCGGTGCTCGAATACGCAGCCTTCTGGGATCCGCAGCATTCCGGTACCGCTGAACCGGCCGCCCGCCAAGGCGCAGGTGTGGCACTGAGCCTGGCGGAGACCATCTTCGGGGAGGCGGAGGCGCGCGAACTCATCGCTTCGATCCGGCAGCGGTTCCTCTCCGCCGCTGCGGGAATAGTCGCCGACTGCCGGGCACCATTCGACAACGCACTGAGACTATCCGCGGTACCGGCGCGGCAAGCGGGCGCGCTGCGCTCGTCCGGTGAACGACTTGAGGTGGCATTGTGAACAGTTCTGCGCAGACCGAGATCCGACGTCTGGCCGAAGGCATCCGACATTCGCTGTCTCTGAGTCAGGACAAGCTCGGCGGCGACGTGCGTGCAGATGCTCAGAACCTGCTCGACCGTGCCGAAGACCGCCTCGGCCTGGGGGAGGACTTCACCGTGGTGGCGTTCGCCGGGTCAACAGGATCGGGCAAGTCCTCTCTATTCAACGCGGTCGCCGGTCTCGAGATCGCTCGTGTGGGTGTTCGCCGTCCGACGACATCGCGGCCGACCGCCTGCGTCTGGGGCGAGGGCGGCAACGATGTCCTGAACTGGCTGCGTGTGCCCGAACGGAGCCGAACCTGGCGCGAATCGGCACTCGACGGCGACGACCAGCGACGGCTGCACGGACTCATCCTCCTCGACCTGCCTGACCACGACTCGACTGCCGTCGAGCATCGTGTCGAGTCCGACCGCCTCGTCGGACTCGTCGACGTCGTCTTCTGGGTGGTCGACCCACAGAAGTATGCGGACTTCTCCCTGCACTCGGACTACCTGGCCAAACTCGCCGAGAACAGTTCGAACATGGTCGTCGTCCTCAACCAGATCGACAAGCTCAGTCCTGAGGAGCAGAAGGCGGCCGTCGACCATCTGCGGCAACTGCTCAATGAAGACGGCCTGAGTGAGACGAACGTGAGGGTGTCCTCGGCGACGACACGGGATGGGATTCCGGAGCTGCGGAGCATTCTTGCCGACACGGTCGACTCGAAGGACGCGGCGGCCGAACGTCTGCTTGCCGACATGCAGGCGATGGCCAAACGGATCCGCACCGAGCTCGGGGAGCCTGTGGCGCCACCGGACGAGCTGCCGGGAGCATCGCGCCTGGTCGAGACGATGTCCGACGCGGCAGGAGTCGAAGCCGTGGCGCAGACCGTTCACGACGACTACATCCGCCGAGCGTATCGCAAGACGGGCTATTTAGTGCTCGCCTGGATGCAGCGCAACGCTCCCGACCCTCTCGGCGCCAAGCACGGACAGGGCCGCGACGAACTCGTGCGGGCCTCGGTTCCGGCCACGGCGAAGGCCCAGAACTCGCATGTGAGACTGATGGCCCACGAACTAATCAGCGAATCGGTGGCGACGATGCCGCAGGCGTGGCAGAACGATGCCGCCGAGGCCGAGAAGACGAGCACAGCCGAACTCTCGGAGAACCTCGACTCGGCCGTCACGGCTGTGGATATCACACGACAGAGTCCCGGATGGTGGTCATTGGCCAACGCCCTGCAGATCATCTTCTTCGTGGCAACGATCATCGGCATCGTCGGGGTCATCGTGTCCGCGCTGGTCGCGGCTCTCGGCGCGGGGTCGCTGCCGACGTGGTGCTGGATTCTCAGCATCGGCATCCTCGTGATCGGACTCATCGGCTCGCTCATCACCTCACTGATGTCGAAGTCAGCCCGAAGCAGAGGAGCGAAGGACGCAGCTGCAGAGGTCGACGGAAAGCTGCGCGATGCTGTCGGTCGAGTCGCCCAGAGTTCCTACCTCGATCCGGTCAAGCGCGTGATCGGAGAGCACCGGCGGGCGTTCGAGATGCTCAGCTGAGACTTCAACGCACGGGTCATCTGACTCGAGCGCGAATGCCCTGTGGACGGAGATCGTCTTTCCACAGGGCATTCGGCGTCTCTGGACACGGCGGCGAAGTTCCAGGCTGACTGATGATGCGCACGTCCACCGATGGGCGGGTGCACTCGACAATTCGAAGGAGCCTCCGATGTCCGCCATTCCGATCACGCTGACCGGCACCATCGCCACCGCCCCCGATGCCCGGACGCTGCCGTCCGGACGAGCCTGTGCGTCCTTTCGACTGGCGGTCAACCACTGGCGCATAGACAAAGATACGGGCGAGTTCATCGACGACGGCACCTCGTGGTTCAGCGTCGACTGCTACGGCGACCTGGCCAGCAACTCCTCGATGACACTTCAGCCGGGTACCGCGGTGATCGTCACCGGCAGTCTGAAGATCCGTCAGTGGGACAACGGCGATCGCAGCGGGATCGCCCCGACTGTCGTGGCCGACCACATCGGACCCGACCTGCGCTACGGCACCGCGCACTACCGGAGGTCGAAGGCCCCCGATCGTGGTCAGAATCAGGGGAAGCAGGCGACGGATTCCGAATCGAGTCCGGGCGACGGTTGGGACGGTCTGGAATCGCAGGCGCCGGCCGCACCCGCAGGATCGGACGTCGAGCACAACGGGTATTCGACTTCGGCGCGCTCCGCATATTCGGTCGCCGAGGCGGATGACGATGACGCTGAGCAATCATCGGCCGTCGGCGACGGCACGGGTGCCGCCGACGTCGGAGGTGCCGGCGTGGACGGAACGGCGGGTGCCGAATCGGCATCTGACAGCGACGAGGACGCCATCGCGCGTGAGACTGCAGCCGCCGCTGCGCCGTTCTGACCGATTCGCTGCCCGCAGGGGCGGACCCGATCGGTTAGAGTGAGACTGTCAATCGTCCCCTCCCGCCGAGGTCTCAGATGCGTCTCGTTCCTGTGCTGGGTGCCGCAGCACTGACACTGGCACTGTCAGGCTGCTCTCTGTTGGGCTTCGGCTCAGATGATTCTCAGCCGGAACCGAAGAAGACCCATCCGACACCGGTCGCTGAAGTGGATAAGGTGCTCAAGGCCGTCAAGCCGATCACCGGTGACAAGGATTCGGTGCCGTCGACGAAGAAGTTCTTCACCACCATGCTCGATGCCGGGTACAAGCCCGAGCAGCTCGAAGCGACACTCGATGAGTCGCCTCTCGGCAATGACGTGCCGTCGAAGATGTTCGGTGTCAAGACTGACAAAGGCTGCGTCATCGGGGAGATCCGTGCCGGCAAAGCCACCGCTGAACTCATGCAGCCCACGGAGTCGACGGGCTCCTGCCTGTTCGGCGAGGTCGACAGGCCCGAAGGCGTCAAGGCGCCCAAGGGGGAGAAGCGCGACGAAGACGGCGACTCGAACGGCGCCGGGCACCTGCCGGGCGAAGACATCAACGGAGACGACGGTCCGACGGAGTCTCCCCAGCCCAGCGACGATTCGTCGGGATCCGACGGCGGAACGGGTTCTGAGGGATCGACAGGATCTCAGAGCTCGGCGGAGGGCGGCGGTTCCTCCTCTGGTTCGGCAGAGGGCGGCGACAGCGACGGTGAGGCCCCGTCGCTGGGCGGCGGATGAGCATCCACTGGAGCTCTCAGTACTTTTGACTGACAGCGGTGCCTCCGCGGCGTCGCGGTGAGCACTGGTCTTCAAGCGATCGTCAATTCGCGCTGGGGTGTGCCAAAACGATAGCCTGAGACCACTATGGCCGAATTCATCTACACCATGCATAAGGCGCGTAAGGCGCACGGTGACAAAGTCATCCTCGACGATGTATCGATGTCGTTCTATCCCGGAGCGAAGATCGGTATGGTCGGCCCCAACGGCGCCGGCAAATCAACGATCCTCAAGATCATGGCGGGCCTGGAGCAGCCATCGAATGGTGAGGCTCGGCTCAGCCCCGGTTACAGTGTGGGCATCCTCATGCAGGAGCCCCCGCTGAACGAAGAGAAGACCGTCCTCGGCAATGTCCAGGAGGGCGTCGGCGAGATCAAGGCGAAGGTCGACCGATTCAATGCGATCTCCGAGGAGATGTCGGATCCCGATGCGGACTTCGACGCACTGATGGAAGAGATGGGCAAGCTGCAGGAAGCCATTGACGCCGCCGATGCGTGGGATCTTGATTCCCAGCTCGAACAGGCGATGGATGCTCTGCGCTGCCCGCCGCCGGATGCCGATGTCTCGGTGCTCTCCGGCGGTGAGCGTCGTCGCGTGGCGCTGTGCAAGCTGCTGCTGGAGAAGCCGGACCTGCTGCTCCTCGACGAACCGACGAACCACCTCGACGCGGAGTCGGTGCTGTGGCTCGAGCAGCACCTCACGTCCTACCCCGGTGCCGTCATCGCCATCACGCACGACAGGTACTTCCTCGACCACGTCGCCGAATGGATCGCCGAGGTCGACCGCGGTCACCTCTACCCCTACGAAGGCAACTACTCCACCTATCTTGAGAAGAAGCGCGAGCGGCTCCAGGTCCAGGGGAAGAAGGACGCGAAGCTGGCCAAGCGCCTCAAGGACGAACTCGAATGGGTACGGTCGAACCCGAAGGCGAAGCAGACGAAGTCGAAGGCCCGTCTGGCCCGCTATGAGGAGATGGCCGCCGAAGCCGAGAAGACCAAGAAGCTCGATTTCGAAGAGATTCAGATCCCGGCCGGGCCTCGCCTCGGCGATGTCGTCATCGAAGCGGACAAGATCGAGAAGGGGTTCGACGGACGTCAGCTCATCGACGATCTGAGCTTCTCACTGCCGCGCAACGGCATCGTCGGTGTCATCGGTCCCAACGGCGTCGGCAAGTCGACCCTGTTCAAGACGATCGTCGGTCTCGAAGAGCTCGACGGGGGAGACCTCAAGATCGGCGAGACCGTGAAGATCTCCTATGTCGACCAGTCCCGCGGCGGCATCGACCCGGATAAGACGCTGTGGGAGGTCGTCTCCGACGGACTCGATTTCATCCAGGTCGGCTCGGTGGAGATGCCTTCGCGTGCGTACGTCTCGGCGTTCGGTTTCAAAGGCCCGGACCAGCAGAAGAAGGCCGGAGTCCTCTCCGGCGGTGAGCGCAATCGACTCAACCTCGCTCTGACGCTCAAGCAGGGCGGCAACTTGCTGCTGCTCGACGAGCCGACGAACGACCTCGACGTCGAAACGCTCGGGTCGCTGGAGAACGCTCTGCTCGAATTCCCCGGCTGTGCCGTGGTCGTCTCCCACGACCGGTGGTTCCTCGACCGAGTCGCTACCCACATCCTCGCGTGGGAAGGCACGGAAGAGAACCCGGCCGCCTGGTACTGGTTCGAAGGCAACTTCGAAGCCTATGAGAAGAACAAGGTCGAGCGCCTCGGCGAGGATGCGGCCAGGCCGCACCGCGTCACGCATCGTCGCCTCACCCGCGACTGATCCGCTGCCGCAGAGCCAGACACAGCGATGCCCCGGTCACCAGGACCGGGGCATCGCTGTGTCGCTGCCGAGGACGACGACGCTCTTTCCTCAACCGCGGCTCGCCCACACGGCGTCAGCGACTCTGCGGGTGGTCCGCTCCGGCAGCCGACGGCGTTCGGTGAGCGTGCGTTCTACGGAGTTCAGTGATCGCTCGTGCGCCCGAGGCGCGACAGGCCGGTGAAGAGCAGCCGGAGGAGCAGCGCACCGACGACGCCCACCGCGATGGCCAGGACGGCGATGAAGCCCATGTGCAGGTCAGTGTTCGACCGCAAGAACAGCAGCGCGAGGATCGCAATGACGATGAATAGCGCCACAGTGACGAGTCGAAGGAGGATGGTGCCGATGATGTCCATCATCGTGGTGTCGTCGCTCATCGGGACTCCTTGACCCGGACCATACCCTCCTGGGCCACGGTGGCGAGCAGAGTTCCGTCCTGGGAGAAGATGCGTCCATAGCCGAGTCCTCGACCACCCTGTGATGCTGGGGACTCCTGCACGTAGAGCATCCACTCGTCGACGCGGACTCGCCTGTGCCACCACATCGCGTGATCGAGGCTGGCCACCCGCAGGCCAGGAGTCCGCCAGGTGAGATCGTGGTGCAGAAGCACGGGCTCGAGCAGGTTGAAATCGCTGGCATAGGCCAAAGCGGCGGCATTGAGCACCGGGTCGTCACCGAACGGTGCGCTGGTGCGGATCCAGGAATGCTGCTCCCGAGACGCGGCTGCTGTGGTCTGAGGGGCGTGCAGGGAGGTCTCGACGGGCCGGATCTCGAAGGGGCGTTTGGCCAGCCATTCCGTTGTCACCGGGGAATCATCGTCGCCGATGAGGTCGAGCACCTCGGGACAGTCCTCAGGGGCCGGCAGTCCGGTCGGCATCTCCTCGGAGTGTTCGAGGCCCGGCTGTTCGTCCTGGAAAGAGGCGATGAGGGAGAGGATCGGCGCCCCCTTCTGATAGGCATGCACTCGGCGGGCGGAGAAAGAGCGACCGTCGCGCAGACGCTCGACGCCGAACTCGATCGGCTCACTGACGTCGCCGGCGCGGAGGAAATACCCATGCAGGGAATGGATCAGCCGATCCTCGGGGAGAGTTGCGGCAGCGGCGACGACGCACTGCGCAAGCACCTGACCGCCATAGACCCGTCCGTCCGGCTTGTACTGGCTGTGGCCGATGAAGAAGTCCGACTCGCTCGAAGCCGCGGTGAAGTCGAGCCGCCGCAGGTCGAGGATCTCGTGCAATCGTGCAACATTCGCCTCAGCCTCGGTGGATGCTTCTTCGGTCATAGGTTCTCTCCCTCGGACGGCGGTGCCGATCGTGCGTTCAGTTCACGATCCTATCGCGTGCGACACCACCGGGCGGAAGGTGGCATGATGGGACGCATGCACTCAGGCGCCACCGACCCCCTTCTCGACGACTTCACCCGCGTACTGCTGGAGCTGAGATGGGGTGATATGGACGTCTACGGGCACGTCAACAACGTCACCCAGCTGCGGCTGCTCGAAGAGGCCCGAGTGCGGGTCCTCGGGTCCCCGACGCACAGCACGGATGCCCCGACCACACCCGGTCACTTCGGAATCGCCGCGACCATCAGCGGGGTGGAGATTCCCGCCGTCGTTGCGGCAGCCTCGGCGACGACCGAACTGCTCGTGGCCTCTCATGCGATCGAATATCGTGCTCCGATTCCGTACCGGTCCGGCCCCATCGCAGTCGATCTCGTCATCAGCGATGTCAGCCCGGCTTCGGTGACGGTCGGCTATGTCATCTGCGAACCCGACGGCTCCCGCGCGTATACGGTCGCCGAAACGGTCGTCGTCTTCATCGACAAGGCCTCGGGCCGACCGCGGCGGCTGAGCGCAGCAGAGACCGAAGCCATGGACTCCGTGCTCGGCGGCAAGGTACCGCTGCGGAGGGCGCGCCGGTGAGTGTGCTCGAGATCGCCGACCCGCTGGCCATGCGCGACCTGTCCGCCTTCACCTCGCTGGCCCACAAGGCCGATTCCGACGGGGTGATGCGCCTGCAGGTCTTCTCCGACGTCCTGGCGGCCTCGGTCGCACCGCTGTTCCCGCATGGGATCGGCGACCCGACCCCGCTCGTCCTCGGCATGCGGATGCTGCGGCTGCGCGGATCCGAACTCGACGGGCTCGACGAGGCGGTGCCGCTGTCCAACCTGCTCGATCGCTTCGCCCGGGAGGAGAACGGCGCCTCGCTGCCGGTGCCTCCGAATTCGGTGCTCGTGTCCTGGACCGGCATCGCGCCGCCGCGCACCGGATGGCAGATGCGCGACACGATCACGGTAGGCGACCTTCATGCCGCCGCGGCCGAGGGGATCGAAGAGGTCAGCGCCGGTGCGCCCCAGGGTTCGGGAGGTCACGCTGTCAAAGCACTGCGCTCCCGGGTGTGGTCACGCGAGATGAAGGGTGCCGCCGGTACCGGACTGCCCGGCGGTCTGGCGTTCGCTGCCGCCGCGCTGCGCTTCATCCCGAATGCCGGGCGCGACGATGACAGGAAGCTGAGCGTGATGGAGGCCTCGGGCTGGCTGCGCATCGCCGCACCGGGAGGCCATCTGCTCACCCGCGCCCGCGTATGAGACACTGCCTCGCATGAAGTCGCCGCATCGCCTGGGCACAATGCCCAGCCTGCGGACCGGCCGTTCGACGGTCGCGATCATCCGGCGCGATCAGCGCGCGGCATACGCGCACCTGATCAGCGGATGTTGGGATTCGCGGAATTGACCATCGCGGTCGCCGCCCGTTGGAAGTAGTCCCAGAACATCTCGTCGTAGAGCGGAGGCAGGGCGACGTCGTCGAGGGCTGCGCGCATGCATCGCAGCCAGCGGTCCCTCGCGTCGAAGTCGATGGGGTAGTCGAAGTGACGCATCCGCAGGCGAGGATGTCCGCGCTGTTCCTGATAGGTCGACGGTCCGCCGAAGTACTGCTCGAGAAAGGTCTGCAGGCGGTGCTTCGCCCCGGTGAGTTCGTGCCCGTCCGGGTACATCGCAATGAGCTGCGCATCCTCGTCGACATGCTCATAGAAGACATCGACGAGGCGGGTGAACGTCTCATGGCCGCCGACGGCCGCGAAGATCGAATCGTCACTCGTCTGCGTCATCGTTCGACCCTTCGCTCGGTGAGTCCTCCTGTGCGCCGGCGCGGATCTCCTGCTCGCTGGGCAGCGGGGAGGGGGATTCGCTGCTGCGACTGGCCGAGGACTTCTGTCCCCGGTGCTCGTCCCGACCGTGCTTGTCCCGGACGGAGGTGGTGACGACGGACCCGGTCACGGAACTCTCTGCTGAGGAGTTCTCCTCGGAGGACTTCTCATCCGTGCCCGGCAGCGTGCGCAGAACGGTCTCCTGGACCATTCCGATCTGCCCTCCTCGCTTGGCCAGCTCCGTCATGAGCTCGGCGCGGAAGGCACGTTCGACCATCCACTGCTGGTTCGGCTTCGTCTTGACCATCGTGCGGATGACCCGGTACGACCCGGACAGGGACTGCACACCGGCGATCTCCGGATCCTCGAGCATGGCTCGGGCGATCTCGGGATCCTTCTTCAGGGTGCGGGTGACGTCCGCGGTCATCTCGCGGTAGTCATCCATCGAAGTTCGGTAGTCGATGGGGATGTCGAGAACGGCGCGGGCCCAGCCCTGGGAGAGGTTGCCCACGCGCAGGATCTCGCCGTTGCGCACATGCCACAGGGTGCCGGTGAGGTCACGGACCTGGGTCCGGCGCAGTCCGACGTCCTCGACCTCGCCGACGGCTTCGCCCAGGTCGACGGTGTCGCCGATTCCGTACTGATCCTCGATGACGATGAAGAAACCGGACAGGTAGTCACGGACGAGCTCCTGCGCACCGAAGGCGATGGCGACACCGGCGATACCGGCAGATGCGAGGATCGGCGCGATATTGAAGCTCAGCGCGTCGAGGATCATCAGCGCGGCGATGACGCTGATGAGGATCGTCGTCACCGAGGACAGCATGCGACCCACGGTCTTGGCCCGCTGCGCACGCCGTTCCTTGATCGTCTGCTGGTCGATCCCCGTCCGCTGCGCTTCGAGCGCGGCAGACGAGAACTTCGTCAGCCCAGCACCTTCGGCCTTCTCACTGCCGACCGTGCCTTTGGCGACCGCGGTGGTGAACCGGCGGATGAAGTACCGGACGATGAGATTGACGACGAAGGCCATGATGACGATGACCGTGATCTGCAGCGGAGCACCGAGGAGGAACGACCAATCGAAGTCACTTGCGGCTTGAACAGTGTTTTCCATTGCGTCAGAAGTCATGATTTCTCGAGACTAGCCCTCGAGGTTCAATGATCCCTTGGAAGCGCTGGACACACGCTGAACCTCCAGCGCCCGTTCGACCTCGGCGAGGTTCTCCCTCATCAGCCTCAGCAGGCCCTTCGGCGCCGCGGGATGATCGGCCAGCCACTGTCGGGCGGATGAGACCGTGACGGAACTCACCGGTGGGAACAGGCGCAGAGTCAAGGTCTGCGCGGTCTCGAGGGTTCTGGTCTCCCACCAGCCCGCGACGCGGTCGAAGTACTCATCGGCGAACGGCCGCAGCGGCTCCTGTGCAGTGATGATCTCACCATCGGGTCGCTGCAGCCCGGTGCCGAAGCCGAGAGCCAGTGCCCCGAGTTCGGAATTCGGCAGATCCACAGCGTCGACGAGGCGGGTGAAGGTCTCGGACTTCGCCGCCGAGGTGGGGCGGGAGGCTCGTGCGGTCGCGGCCTGTCGGGCGCCGGTGGCGGTGGGATCGCGTCGGCTCATCTCCTGAACGGCCGAATCGTCGACGGCGTCGTTGGCACACAGGCCGATGAGGATCTCCCAGGTGAGATCGGTGTCGAGGGCGATCCCGGAGACGGATTCGCATGCGGGATCGAACCATGATTTCAGGCGCTCCAGCTGCTCCTCGGTGACAGCGTGTCTGATGAACCCGCGGACGAATTGGAAGGCCTGATCAGTGCCCTCCTCGATGGTTCCCAGCAGCTCGATGAACCGGTCGGCGAGTCGGGCATGCACGGCCTTGCGCTGATCGGGAGGCAGGTAGGACGAGACCGCGGTGTCGAGCTGACGCATCTGGGTGAGCAGACCCGAGGAGTGCGTGATCGCACCCAGATGGGTGATGACGGTGTCGAGGTAGTCCTGGACCGGACGCTGACCGTCGCGGACCTCGTCCCACAGGGTAGCGAGCACGAGCAGCTGGGTGAGCGAATCATCGAAGTCGCTCAGCCGGTGGGCAGCGGCGGCCATGCTGCGATCGTCGAACCTCACCTTGGCGTAGCTGAGATCGGCATCGTTGACGACGATGACGTCCGGGCGGGGCAGTCCCCGCGCCTCGTCGACGGTGACGGCAGCGGAGTCGATGTCGATGGGGAACGAGTGAGTGCGGGCGAGCCGTCCGTCTCCGGAATCGGAGTAGAAGCCGATCGCCAGGCGATGCGGACGCAGCGACGGAGTCGGCTGACCGTCGAGCGACCACGGAGCTTGCGTGACTCGCAGACTTCCGACCACTTCGGCGTCGGCTTCGCCCGTCGTCTGGAGGTCGGCTTCGATGAGATTGACCCCGGACTCCTCGAGCCACAGCTTCGACCAGCTGGTCAGATCGCGGCCCGAGGTGGCGGCGAGCTCATCGAGCAGATCGGCAAGCTCCGTGTTCGACCATGAATGCTTGTCGAAATAGCGCTTGAGCCCGGTGAAGAACTCCTCCCGTCCGACCCAGGCCACGAGCTGCTTGAGCACCGAGGCGCCCTTGGCGTAGGTGATTCCATCGAAGTTGACCTCGACATCGGCGAGATCCTCGATCGGGGCAACGATCGGATGGGTACTCGGCAGCTGATCCTGGCGGTAGGCCCAGGACTTCTCGATCGTGGCGAAGGTCGTCCACGCATCGGCGAACTTCGTCGCCTCCGCGGTAGCCAGCGTCGACATGAACTCGGCGAAGGACTCATTGAGCCAGAGGTCGTTCCACCAGCGCATGGTCACGAGGTCGCCGAACCACATGTGGGCGAGTTCGTGGAGGACGGTGACGGTTCGACGCTCGACGAGTGCTTCGGTCGGACGGGACCGGAACACATAGTTCTCGAGGATCGTCACGGCCCCCGCATTCTCCATCGCCCCGGCATTGAACTCAGGGACGAAGAGCTGATCGTATTTCTCGAAGGGATAGGAGACTCCGAACTCGCGTTCGAAGAACTCGAAGCCGGCCTTCGTAACACCGAAGAGGTTGTCAGCGTCGAGGTAGTCGAACAGTGAGGATCGGCAGTACAGGCCGAGGGGGACAGGAGATCCGTCCGAAGAGATCAGTTCCGAATGGACCGACCGGTAGGGACCGGCGATGATCGCGGTGATATAGGACGATATCGGTGTCGTGGGCGCGAACTGCCACACGGCCATTCCTTCGATCGGCGCTTCGCCGAGGTCGGTGAACGTCTCGATCGGGTCACCCGGCGTCGGTGTGGGTGAGTTGGAGACGACTGTCCACTTCTCAGGGGCGACGACTGTGAAGGAGAAAGGGGATTTGATGTCCGGCTGTTCGAAGACGGGGAACACACGCCGGGCGTCGGGCACCTCGAACTGCGAATAGAGATAGACCTCGTCGTCGACAGGATCGACGAAGCGGTGGAGTCCCTCCCCTGTGTTCATATACGAGAAGTGCGCGTCGATGACGAGCTCGTTCTCGGCGGCGAGACCGGGAAGGCCGATGCGGGCGGGGGAGACCACCTCGGCGAGATCGAGGTCGAGACCGTTGAGGCGCACGCGTTCGACGCTGGCGGTGATGGCGTCGATGAAGGTCGTTGACTCCGGTGCGGCAGTGAACCGGATCCGCGAGCGCACGCGGAAGCTCTCACCCTCTCCCGTGAGGATCAGGGTGTGCTCGTAGCTCGAGACGTCCACCAGGGTGGACCTTTCGCGTGCTTCGTCGCGGGTGAGGTTGTATTGCGGCACAGTGAGGTGACCTTCGCTTCGGGAACCGGGTGTACTCGGCCATTCTTTCATGAACGACCGACCCAGCGGTCGAATTCCTCTTCCCGGCATGACTCGACCGCGATCCGACCGCTTTCGGTGCGTTCGGCCCTTGTTGGTAGATTGAGCATCGGAACTGCGGGTGCCCTCCGCGGCACGTGCACAACCCGAGAATGAGGAGAGACAGTGAGCAAGGAAACACTCGATCTGTGGTTCGACACTGCATGCCCGTGGGCTTGGATGACCTCCCGCTGGGGGCTCGAAGTGGCCAAGGTGCGCGACGTCGAGGTGAAGTTCCGGCCGATGAGCCTCAACTTCCTCAACCGCGACAAGGACATTCCCGATGACTACCGCGAGCTGATGAATCGTGCGCTGGCTCCGATGCGGATCGTCACCGCCGCCATCGCCGAACACGGCGACGAGGTGGCCGAACCGCTCTACACCGCCATCGGCACCCGCATTCACCCGGACGGAGAGAAGGACTTCGAGAAGGCCGTCTCCGAGGCCCTCGCCGAGGTGGGGCTGCCGGCGGATCTCATGAAGTACGGTGAGAGCGACGACTACGACGCGGCGCTTCAGGCTTCCCACGACGAAGCCCTGTCGCTTGTCGGCGACGACGTCGGAACCCCGATCTGCCGTGTTGCGGGCACCGCGTTCTTCGGACCCGTCGTGACTCCGGCGCCGAAGGGTGAGGACGCGGGCCGCCTCTTCGACGGTGTCCTCGCGGTCGCCTCGACGCCCGGCTTCTTCGAGCTCAAGCGCACTCGCGACCAGGGACCGAACTTCGACTGAGGTTCGCACCCCCGCTCATGTGAGTGCCCGCACTCGAGCACTCGACCAGCACCACCCGCTCCCGACACGCGATGACCGCTCGGTTCGCCACCGGCGACGAGCGATCCGCAGCGATTTGCGAAAGGCACACAGATGAAGGTTCACCTCGGCACCGACCATGCCGGATTCGAATTCAAAGAGGTCCTCAAGGCCCACCTCGCCGAGGCGGGGCACGAGATCGTCGACCACGGCGCCCTCGAATACGATGCCCTCGATGACTACCCGGCGTTCTGTATCGCCGCCGCCCAGGGCGTCGTCGACGATCAGGCTGCGGGCGTCGACGCACTCGGCGTCGTGATCGGCGGATCCGGCAACGGGGAGCAGATGGCGGCCAACCTCGTCAAGGGCGCGCGCACGGCCCTGGCCTGGAACCCGGAGATCTCGAAGCTGGCCCGCCAGCACAACGACGCACAGATCGTCGCGGTCGGTGCTCGCCAGCACCCGGAGGCAGAAGCGATCGCAATCGTCGATGCCTTCTTGGCCGAACCGTTCTCCGGGGACGACCGTCACTCACGCCGCATCGCCATCATGGCCGACTACGAGGAGCAGGGCCGGCAGGCCCTGTGACAGTCAGGCCGCGATGACGACGGAAGGTGCGAGAGGCGAGATGATCGCGATGGGTTTGGGAAATGCTGCTGACGGAGGACTGCTGTGAAGATCAGAGGCGCAGTGCTGCGTGAGATGGAACGGCCGCGTCCGTTCGCAACCTCGCAGCCGATGACGATCGAGGACCTCGAGCTCGACGAACCCGGTCCCGGCGAGGTGCTCATCCGGATGCGCGCGGCCGGGGTCTGCCACTCGGACCTCTCCGTCGTCGACGGCAATCGGCCCCGGCCCCTGCCGATGCTGCTCGGCCACGAAGGTGCCGGCGTGGTCGAGGCGCTCGGGGAGGGTGTGGACGACCTCGAGGTCGGACAGCAGGTCGTCACAGTGTTCCTGCCCCGGTGTGGGGAATGTGCGAACTGCCGCACCGACGGCAAACTCCCGTGCACTCCGGGCAGTGCCACGAACGGCGCGGGGACCCTGCCCTTCGACGGGCACAAGGTGCGTCTGCACGATCACATCGGCATCGAGGTGCTCCACCACCTCGGCGCGTCCGTGTTCGCCACCCATGCGGTGCTCAACCGTGCCTCGGTCGTGCCGATCGACGATGACGTTCCAGCGCCGATCGCCGCGGTGCTCGGCTGCGCGGTGCTCACCGGCGGGGGAGCGGTGCTCAACGCCGGTCGCCCCGGTCCCGATGACGAGGTGATGATCGTCGGCCTCGGCGGTGTGGGAATGGCCGCGCTCATCACGGCGCTGTCGATCGACACCGCGGGAGTCATCGGGGTCGACGCGAACCCGGACAAACTCGTGCGTGCGACGGAACTCGGGGCCGTCGAGGTCTACACCCCGGAACAGCTTGGAGACCGGAAGGCTCCGATCGTCATCGAATGCGTCGGCCATGCCCGCGCATTCGAGACCGCGTTCGCAGCGACGGCCGTGGGTGGGACGACGGTGACGGTGGGTCTGCCTGCCCCGGATGCTCAGTCGCGCATCACACCGGTGACGCTGACAGCTGAGGCGCGCACAGTCATCGGCTCCTATCTCGGTTCAGCGGTGCCGAGCCGGGACATCCCCGTCTACGCCGACCTGTGGCGGGCGGGCAAGCTGCCGGTCGAGGAGCTGATCTCCGACACCATCGGTCTGAACGACCTCAATGCGGCCTTCGATGCGCTGTCAGACGGTCGGGTCGTGCGTCAGATCATCGACTTCGACGCCTGAAGGCCGCGAGCGCATGAAGAAGCCGCCCGGACCAGTCGGTCCGGGCGGCTTCCATGTGTCGGGATGACAGGATTTGAACCTGCGACCCTCTGTTCCCAAAACAGATGCGCTACCAAGCTGCGCCACATCCCGCGACGGCTACTATCTAACCACAGCCGGGTCCGCAATCGCACCTCGGACTCGGGGTTCGACGGCGATGTGACCTAGTTCATGAAAGACCGATTTGGTGCCGGTGGGAAGTCTCGACTATAGTCAATCTCGCACCACGGGGATGTAGCTCAATGGTAGAGCCTCAGTCTTCCAAACTGATGGTGCGGGTTCGATTCCCGTCATCCCCTCCACAGCCGGTCTGACCTTCGGGTCAGGCCGGTTTTTTCTGACCATACGCCCCTCCCGGTAGGATACGGCCATGCACGGACGAGGACTGGGGCGGGTGTCGACCGCGCGACTCTCCCGCCGCCAGGTCCTCACCGGCGGCGCCGCCGGGCTGGGCCTGCTCGGACTCGGCGGAGGCATGGCCGCCGCCATCGCCGAGGCAGGGGACCCCGATCCGGTCCGATCAGTCACGGTCGCCTACACCGCCTCCGGTCAGCGCAGAGGCCTCGGAGCCGACGAAGCACGGGACCTGCCCGCATCCTCTCGGGTGATGCCCGATGTCGACGATTCGGGCCCCGCGCGACGTCAGCAGGACTTCCTCGACGGATGCGCCCCTTGGCTTGCCACCCTGCCCGCGCAGCGACGAGAAGCGGCGGTCTCCGCCCTGCTCGATCTCTGGGTGCTCAGCGACGAACTGCCAGCGACGTTGGCCGGAGGAGTCGGCCCCTGGCGCTACGTCTGGGCCCGCGATGCCGCATTCGCCGCGGTCGCGTTCGTGCGCATCGGCTTCGCCGAATACGGCTGGAAGCAGCTCCTCTATCTCCAATCACTGCAGGCGTCCGACGGTTCGTTCGCCGCTCGGGTGATACCCGAGACGGGCCTGGCCCCCGATGACCGTCAATCTCAGTTCGACGCGCTGGGACTGGTCCTGTGGGCGGTCTCCGAGGTCCACTCCGCGCCGTCGGCGAACGGCGAATCGTTCGCTCTGGCCGAACTGCGGAGCCTCCTGCACCGGACATCCGAACGGCTCTTCGACCACACAGGACACGGCCACAGCCTCCCGCCGGCGGGCCCGGACTACTGGGAGGTCGTCGAATCCAGGGTCACGCTCGGCCTGGCCGCGCCGACGCTCGTCGGCCTCGACGCACTGACCGGACTCTGCGCGGCAGAACCGGAACTGTGGGACCACCTCGGCGGAGGAGTGGACGCAGTGTTCGGGACTGCGCAGGCCTTCGCCGAGACGTTCGCCCGGACCTTCGGTGCCAACGGTCTGCAGCGCTACCCGACATCGGGCGGATCCGACTCGGCCATCGCCTACCTCTCGCTATCGGGTGTAGGCGCGCGCGATGAATCGGCAGCTTCGGCGGCAGGACAGGGCAAGCACGCGAAACCGCCCGTGCTCGAGGCACCGATGCTCGCGGGCGCCTGGGAGCGGCTGGAACAGCCGGCCGGCGGGATCAAGCCCGGACACGGCTGGCTCATCGACCGGTCGAGCTGGACCCCGTCGACCTCGCTCATGGGGCTCGGCTTCGCCCGCCTCGGGGACGTCGAACGCGCCGAGGCGGTCCTCGATTGGCTGAGCGCGAACCGCACCGTCGTCGGTTCCTTTCCCGAGAAGGTCAGCGCCGACGGTGAGCCCGTCTCAGTGGCGCCGCTGTCCTGGACAGCGGCGAATGTCATCATCACCCTCGATGAGCTCTACGGACCCTCGCGCCGCGACGACGGGTGAAATGCGCCCGGTTTCGCGTATCGGTTGGGGTTTCGCGTAATATGGGTGATTGCGTCTTGCGGACGTGCGCGAAGTATTCGTGGACTTTCGCTCCCCCTTAAGGCCAGGAGATGGCCGATCAGGCTGTGAGCTGACCGTTTGTGGTCACGAACTGGGCCGGTCGGGTCGGAAGATGGCCGCAAATGCATGACTGTCGAAATTGAAAGGTCGCACTGTGAAGAGCTCCGTCGAGCAACTCGACCCCACGCGGGTCAAGATCAGCGTGGAAGTCCCATACGCCGAACTCAAACCGAGCGTCGACGAGGCATACAAGACCATCGGTGCGCAGGTCACCGTCCCCGGCTTCCGCAAGGGCAAGGTCCCGACTCGCATCATCGATCAGCGGATCGGTCGGCCGGCAGTGATCCAGGAGGCCATCAACAACGGCCTCGATGACTTCTACCGCACCGCGGTCGATGAGAACGAGCTCAAGCCGATGGGTCAGCCCGAGGTCGAGATCTCCGAGGTTCCCGGACTCGACGGCACCGAAGACGGCGACCTGGGCTTCACCGTCGAGGTCGACGTTCGCCCCGAGATCGAACTGCCCGCCTACGACTCGATCACCGTCGAGGTGGACCCCATCGAGGTCACCGACGAAGACGTGGATGCCGAGCTCGAGCAGCTGCGCACCCGCTTCGGTACCCTGACCTCGGTCGAGCGTCCCGCTGCGAAGGACGACTTCGTCACTCTCGACCTCGTGGCCACCATCGGTGACGAGGAGATCGACACCGCCTCTGACATCTCGTACCAGGTCGGCGCCGGAACCATGCTCGAGGGCATGGACGAGGCCCTCGACGGCCTCTCCGCCGGTGAGACCACGACCTTCGAGACCACCTTCGCCGGTGGCGAGCACGCCGGTGAGCAGGGCACCGTGAAGATCACCCTGAGCGCTGTGAAGGAACGCGAACTGCCCGAGGCCGACGATGACTTCGCCCAGCTGGCCAGCGAGTTCGACACCATCGCCGAACTGCGTGACGATCTGCGTGAGCAGGCCGCCAAGCAGAAGGAGACCGACCAGGGCGTGCAGGCCCGCGACAAGGTCCTCGAGCACCTCATCGAGACCCTCGAGGTCCCCGTTCCGGCCAAGATCGTCACCGACGAGGTGGAGCGTCACCTCGAGTCCGAGAACCGGGTCGATGACGACGAGCACCGCAAGGAGGTCACGGAGGAGACCGAGCGCAACCTGCGCACCCAGTTCATCCTCGATGCCGTCTCCGAGGCCGAGAACGTCGAGGTCAGCCAGCCCGAACTCATCGAGTACCTGATCTCCGCTTCGCAGCAGTACGGCATGAACCCGAACGAGTTCGCCCAGATGCTCGACAGCTCCGGACAGGTCAACGCCCTGGTCGGAGAGGTCTCGCGCCGCAAGGCCCTGGCCGCCGTCCTCGCCGGTGCCACCGTCAAGGACACCGCCGGAAACGTGGTCGACATGGAAGCCTTCACCTCCGCAGGAGACGATGACGACGCCGAGGCTGTTGACGCTGAGGCCGACGACGCGGACGAAGAGACCCCGGAGGCCGCGGAAGAGAACTGAGGAAGAGCCGCCTCGGCGGTGGATTCCTGATCAGACGGCGGGTGCGGATTCGGTTCCGCACCCGCCGTCTTCGCATCTCCGCTGCTGCCTTTCACGCTGAGGGCGAACACAGGCACCGCCTCGGACTAAAACCCGATGGTCAGCGGTTAGAGTCCATATCAAGCCATCCACAGAACACAGGAGTGAAACGTGAGCGCACACGACATGACAGCGCCCGTCGGCCTCGACGCCGGTGGGGGAATGGGACTGGACGACCATATCTTCAACCGTCTCCTTAAGGAACGCATCATCTGGCTCGGCTCAGAGGTGCGTGACGACAACGCCAACGCGATCTGTGCGCAGATGATGCTGCTGGCCGCTGAGGATCCGGAAGCGGACATCTCGCTCTACATCAACTCCCCGGGCGGATCGGTCACCGCGGGTATGGCCATCTACGACACCATGCAGTACATCAAGCCCGACGTCTCGACCGTGGCGATGGGCATGGCCGCCTCGATGGGGCAGTTCCTGCTGTCCTCGGGCACCCCGGGAAAGCGCTATGCCACCCCGCACGCCCGCATCCTCATGCACCAGCCGCTGGGCGGCATCGGCGGCACGGCCACGGACATCAAGATCCAGGCCGAACTGATCCTGCACATGAAGAAGCAGATGGCGGAACTGACTGCTGAGCAGACCGGCAAGTCTCTCGAGCAGATCCTCAAGGACAACGATCGCGACCACTGGTTCACCGCCGAAGAGGCCCTGGAATACGGCTTCATCGACAAGATGGTCACCCGCGCGTCCGATGTCGAGAACAACTGAGCAGGAGTGAGGGAAGAATGAATTCAATGAACTTTATGCCGGGTTCGACGGCGTCGAACATGCCGCAGTCGCGTTATGTCATGCCCCAGTTCGAGGAGCGCACCCCCTACGGATTCAAGCGCCAGGATCCGTACACCAAGCTCTTCGATGACCGCGTGGTCTTCCTCGGGGCGCAGGTCGATGACACCTCCGCCGACGATGTCATGGCCCAGCTGTTGGTGCTCGAATCCCAGGATCCGGACCGCGACATCACCCTTTACATCAATTCGCCCGGCGGATCGTTCACGGCGATGACGGCGATCTACGACACGATGCAGTACATCAAACCGGAGATCCAGACCGTGTGCCTGGGCCAGGCCGCGTCGGCCGCGGCCGTGCTGCTCGCCGCCGGAACACCCGGCAAGCGACTGGCGCTGCCGAACGCGCGAGTGCTCATCCACCAGCCTGCGATGCAGGGACAGGGGCAGGGCCAGGCGTCCGACCTCGAGATCCAGGCCGCCGAGGTGCTGCGGATGCGTGAGTGGCTCGAGGGAACTCTGGCCAAGCACTCGAACAAGGAAGCGACGCAGGTGTCGAACGACATCGAACGCGACCTCTTCCTCACGGCCGAACAGGCCAAGGACTACGGTCTCGTCGACCAGGTGCTGTCCTCGCGCAAGAACGCGGACTGATCACCGTCGCCTGGCCTTGAGAGCCAGCGGAAACGGGTCCGCACGACACCGCTCGTGCGGACCCGTTCGCGCGTGCGGTCGGTCGCGGTGACGACTCGGCCGTGCGACACACCGAATAACGCCGCTGGGGACTCGTGTCAGCGTCGTATGGGAAGCTATTGAGGTACAGGAAACACGAGCGGTAGAGTTGGGGCCAAGTGCCCTGGCGAAAGGTTGTGACAGTGGCTCGCAGTGCGGACGGAGCAGATCTGCTCAAATGCAACTTCTGTGGGAAGTCCCAGAAGCAGGTTCGGAAACTCATCGCCGGACCTGGTGTTTACATCTGCGATGAATGCATCGGTCTCTGCAACGAGATCATCGAAGAGGAACTCAGCGATTCCAGCACCGATCAGGCTGAGCTCGAGCTGCCGAAGCCGCGGGAGATCTTCGACTTCCTGGAGGAGTACGTCGTCGGCCAGGAGCCCGCGAAGAAGGCGCTGTCCGTCGCCGTGTACAACCACTACAAGCGCATCCGCTCTCTGCAGTCGGGCGAGGACACGAAGACCCTCGGCGGCAGCGACGCCGAGGTCGAGATCGCGAAGTCGAACATCCTGCTCGTCGGCCCCACAGGCTCGGGGAAGACCTACCTGGCCCAATCATTGGCCAAGCGCCTCAACGTGCCGTTCGCCGTCGCCGATGCCACCGCTCTGACGGAGGCCGGCTACGTCGGCGAAGACGTCGAGAACATCCTCCTCAAGCTCATCCAGGCCGCAGACTTCGATATCCAGCGCGCCGAGCACGGCATCATCTACATCGACGAAATCGACAAGATCGCCCGCAAGTCCGAGAACCCGTCGATCACCCGCGATGTCTCCGGCGAGGGCGTGCAGCAGGCGCTGCTGAAGATCCTCGAGGGCACTCAGGCCTCCGTGCCGCCGCAGGGAGGACGCAAGCATCCGCACCAGGACTTCCTGCAGATCGACACGACGAACGTCCTCTTCATCGTCGCCGGCGCGTTCGCCGGCATGGAGGAGATCGTCGCCGGCCGCAAGGGCAAGCACGGCATCGGCTTCGGTGCCCTGCTCCAGTCGAAGAACGACGAAGAGGACCTCTACGCCGACATCCTTCCCGAGGATCTGCTCAAGTTCGGTCTCATTCCCGAGTTCATCGGACGCCTCCCGGTGCTGGCCACCGTGTCGAACCTCGACCGTGCGGCCCTCATGTCCATCCTCACCGAACCGAAGAACGCCTTGGTCAAGCAGTACCAGCGCATGTTCGAGTTCGACAACGTCTCACTGACCTTCGAGACCGAGGCTCTCGAAGCCATCGCCGATCTCGCGCTGCTCCGCGGCACCGGTGCTCGTGGCCTGCGGTCGATCATGGAAGAGGTCCTGCAGCCGGTCATGTTCGACGTCCCGTCGCGCGAGGACATCGCCGAGGTCGTCGTGACCAAGGATGTCGTCGAGTCCAACGTCGCACCGACCCTGGTGCCGAAGACGCGGAACAGGACGAACAAGAAGTCCGCCTGAGCCTCTTAGTCCATGAGGCTCTTCGCTGATACACGACCACTGAGATACGCCGCATTCCGGCGTCTGTGGCTGGCCAATATCGTCACCGTCATTGGTGCCCAGATGACGGTCGTCGCGATTCCCGCGCAGATCTACCACATCACCGGGTCCTCCGGATACGTCGGACTCGCCGGTGCGTTCGGACTCGTCCCGCTTGTCGTGTTCGGCCTGTGGGGCGGATCCTTGGCCGATGTCATCGACCGTCGTCGGCTGCTGGTGATCTCGACCATCGGTCTCATCGTCACCAGTGCGCTCCTCGCCGTGCTTGCAGTGGCGAACGTCGACAACGTCTGGCTGCTGCTGTCGGTGTTCTCAATGCAGCAGGCCTTCTTCGGCCTCAACCAGCCGGCGAAGGGGGCGTTGATTCCGACGATCATCCCGCTTGATCTGCTGCCGGCGGCGAACTCGCTGAATATGACGGTGATGACCCTCGGCGCCGTCGTCGGCCCGGTCATCGGCGGGGCGCTCATCCCGCTCTTCGGATACCAGCTGCTCTACGTCCTCGACGCGGTCTTCCTCTTCGCGACGCTCTACGCAGTCATTCGGCTGCCGTCACTCTTGCCGAAGAAGCAGCCGGATACGCGATCAGGGTTCAAAGGCATCGTCGACGGGTTCCGGTATCTGGGGACGAACACGGTCGTCATGGTCTCCCTCCTCGTCGACATCATCGCCATGGTCTTCGGCATGCCGAGGGCGCTGTTTCCCCAGATCGCTGCCGAGAACTTCGGCGGACCGCCCGAAGGCGGCATCGTCTTCTCCCTGCTCTTCGCCGCCCTGGCCGGCGGCAGCGCCCTGGCCGGAATCTTCTCCGGCTGGGTCTCGAAGGTCGAACGGCAGGGGCTGGCAGTGATCGTCGCGATCATCGTCTGGGGCTCGGCGATGACAGTCTTCGGTCTGTCCCTCGAACTCGCCTCCGGATTCTGGCTGGCCGCACTCATCGTTGCGCTCTGCGGCCTGGCGGTCGGTGGGGGAGCGGATATCATCTCCTCGGCCTTCCGATCGACGATGCTCCAGGAGGCGGCCACCGATGACATGCGCGGCCGTATGCAGGGTGTCTTCATCGTCGTCGTCGCCGGCGGGCCGAGGATCGCCGACGTGTTGCACGGTTCGGTCGCTGCCGCCTCGGATACCACGATCGCCTCGGTGGGCGGCGGACTCGCCGTCATCGTGCTCGTCCTCACGTGTGCAATGATCTTCCCTGCGTTCGTGAGGTACCGAGTCGAGCGTGGCGGTCGCGAACAGACCGTGGTCACCGACTGAGACCTGCTCGCAGACTGCGAGACCACGCCGGAGCGCCGAGACCACGGCGTGTGCACAGTGGCCTCGGCGCTCCGGCGTAGTCTCGGAGAGTCCGGGATCAGCCCTGGGCAGCCGAGTAGACCGCGTTCTCGGCGGGCTGAACCACGACGAAGCCTGGACCGTGGAAGGCCAGCTGGACCGACTCGCCGGAGCCGCGGCCGAAGAACGTGCCGACACTGACATCGGTCTTGATCTGCGGGGCCAGTGCAGACGACCAGCAGACGGCGGCCTGCGGGTCGACGAACGTCGGCTGCTGAGAGCAGTCGAGCACCATCGGCTCGCCCTTGCAGCAGATGGCGGCGGTGCCCTGCCCTGCGAGTTCGAGATTGAACAGACCCGAGCCGCTGACCATGGCGCCGACTCCGCCCTTGATCCGCTTGATCTCCCAGCTCAGTGCGTCGTCGAAGGCGAGCAGGTTCGACGTGTTGACCGTCAGCGCATCCTGGGGTCCTTCGAGGGCCATCATGAAGATGTTCGAGGCCTCACGGGCGAAGAAGATCTCACCGTGACCCTCAACGCGCATGACGTTGCCGCCCTCACCGGTCGCGGCCTTCTTCATGAACTGCCCGACCGACTTCGACCCCTGGTGGGTGAAGCGGACATCGCCCTGATAGGCGACCATGGCGCCCTTGGTGGCGATCATCGGAGCGTTCGGGGTGATCACCGTGCGCAGCATCTTCTTCGACTGGAGGGTCCAGCGATCCTGGTTCTGGATCTCGGCATTGCGCTGGGAAAAGAGTTCGCTTCTCATGATCCACAGGCCTTTCGGTCAGGACGGAATTCCGTACTTCTTCGGTTGTCGGATCCATCCTACGTGGACGCCCGAGCGGAGAGAGCGGATTTCGTGTGCCGATCCCGGAACACGCCCGGGGCGGTGCGGTTTCCCGTGGCTGATGCCATGCCTCACCTGACCGATGGCATGTCTCCCGATGCCGATGGCATTCGGAGTCCCGTGGACGATGACATGCAGAGACCCTGCGGCGGTCCGCTTCCCACCCAGGGGAGAGGTGCGCCGCAGGGTCTCTGGGCTCGGCCAGTCATCGGGTCCTTGATCAGGGCGGCGGTCGGTCGGTGCTCGGGCTGGTGATCAGTCCGGCAATCAGGCCTGTTCGACGAACCTGACGTCGCCGATCGTGATCGTGTCTCCGGACTCCTCTGCGACGAGGTTCTCGATGCGGCCCGCGGCCCGAAGATCGCCTTCTGCCGACCGGATCGCCGACACGATCGCGGCCGGCGCCTGGACCGTGATCGTTGCGACACCGGTCTTCTGGGAGACCTTGGCCTCAGTCTTCGTCCGTCGGATCTCGGTGAGAGCAGCCGCGACAGAAGCGAGCAGCTCCGGATCCACAGAGGCCCCCGGAACGCTGAGCGACTCATCGGCCGGCCAGGTCGCACGATGGACCGAACCGGTGCGCCACCATGACCAGACCTCCTCGGTGACGAAGGGCATGAACGGTGCGAACAGGCGCAGCAGCACGTCGAGCGCTGTCGCAAGAGTGACATGCGCCGAGACTTGGTCATCGCTGCCGGAGGCGCCGTACGAACGGTCCTTGACGAGTTCGACGTAGTCGTCGGTGAACTCCCAGAAGAAGCTCTCGGCCACACGCAGGGCATGAGCATAGTCGTACGCAGCCATGTGGGTTCCGGCCTGATCGACGACCTCGGCGAGCTTCGCCAACAGTGCTCGGTCGAGGTCGTGAGTCACAGCTCCGAGCTGTCCGATGAGTCCAGCGTGGACTCCCTGCGCGAGGGCGAACTTCGACGCATTGAGCAGCTTCATCGCCAGGCGTCGACCGATCTGCATCTGAGTGACGTCATAGGCGGTGTCTGCGCCCAATTTGGCACTGGCAGCCCAGTAGCGCACGGCATCCGGGCCGTAACCGGGCTTGGCTTCGGCGAGGATGTCAGAGGGGACGACGACGTTGCCCTTCGACTTCGACATCTTCTTCCGGTCAGGATCGAGGATCCATCCGGACAGCGCCGCATGCTTCCACGGGGCCGCGTCGTTGAGCGAATTCGCCCGGACCACGGTCGAGAACAGCCAGGTGCGGATGATGTCGTGTCCCTGCGGACGCAGATCGAAGGGGAAGACCTTGTCGAAGAACTCCTGGTCACGCGACCAGCCCCCAAGCAGCTGCGGCGTCAGCGACGACGTCGCCCAGGTGTCGAGGACGTCCGGGTCGGCGGTGAACCCCCCGGGCACGTCACGCTGATCCTCTGTGAAACCGGCAGGCGCCTCGGCGATCGGATCGACCGGCAGGTTTTCGGGCACGATCGGGTTCTCGTAGTCCGGGGCTCCATCGGAGTCGAGGCGGTACCACAGGGGGATCGGCACGCCGAAGTAGCGCTGCCGGGAGACGAGCCAGTCGCCGTTGAGATTCTCCACCCAGTTCTCGTAGCGCGAGCGCATGAACGACGGGTGCCATTCGATCTCGCGGCCGCGAGCGATGAGTGCATCCCGCAGCTCCGCCGAACGGCCGCCGTTGCGGATGTACCACTGACGGCTGGTGACGACCTCGAGCGGCTTGTCGCCCTTCTCGTAGAACGGCACCGGATGGGTGATGGGCTCGATCTCGCCGATGAGGTCACCGGAGTCGGCGAGCATCTGCGCGATGTCCTTACGTGCGGTGAACGTCGTCTTGCCGGCCAGGGCCTCATAGTTGGCAGTCGCCTCGGGCTTCGGGGAAGCGGCGATCCACTCGGGCACCTCGAGCCCCAGGCGACCGCCGCGGTTGATCACCGCGCGGGTCGGCAGGTCGAGTTCACGCCACCAGGTGACGTCGGTGAGGTCTCCGAAGGTGCAGACCATGGCGATGCCGGTGCCCTTGTCGGACTTCGCGAGCTCATGAGCGCGAACCTCGACGCTGACGCCGAACAGCGGGGAGACGACGTTCGTTCCGAACAGCGGTGCGTAGCGTTCGTCATCGGGGTGGGCGACGAGGGCCACCACGGCGGGAATGAGCTCGGGGCGCGAGGTGAGGATGATGATGGGCTCCGCCGAGGTGTCGGCCAGTCCGTCGGCTCCCTCGGGGAAGAACTTCACCTTGTGGTAGGCGCCTTCCTTCTCGCGGTCTTCGAGTTCGGCCTGTGCCACAGCGGTGCCGAAGGTGACATCCCACATCGTCGGTGCATCCTGAGAATAAGCGTGGCCACCGGCGAGATCGGTGAGGAACGCCCGCTGGCTCACGGCCCGCGAATCGTCGTCGATCGTACGGTAGGTGTACTTCCAATCCACGGACAGGCCGGTGGAGCGGAAGAGATCTTCGAAGACCTGCTCGTCCTCTGCCGAGAGCCGTTCACAGAGTTCGATGAAGTTCCGGCGGGAGATCTTCACGAAGTCCCGGGAGTTCTTCGGAGCCTTCTCCGGGGGCTGGAAGTCCGGATCGTAGGCCTGGCCGGGATCGCACGTCACGCCGTAGTAGTTCTGCACCCGGCGTTCGGTGGGCAGGCCGTTGTCGTCCCAGCCCAGGGGGTAGAACACGTTCTTGCCCTGCATCCGCTGGTAACGGGCGATGATGTCGGTCTGCGTATAGGAGAATACGTGTCCGACGTGCAGCGAACCCGAAGCTGTCGGCGGGGGAGTGTCGATGGAGTAGACCTGCGCGCGATCGGTCTCGGCGTCGAATGCGTAGACGCCCGACTCGCTCCACTGAGCATCCCATTTGTCCCGCAGGCCCTCGAGGGCCGGCTTGTCAGGCAGATTCACTGACTCGTGCGTCGAGTCCGAAAAGGCAGGTGTGTTCATAACTGCTGATTTTCTCACCCGGTGCGGATTCGGCCAAACCGGTCCGCTGCCCTCGGTCGGGTGGGCGGTCTCACATCCTGAAGAGGACGTGAGACGCAAGCGATGCGGACAATGAGATTATTGGCATATGGCGCCCCTGGACCGAATTCCGACAGAGAATCCACCGGCGACCTCGACGGCATGGATGAACCCTGCCCGAGTGATCGCGATCGTGGCCGTCGTCGCCATCCATTCCCTCGGCACCGTCGTTGAGACGAACTTCGCCGATATGGGACCGGACTGGTGGCTGGCGAACGCCATCGACTCGGCCTGCCGATGGTCGGTGCCGGTGTTCATCATGGTCTCCGGTGCCCTGGCCCTCGACCCCGAGCGCGGCAGCAAGCCGCGGAGATTTCTGTCCAAACGCGTCTGGCGCATCGGCATCCCCCTCGTCTTCTGGACTATCGTCTACGTGCTCTTCCGCCGCTTCTACCTCGAGCCGGACAGCGACTGGAATCCCGGGATTGCGATCCTCACCGGTTCGCCGTTCGTCCAGCTCTACTTCCTCTACGTGCTCGCCGGCCTGACCCTGCTCACTCCGTTCTTCCGGCTGCTGAGCGTGCACGGTTCCCGTCGACTGCAGTGGGGCACGGGGCTGATCTTCCTCGGCATCGGAATGCTCGACCAGTGGGTGTCGATGATCTACGACGTCGGTGAGGCCAATATCGCTACACGGTTCCTGCCCATGGCCGGCTTCTACATCCTCGGTTGGGTGCTGCGCGACATCGTTCTGTCGGTGCGCGGGGCGATGCTCGCCTGGGTCGCGCTGCTCACCGCGATCGCGGGCACCGCCGTGTGGGCGGGACTCGGCCCTGGTGACAAGCCATGGATGTTCCCCTACGAATACCTCGCCCCCGGCGTCGTCGTCTCGTCGCTGGCGGCCTATCTGCTGCTGCACTTCCACCTGCGCCGCGGCTTCGGCCTGCTGCACCGGTTCTATCCGTATTCCTTCGGAGTATTCCTCCTCCACCCGCTCGTGCTCTATCCGGTGCGCAACGAGATGGGCCTGCCCGACACCGTTCCCGGGGTCCTCCTGCACGCCGTGATCATGCCGATCGCCTACACGATCGTCTGCACGGCCGTGACCTGGGTGGCCGTGAAGATCCCCGGCGTACGGACGGTCTTCGGCGAAGGCGGACCGCGCAACCCTCGCCGGAGGCTCGACAAACCTCCGACGCCCCCACGCGTCTCGGCTCCCGCAGCCGGGGAGGTGCACCGCCGGACCCAGGATCCGGATCCCCAAGGGGCCTGAGAATCCGTAGACTGATGTGCGGATGAGGCACCCGCGACCGCGGGGCCGAGAACCAGGAGGATGAGGATGGAGACATTGCGGGCAGTCGTCACGGGCGCCAGCTCAGGCATCGGTGCGGCCACGGTTCGTCAGCTGCGTGAACAGGGATGGGACGTCGTGGCCGTGGCCCGACGTGAGGACAGGCTCAAGGCCCTCGCCGAGGAGACCGGAGCCGACTACATCGTCGCCGACCTCACCGATGACGCCGCTGTGACGGCCATGGCCGAGGAGGTCCTCGCCGGGGGAGCAGTGCACTCGCTCGTGGCCAATGCCGGTGCCGCATTCGGCACCGACACCGTGGCCGACGCCTCCGTGGATGGCTGGCGGGACATGTTCGAGATCAATGTGCTCGGCGTCCTGCGCACGGTCAAGGCCCTTCTGCCCGCCCTCATCGAATCCGGTCGCGGGGACATCGTCGTGATGTCCTCGACCGCCGGACATCAGGCCTACGAAGGAGGCGGCGGCTACGTTGCGGCCAAGCACGGCTCGCACTCGATGGCCGCGACACTCCGCCTCGAACTCGCCGGAGAACCCGTGCGTGTCATCGAGATCGCCCCCGGAATGGTCGCCACCGACGAATTCAGCGTCAAGCGCCTCGGCGGTGACGCTTCGAAGGCGGCGAAGGTCTACGAGGGCGTCGAGAAGCCGCTGACCGCCGAGGACGTCGCCGATGCGGTCGTCTACACCCTGACTCGGCCGCACCACTTCAACGTCGACCTCATGGTCATCCGACCCATCGCGCAGGCAGCTCAGCACAAGGTGGCGCGCAACAAGGGACTGTGAGCCCGTCCCGCCGCGGAGTGGTCTCGGGCGGAGTCGACGGTATACGATTAGAGTGCATCGATCCGGCCATCACCGGGGAGCATCCGGAAGAACGGGTCCACGACAGCACAGCACCGCCTCGGCGGACGAATGCGTGGTGACCTCAGTAGAACCGGACGGGTGGACCCGTCAGCGTCCTGAGAATGAGCGATCCACGGCTCGGCCCCATCGGGGCGGGCTGCGGATAAGCGAGGTGGTACCGCGGCAACTGTCGTCCTCGTGACAGTGACCGCAGTGACCCAGAAGGACGCTCATGCCCCAGCCTCTCTATCCCAAGGTTTCGACCTCGGCCTTCGGCCTCTCCAGTTCTCCGAACTTCCCAGCCATCGAAGACGCCGTGCTGCGCTACTGGCAGGAGGACGACACGTTCACAGCCTCGATCGACCAGCGCGATCCCGGTGAGAACGGTGAGAACGAGTTCGTCTTCTACGACGGCCCTCCCTTCGCCAACGGCCTGCCCCACTACGGTCACCTGCTCACCGGATATGTCAAGGACGTCGTTCCCCGCTTCCAGACGATGCGCGGGAAGAAGGTCGACCGCCGCTTCGGCTGGGACACCCACGGACTGCCCGCCGAACTCGAAGCCGAACGTCAACTGGGCATCACCGACAAGTCCGAGATCGGCCGTATGGGTCTGGCCGCCTTCAACGACGCCTGCCGCTCCTCCGTTCTTCGCTACACGAAGGAATGGGAGAAATACGTCACCCGTCAGGGCCGTTGGGTCGACTTCGACAACGACTACAAGACGCTCAATGTCGAATACATGGAAAGCGTCATCTGGGCCTTCAAACAGCTCTGGGACAAGGGGCTGGTGTACGAGGGATACCGCGTCCTGCCCTACTGCTGGAAGGACGAGACGCCGCTGTCGAACCACGAGCTGCGCATGGACGACGATGTCTACAAGATGCGTCAGGACCCGGCCGTGACGATCGGCTACAAGCTCACCGACGCCGATGAATGGGTCCTCATCTGGACGACGACTCCGTGGACCGTGCCCTCCAACCAGGCCGTGGCCGTCAACCCGGACATCCCGCTCGTCGCGGTCGTCCCCGGCGAGGACGGTGCCGAGGAGCTGCAGGGCAGTACCCTCATCCTCGCGCAGGCCCGCCTCGGCGCCTACGCTCGCGAAGTCGGCGAGAACCCGCAGGTCCTGCGCACCTTCCCCGGCAGCGAACTCGTCGGCCGCTCCTACGAACCTCCGTTCGGATACCTCGAAGGCCGTCAGGATGAGTTCGGTGAGCGGATGCACACGATCCTCGCCGCGGACTTCGTCACCGTCGAGGACGGCACCGGCATCGTCCACCAGTCACCAGCCTTCGGTGAGGAGGACAAGGAGCTCACCGACTCCTACGGGATCACCGCCGCGCGACCCGTCGACGACGCAGGACGCTTCGACTCGACCGTTCCCGACTACGCCGGTGAGCAGGTCTTCGACGCGAACAAGGCGATCATCAAGGACCTGCGCAACCACACAGGACCGATGACCGGCCGCAGCGCTCTGCTCGTCCGCCACGAATCCTACGAGCACTCCTACCCGCACTGCTGGCGCTGCCGGAACCCGCTGATCTACCGTGCGGTGTCGTCCTGGTTCGTCCGCGTCACGGAGTTCAAGGACCGGATGGTCGAACTCAACGAGCAGATCAACTGGGTGCCCGACAACGTCAAGCACGGCCAGTTCGGCAAATGGCTCGAGAACGCCCGCGACTGGTCGATCTCCCGCAACCGCTTCTGGGGCTCGCCCATTCCGGTGTGGACCTCCGACGACCCGTCATACCCCCGCACCGACGTCTACGGCTCCCTGGCCGAGATCGAAGCCGACTTCGGTCGCCTTCCGCTCAATGACTCGGGCGAGGTCGACCTGCACCGCCCGTGGGTCGACGATCTCACCCGACCGAACCCGGACGACCCGACGGGCAAGTCCGTGATGCGCCGCATCCCGGAGATCTTCGACGTCTGGTTCGACTCGGGGTCGATGAGCTACGCCCAGGTGCACTATCCGTTCGAGAACTCCGAATGGTTCGACAACCACTTCCCGGCCGACTTCATCGTCGAATACGTGGGCCAGACCCGCGGCTGGTTCTACCTGCTCCACGTGCTCGCCACGGCGATCTTCGACCGCCCGGCGTTCACGAACTGCATCTCCCACGGCATCGTCCTCGGTTCCGACGGGCAGAAGATGTCGAAGTCGCTGCGCAACTACCCCGACGTCAACGAGGTGTTCAACCGCGACGGCTCGGACGCGATGCGGTGGTTCCTCATGGCCTCGTCGATCCTGCGCGGCGGCAACCTCGTCGTCACCGAACAGGGCATCCGCGACGGAGTCAGGCAGGTCGTGCTGCCCCTGTGGAACACGTGGCAGTTCTTCGCGACCTACTCGAACGCCGCCGACGGCCCCGACGGGGAGCAGTCCGGCTACCAGGCACAGACCCGGTACGACTCCACACAGGTCCTCGACCGGTACCTGCTGGCGAAGACCCACGACCTCATCGCCGAATTCGCCGAAGCGATGGAGGGCCTGGACATCTGGGCCGCCTGCGAACTCGTCCGCAGCTACCTCGACATGCTCACGAACTGGTATGTGCGCCGCTCGCGTCGCCGGTTCTGGGACGGGACAGAGGACACGCACGAATCCTTCGACGTCTTCTACACCTGCCTCGAGGCGTTCTGCCGCGTCGCTGCCCCGCTGCTGCCGTTCACGATCGAAGAGATCTACCGCGGGCTGACCGGGCAGCGTTCCGTCCACCTCGCCGACTACCCCGACGCCGAGGCCTTCCCCGCCGACGCCGACCTCGTCGCGGCCATGGACCTCACCCGCGACATCTGCTCGACGGCGTCCTCGGTGCGCAAGGCCAACCAGCTGCGCGTGCGCCTGCCGCTTAACAGCCTGACCGTGGCCACGGACACCGACCTCGGAGAGGACTTCACGACGATCATCGCCGATGAGCTCAACGTCCGCACTGTCGATGTCCTCGACGTCGCCGAGGCCGAAGCCGCGGGATTCTCACTGTCGCAGAATCTCGTCGTCAACGCCCGCGCCGCCGGACCCCGCCTTGGCAAACAGGTCCAGCAGGTCATCAAGGCCTCGAAGACGGGAGACTGGACCGTCACCGACGGCACCGTGTCCAGCGGCGGAATCGAACTCCTCGACGGGGAGTACACCCTGGAGGCCGTCGCCGAATCCGGCACCGACGGAATGGAACTCGCCGCGCTCGACTCGGGATTCCTCGCGCTCGACACCAGGGTCACCGCGGAACTCGAGGCCGAAGGCATGGCCCGGGATGCGGTGCGTGCCATCCAGGGCATCCGCAAGCAGCTCGACCTGCACATCTCCGACCGGATCTCCGTGACCATCGAAGCCACCCCCGAGGTGGCTACGGCCCTCGAAACCCATGCCGACCTCATCGCGGGGGAGACCCTGACCACGTCACTGACGTTCGGTTCGGCCGAGGGCGCCGGGGATCTCTTCGTCCCCGAAGAGCTGCCCGCGGGAACCCGTCTGGCGGTGGCTCGGGCATGAGCGAGGACGAGGCCACCCGCGCCGAACTCGCCCGGGTCTACGCCCTGCTGTTGGCCCGGGCAGGAGAGACTCAGGTCGAACTGCGCCTCGACGCCACCCGTCGCGCGTGCGAGGTCCTCGGCGACATCCACACGGCGACCCCGACCATCACTGTCACGGGAACGAACGGGAAGACGTCGACGGCACGGATGCTCGACTCGCTCATCACAGCCCACGACCTGCGGGTCGGCCGGTTCACCAGCCCCCACCTGCATTCGGTGACCGAGCGGATCTCCGTCGACGGCGCACCGGTGTCGGAAGCGACGTTCGTGCGGATCTATGACGAGATCGCGCCCTACCTCGGCATCGTCGATGAGCAGCTGGAATCCGAAGGACGAGCGAAGCTCACATACTTCGAGGCCCTCACCGTCCTCGCCTTCGCGGTCTTCGCCGACGCCCCCGTCGACGTCGTCGTCACCGAGGTGGGGATGGGCGGAGCGTGGGACTCGACGAACGTCGCCGACGCTCAGGTGTGCGTGTTCACGAAGATCGGGCTCGACCACCAGGCGTTCCTCGGCGACACGATCGAGGAGATCGCCGCCACCAAGGCCGGCATCCTCGACCGCAGCGTCGATCCCTCCCCGGCACCGGCCCCGGTCGCGGTGAGCGCTGTGCAGGACGAAGCGGCACAGACCGTGCTCGACGCCGAGGCGGCCCGACGAGAGGTGCCGCTGCTGAGCGAGGACCGGGACTTCCGACTCCTCGACCGGCAGCGGGCCGTCGACGGCCAGCTCATCACGGTGCAGGGGCGTCGGGACGTCTACTCCGACCTGTTCGTGCCGCTGCACGGCATCCACCAGGCGCACAATGCCACGGTCGCGATCGTCGCCGCCGAAGCATTCCTCGGCACCGAGGACAAACCCCTCGACGCCGAAACCGTGGCCGAGGGCCTGACGCGTGTGACGTCCCCGGGTCGGGCCGAGCTCGTGCGCACCGGACCGAGCGTCGTCGTCGACGGCGCACACAACCCCGATGCTGCGCACGTGCTGGCCGACACCCTCGACGAGGCGTTCGACTTCGACTACGTCGTCATGGTCATGGCGATGCTGGGCGATAAGGACGTCGACGGGGTGCTCGAAGAGCTCCACCGCAGCGCCGACGTGTTCGTCGTCAGCGAGACGCTCAGCGCTCGTGCGCTGCCTGCGGAGGACCTCGCCGAGGCGGCCCGGGAGTGGGTCGATGAGGATTCCGTCATCGTCACCCCCGACCTCAACGCCGCCCTCATGAAGGCCATCGACCTCGCGAACTCCGTCGATGCGAAGAGCCCGGGAATCGTCGTGACCGGGTCGCTCTACACCGTCGCCGAAGCCCGCCTGCTCCTGGGCAAGGAAGAGGACCAGTGAAGTCGAAGTATCCCGTCCTGTGCGGATCGATCCTCATCTGCGAACTCTTCGTGGTCTATTTCGCGGTGCTCACGGCCTTCGGGCTGCAGGTGAAATCAGCGCAGACTCTCACCCTCGGCCAGCTGCTCATCGGGGCCTCGGTCATCGCGGTGCTCGCGATCGTCGGCGTGGCCATGCTGCCTCGTCGCATCGGTCAGCGACGGCCGGGCGTGGTCATCGGCTGGATCGTGCAGGTACTGTTGCTGGCCTCGGGCTTCGTCGTCACATCGATGTTCTTCGTCGCCGCCCTCTTCATCGCCCTGTGGGCGGTGGCGGTGTACTGGTCGGCGCGGATCGACCGCGAGGTCGCCGCACGCGAATGACGCATGCCCACACCCGGTCTGAGCCGCCTCGGCGCCCGGGTAAACTGTGGACCGACGTCCACTCGAACTTGGAAGGACCGGAATGGAACGCACTCTCATTCTCATCAAGCCCGACGGGGTCGCCCGCGGACTCGTCGGGCAGATCGTCGCCCGCATCGAGGCCAAGGGTTACCGGATCGACGCGCTGAATCTGCGCATGGCCACGGTCGAGGAGCTGGCCGCCCACTACGCCGAACACGAAGGCAAGCCGTTCTACCAGCCGTTGGTCGACTTCATGTCGGAAGGCCCGATCGTCTCCATCATCGCCTCGGGACAGGGAGTCATCCCCGGGTTCCGCTCGCTTGCCGGTGCCACCGACCCGACGTCCGCGGCACCCGGCACGATCCGCGGCGACCTCGGCCGCGATTGGGGAGAGAAGGCGCAGAAGAATCTCGTCCACGGTTCCGACTCCGTAGAGTCCGCCGAACGGGAGATCGGGATCTGGTACCCCGCCTGAGACGAGCAGAGGCATGCGGCTCAGACGCAGTCGGAGCGCTTTCGCCTCAGACAGGCCGGAATGCAGAAGGGCGCCCCACCACGCAGTGGGGCGCCCTTCTGCACGTCTGCAGATCTGCACGTCGTGATGCCGGTCCGGCCTGGATCTCCAGCTGCGGACCGGCCCAGACCTCAGAACAGGGTGGTGAAGAACGCCCAGAACTGGACGACGATGCACGCGAAGATGATGAGCATCCACAACACCGACAGCGCGACGTTCTCCTTGGCCAGCACGCGCACGATCGGACTCTGTGCGAGCCTCTGGCCGAACCGCCCGGCGAGCACGTTGTGCCCGGTGACCGCGACGAACATCGGGATCGTCATCGTCCACACGATGATGCACCAGGGGCAGCCGACGCCGATCTTGTAGATCGAGGTGTAGAAGAGGAACATCACGAGGACCACGCCGAGGGCCAGTCCGATATTCAGCCCGATCATCACCCATCCAGGAAGCTTCGTCCCGGCGAGGATGAGGACCCCGAGCAGGAGCGGGAAGACGAAGGCGGCGATGCCGAGCAGCTGATTCGGGAAGCCGAACAGCTCCGACTCCGGATGCTCCATGACCGAACCGCACGAGAAGAACGGGTTGAGGTCGCAGGAGAGGACGACGTCGGGATGAGCGAGTTTGTCGTACTTCTCCGCCGAGAGCGAGAACGACGCGAGGAAGCCGATCACAGAGGCGATGATGAGGAAGATCCCGAAGGGAGCGCGTCTGAGCACCCACGCCGAGGCGGCCGGTTCGGTGTCGACGTCGGCGCAGAGAGTCTGTTCACTGTTCACCCCTCAAGAATGCCTGCCCACGACCTGAGCGGCAAACCCTGTGCCGACGAAACCTCAGCGGAAGCGGACATGTGTGACATAATGGCATGACGGATACCTGTTCCCACACCGAACGGGAGAAGTGCCTCCACCGAGTCGAGGGTATGACCTCGTAGGTCGACAACAAGATGAGGCAGCACCGAAGGCCTACGCGCAGAGCGCGAGCCGGACGTGCCATCCACAAGTTTCGGTCCGCCCGAGGACCATGCAAGGATCCGAAGATCCGTACGGTGTGGACGGAGTCTTCGGACTGGGAGTAACGATGAATGATACGTCGAACGACGGCACAGAGTCGACAGATCCGACCGAAGGCATCCTCGCCGATCTGGCGAATCTGCAGCAGTCGGTCAGTGACAAGGGCAGCGCCCATGAGGACGTCAACGACAATGTGCGTGCGCGCCTCGATGACATCGCCGAGGCGGCCGAATCGCTGCGTACCGGCGATGACGACGATGACGATGACGAACCGGATGAGCCGACCCCGCGCAGCAGGGGCCCGAAACCCGCACGCGACGCCGTCGCCAACCGCGGACTCGTCTTCGAATCCTTCGTCCGCGGAGAATCGGAGAACGATGAGGCCGATGCGGACGAGGACGACGAGAGCGGTGACGAAGCCGACGACTCGGCGGCAGGACCGACCTCGGTGAGCTTCGATCCGCGCAATCCCTTCGCGGCGCCCCCAGCCGCACCCGCCGCAGCCGCGCCGACGGAACCGCGGGCGACCCCGTCGGTGCCCCCGGCCGGCGGCCTGATCTTCCAGGTTCCGAAAGCCGAACACGCCGAGGTCGTGCAGATCGATGACGAGTCCGACGACGACTGGGATGACTCCGAGGACACCGACGACACCGCGACCGATCGGCGGGACGATCAGGACGACGACGAGAGCTCGAACGGTCCGCGTCGCCGCCGTGGAGGGCGCGGACGCCGATCGCGCAGCCGTGATGACTCTAACGACGGTGCGGACGGTCAGTCCGAGGACTCTTCGGAGGAATCCCAGGACGATGACGACTCTCAGAAGGAGGGATCGCGTTCCTCCCGACGGGGTTCACGCTCGAATTCGCGCGGCTCGAAGCATAAGTCGGACTCTGATTCCGACTCGCAGGATACTCATTCCAAAGCGGAGAACGAGAAGTCCGATCAGTCCAAGAATGACGAACCGCAGTCCGATGACGGTGATGATGACGATGACTCCGACGGCGGATCGCGTCGTCGCCGCCGTCGTCGGTCCCGCACTCGTGGAACCGATCGTGACGAGGTCACCTCGCTGAAGGGCTCGACGCGTCTGGAGGCCAAGCGCCAGCGTCGCAAGGAAGGCCGTGAGGCCGGTCGCCGTCGCCCCATCATCACCGAGGCGGAATTCCTCGCTCGCCGGGAATCCGTCGAACGCACGATGCTCGTGCGCGAAAGCGGCGACCAGACCCAGCTCGTCGTCGTCGAAGACGGCATCGCCGTCGAGCACTACCTCAAGGAGAACCGCCAGCAGTCCTCCCTCATCGGCAACGTGTACCTGGGCAAGGTCCAGAACGTGCTGCCGAGCATGGAGGCGGCCTTCATCGACATCGGCAAGGGGCGCAACGCCGTGCTCTACGCCGGTGAGGTCAACTGGGACGCCCTCGGGATGGACGGCAAGGCCCGCCGCATCGAAACCGCTCTGAGCCCCGGCGACTCGGTTCTCGTCCAGGTGACGAAGGATCCGATCGGGCACAAGGGTGCGCGCCTGACCAGCCAGATCTCACTGCCGGGACGGTTCCTCGTCTATGTTCCCGGCAACTCCATGACCGGAATCTCCCGCAAGCTTCCTGACAACGAACGGGCACGGCTGAAGAAGCTGCTCAAGGAACTCGTCGGCGATTCGAACGGCGTCATCGTTCGCACCGCCGCCGAAGGCGCAGCGGACACTGACCTCTCTCGCGACGTCGAACGCCTCGCCAAGCGCTGGGAGACGATCGAGAAGAAGTCGAAGTCGACGAAGGTGCTCGCCCCTCAGCTGCTCTACAGCGAGCCGGACATGATCGTGCGCATCATCCGCGACGTCTTCAACGAGGACTTCAACTCGCTCGTCATCGACGGCGACGGAGCCTGGAACACCATCCACGAATACGTCGAATCCGTGGCACCGGACCTGCTCGACCGAGTCCACAGCTACAACGAGGACGAGGACGTCTTCGATCACTACCGCATCGAAGAGCAGATCCAGAAGGCCCTGCAGCGCACGGTCAACCTGCCCTCGGGCGGTTCGCTCGTCATCGACCGAACCGAAGCGATGACCGTCGTCGACGTCAACACCGGTAAGTTCACCGGTTCCGGGGGCAACCTCGAAGAGACCGTGACCCGCAACAATCTCGAAGCGGCCGAAGAGGTCATCCGTCAGGTTCGTCTGCGCGACATCGGCGGCATCATCGTCGTCGACTTCATCGATATGGTGCTCGAGTCGAACCGTGACCTCGTGGTGCGCCGCCTCGTCGAATGCCTGGGCCGTGACCGGACGAAGCATCAGGTCGCAGAGGTGACCTCGCTGGGACTCGTGCAGATGACGCGCAAGCGCATCGGTACCGGCCTGGCCGAGTCGATGGTCAGTGCGGGCGCCGACCTCAGCGGTCGCGGACTGCTGCTGCCCGGCTCCGAAGAGGACGGCTCGAAGTCTCACCGCGGAAACCGTTCGTCGAACAACGACAGCCGTCGGGATCGGAAGCGCCGCGGCGACTCCGGATCGAAGTCGAAGCAGAACGAAGCCGAATCGCATGAGGACTCCGTGTCCTCGGACGCGTCACGATCAGCTGTCGCAGCGATCGCGAAGGCCACCCTGAAGAAGGACGAAGCCGACAGCGGAAACGGTGAAGAGAAGCCGGGCGCCGAAGCCAACGGCAAGAGTCGTTCGCGTTCGCGCAGCGGTCGTCGTCGTTCGAACTCCCGGAACTCGGAGACCGCATCGGAAACCGAGACCAGCAGTGCCTCCGAAACGAATGCCGGCACCGAGGCGAAGGCCGTCGACGGCGATAAGGCCGCGACGGTCGACCAGGCTCGCGCCGAAGCGAAGGTCCGAACCGACCACAGGTCCGGAAGCAGCGACAGCGAGCCCGAGACCGCAGCGAAGCAGGCCCCTGAGGAGCCGAAGGACCTGCCGCTGATGATCGGCGCGGACACCGCGACGAGGGTTGCCGCCGCTCCGGTGAAGCGGGCTCCGGCCAGGAAGCCGAGTGATGCGCCGAAGCAGACAGCCGAACCCCAACAGGAGCAGCTGCCCACCTCGTTCGTCATCATCGGCGAAGACTGAGTCCGATCCCACCCGGGCCCGGGACTGAGCCAGAGAGCTGAAACCCGGCGCCTGGCCGATGACAGAGCAGCGCCCCGCGACGGAACTTCCGTCGCGGGGCGCTGCTCTGCTGCTCAGCCGGCCGACTGCTGATTGCGTGTGGTGCTGATCGTCGGCTGTGCCGCCTGATCTCCGCAGAGGACGATCATGAGGTTCGACACGAGATCGCTGCGCTCGGCCTGACCGAGCCTGACGATCTGTCGGCCCTCGATCTCTTCGATGGCGGTCTCGACCATTCCCACAGCCCCTTCGACGATGAGCTGCCGAGCCGCGACCACCGCCGTGGCCTGCTGCCGCTGGAGCATTGCCCGGGCGATCTCGGGCGCATAGGCCAACTGTGTGATGCGAGATTCGATGATCGTGACCCCCGCGGCCATCACGCGCGCGGCCACTTCATCGGAGAGTCGGGACGTGATCTCATCGGCGTTGTCGCGCAGGGACATCCGACGGGGGTCCGAAGAGTCGTAGGCGTAGGAGTTCGCAATGTGCCGGACTGCTGTCTCTGCCTGGATGGCGACGAACTCCTCGAAGTCGTCGACCTCGAACATCGCCTGTGCGGTGTCCTTGACCTGCCAGACGACGACGGCGCCGATCTCGATCGGATTGCCGTCGAGGTCGTTGACCTTGAGTGTCGACGTCTCGTGGTTGCGGATGCGGGTCGAGACCTGGTCCTTCGTATAGAAGGGGTTGACGAAGCGCAGGCCCGACTGTCTGACCGTGCCGACATACTTGCCGTAGAGCTGGAGCACGACAGCATGACCGGGTGCCACCGAGGTGCATCCCTTGAACAGGAACATCGACGCGACGAAGCTGAAGACCCCGAGCACAATGAGGATGACTCCGAGCGCGGCCTGCGCAAATGTCAGCACGAAGCCGACGACGCCGAGGAGCACAGCCAGAAGAAGCAGCGCGATGGCGCCGATGATCGCAAAGTAGCCGGAGACGCCGCCTGCCGGCTTCTCCCGCACGCGTTCACCGTCGGCAGAGACGATGCGCGGAGGAGCAGATCCGTGCGGTCCCGGCGCCGAGGTGGGGCCGGGCTGGGCCGATCGACGGGGGCCGCTGCTGTTCGGGCGCTGCGGATCGGCACCCGGCTGTCCGACCGTGCCCTGAGATCCCCCGGGATGCGTCTGACCGCCGCCAGGGGGTCCGTACGCATGAGGCGAGTTCGCGGATGTCGAGGAACCGGCGTGAGAGCCCTGCGACCCGAAGTGACCGTTGGGATTCGACACAGGTTCGGCGCCCGGATACGCGGCGGGCTGGGCATGGCCGTCCTGTGAGTGCGGGGTCTGGTTCACGGCTGAAGCAGGGCTGGGATTCTGGGGCTGATTCGGCGGTGGACCGTGTTGCTGCGGGTTCTGAGTCATGGTCTCAGTCTAGGCCACGGAATGAGACGCGGGTCTCAAAGCCGGCGGATCGGCAGGCTTGGATAACGGTTCCATAACTGAACCGACGTGTTTTCACAGATCGCTTGAATGTGACATAGATCTCAGGGAGTTTAACTGACCATGAACACCTTAGAATTCACAGCAGAGCCGGTCTCGCCGGTCGACGATGCCATCAACTCCTGGTTCGACCCGATCGCGACGTGGTTCGGCAACATCATCTTCTTCCCGATCACCCTCGGGAGCATTTCATTTCCCTTCGTCGTTCTGTGGCTGATCTTCGCGGCCGCGGTCTTCACGGTCTACTTCGGGTTCATCCAGGCCCGCGGAGCGAAGCTGTCGCTGGAGATCATCCGCGGCAGGTTCTCCTCGAAGTCCGATCCGGGTGAGGTCACCCACTTCCAGGCTCTCGCTTCCGCCCTGTCGGGAACGGTCGGCCTGGGCAATATCGCCGGTGTCGGTGTGGCCATCGCACTCGGTGGACCCGGCGCGACATTCTGGATGATCGTGGCCGGCCTGCTCGGTATGTGCACGAAGTTCGTCGAATGCACCCTCGGGGTGAAGTACCGCGAGATCGACGAGAACGGAGTCGTCCACGGCGGTCCGTTCAAGTACCTGCCGGTCGCTTTCCGCCGCTTCTCGAAGCCCGTGGCCACCGTCCTCACCGGCCTCTTCGCGGTCGCCATCCTCGTCTTCGGCGTCGTCGGCGGCGGTATGTTCCAGGCCAACCAGACCTTCGCACAGGTGCGCACCGCAACCGGCGGCGATGACGGATTCCTCGCCGGACCCTTCGCCTCGCTCGTCTTCGGCATCATCTTCGCAGCCCTCGTCGCCTTGGTCATCCTCGGAGGCATCCGTTCGATTGCGAAGGTCACCGACAAGCTGGTTCCGGGCATGGCCATCTTCTACGTCGTCTCCTGCCTGCTCGTCCTCGGCCTCAACTTCTCGAACATCCCGAATGCGATCTCCGAGATCTTCGTCGGCGCCTTCAATCCGCAGGGCATCGCCGGCGGCATCGTCGGCGTGATGATCATCGGGTTCCAGCGCTCGGCGTTCTCCAACGAAGCGGGCATCGGCTCCGCACCGATCGCGCACTCCGCGGTCAAGACGCGCCGCCCGATCTCCGAGGGCTTCGTCGCCCTCCTCGAGCCCTTCATCGACACCGTCATCGTCTGTACCATGACCGCGTTGACCATCATCGTCGCGAACCAGGCCTCGTACCGGGAGGACTTGGGCGCCGGAGAGATCGGGGGAGTGGCGCTGGCGTCCGACGCCTTCTCCACCGTGGCTTCCTGGTACCCCATCCTGCTGGCGATCGCTGTTGCGCTCTTCGCCTTCTCCACCCTGATCACCTGGGCCTACTACGGGGAGCAGGCGTGGAGCTACCTGTTCGGCGGGGCCAAGGCGAGCGTGACGGTCTTCCGCACCCTCGTCTGCCTGTTCGTCGTCGTCGGCTGTGTGGCCACTTTCTCGAAGGTCGTCGAGTTCGCCGATGCTGCACTGTTCATGTGCGCCTTCATCAACATCCTCGGCCTCTACTTGCTCATGCCGGTCGTCAAGAAGGAGATGAAGAAATACCTGGCCGACCGCAAGGCCGGTATCCTCAACGACCCCGAGACGAAGGATGCGGTGCCCGTCGAAGAACCGGCCTGAGTCCGGTCGTCGGCCGATCCCGACGGTTCTCAATGGTGCGCCGTAGTCCCGATGAGACTGCGGCGCACCGCCGTGTCCGTCATCGTTAGAATGAGACCGTGGACTCCAAAACTGACGACAAGACACGTGCCCAGCAGCGCCTGCTGGAGCTTCGCGACAGCATCGACAACATCGATGCCAGCCTCATCCACCTCCTCGCTGAGAGGTTCAAGCTCACCGAGAAGGTCGGCGAGCTCAAGGCCGACCATGGTCTGCCGCCTGCCGACGAATCACGAGAAGCCCGTCAGGTCGCTCGCCTGCGGGTGCTGGCCGAGGAATCACACCTCGACCCCGAATTCGCGGAGAAATTCCTCGCCTTCACCGTCGCCGAGGTCATTCGCCGCCATGAACGCATCGCTGAATCACGGGAACGCTGATCTCCATCCTGGTCCCCTGCTCTGCCGAGGGCGGGCGCAGCATGAGAGTTGCCTCACAGCCTTCGGTTCCGGGCCTGGCGGAGTGCCTGCGGGTTTGCCGTTCGCCTGCGGCTTCGACTAATATTGAGCGTCGGTGCGCATGTCGCATCACGGCTGGTGATTCCTCTCAATGGGACGCTGGCGAGGGTGACCTCGCTGCGGCCAAGGGATAACCGCTGTTCGTCTGAGTTTCAACAGGAAGAGAGTTCGACCATGGTCTATGCCATCGTCCGTGCCGGAGGCCACCAGGAAAAGGTGAGCGTCGGCGACATCATCACAGTCAACCGCATGAAGGCGAAGGCTGGAGACAGCGTCGAACTCGATGCCGTGCTTCTCGTCGACGGTGAGACGGTCACGACCGACGCCGACGCTCTGTCGAAGGTCTCGGTCACCGCTGAGGTCGCCGGTGAGCTCCGCGGTCCCAAGATTGTGATCCAGAAGTACAAGAACAAGACCGGGTACAAGAAGCGTCAGGGCCACCGCCAGGACCTCACCCGCCTGAAGATCACGAACATCAAGTAAGAGGAGATTTCTCACATGTCAAGCAAAAAGGGAGTCAGCTCGACCCGCAACGGTCGCGACTCGAACCCACAGTACCTCGGCGTGAAGCGCTTCGGCGGTCAGGTCGTCAAGGCCGGCGAGATCATCGTCCGCCAGCGCGGAACCAAGTTTCACCCGGGAGCCAATGTCGGTCGCGGCGGAGACGATACCCTCTTCGCTCTGACCGCTGGCGCCGTGGAGTTCGGCAAGCGCAACGGTCGCAAGATCGTCAACATCGTCGGAGCCTGATCCTCAGCGGGATCTGACCGATCGCATTATGATTTCTCCCCTCACGGGGACCATGAAGGGTGAGTCACGAGACTCACCCTTCATCTGATATAAGGACACTATGGCCACCGAGTTCGTAGACCGCGTCACCGTTCACCTCGCCGCCGGCGACGGTGGGAACGGCTGTGCCTCGATCAGACGCGAGAAGTTCAAACCGCTCGGCGGACCCGACGGTGCAGACGGCGGCAACGGCGGAAACATAATCTTCCGCGTCGATCGGCAGACCACCACCCTGCTGCCCCTGCACCACCGCCCGCATCTGCGTGCCGACGGCGGCGGAATCGGCAAGGGCGACCTGCGCCACGGGGCCGACGGGCAGAACCTCGTCGTCCCCGTGCCCGAAGGGACCGTCGTCAAGACACTCGACGGTTCGGTCGTCGCCGATCTCGTCGAAGACGGCACCGAACTCACTGCAGCCGCCGGAGGCCGCGGTGGTCTCGGCAATGCCGCGCTGGCCTCGACGAAGCGCAAGGCTCCCGGCTTCGCCCTGCTCGGCGAGCCCGGGGAGAGCCTCAGCCTCGTCCTCGAGCTCAAGACGATCGCCGACATCGCACTCGTCGGCTACCCGTCGGCAGGAAAGTCGAGTCTCATCGCCGCGCTCTCGGCCGCGAAGCCGAAGATCGCCGACTACCCCTTCACCACTCTTGTGCCCAACCTCGGCGTCGTGCAGGCAGGGGATACCCGCTACACCGTCGCCGACGTGCCCGGGCTCATCCCAGGGGCGTCGGAAGGCAAGGGGCTGGGCCTGGAATTCCTCCGTCACGTCGAACGATGCGCGGGACTCGTCCACGTCATCGACATGGCCACGTGGGAACCCGGTCGAGATCCCGTGTCCGATCTCGCGATCATCGAATCCGAACTCGCCGCCTATGCCGTCGACCTCGACGATGGCAGCGGATTGCTGCCGCTCTCGGAGCGGCCGAAGCTGGTGGCGCTGAACAAGGTCGACATCCCTGACGGACGCGACCTCGCCGACATCGTCCGCCCCGACCTCGAAGCGGCAGGCTACCGCGTCTTCGAGATCTCCGCGGTCAGTCACTCCGGCCTGCGCGAACTCTCCTTCGCCATGGCCGAACTCGTGCTCGCCGAACGTGCTCGACGGGAAGCAGTCGAAGCGACACCGCAGCGTGTGGTCCTCCGCCCGAAGGCCGTCGACGACCGCGGCTTCGAGGTCCGTGCCGAACGTGACGCCGAGGGCCCGGTGTTCCGCGTGCTCGGCGACAAGCCGGCCCGCTGGGTGCGTCAGACCGACTTCGGCAACGACGAAGCCGTCGGGTACCTCGCCGACCGACTCGACCACCTCGGAGTCGAAGAGGCGCTGTTCAAGGCCGGCGCGAAACCGGGCGACACGATCGTCATCGGCGGTGACGACGGAGTGGTCTTCGACTGGGACCCGACGACCGTCGGGGGTGCCGAGCTGCTGGGATCCCGCGGGTCCGACACCCGGCTCGAAGAAGAGGCCCGCGCCACCCGCAAGGAGCGCAAGGCTGCCTACCACGAGCGGATGGACGCGAAGGCCGCGGTGCGTGCCGAGTTCGAGAAGGAACGGCTGGCCGAACGCGGACAGCGCGAAAGCCGATCGGCGTCCGAGACCGAATCCGAGGCTGCGGCCCGGACCGACGAGGCGTGAGCGCCGCAGACGGCGGACACGGCTCCGCGCAGCGTGCCCGTGCGGATGTCGCCGCGGCCCGCCGTATCGTCGTCAAGGTCGGCTCGTCCTCGCTGACGACCATCGACGGCGGGCTGGACGAAGCCAAGCTCATCGCGCTCACCGACGTCATCGGCGCCCACCGCGCGGCCGGCCATGAGGTCATCCTCGTCTCCTCGGGCGCGATCGCGGCAGGTCTCGAGCCCATGGGCCTCAGCCGACGCCCCCGAGACCTCGCCACGCAGCAGGCGGCGGCCGGCGTCGGGCAGGGACTGCTCATGGCCGCCTACACCCGGGCACTCGGCCGCTACGACCTCGTCCCCGGCCAGGTGCTGCTGAGCGCCGACGACCTGATCCGGCGCACCCAGTACAAGAACGCCCAGCGCGCCATCGACAAGCTTCTGGCCCTGGGCACGCTTCCCATCGTCAACGAGAACGACGCCGTGGCCACCGAGGAGATCCGGTTCGGCGACAACGATCGTCTCGCGGCTCTCGTCGCCCACCTGTCCCACGCCGACGCCCTGATCCTCCTCTCCGACGTCGACGCCCTCTATTCGGGACCACCCGACCGTCCCGACTCACGACTCATCGGCCGGGTGCACGGTCTCGACGATCTCACCGACATCGCGATCGGCGGAGTCGGCACCGCGGGGACGGGAACCGGCGGGATGGCCACGAAGGTCGATGCGGCGATCATGGTCGCCGACTCAGGGATCCCCGCCGTGCTGACCTCGGCACCGCACGCCGCCTCGGCGCTGGCAGGGGACGAGGTCGGGACCTACTTCGCGGTCACCCACCGTCGCCGCGGCACGCGGCTGCTGTGGCTGCGCCACCTGGCACGGACGTTCGGGTCTGTGACCATCGACAGGGGTGCCGAACAGGCTGTGTGCTCCCGGGGAACCTCGCTGCTGGCAGCGGGAGTGACCGGAGCCGACGGCGACTTCGAAGCGGGAGATCCGGTCGAGATCCACAATCTCGACGGCGATGTCATCGCGCGCGGAATGACCAACTTCTCCTCGGACGAGCTGCCGAGCATGTTCGGAGCCACGACAGAGGAACTTGGCACCCGTCTGGGAAGTGACTACCGTAAAGAGGTCATCCATCGAAACGATCTCGTTCTCACACATGTGAGCGGGGGGAGATAGCCCATGACAGCAGCATCCGAGATCCACCCGAAGACCGTGCGCGGCGTGACCCGGATCGCCCGCAATGCGAAGGCCGCCGCGAGCCAGCTGGCAACGACCTCGACGGCGGAGAAGAACACAGCACTGACCGCTGTCGCCGATGCCCTGCGGGCGAACACCGACCGAATCGTCGCCGCCAACGAAGCCGACATCGCCGCCGGCATCGACGACGGCATGAGCGAGGCGCTGCTCGACCGGCTGCGCCTCGACGCCGATCGCATCGCAGCGATCGCCGACTCCGTCGATGCCGTCGTCGACCTTGCCGATCCCGTCGGAGACGTCGTGCTCGGCCGCACCCTGCCCAACGGCATCCGCCTGACCCAGACCCGCGTGCCCATGGGCGTCATCGGAGCGATCTACGAAGCTCGTCCGAATGTCACCGTGGACATCGCCGTCCTCGCCCTGAAGTCCGGCAATGCCTCGGTGCTGCGCGGAGGATCGGCAGCGCAGAACTCGAACGCGGAGATCATCACCGTCCTGCGCAACGCGGTCGCCTCGGCGGGACTGCCGGCCGATGCGATCAACGGCATCGACCAGTTCGGGCGAGACGGGGCCAATGTGCTCATGCACGCCCGCGACTTCGTCGACCTCCTCATTCCCCGCGGCGGAACCGAACTGATCAACATGGTCGTCCAGGAGTCGATCGTTCCGGTCATCGAGACCGGGGTGGGCAATGTGCACATGTTCATCGACTCGACGGCGACGGTGAAGACCGCCGTCGACCTCGTGCTCAATTCGAAGACCCAGCGACCCAGCGTGTGCAATTCGCTCGAGACCCTGCTCGTCCACGAGAAGGCGGCGAAGCGTGTGCTCCCGAAGATCCTCGACCGACTCGATGGCGAAGGGGTCGTCGTCCACGCGGATTCCGACGTCGCAGCCCATGCCCCGACGACGATGAAGATCAAGCGCGTGTCCCGGCGGGACTGGGCCAAGGAATACCTCGGGCTCGAGATCGCGGTCAAACTGGTCTCGGGCATCGAGGAGGCCATCGACCACATCCGCGCGTACAGCTCCGGACACACCGAGGTGATCGTGACGAAGGACCTCGACAACGCCGACACCTTCGTCGCCGCCATCGACGCCGCGGCGGTGGGCGTGAATGTCTCGACCCGCTTCACCGACGGTGGTGAGCTCGGCTTCGGTGCCGAGGTCGGCATCTCGACTCAGAAACTCCACGCCCGCGGTCCCATGGGGCTCGAGCAGCTCACGACCACGAAGTGGGTGATGATGGGCAACGGACAGATCCGTTCGTGAGCCTCCTCCGGCGCCGACACGGGCAGCCCGGGCCGATCGGGTCCGGTTCTCGCTCCACGGTGACCGACGAATTCATGTCGATGCCGGATTCGCGGGTCGTTCATGAGAAACTGAGAAGGCAATGAGATCGACGTCGCGCGGGCGGCGTCGGAAGCAAGCAGAAGGAGTTATGACGTGAACGCAGCCATTATGGCCGCCGCGGCCGAAGGTGCGGAGCATGCCGCTCATCACGAGTTGCCGATGGATCCGATCTGGTTCGGACTCACCGCCCTGGCGATCTTCCTCACGATGGGCATTGTGACTCGGTCGTGGAAGGGCATTTCGCACCGCCACTGATATGGCTGAGCACAAACGCAGAGTCGGTGTCATGGGCGGCACCTTCGACCCCATCCACCACGGCCACCTCGTTGCGGCCAGTGAGGTCCAAGCGACCTTCGACCTCGACGAGGTGGTGTTCGTTCCCACCGGACGGCCCTACCAGAAGGACGTCGAGGAGGTCACGAGTGCCGAACACCGGTATCTGATGACGGTGATCGCAACCGCGTCGAACCCGAGGTTCACGGTCTCCCGGGCCGATGTCGATCGGCCCGGTCCGACCTACACGATCGATACGCTGCGCGACCTCGCCCGCAGCTACGGTCCGGACACGGAGTTGTTCTTCATCACCGGCGCGGACGCTTTGGCTCAGATCCTGACGTGGAAGAATGTGGATGAGCTGTTTTCCTTGGCGCACTTCGTCGGGGTCAGTCGTCCGGGGCACGAACTCCGCGGAGAGGGGCTTCCGGTTGATCGGCTGAGTCTCGTGCAGATTCCGGCACTGGCGATATCGTCCACGGATTGCAGACAACGGGTGATGGATGGTGCGCCCGTCTGGTACCTCGTACCGGACGGAGTCGTGCAGTACATCGCGAAATACGAGTTGTACAGGAGTGAGAATGGCTGAGGAGCAGTTCACGTCACGTCGAGCGCGGCGAGAAGCCGAACGGTTGGCGGCGGAACAGGCGTTCGAGGCACGAGAGGTTCCTGAGCAGCCGACCGAGGCGCCGAACTCCCGAGCCGACCTCCTCTCTCCGCTGCCTCCGAAGAAACCGGATGCGGCGCCCCGTTCGGAGGCTTTCGGGGACGAGTCGGAAACATCCGGGGACGATCGGAGTTCGCGCATCGATCCCAGCCCCGCACCGCCTACGAATCACGAACGCGGAGCGCTGGCCTCCGACCACCCCGTTGAAACGCGTCCGCCTGTTCATGCAGAGGATCGTCTCGACCCGCAGCGCACACCCCTGCCGCACTTCCAGTCGCGGGCGGAGAAGAAGCGCTACCTCAAAGAGCACGGACTCTCACTCAACGGTGATCTGTCCACCGGAGCGATGCCCGTCGTCGCTGACGAACAGGAGCTCGCAGAGCGCCAGGCCGCCGCGGAAGGACGACTCACCGGGCCCGTGCCCGAAGTCGCCGAAGCCACCGGCGAAGACGATGCGCCTGTCGATTCGTCCGCCGCCGCTGCGCACCAGACCTCCGCTGCCGAAACGACTGCGGCGAAGTCGTCGGCGAGTGAGAAGCCGTCGAAGAAGGCGTCCGAGAGCAAGACGGCCACGGCGTCCTCGGATGAGCCGTTGTCCGGGACGAAGGCGGATCCCGCCGCACCGACGGGCGACTCCCCGCAGGCCGAACACGAATCCTATGATGCCGCCGGCTTCGGCGGTGCCTCCGAGGAGGTCGCCGCGCGCGACTTCGAAGCACCGGTGACTGCCGCCTCGGCGCCCCGCCCGACGACTCTCGACGACGAACCCTATGATGCGCTGTCGATGCCGTACTCGGCCCTGGACGGCACCGATCCGCAGGATCCAGCGGCGGATTCGACTGCTGCGGAAGCCGATGCGTCGGCGCAGGCCGCTGCCGACGAGAGCGGTTCAGCACCTGCCGACTCCGACGGTTCTGAGACTGCCGGAACCAGCGGTTCAGATTCGGCCGATATCAGCGGTGGTCCCGTCGACGCTTCAACACCGTCGGCACAGCAGCCTTCACCCGCTCCCACTCAGACGCCGAGCGCCGACGACGCCGAACCGACCTCCCGGTCACGACGGATGCCGATCGTCCAACCCCCTTCGACGTCCGGCGTGCGAGTCGTCACCGCCGCGTCTGCGCAGATTCCCGAGGTCGACGAGAATCGCAGCGCCGCGTCGGACTCGGCATCGAGCCGGAACGCGGACTCGGCTCCGTCGGCCCCGACCACCGGGGCCGGAGAGGCGAAAGACCGGTCTGCGAACGAGACCGGCTCCGACGATGCCGCCCGCGCCCTCGCAGCGAATCCCGAGACCCGTCCCATGGACGCCGTGCCCGAAGCCTGGGCGCTGCCGAACTCCGACTATGAGGACGAAGAGGCCGAGAACCCTCCCGGGGCCCGCATCAGGGCGAGCTCCGTGACCGGCCAAGACGGGCAGATCCTGATGGGTGAAGAGCCCTCGAAGATGCCGTACATCGTCCTCGGCGTCGCTGCCTTCTTCGCCCTGGCACTCATCGTCATCGCCCTCGTCATGTTCCTCTGACATCACCTCCACTGCCGCATCCATGCGAAAGGATCTTGTGAGCGAGATCGCCGATTCCACACAACTGCTGAGAACCGCAGCGAAAGCCGCGGACGACAAGCTCGGCACCGACATCATCGGACTCGATGTGAGCTCGACGCTCTACATCACCGATGCGTTCCTCATCGTCTCCGCCGACAACGAACGCCAAATCGGCGCGATCATCGACGCCGTCGAAGAGGCCGTCCAGCGCGGACACGACCGCACGCCGCTGCGGCGCGAAGGCCGCGGCGGCGACTGGGTGCTCCTCGACTTCGGTGAGATCGTCGTCCACGTCTTCTCCGCCGAGCAGCGCGAATACTATGCCCTCGAGCGGCTGTGGAAGGACGTGCCCGTCATCGATCTGCAGCTGCCGGATCCCGGCGAACACGATTCCGACGAGCCTGGCTCCGACGCACCACGATGACCGCGAAGACGGTCCTGTTCTGGCGCCACGGTCAGACCGACTTCAACGTTGAGGGACGATTCCAGGGACAGACCGATGTCCCGCTCAATGACACCGGTCGCAGACAGGCCGAGGAGGCCGCGCGCCTCCTCTCCGGCCTCAGTCCCGAACTCATCGTCGCCTCCGATCTCTCCCGCGCCGCGGAGACCGCCGAGAAGCTGGCCCGCATCGTCGGTGTCGAGACGGTCCACGACGCACGACTGCGCGAAGCAGCGTTCGGTGAGTGGGAAGGATCGATCCGCGCCGAGGTGGCCGAAACCTGGCCCGATGAGCTGGCCGAATGGGTGTCCGGAGCTGATGTCGCACCGCCCGGCGGCGAATCGCGGTCTGAATCCGGGCAACGGGTCGCGGCCGCCATCACCGACATCGTCGACACAGCAACCGTCGACACGATCGTCATCGTCGCCCACGGGGCGGTGCTGCGAGGAGCCGCCGAGATCCTTCTCGGGCTCACCGGCACGGGCCGCCTCGGAGTGCTCGGCAACTGCGGGCACGGCGAGTTCGGCTGCTCGGAGCGCGGCTGGGTGCTGCGCAGCTGGGGCACCACACTGCGCTGAGCCCCAGGGCCGAGCTTCGGTGGGCCCCACCACGGCAACGACTATCGCCACCGCATGCGGTCAGTCCCGCAGCTCTCGCTGCCGCGCGACCGAGCGGATGAGGTTGATGAGGGAGTGAGCGGAGGACGCCCAGTCGAACGCCTGTGAACGTTCACGCCCGTCCGCAGAATGCCGTGCCCACACCTGTTCGTCCGTGAGGGCACGCACCGCCTCGGCGATGGAACTCGGATCGTCGGGCTCGAAGTACACGGCCGCATCGGCAGCGATCTCGCGGAAGATCGGAATGTCCGAGACCGCGACGGGCACTCCGCGGGACATCGCCTCGATCACCGGGAGACCGAAGCCCTCCTCCTTCGACGCCGTCACCAGCGCCGTCGCCTCAGCGAGCAGCGACGCATAGTCGTCATCGCTGATCCCGCGGTGGAAGACCACCCGCGCCCGATCGGGGATCAGCGCCCGCAGCTGCGCTTCCCGCCTGCCCTCGATCCGGCTGGCGATGTGCAGGGTCCACCCCGGCAGGTGCTCGAGCGCGCGGATGAGGGACTCGACGTTCTTATACGGCAGGAACGCCCCCATGTAGATGAGCGTCTTCGCATCATGACGGGACACGGTCCGCGGCTGCGCGGCCGTCACCTCGGCGGCATTCGACACCACCTGCACGGGGCGCTTCGTCAGTCGGTGGGTCTCGATGAGGTCCTTCGTCGTCTCGGACACGGCGGCGACGGCATCGGCACGATCGAGCAGCAGGCGCTGCGGGGCATAGCTGAGATGGTAGGCCCGCCACAGCAGCCGGATCGGCAGCGGCAGGTCGCCCGGCGGCTGCGGATGGGAATAGTAGATGAGGTCGTGGATGGTGAGGATGAGACCGTACCGGCGTCCGGCCGAGCCCATCGTCTGCATGGTGGAGAATACGACGTCGGCACCCAGGGCATTGAGACGGCCGGCGATCGCCACCTCGGCGGGGGAGGTGGGATCGCCCAGCCTGACCCATCGGCAGTCGGGCAGGAGCGCCAGCTGCGCCTCATCGCAGATGATGGCGGTGACATCGATCTCCGTGCCCTCGACGGCCTCGAGGAGAGCCGCCAGCAGACACGATCCGTAACGGGAGATCCCGTCGTGGTGAGTCGTGCGCGTGAAGCGGGCATCGAAGAAGACCGACAGCCGTCGCGCCGATGGCGGGCTCATTGTGCTTTTGCTCATGGAACTCCGAGTCGATAGTCTGAGTCTTCGAAAGTCTGTCTGCGCACATCGCGAAGAAGGATCAGTGAGTGAAGGAATCATCACCTGTGCCCGCGGCCGCTGAGGCCCGGTCATGATCCTCACCATTATCGCACTCGCGGCGCTCGTCGTCCTCACTCCCTTCCTCACCCGCGTTGCGGGGCGTGCCAGCGGATGGCCGTTGGCCGCCGCCTACCTTGCGGTGGCCGCGCTGTTCACTCCCACCGCCGCCGAGGTGATGGCCGGGAACACGCCGGAAGTCTCCTATCCGTGGATTCCGAGCTTCGGTGTGGATCTGGCGCTGCGCGCCGACGGCATCGGCGTGGTCTTCACCTATATCGCTCTGATCATCGGGGCCGTCGTCTTCGTCTATTCGACGAGCTACCTGCCGCACGGGCGGAATACGAGCTTCTACTGGCTGATGGTGATCTTCACCTTCTCGATGGTCGCACTCGTGCTCAGCGATGACATCCTCATGCTCTTCGTGTGCTGGGAGCTGACCTCGCTCGCCTCGTTCTTCCTCATCGCACGTTCCGGCTCACCCGGGCAGGCCCCCTCACTGCGGACCATGCTCTTCACCTTCATCGGGGGACTGAGTCTGCTGGTGGCGACCGGGGTCGTCATCGCCGTCACCGGCACGACCGATCTCAGCGACGCCATCGGCTCTCCCGTGTGGGCCGGACAGCCGGCCGTGACGACGCTCGTCGCCCTGCTCGTGGGGATCGCCGCGATGACGAAGTCTGCCCAGTTCCCGTTCCACCCATGGCTGCCCGATGCGATGGCCGCGGCCACGCCGGTCTCGGCATATCTGCACGCCGCCGCTGTGGTCAAGGCCGGAATCTTCCTTATGCTGCGGTTCTCTCCGACGTTCCACGCCACACCTGCTTGGAACGGACTGCTCATCGTCGCCGGCCTCATCACTGCGTGCCTGGGCGGATGGTTCGCGCTCAACCAGCACGATGTGAAGAAGCTGATGGCCTATTCGACGGTCTCACAGCTCGGGCTGATCACCGCCGTCATCGGAGTCGGCACCGAGGCGGCCATCGCCGCAGCGACCCTCCACGTCATCGCCCACGCCCTGTTCAAATCAGGACTGTTCATGATGGTCGGCGTCGTCGACCACCTCGCGGGCACCCGCGACCTCGCGCGGATTCCGCAACTCATGCGCAAGGCTCCCGTGTCGCTCACGGTGATGATCATCGGCTGCGCGTCGATGGCCGGCATCCCGCCGCTGCTCGGTTTCGTCTCGAAGGAGTCCCTGTTCACGGCGCTGCGCGACGCCCCCGGAGGTGCCTGGAGCGGATGGATCGCGCTCCTCGTCGCCGTCGGCGCCTCGGTGCTGACCTTCGCGTACTGCGCGAAGACGGTGTGGGGCAGCTTCATCGACGGGCGTGAGCCGGAACCGCGGCAGATCCACAGCGGATCGCCCGTCATGCTCGGTGCGGCAGCCGTCCCGATCCTGGCGTCGATCCCACTGAGCTTCGTGCTCTTCGTCTTCGACAACCCTCTGGATCAGGTGGTCACCGCGGCGATTCCGACCGCGGATTCCACTGTGCACCTGGCTCTGTGGCACGGTGTGAACATCGAACTGCTCGCCTCTGTGCTCATCATCGCGATCGGTGTGGTCATCATCGTCCGCCGGTCCCGGGTGTTCGCGTTCTTCCACCGTGCCACCCCGCCCTTCGACGGCGCCGACGTCATCGACGGGATCAACGCCGGACTGCGCCGCCTCGGACACGGACTCTCGGCGTTCGTGCGGCCGGCGAACTCCGGACCGTATCTCGCAACATCACTGGCCGGGCTGAGCGTGCTCGCCCTCGGAGCGATCCCGGCTGTGTACGCGGGTCTGCCGCAGCTCCAGGAGGGACTGAGCCGTCCGGTGGACGTCATCCTCCTCATCCTCATCACGGTCGCCGTGCTCGTCCTGTGCACTTCGCATTCGCGCCTGACCACGGTCGTGGCGCTGTCTGCGGTCGGAATCCTCGCCACAGTCCAGATCCTCGCCCTCGGTGCCCCAGATGTCACACTGACCCAGCTGCTCGTGGAGGCGATGACGATCATCGTCATCATGCTCGTGCTGCAGAAGCTGCCGCGTTCGTTCTGGCGCTACCCGAAGAGGCAGCAGAGCCCCCGGCTCATCTTCGCGATCCTCGTCGGAGCCTCGGTCACCGGACTGACGCTCGTGCTCAACGGTCGGCGGGAACGCTCGGACCTGGGCCGGTACTATCTCGATCGGGCACCGGAGATCAGCGGCGGTCACAACATCGTCAACACCATCCTGGTCGAATTCCGTGCTCTCGACACCCTCGGCGAACTCACCGTGCTCGGCATGGCCGGAATCGCCATCGTCGCGGTGATGTCGACGGTCAAGGACAAGTTCATCGACCCTCCGGCGGAGAACATCCCCGAACCTCCGCGACCGCCCTGGGTGTCGATCCGCCCGAAGGGCACAACGGCCTATCGCGCTGTGCATGAGGCCTGGCCGAACGTCATCCCAGTGCAGCTGACCATCAAGATCCTCGGTCCGCTGCTGGCCGTGACCTCCCTGGTCATCTTCTGGCGCGGACACAATTCACCCGGCGGCGGATTCATCGCCGCACTCGTCGGTTCGGCCGTCATCGGCCTGGCCTACCTGTCGACGGCCAAGGACCGCGCGATCGGTCCTCCGCGCGCACCCCTCTACCTCATCGGCTCCGGCGTGGCCACTGCTGTGGTCACCGGAATCATCGGTCTCGTCTTCGCCGGGTCGTTCCTCCAGCCGCTGCACGCCGAGTTCGCGGGCCAGCACTGGACGACCTCGATGCTCTTCGATGTCGGCGTCTATCTTGCGGTGCTCGGACTCATGCTGCTGTCGTTCAACATCCTCGGCGTCTCGGATTCCGCCGCGACGCCGGCCGGTGATGACGTGCTCACCAACGGCATCATCCGCCGCGACGTCGAACGCACCCGCGAACGCGCCGATGAACTGCTCTACGGTGAGCTCGCCGGTCCGATGGACGCGATCCGCGGGGAACGCCCCGACCGCAGCCGACGGAAAGCAGAAGCCTCGACCGAGCACAAGGTGCGCGCGACCTCACGGCACATCCTCCGCGGGGACCCGCCCGCCGACGGGGAGGAGACACCATGATCCTCGCGCTCACAATCGGCGTCCTCACGACTGGCGGCGTGTACCTGATGATGCAGCGGTCGATGGTCAGGGGAGTCTTCGGGCTCACCCTCATCTCACACGCAGCGAACTTCATCCTCCTCTCGGCCGGCGTCGGAGCCTGGAGGGGCGAACCCCTGGCCGGGCGCGGCGGCCTCGACGATGCCGCCGACCCGCTGCCGCAGGCCTTCGTGCTCACCGCCATCGTCATCACCCTTGCGGTGACGATCTTCATGCTGGCCCTGGCCGTCCTCGGCCATGACGACGACCAGAAGCGCAATCCCGAAACCGGAGAGGAGCGAGACTCATGAACCCGGCGCTGCTCCTCCTGCTCATCGGCGTACCGCTGCTGTCCTCGGCGCTGAGTGTGCTCATCACCTCACGCACCTTTGACCGCGCGCTGCTGCTCGGCGTTCCCCTCTTCGTCGGCGCCAGCGGAATCGGGCTCCTCGGTCTCCACCGCCACACCCCGGTCATCGCCCATTCGGTCGGCGACTACGTGCCAGGACTGGCGATCGTGTTCGTGTCGGACACATTCACCGCCCTCATGCTCGTGCTCACCTCGCTCGTCGCCCTCATCAGCTGCCTGTTCCTCATCACCACCGGTGAGGACCAGTACCGTTTCGTCCCCGCGCTCATCCTGATGATGCTCACCGGGGTCTACGGCGCCCTGCTGACCGGCGATCTGTTCAACCTGTTCGTCTTCGTCGAAGTCATGATGCTGCCCGCCTACGCGCTCATCGCCGTCACCGGCACGTGGCGCAGACTCGGCATCGGCCGCATCTACGTCATGGTCAACCTGCTCACCTCGACGATGCTGCTCATCGGAGTCGGCTTCGTCTACGGCGCCACCGGCACCGTCAACCTCGCCGTGCTCGCCGGTCTCGGCACGCCGTCCGGACAGGCGGGACTGGCGTTGGGCGTCGTACTGCTCTCTCTGTTCATCAAGGCGGGAGGCGCACCCTTCCACGGTTGGCTCGTCCGCAGCTACCCGAACACCTCGGCGGGCATGATGTCGCTGTTCTCCGGGCTGCACTCGAAGGTCGGCCTGTACGCGATCTACCGCATCTGCACCACGATCTACGGCGAACCGGCGCCGTGGGTGAGCGTTCTGCTCCTCGTCGCCGTGGCCAGCATCCTCATCGGCGCGACCTCCGGCTTCGGGCAGAACCGCGTGCGCAACGTCCTCGGTTTCCAGATGACCGCCGGCGTCGGGCACATCCTCCTCGGTGTCACTCTGCTCACCTCGGCGGCACTGGGCGCCGGCGCGTTCTACATGATCCACCACATGATCACGATGTCAGGACTCCTGCTCATCATGGGCGCGGTCGAGCAGACCTACGGCTCGGGTTCGTTCGGAAAGCTCTCCGGGCTGGCCTCACGCGAACGGTGGGCGAGCGTTCTGATGATCCTCGGACTCTTCTCCCTCATCGGACTTCCGCCCACCTCGGGGCTGTGGGGCAAGGTCGGACTCATCACCGCCGCCACGGCCAACGGCGGCGGTCTCGGCTGGAGCCTCGTGGCGGCCATCGTCCTCGGCGCGCTCATCAGCCTGCTGGCTCTGCAGCGGACCTGGCGCAATACGTTCTGGGGTCCGCCGATGCAGACCTACCGCCCCGATTCGGCCGAGACGGGCCGCGCACCTGCCGAACCCATCATGCGCAGCGTGCGCATTCCGGCCCGCCTGCTCGTGCCCGCCACGATCATGATCGCGATCTCCGTGGCACTGTTCTGCTTCCCCGAGCCGCTGCTCGACATCACCCACCGGGCCGCCGACGGGCTGCTCGACCACAGTGACTACATCGAGGCGGTGATGACACCATGATGCGCATCATCCACGGAATCGGCTACGTGGCGTACATCCTCTGGGCGATCCTCACCGGCTCGTTCACCATCGTCACCAGACTCTTCCGCACCGACTATGCCGAGCCGATGATCGTCGAGCTGCCGATGCGGTGCGCCACCGACCTTGAGGTCACTCTCTTCGCCTCGTCGATCACCATCACGCCCGGCACCCTCGTCGCGGCGATCGCCGCGGGCAACTCGGCGAGCCCGCCGGTGATCTTCGTCCACGCTCTGTTCGAGGACTCCGAGGAATCCGCCCTCGCCGGACTCATCGACATGGAGTCGCGTCTGCTCGCTATGACCCGGGGACGGGCCCCGGGAGCGCAGCCCGAGAACGAAGGAGACCGCTCGTGACCATCGTCGTCAGCATCTGTGCGATCATCCTCGCCGCCGCCATCGTCATCGGCCTCATCCGGGTCCTCACGGCTCGTGACCAAGGCTCACGGGCCGTGGTCTCAGATCTCATCTACTTCTCGTCGATCGCGATCGTGACGATGCTCGGCATCGCAGTGTCCTCCTCGATCGTCATCGACGTCGTGTTCCTCGCCTCGATGGTGGGCATCCTGGCCACGATCGCTCTCGCGCGCATCCTCACGAGGGGGCACCGCTGATGAACGAGACACTGGCCACCGTCCTCGTCGGGATCTTCGGGATCACCGGTTCGCTGTTGCTGCTCGCCTCCGCACTGGCGATGTTCCGGGTCCGTGATGCCCTGTCACGGATCAACGTGTTCTCTCCCGCCACCGGCCTGGGTATGCCGCTCATCGTGGCGGCCGCCTATGTCTTCGACCTGCACTCGGCGGGCTTCTCGTGGTCGTCGCTGCTCATGGCCGTCGTCGCCGTGCTGTGCCTGATCATCGTGTCCTCGGTGGCCAGCAACACGCTCGCCCGCTCGACCGTGCTCTCCGGCCAGCCCGTCTACCGCAAGACGAACCCGAACCGGTTGGCTCACCCGCCGGCCGGCGTCGTCGATGTCGACCCGGACGTCGATGTCGACCCGGACGTCGACGAAGGCTGATCGCGCCGGCTCAGTCCCGGCCGGTGGTGCGCATGGTGATGTTGATCCTGCCCCCGCCGAGGTGGTCGAGCCGTCCGTGCTCAGGTGCTGTTCCCGGCAGGATCGATCTCACCCCGTGATAGGCGAAGCGGGCGGGACCGCCGAAGACGAAGGCGTCCCCGGACGCGAGCCTCAGGTCGTCGAAGGGGCGGTTGCGGTTGTCGGTGTTGCCGAACCTGAACAGGCACGTATCACCGAGGGAGAGTGAGACGACCGGTGCGGGATCGAATTCGTCCTTGTCCTGATGCATGCCCATCTTCGCGCGTTCGTCGTAGTAGTTCACCAGCGCGACGTCAGGGTGGTAGGCGCCGGGTTCGAATCCCCAGCCGGCGGCCGTACCCTGTGGGAACTCGGCATCATCGTCGACGACCGTGCTCGCGGCCCCAAGGACCTGTCGTCCCAATCGGGTCATCCAATCGGGGAACGGCAGCACTAAGCGATCGTTGACGTCGGCGGCTCGCCGGTCGTAGCGGCCGGGTCGCCAATGCCATCCGAGTCCGATCGTTCTCACGCTCATCGGGTGCCCGGCGATCGTCGTCGCATGCGGCGGGACCGGGCCCGACTGCCATTCGGCATAGCGGCCGACGATCCAGGTCTGTGCCTCGGGGGAGAGGAACCCGGGGATCCAGACTGCTCCCGGAGCGACGATCTGCGGGCGGCGGTCGAATGCCTCATCGGCGAAGAGCAAATCCATGTCTACCAGGATGCCAGAGCGGGTTCGAAGATGGTGGGCAGAGCGAAGGAGACGCGATGACCGCAGACGCAGTCGAACTCGCCGACATCGGATTCGGGGAAACCGGTCGCTTCGAGATCGACACCGCGGCGCAGGTCGTCCTCCGGGATGTCGATCCCACTGCCACGACCGTCCTGTGCGGGCTGTCCCTGGGGGCGATGGTCGCGACCGTCGCAGCTGCTCGCGCAGAGCCGCCTCGGCGAGATCTCCATCCCGTGTGCTGTGTGGTGCAGAACCCGCGATACTGCCAATACGGCTGCGGCCAGGCAGCTGGCCGAAGGAATCTGCGGGGCCGAACTCCGCTTCGTTCCCGGTATGGGACACGATAGGCACCGCAGCCATCCCCGCGCATCTGCGCGAATTCCTCAACGCGGCTCTCCCACAGGCAAGCCGGCCCTGACGCGCTGCTCGTCCTTGACTCAGACCGTACGTCGCACAACAGAGCACTCGGGGCCGGTGACCAGTGGTCACCGACCCCGACTCGGTCTCACCTGATAATCACATCAGAGGTCGCCGACGGCCACCTGCTCATCGGCCAGGCGCTCGGCGGCGACCTCCTTGCCGATGAGGGCGCGCAGCTCATCGCCGTAGTCCCAGACGTTGACGTTCATCGCCGCAGACACCCGGCCTCCGTGCTGCCAGAACACGATGAACTCGCCACTGGACTTGTCGCCGCGGATGACGACCTCGTCGTCGGCGCTGCCGCGGCCGACGTACTCCATGCCGAGGTCGAACTGGTCGGTGTAGAAGTACGGCTGCCAGTCCTCGACCTTCGCACCTCCGCTGATCGTCGAGGCGGCGACCTCGGCCTGGCGCACGGCGTTGTCCCAGTGCTCGACTCGAAGCCGTTCGTCGCGGAGGACGTAATGTGCGTTCGCGATGTCGCCGATGGCCAGGATGCTGCCGTCCGAGGTGCGCATCTGCTCGTCGACGATCAGCCCGTTGTCGACGGTCAGCCCCGCCGAGGCGGCGAGATCGACGGCAGGGTCCGCTCCGATGCCGACGACGACGAGATCGGCAGGGACACTCCCGGCACTGGTCTCGACGGATTCGACGGCGTCGGTCCCGGTGAAGGAGGTCGTATCCGCCTGCTTGAGGAAGTTCACGCCGTTCGACGAATGCAGCTGCTCGAAGTACTCGCCGAGTTCATCACCGAGCACGGAAGCCAGCGGGGGAGCGTCGGTGCGCAGGATGACTGTGACGTCACAGCCCTGGGTCTTCGCCGCCGCGGCCACTTCGAGTCCGATCCAGCCGCCTCCGATGACGGCGACCTTCTTGCCGTCGCCGAACTGCGAGCGGATGGCCACGGCGTCGCGGGCATCGCGGAGAGTGTGGATGTTGCCCAGCTGCGCGCCGGGCACGTCGAGCGAGCGGGGAGTGGAACCGGTGGCGAGGATCGCCTGTCCGTAGGTGAGCTGTCGATCGTCATCGAGCGTCACCGTCTGTGCGGCAGGATCGATCGCGGTGACCGCGGTGCCGAAGAACGTGGTCACATCGTGGGCCGAGTACCAGTCCTCGCCACGCAGCGCCGAGTCGGCGGGGTTCGAATTCTCGAGCATGACCTTCTTCGACAGATCGGGCCGGTAATACGGCGCGGCGGGATCGGCACCGACCAGTGCGATCGAACCGGCGTAGCCTGCGTCCCGCAGCGATTCGACGGCGGTTCCGCCGCCGATGCCCGCACCGATGATGACGGTTCCGAATTCCTCTGCCATAACACGTCCTTTCGTTGAGGGGAGTCAGTCCCGACTGTACTCGGGGAAACGAACAGTGACCAGGGAGTCCGAACGGGTTCGGCCCCAGGTGGGAGTGTGCGTCGATGGGCGCGCGCGGCGTTTTGGTCAGCGCCCGGGTGAAGGCGTAAGCTTATGTTCCGCAAGGGGCTTTAGCTCAGTTGGTAGAGCGTTTCGTTCGCAATGAAAAGGTCAGGGGTTCGATTCCCCTAAGCTCCACAGATGTCCCAGCCGCAACGGGCGTCGCCGGTCTGACCGGCGGGGTGCCTCCGTGGATGCGGCACGAATTCACGTCATCGACAGAGGTGGCCGCGTCAGCTGCGGAGGTGGACCAGCGATGAAGATTCAGACCGGTGTCATGGCCGGACTCCTCGGAGCTGCCGGGATCACCCATTTGGTTCGGCCCAAGCACTTCGACTCGATCGTCCCACCGCGACTGGGCAACCCCCGGTTCTGGACCTACGCCAGTGGAGTCGCCGAAGTCGGCTGCGCTGCGCTGCTGGCGGTGCCTGCCACCCGAAGGTTCGGAGGCAAGGCTTCAGCCGCGCTGATGGTCGGGGTGTTCCCTGCCAATGTCTACACCGTGGTCAAGCACTGGCACGAACCCCGGGCCCGGGCCATCGCCATCGCTCGGCTGCCGCTGCAGATTCCGCTGGTGTGGATGTCGGTGAGTGCGGCCTCGGAGGACTGACCTCCGGATCGGACGCTCTCCGGTCGGTTCTGGGTCGGCTGCCGTCATTCTCTTGCAGGGGTGGGTCTTCCGTGACATATTCGTTTCATGGACGGGACTTCTCCGCACGACGGCCGGGCACTGTCGGGACTCCGCTTCTCAGCGGCAACTGCCGCCTTTCAGGTCGAGGGTGCCCGCACAGCAGACGGCCGCGGTCGCACCATCTGGGATGACTTCGTCGACACCCCGGGGAATGTCAGCGACGGCAGCACCGCCGAGCCGGGGCCCGACAGCTATCACCGCGTCGATGAGGATATCGCACTGCTGTCGGGCCTCGGGGTCGATCGCTACCGCTTCTCGATCTCCTGGACCCGCGTCATCCCCGACATCGGCGCGAGTCAATCGATCAACGAGACTGGCCTCGACTACTATGACCGCCTCGTCGACGTCCTCCTGGCCGCCGACATCACGCCCGAGCCGACCCTCTATCACTGGGACCTGCCGGTCGCTCTCGAAGCTGTCGGCGGCTGGCTGAACCGGGACACAGCCCACCACTTCGCCGACTATGCCTCGGTCGTGGCCGGCCGCCTCGGCGATCGTGTTCGTCACTGGTACACGATCAACGAACCGGCCTCGACCTCTCTGCAGGGCTACGCACTGGGGGAGCTGGCCCCGGGCCGGGCGCTCCTCTTCGACGCCCTGCCCACAGTCCACCATCAGCTCCTCGCACACGGGCTCGCCGCTCCGATGCTGCGCGAACACGGTGCACTGCAGGCTGCACCGACGCTCAACCACAGTCTCATCCTCCCCGCAACTGAGACGGAAACCGACCTCGCCGCGGCCGGTCTGCTCGACGCGATCATGAACCGGCTCTTCACCGACCCGCTGCTCGTCGGCGAGTATCCCGACCTCAGTGCCTTCGGCGTCCAGATGCCCTTCGCTGACGGCGATATGGAACTCATTGCCGCCCCGAACGAGGTCTACGGATTCAACTACTACAACCCGATCACAGTGCGCTCGGCAGACGGAGAACTGCCCTTCGAGATGGTGCCCACCCCAGGAGCCGCGACCACCGGTTTCGGTCCGATGTGGCCGATCCGACCCGATACGATGCGCGACTTCCTCATCGATCTCCACGAGCGTTACGGTGCCCAGCTGCCGCCGATCATCATCAGCGAGAACGGGGCAGCGTTCCCCGAACCTGAGACCACCACGACCGAGATCGTTGACACCGAACGCATCGACTACCTGTCCTCCCATCTCTCCGCCGTCCTCGAGGCGAAGGCCGCCGGAGTGCGCATCGACGGATACACGGTGTGGTCACTGCTGGACAACTTCGAATGGGCTGAGGGATGGCCCCAGCGGTTCGGCCTCGTCCACGTCGATATGAACACCGGGACCCGCACCCCGAAGGCCTCCTACCGCTGGTATCGGGATCTCATCGCCGCGGCGAACGCATGAGCGACCATCTCCGCCGAGGCGGCTCCGCAGCGCGGGTGCGCGTGCCCCGGATGTGGATGGTGTGGTTCACCCTCGCGTGGCTGGCAATCTGGACGGTGCAGCTCACCCCGGTGCAGCTGCTGCTGCCGCTGCAGCTCGACACCCAGAGCGGGCATTGGATCGACGGGGTCGTGTGGTCGGGGCTGGTGCTCTCGGTCGGCGGGCTGGCCGGGATCGTCGTCGCCCCGCTGGCCGGCCGATTCTCTGACCGGACGCGCTCACGGTTCGGCAGGCGCCGACCCTGGGCGATCGGCGGATCGGTCCTCGCCGCGATCGGCCTACTGCTCACCGGCACCGCGGACGGACCCGTGCTCGTCGGAGCGGCCTGGGTGGTCACCTCGGTGGGTGTGTCAGTGGCCTCGGCGGCGCTGACCGCCCTCATCGCCGATCAGCTCGATGACCAACGCGGAGCAGCCTCGGCGGCTGCGAGTTCGGCGCAGGCGGTCGGCATAGTCGTCGGGGTCGGAGCGATCGTCCTGCTCGGGCTGAGCACAGGCGCATCGTATGCGGTGCTGGCGGGCTTCATCCTCGTCGTCGGCACTGCCACGGCCGTGCTGCTGCCGGACCCGCGTCCGCCGCACCAGGCGGTCATCGCCCTGCGGGAGCGGCGAGAGCTCACCCGCGCCCGCATCTCCTCACTCGTCGACCCCAGCTTCACGCGGCTGCTGGTCAGCAGGTTCATCGTCAATGTCGGCAACGCCTTCGGCACGTCTCTGCTGCTGTTCTTCCTGCTCTACGGGATCATGATCCCCGCCGCCGAGGCTGAGGATCGTCTGCTCGTCCTCATCGTCATCTACACGGTCTTCGTCGTCCTCGCCTCGATCGTCGTCGGCATGATCACCGACCGATCGGGCGACAGGCGAATGTGGACGGTGGTCTCGGCTCTCGTGCAGGCCGCCTCGGGGGTGATCATCCTCATCAGCCCGAACTTCACCGCGACGGCGGTCGCGGCCGGCGTGATGGGTGCCGGGTACGGGGCCTATATGGCTGTCAGTCTGGCCCTGGCCACGGATCTGCTGCTCGATCCGGACGACCACGCCCGCGATCTCAGCCTCGTCAACAGCGCCGCCAACCTCGGACAGCTGATCGGACCGTTGCTGGGGGCAGGTCTCGTCGCCTTGGTCGGAGGGTTCTGGCTGCTGTTCCTCGCAGCAACTCTCGTGTCGATCCTCGGCGCCGGGCTCACATTGACGGTACATCCACGACGAGCGAGCATCGCAGCGCCTGCGGGGCAGTGACTGGCTGGGGATGTCTGTCGGCTCAGGTGAGCCCGATGAGTTTCCCGCTCTTCGACAGCTCCGGGTCCGTGCACGAGGACAGATCGAAGCAGCACGGACGGCGCTTGCCGTTCTCCAACTTCGAGATCGCGACGTCCACGCGACGGGCGCGCGTGTCTGCGCTTCTCGTCGCCGTGATCCACCGCACCCATTCCCAGCGGGCCATGGGGGTCAGGCTCTGCCACACCTCGTCGAGGTCGCCGGCCGCTTCGAGCGCGGAGGCGAGGTCGTCGGGGACCGTGACCTCCGGCCATTCCTTGCTCGGGGTGACGGTGACGTCGCCGGCTGTGCCCTCGGCCTCGCCGAGGTGGGACCACAGGGTATCGTCGAGGCTGATCCAGTGGCCCTTCCGTCCGTCGGGTTCGAGGACCGTGGTGAAGTCGGCCCCCGCGACCTGGCCGCTGACGGCGACCTGTCCGCGAGAGGGCAGCTGATCGCTGGCCTCCTGCGGCAGGCGCAGAATCGGGCGATCGCCGAGTACCTCGGTGGTCGCCGAGAAGCTGATCGTCTTTGCCGGAGCAGCAGTGGGAGACATGAGTGATCCTTCGGAAGAGAGCGGTGATCCGCGGTCGCCCGCAGGTCTGTCGGTCGGAGCAACGTATTCAGAATAGCGGTACGAGCTCCGACCGACTTCTCGATTCCTGACCGACCGGACTTCTGACCGACAGTTTTCCTGTCTGGCAGGGGGAGGTAGCCGCCGGTGCACTCAGACGTCAGCCGATGGAGCGGCCCACCCAGTCGGGGCGGGATGGTGTGATCGCCTCGATGCTCTCGGCGACGGCGGTCGGGAACGGAACCACCCGATCAGCACCCTGGTCGACGTGGAGAGCCATGATCTCCTCTGTGGCGACGAGCCGATCACCCACCGACATCTCATACGCCAGGTGCAGCTTCTTCTCACCCGCGGCAACGAGGTGTGGGGTGACGGTGAGGCGGGAGCCGAGTGCCACCTCGTCGAGATAGCGGATATGCGATTCGACGGTGTAGAGGGAAGCCTGCGTCGCCGCCCTGTACGCAGTGTCGAGGCCGAACTGGTCCATCACCTGATCGGTGGCGAATCCGAAGACGAGGACGTAGAAGGCCTCGGACATGTGCCCGTTATAGTCGATCCACTCGGGCACCACCTCGGTGGTGTAGTCACCGAGGCTGTCGGACCTCCCCATATCCGACGCCGACGACGGTGGAGCGTCCGCCGACTCGCTCGTGTCGGCCGCTCTTGTGTCCCTGGCCTCAGTGTCCTCCGTGTTCCCGGTCTCAGCGAGTTGGGCGGTGAGCCGGCGCAGTGCGATGATCCCGGTGTCGCGCTGCGCCACGAGTTCGGGAATGGTCCGCGCACCGGCTGCCACATCGCATCCGGCCACGACGTCGTCGCGCAGCCGCTGACTGAGCTCCGGCGCCGTCAGCCGTGTCCACGGTGACTTCAACGAGGGGCCGAAATGGTCGAGCATATGCGCCATCCCGCCTTCGCCTCCGGCAAGATGGAAGGTGAGCATCGGTCCCTGGAAGGGCCAGCGCAGGCCAGGACCGTCGGTGATCGAGCGGTCGATCTGTTCGACGGTGGCCTCTCCCTGTTCGACCATGTGCAGCGCTTCGCGCCACTGCGCCTCCTGGAGGCGGTTGGCGATGAAGCCCGGAACCTCCCGGTCCATGCGGATGACTGACTTGCCGATGTGCGAATAGAACCCGGCGGCCCAATCGACGGCCGTCGTCGAACTCTGCCCTCCGCCGACGACCTCGACGAGGGGAATGAGGTAGGGCGGGTTGAACGGGTGACCAACGACGAGACGCTCCGGGTGGACCGCCTCGGTGGCCATCTCGGTCATGCTGTAGCCCGAGGTGGACGAGCCGATGACGACATTCGGATCGCACGCGGCGTCGATCTGGGCCAGCAGCCCGCGCTTGAGCGCCAGGTCCTCCGGTGCGGACTCCTGGACGAAGCCGGTCCCCGCGACCGCCTCGGCGAGGTCGGTGTGGATCGACCAGGCGGTGGGGTCGGCACCAGCGACCATGTCGAGTTCGGCCAGCGCCGGCCAGGCAGCGTCAAGCAGTCGGGAGAACTTCTCTGCAGCGTCGGGGGCCGGATCCCAGATCTTCACCCGGTAGCCCTGGGCGAGGAAGTACGCGGCCCATCCGCCGCCGATCGTGCCGGCCCCGACGCAGGTGACGGTGGCGACCGCGGCGAAGTCCGGAAAGGCTGCGGAGCCGGTGGTAACGGGCACGTGGGGTGCGGTGGGCACGTCGGTTGGGGTGGATTCGGTCACAGATCGGCTCCCGTGAACGTGGGGGTCTGCACGCGCAGATCGAGGATTTCGCGCGCTTCATCAGGTGTGGCCACGGATGCGCCGAGGCTCGTGATGATCTCGACGGCCCGGGCCGTGAGGTCGGCGTTCGTGGCCTTGAGCCCTTTGGACAGGTAGAGGTTGTCCTCGAGTCCGACGCGGGCGTGCCCGCCGGCAAGCACCGACCTGGCGACCCACGGCAGTTGGTTGGCACCGATGGCGAAGGAGGTGAACTGGGCGCCCCTCGGAAGCATATCGACCATGGCTGCGAGCAGACCGGGGTCAGCGGGGGCGCCGTAGGGGATGCCCATGCACAGCTGGTAGAGCGGCGGAGCGTCGATGAGTCCCTCCTCGACGAGGACGTTGGCGAACCACAGGTTGCCGGTGTCGAAGATCTCGAGCTCCGGACGCACCCCGAGGGTCTGGATCCGTTTTGATCCTTCGCGGAGCATGTCGGGGGTGGAGACATAGATGTTCGAGCCCTCACCGAAGTTGAGGGAGCCGCAGTCGATCGTGCAGATCTCGGGCAGCAGCTCCTCGACGTGGGGGAGCCGGTCGAGGGCGTTGATGAGGTCGGTGCCCGGCATCGTCGTCAGCGGATCCTGCGGGTCGACGACGAGGTCGCCGCCCATCCCGGCGGTGAGGTTGATGACCGGGTCGACATCGGAGGCGCGGATGCGCCGGACGACCTCCCGGTAGTACGCGACCTCGCGCGAGCCCTGCTTGGTCTCGATGTCGCGGACGTGGATGTGGACGACCGAGGCACCGGCCCGGGCTGCGGCGATCGCATCATCGGCGATCTGCTCAGGGGTGACCGGAACGTGTTCGCTCTTGCCGGTCGTGTCGCCGGCGCCCGTGACGGCGCAGGTGAGAATGACTGTGCGGTTCATGATGGCTCCTCTGGTTGTGGCTCTGGTGGTGTCTGTGGCTCTGTTGTCTGTGTATCTGGTCGTGAGGTGCTGATGACGGCGCGGTCGAGGTAGGACTGCAGCCGGGTGGTGAAGGTCGCGGTGTCCATGACGCCGGTGAGGACCTTGATGCCGAGCCCGTCGAGCAATGAGGTCAGCTCATCGGCCATGGCGCGGGCGTCGCCGGAACGGAAGCACCCGAGTCGCTGGCCCTCCTCGAGGGTGGTCTGCACGGTCTGCGACCACCGCTCGTAGCTGCGGGGATAGTCCGATAGGGCGGTGTCCTCCAGGGACAGGCGGGCCCAGGTCTGCAGCCAGATCGACCATTCGCCGCGGGATTCCCGACCGAGCGGCGACTGCAGCTCGAGCAGACGGGCCAGGCGGTGCGCGGGATCGTCGATGCCGTCGAGCCACGCGATCTGCCGGTCGAAGGCGAGTTTGACCGAATGGTCGAGGGCCGCCTCGAAGAGATCGGACTTCGTGGCGAAGTGGTAGTGGATGCTCGGCGCCGAGACTCCCGAGGCCTCGGCGATGTCGGAGATGCGCACGGCATCGAAGCCGTGGCGGCCGAACAGCGTCCAGGCGGCCTGCGCGATGTCGCGTTTCGGTGCGGCCTCGTGATCGGATTCGTCGGCGGCGCGTCGCGGCGGCGGGGCCGAGACCCGGGATTCATCGCCGAGGAGCCACCGCACGGTCACTCCGGTCGCGGTGGCCAGGCCCAGCAGCTCCTCGGCGGTGAACCGGCGCCGCCCCGACAGCGCCTTCGACAGCTTCGTCTCATCGATGCCGATCGCCTCGGCGACGCGGCGCTGGGAGAGTCCCGCTCCGGTGATGGCTTCCTTGGCCCGGCTCGGTGTCGACCCGGGTGGGTGGTCGGCGCTCATAGGGCGAATGTACCCGAGCGCAACGGCGGATCGCAAGTACTTGTGACTGAAAATCAGAACTTGCGATTGGCTGGGGTGATCCTCACAATTTCCTCGGATGCGGTTAGTCTCGTAGTCGGTGGGCGACCCCATCGCCATCGACCGCCTTCGAGGAGCTCCCATGACCGACAGTCTTCATTCCCGCATGCACGTCGTCTCCGACGAGACCCGCAACCTGGTCAATCTGGTCCTCGAATACTCCCGACGGCGCACCCTGGCCGAGGACACTCCACTCGATCATCCGACCTCGGAAGCCGAGCTGCGCAGACTGGCCGGCCCGACCGTCACCGAGGAGGGACTAGGGTCCGCGCGGGCGCTGGCGATCTTCGAACACATCTTCGCCCCCGCGTGCATCTCGACCGATCACCCGAAGTACCTGTCGTTCATCCCCAGCGCGCCGACGAAGGCCGCCGTCGCCTTCGACCTCGTCGTCTCCGCCAGCGCCCTCTACGGCGGGTCGTGGCTCGAAGGTGCCGGAGTCGTCCATGCGGAGAACGAGGTGCTGCGCTGGCTGGCAGGTGAGTTCGGGCTGCCCGAGACCGCCGGCGGCGTCTTCGTCCAAGGCGGAACGATCGGCAACCTCTCCGCGCTCGTGGCCGCGCGCAACGCGCAGAAGGAGAAGCTCGGCGAGGCCCGACCGGGGCGGTGGGTGATCGTGTGCAGTGCCGAGGCCCACTCATCGGTCGCCTCGGCGGCGGAGGTCATGGACGTCGACGTCGCGCCCGTTCCCACAGGAGAGGACGGGATCCTGCGCCCCGACGGGGTGCGCGAGGCACTGCAGGAGCACGGCGACGCGGTGATCGCAGTGGTGGCCACCTCGGGGACGACGAATTTCGGCACGATCGACGACATCGCCGGGATCGCGGCGCTCAAGGACGAGTTCGACTTCTGGCTGCACATCGACGGCGCCTACGGACTGGCCGCGATGCTGGCTCCCCAGGCCCGGCACAAATTCACCGGCGTCGAGGCGGCCGATTCGCTCATCGTCGATCCCCACAAATGGCTCTTCGCCCCCTTCGACGCGTGTGCGCTCATCTACCGTGACCCGAATACGGGACGGCGAGCGCACACGCAGAAGGCCGAGTATCTCGATACGCTCACCGAGGCCCAGGAATGGAGCCCCTCGGATTTCGCCATCCAGCTCACCCGTCGTCCGCGCGGACTGCCCCTGTGGTATTCGCTGGCCAGCTATGGTGCCGAGACGTACCGTGAGGCGATCGGACACTCGATCGATCTGGCGATGCAGATCGCCACGGAGATCCGCAGGCGCGAGCACCTGCGCCTCGTGCGCGAACCCGAGCTCTCCGTCGTCGTCTTCGAACGCGACGGATGGACGCGTGCGGACTATGAGGCCTGGTCGGACCGACTGCTGAATGATCAGCGGGCGTTCGTCGTGCCGAGCTCGCATGCGGGACGGCCGAACGCACGGTTCGCCATCGTCAACCCGCTGACGACGTTCGACGACCTCGTCGACATCCTCGACACCATGGAGTGAGCGCCCGGCTCAGCTGCCCTGGCCCGATGTCTCGTCCGACCGCGAGCACAGGGCGACGGTGAAGAACGGCAGGAGCGCCTGCGTGACCGGTCCGATGCTCAGCGCGTAGAGCGCCGTGCCGACGCCGATGACGCCGCCGAGGGCCCACCCGACGGCGACGACGCTGACCTCGATGACGGTGCGCACGAGTCGGATCGACCGTCCGGTGACCCGGGAGAGTCCGGTCATCAGGCCGTCACGCGGTCCCGGTCCGAACTGGGAGCCGATGTACATCGCCGAGGCGACGCCGTTGAGGCCGACGCCTGCGACCATGTACGCGATCTGCCAGCCGAGACCCTCCGGATGCGGGAGGACGAGGAGCGTGAGGTCGAGCGCGGGTCCGATGCTCAGCGCGTTGAGGACGGTGCCCAGCCCCGGCATCTGCTTGAGCGGAATCCACGCGAGCAGGACGAGCACCGAAGTGATCGTGACGATCGTGCCGAAGCTCAGCGGCACATGTGCAAGGATCCCGGAGTGAAGGACATCCCACGGAATCATGCCGAGACCGGCGAGGACGACCATCGCCATCGACGCGCCGTAGAGGTAGAGGCCGATGATCAGCTGGGGGAGTCGCCGTGCGAGCCGTCCGCCCCTGAGCTGGCTGATCGGCCCGACATTGGCGAGTTCCCGGCGCGGAGAGTGGGACCGTGGCATGGTTCTCTTTCGTCGGCAAAAGTCTGTCGATCCCATTCTCACCTCGATTGGCCTTGCAAAGAATAGCCAATTGTCACAAAGTGGTCCCATGACGACGATGAGCGCACGGCGGCTGGCAGGAATCATCGGGACCGGACCGTGGGCGTCTCCCGCCAATGAATCCGTCGCCGAGGCGGTCGTCCGCGCCATCAGCGACGGCCGGGTGCCTGTAGGCATCCGGCTGCCCAGCGAACGCGAGCTCGCCGCCGGCATCGGCGTGTCGAGGACGACGACCGCTCGCGTGTACGCGCGGTTGCGTGAGCACGGCTTCATCCGCACCCGCCGCGGTTCCGGCAGCGTCGTGGAGATCCCCGCGGTGCCCGGCGGCCGGATCGACCACCTGCTCTCACCGGTGGGTCCCGGCGAGGGTCTCATCGATCTCACGTGCACGGCGACGACCGCCCCTGCCCGGGTGCGTGAGGCCTTCGCCGCGGCCCTGGACGCACTGCCAGCCTATCTGCCGGGAACCGGATACTACCCCTCGGGCATCCCCGCGCTGCGGGAGCTCGTCGCCGACCGTTTCACCGCGCGGGGTGCACCGACGCACCCCGACGAGATCCTCATCACCGCCGGTGCCCTCGGCGGCGCAGCCGTGGGACTGCGGGCGCTGCTGACCCCGCCCGCCCGCGTGCTCATCGAGAGCCCGAGCTACCCGAATGCGATCGCGACGATCGAGGCCGCCGGCGGCCGTGGTGTGTCCTATCCGCTCGAGATCGACAGTGCCGGACGGCACTTCTGGGACACCTCGGCGATGGGGGAGGTGATGCGGAGCAATCGTGTGCGTTCGGCCTATCTCATCCCCGACTTCCACAATCCCACCGGAGCACTCCTGCCCGAGGCACAGCGGCCCGCCCTGGCCGAGGAGCTCGAGCGCAGCGCCGTTGTCCCGGTGTTCGACGAGTCACTCGTCGAACTCGGCCTCGACGACCACCCGGCGCCGACGCCGATGGCGGCGCTCGTGCCCGACTCGATCACCGTCGGCAGCACGAGCAAGATCTTCTGGGGCGGGTTGCGGATCGGGTGGATGCGGATTCCGCGGCACCGTTTCGACGCGGTGGCCTCGGCGCGGCTTGCGCTCGACCTGGGTGCTCCCGTCCTCGAACAGCTTGCCGCCATCGAACTGCTGCGCGATCACGATGCGATCATCGGCGACTTCCGACGGCGTCTGCGGGAAGCGCGCGACGGGCTCGCAGCGGCCGTGCGCGCCCACTGCCCGGACTGGCAGGTCGTCGTCCCATCCGGCGGTATGGCACTGTGGGTGCGTCTGCCAGAAGAGCGGTCGGGCGCGCTCACAGCGGCGGCCGCTCGGCACGGGCTCGCGCTGGTCTCGGGGCCGAACTTCGCTCCGGCCGGAGGGCTCGATGGGTGGATCCGGCTGCCCTATACGGTCGCCCAGGCCGAACTCGACCAGGTGGCGCCGCGACTGGCCGCCGCCTGGCAGGATGCTCTCGACCGCCGTGCACCGCAGCGGCAGGAGCGCGCCCGCATCGTCGCCTGAGGCCCGCCCGGTTTCCGGAATTGGTTCGCGGGGTTCGCGCGGTCTGCGGGGGCGGTCCGACTCGGTCTGCAGCTGCCGTCCGCGGGCCGGTCGCTGAAGGTGAACGTGACGAGTCTGCGTACGATGAGGACATGGCAGAGAACAACGCACTCAATCACGATGAGCAGTTCTCGACGGCCGTGACCGTCGAGGACTTCCGCGACAACCTCGCCGAGGTGGAACGACGCATTTCGGCTGCGGCGGAGCGGGCCGGTCGCGACCGGCAGGAGATCGAACTGCTGCCCGTGAGCAAGACCGTGCCCCAGGAACGCATCCGTGCAGCGGTCGCAGCCGGGTGCCACAAGCTGGGGGAGAACAAGGTCCAGGAAGCCCATCGCAAGTCCGAGGAGATGGCCGACCTCGACATCGATTGGGCCGTGATCGGTCATCTGCAGTCGAACAAGGCCAAGGACGTCGCGAAGTTCGCCAGCGAATTCCAGGCGCTTGACCGGATCAAGGTCGCCCGTGCGCTCGATCGCCGCCTCGAAGCCGAGGGGCGCAGCCTCGACGTCTACGTGCAGGTCAACACCTCTGCCGAGGACTCGAAGTTCGGAATGCCGCCCGAGGAGCTCACCGGCTTCCTCAGGCAGGTGCGCGAATTCGACAGGCTCAACATTCAGGGCCTGATGACCCTGGCCGTCTTCTCCTCGGACATCGAGCGTGTGCGACCGTGTTTTCAGCAGCTGCGGGAACTGCGCGACAGGACCCGAGAGACCGACCCCTCACTCCTCGGACCCGCTCGACTGTCGATGGGCATGTCCGGGGACTTCGAGGTCGCCATCGAAGAGGGCGCGAACTGCGTGCGGGTCGGACAGGCGATCTTCGGCAGACGCTCCCTGCCCGATTCGCACTATTGGCCGGAGAACGGCTGAGGGCCCGCCGCGCGGTGGCCACATCGTCAAAGGTCATCTGGTGGGTCGTCGGCCTCGCCCTCGGTCTGCTGGCAGGGTCGGTCATTCCCGGGATCGGGCAGGCAGCCGAATGGGCACTGACGCCCTGCCTCATCGTGCTGCTCTTCCTCACCTTCCTCGACCTCCCGTTCGAAGGGGCAGTGAGAGCGTTCGGGGATCTGCGTTTCCTGGCGGCGGTGGCGGGCATGAACTTCCTCATCGTCCCTCTCATAGTGGCGGGCCTCGTCGCCGTCGTCGATCTCACCGAGTTCGTCGATCTCGCCGAACCGATGCTGCTGGCCGTGCTCGTCGTGCTGCTGTGCCCCTGCATCGACTACGTCATCGTCTTCATTCGTGCCGTCGACGGCAGCGCCGAGAAGCTTCTGGGCCTCACCCCAATCCTCATGATCGCCCAGCTCCTCCTCCTGCCGGTGAGCATCTGGGCGATCACCGGAGGCAGACTGAGCGCAACACTGCCGCCGCGCCCGCTGATCTCAGCGCTCGTGCTCTTCATCATCGTCCCGCTCCTCGCCGCGGTCATCGTGCGTGTGGCAGCACGACGGTCGGGACGTCTGCAGCGTGGCGCGCAGGCAGCAGCATCCCTGATGGACCCCGTGATGACACTGACCCTGCTGATCATCGCCGCCTCGGTGGCTCCACTGATCGGCGGTTCGATCCGCCACCTCGGCGGCGTTGCCGTCCTCTTCGCGGTCTTCGCCGTGGTCATGGTCGGCCTCGGATGGACGGTGACCCGTTGGTTCGGTCTCGAACCCGGTTCATCACGGGCCGTGGTGCTGTCGGCGGTGACGAGGAATTCTCTCGTCGTACTGCCGATCGTGCGGGCGGTGACCGGCGCCGGCATCGGCCCGGCCACGGTGGTCACTCAGACGCTGGTCGAGGTCCTCTTCCTCCTCGTCCTCACCCGGTTCCTGCCGAAGATCCTCCCGAATACTGCGGTGTCCGAAAACCGCTAGTATTCGCAGTCGGCGGCGACCAGAATGGAAACATGCTCACCACCGATCAGTGCTATCAGGCGGTCACTTCCCGTGACAGGCGCTTCGACGGAATGTTCTTCACGGCGGTGCGCACGACCGGCATCTTCTGCCGCCCGTCCTGTCCCGCCAGGACCCCACGGCGGGAGAACGTCGACTTCTTCAGAAGCGCAGCGGCCGCCGCCGAAGCGGGCTTCCGCGCCTGCCGGCGCTGCCTGCCCGACGCCAGCCCGAACTCGCCCGAATGGGACACGCGCGGCGATGTCGTCGCCCGCGCGGTGCGACTGATCCGTGACGGCTGCATTGACCGGGTCGGAGTCGACGGCCTCGCCGCTGAACTCGGATACAGTGCCCGCCAGCTCGGCCGGCTTATGCGCGACGAGCTCGGAGCCGGACCGTTGGCGTTGGCGCGGACCGAACGTGTGCGCACGGCGCGGACCCTTATCGAATCCACGGCGATGCCGATGAGCGAGATCGCCTTCGCCGCGGGCTTCTCCAGCATCCGCCAGTTCAACGACACCGTCCGGGAGGTGTACTCGGCCAGCCCCCGGCAGCTGCGGGGCGCAGGAGCGTCCGGTGCCGGAACGTCGGAGCTCATGCTTCGGCTGGCTTATCGCCCGCCGTTCGATCTCGACCACCTCCTCGACTACCTCAGCGTGCGCGCGGTGCCCGGAATCGAATCCGTCGCACACGGAGCCTACACGCGGTCGATGCGACTGGCCCACGGTCCGGCGGTCGTCACCCTGAGGCAGGGTGCAGGTGACTACGTCGACTGCCGACTCCGCCTGGCCGACACTCGCGATCTGGGAAGCGCCGTCGCGCGGTCCCGTCGGATCCTCGACCTCGATGCCGATCCCACAGCGGTCGCCGCCACATTGCGCACGGCAGGCTTCCGTGATCTCGTCGACCGGCATCCCGGCATCCGCTCGCCCGGGCATTCCGATGCGGTGGAGCTGGCTATTCGGACTGTCCTCGGGCAGCAGATCTCGCTGGCCGCCGCCGGAACCCATCTGGGCCGCCTCGTCGCCGGGGCGGGGGAGACGCTTCCGTCGGAGCTGCACGTGGACGGGGTCGATTCGCTCTTCCCCACCGCCGAGGTGATCGCGGAGATCCCAGGTGATCAATGGTCCCTGCCGAAACGAAGGATCGCGACCATCCGCGCGCTGGCTCGCGCACTCGCGGTCGGGGGCATCGACCTCGGTGCCGGCTGTGACCGTGAGGAGGCCGGCCGTCTGCTCCTCGCTCTGCCGGGCATCGGGCCGTGGAGCCTCGGATACATTCGGATGCGTGCCCTCGGGGATCCCGACGTCTTCCTCCACACCGATCTGGGAGTGAAGAAGGCCCTGGCGAGTCTCGATCTCGTCGACGAGGTCGAGACGCTCGCGAAACGGTCGAGCCCGTGGGGGTCCTATCTCACTCACCTGCTGTGGGCCGAACACGCCCGAACACACATTGCCGAGAGGACAGACTCATGAGGACGACAACCCCGACACAGAAGTTGCCGACACAGAGCGGACCGACGACACTGCCCACATCGTCACCGACCCCTCCGACACATCACGTGCCGACCCGACCGACCGAGTTCGCGGTCCCGGATATGACCGCCCGCCAGCACCGGACAGTGATCGACTCACCATTGGGTCCGATCATGCTGACCTCCGACGGCACACACCTGACCGGGCTGTATCTCGAGGTCTCGGATGCGGTTCTGGCGAGGGTCACGACCGTCTTCGGTGCAGAACCGGAGACCAACGATGATCTGACGATCTTCGCCGACACCGCGGCGCAGCTGGGGGAGTACTTCGCCGGTCACCGACGCGGATTCGACCTGCCGTTGGCACCACAGGGCACCGAGTTTCAGCGCAGCGTCTGGCAGGGTCTGCTCGAGATTCCCTACGGGCACACGGCGAACTACGGCGAACTGGCCGAAGCCGTGGGTCGGCCCACGGCGGCCCGGGCCGTGGGTGCCGCAAACGGCAAGAACCCGATCAGCATCATCGTGCCCTGCCACAGGGTCATCGGAGCCAACGGCTCACTGACCGGCTACGCCTGGGGAGAGGACAAGAAGCGCCGCCTGCTCACCTTAGAATCCCACCCCAAGTGACCCCTCTTACTACCTGACGGCGGCCCAGCAACCTCGCGCAAGGTTGCTGGGCCGCCGTCAGGTAGTAAATGGGGATGGATAACGAGGAAGGGCCGAGATCCTTTTCGGATCTCGGCCCTTCTGCGGTGGAGGTAAGGGGATTCGAACCCCTGACCTTCTCCATGCCATGGAGACGCGCTACCAACTGCGCCATACCCCCTTGTGCCTGATCAATATTACCCAGGTGTGGGTGTCAGGCCAAATCGGGCGAAGGTGACGCTCGCCACAGGGGTGCGCAGGCGGCCCGAAGTCGGCTGACTCGGGCCGCCTGTGGCTAGACGTACGGCCTGACCTGACTGAGGTAGCGGACGATGTCGCGCTCCCGCAGCTCACGGAGGCGCTGGTCCCGCTCATAAGCGCGCAGCTGTGCCTCGCGTCTGCGCTCCGACTTCCGGCGGCGGTCGTCGGAGGTCGTGGCCGGGCGGCGGGCCCACCGGATCAGCTTGATCCCGGTGCTCAGGGCCCACCGGCGTGGGTAGGTGAATGGGAATGTGGTCGACACAATGATTCCTTCATGGTTCAAGGCAGGGGATATCTGCAATTGGGCAGGAGATATCCCGGAATGGCAATGAGCGAAACAATTCCGACAATGCGCATCACAAATCAAGGTGCGCTGAATCAGAATGTTGTGATGAACCCGAATCGGGTGATGCGAAAAGGAATGTCTCTGTCGAAAATGGGACTCCTCTTCACAGCACTGCAAGCGCCAACGGATCGAAGCCGCAGGTGGCGAAGAGGTGACGATTCGACAGTTCACATCGGCAGACTCGCTGCCTGGGACGCTTTATCCGAATAGGGTGTGGCCGGACCGAGGGTCAAGTGGCCGGTGGAAGACAGCCGGAATCCGGGCGATGATCGGCATTGAGCCGAAATTCGGCCGGAAGCCTACCGGCGGAGAAAGACGCGAATGACGGCTGGTGATCAGCCGACGAGTCCCAGTCCGCCATGCAGGCAGGCAGCAAGTCCATGCTCGGGCGTTCGAAGGTCGGGCCCTGAAAAAGGAATATTCATCATCGAAGCTGCGCTCCTCTCATGGTCGTGGATCTCGCGTGAACGGCGTCAGCGTCCACAATGGTCAGGATGCAATTGGAGGTTTTATCTGCGAATCCGTAATTGCACTGTCGAATTTAGCACAGTATTGATTGTGTGCGGAAGTTTTGTTCATTATTTTCTCAAATCGATTCGACAATTCGCCGGGCCATCGGATTTCGTCGCCCCGGCGGACGAGGTGAGCCACGTTCTGTGTGCCTGATTCTGTGCGCATGGGACCGACCATGTCCGGACCGCGACCCATGTCCGGACCACGACGTAGAATCGATACAGACGTGCATCTACAGGGGAGCCCAGAATGTCAGAGACCGCCGCAGCCCGACGTCTTGTCGTCGGATACATCGCCACCGATCGTGGTCGCGATGCGATCGCACTCGCCATATCGATCGCCCGCTCCATCGACATCGAACTCGTCGTGACCATCGTCCGGCCGGAGTCGTCGACCGTCATCGCCGGCAGCGCCGTGCCCCAGGACGGTTCGGGAATCGTAGCTCAGCAGATCGACGACTGGCTCGACGAGGCACTGGCCCTCATCCCCGACGACATCCCCGCGAAGGGAGTCATCCACATCGCGGCGAACGAATCGAAGGGGCTCATGGAGGTCGCCGAGACCGAAGGTGCCCTGGGTATCGTCATCGGCGCACGCGCGGCGAGCCTGATGCGTCAGCTGCGGATCGGGACGGTGGCCTCGGCGCTGCTGCACTCCTCGGAGGTGCCGGTCGTCCTCGCCCCTCCCGGCAGATCCGACATCGGTCCGATCTCTCGTGTCACCGCTCTCTTCGGGGCGCGTCCCGGAGCGAATACCCTCATCGGTGCTGCCGTGGCCTCGGCAGCGGGCCTCGGTGTCGATCTGCGTCTGCTCTCGCTGATCGAGTACGAAGGTCTCTATGACGACGACGTCGCGGAGGTCACCGAGTTCGCCGAACAGTACGGCGGAGCGGTCCTGGCCGAACGCGCGTCGGAGATGCTCGAATCAGGACATGCCGCTGTCACCTCCCATGTCGGCGCCGACATCGAAGAGGCCGCCGAAAGGATCGACTGGCAGCCGGGCGATCTCGCATTCATCGGCTCGAGTCGCCTGGGACGCGGCGGCAAGGTGGCCATCGGCGCCCGGGCCAGGCGACTGCTGCGGGTGCTGCCCGTTCCGGTCGTCGTCGTCCCCCGGCGAGCGGTGAGTCCGGACCGACCGTCCGACGCGAACTGAGGGTCCGCAACTTCGTGAGGACACGAGACTCGCACCGGATCGAACTTCGACTGGGTGCTCACGCCACTGCGGCATGGGTCCACCCGGGCAGCTCCGCGAGACGGCCCCTGCTCATGGTGCACGGATTCCGCGGCGATCATCATGGGATGGACCTCATCGCCGGCAGCATCGACGACCGTGAGGTCATCGTGCCCGATCTGCCCGGATTCGGTGACACTCGGCCATTGGAGGCTGGGTCCGGCCTGGACTCGTACATCGAGTATCTGTCCTCTCTGCGCGCCGAGGTGGCTCGCCGGTGGGAGACCGAACCGATCCTCGTCGGGCACTCCTTCGGATCGATCCTCGTCAGCCACCTCGCCGCCGCGCACCCCGATTCGGTCCCCGAGCTCGTCCTCATCAACCCGATCACGTCTCCGGCGCTCGAGGGCTCGGCACGATTCCTCACCGCCCTCACCCGCGCCTACTACGATCTCGGCGCGCGCCTGCCCGAGCGTGCCGGCCGTGCACTGCTGGACAGCCGGATCATCCTGCGGGCCATGAGTGAGATGATGGCGACGACCCGCGATCGGGGGCTGCGACGCTACATCCACGATCAGCATGCACGCTACTTCTCGTCATTTGCCGATCGGGACTCGCTGGCGGAGGCGTACGCGACATCCGTCGCTCACACCGTCACCGAGGTGGCACCCTCCTTGACCATGCCCACCCTCGTCATCGCGGGGGATCGTGACGCGATCGCCCCCATCGGACCGACCCGGGAGTTCGTCTCTGCGCTTCCTGCTGTCCGCGTCGTCGAATTGGCCGGGGTCGGGCACCTGGTGCACTACGAGCGGTCCGAGGAGGCCGCCTCGGCGATCATGGATTTCGCCGCAGAACGCGACTGATCGGAGCGTGAATAGGCGGGGGGCCGTTGCGCTGATGCGCAACGGCCCCTCGCCTATTCACAGGCTGAGTCATTCAGCGACGGGAGTCGCGAGCCCAGCGGTAGAGGATGGGCAGGAGGAAGGCGAAGCACGCGGCGAGCAGGCCGCCCCAGAACACCCAGAATTCGGTTCCCTCGGGCGAGGAGAAGGCCGCGCCGAAGAGGTAGAGGCCGAACACGAAGAGAGCGAACGCAATGATGAAGACGATGACGTCGGCAAAGGATGCCGAGTTGCGGGTCCGCTTCGCGGCGACAGTATTGGACATGGTTCCTCCGGCAGATGTTTCTAGTGGTCACGTTGACACTCACCGGCCAGTCTACATCGCGTAGAGAACTTTGCTCATCTTCGGTCGCGTTCGGCGCTTCGCTCCGGAACGAGCCATCCGAGCAGGGCGGAGACGATCGAGACGATGATCGCGGCGAGGATGGCGGAGAAGAAGAACGAGTCGATGGTGAACACGAACGGAGTGAAGCCGCTGAGCCAGCTCGTGAGTGCGAGCATCAGCGCATTGATCACGATCGAGAACAGCCCGAGGGTCAGGCACGTGATCGGTGCGGAGACGAAGCTGAGGATCGGTTTGATGAAGGCATTGGCCAATCCGAAGATGAGCCCGATGACGAGGTAGGAGATGATCATCGCCGGGATCGGTCCGGCCTGCTCCTCGACGACATGATTACCCGTGATCGTCACGCCCGGCAGGATCCAGGCGGCCACCCAGATCGCACATGCGTTGACGACGACTCGAGCGAAGAAGTTCATGCTCGCCATCCTCGCAGACCGATCTGCGTTCTTTCTGAGTCGAGGATGGGAATGAGGTCCGTGCCGACCGTCGCGAGAGGTCCGTGCCGACCGTCGCGAGAGGTCCGTGCCGACCGGCACGAGAGGACCGTGCCGACCGTCGCCGGGATGGTGACCAAACTCAATCCGAAGTCGCCGTCTCGCGCTTCAATCCGGCGCGCAGAACCAGTAGCCTGAAAGACGGACCGGACGGTCCCGACGACGGCGTGCATCTACCGAGTGATTTGATCCAGGTCACCACGGCGGCACAGACCCCGCACAGGCGGGCGCAGAAACTGGATTGGTATGACTGACAGCAACCTCCCCACAGAAGCAGAATCTCGACCACAGGGAACGGTCGCCTCGGCAAGCGAACCGACCCTGTTCTCAGCCGTCGGCCGCAGCTACTTCCCGATCGCGTTCGTCGCTCGGATGCCCTTCGCCATGATCGTCGTCGGTGTGCTCACCCTCGTCGTCGCCGGCCGCGGATCGCTCAGCCTCGGCGGGATCAACTCCGCGATGGTCGGCCTGGGCACGGCGGTCTTCGGCTCATTCATCGGTGCCGCCGCGGACCGCTGGGGCCAGCGCTATGTGCTGCTCATCGTCGGCGTTCTCAACTGTGCGGCACTGACATTCATGGCCTGGGTCGTCTTCAGCCCGCTGCCCGACGTCGTGGTCTTCATCGCGGCGTTCGCGATCGGCGCCACCTCACCGCAGGTCGCACCGATGTCCCGTTCGAGAATCGTCGACATCGTGCTGACCGTGCTGCCCCAGGCGCGTCGGCCGAAGGTGCTCAACGGCGCGATGGCCTACGAATCCGCCGCCGACGAGGTCATCTTCGTCTTCGGTCCGTTCATCGTCGGCCTGCTCGCGACCCTGTTCGATCCGGTCGCGCCGATCATTGGCGCCATCGTCATGACCCTCGTCTTCGTCTACGCCTTTGCGCTGCACCCTACAGGACGGACCCGCTCCGCCGGCAGCATCGCTGCTGTGGCCGAGCGTGCCCCGGCGAAGGACATGTTCACCCCCGGTGTCTTCGTCGTCATCCTCGGGGTGTTCGGAATCGGCATGGTCTTCGGCTCGACCCTGACGGCCCTGACCGCACTGACCAACGACATCGGCCGCCCCGAAGAGGCCGGGCTCGTCTATGGCGTCATGGGCATCGGATCCGCGATCCTCGCGATCTCCGTTGCGCTCTTCCCCGCCGGGTTCGCGCTCTGGGCACGGCTGCTGTGCTTCGCCCCCGTCCTGCTGACCGGAGCCGTCGTGCTCGCCGCGACCGAATCGATGCCGGTCATCGTCATCGCCCTGCTGCTCATGGGTACGGCCATCGGCCCTAGCCTCGTCACGCTCTTCAGCCTCGCGGCCGAACGGTCCCCGCGGGGACGCTCGGCGACGGTCATGTCGATGGCCGGGTCGGCGATCATCGTCGGTCAGTCCGTGGCCTCAGCGATCAACGGGATCCTCGCCGAGGACCGGGGAACGGCCACGGCGATGGCCGTGCCGGTGGCCGCCTCGGCGATCGTCCTCCTGGCAGGTGTGCTCAATCTGTTCTCCTCCATCTCCCGGCGCCGAGGCGGCCCCACCGGCCGTCGCACCGTTGCCGGACGCGGTGGCATCGGTTCCGGTGATGACGCCCGCGCTCGAGACGATAAGAACGAGATCTGAATCACTCTGATCGACCGCTTTCTGGGACGCTGTGTCCCAGTGTTCGCGCGGTGTGACCGCGGTCCGACCGGAGAGTAGGATGTCCGCTGGTCCATCGTGAAACACGCCACGAAACGTGTGTTCTCACACCACTACGGAAAGCACATCATGTCATCAAGCACCTCGACGACCGAGGCCGTCCGCGCCGATACCCGGTTCTTCGGACACCCCCTGCCGCTCATGCAGCTGTTCAGCCTGGAACTGTGGGAGCGCTTCTCCTACTACGGGATGAACGGCATCCTCGCCCTCTATCTCTATTTCAGCGTCACCGACGGCGGCATGGGGATGGAGCAGGGCACGGCCGTGGGCATCGTCGGAGCGTACGGCGGTGCGGTCTTCCTCGCCACGATCCTCGGTGCCTGGGTCGCCGACCGGCTGGCGGGAGCGGAGAAGGTCCTCTTCTACTCGGCGATCATCATCATGATCGGCCACATCTGCTTGGCACTCATCCCCGGCTTCGGGGGAGTGGCGGTCGGACTCATCCTCGTCGCACTGGGCTCGGGCGGGCTGAAAGCGAACGCCTCGGCGCTCGTCGGCGAACTCTATGAGGAGAAGGACCCGCGCCGTGACGCCGGCTTCACGATCTTCTATATGGGTGTGAACATCGGCGCCCTCATCGGACCGCTGCTCACCGGCCTCCTGCAGCAGAACATCGGATTCCACTACGGCTTCGGTGCCGCCGCCGTCGGCATGGCACTGGGCCTCGTCATCTACCTCACCGGCCGGAAGAACCTGCCTCCGGAGTCCCGGATCGTGGTCAACCCGCTGCCGAAGAACAAGCTCTACCTCTTCATCGTCGAAGTCCTCGTCGTCGTGCTGGCCGCCACCCTGCTGTGGATGACGAAGATCGTCAACCCCGAGAATCTCGATTGGTGGATCGCGGGCATCTCCGCCGGCGCCGCAGCATGCTACTTCATCGTCATGGGCACCTCGCCGAAGACGAACTCCGAGGAGCGTTCCCGCGTTCTCGCCTACATCCCGTTCTTCCTGACGGTCGTCGTGTTCTGGTCGATGTACCAGCAGATCTTCGGAGTGCTCACCATCTACTCCGATACCCAGCTCAACCGGTCGATCTTCGGCTGGGAGATGCCGATCAACTGGATCCAGCTGATCCCCGCGTTCTTCGTCATCGTCTTCGCGCCACTGTTCGCGACCATGTGGATGAAGCTCGGACCGAAGCAGATCTCCACACCGGTCAAGGCCGGACTGTCGCTGATCCTGATCGGAGTTGGCTTCCTCATGTTCCTGCCGTTCTCGGGTGCCGGTACCAACGCCACCCCGCTGCTGTGGGTCGTGCTCACACTTGCGGTGTTCGTCTTCGGCGAGCTGCTCATTTCGCCGGTGGGCCTGTCGTTCTCGACGAAGGTGGCACCGAAGGTGTTCCAGTCGCAGATGATCGCCGTCTTCTTCCTCGCCTCGGGCGTGGGCACCGCACTGTCCGGCGTGCTCGGCGGATACTTCGACACTGCCAACCAGGCGCCGTACTGGACGTCGATCGGCGGAGCTTCGATTGTGATCGGCCTGTTGGCGCTGACCCTGACGAAGCCGATGCTCAAGCTGCTCCGCGGCATCCGCTGACCCCGTCTGCAGCTGATGACCGGCACCTGACGGCCAGCGTCCGCTGACCACAGTCTGCCGGTCGAACGACTACGCGAAGGCCCCTTCGACCTATGAGGTGCGAGGGGCCTTCGGCGTAGAGGCTCAGACGCCGATGAAGATCGGCAGGGCCTGCGGGTGATGGGCGTGGACGATCGTGAGGAACACGAGGGCATCGAAGAGCAGATGCACCGTGACGGTATACGGCAGCGATTTCGTGCGGGTGAAGATGAACGCCTGGACGAGGGCGAAGGGAATCGTCAGCAGCGGCCCGATCGAGCGGTAGCCGAGTTCCCACAGGAACGAGACGAAGATGATCGAGGTGAACACGTTCGCCGTCCAGAACGAGAAGTGTTTGCGCAGCAGGGCGAAGACCGTGCAGATGAAGAACAGTTCGTCCCAGATCCCCACCGCGTTCACCCCGAAGAAGAGGCGGATGATCTCCGACCAGTTCGTCAGCGGCGGCCAGTTGAGGTAGACCCCGGTGCGCAGGAAGTACTGCGGCAGCACCGCCCACGCGACCACGACGACGAAGGCCAGCCATCCCCACTCCAGCCGCGACCACGGCTGACCCCGCCTGAGCGGGAACACGATCGTCCGGTCGTTGAACAGGTATCGGGTGACCAGCCACGGGCCGACGACGACGGCCGAGAGCACCACTGCCATGCGGGCGATGTTCGTCCAGGAGATGTCGGCTTCGACCGAGATCGCTGAGATGAGTGCCAGGCACGCGGTGATGACGCTGAGGTCGCGGGCGAAACCTCGGTTCGCACTCCAGGCCACAACAAGTCCCGCCAGCATCGGCGCGTAGCCGAATACCCTCACCTGCGGAAACGTGGTCCCGACCCCGAAAAGGCCGATCGCTGAGATCGCGATGAGCGCAGTGGCGCAGGCCTCCCAGCTGAGCAGCCCGAGTCGAGGCGAGACGAGATCGGGCGCGTGATTGTTCTCCACGGTCCACACTGTAGACGAGCGGAGACCGCCCGACGGCGAACCGACTCGATCCGACACGTAGGATCGGGGTATCGAAAGGACTTCAGTGGATCCAGAGGACTACAGCGATCTCCTCGCCGATCTCGCGCCCCCACTCGGCACCGAGATCGTGTCGGCACACGAGGCGATCGGCCGCACCACCGCGGGAGATGTCGCGGCCGCGCACGCCGTTCCCGCGTTCCCCACCTCGGCGATGGACGGATTCGCCCTCGGCCGGGAGGCGTGGACAGCGGTTCGGGAGGGAGACGGAGTTCCCGTCATCGGCGACGTTCCCGCCGGTCACGATTCCGTCCCGCTGCGTCGATGCTCGGCCGTGCGGGTGATGACTGGTTCCCCGGTCCCCACCGGCGCCGAGGCGGTCGTTCCCGTCGAATTCACCGATGCCCGGCCGACGGGCCCGGCTCCGGAGTCGATCCGTGTCGCCTCCCTGCCGCCCACGGCCGGCCGAGGGTGGAACATTCGTTCGGTTGGCGAGGACATCGCGACCGGCGCCCTCGTCGTGCCGAGCGGATCACGACTGACGGCGGCCGGAGTCGGCACTCTCGCCATGCTCGGGCTCGACGAGGTCGAGGTCCTCAGGCGACCGCGTGTGGGAGTCATCGTCACCGGAGACGAACTGCGCACCCTCGGGTCGGCGACGCCAGCGCCCGGTGCGGAGGCGACCGACACAGAACCGACCGACGTGCCGCCACCCGAGACAGAGGCGGCCGGTCCGACCATTCGCAATTCGAATCTGCCGATGCTCTCTTCTGCGATCTCCGCACTCGGCTGTCAACCGGTGGAAGCGACATGTGGGGACGACACCAGCGAGTTCCTGACGCTGCTGCGCGGAATGGAAGACATGGTCGACCTCGTACTCACCACGGGAGGCATCAGCGCGGGAGCCTTCGAAGTCGTGCGCCAGACTCTTGAGGGCCGACGATCCCGGTTCGTCCGCCTCGGCATGCGACCGGGCGCCCCGCAGGGGTTCGGACGGTTCGGTTCGCTTCCGCTGCTCCATTTCCCCGGCACCCCGCAGGGCGCGTTCCTGTCCTTCCACCTGTTCGCTCAGTCCCTGCTGACGGGGCACTCGCTGCGCGAACGATGGACGAAGCGAGTCTACCAGGGCCCCGACCTCGCCGAGCACCCTCGAGCCGTGACCTTCGGTCCCGGTGCCTTCACCGGCGGGGGAGAGGTCCGCGATCTCGGGCGCTCTCGTCTGACGAACTTCGCGATCGCCGACGTCATCGTCCGCATTCCCCGCGGCACGGGGACAATCGCCGCCGGATCGATCATCGAGTGTCTGGACATCTGATCCCGGCCTGCCCGAATTGATCGCCTACTGTCCGAAACGGGCTCGTACACTCCGAACTAGGATGGAGTCATGACAGAACCTCGTCTCGATTCCGCCGAGCGGGCCCGCTACGCCCGCCAGATCCGTCTGCCCGGATTCGGTGAGACCGCGCAGCAGGCGCTGCTGGAAGCGCACGCCTTCGTCATCGGCGCCGGCGGCCTCGGCGCCCCGGTGCTCAGCTACCTTGCCGCCGTGGGAATCGGGACGATCACGGTCATCGACCCCGACATCGTCGAGCTGAGCAACCTCCACCGACAGGTCATCCACACCGAGGCGGCCGTCGGGTCCCGCAAGATCGATTCAGCCAGGGAGCGGATGAGCGGAATCAACTCGGACATCGAGATCCGCACCCTGCCGGTCCTGCTCACCCCCGAGAACGTGTTCGAGGTGCTCGACGGTGTCGACATCGTCATCGACGGCAGTGACAACTTCGCCACCCGGTACCTGGCCAACGATGCCTGTGAGATCCTCGGCATCCCCCTCGTCTGGGGCACCATCCTCGGCTTCGACGGCCAGGTCGCGGTCTTCGACGCACGCGCCGGCGCCACGCTGCGCGACCTCTACCCGGACGTTCCGGCACCCGGCTCCGTCCCCGACTGCGCGACCGCCGGAGTGCTCGGCCCCCTGTGCGGAAGCATCGGCTCGGCCATGGCGATGGAAGCGGTCAAAATGCTCACCGGCATCGGACAGCCCCTGACGAACGCGGTCGCGATCCATAACAGCCTCGACGCGAGCTGGGAGAGAGTTCCGGTGTCCAGGCGGCCCGACCGCACACGCGTGACAGACTTGCGGGGCCACCTCGGCGACTATGGGCAGCAGTCGACACCTGACAATGCGAATGCACCGACCGGCAGCACGGAAACAGCATCATTCAGTGCAGAGCGAACGGCCGGCGGTAACGAGGCGTCGGCCGGCACCGTCGGGGCGCCGCCTGACGACGGTGAGGCCACGCATGGCCTCGGTCCGGCCGAGCAGCGCTGGCTCGATCTGGACGCGGACCGGCTGCTCGTCGACATCCGTGAGGACGATGAGGTGGCCGCCGGGATGGTGCCCGGCGCGATCCATATTCCGATGGACGAACTGCTCGATGACCCGCAGCAGCTGCTCGACAAGGCCGACGAGCGCGATCAGGAGGACGGCACCGGCGGACGCGCTGTCGCCCTCTACTGTCGTTCCGGGGTGCGTTCGGCTCGTGCCGCGGCGGCACTCCGTTCCCATGGGATCGCCGTGAGTTCGGTCAGCGGGGGATACCTCGCCTACCTCTCCCAACCGGTGCACCAGAACAGCTGAGACCGAACGACTGAACTCTCCTGAACGGAGGGGTCATTCTGATGCGACCGTGCGGACCCGCCCGACTGTCTTCGCGCAGCTCCGGCGCATCGAGGCGCGTTCAGGCGCGCTGAGAGGCGGGCCCTCTTCAGCCGCCGGCGAACGGCGGCAGGACGTCGACGGTGTCCCCCTCGGCAAGAGCGGCACTGCGATCGGTCGCGGCCACGGAATTGACGAGGAAGCTCGACCGGGACAGCACGGTCGCAGCCTGCTCATCGGCCGCCTCGGCGAGAGTGTCGACGAGGTCGTCGACGGATCCTGCGCTGAGTCGGGTCTCCCGGGCGCCGAAGGCCTCACGGGCGGCGGCGAAGAAGCGGACGGTGATGGTGGGCACTTATCCTCCGATGGCACTCATGGGACGTTGTGGCTGCACGAAGTCGTCGGTGTCCATCCCGTGCCCGGCGAGCTTCTTCCAGTGCGCGCCCTTCCACAGATCGGCGATCGCCTCATCATCGGCGCCCCGCCGCATCGCCGTGAGCAGGTCGACTTCTGTGTGAGAGAACAGGCAGGTGCGCACGCGACCCTCGGCGGTCAGACGCGTGCGGGTGCAGTCGGCGCAGAACGGTCTGGTCACCGAGGCGATGATGCCGACCGTCCCGAGGACGGTTCCGGGATCACGGCGATCGGCGACGAGGAACTTCTCCGCCGGGGCGCCGTTGCGCGGCGCCGAATCGGGGGTGAGCACGAAGCGGGGTTCGAGCAGGGCGAAGATGTCGGCGGCGGTGATCATCTCACCGCGATCCCATGAGTGACCGGCGTCGAGGGGCATCTGTTCGATGAAGCGCAGGCTCAGACCCCGGTCGAGGCACCACTGCAGCAGATCCGGGGCCTGGTGGTCGTTGACGCCGGGCAGCAGGACCGCGTTGATCTTCACCGGATCGAGTCCGGCCTCCTGCGCCCCGTCGATGCCCTCGAGCACACGGTGGAGGAACGGCCGTCTGGCCATGGTCTCGAAGGTCTCCGGGTCGACGGTGTCCAGAGACACGTTGATCCGGTCGAGCCCGGCCGCCTTGAGCTTCGCCGCACGCTTGTCCAAGCCGATCGCGTTCGTCGTCAGGGCGATGTTCGGTCGGGGTTCGAGCGCAGCGACACCGGAGATGATCTCGTTGATGTCCTTGCGGGTCAGGGGCTCACCACCGGTGAACCGCACCTGATCGACTCCGAACTTCTCGACCGCGATGCGCACGAAGCGCACGATCTCCTCACGAGTCATCGCGGCATCCCGGGACATGAACTCGACGCCTTCGGCGGGCATGCAGTACGTGCAGCGCAGATTGCAGAAGTCCGTCAGCGAGATCCGCAGATCCCGTGCTCGGCGGTCGTATTGATCGAGGAGGGAGTTCTCATCGTGCGCGGTGAACCCGTCGCCCGGGTCGAGCGTCGGAGTCCTCAGCACCGGCATCGGCAGTCCGATCGTCGACATGGCGGCATCCTCCTTACAGAACCTCTCGTATCATCGTCCCATGACTACGGCGAAGATGCATCGAGCACGGATATACGAGACGATCGATCCACTGACCGGGACACGCAGCCTCCCACTCACGGGCCTGCTCGACTGCCCCCGCAGACTTGATGCCGACGTGGTCTCACCGATCGACGTTCCCGGGTTCGACAACTCCAGCATGGACGGCTACGCCCTGGCCGCAGCCACACTGGAGGCCCGCTCAGGTGCCGGGGAACCCGCTCCGATCCCAGTGCGCGGACAGGTCGCCGCCGGGGCCCGAGGCGACACCGTCGCCCCCGGCACCGCGGTCGAGATCATGACCGGAGCCCCGCTGCCGCCGGGAACCGACACGATCATCCGCATCGAGGACACCGCGCCCGGTGCCTTCGGGGCGGAGTCGATCACCCTCGACCTTCCCACCGGTACCAAGAATCCCCAGGTCGGGAACTTCGTCCGTCCTCTCGGCAGCGATGTCAGAGCCGGTCAGACTGTGCTGAGCGCGGGCACACAGCTGCGACCTGCCCACCTCGGCGTGGCTGCGGCCTGCGGCATCACCGAACTCCCCGTGCGATCCCTGCCGCGGATCCTCATCATCAGCACCGGAGACGAGATCACCGCCGAGGCGGCCGCCGGGATCAACGACGCGAACTCCGTGACACTCTCGGCCGGGCTGCGCCGCCTCGGCGCGGAGACCGAGGTGGCGTTCGTCCCCGACGACCCCCAGGCGCTGCTCGACACTGTGCGAGGCAGCACCGCCGACCTCGTCATCTCCACCGGCGGCATCTCCAAGGGCGCGCACGAGGTCGTCAAACTCGCCGCCGAAGCCGACCCGAGCGCGGCAATGGTCTTCGAACCGATCGCCATGCAGCCAGGAGGACCTCAGGGCTGCGGTCGGCTCGCCGACCATCCCTGGGTCGCGCTTCCCGGCAACCCGGTGAGCACGCTCATCAGCTTCGAGATGTTCATCCGGCCCGCGCTGCTGGGAATCCCCGGCGATGAACCCGCACGCGAAGTCGGATACCACCGTCTGGCCCACGGCTTCGACGAAACCCCGCCGACCGGCAAACTCCAGATCCGCCGGGCCAGACTCACCGACCAGGGCCTACAGTTCATCGGCGGCTCCCGCTCGCACCTGCTCCACAGCTATGCCGAGGCCACCCACCTCGTGTTCGTCTCACCTGAGACGCCGGGACCGGACGATCCGTTCTCAGCCGCGGGCGATAGGCTGATGACGTGGAAGATCGCATGAAACTCAGCCACGTCGATGAGACCGGAACCGCCCAGATGGTCGACGTCGGCGACAAGGACGTGACGAAACGACGCGCAGTGGCCTCCGGGACCATCACCACGCGCGCCGAGGTCATCGACATGATCGCGCAAGCCGGACTGCCCAAGGGCGATGCCCTGCCCGTGGCCCGCATCGCCGCGGTGATGGGCGCCAAACGCACCAGCGACCTCATCCCGCTGTGCCATCCGCTGCCGTTGACCGGCATCGACGTCGACTTCGAACTGACCACCGATGCGGTGACCATCACCGCCGCGGTGAAGACCGTGTCGAAGACCGGAGTCGAGATGGAGGCACTGACCGCCGTGACCACGGCCGCGCTGACGATCTTCGACATGATCAAAGCCGTCGACAATCAGGCCGTGATCGGCGATATCAAGGTCACCGAGAAATCCGGAGGGAGGAGCCGAGATTGGACACGCCAGGTTTGACCACGGCGATCGCCGGTGAGACTGGCGGCACCGTCATCACCACCGGAGTCGTCGAGACCGAGATCTCGACCACCGCACTCGAACCCGATGTCCTCACCGATGTCTGCGGTGCCGTCGTCAGCTTCTCCGGGGTCATCCGCGATCACGACGACGGCCGGGGAGTCCGGGGCCTGCACTACGAGTCCCATCCGCTGGCCGCCCAGCAGATCGCCGAGGTGGCCGCCGACATCGCTTCTCGCCATTCCGAAGTCCGGCTCTCAGTCGTCCATCGTGTCGGAGACCTCGAGATCGGTGATGTCGCCCTAGCCGCCGTCGTGGCTTCCGCCCATCGGACAGACTCCTTCCTCGCCTGCGCCGAACTCATCGACGAGGTCAAGGCGCGTGTGGCGATCTGGAAGCACCAGCATTTCACCGACGGCACCGACGAATGGGTGGGAGCTCTCGAATGACCCAGTTGCGCATCAGTGACGCCGCGCGATTCCTCGGCGTCAGCGACGACACCGTCCGGCGCTGGATCAGCGACGGCCGCCTCACCGCCCTCAAGGACTCGTCGAACCGTGCGGTCGTCGAAGGCAGGGAACTCGCAGAACTCGCCCAAGCATCAGCGGCCTCACTCGCCGATCCGAGTGGCGTCAAGAGCTCCTCGCGCAACCGCTTCGCCGGCCTCGTCACCGATGTCGCCGTGGACGGTGTCATGGCCCAGGTGAGCATGCAGTGCGGGCCCTTCCGAGTGGTCTCGCTGATGTCTGCCGAAGCCTGCCGCGAACTCGATCTGCGGCCGGGCAGCCTTGCCACCGCCTCGGTGAAGGCGACGATGGTCACGGTCGATACGGTGCCCGCGGACTGATCTCTGTGCCGTGAATTCGGAACTCGACCACAGTTGGAGTCTCAAATCGGGGACTGAAATCGACAATGGGGCGCATCTGCGGGTTCAATGGGAGTATGAAGAAGACCCTTATCGGGCTCTGCGCCGTCGCAGCCCTGACACTGACCGCCTGCTCATCCGGCTCCTCGAACGATTCGGGTGGTGATTCGGCAGAGAAGACCGAGATCACCGTCTTCGCCGCCGCCTCGCTAACCGACGTCTTCGCCGACATCGCCGACGAGTTCAAGACAGAGAACCCCGAGGTCTCGGACGTGAAGTTCTCCTTCGCCGGATCCTCCGATCTCGTCTCCCAGGTCTCCGAGGGCGCTCCCGCCGACGTCATCGCCACCGCAGACGAGAAGAACATGGACACGCTGGAAGGCGACGATCTGCTCGCCGGCGACCCGCAGATCTTCGCCTCGAACACTCTCGCCCTGGCCGTCGGCAAGGGCAACCCGGAGAACATCAAGACGCCCAAGGACTTCGCGGGCAAGGACCTCGTCATCTGCGCTCCGCAGGTGCCCTGCGGCTCGGCCACGGAGAAGTGGGCCGACCAGAACGACGTCGAACTCGATCCCAAGAGCGAAGAGAACTCGGTCACCGATGTGCTCGGCAAGGTCAGCTCCGGTCAGGCCGACGCCGGAATCGTCTACGTCACCGACATTCCGCGCGGCGACGGTGAGGTCGAGATGGTCGACCTCGAAGGCGCCGACAAGGTCGTCAACCAGTACCCGGCTGCCACGGTCAAGGCCAGCGAACACCAGAAGGAAGCCGACGCCTTCGTCGACTACCTGCAGTCCGACACCGCGGTGAAGATGCTCGAGGACGCCGGGTTCGCCACACCCTGATGAGCAGACGCACCCGCAGTCACTCCGCAGCACCGGCTTGGCTGTGGATTCCGGCGGCATTCGGCATCGCCTTCCTGCTGCTGCCGAACATCGGGATGATCTCGAGGATTGAACCGGACACCCTCTCCGCAGTCGTGCAGGCACCCGAGTCGCGAATCGCGATGGGTCTGTCGCTGCTGACCTCGGCCGTCTCTGCGATCGTCTCCGTCGCCATCGGGTTCCCGCTCGGGTACCTGCTGGCGACGAAGCGATTCGACGGACAGCGCGTCGTGCGCACCCTCATCCTGCTGCCGCTCGTCCTGCCGCCGGTCGTCAGCGGTCTCGCCCTGCTCTACACCTGGGGCCGTTCGGCTCCGCTCGGCTCCGCCCTCACCGAGGCAGGGCTGGGGCTGGCCTACACGACGGCTGCCGTCGTCGTCGCCCAGATCTTCGTATCCATGCCGTTCATGGTGATGTCGGTCGAGACCGCGGTGGCGGCGCAGGGATCGCGCTTCGAACTCGCCGCTGCCGAACTCGGCGCCACCCCGGCCAGAGTGTTCTTCACCGTCAGTCTGCCGCTGCTGCGCCCCGGCATCATCACCGGCGCCGTGCTCTGCTTCGCCCGTTCGCTCGGCGAGTTCGGCGCCACGCTCACCTTCGCCGGATCGCTCGAGGGTGTCACGCGGACGATGCCGCTGCAGATCTACCTCGTGCGCGAATCCGATCCGCAGTCGGCCATCGCGCTCTCGCTCCTGCTCGTCCTCGCAGCGCTCGTCATCATCGTCCTGGCCTACCGTTCGCCGCACGCGCCGCGTGTGCGCCGTCCCACTCCGCTGTCACCGGCGAACCTCGAAGACGACCGCCGATCCGACTCCGCTCCCGCCGGCTCCACCATCCCCGCTGGCTCCACCGCACAGCCGGCAATGACCCCGCGGCCGCCTCGGCGGGTGTTCCCGGAGTCCCACCCCGACCTCAGCCTGCAGGCCTCCCTGGCCGAACGCGGCTCCGAACTCGACATCACCGTGCCGAGCGGAGCGACGACGGCGATCATCGGTCGCAATGGGGCCGGGAAGTCCACGCTCTTCCAGATCCTCACCGGTGCCCTGGCCGCCGACACCGGCAGCCTGCTGATCGGCGGCGACGTGATCTTCGACGTCGACGCAGGGGTCTGGCCGCCCATCCACGCGCGCGGCATCGTCCACCTCGCCCAGAACCCGCTGCTGTTCCCGCACCTCAACGTCATCGACAACGTCGCCTTCGGTCTCCGCTGTCGCGGCGTCGGGAAACAGGAGGCGCGCCGACGCGGCCAGGAGATGCTCGATCGCCTCGGTGTCGGCAGCACCTCCGAACGCCGGCCGACCGCAGTGTCCGGGGGACAGGCGGCACGGATCGCGCTGGCCCGTGCCCTCGTCATCGATCCCACCCTGCTGCTGCTCGACGAGCCGCTCGCCGCACTCGATGTCGACGTGCGGATCGAGACCAGACGGGTGATGCGCCGCGTGCTCGAAGGACGCACCGCGCTGCTCGTCACCCACGACGTCGAAGACGTCATCGAGTTGGCCTCCTCGCTCGTGCTCATCGACTCCGGACGCGCCACTTACGTGTCCCGTGTGGGGGCCGTCGACACGACGACACAGGTCGCCGGCGGTGACTTCCTGGCAAGCTTTTGCGCTGAGGACAGAGAAGGAATACTGTGCAGTAGATCACAGTAGTCCTGCGTATCGAAGCAAGGGAGCAACACGACATGGCAGAACTCTCCTATTCCTCGGGAACATCGACTGAACCCCTGCTGGGGATCACGATCGCCGAACACTTCAAACGCACCGCGACGGCGCACCCCGAGGCCCTGGCGCTGGTCGACCGGCACTCGGGGCGGCGCTGGACCTACGCCGAGTTCGATCGGGACACCGACGCCCTGGCCATCGGCCTCCTCGAACGCGGAGTGAAGAAGGGCGACCGAGTGGGGATCTGGGCGCAGAACGTGGCCGAATGGGCGCTCGTCCAGTACGCGACAGCGAAGATGGGGGCGATCCTCGTCAACGTCAACCCGGCCTACCGCAGCCACGAACTCGAATACGTGGTCGGACAGTCGGGCATGACGCTGATGATCTCGCAGATCGTGGCGCCCCCGCATTCGGATTTTCGCGCGATCGCCACCGAGGTGGCTGCGAAGGTCCCGTCCCTCGACCTCGTCTTCCTCGACACGGTGCCCGAGGATCTCACCGGGGGAGCGGCGATCGGCGAGCACGAATCCTTCGGCCACCTCATCGGACAGGGCAGGAGGCTGCTCGACGACGAGGGCGCGAAGTACGCGGTGCGGCTGCAGCAGGTCATCGACGACCTCTCGGCCGACGAGCCCATCAACATCCAGTACACCTCGGGCACCACTGGGTTCCCCAAAGGCGTGACGCTCAGCCACCACAACATCCTCAACAACGGATTCTTCATCGGTGAGATGCTCGCCTACACCCCCGTCGATGCCGTCGTCGTCCCCGTTCCCTACTATCACTGCTTCGGGATGGTCATCGGAAACCTCGCCGCACTCAGCCATGGCGCGGCCATCGTCCTGCCCTCTCCGGGGTTCGATCCGGTGAAGACCATGGCCGCCGTGACCGAGGAGAAGGCGACCTCGCTGTATGGGGTGCCGACGATGTTCATCGCTGAACTCGAACATCCTCAGTTCTCCGAATTCGACTTCTCCACTCTGCGCACCGGTGTCATGGCCGGCTCGCCGTGCCCGGTCAACACAATGCGTCGTGTCATCGAGGACATGAATATGTCCGAGGTCGCGATCTGCTACGGCATGACCGAGACTGCTCCGGTGTCGATGATGACCCGGGTCGACGATTCGCTCGAGAAGCGGACGCAGACGGTCGGCCGGGTGATGCCCCACCTCGAGATCAAGATCGCCGACCCGGTCACCGGGCAGACGGTTCCGCGCGGACAGAAGGGAGAGTTCTGCACGCGGGGATACGCGGTCATGCTCGGATACTGGCAGCAGCCGGACAAGACCGCCGAGACGATCGATGCCGCCCGCTGGATCCACACCGGGGACCTGGCGATCATGGACGATGACGGCTACGTCGACATCTCCGGGCGCATCAAGGACATGGTCATCCGCGGCGGCGAGAACGTCTACCCGCGCGAGGTCGAGGAGTTCCTCTACCACCACCCGGCCATCCGCGACGTCCAGGTCATCGGCGTCTCCGACGAGAAGTACGGCGAAGAGCTCATGGCCTGGGTGATCCTCAAGGACGGATTCGACTCACTCAGCGCCGAGGAGGTGCGTGAGTTCTGTACGGGCAAGCTCGCCCACTTCAAGATTCCCCGTTACGTCGAGGTGCGCGAGTCCTTCCCGATGACGGTCTCGGGCAAGATCCGCAAGATCGAGCTGCGTGAGGAAGGCGAGAAGATCGCCCACGGCGCCTCCGCGTAAGGCCGGAGAGCACGATATCGACGGGCTGTGGGCACGATCCGGCCGCGGACGCGGCCGGATCGAGTTCGAGGTCACAAGTCGGTTGCAGTTCTTTCTGGTAGGGGCCTGAGTTTTTCTTGTGTGCTCTGGTTCACTAGGATCACTTCACATGAGAGATGAATCACGACCGCTGGTGTCGGTGACGAACGTCGAGAAGCACTACGGCGAATTCCACGCCCTGAAGAACGTCAACCTCGACATCGCCGAGCGCGAGGTCGTCGTCGTCATCGGCCCTTCGGGATCGGGCAAGTCGACACTGTGCCGGACGATCAACCGTCTGGAGACCATCACCTCGGGCAGCATCACCATCGACGGCAAGGAGCTGCCGGCCGAGGGCGCCGCACTGGCGCAGCTGCGTTCGGACGTCGGCATGGTCTTCCAGGCGTTCAATCTCTTCGCCCACAAGACGATCCTCGAGAACGTCACTCTGGGACCGATCAAAGTCCGCAAGCTCTCGAAGTCCGAGGCGGACAAGCAGGCCATGGCGCTGCTCGAACGCGTCGGGGTCGCTCATCAGGCCGACAAGTATCCCGCGCAGCTCTCCGGCGGACAGCAGCAGCGTGTCGCCATCGCCCGGGCGCTGGCGATGAAGCCGAAGGTGATGCTCTTCGACGAGCCCACCTCTGCGCTGGACCCGGAGATGATCAACGAAGTCCTCGACGTCATGGTCGGACTCGCGGAAGAGGGCATGACGATGGTCGTCGTCACTCACGAGATGGGCTTCGCCCGCAAGGCGGCACACCGGGTGGTGTTCATGGCCGACGGTGAGATCGTCGAAGTCGCCGAGCCCGAGGAATTCTTCACCAACCCCCAGAGCGGTCGAGCCAAGGACTTCCTGTCGAAGATCCTGACGAACTGACACCACCCTTTTCCTACCGCATCACCTCACTCACAAGGAGAGACAATGAAGAAGCTCAGACTGACAGTCGCCTCGGTGGCAATCGGAATGCTGGCCCTCAGCGGCTGCGGCCAGGGCGGAACCCCGGAATCCTCCGGAGACGGGGACAAGGCCGAGGCACCGGAGTACTCCGTGGCCACCGGGGTCGACCTCAAGGATTCGAAGACCTGGCAGAAGGCCAAGGACGCCGGGGAGATCACCATCGGCGTGAAGAAGGACCAGCCGGGACTCGGCAACGTCTCGGCCGGTTCCAAGGAGCCGGAGGGCTTCGACATCGAGATCGCGAAGATGGTCGCCGCGCACCTCGGCTTCGAACCCGATCAGATCAAGTACACCGAGACCGTCTCGGCCAACCGCGAGCCCTTCCTCCAGCAGGGCAACGTCGACATGGTCGTGGCCACCTACACGATCAACGATGAGCGCAAGAAGGTCGTCGACTTCGCCGGACCGTACTACGTCGCCGGTCAGGATCTGCTCGTGGCCGAGGACTCCGACATCGCCGGACCCGACGACCTCGACGGCAAGAAGGTCTGCTCCGTCGACGGATCGACCCCGGCTCAGAACATCGAAGACAAGTACACGAAGGCCGAACTCGTCACCTACGACGCGTACTCGAAGTGTGTGACCGACCTCCAGTCGGGATCCGTGGACGCAGTGACCACGGACGATGCGATTCTGCGCGGCTATGCCAAGCAGTACGAAGGTGAGTTCAAAGTCGTCGGCAAACCCTTCACCGAAGAGCCCTACGGCGTCGGACTGCCCAAGGGTGACGACGCGCTGCGCGACGCCGTCAACGACGCCCTCGAGGAGGGCATGGACAACGGAGACTGGAAGAAGGCCTTCGAATACACCCTCGGATCCACCGACGGTGTCGATATGCCCAAAGTCGACCGCTACTGACCTCGTCCACAGATTGACATGATGCGAGGGCGCCGAACCCGGCGCCCTCGCATCGATTAAGGAATCTGCCATGGATTTCCTGGAGCTTCTCCAGATGTTCCTCTCCGGCGCGTGGGGAACGATCAAGCTCTTCACCGTCGCCCTCGTCGGGTCGATGGTGTTGGGAACGATCCTCGCCGCCATGCGCGTATCACCGACCCCGGTGCTGCGGGCGGCCGCCTCGACCTACATCAACATCGTGCGGAACACTCCACTGACGCTGGTGATGTTCTTCTGCGCCTTCGGCCTGCCGTTCCTCGACATCCGCTTCGGATCGACGAGCTCGTTCAACTCCTTCGTCTACGCGACGATCGCGCTGACCGCCTACACCGCGTGCTTCGTCGCGGAGACCCTCAAGTCCGGCATCGCCACGATCCCGGTCGGCCAGGCCGAAGCCGCACGTGCCGTGGGACTGAGCTTCGGTCAGACCTTGGGCCAGGTGATCCTGCCGCAGGCCTTCCGCACCGTCATCCCGCCGCTGGGCAGCGTGATCATCGCGATGCTCAAGAACACCTCGATCGCCTCGGCGTTCAACAACCGGGAGCTGATCTCGGCGATGCGCAATGCCATCGAAGTCCGCGGTGACCTCGTCATCCCGCTGCTGTTCGGGACCGCTCTGGCCTATCTCATTCTGGCCCTGGTGCTCGGGCGCGTCTTCGACTACCTGGAGAAGAAGCTGGTGATCATGCGATGAGCGCACCCACTCAAGTGCTGTTCGACGAACCCGGCCCGAAGTCCCGTCGGAACAACGTCATACTCTCCATCGTCTCGGCCCTCGTGCTGCTGGCGATCGTGGCATTCGTCATCTGGAAGTTCGCCGATGCCGGTCAGCTGGAACCCGATAAGTGGTACCCGTTCACGTTCGCGCAGATCCAGATGGTGCTGCTCCAGGGCATGCTCGCGACCCTCAAGGTCGCCGTCGTGGCCTCGGTGCTCGCGATGGTCGTCGGCATCGTGTTCGCACTGCTGCGCCTGTCCAGTAAGAAGGTCATCTCCGTCCCCGGCACGATCGTCCTCGAGTTCTTCCGCGGCGTACCCGTCCTGCTGCTCATCTTCGCGATGTTCCTGATGTTCGGCAACGACATCGGCCCGTTCTGGTCGGTCGTCTTCGGTCTCACCCTCTACAACGGCATGGTGCTGGCGGAGATCATCAGGGCAGGCATCCTCGCCGTCCCGACCGGTCAGCGGGAAGCGGCGATGGCCATCGGACTGCGGCCCGGCCAGGTGATGAGCCTCGTGCTCATGCCGCAGGCTCTGCGTGCGATGATGCCGACGATCATCGCCCAGATCGTCGTCCTCCTCAAGGACTCCGCACTGGGCTTCATCGTCACCTACCAGGATCTGCTCTACCAGGTGAACCTCATCGGCCGCGAGTACAACAACCTGCTGCCGACGTTCATCGTCGGTGCGGTCCTGTTCATCATCATCAACATGATCGTCGCAGCCTTCGCCCGGTGGCTCGAATCCAGGCTTCAGCGCAAGACGACAGCCAACACCGAGGCGGAGGGACTGTCCGCGAATATCGTCGACTGAGCGCCCATGGTGGCGGCGAGCCGGGCAGTGGCTGACCCGGCACGCCGTCACCCTGTATCGTTCACTGAGAGGGTCGGTGCACACCGGTCGATATCCGTCGAGCGCGGCCGATCCTCATGAGACAGAGCCGTCGGTGTCCTCCGTCACCGACGCCCGTGACAAGGAGTCGCAGATGCCGCAGCCCGAACTCAGCTCCACACCGGTCAAAGTCGTCAAGAACGTCGACCGGGAACGATTCGAGCTGTTCACCGATGACACTCCAGGGGAGTTCATCGGATTCCTCGGTTATCGAGTCATCGATCCCCGGACACTCGAACTCCAGCACACGATCATCTCGGAGGGCTACTCCCGACGCGGCTTCGCGCGCACTTTGGTGACGAAAGCCCTCGACATCATCCGTGCCGACGGCGGAGCCATCGTCGCTACCTGCTCCTACGTCGTGGACTACCTCGAGCGCTTCCCGCAGTACCGCGATCTCGTGGCTGATCGGTGACCGCAGAGGCGGCCGCTGACGGTGCCGGTGCCGGCCGCGGTGCGGGCATTGATGCCAGGCTCGGTGCAGGACGCTTCGCACCGAGTCCGAGCGGCGACCTGCACATCGGAAACATCCGTTCCGGACTCATGGCCTATGTCCGCGCGCGACAGACAGGCAGGCGCTTCCTCTGGCGCATCGAAGACCTCGACCGCGTGAAGACAGGTGCAGCCGAGTCCCAACTGGCCGTGTTCACCGAGCTCGGCGTCACTCCGGACGAAGAGCCGCTTGTCCAGTCGACACGTCGGGACCACTATGCGGCGGCGATCGACCGGCTCGATGCGGCCGGGCTGGTCTACGAATGCTACTGCTCCCGCAAAGACATCGCCCAGGCCCCGAGTGCCCCGCACACACCGCCCGGAGCCTATCCGGGAACCTGCCGCAACCTCGGCGATGCCGAACGCGCGGCCCGTCGAGGCGAACTGGCGGAGAAGGGGAGGCAGCCGGCGCTGCGGCTGCGCACCGACAACGCCGCTCATTCGATCCATGACGAGCTGCTCGGAGAGGTCACGGCCACCGTCGACGATCTCGTGCTGCGACGCGGTGACGGCGTCTTCGCCTACAACCTCACCGTCGTCGTCGATGATTCCGCCAGCGGCGTGGACGAAGTGCTCCGCGGTGACGATCTCGCCTCCTCGGCGCCGCGACAGGCCTATCTGGCCGGTCTGCTCGGGGCCGCTTCGATGGGTTGGCTCCACGTGCCGTTGGTGCTCAACAGCGACGGCAGACGATTGGCCAAACGCGATGGTGCGGTGACCTATCAGCAGCTGCGCGGCCTCGGCTGGACCGTCGCCGATGTGTTCGCCTGGATGCAGGGTTCACTGGGTGTCGACGACGCCGGTCCGCGCTGGGCAGGCATCGACGACATGGTCAATCAGCTCGACTTCGACCGTCTCAACGCGGAGCCGACCGTCTTCGTTCCACCGGCGGGGGACTGAGCCCAGAGCATTGTGTGTCAGTGCACTTCGACGGAGTTCAGGCCGCCGAGGACCCCAGTGCTTCGGTGATGACCTCGTCATAGATCGACTCGAAGGTATCGAGCGTGTATTCGATATCGTGTTTGGCCACGACATCCAGCGAGGCGCTCGACATCGCTTCGTATGCGGCATCCGAGGCCGTGCACAGGCGGGCGAACCGGTCGGCGAGGGCATCGACGTCGCGAGGCGGGAAGAGATACCCGTTGACGCCGTCGCGGACGAGGTGCGGCAGGGCCACTGCATCGGCGAGCACGACGGGTTTGCGGGAGGCCAGCGCCTCGAGCGTGGCGATCGACTGCAGTTCGGCCGTCGAGGGCATGCAGAAGAATGTGCAGCGCTGGTAGGCGTCCATGAGTTCTCGATCGCTGATCTTGCCGAGGACGTGGACGCGGTCGGCGATGCCCAGCTCCGCGGCGAGCTCCTTGAGCGGTGTCTCCTGGTCACCACCGCCGACGATATCGGCTTCGAGACCGAGTGCAGGGTCGGTCTTCGCGACCGCTTCGACGATGTCGGAGGCGTGCTTCTCCGAGGAGAGACGCCCGACGAAGAGCACCCGCGGCGGACCCGACCTCGGCGCGGGGGCCTCGGTCTCACGCAGATGGGCGAAGCGTTCGAGATCGATCCCACAGGAGACCGCGCGGATGGGGGAGGAGAACCCGTTCTGCGTGAGCAGGTCAGCGGCGAGCTGGGTGGGCACCGTGATGAAGTCGGCCGATTGGAACTTCCGGCGCAGATCCCACCAGGCGATGGCCGTGCCGCCGTCGAGGACGGCCTTCGGCGCCTTGAGATAGGGGCGCACATTGTCGGGCATGAAATGGTTGGTGGCCACGACGGGGATGCTGCGACGGATCGATTCGGAGAACGCGTAGCGGCCGATGACGAAGTGCGCCTGCGTGTGCACGACATCCGGTTGCAGGCTGTCGAGCAGTCTCGAGAGTTCGGGCTTCGTCTCCCAGGGCATGCAGATCATCCACGTCGGATGCAGCGGCCACCGGTGGGCGGTGAGTCGGTGGACGGTCACTCCGTCCTCGACGCTGACCGAAGGCTTCCCAGTGGCCGAGGGGCAGGCGACGTGGACATCGTTGCCGCGGGCGGCGAGCCCGGCAGCCAGGCGTTCGGCGAACTTTGCGGCACCATTGACTTCCGGGGCGTACGTCTCGGCCGGAATGAGGATTCGGCGGGCTGGAGTGGGACGGTGCGCAGACAGGATTCAGCTCTCCTCGGTGTCGGTCATGGTGTCGGAACGGCGGGCGTCCCTGCGCTGAGCTTCTCGATCTCTGACATCGGGATGATACCGCGACAATACAACGACTCCGGCGCACGCGACCAATCCTGTGAGCGCGATGATGAGGATCAGCCATACGGGGGCATCGGCCGCCTCGCCGAGCACCACCGTGCCGAGAATGACGGCGCCGATCGGATCGATGACGGTCAGGCCGGCGATGACCATCTCGGGTGGGCCCGCGACGTAGGCGTTCTGGACGAACCAGGAGCCCAGCGCCACCGCCGCCAGCAGCGCACCCGCATTCAGCCACGTGACCTGGTCGAGACCCGCCTGCAGGAATTGGACGCTGACGAGGTGGGCGTTCGTGGCGACGCATGCGAAGAGCAGCCCGGCCGAGACGATGAGCACGAGCTGCGGTGCGTGCCGGAACGCGAGCATGATGATCAGGCCGCCAGCGACGACGACGGCGGTGATCCAGAACAGAGGCAGCGCATCCGCGCCGAGGTGGACTTCCGAGCGGGCGATGGTCGCCGAGAGTGCGACGAAGACCGTCACCCCGATCGTGCACCACACGACGGCCTGGACGAGCCGGCGGTTGACTCGGAGGCCGCGGTGACGGACACCCAGGAGCACGGAGACGATGAGGGAGAAGGCCCCGATCGGCTGGACGACCATGACCGGGGCGAGCGCGAGGGCGACGAAGTTGCCGGCCGTGCCGAGGCCGAGAATGAAGAGTCCGAGCAGCCAGCGCCGGTTGCTCAGCAGCTCGACGAAATGCGCCCAACTCAGCCCGTTGTGTGAATCGTCCTGACCGGTGACGGCGTCGTGCTGGTACAGGGCACCATAGGCGAGGGCGACTGCGGCCAGGACGGCGAGTGCGATTGCCACTGTGGTCACGGTGAATCTTCCGGGTCGAAGGGCGCTGAGACGGGGTGGGGCCGATTCGAGTTTACCGTCTGCCTGCACACAGGGGAGGGAGCTCAGCTGTGTCTGTCCTGACTGTACGGCTACCCGACGGCAGCCGGTGGGGTTTGCCTCAGGTCTGTGTCTCGGGTCTGTGAGGTAAAGCACTCGAGCCCGTTTTGTCTGGTCGCTCAGGTGTTTGCTAAGCTGGACAGCACGTCCGCAGGTGACTGCGGCATTCCTCCGTAGCTCAGTTGGCAGAGCATTCGACTGTTAATCGAAGGGTCGCTGGTTCGAGCCCAGCCGGGGGAGCAGTCAAGGCCTCGTCCACATCGGACGGGGCCTTCGTCGTACCCGGGGGAATAGACGGTCTCGACGCCCGGTTGACCCGGCATGAAGTCTTTCGGATTCTTGAGCTTCGGACACTATGACGCCGAAGGCGAACTGGACGCCGGACAGATGCTCCGCGACGCCGTGGAGATCTCGGTCGGTGCCGACGACATCGGCGTCAACGGCGCTTACTTCCGCGTTCACCACTTCGCCACGCAGGCCGCCTCGCCGATTCCGCTGCTGTCAACGATCGCCGCACGCACCCTGCGCATCGAGGTCGGCACCGGTGTGATCGACATGCGGTACGAGAATCCCCTCTACCTCGCCGAGGAGTCTGCCGCCCTCGATCTGCTCTCCGATCAGCGCGTGGCCCTGGGCATCAGCCGAGGATCACCGGAACCGGCTCTGCGCGGGTGGGAGGCCTTCGGATATGAGGACCCGAGCGAACCGAAGGCGGCGACCATGGCCAGGGAGAAGCTCGACCTCTTCCTCCGCGCCATCCGCGGTGAACATGTGTCTCCTGCCGATCCGCAGCAGTTCGGCCCCGGCGTCAGCCTGCGGATCGAACCGCACTCACCGGGCCTCGACCGTCGCATCTGGTGGGGAGCAGGGTCGGCGTCGACCGCCGAATGGGCGGCACGGCAGGGCGTGAACCTCATGAGCTCCACCCTGCTCACCGAGGCGACAGGGGCAGCATTCGGGGACCTGCAGGCAGAGCAGATCGACCGCTACCGGACAGCGTGGGGCGAGGCCGGACACGACTGGACGCCCAGGGTATCCGTCAGCCGCAGCATCTTCCCGATCACCACCGACCTCGACGACCTGTACTTCGGTCGCAGGGGTGGAGGACAGGGAGACCAGATCGGCATCATCGACGACACCCGGTCGACCTTCGGGCGCACCTACGCCGGTGAACCCGATCAACTGATCGAGGAGCTCAAGGCCGATGCTGCCGTCGAGGCGGCCGACACTCTCATGCTGACGATCCCGAGTCAGTTGGGAGTCGACTACAACCTCCACATCCTCGAGTCCTTCGCCGAACACGTCGCACCCGCACTCGGCTGGGTGCCGGCCAGTGCGGACACGGAGCGGGCCGGCTCCTGACGTCCCGCCTCTTCAGTGCGACTGCGCCCGCGGACTCGGTGCCCAGTCTCGGGTGGACAGACGAGTTCGACTGCGGACACGGACGTAGGATGGCAGAGATCGAGCGGACACACAGGCGGCGAGCGCTTCGCTCGCCGACAGTTCCCTCGCCAGGTGACACAGGAGAGAACGCGTGAGCGAGACGAAGATGACGCAGACCCAGAAGCGGATCCTCTTCATCGGTCTCGTTCCCCTCTTCATGTCGCTGCTGTCGGTCTCGAGCATCAACGTCGTCCTCCCGTCGATCTCCTCGGACGTCCATGCGTCGACCTCGGCACTGCAGTGGGTGCTCACCGGCTATGCACTGTCCTTCGTCGAATCGTCGGTCGGCTGGTTCGTGTGGCTTGCCCTCCGGCAATGATCTGGGTGTGGACGAGGTGGGAGCGCCGATATGCGCGTCTCGGCCGCCCGCCGATGGTCGACCTCGACCTGTTCCGGATCCGCAGCTTCAGCAACGGTTCGATCATCATCACCCTCTACTTCCTCGGAGTGACCAGCGTCTGGGTCCTCGTGGCGATGTACATGCAGCAGGGGCTGGGGCACTCGGCACTGGCGGCGGGCATGATCGGACTGCCCGCCGCGCTGCTGTCCGCAGTCTCCGCCGATGTATCCGGTCGATTCGTCTTCCAGATCGGGCGTCGCCTCGTCGTGTGGGGGATCGTGACCTGTCTCGTCGGCCTCATCGCAACCATCGCCGTCGTTCTGCTGCTGTCCCAGGGGATCGGCAGCGAATGGTGGATGCTGCTCACGCTCGCGTTCATCGGGACAGCGCAGGGCATGGTGATCAGTCCCAATCAGACGCTGACGCTGCAGGAGGTGCCGCTGAAGTATGCGGGCTCCTCCGGCGGAGTGCTCCAGACCGGGCAGCGCATCGGCACATCGATGGGCTTGGCGATCATGACCGCCCTGGCCTTCTCGATCACCGCCGTGAGCAGCTGGCATATGGGAATGGTCGGAGCCTTCGCTGCGATCGCCGTGGTCGTCACCCTCGCCGGTGCAGTCGGACTCATCGAAGTTCGCCGAGGCGGCCGCCGCCGCGGGTGAATTCCCCGCGCTGAGGCTCCCGACGGAGTCGTCACAATCCCTCAGCTGTCAGCGCAATAATGTTACAGATTTTAGACAATCCGGTGTGTCCGAATGTGGAAGACTGTGAACGCACATCAGCCCACGGAAGGAAGCACAGTGGTCGAGGCTGTACCCGAAGATGACCTGGCGCTCGAGGATCTCGTGCGCTCGGGCGGGATCGAAACCTATTTCGCTCCGGTCGTCGACGCCTTCACCTTCCATCGCGTCGGACATCAGATACTGCAGGCTCCCATCGGCGATCCGGAGCTGGGCCGCGCGGAGTCCGAGAATCTTCGATCGGCGATGCACACCTCGTCGATGATCGGTGACATCGACGCCTCCCTGCGCGACACCGCACTGCGGACCGCCGAAGGCGCCGGACTGCCGAAGTCGAACCGGCTGTTCCTTCACGCCGAGGCGGAGTCGTTCGCCACCCTCGAGGACCGCACGGGCGAACCGGACCGATCGGTCATCCTCCAACTCGACGCCAACCGTGTCGCGAACTCTCCCGCTTCGGTGCTGCGGTCCGTCCGCTCCGCCCGAACCCTCGGTTGGGGAGTGGGCATGTCGGCGGTCGGGGCCGATCTGCGCAGCGCCTCCTTCGTTCCCCTCGTCAACCCGTCGGTCGTCGGTCTTCATCCGGACGTGCTGCGCATCGATTCGGATTCGCATCTGGCCGAACTCAACCGTCTGCTCCACGCCCACATCGAACGCACCGGAGCGGTCATCCTCGCCGAGGGGGTCGAGAGCGAGGACGATCTCGACCGGGTTCGCGCGCTTGGGGCCCGCTTCATGTCCGGCCCCTACTTCGGCGAGGCGACACAGGAACCGCACCCGTTCGAGGAGCCGAAAGAGGATGCTCTCGTCTCGCACTACTCGCGCAACCTGCCGGCGTTGGGAACTCCGTACTCGATCTCTCAGGGCCTGCGTCGTGAACCGCTGGTGATGAATCGTGAGATGCTCATCGCTCAGATCGCTGCGCTCGAAGAACGGGCGCTGGCGTCGGGTACGGCGACGATCGCATTGGGTGTCTTCGGCGAGGACGAGGCGTTCTCCGAGCCGACCCGTATCCGTTATGAGAAGATCCGCGACACCGTCGGCCTCACCGCTATGTTCTCCGGAGGGTTCGACGGACCGCCGATCCCGGGAGTGCGCACCGGACTCGTCGACGCCTCCGATCCGATGCGCAATGAGCATGGTGTCGTCGTAGTCGGACCCGACTGGTCGGGCATGGTCGCCGCGTCGAAGCGGAACGATCCCGGCAGCGATGGCCAGACGGAGTACGACGTCTACATCACCACCGACCGGTACACCTGCGTCGACGCCGCCCGCAGCGTCCTCACGCGAGTCGCACCGCTCAACGGTGCGGCGGCACAGCGCGCCTGAGCCTCGCCGAGGCGGCTGCCGGGCCGACAGCAGAGACTGTGTCGTCCGAATGGGACCGGGTGCATCGTTGGTGCTAATCTTGTCTCGGTCGGCCCCCGTAGCTCAGCTGGTCAGAGCAGGGAACTCATAATTCTTTGGTCGCCGGTTCAAGTCCGGCCGGGGGCACCACAGAGTTCAGTCGGGCCTTTTACGTCCGCTGTCAGTTGTGCTCTTCTGAGTGCTCTGATCGTAAGTCCGGTGTGAAGGTGCGCCCCGACAGGGGCGCATAGGCCGTCCACGACCCGTTGCTTTCGGCAAGGAGGTCGGCCACCCTCTGATCCTCGGCGATCCACTCCTCCTGCAGGCGAATGAACGACGCCTCAGCGGCGGCATTCAGTGCCGGAGACTTCGTTCGCGCGTAGACGGTCTCAGCACCATCTTCGTACGAATCGAACTCAACGACGAAGCGCGGTCCCGCCTCGGCGGCGACACAAGCAGCGAGACGCGCACCCTCGACCGTGTACGCGTGGGCGTGCCCTGCCGACTTCCACGCGATGTCATCCGTCAGCGAGTCGTAGTACGACTGCTCCCATACTTCGAGCTCCTTGACGAGTTCGGAGGACAGGCCAGTTCTGTCGTAATGGATCGGCTGGTCGAGCCAGAGCACTGTGCGCACGTAATCAGGAAACATCCGGATGGTCTCGTACTGTGCGGCGTCGACTGCGGCCTCATCGGACATGCCACCAGCCTAACGCTCACTGAATGCCCACCACAGACACCCGACATCACCAGCGTCTTTGATGCTTGGCCGCTGGCCGAACATGGACTATCATGTGGTCAGCACCTCCTTTCGGATCGTAGGGGAAGACGTATCCGAGGTAGGAGGCAGAAATGGATATGACACAGGGCGTACTCTTCGTCCACTCAGCACCTCGTGCGCTGTGCCCTCACATCGAATGGGCCGCGGGCGGGGCGATCGGTGCACAAGCACGCTTCGACTGGACACCCCAGCCGGCGGCACCCGGACTCGTGCGTGCCGAAGTCTGCTGGCGTGCGCCTGCAGGCTCCGGAGCCCGTATCGCGTCGGCGCTGCGCGGCTGGGACTCGCTCCGCTATGAGGTCACCGAGGAACCCTCAGCAGGTGTCGACGGCGGCCGCTGGAGCCACACCCCGGATCTCGGCATCTACCACGCTGTCACCGACACTGCCGGCAACATCCTCGTCCCCGAAGACCGCATCCGTTCCGTCATGGAACGTGCGGCAGGTGACCCTGCGAAATTCTCCGCAGAGATGGCCACCGCACTCGGTGAAGCCTGGGACGAAGAACTCGACGCCTTCCGTCACGCCGGCGAGGGCGCGCCCGTCCGCTGGCTGACCAAGGTCGGCTGAGAAAGACTCGTTCGCATCCGAACGGCTTCACTGCGCGACCGTTCGGGCGCCCAGTATGCCTGATGGGCACACCTTCCTACCTCGGGTGTGCCCATTTCGCCTATCCACAGGAGGTATTGGTGCCGAGAGCCACGCAGTCTCCACGCGGGAAACAAGCCGCGCCCATCCTATGATCGACGGATGTTGCTGCCGAGTCGATGTATCGATGCGGTGCCGAAGAGGGGCACAAATGGAAGCGGCACACTTCAGGGTGGAGAGCCCAAGTTTGAAACTGGGCTCTCCACCCTGAAGTGTGCCGAAACTCTACTAGCCGTACCCAGAGTGTGCTGAACTCTGAAGAGGCCGCGCAGAGGCTCAGACGGAGCGGAACGCGACGACGGCGTTGTGACCGCCGAAGCCGAACGAGTTCGTGATCGCCGCGATGTCTCCCGAAGGAAGCTCCGCAGGAGTGTCCCGCACGATGTTGATGCCGACGACCTTCGGATCGACCTCGTCGATGTTGATCGTCGGGGGAGCGGTGCGGGTCTGCAGCGCCTTGACCGTGAGGATCGCCTCGACAGCGCCCGTGCCACCGAGGAGGTGGCCGGTCATCGACTTCGTGGCCGAGACGAGTGTCTCGCCGACGTTGTCGCCGAGGAGTTCGCTGATCGCCAGCGATTCAGGGATGTCCCCGACGGGAGTCGATGTGGCGTGGGCGTTGACGTGCTTGATTTCGGACGCGGACAGATCGCCTGCGTCGAGGGCCTGCTGCATGGCAGCCAGGGCGTGCTTGCCCTCCGGCTCACCACCGGTGATGTGGTAAGCGTCGTTCGAGATGCCCCAGCTGGCCACCTCGGCGTAGATCTTCGCACCACGGGCCTTCGCATGATCCTCGGTCTCGAGGATCAGCGCACCGGCGCCCTCACCCATGACGAATCCGTCACGGTCGACGTCATAGGGGCGCGATGCCGTCTCCGGAGAGTCCGTACGGCGTGACAGCGCCTGCATCGAGTTGAACGCCGCCAGGGTGATCGGGTGGATCGCCGCTTCGGAGCCGCCGGCGATGATGACGTCGGCGCGGCCCGAGGCCAGCACGTCGTAGGCATGGCCGAGGCTCTCGGTCGACGAGGCGCACGCCGAGACGAGCGTCTGCACTCCGGCACGAGCCTTGAACTCCATGCCGATGGCCGCTGCCGGTCCATTGGGCATGAGCATGGGAACAGTCAGGGGCATGACCCGGCGCGGGCCCTCCTCCTGCAGGGTGTCCCAGGCGTCGAGCAGGGTCCAGACTCCGCCGATGCCGGTCGCCCAGGAGACTGCGGTGCGTTCCGGATCGGTCTCCTCGAGGCCGGCATCCGCCATGGCCTCACGGGCGGAGATGAGCGCGAACTGGCTCGAAGGGTCGAGTCGCTTGGCCTGAACGCGTTTGAGATTGTCTTCGACGACCTGTGGGTCGACCTGAGCGGCGAAGTCGACGGCGAGGCCGTACTTCTCGGACCAATCGTTGTCCATCGTGTGGACGCCGGACGTGCCGGCCAGAATGGCTTCCCAAGTGGCATCGACAGTCGCGCCCAAGGGGGTTACCGCACCGATGCCGGTGACGACAACTTTAGATGTCATGGTACAAACCTCGTCGATAGAGTGGACACGGCCCGTCTGTGGACGGGCCGTGTTCGGGTGCGTGGTTCAGGCTTCCTGAGCCTTGTTGATGTAGTCAACAGCGTCCTGAACGGTGACGAGGTCCTTGACGTCGTCATCGGGGATCTTGACTCCGAACTTCTTCTCGGCGTTGACGACGATGGTCATCATCGAGATGGAGTCGATGTCGAGGTCGTCGGTGAACGACTTGTTGGCTTCGACTGCCTCGACAGCCAGGCCGGTCTCTTCGTTGACGATCTCTGCGAGCCCAGCGAGGACTTCAGCTTCGGTGAATGCCATTTCTTTCCTACTTTCTGATTCCGGCCGAGGGTCTTTCGGCCGCTTGAGGAACTATTCGACGAGTGTCCCGCCGAATATCTTAAGACATTCACGGAGAGTTTTCCGTGAATGGTGTGTCTCAGGGCAGGCGCACGACCTGTGCACCGTAGACGAGTCCCGCTCCGAAGCCCATCTGCAGTGCCAAGCCCCCGCTGAGTTCGGGCTGCTCGCGCAGGAGCCGCTCGGTGGCGAGCGGAATCGACGCCGCCGAGGTGTTCCCGTTGTCGGCGATATCACGTGCGATGACGACGGACTCGGGCAGTTTCAGCTGCTTGGCGAGTTCGTCGATGATGCGCATGTTCGCCTGGTGGGGGATGAAGGCGGCGAGATCGCTCGCTTCGACGCCGGAGGCCGCGAGCGCTTCCTTGGCCACCTCGGCGCCGTCCCAGACGGCCCAGCGGAAGACGGTCGGTCCGTCCTGACGCAGAGTGGGGAACGGCAGCTCCCGGTTGTCGCGGATGTCCATCAGGGAGTCGGTCATGCGGATCGTCGACCAGTTCTCACCCTTCGATCCCCAGACGGTCTTCGAGATGCCCGGTTCGTCCGATGAGGTGACCACCACGGCGCCCGCACCGTCACCGAGGATGAACGAGATCGAACGGTCCTCGGGATCGATGACGTCCGAGAGCTTCTCCGCACCGATGACGAGCACGTTGTCCATCGTCCCGGCACGCACCAGCGCATCGGCCTGAGAGATTCCGTAGCAGTATCCCGCGCAGGCGGCGCTGATGTCCCAAGCGGGAACCGGGCCTGTGCCGAGGCGGTCGGTGAGCGCGGCGGCCGCTGACGGGGTGAAGTACGGGAAGGTGACGGTGGAGATGATGATCCCGCCGATGTCCTCGGGCTTGAGGCCGGAGGAGGCGATGGCCTCGAGAGCCGCCTCCTCGCACATGTCGAGCACGCCGACGTCTTTGCTCGCACGGCGACGCGTGACGATTCCGGTGCGCTGGCGGATCCATTCGTCGGAGGAGTTGATCGGCCCGGCGATGTCGTCGTTCGTGACGAGGTTCTCGGCGCGATAGGCACCGATTCCCGCGATGCGGGAGAACCGTGCGGGCTCGGCTGTCTTCAGTGTTGGCATGACTGGTGTCCTTCGATGCTCAGGCGTGGGCTGCCGCGAACTCACGCGCGCCGTCGAGGTCGGCGGCTGATTTGATGGCGAATGTCTCCACGCCCTTCATGGCGCGGCGAGCGATTCCGGTCAGTGTGCCCCCGGGAACGAGTTCGATCATTCCGGTCACGCCCTGTGCCAGGAGGGTCTCCTGGCACAGGTCCCAGCGCACTGGGTTGGTGACCTGTTTGACGAGCAGATCGACGTAGTCACGGCCGGCGGCAACGGCCGAGCCGTCCGAGTTGGTGAGGATGCGCACCTGCGGGTCGGAGACTTCGAGCGCTTCGGCGGTGGCCGCGAGTGCTTCGGTGGCCGGAGCCATGTACTCGGTGTGGAAGGCCCCGGCGACGGGCAGCGGGATGACTCGTGCTCGTTCCGGTGCATTCTCCGCCAGCGCATCCAGGGCTTCGCGGGAACCGGCGGCGACGGTCTGCCCTCCGCCGTTGACGTTGGCGGGGCTGGCCCCGGCGGCCTCGATGGCGGCGAGCACATCCTCGGGCACTCCGCCGACGACGGCGGACATGCCGGTGGGGGTGGCAGCGGCGGCCGAGGCCATTCCGTTCGCACGCACCGACACGAAGGACATGGCGTCGGCCGAGGTGAAGATTCCGGCGAGCTGTGCCGCGGCGATCTCGCCGACCGAATGTCCGGCGACGACGGCGGGTGTCACACCGAGTTCAGCGGCGCAGGCGATCGCCGAGGCGACGAGGAGAGGCTGAGCCAGCGCGGTGTCCTTGATGGTCTCGTCATCGGATTCCGTTCCGTGCAGACGCAGATCGATCCCCGAGGCGGCCTCGAGTTCGTCGATCTGGGCGGAGAAGGTCTCGAGTTCGAGGAAGGAGCTTAAGAATCCGGATTTCTGGGCGCCCTGGCCCGGGCAGGTGATTGCTAGCACTCAGTTCTCTTTTCGTTGGGTTTCGCAGATCAATCTAGTGGACACAGCGGCGGGGTCAAGGAGTTTTGTCGGTGTTCGACAATAGGCCGTCCTCTGACAGTCGTCCGTACACCAATGCGATGTGGATGACGAAGGCATCGCGCGACGTCGTCGGATCGAGCCCGATCGCGTCCGTGATCTTCCGCAGGCGGTAGCGCACGGTGTTCGGATGTACGGACAGGGCCTTCGCCGTGGCTTCGAGGGAGGCGCCGAACTCGACGTAGGCGCTGACGGTCTTGAGCAGCTGTCCCGTCCCCGAGGTGAGCGGCTCGTAGTAGCGGGCGATGAGCTCGCTCAGCGCCATCGAGTCACCGGACAGGGCGCGTTCGGGCAGCAGATCATCGGCCTTGACCGGCCGTGGGGAGTCAGGACGTGCGGTTGCGGCCTTGAGCGCCCGGATCGCGGCCTTCGCCGAGGTGGCCGCCTCGGCGAGGGCCGGAACCGTCGGTCCGACGATGACCTCGGAAGGGCCGAAGCAGTCGGAGAGGTCCTCGACGGCGGCGTCGAGTTCGGTGACCCCGCCGAGGACGATGAGCAGCCGATTGTCGTGGATTCCGACGAGGGCGTCATCGGCCCAGCGGCGGCACTTGCGTCTGACGGCTTCGAGGCCTTTCTTCGCCGATCGCTGGGGAGCTCGGCCGACGATGACGCAGACCGGACCGTCGGACTGCCAGCCGAAGGCTGCGGTGCGGCTGGCGAGCTCATCGACGGAGTCTCCGCGTACGAGGGCGTCGATGACCATGGCTTCCAGCCGCGCATCCCAACTCCCGCGAGCCTCAGCGGCCCGGGCGTAGACGTCAGCTGCGGCGAAGGCGACCTCGCGGGAGTAGATGAGCACGGCCTCGCGCAGAGCGGACTGTTCGGCCGGTCGGGCGATGTCGGGCACGCGTTCCTCGACAACCTCGACGACGGTCTTGAGCAGCTGCAGCGTCTGCTGGAGACTGATGGCGCGGATGAGGTCCCGGGGTGCGTTCTTGAAGATGTCGGAGACCACTCGCAGGTTCGTATCGGGCTTGCGGTACCAGTCGATGAACGAGGAGATTCCCGACTGGGCGAGGACTCCCACCCACGATCGGTCGGAGGAGGACATCGTGCGGTACCAGGGCAGCTGGGTCTCGAGGCGCTGCAGGGTCACCGAGGACAGGACTCCTACTCCGGCGCGCAGTCGGCGGGCGGTTTCGGCGCGACGGCGCAGGGTCTCGGAATCGGACATCATGGCCACCACCTTAGACGAACTGTCACAAGTTGGTTGTCAGCGACATACAAACTCTTCTACTTTGGTACAAATATGGCCGGAGCTTTTGAGGCTCCGGCCATATTCTCCGGCCCTGGTCGAGCTCAGCTCTCGAGAACTGTCAGGGGATCAGGCCCCTGCCCCCTCGGTCGACCCCGAGGAGCCCGCGCGGACGTCGTCGAGCTGATACTTCTGCGCCGCCTCGGCGGCCTTCTCCTTCGGCACCGCACCGGTGTCGGCCAAAGAGAGGAGGGCCTGGGTGACCACCGACGGCCCATCGACGAGGTAGTAGCGGCGGGCGGCCGGACGGGTATCCGAGATCGCATAGCCGTCGGTGCCCAGAGAGGTGAAGTGGCTGGGCACGTACTGGCGGATCTGGTCGGGAACGGCGCGCATGTAGTCCGAGGTCGCGATGACGGGGCCTTCGGCCTCGGCCATCTTCGCCGTGACATAGGGCACGCGCGGTTCGGCCTCGGGGTTCTTCAGCCGGTCGTTCTCCGCATCCAGTCCGTCGCGACGGAGCTCGGTCCACGAGGTCACCGACCACACATCGGCAGAGACTCCCCAGTCCTGATCCAGCAGCTCCTGGGCCTCGAGGACCCACGGCACACCGACGCCCGAAGCCATCAGCTGGACCTTCGGTCCGCCGTTGTCGGGTCCCTTCTTGAGCAGGTAGAGACCCTTGAGGACACCGTCGACGTCGAAGTCCTCCGGTTCGGTCGGCTGCACCATCGGCTCGTTGTACATCGTGATGTAGTAGAGCACGTTCGGGTCGCGCTCATCGGCGGGATCGTACATCCGGTGGATGCCGTCCTTGACGATATGGGCGATCTCGTAGCTGTACGCCGGGTCGTAGGAGACGACCGACGGGTACGTCGAGGCGAGCAGGTGCGAGTGTCCGTCACCGTGCTGCAGCCCCTCGGCCACAAGGGTGGTGCGTCCGGCCGTCGCCCCGAGGACGAAGCCGCGGGCCATCTGATCGCCGGCGGCCCAGAAGAAGTCTCCCGTGCGCTGGAAGCCGAACATCGAGTAGAAGATGTAGAACGGGATCATCGGCTCGCCGTGGGTGGCGTAGGACGTGCCCACGGCCGTCAGCGCGGCGGTCGCACCGGCCTCGTTGATGCCCACGTGCAGCAGCTGACCGTCCGTGGCCTCTTTATAGGCGAGGAACAGGTCCCGGTCCACGGAGATGTAGTTCTGACCGTGCGGGTTGTAGATCTTCGCCGTCGGGAAGAACGAGTCCATGCCGAAGGTGCGGGCCTCGTCCGGGATGATCGGGACGATCCGGTGACCGAACTCCTTCTCCCGCATGAGGTCCTTGAGGATGCGCACGAAGCCCATCGTGGTCGCGATCTGCTGTTTGCCCGAGCCGCGACGACCGGCCTCGAACGCCTTCTCGGAGGGCATCTTGAGATCGATGTGAGTGCTGCGACGCTCGGGGGAGTACCCGCCGAGGGCCGCGCGACGCTCCTGCATGTACTTGATCTCCGGAGCGTCGACTCCCGGGTGGTAGTACGGGGGAAGCTTCGGGTTCTCCTCGAGATCCTTATCCGAGATCGGGATCTGGAAGTGGTCGCGGGCGAGCTTGAGGTCCTCGACCGTCATCTTCTTCATCTGGTGGGTCGCGTTGCGAGCCTCGAAATGCGGTCCGAGCGAGTAGCCCTTGACCGTCTTGACGAGGATCACGGTCGGCTGTCCGGTGTGCTCCATGGCGGCCCTGTACGCGGCATAGACCTTGCGGTAGTCATGTCCGCCGCGCTTGAGGTTCCAGATCTGCTCGTCGCTGTAGTTCTCGACCATCGCCTTCGTCCGCGGGTCGCGGCCGAAGAAGTTGTCACGGACGAATCCGCCGGACTCGCCCTTGTAGGTCTGGTAGTCGCCGTCGGGTGTGACGTTCATGAGGTTGACCAGAGCGCCGTCGCGGTCCTTGGCCAGCAGGGCATCCCATTCGCGGCCCCAGACGACCTTGATGACGTTCCACCCGGCGCCGCGGAAGTAGGACTCGAGTTCCTGCATGATCTTGCCGTTGCCGCGGACGGGCCCGTCGAGACGCTGCAGGTTGCAGTTGATGACGAAGTTGAGGTTGTCGAGCTCCTCGAACGCGGCGACGTGGAGCATACCGCGGCTCTCGGGTTCATCGAGCTCACCGTCGCCGAGGAAGGCCCACGTCTGCTGCTGAGAGGTGTCCTTGATACCGCGGTTGTGCAGGTACTTGTCGAACTGGGCCTGGGAGATCGCATTCATGGGCCCCAGACCCATTGATACGGTCGGGTGCTCCCAGAAGTCCGGCAGCTGATGCGGATGCGGGTAGGAGGGCAGGCCCTGGGGCTTGCCGTCGATGAAGTGCGACTGCTGCTGGCGGAAGCCGTCGAGCTGATCGGCGGTCATCCGCCCCTCGAGGAAGGCGCGAGCGTACATGCCGGGGGAGGCATGGCCCTGATAGAAGATGTGGTCGCCGCCGCCTGGATGATCCTTGCCGCGGAAGAAGTGGTTGAGGCCGACTTCGTACAGGGTGGCCGAGGAGGCATAGGTCGAGATGTGGCCCCCGACCTCGACGCCCGGTCGCTGGGCGCGATGGACGAGCATGGCGGCGTTCCAGCGGTTCCAGCGACGGTAGCGACGTTCGACCTCTTCGTCACCGGGGAACCAGGGTTCGTTCTCCGGACCGATGGTGTTGACATAGTCGGTGGCGGTGAGGCTGGGAACCCCGATCTGCTTCTGGCGCGAGCGCTCGAGCAGGCGCAGCATGACGTAGCGGGCCCGGGAGCGACCGTTCTCGTCGATGAGGCCGTCGAGGGAGGCCAGCCATTCCTCGGTCTCCTCCGGGTCGACGTCAGGCACCTGGCTGGGCAGCCCGTTGAGGATGGGTCCGCCCTGATTCCGATTGTCCACGATGTGGTCCTCTCTTCAGCTCCACGATCTTCGTTGGTGTAGAGATCATGTCGATCAGATGGAGTGTGGTTCGCAGGATGTCTGAGCCCAGGGTCCACCCGATACTGCCATCAGCCTAGTACGCGCGGGCAGAGTTCGCTCTGCCGATCTCTTGTGATCTGCCTGACGCAATCGCGTGCTTCGATGCGGTTTGGTCGTGATTGCGATCGGCAGACGCGCCGACATTTGCACCTTGACCTCAGTTGGCGGAACAATACAGGCATGAGCAACTCCGCTTCTGAAAGGACATCCTCCACTTCGACCCTTGCAGCCGAGCTGGGACACAACCTCGGGCTGAGCAAGGGCGACTATGTGCAAGAGATCGGCTATGACGACGATGTCGACCAGGCGCTCTGTGAGGCGATCGAGACCATCATCGGCGATAAGATCGCAGACGGCGAAGAGGACGATGTCTACGACGTGATCCTCATGTGGTGGAGATCGGACGACGATGACCTCATCGACGGCCTCGTCGATGCCCAGGCCACCCTCAAGGAGGGCGGAGTCGTCTGGCTGCTCAGCCCGAAGGCCAATCGCCCCGGTCATATCACCCCGGCCGATATCTCCGAGGCGGCGCCCACTGCCGGCATGCATGTGACTTCGACCGTCAGCGCCGCCGACGACTGGGCCGGGTTCCGGCTCGTGGGCAAGAAGAACTATTCATGATCCTCCGGCCCGGTGACCGGGCCCCGGATCTCTCACTTCCCGATCAGCACGGATCGGTGATCACCCTCGCCGAGGCGACCGAAAGGTCCGCACTCGTGCTCGCATTCGTCCCGTTCGCCTTCTCGCCGATCTGCGGCGACGAACTCGCCGCCCTCGATGAGTGGCAGGCACGGATGCGACGGGCCGAGGAAGCCGTCAGCGTCCTCGTCGTGTCCGTGGATTCGAAATACACACTTGCGGCGTGGTCTCAGCAGACCGGCACCGATGTCCTGCTCGGGTCGGACTTCTGGCCGCACGGCGCCGCTGCCCGAGCGTTCGGCGTCTTCGACCCACACCACGGTGTGGCCGAACGCGGGGTCTTCGTCATCTCTCCGGCAGGTACGATCGTCAGTGGCAGGCAGGTCGCCCGCACCGAGACTCGGAACTTCTCCGCGGACTTCGACGCGGCACTCTCCAGCCTCTGACATCAGACCCCAGCGCGCAGGGCTCGGATCACGGTTCTGCGCTGAGAGTTCAGGAGGACCCACATGGCTACGCTGTTCACGAAGATCATCGACGGTGAGATCCCCGGCACCTTCGTTCACCAGGACGATGTGTGCGTCGCCTTCCTCGACGTCGCCCCGATGACCGAGGGTCACGTCATGGTCGTCCCGCGCGAGGAGATCTCCCACTGGATCGACGCCGATCAGGATCTGCTAGACCATCTCATGGCCGTGGCGAAGAGGATCGGCGAGGCACAGAAGAACGCCTTCGACTGCGAGAGGATCGGACTCCTCGTTGTCGGCTACGAGGTCCCTCACCTGCACATCCACGCCCTGCCGACGAACTCGATGGATGACTTCGACATCAATGATCGCGCCCCGATGCAGACCCCGGAACAGCTGGAGGGACCGGCCGAGAAGATCCGGCAGGCACTGGCCGAGCTGTCCTGAGGCCGTGGAGATCCGAGAGGAGTCGCCTCAGAGCCCGTGGGTCTCGAGGTAATGGTCGAGTGAGTCCCTGACCAGTTCGGCCCCGGCGCTCCCGCCGTAGTTCGCCCCGAACCGGGGGTCGTCGACGTACATCCGGCCGAGCCCGCGGACATAACCAGCGAGATCGCCTTTCGGGTCATGCGCCGGAGTGCCCGGCACGGCGCTGAGCCATTCGATATGGCGTCGGGCCAGGTCCTGGCACCGGTCCGATTCGGGGCCGGCCCCCGCCTCGGCGGCGGCGATCCAATCGCGGGACAGAGCCTCGACGCGGGACTTCCAGCCCGTCTTCTGCTCATTGCTCAGCGCTGACCACCACTCATCGGAGCGCCGATACGCCTCGGCACCCCACCTTTCGGTCACTTCCTGTTCGTGCTCTCGATGGTCGAACCCATCGAACATCTCTCCCGCCATGAGCGGCTCACCTGCTTTCAAACGTGTGATGGTCGCGGTGACGGCGGCGATCTGCCGATCGATGCGCTCTCGTTCGCGTCCGAGTGAGAGCACGTGCTGCTCGAGCGCTGCGATCGGGTCCTCACTGCGATCGAGCACCTCGGCGATCCGAGCCAACGGCAGCCCCAGCTCCTTGAAGAGCATGATGCGCTGCAGGCGCATCAGGGCAGCTTCGTCGTAGCAGCGATAGCCGTTGGCGGCGATGTATGTCGCCGGCAGCAGGCCGATTGCGTCGTAGTGACGCAGAGTTCGGCTCGTCGTTCCCGTCAGCCGTGCTTTTTCCTGAATGGACCAGTCCATGACGAGAACACTAGAGGTTGACGCAGCGTCAAGGTCAAGGGTCGGTTTCTCAAGGCGCTGCGCCGATGGCGTCGAGAGCGGCGAACAGGTCCCCGGCGAGGTCGTCGACGTGTTCGAGTCCGACCGAGAGACGGACCAGAGAGTCGCCGGGCTTCGCAGTCGCGGCCACCGGGCGGTGGGTCAGTGAGGCTGGATGCTGGATGAGGGTGTCGACCCCACCGAGGGAGACGGCGTGGACGATGAGTTCGCAGTGTTCGACGAAGGTGGTCGCCGCCGCGAAGCCGCCCGCGAGTTCGATCCCGATCATCGCCCCGCCGCCGTCCATCTGGCGGCCGACGAGGCTGCGGGTGTCGGATCCGGACAGGCCGGGGTAGTGCACGGCCGCGACCTCCGGCCTCGAGCGGAGTCGCCGGGCGAGTTCTGCGGCGGTGTCTTGGGCTGCGCGCATGCGCACGGACAGTGTCCGCAGTCCGCGGTGAAGCAGGTAGGCGCCCATCGGGTGGAGCAGCGCGCCCGTGATCGCACGGACCCGGCGCAGCCGCGCCGCCCATTGTGAGTTCGTCGCGATGATTCCGCCCATGGCATCGCCGTGACCGCCGAGGTACTTGGTGGCGCTGTGGAGGACGAGGGCGGCCCCGTGGGCGAGGGGACGTTGCAGCATCGGAGTGCAGAAGGTGTTGTCGACGAGGACCGGAACGCTCCCGGTCGCGGCGACCACGGCCGAGATGTCGACGAGATCGAGGCTCGGGTTCGCCGGAGTCTCGATGATGACCATTCCTGTGTCTGGCTGGACGGCATCGGCGACGTCGTCCTCGGCGGCCTACGTCACCGAGGTGCCGAGAAGGCCGGATTCGAGGAGATGATCGCTGCCGCCGTAGAGCGGGCGGACCGCGACGATGTGCGGTGTGCCGGCATCCACGGCCGCGAGCAGCGCCGCAGTCAGAGCCGCCATACCGGTGGCGAACGCCACGGCCTCCTCGGCGCCCTCGAGGCCGGCAAGCGCGGTCTCGAATCGGGCGACACCGGGCTGCCAGAGTCGCTGGTACACCGCTGAGTCACCGTCGGCCAGCGGGTGTCCCGAGGCGAGGCTCTCATATGAATCGCCGCCCGTGAGGATGTCGTTGACCGGGTTGGTGGTGGACAGGTCGATGGAGGGAACGTGGACGCCCGCCTCGGTGAGGCCGTCCATTCCGCCGTGGACCATGCGGGTTTCGGGATGCTGGGAGTTCATACCGACATTCAATCCAGTTCTCCGAACCGCGGCAAGAAGATGTCAACGATCTGCAGTCATCGATCGCCGAGATGGAGAATCTTCGATCGACTATGGGAGACTGTGAGCCATGTCGCAGAACGTCTCAATGGATGCCACCGACCTCAGCCTCCTGAGTGAGTTCAACGCCGATGCGCGAGCCTCGGGTGCGGCGTTGGCTGCGGCAGTGGGCATATCCGAGTCGACGGTCTCGCTGCGACTCAAGCGTCTGAAGTCCCTCGGCGTTATCCGCGGGTTCCACCTCGACGTCGACCCCGCAGCGCTGGGGGTCGGTCTGCAGGCGCTCATCTCGATCCGTCTGGCCAAGCACGACCGTGCGGAGATCGATGCCTTCACCGCGGCGGCTCCGCAGTTTCCCGGAGTGGTGCGGATGTATCACATGGCCGGGGCCGACGACTATCTGCTCCACATCGTCGCCACCGACACCGAGGCCGTGCAGTCCTTCGTTCTCGACTACCTCACGCGCTACCCGGCTGTCGCGCACACCCGCACGAACCTCATCTACCGCGTCGAGGACGGTTCGGCGTGGATCCCCGCGGGGGAGTGAGACGTGTCATACTCGACGCATGGCAGAGAACAAGACGCAGCCGACCGACGCCGATGTCGATGCGTTCATGGCAGCGGTGACACCTGAGAAGCGTCGCGAAGACGGATTCGCCCTCGATGCGATCTTCCGCGAGGTCACCGGATACGAGCCGGTGCTGTGGGGTTCGTCGATTCAGCTCAAGGGCGAGCGGTGATCGTCAGCCCCTGTTTGCGCTGGTGGACGGAGAAATACCGCAACCCCTCCTCGCTGTCGGCGATGAAGCGGCGGCGTGACCGACACGGCAGCCACACGATCCGACCGGGAGTCAGTTCGATCGAGCCGGTCTCCGTCTCGAGTGCGCCGGCGCCGGCGAGGACGTGGATGAGGACGTCGAGGTTCGGGCCGACATGCTCCCGGATCTCGCCGCCCGGTCCGAGAGCGATGACGTTGGCATCGAGGCCACGCTGCGGAGACAGCTGCCAGACGGAGCCGGACGGCGCCGCGGCATGAGCGCCGTTCGGAGATCGTGCGAACGCTGCGCGGACGCACCAGCGCATCTGCGGTCGAACTGGCCGACCTCCTCGGCGTCCATCCGAACACCATCCGCTTCCACCTCGGTGTCCTCGAGCGCAGCGGCGCGGTCGTCCGCGAACAGTCGGTGACGCAGACGCCGGGTCGACCAGAACTGCGCTTCAGGCTGCCGTCGACGCAGACCTCCACGGGTGTCCGCGCAGATCTGCTCGCCCGGATACTGCTGACCCGCATCGCCGCGGGCGATGATCCGGAGTCCGAGGCCGAGGAGGCGGGCCATCAGTGGGGGAGTGACGAGGCCGTGCGGTCGGGCCGAACGGGCACCGACGCCGTTGCCGGTCTGCTCGCTGTACTCGAATCGTCAGGCTTCGCTCCGAGTGCGGGCGAAGGCGCCGCGATCGATCTGCACAACTGCCCGCTGCGCGAATTCCTCGCCCCTTACGGGCGGTTGGTGTGTGCCGTCCATAGAGGACTGATGACCGGATTCCTCGACGCCGCGCGGTCTCCGTGCACCGTCGACTCACTCGTGCCCTTTGCCACAGCGACGACCTGCCGCGCCCACCTGCGGCAACGATGAGGCAGACACTCAGGAAAGAGGGCACCGATGACAGACGACCAGACCGTACTGAACCTCACAGCACTGAGCACGGAGCTGCTGGACAAGGCGCGAGCCTCACACAGCGGCCGCGCAGCGAAGGGCATCTTCGTCGGCGCCTACCTGCGGCAGGCACTGCTCACGCTGTCCGCGGGCTCAGAACTCGCCGATCATGATTCTCCGCCCGAAGCGACCCTTCAGGTGCTCAGGGGAGAGGTGCGATTGGCGACCGCAGACGACTCCTGGGAGCTGAGCGAAGGCGATCTCATCGCGATCCCGTCCCAGCGACACTCGGTGACGGCGCTCAGCGATGCGGCATCCATACTGACGATCCGCACGGACGTCGCAGGCGCGTAGCGCGGAACTCTGAGGACTGTACACCCGGCTCTGGAGCGCAGGAGAATGCGAAAACGCCCTCCCGAAGGAGGGCGTTCGTCCTGTGGACCTCCGTAGCAGCTTCTCAAACCCCCGGAAGCCGCTCGGATCGCTGATTTCCCGCGTTCTACGGGGTTCTCGGGCTCGTCGCCCGCGCACTCGGGGCACTCAGATCGCCGATGAGCGCGGTCCCGTGCGTGAGAATTCGCGTCAGTCTCAAACCCGTTTGAGCGTCTCCAATCGAGCCGAGCTGATCGCCGAGTACGCCGATGGCGTGCCCGTGCGGGAGCTGGCGACGCGGTTCAACGTGCATCGTGGCACCGTGCGGGAGATAGCTCGGCAGGCGGGCTTGGCAGCGCGTCGCCCGGAGTTGCCGGACGCCATCCGACAGGACGCCGCGCAGCTCTATGCGGGTGGGATGGCGCTCGCTCAGGTCGCCGCGCGACTCGGAGTCAGCAATGAGGCCGTGCGCTCGGCGGCGATCGCGTGCGGCGGGACGATCCGTCCTGGCGGTCGTCGCCGGGTCGGTGCCTGAGTTCTCACACCTCACCGGATACCTATCGCGTCCACTACGGCCCGCTCTTCGGCGGGCGAGCTGGCGCGCTCACGACGGGCGGTGACGGACTCGCGGACACGGGTGCGGATCAGGAGCACAGCGCTGACCGGCCCGATCCAGAGCATCTTGAGCATGTTCCAGGTCGCCCACAGCACTACGAGGTGGAGCCATCCGGGGGCACCATCCTCGACGAGTTGGACACAGACATTCGCGATCAGCAGGTACGGGATCGCAAGTAGCATCGCCGGGATGCCCCACTTCAAACCACGGCGGGTGCGGATCACATCCAGCAGGATATTGGTGGGCATGTAGCGCCGCAGGAAGCAGCGGGTGTGGACGCTGGCGACCCAGATCAAACGGATCATGGCACTTGTTCCTCTCCATCGCACAGTGCATCTGGTGAGGCAGTGCGTTGGAGAGTGACCCGAGGGTCTGCCGCGAGCGGCGCGCTACAGAGGAGAAATCCGCCTCAGGGCCAAGTCTACGCCCGACACCCGATCTTGGGAAGGACACCGGGAGTGACTCGCTGCGCTCGACAGCATGCTCCCGTCCTCCGCACGCGAGCGCAGCCCCCCGGTAAGAAGCGACGCCTCGCCTTCATGACACATGCGCTCGAACATGACCCCTCGATCACTGACGGACGCCGCTACTTTCGCGACCAGTACAGCGACCCGTCACCTGAAGAGTTCCGGGCATCCTCCCAAGGAACAGCCGCGCCTCACTGCCTCGAGTACAACACCCGACCCGTATCAGAGCTTGAATCGTAGCCGTCGGGCGCGCTCCTCGAAGGCGCGCTTACCACCTTCAAGAATTTCGCAGACCTGCTCGCGGATCTGCTGATTCTCTAGGCCGCCAGTCTTGTAGGTAATCTCGGGTAGTTGTCCTGGTCGGTGGGCGCCAGCGTTGGCCACGATGACTTGATCGGCGTCGGTGTTTACGACGAGGTTTGCATTGTGGGTCACGATAATGATTTGGCGGCGGAGTCTCGCGGACCGGAATCTGTGTACGAGTTCATCGAAGATCGACTTCGGGTCGAGGTTCTCCTCGGGCTGGTCGATGATCAAAGGTCGATCATCGAGAGCATCGACTGACAGGTAGAGCAGGAGCAGGACGATACCGCGGGTGCCGGGCGACAGTTGCTCGATGTCAACGCTGTCGTACTGAACGCCGTACTGGATACTGACGTGATCGGTGCTGTTGAGCCACGCGGCAACCTCTGCACCCCATGAGCGGTACGCAGCCTGATCACTCCTGGGAGCACGCGCGTGTTGGACGATGTCACCATCATGGGCATCTCGGAACGCCGTCATTGCTGATGCAACGTCCGTGCTGCTTCCGGTCGTCCATGCTTCGAGTAGCTTGTCTTGGACAACTTTCAAGAGTTCGCCGTGTCCGCGGAACCGGCCGGCTGTTCGAAGATCGAGCAGGTTCTCTCCACGGCGAGCCCAGGAGTCGGCGTCGACGACTCGCCGCACTGTGAACGCCAGTTTCCCCAGCGCGCCCTCTTGCTCGCTAAGAATCTTGCTCAGAGGCGCATACAGTTCAGCCAGGTTGGCCTGTTCTTCGGCGAACCCGTCGAAGAGTGATGCGTAGGCGTTCTTGCGCTGTTCCATCAGCAACTTGATTCGGCCGGATGCCCCCTCTGCGGCGGCGATGGCTTTCTTAAGGCTCTCGATCTGGCCTTCGGCCTGCGTGATCTTGCCGTTCAGATCATTGAGCTGTCGGGCTCGCGCAGCATCCAGGCCTATAAGCTCTCCAAGCCTCCAGGCCTCAGCTCTTAGGGCGTGAAGTGTCGCCTCCGACAGAGTCACTTTGTCGTCGAGGAATGCCGGGACTTCCTGGACAGGTACTGTCGGTCTCGCGATCGCAGGACCGTTGAGCTTGTCGATTTCGGCTTTCGTGGACGTGGTGTGGCGTTCAAGAACACTGTCCGGGTTCCCCTTGAACTGCAAGTCAAACTCGACCCACTCACTGTCATCAATACCTGCGTTGACGTGGTTCGCCAGTAGTTCGCTCTTGATAGTGGGAAGACGACGATTCTTGAGGTTGTCGACCTCGGCCTTCAAGGAGTCAAGGGCCTGTTGCTTTCGGCTAAGCGCGTCGACCTTGGATTGAGCTGTTGCGAGGGCCGTGTTGATCTCAGTGAGACGCTGTGAGCGCTCCTCGCCACCGCGACGAAGCAGGCCCTGTCGGGCATCTTTGTCGGCCTTGACCGATGTCTCAAGTTGTCCGAGCTTGGTCTTGAGGCCGGCTAGACCCGCCACCGACTCCCGCTCTTCTTCGATTCGACGGGCGATGCTGTCCATGTCCTCGTTAGCGCGTTGCCGTTTGAGTCGACCTGGCGCGGCCTTGAGGTCAAGTAGTTCACGGAAACTGGAGGCGCCAAGACGTGACTCGTGCGGGTGGGCCTCGAAGATCACGCGTTCGACTTCGGCCAGAAGCTCGTCGGTGATTCCCTCTGAGGAGCAGAGCTGCTCAACGAACTGTTGCGAGAGGTACTGAACCTTCGGCAAGTCATCGGACACAGCCGCAGGCGGAAGAGCCGCTTGCGTGTCGACACCGTCCGCCCATCCGAGCGTCACGGTGGAGCCCCGAATATGGCTTTCAGCGCGATGCAGAAATGACTGGTTGCTGGTTCGTTCAGCAGTTGAGGCGTCAGAGGCAGCAGCGATCAGATCGGCGAGGGCAGTCTTTCCTGATCCTCGCGCCCCGATGATGGCTACAAGGCCGCGGTTCAGCGGGAGCCTCGGAGTTGCGAGCCAATCCGCGTCGGCCACGGTGATCGACTGGATCGTTCGATAATCGAGCGCCCCGTCTGGTGGCGTTTCGCCGACGAACACTCGCTCGCCAGGTTCGATGCACGCTTGGCGTAGCGATTCGAAAGTCGGGTCACCCTTGATCCAGGTGTAGCGGAGTTCGGCGGGCGCTCCAACCTTCGAAAGCTCATGGGCATCACTGCCGTGCAAACAGGCTTTTCTACCGCCCCACTTGCTTTCAAGCTGTTCTTCGCTTGCGGCTCCTTCTCCCAGCCAGAATTTTCTCTGGTTCGGTTGACTAGAGAAGATGACGCTGGACATTCGCTCAATCTCGACCCGTGTCGCCTCCATCGACGCATCATCGCTTCGAAGACCGGACGTCCCGTCGTTACTACCGCCAGCAACCGCGATGATGATGTTCTCTTGCGCCCAAGTGCTTGATTTCAGGGCAGTCTTCAGCGCTTCTGGCGTCACCTTGAACTGGTTCGTGCCAGCTTCGAGGGCCGCATGGTCGTCGGCGATTTCTGGTTTGTGCTTCTTACCAAGTCGAATGAGATCAGTCCGATCACATGCGTACTGCTCGCCCTGATAGTCAAACTTGAGACCCCGCAGAAATCCTCGCGCCCGATCAATGTGTTCAGCGTCCTCAGGCGAGATCAGCAGGTGGATATTGACCGGCTTCTTGCTAGCAGTCTCGACCGGTAGACGCAACTCGACGTTCGGGAAGATGAACGGAACTCCCGGGAGCCGACCCCCCTCGACATGGCCGAGCAACTCCTCGTACCTATCCAGACTGCAATAGTCGGTTACCCCAAGAACTTCGATAGGCGGCTCGCTCGTCTCGATTCGAGTCAGGTACGCGCCCCAGTCATCTTGTCCGAACTGGTTGTTCAGAACAGTGCCAGGGGTATGGATATGCGGATCCCACCGCCGCCAGATCGACCCCTGCGCCTCCGCGAGATCAGTCATCCGTAAGCACCTCCAGCCAGGTCTGCCGCTTCAAAACGGCAGGGCGTCACCCAGGCCCTCAATGACCTCACGAGCGGCCTCTGCTGACTCCTCTGTCACTGCCCTACCTAGGCCAGCGCCTACCGGAGCAAGGATGCCCTTGAGCATCGTCAATCCACGCTTGATGACGCCCTGATCTGGCTCGACCTTGGTGACCTCGTTGAGCACGGTCTCCGCGTTGGAACGGATCTCAGCTTCGTCGGCTTCGTCGAGACTGAAGGTGGGCAGGTTGGCCAGCAGATCGGTCACGAGCCGAGCCAACTCCTCATACCCCGGCGCAACTTGCTCGACCCGATTCTGCGTCTGATGCACCTCCCCGTCGCCCCACGCAATCTGCGCGTGGTCACCGCTGACGGTCACCACAGGACCGTGGTAGTTGTGCACGGTGGTCGCTGCCGGTAGCGAGACCGCCCGGGGGTCAGCCTCAAGCGGAACCTTGACAGGGTTCTTCGCGAACTCACGTTCGATCTCACGGGTCATCTTGCGAATCCCCTGCTTGTTGATCTTGAACCCACTGGCCATAGCCTCACTCCTCCGTGAACAACCTCATACCAAGGATCTCATGTGACGCTGCCGCGGCTCAGGAGGTCAGCATCCGCGTCCGACACGGGCGGCCAGCCTCATAACCCGTGGCGGGGGGCGTCACGCGACTGACGCGTGAGGACCCATCCTAGAGATGCCGGACGATCGAATCGGATTGTCGTGCGGGGCTCGGGACATCTTCGGCGCGCACAACGAGAGCGCGTGCGTGTTCCAGTGCAGTGCGAGCACGAGAGGCGTCGACCTGCTGCGCCGTCGTCTCTGGTGTGGTGCCGATGGGCGTGTCCTCGGTGATGCCGTACCGGTCGCGGTAGGCGGCGACGGTGCGGGCGTGCCGTCGCCATGCCGCTGCCTTGCGCGGGTCGCTGGGTCGCTGGCCAAGTGGTTTGGTCCAGGTCTCGCCGGCATCGCGGGCGGTGTCGAGCACGGCGTCAGCGCGGGTCTCGATCAGTCCCTGTCGCTCATCGAGCGCGTGGCGCATGTCGTCGGCCATTGGACCGTCGGCGGCTGGAATGAGTCCGGCGATCAGCCGTGGCGCCTTACGGGTGCGACCCGAGCCGGCCGGGCGCGCGGTGGCACGCGCGACCCGGTAGTGCAGGACGGAGGCGATGTCGTCGGCATCGGTGAACCCGCGCGCGGCGACCAGCCGCGGGAACAGGCGATCCACGTCATGGTGGTTCGCCTCCGAGCGGCGGAGTTCGGCGGTGAGCGCGCCGAACGCCTCGGACTCGATCGCGGCGTCGGCTTGCTCAGAGGTGAGTCCGGAGGACCGTACGAGGGTGGCCCAGCGGTCGTGTTGTGCTGCCGCGGCGATGGTCTCGTACTCGGCGGCGAGCTGAGCGATTGAGCCCCAGTGTTCTTGTTCGGCGGTGATGGTCTCGTGCGCGGATAGCTCGGCCCCGACGTGCTGGAGAACACCGAGCAGCACGGACCTACCGGTGGCGTCGGGGTTGTCACCTGGATGCGGGTGGGCGTGCTCGTCGGCCCGGTCGAGGATCACGTAGGCCCGGTTGGCGTGCTTGCCGCGGGTCATCGCGACGTAGAGGTTCTCCCGCGTGGTGGTCGGTTCCACCAGGACGTGGGCGGTATCGACAGTGAGGCCCTGCGCCCTATGTGCGGTGACCGCGTAGCCCAGATCGACGTGATCGGCCACATAGGAGGCGGGGAGGACGATGGAGCCGCCGAACCGGCGGCCGGTCTTGCGGATGGTGACCGAGCCGTCGTCGCGGACGCCGGTGATGGTCCAGGTGTCACCGTTACGCACCCAGTCCTTGCCGGCCCGTAGGCGGCGGTCGTTGCGGCGGGTGAATCGCCCCGGGGATAATAGAGGCAGGGAGATTGGAAGAAGGAGATTCTCTCTTGCCAGTGAAATACACCGACGAACTCAAGGCTCGTGCCGTCGAGCTCGTCATCCATGCCCAGGC
>NZ_JABKDE010000005.1 GCF_013623835.1 Brevibacterium oceani | reverse complement strand
AGGATGGTGGCGGTGCGTGTGCGAAGCAGTGTCTTCATTGTTCTTCTCCTAATCAACAGTGATGCGTATTCGCGCACAGCTGTGAAGTGATCTCCATTGCTCGCTGTGTACTGGGTATTCGCAGCGGGTGCGCATCCGGATGGGTGAATCGGGAAGAAAGTTGAAAATCTTCTCGCCGAGGTGGCTCTGCACTCATTCGACGCGGAACTGGATGTGGTGGTGGCCGGTGGCCGAATTGGGGATCGAATCGCGACGTTTCGCCGTCTGCACGGTGCCGTCCTTGTCGGTCGCGCGGACGGTGAGCGTGTGGGTGCCCGGTTCCACCTCGGCGAAATCGGCACGCCACTGCCTCCACGTGTCGATCGTGACCTCCTCGGCCAGATCCGCCTGCGTCCATTCGCCGTCGTCGAGCTTGACCTCGACGCGGTCGATCCCTGCACGCTGCGCCCAGGCGGTGCCGCCGACTCGGATGTCCCCGGCAGGGACCTTGGCCAGCGGCTTGGGGACCTCGATGCGCGAAGCGACGAGGATGGGGGCCTTGGCATCCCACCCGCGGTCGGTCCAGTAGGCGGTCTTCTCATCGAAGCGGGTGACCTCGAGTTCGGTCACCCATTTCGTCGCGGAAACGAAGCCGTAGAGCCCGGGAACGACGAGGCGGGCGGGGAAGCCGTGGATCGGGGTGAGCGGTTCGCCGTTCATTCCCACCGCCAGGAGGGCGGCGCGGTCATCGGTCAGTGCACCGATCGGGGTCGAGGCGGTGAATCCATCGAAGGAGTGGGAGAGGACCATATCGGCTTGCGAGTTCGGGCGTGCTCGGGCGAGGAGATCACGCACGGGATATCCGAGCCAGGTCGCGTTGCCGACGAGGTCCCCGCCGACGGGATTGGACACGCAGGTGAGCGTGATGTGGTGTTCTTCCAGCGGCAGGTCGAGGACGTCGTCCATCGTCAGGGTCACCTCCTCTTCGACCATGCCGTGGATGCGCAGGGACCACTGTTCCGGGTCGATGACCGGAGGAGCGAGAACCGTGTCGATGCGGTAGAAGTCCGCAGCTTCGGTGACGAAGGGAACCGTGCCCTCGACGTCGGTGCTCGCGGCCGCAGGGATCGCGGCGGCCCTCTTCGCCGGGGTGGGCAGGACCAGCTTGGCGACCGCCGCTCCGGCATCCTGCGCGAGGGAGGCAACGGTCTGACCGACCGCGATGGTGACGGCGCCGATGGTGCCGACCGCTCCGGCCAGGCCGAAGAAGCGGCGGCGACTGAGCGGGTTCGGTGTCCGTGAACCGGGCGCAGGGCCGGACTCGGAATCGGGTTCGGAATCGGGGCGATCGGCCGCCTCGGCGGGATCATCCGGGACGGCGGTGTCCTCGGCGTCGTCGACGGGACGGTGGGCCGCCTCGGCGGAGATTGCGAACCCGCCGAGGCGCAGCAGCAGGGCGAAGACGGCGATGCCGACCGCAAGCCCGACGAGCGTGGGGATGACATCGAGGGCACCCGCCTCGGGGCGCAGGATGATGACGGCGAGGGGGACGAGTCCCGCGATGAGCAGAAGTCCCATGCCCAGACGTCGACGGGAGGCGGCCACCGCTCCGATGAGACCCGCGAGGACGAGCGCGCCGAAGCCGGTGGAGAGGACGAGGACGAGCTTGTCATTGTCGCCGAAGAGGGCGATGACGGGTTTGATGGCCGCCGGGGGAGCCAGGGGGATGATCGCCTGCCCGAGGGTGAGCAGGGGTGCGGCGCTCGGGCTGAAGGCGCGCGCGAGGACATCGGCGAGGCCGAACATCGCCAGCGTCGCCGCCAGCCCGGCAACTGCGCCGCGGAGGCGGGGGTGGACACGTCGAGTTCCGTTCATAGTGGTCATTCGGAGCGGTGCCCGCCGCGGATGGGTGCGGGTCGGCACGGACGGATCGGACTGAGGTCACGGACCATTCATCGAAAGCACAGTGAACTTGCTGCGTGCCTGTCGTAGCATGGTGCAATGACTGAGAACCCCGGATACGCCCAGCCGCAGGCTCGGAGCGACGATGCGGACGAGCCGAAGAGCCCGAGCGCGCCCATCTACACCGCCAAGGTCGAGAACCTCGGCGGCACCTCCGGCGAGGTGCGAATCGAAGACGGTCAGACGCTGACCACGGCCCCGACCTCGCACGTCGAAGACGGCAACAATCCCGAACAGTTCCTCGCTATGGCGTGGTCGACCTGCCTCGGTGAGACGCTCAAGGTTGTGCTCGCCGTCAACGAACTCGATGCTCTGTCCCGAGTGCGGGTCGAGGTCGAACTGCACAAGGAACCCTCCGGCAACGGCTTCTACTTCGCGCCGCACGCGTTCATCTCCATCGACGGAGTCTCGGACGAGGACGCGGAGAAGTACGCCGCCCGGGCCCATGCCCGCTGCCCGATCTCGAAGCTTCTCATGGGCAAGGGATCGCCGATCGTCGACATCGAACCGTACAAGAACCCGGACAACTTCCAGCTCAGCTGAGTCGACCAGCCCGGGCGGGTTCGACCATCGCGGATCCCCGGATCGGGGTCGGGACAGATCCGCCCCACCCGGCTGTTTCAGTCGGACTGCGCGGCCACCTCGGCGACGATCTGCGCCAGGGCAACGGCCGCCTCGACGGGGCGGATCATCCACCCAAGATGGGATGAGACCAGCGTGCGCACTCGGTAGGGATTGTCCGGGGTGAGCGCATCGCCCTCGCGGATGAGGCGGTCCTGCATCGCCGTCGGGATGCAGCGATCCTCGCCGAGGCGGACGAACGTGCGCGTGATCGTGCCCCACGTGTCCGCCTGCGCCCGATCATCGGCTCCGCCCGCGTCGAGGTTCTCATCAGGTTGCAGGGAGCTGAGGGCGACCCGGAACTCGTCGTCGCTGACGTCGGCGCAGAAAAGATCTTTGAGCCCGGCAAGGGCCTCGGGGTCGGCCTGACGGAAATTGCAGCGCAGGAGTCCGAGCTCGCCGGGATCCCCGGCCAAGGCACGGGCCAACGCGGCATTGTCGACGGCGGCCATCTCCTGCTCGGCGTTGTAATCGGCGGCCGATAGTGACACCGGTGCCCATGCGGAGACATAGACCATGTGGTCGATGAGGTCGGGGCGGGCATTGGCCAGTGCGGTCAGGGTGACTCCGCCGCGGCTGTGGGCGAGGACGATCACCGGTCCGTGCTGCTTGGCTCGGGTGGCCGCCTCGGCGAGGTGGGCGACATTGTCTGCCAAGGTCACACCCCTGATCGACCCCGGCGCCGAGGTGAACTCGGCCAGATCCTGGGGCGACTGATACCCGGCCGGGATGGTCGCCGCGTACCCGTGACCGGGGAGGTCGACCGCTGCCGAGCGCACCCCGTGGAGGGCCAGTTCTGCCTGCAGCGGGGCGAAGGAGAAGGAATTGGCGAAAGCGCCGTGGACGAGGATGAGCGTCGGCTGCGTCATCGTCTCAGCCTAGCCTGACTCTGACTCAGCCCGACCCTGACTCAGCTTCGCCCGACCCTGACAGTGCGGGGTTCGCCGATTACAGTGGACAGCGAACCGACCAGCCAGCCCGGGAGCCGATGTGGAACTGAACCTGCAGGAAGTCATCTTCCTCGCACTCGACCTCACCGGCACCTTCGTCTTCGCAGTCTCGGGCGTGCTGCTCGCGGCCCGACGCAACTTCGACATCACCGGCGGGCTGGTGCTGGGCACGATGACCGGCATCGGCGGCGGGATGATCCGCGATGTGCTCCTCGATCGGGTGCCGAATGCGCTCGCGCAGCCGATCTATCTTGCGCCTCCGCTGATCGCGACCCTGCTCATCTACATCATCGGGTCGCACATCTCCCGTGCTCGGATCTGGATCGTCGCCTTCGACGCGATGGGGCTCGGGCTCTTCAGCGTCACGGGGACGACGATCGCTTTGGGTGCCGGTGCGAGCTTCCCGGCCGCGCTGCTCATGGGAGCGCTGACCGCGTGCGGCGGTGGGCTCATGCGCGATGCCGTGGCCAGCGAGGACCCTGCGATCTTCCGCGGCACCGATCTCTACCTCATCCCCGCTCTATTCGGTTCGGGGCTGACGATCCTCGCCGAGGTGGCCGGGCTGCTCAATGGAATCACTTCGCTCATCATTGCGGCCGCCGCCTTCGGCTTCCGCATGCTCGCATGGAAGCTGCAATGGCGGGTGCCGCAGCCGATGCGGCAGTGGTCGTATCGGGAGACCGGACGGAAGGTGAAGAAGCTGCCGTCGGTGTTCCGGAAGCCGGACTGAGGCGGGCCTGGAGTGGCAGTTCCGGAACATCACTCCGAGACGCTGGGCCACTACCGTGTGGCACGATGAAACCATGAGTTCGACACAGCCCGATGCTCAGCCGCGGCAGATTCCGTCGGAGGGGGAGACACCGACGTGGGCGAGGGATTTCCTCCGCGTCCTTGGGCTCAGCCTCTTCGGCGTCCTCTTCTTCACTGCTACCGTCTGGTTCGCCGCATTGGGTCTCCTTCAGGAAAAGGGCGGTACCGACCCTATCGAGGCAGATCCGATCTGGGCCGGGATCTGTGCTGGTGTGACCACCTTCGTCTTCCCGTTCCTCTTCGTGGAGTTTCGGCGCAACGACAGCGGATTCAGGCGGAAGGGCCTCATCGCCTTGGTCGTCCTCAGCGTGGTCATCGGCGGGGTGATCGTGACCGCTGTGATGACGACCTGGCCTTTCATCCTCGGCGATCGTGCAATCCCGGGGACGGTCTCCGGGGAGCTGAGCAGCGACCCGGCCAGTATCGTCCTTCTGCTCTTCTTCATCATCAGCGGCATGGCCTGGTGCTTGAGCATCATCATGCTGATGACGTTCGGAGGGTTCAAATACGTGATGTGGATGCTGTTGCCGTACCTCGGCTCGGTCTTCTTCTTCACGTTCGGCGGCAAAAGGGTCTTTGAGAACCCGCCGAGTGGGGGATCGACAATGTTCTGGGCAGTCATGGCGGTGGCCGGGCTGGCGGTGCTGACGGTGGTGGCGGCATTGCGCAATGTCATCGATAAGTCTGAAGAGCGTCCGATGACCGGGGCCGAACGCGATGCGGCCTACCAGCAGTACACGGATGATCGCCGTCGCCGCGGGCTGACGAACGAGGGTCCGCCGCCGGGCATCGATGTTCGGCAGCAGGGGGCGCAGCAGCCGCGATGGGACACTCGTCGGTGAGGCTGAGCTTCAGCATCGAAATCCGGGCTTCGGAACCTGGACGGTGGGCCTCCTGCCTGCAAGGATGAACACATGAACACGCCGATGAGCAACTGGACGACCGATCCCGCCCCTCTGCTTCGGGTCGGTGGGGGATTCCGGCTCGACGAGGTCGACACCCGCAGCACCCCCGGCTACGACGGGAACAAGAAGTCAGGTCGGGAGGATCTGGGTGCCTGCGTCGGCGTACTCACCGATCTTCAGGAGCGCCTGTTCGCCGCCCACCACGAGGCGGATTCCGGGCCTGCGGTCCTCCTCATCCTCCAAGCGATGGATACTGCCGGCAAGGGCGGCATCGTCCGCCATGTCGTCGGTTCCGTCGATCCCCAAGGCGTCGAGCTCGCCTCCTTCAAGAAGCCCACCGACGAGGAGCTCGCCCACGACTTCCTCTGGCGCATCCGCGCGCGCGTCCCGGGCCCCGGGATGATCGGCGTCTTCGATCGGTCCCACTACGAAGACGTGCTCATCGGGAAAGTCCGCGGTCTCGCCGATGAGGAGGAGATCGAGCGCCGTTACGACGCCATCAACGACTTCGAGACTGAACTCGCCGAGGCGGGGGTGCGCATCATCAAGGTCATGCTCCACATCTCCCCGGACGAGCAGAAGGACCGGCTGATGGAGCGTTTGGACCGTCCCGACAAGTACTGGAAGTACAACCCCGGCGACGTCGACGAACGCCTCCTGTGGCCCGACTACATGAAGGCCTATCAGACCGTGTTCGAGCGCACCTCCACCGAGGCGGCTCCCTGGTTCGTCGTCCCCGCCGATCGCAAATGGTATGCACGCCTGGCCGTGCAGCGTCTCCTGCTCGACGCCCTCCACGCCATCGACCCGCAGTGGCCACCGGCTGACTTCGACATCGCAGTCGAGAAGCAACGGCTGGCCGAGAGCTGACGGTGTGCTCCGGAAGGCCCCGCGTACCGAAGTTCACGTCTGAGCGGAGCGCTGGGCCACCTCGGCGAGGGAATGGCTTGACCGGATCGCGAGCTCAGTCGCGGCGAATGCTGAAGTCGACGTTCGTCGGGTGTTCGACGGTGCGCGAGACCGTGCAGTACTTGTCATGGGAGAGGCCGACGAGCTTCTCGATCTGAGAATCGGCGCGCCGGCCGTCCTTGTCATCGGGGAACGCGAGATCGAAGTCGAGATGGACGTTGTCGAGGCGGGAGGCCCCATCCTCGTCGAGCTTGTCCGCGGTCGCGGAGACGTCGAACTTCGTCGGTTCGGTGTGGCGGCTGGTGACGGTGTCGACGTCGATCGACGAGCATCCGGCGACGGCGGCGAGCAGCAGCTCGACGGGGCTCATCAGGCCCTCACCGCGGCCGAATTCGACGCTCGCCCCGTTCGGTGCGGTGGCACGGTAGTGGTTCTCGGCGATCCTGGTCAGTTCGATGCTGCGCTTGTCTTCGCTCATGCCCCCATGATGCCACCAGGCGTCAGCTCACGGTACGCCGGGCGATGATCCGGTGCCCAGCCGGATTCGCGCTGGTCGGACCGATCCCAGCTGGGCCGTCCCTGCCGGCGCGCTGGGTGGGTCAGGCCGCCTCGGCGCCCTTCGGGGTGCGACGTGCGGCGATGAACGAGCGGACACCGGCGACGATGTAGGCGATGAGCAGGATGAAGGTCAGCGTGCTCGAGATGATCGCGAGGGGGACCTCGGCGGTCCCGGCGAACAGATCACCGAGCTGGAGGACTCGGGAGAACGTGCCGATGACGCCGAGGAGAGCGACGACGAGCGCGATGTGCACGCCGATCTTCGGGCGCTTGATGCCGATCCACCCGCAGATGACGAGGACGACGCCGAGGAAAGCTGGGATGAGAGCCGTCACGCTGGCGAAGGCCGCAACGATCCATCCGATCACCCCGATGAGAATGAGGATGATTCCGATCCAGATGGTGGTCTTGGCCATGTCAGTCGTCCTTTGCGCAGAGGTGTCGGTCATGCGGAACCGGTCGTTGTGGAACCAGTCGTTGTGAAACCGGTGGTAGTAGAACCAGTGGTCAGGGAATCGCGGTGGCGCCCTGCGCCGTCGAGGCCGCGACTCGCCGTCCATTCTAGTGAGACGTGCGCGCGGGGGAGATCAAAGTGCCCAACCTCACACCGCCGAGACAACGGTGGAGTGCCGAGACACCTGTGTGTGCCGTTGTCTCGGCACTCCACCGTCGTCTCGACCAGCTGACGAAGCCCGCCGGGGCTGCTCAGGGCCGGCGATCGGGTGGGGTGTCCGTGGTTGGCAGGCCGGCGGCTTTCCACGCGTCGAATCCGCCGATGACGTCGACGACGCGGGTCAGCCCCATCTGCCTGAGGTTCCAGGCGGCGAGGGACCAGGAGCAGCCATGGCGGCAGATGAGGATCCAACGTCGGTCGAGGCTGTCGGCTTCGGGGATGGCCCAATCGAAATCCGGGTCGAGTCGCCACGGCAGGACGGTGAGGTCGATGGCGAGCGATCCGGGAATCGACGGGGCGCTGTCGCGGTGGACCTCGGTGCGCACCTCGACGATGATCGCGCCGGCCCGCTGCTCGGCATGAGCCTCGGCCGGGGTGAGCCGGTCGATCTCGGCCCGCGCGCGTGCCAGCATTACCATCGAAGCGGGTGGGGCACCAGGCTCGCCGACACCACGGAACTCGGTGCTGCCTCGGTGGGGGAGCGTCATCGGTGCGCGAAGTCGACGTCGGCTGCCGTCTGCACCGCTGCCTTTCTGCCGGCTCCGGATTCGAAGCCCCAGTAGAGGTTCGTGTGGGAGACGACTTTCCCCGGTTCCGGCGCGCCCCATGCGCTGAGGTCCTCGGTGGTGTGAGCGTCGGAGACGAGGGTGACGTCGTAGCCGCGAGCGAAGCCGCCGTGGATCGTCGAGCGGATGCAGGCATCCGACTGGGCGCCGGTGACGACGAGGCGACCGATGTCCTTGCCGGCCAGCACGTCCTCGAAGTCGGTCTCTTCGAAGGTATTGCCGTGGGTCTTCTCGACGATGGCCTCACCGTCGGCAGGCACGAGATCATCGACTATCTGCCACTGCTCGGTGCCCTGCGGAAGCTCGCGGAAAGAGTGCCGGACCCACACGATATCGGTGCCATCGGCGCGGGCACGATCGACGAGGTCAGAGATCGTCGAGACGACGTTCTCGGAATTCCACGACGCCTCCATCACCGCATTTTGGACATCGACGACGATGAGGGCGGTGTTCGGGCGGTCGGACGGCAGCGGAGCTGATACGGATGCTGCGGTGGGCGTTGCGGTCATGGCGATCCTCCTTGATTGAGACAATCCTGCTCCGGCTTGGTCCCGCGATCAAGGGGAGTTGCCCGTTCTTTCCGAGGTGGCCGGTGGGGAAGCCAGCGGACGACGGAATGATCGGGCCACCTCGGCGAGGGAGAGTTCCACGGTGCGGAAGGTCACCTCCGTTGCTGTCGTCGGGGTGCCAGAATGGGACAGGTGAGCGGAGATGAGATGAGCGGCGGCCGCCCGGGGCCCCGGCGATTCAGCGTGCTGCGCAGTTGGTCGACGGCACCGTACCTTGTCGGCTCGGGGCTGGCGATGATGGGCGACAACATCGAACACGTCATCACCTATTGGGTGCTGTGGCAGAAATTCGAGTCGCCCGCGCTCGTCGGGTTCCAGCTCATCAGCCACTGGCTGCCGTTCCTCCTGCTGTCGGTCTATGCCGGTTCGCTGGCCGAACGCTTCGACTGCCGCAGGCTCATCCAGATCGGGCAGGGGCTGTTCATGCTCGTGTCGCTGTGCTGGGGCATCCTCTTCCTCACCGACTCCCTGCAGCTGTGGCAGGCGTGTGTGCTGCTCGTCATCCACGGGCTCGCCGGCTGCCTGTGGGGCCCGGCCGAGCAGATGATGCTCCACGACTTCGTCGACCGTGAAGAACTGCCGTCGGCGGTGCGGCTCAATGCGACCTTCCGCAGCCTCGGCATCCTCTTCGGACCGGTCGTCGGATCGGCACTGCTGCTCGGGCTCGGACCGACATGGGGAATTTTCGTCAACATCGTCTTCTACCTGCCGCTGACCATCTTCCTCATCCGCACTCCCTACACCGGTCACCTGCGCAGCGGCGGGGTGCGGACCGCGCGGACCACGCTCATCCAGTCGCTCAAGGTCCTCGCCGAGGTGCGCCACAATCGAGCGATCATCGGCATGCTGCTTCTCGCCGCGATCGCTTCGATCACGATCGGTGCGGTGCTCCAGGTCTCGATGCCGGTCTTCGGCGGGCTGCTCACCGGTCCCGGTGGGGACAGCGACTTCACCTACGGAGTGCTGCTCTTCGCGATGGGAGCCGGCGGGGTCCTCGGCGGGTTCCTGCTCGAGGCCACCGGCTGGGTGCCGCCGACACCGGCGGCCGCGACGATCGCCGCCGCCGGTCTGGGAGCGTCGTCGATCATCTTCGCCTTCACCTCGCACCTGTGGCTGGCCGTGGTCATGCTGCTCCTCGCGGGAGTCTCGAAGATCACCGCCGAGTCGACGGAGATGGCGATCATCCAGCTGCAGGCGCCGACGCATATCCGCGGTCGGGTGATCGGCTCGTACGCGACCTTCGGCCCCGGGATGCAGACGTTCTCCGGTGTCACCGTCGGCGTGCTCGGCACGATCGCGACGATCCCGCAGGCCGTCATCATCGGCGGCACGATCCTCGTCATCGGAGCGGCAGCCATCGGAGCCTACGTCCTCACCGGAAGACCCAACCCCCATGCCCCAATTACTACCTGACGGCGGCGCAGCAACCTGGCGCCACGTAGCTGGGCCGCCGTCACCGACGTCTGCGCGGTCATTCGAGGCTCACACGATCGGGTTCGCCCACATCAAGGGGACGCGGCACGAGCTTCGACCTGGTGCTGTCGTCGACGCCGGCGGTCCGAGCGGTGACCGCGAGTTCTGCCTCGTCGACGTCGAACGTCGGACGGTGCTCAAGACCGTGCAGAATCCGAAGCTCATTCAGATTGCGACGTCCCTTGTGCGTGGTGGGGATGGCGATGATGGCAGTGAACGCGGCAGCGGATTGGCTCGCGACGGCGATGAGCTGACGATGGCCCTGCCCGACGGATGTTCGGTCAGCGGTATTCCCAGTGGATCGGGTGAGCAGCTGACCTGCGACTATTGGAAGCGGCCGGTCGAGCTTGAACTCACCGAGGGCCCGCACTCGGATCTCGCATCGGAGTGGCTCGGCACACCGGTGCGCTTGGCCAGAGCACCTCGCGGCGCAGTTGTCTACGGGTCACCGATCTCGATCGTGACAACGGCGTCACTGCGCGATCTGAGCCGACGAGTGGCGCAGTCGCATCCAGGCTCTCCCGATCTTGCCGCCGAAGCCGCACGATTCCGCGCCACTGTCGTCATCGACACGGACGAACCCTATGTGGAGGAGACGTGGGAGGGTGTGACGGTCAACCTCGGCGATCTGAGAGTGAGGATCGGAACTCCGATTCCGAGGTGCGCCGTGATGGACCTCGATCCGCTCACCGGCGAACGCAACGCCCCGGTGCTCAAGACCCTGGCCGGTTACCGGCCGAGGAACCACGCGGGCGAACCGCTCTTCGGTGTCTACGCTGACGTCCTCTGATCCCATCGCCCAAACACCGGTGACGGCGGCCCAGCTACGTGGCGCCAGGTTGCTGCGCCGCCGTCAGGTAGTAATTAGGTGACGGCGCCGCGGGTTTTGAATGTCGGGTCGTCCCAGAGGCGGTTGTCGAGGTTATCGCGCAGGGCTTCGACGGTGTCCCAGACGTCGGCGAAGCCGAGGTAGAGCGGGGTGAGGCCGAAACGGAGGATGTGCGGCTCCCGGTAGTCGCCGATGATCCCGCGGGCGATGAGGGCACTCATGATCGCGAACCCCTCGGGGTGGGCGATCGAGACCTGCGAACCGCGATCGGCATGCTCACGCGGAGTGACGATCTCGACCGGATGGTCCGACAGCCGGGACTCGACGAGCTCGATGAACAGGTCCGACAGTGCCAGGGACTTCCGCCGCACCTCGGCCATATCGACGCGGCCGGCGATGTCGAGACCGAGCTCGGCCACCGACATCGACACGATCGGCTGTGTGCCCGTGAGGAAGCGGCGGATGCCGTCGGCCGGCGCGTAGTCCGGGCTCATCTCGAACGGTTTCGCATGGCTCCACCAGCCCGACAGCGGTTGGGCGAACCGATTGACCAGCTCCTCGGCGACCCAGATGTACGCAGGGGAGCCCGGCCCGCCGTTGAGGAATTTGTACGTACACCCGACCGCCATGTCCGCACCGGACCCGGCCAGGTCGATCTCGAGGGCACCGGCCGAATGGCACAGGTCCCAGATGACTCGCGCCCCGCCGGCATGGATCGCCGAGGTGGTCGTGGCCATATCGAAGAGCCGACCCGTGCGGTAGTTGACGTGGGTGAGGACGACGAGGGCGATCTCGTCGGTCATGGCCTCGGGGAAGCCCGCGGTGACCTCGACGTCGTCGACGAGGCGGACCTCGTACCCGTCGCCGAGCTGCTCGGCCAGCCCCTCGAGCATGTAGATGTCGGACGGGAAATTCTCCCGCTGGGTGAGGATGACGCGGCGGTCGGGGGCGTCCACGCCCTGCATCCGCAGTGCCGCCGAGGCGGCCTTGAACAGGTTGATCGAGGTGGTGTCGGTGACGACAGTGGTCCCGGAACCGCCGCCGATGATGCCGGCCACCTTCTCCCCGAGCGTGGCCGGCAGATCCCACCAGCCGGCAGAGTTCCACGATCCGATGAGGTCCGTACCCCATTCATCGGCGATGACCTTCTGCGCTCGTTCGGCCGCACCGACCGGACGCGGGCCCAGCGAATTGCCGTCGAGGTAGATCGTCTCGGACGGGAGGACGAAGTCGCTCCGGAAATCGGCGAGCGGATCGGTGCGGTCGCGAGCCTCGCAGGCCGCGCGGTCAGAAGTCGTCATCGGTCACCTTCGTCTCGACGGGGTCCAGGGAATCGTCGGCAGCCGGTGAATTCGCCGACCACCACGTTGCCTGGAGGGGTTCCCTGTCAGATTACACACCCGGAGGGGTCGGCCGTCCACGACGCTTCCCGGGCCGGCGGTTCCACCCTCATCGCTGTTTACGGAGCCCGTCTGACCTTCTGTGACTCGATATGACGAGGAGAAGTCGGCGCGTGGCGAATTTCGACGACGACGCCCGACCCCACGACGCGGGCTTCCTAGTCTGAGGGCACCAACCTGAAGGAGGGGTCCCGATGACTGCCACCACCGATACCACCACACCCGAGGCCACGACCGTGCCGATCAGCGCCGAAGACCGCGCTGCCCGACTGACCGCGGCAGGACAGGGATGGGGTGAACGCATCGCCGCCTCGGCGAAGAACGCGCAGCTGACCTTCACCGCGAAGGGGCGCGCCGAGGGTTCGGTGTCCTCGGTGATCAAAGCGGGCAAGCACACGTTCACCGTCGACGAACCCGCCCCGCTCGCTGGTGACGACGCAGCGCCGAACCCCGTCGAGTATGTCCTCGGTGCCCTCATCTCCTGCCAGGTCGTCGTCTATCGGCTCTACGCTCACAACCGCGGATTGACGATCGATGATCTTGAGATCACCGCCGAGGGAGACCTTGATGTCCAAGGCATCTTCGGTATCGACGAGGATGTTCGCCCCGGATTCTCTGCCGTGCGCATCTCCGTGAAAGTCACCGGCCCCGACTCCGAGGAGGCCTACCAGGAGCTGCAGCGCACCGTCGACGCCCACTGCCCCGTCTTCGACATCGTCTCCCAGCCGACACCCATCGACGTGACGGTGACGAAGGCGAACTGAGCGCGGCCCCGAGCCGGGTGCTGTGCCCGGAACCGACTCCGAAGGCGAACTGACCCCAACCCCCGTCATGCACGAGATCGGCGCAGCAGCCACACGAAGTACGGGGCGCCGATGAGCGCGATCATCAGCCCGGCGGGGATCTGCGCCGGGCTGATGACCGTGCGCCCGATGGTGTCAGCCGCGCAGACGATCACTGCCCCGATGAGCACCGTGGTGGGGATGACCCTGCGATGCTGGGAACCGACGAGGAAGCGTGCGAAGTGCGGAGCGATGAGTCCGACGAAGCCGACGACTCCGACGGCGATGACACTGGCCGCAGCGAGCACGGCAGCCAGAGTCAGCGCGATGAGTCGGGTGCGGGCCGTGCGCACGCCGAGCAGCCTCGGCGTGTCATCATCGAGGGCCAGCAGATCGAGCGTGCGCGCCATGACGAATGCGAGAGGAATGGCGGCGAGAAGGACGAGACCGATCGGCAGAGAATCGAGGTCGACCCGGCCGTAGGTGGTGCCCGAGAGCCACGTGAAGAGCCGCGGGGTCTTCCACGGATCCACGCTGAGCAGGAGGAACGTCGTCACAGCGGAGAGCACGTAGCCCATGCCGATGCCGATGAGGACGAAACGGTCGGGCCGGAAACCACCTCGCCACGCCAAGCCTGCGACGATGGCGAAAGTGATGAGACCCGCGAGGACCGCTGCGGTCACGAGCAACGGGCGGGACCCGCCGAGAAGGGTGACAGCCACCGCCCCACCGAGGCCGGCACCCGCCGTGATGCCGAGGATCCCCGGCTCGGCCAAGGGGTTGCGCACCGTCGACTGGACGAGGCAGCCGGCCAGCCCGAGCCCGGCACCGGCCAGGCAGGCGGCGAGGATGCGGGGGACACGTTCGTTGAAAGCACGGTCGATGAGCGCCGGGGCGTCGTGTGAGAGCCACAGGGCCACATCGCCGAGGCGCAGCCACAGACTTCCCGCGAGCAGTCCGATGGCGACGACTGCGATGAGGCACCCGGTCGCGACGCTGAGGACGATGACGAACCGGCGCGAACTGCGCAGCCGACCGGTGACGCTGGCAGCCTGCCCGGCGCTTGCCGAATCGCGCAGCCGCATGGCCAGGACGACGATGAGTGCTCCGCCGAGCAACGAGGTGGGGATGCCCGTCGGAATCGACGCGGCCCCGGTGGGTGAGAGCACGGCCCGCACACATGCGTCGGCGACGATGATGAGCAGCGCGCCGATGAGTCCTGCGACCGGGAGCGCGAGCATATGCCGGTGCAACGCGGGAACCACATGCGCGAGCAGCCGGGTGAGTACGGGTGCCCCGAGACCGACGAAGGCGATCGGGCCGGCCAGCGTGACCGAGACCGCGGTGAGCACGACTGCGAGGACGACCGCCGCCAGCCGGGTCATGCGCACGGGAATGCCGAGGCTCGCCGCAGCGTCCTCCCCGATCCCGAGCACGTCGAGGCGACGGGACAGCAGCAGCGCGGCGACGAGGGCAAGTGCGATGACCGGTGCCGCCCGCAGCGAACCGTCGAGGTTGAGCTGCGAGAGCGAACCGCTGCCCCAAGCGTAGAGGCCGACGGTGTTCTCCTTGAACAACAGGAGCATCATCCCGGTGCCGGCCTCGAGGGCCATAGCGATCGCCGAACCGGCGAGGATGATCCGCGTCGTCTCCTTCGTCGCCGCCCGGCCGGCGAGTCCGAGCACGCAGAGTGCCGCCGTGAGCCCTCCCGTCGAGGCGACCGCGCTCGAGGCCCACAGCGGCAGGGTCAGTCCCGCGGCCGCCAGCACGGTGAGAGCGAAATGCGATCCCGACGCGACCGCCAGGGTGTCGGGCGAGGCCAGAGGGTTGCGAGTGATCGACTGCAGCAGGCAGCCGGCCACCCCGAGCGCCAGGCCGACCGCGACTCCCGCCGCCAACCTGGGCAGGCGGGAGCCGGCGAAGATGTCCGCGACGGGAACGCCGTTGACGCTCGGCACGGCAGCTCCGGAACTGCCGGAATCAGGATCGCCGAGGCGGCCCACCTCGCCGATGAGCGCCCGAACGATGTCGCCCAGACCGACCCCGGACGTGCCCTGCGCAAGGTGCCACAGGGCTGCCGCCGCCAATGCGAGGACGAGGCAGACAGTGACACCGAGGGTCGCCGTCACCGAAGCCGCCGAACCCCGCGGGGAGGTGCGGACCTCCGCCGAGGCGGCTGGTGACGGGGCAGTCCGCCCCGTCGCCGATTGCTTCACTTCGTCAGCAGGTCTGCGTATGCGTCGACGGCCTGCTGGGTCGAGCGCGGTCCACCGGCGCCCCAGACGTTCGGGAACTCATAGGCACGGCCTTCTTTGGCGGCGGGCAGGTTCTTCCAGATGCTGCTCTTCTCGAGTTCGTCGACGTAACCCGAGGCTGCGTCGTTGGCGTAGAAGAGGTTCGCTTCGCCGACGGCCGTGAGTCCTTCGATATCGGTCTGGGCGAGGCCGTAGTCAGCATCGAGTCCTCCGGTGCCGTTGGACTTGTTCACCTTCTCATTCCAAACCGGGTGAAGCCCGAGGTCCTTGCCGAGTTCGGTGAACAGCGCGCCGTCGGTGTAGGGGCGCAGCGAGAGGTTGCCGCCTTCGATCCAGCCGTCGAAGAAGAGGAAGTCCTTGGTCTCGAGATCGACCTTCGCGACGTCCTTCTTGCGCTCTTCGACATTCTCATCAAACTCCTTGAGCACCTGATCTGCCCGTTCTGTGCGTCCCGTTGCCTTTGCCACCAGGGAGAACACGTCCTTCATGTTGCCGACGGGGTCCTTGGGATTGTTGCCGCGAGCGACGATGACAGGCACGTCCTGCTTCTCGAGCTGATCGAGGATCTCCTCGTCCTTGCTGAAGCCTTCGACGATGATGAGGTCGGGGTCCGCCTTGTAGATCGAGTCGAGGTCGGGTTCCTCGCGGGTGCCGGCACTGGCGGTGTCCTTCGGCAGCTTCTCCGCGCTCACCCAGGTCGAATACCCGTCCGGGTCGGCGACCGCGACCGGGTTGACGCACAACGTGAGGGCGTCCTCGACCTCCTGCCATTCGAGGATGGCGACACGTTCGGCTGGTTTGTCGAGTTTGACCGTGCGGCCGACGCCGTCGGTGATCTCGACAGGGTCAGTCGAGGTCTCCGTGGTGTCGTCAGCGCAGCTCTCGGATGCCGGCGCCGAGGTGGCTGATCCGGCTTCCTCACCCACTGCGGTGGTCCCGCAGCCGGCGAGGAGAGCGAGCCCGGCAGCTCCGATTCCGATGGTGGTGAGCAGGCGAGGTGGTGTCATGGCACTGTCCTTCAGGTCTCAAGCTGATCGGCGGCGACCTCGCGACATGAGAGAGGCGTGCGCCGATGGTTTCGGTGATCGTGCCCGCCGTTCGCGGGCCGTGTGTGGCGGCGACGATGCGCGAGCAGCCCGAACGGGCCTGTGCCACGTTAGGTGAGTCTAAGCTCACTAGTGGATGTCCGCAATGAAGATATGAAGACAGATGATTCGTGAAAATGGACAGAATGATGAGGGTTCGGGTACTGAGCTGATGAGGACGTGTTCTAGAGGGAGGTGCGGGAGACGAAGGCACCTGGCGTCATTCCCATGACTCTGCGGAAGGCATCGATGAAGGTCGATGTCTGGGTGTAGCCGAGGGTCTCGCCTACTTCGAGGACGGATACTCCCTCCCCCAGCAGCTCGACGGCTTGATGGATGCGCACGGCCTGCCGCCAGCGCGCGAAGCTCAAACCCGTACTCGAGTGGAACGCACGCGTGATCGTCCGCGCACTCACCTGCAGCCGCGCCGCCCAGTCTTCGATGGTCCGTTCGTCGCCCGGATCGTCGATGACCGCCTCGGTGATGGCGGCGATGCGCGGATCGTCGGGGACAGCGATGGCGAGTTCACTGTCGGTCGGTTCGAGGACGTCGAAGATGACGGCTTCCGCACGCGACCGTGCGGCGGGGTCGAGGTCGGTGCGGGTGAGGTGGATCAGCAGGGACTGGAGCACGGGCGTCATCGCCACCGTCGTCGCCGAGGCGAAGGCGGGCTGGAGGGTGGGTGGAGGTGTCGCTTCCGCGTCGAGTGCTCCACCCTCAACGCTGTCGGCCCGGTCGGCGGAGACGCCATCACGCTCGGCGTGGTCGTTACGGCCACCACGGTTGGCAGATCCCGCCGAAAAGAAGGCATCGAAGAGTTCGATGCCCGGGGTCAGCCGACCGGAATGGGTCTGACCTGCTGGTATCCAGAGTCCGAACCCTTCGGAGGTGGTGAAGATGCGGTTGCCGATGCGGGCGGTCATCGTGCCGCGACGCACCCAGACGAGTTCGTGGGCGGGGTGCGAATGCGGCTCCCACCGGGTAGGTTCCGCAACGTAGTGGGATTCCACGATGATCGTGAACTGCTGCGGTGCCCCGGCAGGCAGCTCGACAGTGTGGCCGTTGAGGGCTCGCGCCGATCCGCGCCAGGCACCGCGCGCCGCATCGTCACTGCGGGCGGAATCGTCGCGCGCAGAATTCTCCGTACGCGCCGAAGACTCACTGCTCACCGAATACCGGCTGCGACCGCTCACGACCGCGAGTGCGCCTCGATGACCTCGAGCACGTCCTGACCGTAGCGCTCGAGCTTCTTCAGGCCGACACCGCTGACCTGGCCGAGCTCCTCGACCGTCGAGGGTCCGACCTCGACGATGCCGTACAGGGTGGCATCGGGGAACACGACGTACGCGGGCACTCCCTGTTCCTTCGCCTGTTCGGCCCGCCAGGCCCGCAGCGCTTCGAACAGCTCCGTGCCTGCGGCATCGAGCGTGACCTCGGAGCCGCCTCGGCGCGAGGATCCCGCCCTTTTCGATCCGGACTTACGAACGGGATCGACACGCATCGACACCGTCGTTTCCCCACGCAGCACCGGGTCCGCGACGGGACCGAGGACGAGCACCCCGTAGTCGCCGTGGGATTCGAGGAGTCTGCGGGCGAGGCTCTGGCGGACGACGGTCTTCCACTGGCTCTCGGACAGATCCTCGCCGACACCCCACACGCTCAGACTCGCATGGTCGGAAGCACGGGAGCGGTCGTTGTCGTTGCCGCGCAACACGTCGATGACCTGACCAGCACCGAAGCGCTGACCGCGTTCCCTGTCAAGGCGGATGACCGTAGACAGCAGCTTCTGCACGGCCACCGTGGCGTCCCACGTGGTCGGGGGAGTCAGGCACGTATCGCAGTTGCCGCACGGGCCCGACTCCTCGTCGAAGTAGCGCAGCAGCTGGACGCGGCGGCAGTCGACGGTCTCACACAGAGCGAGCATCGAGTCGAGATGGCTCATCGACCGCCGTTTGTGCGCCTGGTCGCTCTCACCGGATTCGATGAGGCGGCGCTGCGAGACGACATCGCCGAGGCCGTAGACCATCCACGCGTCCGCGGGCAGCCCGTCACGACCGGCTCGTCCCGTCTCCTGGTAATAGCCCTCGACCGACCTGGGCAGGTCGAGGTGGGCGACGAAGCGGACATCGGGTTTGTCGATGCCCATGCCGAAGGCGATCGTCGCGACCATGACGATCCCGTCCTCGCGGAGGAAGCGGGCCTGATTCGCCGCCCGCACCTCGGCGGGCAGTCCCGCATGGTACGGCAGGGCGGTGATGCCGCGGGCCGCGAGCGCATCGGCCAGCTGGTCGACTCCGCGGCGGGAGAGGCAGTACACGATCCCGGAATCCCCGGGATGTTCGGTGGTGATGAAGCTGAGCAGCTGGGACCGGGCGGAGGCCTTCGGCTCGATCCGGTAGGTGATGTTGGGGCGATCGAAGCTCGCCACGAAGTGCTCAGCGCCCTGCAGGTGGAGGCGCTCGGTGAGTTCGGCGTGTGTGGCCGGGGTCGCCGTGGCCGTGAGAGCGATGCGCGGGACGTCGGGGAAGCGTTCGGCCAGCACCCCGAGGCCCAGGTAGTCGCTGCGGAAGTCATGCCCCCACTGGGACACACAGTGGGCCTCGTCAATCGCGAACAGGGAGATCTGCGCCCGCTGCAGCAGCTGCATCGTCCGCGACAGCACGAGGCGTTCGGGGGCGAGGTAGAGGAGGTCGAGTTCACCGTCGAGCAGCTGCGCTTCGACCCGGTCGGCTTCGTCGAAGTCGAGGGAGGAGTTGAGGTAGGCGGCGCGCACTCCGAGGTTCTCCAGCGCCGCGACCTGATCGGCCATGAGCGCGATGAGAGGGGAGATGACGATGCCCGTGCCGGGTCTGACCAGGGCAGGGATCTGATAGCACAGTGACTTGCCGCCGCCGGTGGGCATGAGCACGACCGCGTCGCCGCCGCCGACGACCTGGTCGACGATGGCACCCTGCTGTCCCCGGAACTCCTCATAGCCGAAGACATCGTGGAGGACATCGAGCGGCGAGGTCGTGGCGGAGGAGGTCATGTCCTCCACCCTAGTTCACGACCCTGACGCCGCGCCTGGGCCGTACCGACGTCGGGCCCGCGGTCGTGCCGAAGCCGCGCCTCGCCCGCCCCTCACTTCGCAGCGAACCGCCCGGAGGCCAACAGTCCGACCACGCACACGCACGCCACGGCCGCGGCGAAGACCGTGGTCGATCCCGCCAGACCGATCTCCGAGGCGAGCAGTCCGGCCCCGACGGCCGGCAGCGACATGGCGAGGTAGGCGACGATGAAATACGAGGTGGTCGCCTCGGTGCGTCGTTCGGGCTGGGTCGCGGTCGTGATCGCCCGCATGCCCGTCATGAACACGAGGCCCTGCCCCATTCCGGCCAGCAGCGAGGAGACGATGAGCAGGATGAGCGAGCCGGTTTCGAGGGCGATGACGAGGGCGGCCATGCTGATGATCATCGTCGTCGATCCGAGCACGATCAGCGTCCGGTCGGCGAGGTCGCGGAAGATCAGCTGAGCCGTCGCCGAGGCGCCGAAGAGGAGGAAGACGACCGTGCCGGTGACCGCGGGGGAGGAGACGTGCAGGGTCTGACCCATGAAGTTCGGGGCGATCGCCGAGTAGAGCCCGCACAGCGTGAAACCCGCGATCGCGCCGGGGCAGGCGGCGAGGAAGATGCGCCTGGACTCCGCGGGGATGCCGGGCAGCTGCAGGCGCAGGGCCGCCGGATTCGGCTGGACCCGATCGCGGACGATGAACAGGGCGAACCCGGCGATGACGAGGGTGATCGCGTTGACGAGGAACGGAGTGAACAGGGGGCCGGGGGCGAAGTGCGCGAGCAGCCCCGCCATGAGGATCCCGAGTCCCAGACCGCCCATGTTCGCCGCCGTGGCCAGCGACGCCGCGAGTCGGTGACGGCCGGACGGAGCGTTCTCCAGCACCGTGACCGTGCCCGTGGCCGTGAAGATCCCCGCGGCCAATCCCGAGAGGACCCGGCCCGTGTAGAGGAGGCCCAGGCTGCTGCCGATCATGAACAGCACCGCCGAGGCGACCGACAGGACCACCCCGGCCGCGAGCAGGGGACGCCGACCGATGGCCTCGGAGAACCGTCCGAAGAGGACGAGCGAGGCGATGACCCCGGCCGCGTAGATCGCGAACAGCACGGTCGTCTGCGCGTTGCCGAAGCCGAATTCGACCTCGTACTGCGGGTAGAGCGGAGTGGGCAGGGTCGTGCCCATCATGACGACGGCGAAGACATACGCCGAGGCGGCCAGCCCCCATCCGGACGCGGCGCGCGGGGCCGAGCCCCACCCGTTCGTCGACATCGTTTCATCGGGCACTGCCGCACCGCCTTTCGTCTCGTGGGTCTGCATGCTCGCCGAGGTGGCCGACCTCTCGCCGAGGTGGCCGACCGTTTCCGTCGACCGGATTCCCGATCGCTTCCCCGCGAATTCCTTCGCAGGATCCCCTGCTCAGAGATATCGGCGCTGTTTCGTTTCCGAGAATTCGCTCAGGTGAGTGCCGGGGCGATGCGCGAGCATCGAACCGTGAGCGATTGTACGCTGGAACTCAGACGTTCATGTCGTGGTGTCGGCATGCATTCGCGAGAGGGAGCAGGATCCGATGAACACGAGCACGCACAGCCCCATCACCGCAGACCAGCCCGGCCCCGCGCACCAGACCGCACCTGCAGACCGGCCGGCCACCGCAGACCAGAATGCCACCACGCACCCGACCCCGCGCGCGAACCCGAGCCGACGCCGCGTGATCCGCACGGCGGGCGTGGCCGGAACTGCGGCGGTCATCGGCTCCTCGGTGGCGGTCACCTCGGCGTGCTCATCGGATGACGGCGGATCGCAGGACCAGGGATCGACGCCGGCGCAGGATGCGACGGTGGCCGCCTCCGACGTCCCGGTCGGATCGGGTACGGTCATCGACGAGGCCTATGTCGTGACCCAGCCGAAGAAGGGGGAGTTCTACGCCTTCACCTCGGTGTGCACGCACCAGGGATGCCAGGTCAAGCAGGTCACCGCCGAGGCCATCATCTGCCCCTGCCATGCCTCGGAGTTCTCGGTCTCGACCGGCGAAGTGATCAACGGGCCGGCCGAGGAGCCGCTGCAGAGCTACGAGGTCTCCGAGAAGGACGGCACCCTCACCGTCAAGGGCGGCTGAGCCACCCGGCCACCCGACTCGTCAGAGGAACAGGCCGGGCACGACCAGCGCGCCGGCGATGAGGAGGGCCAGCAGGGCGGAGAATCCGAATCCGGTCGCCTCGGTCCTGCGGGCCTCCTCGTCCGCGGCCCGCCACGGCAGATCCGGCCACACGAGCGCAGCCCGGAAGACCGCGACGACGATTGCGAGCATGCCGGCCAGCCATATCCACACGAACCAGTCGGCCCAACCGCCGAAGGGTGTGATGAGGCGGATGAGCAGCACGAACATCGTCGCCGTCGCCATCCCGGAGAGCACGCCGAGGCGGGTCTCCGAGCGGTGGGCACGGAGCGCGACGAATGCTCCCCAGGCCACGATGGCCGCACCGACGACTGCCGAGATGAGTTCGGGGTTCATGATCAGGCTCCCTTCTTCGAGATGGTCGATGCGGCGGCGTCGACATCGTTCGCGGAATCGTTCAGGACGACGATGCCGCGTCCGGATTCAGCGTCGAAGCCGAGGAAGGACCGGTACCCTCCCGTGCCGCCGTTGTGCCAGGTAAGGTTCGGGCTTCGGTTCTCCGTCGTGAACCATGCCCAGCCGATGCGGTCGGAATCGTCGAAATCCTTCCTCGGTTCGGCCGCCTCGGCGCCGGGAGCACTTCCATCGCGCACGGCGCGCAGCCAGATCGCCATGTCATGGGTGGTCGAGCGGATCGCCCCGGCCGATGCGGAACCGCTCATCGTCCACGGCGCGGCAGGCAGCCCCGTGGCCGTGTACCCGTGGGACAGCCCGTCGGCGGAGTCCGGGACGAACGTCTCCTTCATCCCCAGGGGCTCGGTGAGGCGTTCGGCGACGAGGTCGGCATAGTCCTTCCCGGTCACCTCGGCGATGGCCTGCCCGAGGACGGCGAAACCGAAGTTCGAGTACTCGGGCTCGGCCTTGCCGACCTCGACCCAGTCCAGACCGGCCACGATGTCCGCGGCGTCCCCGCGATAAGGGTCCGTGTGAAAGTAGTTTGCGAGGGTGGTCGCCACACCGTCGCCGAAACTCGCGGCGGGTACCTGCGAGGGCAGGCCGGAACGCTGCATGGCGATGGACTCGAGGGTCACCTCGGCGACCTTCCCATCGAGCTGCGGCCACACCTCGCCGAGGCGGGTGTCCGCATCGATCTCCCCGCGGTCGATCGCATCGGCGAAGAGGGCCGCGGTGAAGGTCTTCGTGATCGAGCCGGTCTCGAACTCGGTGTGCTCGTTCGCTCCGGTGCCGGCGAAGGTCACCTCGTCGCCGTCGATGCGTGCCGCGGCCACGTGCTGCCAATGCTTGCTGCCCAGCGCCTCTTCGAGTTCGGTCATGAGTGCGGCATCACCGGTGGGTGTCCCCTGGAATCCGCGCGGCCACGGGGTGATCGCGGCGAGGACGACCGCGGTCAGTGCGGCTGCGATGATCGCGGCGATCCGGCGCCGAGGCGGCACCCCGGTCGTCGTGGCTGTGCTCGGTGAATCGGTGGTGGGCATCGTTCCTCCTGCTGGTCAGGGGCCGGATGTGTGCCGGTCGAGGTGGCGCTGTCAGTCGTGGGTTGGGGTGGTGTACGGGTGGACGTGGGCATGCGTTGGATGTGGCGGGCAGGGATTCGACGTCGCCGGGCCGAGAAGCGGTGCGTCGGGTCAGTGCGTGCCGATGAGCACGAGCGTGAGCAACGGGATGATCCGCTGGGCAGGCACCCGCCAGTGTCCGCGGCGGGCGTTTTCGAGCCAGCCGGCCGAGGCCAAGGCGTGGACATGGTGATAGATCTGTCCGGTCGTGCCGAAGCGCTCGTCCTTCCCGAGCTCGGCCACGGTGGTCGTTCCCTCGTAGATCGACTGGAGCAGCTGCAGGCGGACGGGATGTCCGAGCGCGGCCAGGGGGCCGGCCGCCTCGGCGAAATCGATGCCGTGGAGTCCCTCACTCGACATTCCCATCTGCCAGGAGACGGGGCTCTCGGCGCACGGGGGAGTCGTGTGCCCGGCGTAGGTCACCCCTTCGCCGAGGTGGTTCACCAGTCCGTGCAGCGCCCAGAACGTGTCCGCGTCGCCGGGGAGGGCAGTGCTGCCGGTCGTGTCAGCCGTGCCGGTCGCGTCGGCTTCGAGTTCGGCGACTCGGCGTTCGAGCTCGGCGAGGCGGTCGGCGACGTCGGTGTGGCTGTCCTCGTGGTCGCGCCGCTCGGATGAGGATGTCGATTCCATGTCACAATCATACATATATTACGTAATTACGTAAATATGGTGCATGGGGCTGAGAGAGGGCTGATCGGACAGACTCGGTCGGGAGACTTAGACTGGTGCCGTGATGAGTACCGAAGAACCGCGCACCGAATCCACGCCCCAGCGTTCCGAGGCCTCCCCCGAGGCCGTCGCCGCGGCGAAGCGGTTCGGCGCCCCGATGATCGTCCGCGGCATCCTCGGCGTCGTCTTCGGCATCGTCACCGTCTTCTGGCCTCGCGATGCCACGAATCCCGCACAGCTGAGACTGCCGACCGACGTCGTCGACCATCTCGCCATCGCCTACCTCATCCTCTTCGCGCTGGTCCTCGTGTTCGAGGCCGTGCGCGCACCGCTGACCATGCGCACCGCGATCTACGGGCAGGCCGTCATCACCGTCCCGGCCATCGTCTTCCTCTTCCTCGCCGACCAGCCCGCCGAACTGCGCGCGGCCCTGAGCATCTGGGCCCTCCTCCACGGTGCGCTCGAGTTCTGGAGCTACCGACAGCTGCGCAGCCAGCCGATGGCCTCCGACTTCCTCATCGCCGCCGGGGTCCACGTGCTGCTCGGCGTCATCCTCATCTTCGGCGACGGTATGGAGGCGCTGTCGATCCTCGGCTTCACCGGCGCCGCCACCCTCATCGCCGGCGTGATATTCATCATCGGCGGCTACTCCCGCCTGAGCAAGGCCCGGCAGCTCGCCCGCCGCACAGGCCGTTCCGACCTGGCCGACCGTCCCGAGCAGATCGACACTTCCGCCGAGGCGGCCGCACCCATCTCCGCCGGCGACGATGCCAAGTCCGCCCCTGCCTCGGCGCGGGTCGACGACGAATCCGATATAGTCGATACCAAAACTCCCGACGCCACGGCCGCCGACACGACAGCCACCTCCTCGGGGTCAGCCGCCGGCCCCTCCGACGACGAGGCTCCCGCCGGTGACGAGACTCCCGCCGCTGATTCCGACCCCTCCGACATCGAGACGTCAGACGACGAAACCCCCGACGAGACCGCCACGAAGAATGAGCCCTGATCGGCAGGACCTCTCCTGACCGGCAGCACGGGAACACCGCCCCGACGCCCAACGGCACCGAGCCGACCGAGACATCCGAGGTGACATGAGCACTGTCGAGCACGAGAGCGCAACCGAATCCCGACTGGCCACCATCGCCGCCTCGGTGAGATCGTCCGAACTCCTCGGCGACCTCGCAGAGGCCAGCCGTGCACTCGACCCCCTTCTGTTCCGGCGTCTCTTCGAACTCTCCCGCGCCCCGTCCCTCCTCGTCGCCACCGACTACGACGGCACGATCGCCCCGATCGTCGACATCCCCAGCCAGGCGTTCCCACTGGAGAGCTCGGCCGACTCACTGCGCGCGCTCGCCCTCCTGCCGACCACCTCGGCGGGGGTGATCTCCGGTCGCAGCCTCCGCGACCTCGCGGCCATGTCGCGCCTGCCCCGGGAGGTCCACCTCTTCGGATCGCACGGAGGGGAGACGGACACGTTCACCGTCGACAGCCTCGACGAAGGGCAGCGGGCGACGCTGGCCGACTTCCGCGCCGACCTCACCCGCTCCCTGCCTCGCGAGGTCATCGAGCACAAGACGACCGGGGCCGCCGTCCATCTGCGCGGCCTCGCCGAGGCGGAGCGGAACCGCATCGAGGCAGCGGTCGAGACGCTCGCGGCCGCCCATCCGATCCACCCGACCCGCGGCAAGCAGGTCATCGACCTGTCCGTGGTGCCTTCGTCGAAGGCCGATGCGCTGACCCGGCTGCGGGAGCGCACCGGAGCCGAGTCCGTGGTGTTCATCGGCGATGACACCGCTGACGAATTCGCCCTCGAGACCCTCGGCGACGCCGACTTCGGACTCAAGGTCGGCGACGGCCCCGAGATCACGCACGCCGACTTCCGGCTGCGCTCGCCGGACGAGGTCTCCGTCGTCCTCGGGGCCCTGTTCGAGCTGCGCAAATCCTGGCTCTTCGGCCGCCGGGCCACCCCGATCCAGCGGCACAGCCTGCTCGGCAACGGGCAGTCGACCGCGCTCGTCGACCCCGCAGGCAGCATCTGCTGGATGCCGCACCCGCTGCCGCACTCGGCATCGATGTTCTCCGAGATCCTCGGCACCGAGGCAGCCGGCTTCTTCGCCGTCGCACCCGCCTCGGGAGCGGCCCCGATGACGCAGCGCTACCTCGGGAACTCGACGCTGCTCGAGACCCGGTGGGCGGGGCTGAGCTGTGTCGACTACCTCGCCCCGGTCGACGGGCACAGCGATGACACGATCGTCGTGCGCGTCCTCACCGGCGATGCTCCCACCCGGATCCGCTTCTCCCCGCGCCTCGACTATGCGACCGTGCCCACCCGCATGGTCCGCAGCGCCGACGGAGTGTCCGTGCTCGGCACCTCCGAACCGATCGAACTCCACGCCCCGGGCCTGGACTTCGAACTCGTCGAGACTGGAGACTCCCACACCGCCGAGGCGACCGTCGTTCCCTCCGAGCAGCCCGGCAGCCGGGTCGTGCTCGTGCTCGCGTGCGGCACAGGCACCGGCGATGCCGGCTACATGGCCACCGGCGGCGAACACCATGTGCGCGACCGCGCCCTGAACTTCTGGACGAACTGGGTCGAATCGCTTCATCTGCCCGGCCACCACCGCGAAGAGGTCATCCGCTCGGCGATCACCCTGCGCGCCCTGTGCCACGAACCCACCGGCGGAGTCCTCGCCGCCCCCACGACCTCCCTGCCCGAGGGCATCGGTGGCGTGCGCAACTGGGACTACCGGTACACATGGCTGCGCGACGGTTCGATGACCGTGCGCGCCCTGCTCGCGCTCGGTTCGACCGGGGAGGCCGAAGGATTCCTGTCCTGGCTGAGCAGGATCCTTTCCCGTACGGTCTCACCCGAACAGCTCCACCCGCTCTACGCCGTCGACGGTTCCGCCCTGACCACCGAGGCGGTGCTGGCGGACCTGCCCGGATACGCCGGATCCCGTCCGGTGCGGGTCGGCAACGCCGCCGAACACCAGGTCCAGTTGGACGTGTTCGGCCCGGTCACGGAGCTGCTCGACGAGCTCAGCGGCCACCTCGGTGAGCTTCCCGATGATTATTGGACACTGACGTGTCAGATGGTCGAGGCGGTCGGCAAACGGTGGTTCGAGGCCGATCACGGGATCTGGGAGGCCCGGCGTCCGCCGAAGCACAACGTGTACACGCGGGTGATGTGCTGGGTGACGGTCGACCGGGCGCTGCGGATCGCGGACCGGTTCGATCGGGAGCCGCCCGGCGCGTGGCGGCAGCTGCGTGAGGAGATCGCCCAGGATGTGCTCACTCACGGCTACAACGAGGAAGTCGGAGCCTTCACCGTCGCCTACGGGGAGACCGACCTGGATTCGGCGGCGCTGTTCGTCGGGCTCTCGGGACTCCTCGACGCCGACGATCCGCGGTTCGTGGCCACCGTCGATGCGGTCGAACGGGAGCTGCGGGTCGGGCCCACGGTATTCCGGTACCGCTACGACGACGGGCTGCCCGGGCTCGAGGGCGGGTTCCACATCTGCACGACCTGGCTCATCGAGGCCTTCATCAAGGTCGGGCGCATCGACGACGCGTGGGACCTGTTCCGGCAGGTCGACAACCTGCTCGGGCCGACCGGTCTGCTGTCGGAGGAGTACGACCCCGTCGCCGAGACGCACCTGGGCAACCACCCGCAGGCCTACTCGCACCTCGGCTACATCCGCGCAGCCCAGCTCCTCGACGAGCACCGCCCCGCCTGAAGCTCGTTCGCGCGGCCGCCTGCGCCACAAGTGGGTACAGAATGCCATTTTTGCCCCGGAGATGTGCATTCTGTACCCACTTGTGTGGCCGATTCCAGCGTTGCCCACGTTCTTGGGGTCACAGAGTCGGTGGTCGATCAGGCACTCAAGCGTTGGGCGCCTGTGGATACCCGAGCTCTGTCCACAGGCAGAATATTGCGTCTGTGCAGTGGCAGTGGGGGCCAGGCAGTATTTGGCTATGAACAGTCAGAGATCGACTCCTCCGCCGCGCCCCGTTTCGCCGCTGACCAGCGGGCAGAACGTTCCCGTTTCGACAATCACGCCGTCTCAGTTGCAATCCCCGGCATCGCGGAGCACCCCGAAGCAGTCCGCGCGATCTTTGAGGAGCAGCTCGACGCCACGGAAACCGCGGGTCCGGTCGTGGTCGGAGAAGCCACGTCAGCTCTTGACCGCCGCTATTCCGTTTACCAAGGCGCAAGCTGTCTCGCGTGGAATCACGCGTCGCGCGTTGGGGGACGAGCAGAAGTATCAGCAACTCGACTACGGTGTGTGGGTCGAAACCGCTCCCACGACCCAAGTCGCCGCTCCGACCTGGGCTGATTGTGAATGGATCGACGAACGAGTGAAGCTGACTGGCTTGGTCTGCGTTGACCCCGCGGTTGTCGCCTGCAATGTGACTGCGGCGCGATTGTATGGGCTGCCGGTGCCGTGGAATGCCGACGCGCGCATGCATGTGGCGCGTGACGACAAGGCCCTGACCAAGCGCCGGGAGAAAGTTGTCTTCCACCGCTACGAGTGGCTGCGGTCCGAGAACTTCTTCGGTTTGCCGCTCATAGCGGTACCGCAGCTGTTCATCGAACTCGCGCGGGTGTTCACGGTCCGGGAGCTCGTCGTGCTCGGTGATGCCGCCATTGGCAGGTGGCACGGTGGTCCGCTGGCGACCATCGATGAGATACGTGGCGAGCTGACCGCCCGCGCCGTTGTGAAGGGGCGCCGCACCGCTGAGCGTGCGCTCGACTTGGTGCGAGAAGATGTGGACTCTCCGCCCGAGACGAGGTTGCGACTGAATCTCATCGACGCAGGCCTTCCTGAACCCGTTGTCCATCCTGCGGTCATGTGCTCGCTTATCGGGACAGAGCTCCATCCAGACATGGGCTATCCATCGGTCAGGCTTGCTATCGAGTACGAGGGAGACCACCACCGGAGCTCGCCAGCCCAGTTCGCTGAGGACAATCGCCGCATCTCAGCACTTCAGGCGGAGGGCTGGACGGTCATCCGAGTATCGAAGCGCTCGGACATGACGGAGATCTGTCGCCTGATCGCCCACCACCTACGCGCCGGAGGTCTTCTCTGAAGGGCTGGCACGACTCCTGCGCCGATCGAGCGCAAACAAGTGGGTACAGAATGCTCACTTCGCCGTCCGATCCTGGCAATCTGTGCCCACTTGTCGCGAAGACGGCGGCTGACTGACGGCGGGTGTGCCTGCCGGCCGCGGCAGGCAGCTCACTCGACGAGGAGGGTGACCACCTCGGCGATGCAGGCCGGACGCTCCTGGCCCTCGATCTCGATCGTGTGCTTGAGGACGACCTGGGTGCCCTTGTCACCGCGGCTGACCTCGTTGACCTCGACCCGGCCGCGCAGGCGTGAGCCGACGACGACGGGCTGAAGGAAGCGGACCTTGTTCAGCCCGTAGTTGACGCGGATGGACACGCCTTCGATCGTGAAGATCTCGGACGAGAACTTCGGGACGAGAGCCAGGGTGAAGAATCCGTGGACGATCGTCGCTCCATAGGGGCCCTCGGCCGCGCGGGCCTCGTCGACGTGGATCCACTGGTGGTCGTCGGTGACGTCGGCGAAGGTGTTGATGGCATCCTGGTCCATCGTCGTCCACTCGGAAGTGCCGAGTTCCTGACCGATGAGCGATTCGATCTCGTCGATGCCGTTGATGGTGCGCATGGGGGTCCTCCTTGACTGAGCGGACAATCGATTGAAAAGCGTCCTCCCCAGCATCATACGTGGCCGAGCGTTCAGTGCCACCGGGTCGTCCGGACTGTGAGTCGAACGTGGGGACAGTTGAGACTGTGAGTCGATTGCAGGGGCCGCCGAGGCTGTGCGTCGGAGCCGGTCGCTGGGCTGTCGAGACTGTGGGCTGGTGGCGGGTCAGGATAGGTTGGAGGAATGGCCGAACCCGAGTACGACCGTCCCGATACGCTCACCGATCCCCTCTCGCCGAGGTGGCTGGAGCGTCCCGACGGCTACCGGCACTTCGAATCCGCGTACTTCGTCGGACGCGGGAAGGAGACCTTCGAGCGCTGCGCCGAGGAGCTCCTCCATTGGGAGGTCAAGACCCGCAGCGGTTTCGAGATCGCGCTCGGTGCGGGCGATGGGGCCGACGGGCAGAGGCCACCGCGAGTCGAGGCGGGACAGGAGCCGACGATCCGAGTCAGGCTCGGTCCCTTTCGGCTGCCCGAACCCTCCCGCGTCATCGACGTCATCGAGACCGAGGACCGCCGCGGCTTCACCTACGGCACGAAGCCCGGGCACCCGATCACCGGCGAGGAGTCGTTCATTCTCATCCGCACGCGCGACGATCGGGTGTTCCTCGTTCTGCGATCGGTCTCACGCGCGGGTGCAGGCATCTGGCGCTTGGGCGAACCCTTCGTCCGGCTCGCTCAGGTGATCTATCGTCGCCGTTACGGTCGCGCACTGCGGCGGTGATGCTCCTCAGTTGCCCTTGATCGACTTCCGGGCCGGCGTGTACTCCCAGTGCCACGGCTCGTACTTGGACGACTTCGCCCAGTCGGGATTCTCCCACCCGTATTCGTCACCGTGCTCGACCAGCCAGCTCCAGGCTCCGGTCTTCGACGCGACTCCGCCGCCGAGGTCGAGGGCGATGCCCCAGCCGTGCAGCGAGGTTCCCGGCTTGGCGGCCAGTCCCGGTTTGCGGCCTGCGACGGAGAGCTGACCGTCCAGGTCACGGTAGGAGTCGGTGATCTCGAACTCCTTGCCGGTGTCCTTCTTGTAGGCGGCGTTCATCTTCGCGAAGGAGACAGCCGCGTCCGCGCGGAGCTGGTGGTCTTCCTTGCCCAGATCGCAGAGCCATTCGTCGGGCAGTTCGCCGTTGCCGACGGACTTGTCGAAGTCCTGCTTCTCGTCGCAGCCGGGCAGCGCGCTCTTCTTGATCGCACGGCTGGCCGCCTCGACGTTCTTCTGCTTCGCGCTCGGCGCGCCGATCTCGATCGAGGACTTGCCCTTCGAGTCGTCGACCTGAGCGTCGACCTTCTCCGGGCTGATGGCTGCGGATTCGCCGGCGGCCGTGGGGTCGGTCTTGACTTCGGCCCCACCGCTGAGGTTGTTGATGAGCACCGTCGCCGCGGTTGCGGCTCCGGCCACGGAGACGGCGGCCAGTGTCGATACAGTGCGCAGCCTCTGCTTGCGCACGGACTTGAGGAGGACACCGTCGGATCCGCGGGCTCCGGCATCGCCGGCGCGGACCTTGCGGGAACCTGCGGTGCCGAGGGATCCGAAAGTCGAGGACGACCGCGGCTCGGCGGCCTCCTTGGCCATGGCGGCACGTCGCGGCGAGGGTTTTTCCACGCGAGCCTCGGCGGCCATTGCGGTGCGGCGTGGGGAGAAGGGAGCGGCAGCCGGCGCTTCGGGAGCGGCGGCGGGAGAAGAGATGTCGCGTTCGGTGTCAGTGGAGGGCGCAGTTGCGGGGGCGACCGGTGTCGCACCGCTGCGGTCCGAAGTGCGATGGCGTGAGAACAGGGACGAGGACCGTCGCCTGTGCAGATCCCGTCGACGCACTGGTGCTTCCGCGTTCGAGGATGACTCTGACATAACTCTCCGTGTGTGCCGCTGACTCGTCGAGGCTGCCGGACGTCCCGACTGCTTCAACACAACATCACAAAATTGTAACGGTCATATTTACAAACTGTCATATTTAAGTGATGAGACACACGTCGAGGCGTGGAGGGCCACCTCGGCGAGGTTATTCTGTTTTGCTCTCCATGTACTGCGTGAGGGCGCGATCCTGGGCGTCTTCGTCGGGGAAGATCGCCTCGGTGCGGGCGCCGCCGGTGACGGGATCATTGCTGAAGACCAGCGTGATGCCGAGCAGGCGGGCCTGGCCCTGGGCGATGACGAGGCCGAGGCCCATGCCTCCTCCGCCGGCGGAGACGAAGCGGGTCGGTCCGGTGTTGACGATGTCGGGCGGATAGCCGGAGCCTGAGTCGGTGACGATGATGCTGCGGGTGCTCGTCTCCAGGCGGATCGGGTCGCCGCCGTGCTTGATGGCGTTGACGAGCAGGTTCGAGATGATGCGTTCGAAGCGGCGGACATCGGTGACCAGGGTCGAATTGAGGGCCGCCAGGTGCGTGTCGATCGTGTGCCCGGCCAGGGCCCCGGAGGCCTCCATCGTGCCCAGCAGCGACCGGATCGCCTGGTCGACGTCGACGCGGGTGAACTCGGGGTTGGCCCGTCCCGCGTCGAGGCGGGAGACCTCGAGGAGGTCCTCGACGAGGATCTGCATGCGCTGGACGCGGTCCTTGACGAGTTCGGCCGGGCGGGAGTCCTCTTCGAGCAGATTCGCCGCGTTGACCAGGCCGGTCAGCGGGGTGCGCATCTCGTGGGCGAGGTCGGCGGTGAAGCGCTGCTCGGAGTCGATGCGCTCGGTCAGCCTGGCCACGGCCGTGTCCACCGCGGTGGCGAACGCCCAGACCTCTTGGTCGGATTCGTCGATGACGTCGGCGATGCGCGTCGATGTGTCACCGCCGGCGATCTTGCGGGCGGCCTGCGCGCCCAGGGTCAGCCGCCGGGAGATGCGCCCGGCGACGATCGAGCCGACGCCGCCGACGACGAGCGCCGAACCGATCATGCCCACCAGCAGCGCCTGGTCGATGCGGCCGATGAGCTCCTGACTGTCCTTCGTCGAGGCCCGTACGGAGATCACCTGGGTGTACTTGCCGACCTCGATGGGAGCGGCAGCCCACACGATCTCCTCGCCGTCGACCTTGGACCGGATCGTCACGGACTGGCCCTTGAGCGCCGAAGCACGCGCATCCTTGGGCAGCTGCGGGTCGTCGATGCGGGCGTTGAGAGTGAGCACGCCGGTTTCGGAGAAGATGTTGGTCGCGTTCGTCAGCTGTTCGGTCACCGTCGAGCGCATTCGATCGTCCTCGGCCCGGGCCGCGGACTGGCGGAGCACGATCGAGCAGGAGAGGACGGCGATGATCACCGAGGCGACGATGAGGAGTGAGATCTTCCAACGCAGCGACATGCGATCAGCCTGCGAAGCGGTATCCGAATCCGCGCACGGTCTCGATCATGTTCGCCCCGATCTTCTTCCGCAGGCGCTGGATGTGGACGTCGACGACGCGGGAGTCACCGGCCCATTCGTATCCCCAGACCGTGAATGCGATCTTCTCACGGGAGTACACGTGTTCGGGCTGTTCGGTCAGGAGCAGGAGGACACGCAGCTCGGTCGGAGTGAGGTGAACCTCTTCGCCGTCGATCTCGACGGTCAGACGCCCGGTGTCGAGGACGAGTGAGCCCAGCCGGGTGCGGAACGGACCGAGTCCGTCGTCGGCGGACCCGGGCTGCACAGCTCCCGGCTGCACGGACGGGGCCCCGTTCGGACGCGGAGGAACGCCGGCATCACCGCCGATGGCCTCCTCCTCGTCGGCCTCTGGGCCGGTGGTGAATTTCCCACCCGCGCCGAGGTAGGTGTCATCGGATTCGAGCTGCGCTCGCAGTCGGTCCCTCGTGTCCATCCCGGGGCTGGCACCGAGGACCTCGGGGATGCCGTCACCGGTGACCATGCCGCCGGGGCCGATCACGGTCTCGTGCTCATCGGCCGCCTCGGGGGCGGGGGAGTAGCCGAGCTTGTCGGTGCCGGTGGTGATGAAGCGGCGGACGACGGCGCGGATACGGGCGTTGAGCACCTGCATGTCGAAGGGTTTGGTCAGGTAGTCGTCGGCCCCGGCCTCGAGGGCCTGGACGATGTCGATGGCGTCGGAGCGGGCGGAGATGATGATGATCGGGATCGTCGAGCGTTCGCGCACGGCGCGGCAGATGGAGGCGCCGTTCATCGTCGGCAGCATGAGGTCGAGGAGGAGGACGTCGGCGCCGTTGGCGGAGACGAATTCGTACCCCTCGCGGCCGTCGGCGAATGCCGAGACCGTGTAATCGAAGCGTTCGAGCCCGATCTGGGTCGTTTCGCGGATGACCTCGTCATCTTCAACCAGAACAATATGCATTACGTTTCTCCATTAAGCCGCGTGAGGCGTTGACCCGGTTCAAACCTACCGTCATGCAGGCGAAAGACCTGCACCGACCACCCCGACGGGCAGCAGGCATCGTCCCCATCGGCGAACATCGCCTCCTGCACGACCACTGTGCCCCTCTTGCCGGGGCTGAGCGTGAGCTGGTTGCCTGTGGCGATGAGTTCGAGGCGAGGCTCTTCGTCGTGCTTGCTGATCACTGCACCGGCGATGGTCTCGTCCATCTGCTTCGGATTGGCCACCGTGACGAGCTGGAATTTCTTCTTGCCGTTGAGGAACGGGGTGGAGAATTTCAGGCACTTGTCACAGTCATCGACGACCTTCGCCGTCTCAGGGGCGCTCCCTGTCACCGCGACTCCCGAGGAGTCGACGATGAGTTCGCGGATCTCCTTGAGGGAGAACGGTTCGTCCGGCGGGCCGGAGTTCTTTTTGTCGGGTGCGAAGAGAGACGGCGAGGGGTGGGCTTCGGGGGAGACCTTGAGACCGCGGTCGGGTCCGCAGGCCGTGACGGTGAAGACCATGACGGCGATGAGCAGGACGGTCGCGAAGGTCCGCAGCGCGGCGGGCGGGTGAGTGGCGGCGCGGGGGCTGCGGATGCGGGAGTGAGCAGTGGTGACGCTGGGTCGGGTGGTGACGATGGTGGGGTGGGCGGTGTCGGCGCGCTGTTCGCGACCAGGCGGGGCCTGGCCGGTGCGAATTGGGCGCAACGCCTCCCCGGAGGCGTGTCGAGAGGGGATGGACACACACTCATTTTTGCCTGTTCGGGGCGAGTAGTCCACCCGATGAGCTGTGCAGGCGAGTCGGATCGCAGCGGTATGACCTGCGGTCGGGCGGTGTTCGCGAATCTCAAGGCGACTTGGTGCCACCTCGGCGAGGGCGCCAGGTCGGGGATGGTCGAGGGTGTGGCGGGGCGGCGGTCGGAAGAAGGTGCGGGGAGACGGGGACGTGGTCCGGATCGGTTCGGGGTGGGCCGCCTCGGCGAAGGTGATGGGGCGGGGTCGACGACTCGTCCGGGCCGCCTCGGCGGACGTGGAGGGGCGGGGATGGACCGGGTGGCGGCGATGATCTCGGCCACGGAATGGGACTGTTCTCAGGTGGGATCGGTAGGATGGAGGCATGGCGCCAACGAACACCCCGAAGAAGAAGTCCTCAGGCGGCAAGCCCACGAGCACCGTGTCGTACAAGGACGCGATCAAGGTCGGCGTCGTCTGCGGAATCGTGACCCTCATCCTCGCGCTCATCGTGACCCGCGCATGGCAGGACGGACGCGCCTTCGGCAACGCCTTCATCTACGCGGGCGCGGCCTTCGTCGTCGTGTCAGCCTTCGCGAGCTTCCTCAACTGGGTGATGCGCAAGGACACGCAGAACAAGGACCAGTCCTTCCCGGTCCTGCGGTAAAGCCCGCACCTCCCTGCGCCCGGGTCCTCCCAGGCGCGCGACCGCTCCTCGGGTCCGGTTCCACCAGGCGTCTCCGTTCCCCCGGGCCGTCCCATCCACGTGATTTTCGAGGGAAGGGAATGTCGGTTTCGGTGGCGAAATCCAACATTCCCTTCCCTCGAAATTCTTATCCGAGTGGACGGTGGGTCCGTGCATTCCCGGCTCAGTCCGGCCGGCCCGGCCCTGCCCGGTCCAGGCATACTCGGCCCGGCCCGGACCAGACTTACTCGGCCCGGCCCGGACCAGACTTAGTCCGGTTCGTCCTACTCGAACCGGAGGAGGCGGAGGCTGTTGAGGATGACGAACACCGATGAGAACGCCATCGCGGTCCCGGCGATCATCGGATTGAGCAGGCCGAAGGCCGCGAGCGGAATCGCAGCCGTGTTGTAGGCGAAGGCCCAGAACAGATTGCCCTTGATGAGCCCGAGCGTTCTGCGCGAGAGCCGAATCGCCTGCGGGATCTGCCGTGGATCAGACTTCACCATCGTGATGTCCGAGGCCGCCATCGCGGCATCCGTGCCCGAACCCATCGCGATGCCGAGGTCGGCTCCGGCCAGGGCCGCGGCATCATTGATGCCGTCGCCGACCATCGCCACGGCCCGACCCCGCTGCTGGAGTTCGGCGATCACGGACACCTTGCCTTCGGGGCGGACATCGGCGCGCACCTCGTCGATGCCGAGCGACTCGGCGACCACCTCGGCGGCTTGGGCGTTGTCCCCGGTCAGCAGCACGGTGTCGAGTCCGAGCGAATGCAGCTCGGCGATCGCTTCCGCCGCGGACGGCTTGGCCTCGTCGGCGACGAAGCTCAGCCCCCGGAACTCGCCGTCGATCGCCAGCGCGATGATCGTGGCTCCGCGCGGAACCGACCCGGCCGCGTAGTCGACCGTGATGCCGCGCTCACGCAGCAGGTCCGGACGACCGGCGAGCACCTCGGCGCCGTCGATCGTCGCGCGCAGTCCGCCGCCGGGAATGTTCTCGAAGTCGGTGAGCGACGCTCCCGTGTCGAGATCCGCGGACGCACTGAGATCCGCGGCAGCGGCATCGACGATCGCGCGGGCGATGGGATGTTCGCTGCGTGACTCCAGCTGCGCCAGCGTCGCGAAGTCACGTGCCGAGAGTTCGGAACCGGTCAGGCTCATCACGCCGGTGGTCAGGGTTCCGGTCTTGTCGAGCACGACGGCGTCGATCGAACGCGTCGACTCGAGCGCCTCCGGCCCGGACACGAGGATGCCCAACTGGGATCCGCGCCCCGAGGACACGGCCAGCGCCGTCGGCGTCGCCAGTCCCAGCGCACACGGGCAGGCGATGATGAGGACCGTGAGCGCAGCATGCAGGCCCATCGCCCACTCGCCGGTGGTCAGCCCCCAGATCAGCAGCGTGAGCACGGCGATGCCGAAGACGATCGGCACGAACACGGCCGAGATCCGATCGGCCAGACGCTGCACCGCCGGCTTCCCGGTCTGGGCGCGGCTGACGAGGTCGGCCATGGCCGCGAGCGTCGTGTCCGCACCCACCCGGGAGGCTCTGACCTCGAGGACTCCCGACGTGTTGATCGTGGCGCCGGTGACGCTGTCGCCCGGGGCGACCTCGACGGGCACGGATTCGCCGGTGAGCATCGACTCGTCGACGGCCGAATGGCCGCTCTGCACCTCACCGTCGGTGGCGATCTTCTCTCCCGGACGGACGAGGAAGACATCCCCGACGCGGAGCTGGTCGATCGGCACCTCCACCTCGGTGCGGGAACTGCGTGCGCTCGCCTCGGCACCGGGGCCGCTCGCGCTCACATCGACACTGGAGTCGTCCCCGTCGGGCGAGTCAGAAGTGCCGGCCGCGCGCAGCACCGTCGCGGATTTCGCGCCGAGATCGAGCAGCGCCTTGAGCGCGGCCGTCGCCCGGGTCTTCGCGCGATCCTCGGTGAGCTTGCCGATGAGCAGGAACACCGTGATCGCCGCGGCGGCTTCGAACCACACGTGATAGTGACCGGGTACGTTCCAGCCGTAGCCCTCGGCCAGTGCGCGGCCGAGCGTGACATAGGAATAGCCGCTGGCGACGATGATGCCGACGCTGACCAGCGTGTCCATCGTCGTCGACCCGCCGCGCGCGGCCTTGAACGCCGCCGTATGGAACGGCCAGGCGCCCCACGTGACCACCGGCAGGGCGAGGATGGCGGCGATCCATTGCCAACCGGCGAAGTGCCATCCCATGACCATCGAGATCGCGACGATCGGCACGGCCAGAATGAGCGAACCGATGAAGCGCGGACGCAGGTGGCGGGGATCGTAGTCGACGATCTCCGGCCCGGAATCATCCGAGCCCCCGGAATCTTCCGAGCCCCCGGCCGGTCCGCGGACCGTCGCCGCGTATCCCGCCTTCGCGACGGCGGCGGTGATCTCGTCGTCGTGGAGATCGGAGTCGATGACCACGTGCGCGGTCTCGAGCGGCAGGTTGACTACCGCTGCGACCCCGTCGAGGCGGGAGAGCTTCTTCTCGATCCGCGCCGAGCAGGACGCACAGGTCATTCCCGTGATGTCGAGTTCGACCTCGCGCGGCATCACTTCACCTCGTAGCCGGCCTCGTCGACAGCGGCACGGATCGCCGCATCATCGAGTTCGGCCGCCGAGGTGATCGTCACCGGGGACTCGCTCCCGGGGTTGAGATCGACGTCGACGTCGGTGACGCCGTCCAGCGCGCCGAGCTCTTCCTTCACCGCGGCTTCGCAGTGTCCGCAGGTCATGCCCGAAACGGTGATGGTCGTGGTGGTCATTGTGTGTACTCCATTCAGCGATGAGGTGCCCGATCTCAGCCAAGTCAGCCTGAGTCCCAGGGGAGGTCAGCTCCGGCTGGCTCAGCTCTTGATGAGGCGGGCGATGGCGGCTGATGCCTCCTCGATCTTCTTCCGCGCGGCATCGTCGTCGCCGGATGAGGCGGCGTCGACCACGCAGTGAGCGATGTGCTCTTCGAGGAGGTTGATGGAGACCGCGTGCAGCGCGGCTGTCGCGGCGGAGACCTGGGTGAGAATGTCGATGCAGTACTTGTCGTCATCGATCATCTTCCCGATGCCGCGGACCTGACCTTCGATCCGCTTCATCCTCCGCGCGAGAGCGTCCTTCTGCGGGGTGTATCCATGATGCTCAGTCATGATGACACCGTATACCCCTATAGGGTATAAATCAAGGGAGTACCGCGCCGAGGCGGCTGTGCGTTTGGTCTCACCATGACTCCCGCGTGCGCGCCGACTCCTACAATCGGAGGTATGCGTGTTGCCAGCCTGTTCCGCTTCCCGGTCAAGGGATTCCCCGCCGAGGAGCTCACCGCGGCCCGCGTCGTCAAGGACCGCGGAATCCGCGGTGACCGCGTCGCCGCGTTCACAAACGGCAGCCTCGACATCCCCGACGACACCTGGCATTCGTACTCCGCCTTCACGGTGCTGAAGAACGACACCGATCTGCAGAGATGGCAGGTGTCTGTTTCTCTCGCCGAGTCTGCCGAGTCCGAATCGACGACCGATCCCGCCCAGCGGGGCGGGGTCTCTCTCGCCGAAACGGCCGGCCCCGAGGCCGCGACCGTGACACTGACCGATCCGCACGGAGAGTCGACGACCTTCGACACGGACGATCGGGAGGGCAGGGCCGCCTCGGCGGAATTCCTGTCCGAACGGATACCCCCTCAGGGTGACTTCCCGCGGGTGCTGGCGGCCGCGGACCAAGGGATGTTCGACTCGCAGAAGTCGGGGATCTCGATCATCAACCCGGCCACGGTCGCCGCGATCACCGACACCGATGAGGGCCGCGCCGCTCTCGGCCTCACTGATTCTGCTGCGCACGGCCCCGCCGGCCTCGACCCTCTGCGCTTCCGCGGGAACGTCCTCGTCGAGGGCCTCGAACCCTTCGAGGAGTTCGCGCTCATCGGGCAGGTCATCCGCCTCGGCGGGGTGAGACTCGCGATCCGCTCGACGATCGAACGCTGCCCGGCAACCACCGTCAACCCGACCACCACCGAGGTCGACGTCAACGTCCCACGACTCCTCAACTCCGCCTGCGGGCACCTGCACTGCGGAATCTACGGGCAGATCCTCGACACCGGCGACGTCGCCGTCGGTGACGAGATCACCGTCGAAGGCCCGGCCCCGCGCGAACTGGTCAAGGTCGCACGCACGCCGCGGTTCATGACCGTGACGGGCAAACGGCAGATCTGCAACGACATCGTCGAGGTGGCCCTGCGCGACGACCTCGGCTGGATCCGCGAATTCGACGAGCCGGGCACCAATCTGCGCGTCCATCTCGACCTCGGCGCCCCGTTCTGGCGGACCTACACGATCACCGACGTCGACGAGGACATCGTCCGCATCGCCGTGCGCACCCAGGGCAAGGGCTCCCGTGCCGTGGCCGCACTCGAGGCCGGGCAATCCGTCCTCACCTCCGGACCGCACGGAACGATGACCTCCTCCCGCGTCTTCGGCGGCACGACGGCGCTGGTCACCGCCGGAATCGGCATCACCCCGAGCCTCGGGCTGCTGCGCGGCGACGGCTTGGCAGACCTGCCCGCCACCGATCGGATCCGCCTCTTCCACGTCGACCGCGACCACCGCACCGCCTGCCTGTGGAACCGCCTGCAGGACCGCGCCCACGCCGGACCCGTCCCCGTCGAGACACATCACCGTGACACCGCGACCGCCGGACGGCCGAGCCACCGCGAGCTCGTCGACTGGGTCGCCGGATGTGACAACGTCATGGTCTGCGGGCCCCGCGACTTCACCGCGGCCGTGTTGGCCGCCGCCGACGAGGCGGGGGTCCCCGCCGTCCACCAGGAAACCTTCGCGTCTCCGAACACGGGCATGAGCGAAGTCATCGCCGGATGCTCGCCCGCCGAGGTGACGCTCGAGAACTCGGGGACGAGCTTCATCTGGGAGCCCAAGGAGGGCACCCTGCTCGAGTCCCTCGAGGCGCGCGGATTCCGTTCGCCGAGTTCATGTCGCGGCGGTTCGTGCGGCACCTGCGCGGTGTCCCTGGCGGCAGGGTCGGTGCTCTACCCGGTCGAGCCGGCCGCCCGGATCGATGATGACGAGGTGCTCGTGTGCTCGGCCGTGCCCGCCGGACCGATCAGCCTGGCCCTGTAGAACCCCGGCCGAGGGCCGGTGCACGGTGGCACAATGGGACGCATGCCCAAGGAGAAACGAACCGTGCTGTCGAAGGGATCCGCCGGATCGGCGGGTGTCGCGAGCCGGTGGTTCCGCCTCGGCGTGGCCGGCCGGATCATGTTCGGCAACTCGGTCATGCTCGTGGGCATCATGGTGCTCACGACGAGTCTCCTCTACATCCAGCTCTCCCAGCTGAACACGAAGCGGGAACAGGACCTGCTGCGATCGGCGGCGGACAACATGTCGATGTCGCTGGGCCTCGTGGGCACCGGCGAGGCCGGCAACGACGACTTCCTCGACGCCGAGTCCCGGGCCGATGTCGGGACCATGCTGGGCAATGTCATCAGCCAGTACGGCTTCGACGTCGCCGCCGTCGTACCCATCGACTACCTGCTCACTCCGCCCACCCTCGGCTCGCCGGATCGGCAGCAGGCGCTCGAGGACAAGATCGCCTCGGCGAACTCCGGCAAGATCCCCGAGGATTCGATCGACCAGCTCGCCCAGTCTGTCGATGAGGATGCGATCAAGGACGGCCGTTCGAGCGTGCGATTCATCGACGACGGCGGTCCCGGTGACGGCACCATGTACGTCATCACCCCCGTCCACGCCGAACACGTCGGTGCCGACGAGGTGGGGCCCGACACCGTGGTCGGCGCCGTCATCGTCGGGGCCTCCGCCGATACGGTCCGGGAGGGCTTTCTGCCCCAGGGCCAATGGCTCATCGGCATCGCAGTGCTCACCCTCGTCCTCGGGATCGGCTCGTCGTGGGCGACCTCCCGCGGTCTGCGGCGGGTCACCGGCGACTACGGCGCCGAGGAGCTCAAGAGCATGCTCGACTTCTACTCCTCGGTGCTCAAGGCAGTCTCCGAAGGTCTCCTGCTGGTCGATCGGTCACGCGGAATCGTGCTCATCAATGCCGATGCCCGCGAACTGCTCGGCCTGCCCGCGGGGGAGCGGGCGGCGAGCTCGGATGCGTCCGGCGCGGCGGATGGCGTCCCGGAGGGCGGGGCCGGCGCGGCGGGAGGTCCCGGCCTGGCAGGCCACGCACCCCCGGCGAGCGACGCAGCCCCGGTGGGGGACGCGAACCCGGCCCCCACCTCGGCGGCGGAGATGCCCCTGGACGAACTCGACCTGCCCGAGGAACTCCACGATCTGCTCGCCTCCGGGCGGTGGGCCCGCGACGAGATCCACTACACGGACTCTCGGGTGCTCGTGGTCAACCAGCAGCCGACCGACGCAGCCAGCGACACCTGGGTCGTGACCATGCGCGACCACACGGAACTGGCCGAGCTCTCCGGCGAACTCGTCTCCGTCCGTTCGTTCTCGGACTCCCTGCGCGCCCAGACCCACGAATACGCGAACCGGCTGCACATGGTCGTGTCCCTGCTCGAAACGGGGCACGTCGATGAGGCCATCGACTTCGCGGCCAAGGACATCGACGATCTCAACCGGGTCAACGGGGACGGATCGATGACCTTCGACCACCCCGTCCTCTCCGCCCTGCTGCTGTCGAAGATCGCCCAAGCCGCCGAGGTGGGCATCGAGATGACGGTCGACACCGCGGATCTCACGGGCAACCTCGGCGGGGACGACCGGGATCTCGCGACGATCCTGGGCAACCTCATCGACAATGCTTTCGACGCGCTGAGCAGGCAGGACGTGCTGTCCGAGGACAAGCGCGTGCATGTGCACCTGTCCGGTTCGGGCGGTCCCGGCGGATTCACGATCGAGGTCAGCGACGACGGGCCGGGCATCGACGAGGAGCACCTCGATGCGATCTTCGAACGCGGCTGGTCGACCAAACACGACGGCGTCGAGACCGACCAGGGACTCGGCCGTCAGCAGACGGGAACCCGCGGAGTCGGGCTGTCGCTGGTGGTGCAGGCGATCCGCCGCCTCGGCGGGGCCGTCGACGTGCAGGGCCGCGGTGAGGAGTGCGACCGGTTCAAGGGCGCGGTGCTCACGGTGTGGCTGCCGGATGCCAACGTCGGTGCGGGCGGAGTCCACGGAGAATGATGTCTCGAGGAACCGGTGCGGGCGTTGTGCCCAGGCTGGAACACAAACCGCCGCCGCAGCGCGGAGGGGTTGGCTAGACTGGCGGCATGTCAGACACAACCATTCCTGAGTCGAGCATCGGAGTGCTCGTCGTCGAGGACGAGGTGGTCGCTGCGCGTGCTCACGCGAAGTACCTCGATCGCCTCGACGGCTATCACGTCGCGGGAGTGGCGAAGAATGCGACTCAGGCGATGGCCGCTCTGACGGGCCAGATCTACGGCCTCGACCCCGCGGGCATCCACCTGGTGCTCCTGGATATGAATCTGCCCGACGGGCACGGACTGCAGGTCTGCCGTGCCATCCGGGGCCAGCGTGTCGACGTGGACATCATCGCCGTCACCGCCGCCCGGGACATGCAGATCGTGCAGGAGGCCCTGTCCTATGGGGTCGCGCAGTACATCATCAAGCCCTTCACCTTCCCCGTCTTCAAGTCCAAACTCGAGGCGTATTCGTCCTTCCGCAACCGCCTCGGCGGGGATTCGAACGAAGGTGAAGTCACCCAGACCGAGGTCGACAAGGCGATCTCGGCGCTGCGCACCCACACCGTTGCCGCGACCGCGAAAGGCGTGCCGGATGCGGTGCAGGACGAGGTGAAGACGCTGCTGGGCGACAATCCCGGCCAGTCCGCCGCCGAGGTGTCCGAAGGTCTCGGAGTCTCCCGCGTCACCGCCCGCCGCTACCTCGAATCCATGGCCGACGCGGGCATGCTCGAACGTCGTCCCCGCTACGGTGCGGCGGGCCGCCCCGTCCTCGAATACACCGTCGTCGCCGACGCGAACTGAGCCCGGCGCGAACTGAGCCCGGCGCGAACTGAACCGGGCGCGTTCGAACTCGCGGCGTCTGCTTCCCTCTCGTCTGCGCCAGGTGGGCATTCTGGTCCACAGGTCCTGGCCAGGCGACCATTTCGCCCACCTACGGCCGCATGCTCCTTGCGACCGTGAACCCCAACCGACGGCACCGTAGCAATAGACATTGCAGAAACCTCGGTAGAGGATGGACCTATGTCGAAGAAGTCGCGAGTCTGGTTGGCCATCGCCCTTGTCCTCGTCCTCCTCGCCGGTGCCGGTGTCTTCGCGATCCTCCGACTTCCGATGCTGGCCTCCACCGCAGCCGAGGCCGCGGCCCGCGATCTCGCCGAAGAACAGCCGTCATCCGATATCTGGCATGAGAAGGAACTGGCCCAGGGCACCTTCGACCGGGTCACGAAGTCCTTGGGCAAACGAGTCGATCTGCGCTCGGTCACCGTCGATGACGTGACGGAGTCCGACGGCCAGACGGTGGCGACACTCGATTGGACCTGGGCGAACTTCGATGGTGAGGCCTGGAGGTACAGGTCCGAGCTGCCGCTGGAGAAGCACGGGCTGTTCTGGTGGGCGGACCTCACCGAGAGGGCCATCCACCCGAAGCTCGGCAAAGGCGGCAGCTTCGAACTGCGGGCGAATCCGGGCAAGCGCGGAAAGATCCTCGGCGCCGACGATGAAGTCCTCATGGAAGAGGGGAAGGTCGTCGACATCGGAGTCCACCCGAACCGGCTCGAACCCGACACCCTGAGCACCCTCGTGAAGAAGCTCAATGACGGCGTCGACTCCCTCGACCTCGACGCCGACGATCTCGATGACACGGTCGACAAGGCCGAGGGCAATCAGCTCGTTCCCGTCGTCACCTTGCGCGAAGACGACTACAAGCACGTCAAGGACGACATCCACGACCTGCCCGGCGTCCTCTTCTCCGACAGCAGCCAGACCCTGACCCGCAGCCGCGGCTTCGCTCAGGCCACCCTGGGATCGACCGGGCAGGCCAGCGCCGATGACATCAAGAAATCCGACGGCGAGATCGTCGCCGGCGACGTCGTCGGACGCACGGGACTGCAGAAATCGTTCAATGACCGCCTCGCCGGACCCGGCAGCGTCGAGGTCTTCGCCAAGGGGGATTCGACCGACGACAAGGGCGGGAAGACGAAGCTGACGAGTCTGCACGCCTTCGCACAGAAGGACGGCGAGGACCTCGAGACCACCCTCGACGTGAAGACCCAGGACGCCGCGGACGAGGCGACCGCGACCGCGAAGAAGCCGGCCGCCGTCGTCGTCATCCGGCCCAGCGACGGTCACGTCCTCGCCGTGGCCAACCACGATCCGAAGGGCGCGGCGTGGGATCGGGCGCTGACCGGCCGGTACGCTCCCGGTTCGGTCTTCAAGATCGCCTCCGGTCTCGCCCTCCTCGAATCCGGGGTGAAACCCGATGACGACATCGCCTGCCCGAAGACAGCGACCATCGGCGGCAAGAGATTCAAGAACGCCGAGGACGAAGTGCTCGGCACCGTCAGCTTGGCCGAGGACTTCGCCCACTCCTGCAACACCGCCTTCGTGTCCTCCGGAGAGAAGGTCACCGGCGCCGAGGTGGCCGCCGCGGCCGCCCAACTCGGCATGACGAGCGGGGCGGGGAAGGACGCAGGCAGCGCCGGGAAGGATGAGGACGGTCCCGGGTCAGAGAAGGGCGGTGCCGGGTCAGAGAAGGACAGCGCCGGAGCGTTCGGCATCGGAGCGAAAATGGCCTCGGTCCCGACCGACGATGACACCGTCACCCATGCCGCACAGATGATCGGTCAGGGCAAGGTGCAGGCGAGCCCGTTGGCCGTGGCGACGATGGCCGCCTCGGTGAGCGCAGGGGAGACCGTGACTCCGCAGCTCGTCCTCGGCGATGCACTCGAAGACAGAGCAGGTTCGGCAGGCAGCGGAAGTGATGAGGCAGGCGGCACCGACGGCAGAGGAGGCACCTCCGGCGGCGATGCCGACGAATCAGCCGACGCCCCGCAGCTCGACGCGGACGCGGCGAAGGAGCTGAAGGACATGATGCGCCGCGCGGTCACTGACGGCACCGCCACCGACCTCAAGGACGTCCCGGGCAAGGATGTGCATGGCAAGACCGGCACCGCCGAATACGGCGACGACTCCCCGCCGCGCACGCATTCGTGGTTCGCCGGGTTCCAAGGAGATCTGGCCGTGGCCGTGCTCGTCGAGGACGGGGGATTCGGCGCCGAGGCGGCCGTGCCCGTCGCGCACGAATTCTTCGACCGCATTCGCGATAACCGAGCCTGATTGGGCTGGCTCGGGCCGAAACATAGGTCGCTATCGGACATTTTTCAGCGTCAGAAATGTCCGATAGCGACCTAGATTTGGGGAAGTATCCGATCGTGACCACTTCTCGCCGAGGTGGTGCCCCGCTCCGCATGCGGGTCCACTGCCCGCAGGCCCAGCCCTTACTTCATCCGCAGGGCCTTCATCACCGACAGCGCCCCGGACATGAGGCCCGCGAACTTCTTCTGATCGAGCACCGACGTCGGGGCGATCGGGTGAAGCCGCTGCTCGGCGATGGTGTGCGTGTGCATGAACTGGTGGATGCCGTCGATCCCGTGCCGGTGGCCCAGCCCGGAGGCCTTGACTCCGCCGGCAGGGGCGTCGACGGATCCCCAGCTGGCCGGGTAGACCTCGTTGACGTTGATCATCCCCGCCTCGATCTGCCGGGCGTATTCGCGCCCGCGGGAGCGGGAGTACACGACTGCGGCGAGGCCGTATTCGCTGTCATTGGCCGCCGCGACCGCCTCGGCGTCGGAGGACACCGGGTAGACGGACACGACGGGGCCGAACGTCTCCTCACGGTAGATCTCGGCGGAAGCGGGAACATCGGTGAGCACGGTCGGGGCGTAGAAGTACGGGCCCACCTCGGGCACCGGATGCCCGCCGGCGATGACCGTGGCACCGGCGCCGCGCGCCTGTTCGACATGGGCGCCGACCCTCTCGAACTGCTTCGGCCCGCCCAACGATCCCATCCCGGGCCCGTACGCGAACTCGGCGCTCAGGGTCAGGGCGCGCGCCGCCTCGGCGAAACGGGAGCAGAACTCCGGATAGAGGTCTTCGTGGACGTAGATACGCTCGACCGAGATGCACAGCTGACCGGCCGAGGAGAACGACCCGCGCACGGCACCTTCGACGGCCTTGGGCAGGTCCGCATCGGAGAGCACGACCATCGGGTTCTTGCCGCCGAGCTCGAGCGCGGTCGGCAGCAGACGCTGTCCCGTCTCCGCGGCGATCGACCGTCCCGCGGCCGTCGACCCGGTGAACGAGACTCCGTCAGCACCGGCGATGATCGCGGACCCGATCTCGGAGGAGGGGCCGGGTACGAGCTGCCACAGCTCGGCCGGCAGGCCCGCGGCGATCGCCAGCCGTCGCATGAAGATCGCGGTCAGGGTCGTCGACGAATCGGGTTTGTGGACGACGGCGTTGCCGGCGGTCAGGGCCGCGAACAGGTCGGTCGCACCCAAGGTCAGCGGGTAGTTCCACGGGGTGATGAAGCCGATCACGCCGAGGGGTGTGTGGGTCACCTCGGTGCGGGTGAGGACCGGGATCGCCCCTCGCCGACGTTCGGGACGGAGGTATTTCGCTGCCATCACGCCGTAGTGGCGCAGCACGTTGTAGGTGTCGAGGACCTCGTCGTAGGCGTGGATGCGGGCCTTGCCGGACTCGTACTGCACGATGTCGAGGAGCAGGTCCTCGTGCCGGCGCAGCGAGTCGTGCAGCCGCATGAGCACCTTCGCCCGATGCTCAACGGACTGGGCGGCCCAGGCCGAGGCGGCGATGCGGGCGGTCCGATAGGCGGCCTCGACGTCGGCGGGGGTGTTCCGGGCGAACCGAACGACCTCTTCGCCGGTGAACGGCACGACGCCGCGCTCGCGCCCGCCCGACCCGGAGGCCTCGGCGTACGGGTCCGTGTCGAGGAAGTCCCGCAGCGCTGCGGTGTACGGGGCGGCGTCCGAACGGGTGGTGCTCGTCCGGTCGGTGCCCGTCGCGGACCTGGCAGCGTCCGAGGCGGAAGGCCTGGTGCCCGCCCCGGCAGCGGCCGCCTCGGCGGCTGATTCGGTGCGCGGTGCTGTGGTGGTGGTTTCGGATCTCATCGGATTCCTTCCCATATGACGTAGGTCATGTGCGGATAGACTATCTGACATGGTTTCGAGCGATCTGCGTGGTGCGATGGACGGCACGGGAGCACCGACCGCCGTGATCGACCTCGGGGCTTTCGACGCGAACCTCGACGCACTGGCCGACCGTGCCCGCGGGTTGCCGATCCGGGTCGCCTCGAAGTCCCTGCGGGTGCCCGCGGCCATCGAACGCGCGCTTGCCCATCCCGCGTATTCCGGCGTGCTCGCGTACTCCGTGCCCGAGGCGCTTCACCTCCACGCGCGCGGCGTCCGTGACATCGTCATCGGCTATCCGAGCCTCGACAAGCAGGCGCTGGCGCGGATGTTCGCCGAGGTGGGGGCGTGTACGAACATCACGGTGATGATCGATTCCGTGGCCCACCTCGACATCATCGATGCGGTCCGCGATTCCCTCGCAGATCCCCCCGCCGATGCGGGACCGGTGTCCGTACCGACCGCGGAGGAACCGCGAACGACGCCAGAGCCTCGGACGACGCAGCCGAACCCCGCCGAGGCGGCCGCCGCCTCGGTGCGGGTGTGCATCGACGTCGACGCCTCCTTCCGACTGGCCGAGGCCTGGATGGGCGATCGGTTCCACATCGGCTCGCGGCGTTCGCCGATCCGCGACGAGAATTCCGCGGTCGCTCTGGCCCGGCAGGTCGCTGCTCGGCCCGGCTTCGACCTCGTCGGTCTGATGTTCTACGAGGGGCAGATCGCCGGCACCGGCGATGCCGGACGCTCGGCCAGACAGGCCATCGTCCGTCGCATGCAGAAGGCCTCGATCGCTGAGCTCGCGAAGCGCCGGGCCGCGGTCATCGCCGCCGTCCGCGAGGTCGCCGACCTCGAATTCGTCAACGGCGGGGGCACCGGCTCCTTCGAATCGAGTGCGGTCGAAGGCACTCTGAGCGAACTCGCGGCCGGGTCCGGACTGTTTTCGCCGGGGCTCTTCGACGGTTATACGCATTTCCGCCACCGTCCCGCCGCCTTCTTCGTCACCCCGGTCGTGCGCCGCCCCGCACCCGGCTGGGTGACGGTCTTCAAGGGCGGCTTCATCGCTTCGGGAGTGCCCGGGGCCGACCGCCTGCCGACCATCGCCTGGCCGCCGGGGCTCGAATACTCCGGCCTCGAGGGCCCCGGCGAGGTGCAGACGCCGCTGACCGGGCCCGGTGTCGAGGATCTGCGCATCGGCGACCTCGTGTGGTTCAGGCATGCCAAGGCAGGGGAGCTGGCAGAACATTTCAACGAATTCCTCGTCGTCTCGGGCTCGACAGTGGTCGAGTCCTGGACGACGTACAGGGGAGAAGGGCTGGTGCTGTGAGCACAGTGGAAACGGGACGAAACGGCGAGTCCGGACGAAGCGGCAGGTCCGGGCAGGGCGCGGGGGCCGGCCGTCAGGCGTTTCGGAACTGGTCCGGGCACGTCCATGCCCATCCGCACTCGTACCTGAGCCCCACCTCGGTGGGGGAGCTGTCGGCGATCGTCTCACGCACCTCCGCGGACGGTGACCGACTGCGCGTCGTCGGAGCCGGGCATTCGTTCACCCCGGTCGCTGCGGGTGACGACGTCATGGTCAACCTCGACGAACTGAGCGGGATCGTCGCCGTCGACGAGGACCGCAGGCGCGTGCGCTTCCACGCGGGCACCCGGCTGCGCGACATCCCGGGCCTCCTCGCACCCTTCGGTCTGGCCCTGGCCAACCAGGGTGACGTCAACCCGCAGTCGCTGGCCGGGGCGATCTCGACGAGCACGCACGGCACCGGCCTCGGATTCACCGGATTCGCGGGCACCATCACCGGGCTGTCCCTGATGGGACCCGACGGCAGCGTGCGCGAACTGTCCGCGGAGGACGAATCCGAGGTCTTCGACCTCGCGCGGGTCAGCCTCGGCGTGCTCGGAGTGCTCACCGAGGTCGAGCTCCAGTGCGTGCCGGCCTTCGACCTCATCGCCGAGGAGAAGGTGGTCGGATTCGCCGAACTCCTCGACGGGCTCGAGGGGCGGATGCGCTCGGCCGACCATTTCGAGTTCTACTGGTTCCCACACACCGATTCGGCGCTGACGAAGACGAATACCCGCGTGGATCCAGGGCAGGCCGGACCCGGTCACCTCGCCGAGGCGGGGGTGCGCAACCGTTGGCTCAATCTCCTGGACAAGGAGGTCGTGGAGAACGGAGCCCTGCGTCTGGCCGTCGAGCTCGGAGCGAAGGTCCCGGCCGCGGTGCCGTCCATCAACCGCATCGCCCAGTCCGTGGTCTCGGACCGGATCTACCGGGCGCCCGGCCACGACGTGTTCGTCACCCCGCGCCGAGTGCGCTTCAACGAGATGGAGTACGCACTGCCCTTCGCCGCCGGCTCGCAAGCGATCCGTGAGATCCGGGCGGCGATCGAGACCAAGGGGTGGTCGATCTCGTTCCCGCTCGAGGTCCGGTGCGCGGCCGCCGATGATGTGCCGCTGTCCACGGCTTCGGGTCGGGAGACGATGTACATCGCCGTCCACCGGTTCAACAAGGAGGACTTCGCCGAATACTTCCGCGTCGTCGAGCAGATCGCGCTCGCCCACGGCGGACGTCCGCACTGGGGCAAGATCCACAGCCTCGGCGCGGACCGACTGCGCGGACTCTACCCGCGCTTCGACGACTTCTGTGCACTGCGGGCCCGCCTCGACCCGGAAGCGATGTTCGGCAATCGGTTCACCGATTCGCTGTTCGGCCTCACCGCGCGCTGAGGACCGGGACGTCACGTTCCGACCCGCGCATTTCGGTGGGGTGTTAGCGCGCTCATTTCCTGCGCACGTGCGGCCTGCGTGCCTTCCGGCTGAGCCTCAGCCGTCTGCGCACGTGCGGCCTGCGAGTCCGTGGGCCCCACACCTGCGGCCTGCGAGTCTGCGCCCTGCACGTCCGCGGCCCGCGCATCTGCGGCTCTTGCCAGCCAGCCGATGATCTCCGGCCAGGCCCCGCTGCCGACCGAGCGGCGCATCAGCCCGTGATGACCGATCTTCCTGACACCGAACTCGGTAGCGTTGAATGTCCGACGCTCGACCGGGGCGAGGAGCAGTCGATCGACGAGTTCGTCGATCTGCCCTGGTGAGGCCCACAGGTCGTCTGCGGCGCCGACGGAGAGGACGGGAGTGAGCATACGCGCCATCCGCGCTGCCGCGGAGAGTTCGGGGATGTCGAAGAAGTAGTCGGGCCGACTCACCCAGTGCGACCATTCGAGCAGGGCCGCTCGCGGAATGTCCTCCCCGAGGCCGAGCCGCTCACCCGGCGCATACCCGAGGAGCCGGGTCAGCGCCGGACCGAGGGCGGAGAGGATGGCGCGCACGCGCATGCGTTCGGTACGGGTGATGATGTCCCGGGTCGCCGCCCGATGCGTCGCGACGGTGACGATGCCGCTCAGCCGTTCACCGCCGAACCCGAGCAATAGGGCATGCCCGCCGAGGCTGTGCCCGAGGGCGAACTGCGGCAGTCCGGGGAACCTCTCCTCCGTCCACGCGGATACGGCAGGAACATCCTCGGTGATCCAGTCGCTCATGCGCAGTCGCGGATTCGTCCGCGCGGCAGGACTGCCGACCCCGCGCATCCGGTAGGTGACCACGGCGAACCCGCGATCGACGAGGGCATCGGCGAAGGAGAAGTAGAAGCGCTCCGGCGTCGCAGTGGCCGGATGGATCGTGACCACTCCGCGCGGCGAAACCTCGGGCTGAAGGAGATGACCGGTGATGGTCCCGTCGCCGAGGCGGCTGCGGACCGGAATGTGCAGAGGCTGCGGTGCTGATCTCTCCATGTCATCGAGCGTAGCCACCGATCCGACACTTGGCTACTGTTCGGTAGCAAAAGTTCTGTCGTGAACGGTTCGAGATGTCACGCCCGACTGGTACGCTCAGGACGACGAGCGATCCGGCCGCCTGGCCCCAGCGGCACCGACCCCACGATCGCATATTCCCGACGAACTGGAATCGACGATGTCAGAGTTCGATCAGCACACCTCTTCAGACCCCACCTCTTCAGGGGCCACTCCCTCAGGTGCCACCTCCGAGCAGCGGCGCAGGAGTGAGCGCGGACGCCGTCGCTCGATGTTCGTTGCGGCCTTCGGCACAGTCGTCGAATGGTACGACTTCTCGATCTTCTTCTACGTCGCCACGACGCTGACCAAGGAGTTCTTCGGCGATCAGACGGATTCTCTGCTGCTCACTCTCGGAGTGGGTGCGGCAGGCTTCCTCTTCCGTCCCTTGGGCGCGATGGTCTTCGGCCACCTCGGCGATCGGATCGGACGACGCTCCACGCTCATCATCTCCGCGGTCCTCATGGCCATCTCGATGCTCGGGATCGCCGTTATCCCGAACTATGAGACGATCGGCATCTGGGCGGGCGTCCTCATGGTCACGCTGCGGTGCCTGTCCGGGTTCTCCGTCGGCGCCGAGTACACCGGAATCATGGTCTTCCTCATGGAATCGGCCGGACCGGGAAAGCGCGGACTCGCCGCCAGCTGGGCGGCGGCCAACAGCGAGGTCGGCGCCCTCCTGGCGGTCGGATCCGGTGCGCTGCTGGCCAACACGCTCAGCTCCGACGCGATGGATTCGTGGGGATGGCGGCTGCTGTTCGTCCTCGGCGCCGTGCTCGCGATCCTTATGGTCCCGCTGCGGTCGATGATGGAGGAGACCGAGACCTTCAAACGGCTGCAGCAGGCGGAGAAGGAGAAGACTGACACCGCGCTCGAACGGTCGCCGCTCATCACCGCGATCCTCGAGCAGCCGCGGGCGATCCTCGTCGCCTTCCTCATCTCCTCGATCGGCTCGGTCAGTTACTTCCTCAACATCACCTACGTGCCCACTTATATCGAAGAGGTCGCGAAGGTCCCGAATTCCGGGTCCCTGGCGCTGGGCACTGTGGCCGCCGTCGTCGCCATCGTCGTCACCCCGTTCTTCGGTCTGGCCTCGGACCGGTTCGGCCGCAAACCCGCCCTGGCCGTGCTCATGGCCGTATTCGTGTTCACGATCATTCCCGCATACGCCCTGCTGGGCGGCAGCTCCTCAGGTGGGGCGGTCTTCGGTGTCGCCTTCCTCGCGATTCCCGCGGCCGGGTGGAGTGCGGTCGCCGCGGCCATGGTGCCAGAGCAGTTCACCGGCACGAGCCGGTTCTCCGGAATGGCGATCGGCTACAACGTCGCGACCGTCCTCTTCGGCGGTCTCTCGCCGCTCATCGCCACGGCGCTGATGTCGTCGACCGGCATCAACTTGGCTCCGGCGATCTACGCGACCGTCGTCATCGTCGTCGCCGGCGTTCCCACGCTCTTCCTCGCCCGCAGCATGGGGAAGAAGACCCTCGCCGAGGTGGACGCGGACAGGCACCTCGTCCCCGCCTGAGTGCGGGGTCCGGCGGGCGCAGGCGGGGTCGGGCGGGACTCCCGCCCGGGCAGGCGTCCCGCCATACGCAGAAGGGGTCGGACAGACATCCGCCCGGCCGTGCGCAGGCGGGACTCCCGCCCGTTCATCAGCGATGCCTGAACTCGACTCCATCGGCTGAGAGTCACGCTGCGCCTGATCGATGACAGGCGTGGCTGTTCTGTCACACAGAGCGCACATCTCGGCGGAGCCGGGCTCATAGGTTGGTTTCATCACAGGCATTCGGGTGGTCGATTCCCGGGTGTGAGGAACCGACCAAGGAGTCACCATGAAACGCACGAATCGCGCCGCTCTCACAGCAGCCGCCCTGCTCAGCTGCACCCTCGCTTTCTCCGGCTGCTCGCTCATCGACCAGGTGGTGCCCGACCAGGACGGCACCTCCGGTGAACAGGCCGGAGCGAATGGTCAGCAGCCGAGCGGTGAGGACGAGGCCTCGCAGGATTCGAATGGCGACGAGGCGGCCTCTGACGCGGGCTCTTCCTCATCGGACGCGGGCACGGAGAGCGCCGATGATGGCACAGCCGCTTCCGACACCGGGACGAGCAGCGCGGACGGCGGAACTTCAGATAGTGGGTCCTCGGGCTCGGACTCAGGGCAGTCGTCGGGCAGTCAGGGGGAGGCCAGCATCGGGAAGAGCTTCGAGGATCCCGAGATGCAGGACAAGATCGAGGTGCTTTCGGCCGTGCGGAACTTCGACTCGTCCAAGAGAGCGACGGCCATCGAACTCGGCGGTGAAGTCGTCCTCCTCGAGGTCAAGATCACCCCAGGACAGAAGTACAGCGGACTCATCCAGTCGGGAGCGTTCAAGATCTCCAACGACGGTGGTGCCGAATACCGATACGACCAGACGGACGGCCTCAAGGAGGAGATGAGAGCCGCGGGTTACGACCCCTTCGAGGACGTCTCACGCCGCGACGGCGGAACCCACCAGGGCTGGATCGCGTACATTCCCGATGAGAAGAAGGACACGTACACGATCCGCTACGAACGCGGAGCCGGCAAGGTGATGGGAACCGACGAGAAGGTCCCGGAGTTCACAACGACCTTCGACATCCCCTCGGCCTGATCGACGATCGGCGCGACACATCGGGGCCGGTTTCCGAATTCGGAAACCGGCCCCGATGTGTCGCGCCAGGCTCATGGAAGAGTCGTCGACAGCAGCGGATCAGGCTTCGCTGAGCTTCTGCCAGTCGGCGACCTCGGCCTCGGCCAGCTGGGCGGCCACGCCGATGTAGGTGGCCGGGGTCAGCGCCTTGAGCAGTTCGGCCCGCTCGTCGGGCAGGCCGAGCCCGGAGACGAACTCCTGCAGGTCGGCCTGGTTGATCCGCTTGCCGCGGGTGAGCTCCTTGAGCGTTTCGTACGGGTTCTCCATTCCGGGAGTGCCCTGCAGGCCGGCGGCGCGCATCACCGACTGGACTGCCTCGCCGAGGACCTCCCAGTTCGCATCGAGGTCGGCGGACAGGGCGTCCTCGTTGATGGCGAGAGCACTCAGTCCCTTGACGAGGTTGTTCATCGCCAGCAAGGAGTGGCCGAAGGCGACGCCGATGTTGCGCTGCGAGGTCGAGTCCGTGAGGTCCCGCTGCATCCGCGAGGTCACCAGGGTCGAGGCGAGCGAATCGAGCAGGGCGCAGGAGAGTTCGAGGTTGGCCTCGGCGTTCTCGAACCGGATCGGGTTGACCTTGTGTGGCATCGTCGAGGAACCGGTCGCTCCCGCCACGGGGATCTGCTTGAAGTAATTCATCGAGATGTAGGTCCACATATCGGTGGCCAGATTGTGTGCGATGCGGTTGAACCGGGCGATGTCGGCGAAGAGCTCGGCATCCCAGTCGTGCGATTCGATCTGCGTGGTCAGCGAGTTGAACGTCAGTCCGAGGCGGTCCTCGACGAAGGTCTGGGCGATCTTCGGCCAATCGGCTCCCGGAACGGCTGCCAGGTGGGCCGAGTAGGTTCCGGTGGCGCCGTTGATCTTGCCGAGGAAGTCGGTGGAGGCGATGCGCTCGTACTGGCGGCGGAGGCGGTGGATGAACACCGCGAATTCCTTGCCCATCGTCGTCGGGGTGGCCGGCTGACCGTGGGTGTGGGCGAGCATGGGCACTTCTGCCAGGGCTGCGGCGGACTCGGCGATGCTGTCGATGAGCGCCTTCGCACGCGGCAGCCAGACCTGTTCGGTGGCACCCTTGATGCCGAGCGCCCAGGACAGATTGTTGATGTCCTCCGAGGTGCAGCAGAAGTGCACGAGCTCGCTGAGATCGTCGGCGCCGATCTCCACTAGGGCTTCTTTGATTGTGTATTCGACTGCCTTGACGTCGTGGACCGTGACCGCTTCGTGGGCGGCCAGAGTGGCGATGGTCTCGGAGTCGAAGCCGTCGGCGAAGGCACGCAGGCCGTCGACCTCGTCGGGGGTGAGACGACGGACTCCCTCGATCACGGAGTTCTGTGCGAGGTGGATGAACCATTCGATCTCGACGATGATGCGGTTGCGGTTGAGCGCCGCCTCGGAGAGGTGATCGACGAGGTCAGCGGTGTCTTTGCGGTAGCGACCATCAAGCGGTCCGAGAGCGATGGCGGGCGTGATTTCGGCAAGGGAAACGGTCGGCATGCCCCTATTTTCTCATGAGCGGACGTTCGGGGCGGAACCCGTCCGGCCGGGGTGGAGCCCTCCCACCCGCGGCGCGCGGACGGTCGGCGGGGTCCGGAGGTGACGATGGCGACTCGATCGTGATCGCATGTGGAGGCGGTGACGACTCCGGCGTAGGAACCCTGTGGATGCTCGATGGTCGTCCCCAGGGTCGAATTCGGGGCTTCCCAGCCTGGTCAGCGCCCTCCTACGGTGGGAAAATCGAGCGCGGGCGAGCACTGCCTGCACCGGACGAGTGGGGGTCGCACGGTCGCGAACCGCATAGAAGTGAGGAGTGAAGGGTGATCACGGACGAGCTGGCGCGCAATCGTGAGCAGTGGAGGGGTCGTGCTCAGATGCTGCGCGGCCTCGCACGAAGCTGTCGGCAGATCGAGGGGTGGGACTCACCGGCTGGGGATCTTCTCGAGGACAGGGTGAGATCGTGCGCGGAGTCGATCGACGCGCTCGCGGACTGCGCCGATGACCTCGCCGAAGCGTACGAGCTGCATCTGCAGGTCGTCTCCGTGGGAGGGCGAATCCAGCTGTGAGCATCGCATCGGAGTTCGGGACTCGGGACCTCGAGAAGTGGATCGTCGTCGATCTCGAGAGGATCCGCAGGCTGCCCGACCGGCTGCGCCGACTGTGGCCGACCGAACTCTCGCCGAGGCGGACGGATCCCGAAGAGGGCGACGTCGGCCCCAGCCCGGCGGGGGAGGACGATGCGGGATCCCGCTCGGCAGGCGAGAGCGACGTAGGCGCCACCTCGGTGGGGATGAGTGACGGGAGCCCCGCATCGACGTGGGAAGACGATCCGGGCACCACCTCGGTGGGGGAGAACTTCGAGCTGGTCGACCTCGGCGAATCCGTTCCGGCGAATCGGGAACTCGACGTGCTCACGGCGTGGGTCGCGGGATTCGCCGCCGAACTCAACCAGGGCGATGTGCGGATCACGGTCGTCCTGTCCTCGGGCGTCGAATCCGTCCATCTCGCGCTCTGCCTCGGCCAGGCGACCAGCCAGGCGGTGCTGGCGCTGCACGGCGAGGGGTTCGACGACTTCGCCCACCACCAGCTGCTGCGCAGGATCGACCCGGCGCGGATCGGCCACGTCGTCGACGAACTCGCCGGGCTGGTCGAACACGACTGCGTGCTCACCGTGAACTGGGCCGCCCGCGGTGGGGCCGCAGGTCTCGAGTTCCTCCACCGCAGGGACGGCGCCTGGTTCCGCCCTGTCCTCGAACGCTGCGGCGATTCGATCACCGTCGACTGTGATGTCGCCGCCGACGATGATGCAGTGCGGATGCTGGTGGCCGCCGTGCTGACCCGGACGATGTCGGTCGGAGTGCGGTGATGATCGCTTCGCGGGCCCGTGGCGGCGGGAGGATCACCGTCGACCAGCGCGCCGACGGCAGCGGGGAGGCGCTGCAGGCGATCATCGGCGATATCGGCGATCTGTCGGTCCAGGCGGCGGTCGGCGACTTCGACCTCGCGACCCTGCTCACGCAGGTGCCGGCACCGCTCACGGCGCTCAACCTCGACGCCTGTCGCATGCGCTTCCACCGGCAGCTGGCCGCGTCGCTGCTCGAGCTCGAGGCGACGGCCGTGGGTGTGAAGGCCGCCGCGTTCGCCTACCGGCAGGCGGAGAAGGGCATCAGTGAGGCCTTCGGGGGACTGCTCGACGCCATCGGCTATGCGACGGGGCGGATCATCGCCATCAGCCTGCCCGTCATCATCCCCGTCGCCATCACCATCGGCGTTCAGGTGCTCGTGGTCTCGAAGATCCTCGACGTCACCGGACTCGACGATGTCATCACCACACACTTCGGCATCGATCTCGGCAAGACCAAGGCACAGGCGAAGGAGGCCCTGGTCACTGCCGTGTTCGAACACTCCGATGTGGCCGGAGCCGTCATCGAGCACGTGCTGCCGGGCATCGTCGTCGGCTTCGTAGGGCTGCCTCCTGCGCTGCTCGACACCGATGCCGACCACGCCTATTGGCCGCACGACTCACAGTCGATGACCGTGTGGCTGCTGGCCGGGGCGAATCAGTTCGGGCTGCTTCTGCCCTCCGACGTGGAGGTCTGGGAGGCAGAAGGGGTGACCCCGCCGCATGAGAAGCCCCCGCGCGACCTCGAGGATCTCTACCTCCGTGAAGCGGCCTGCCATCGCGGCACCGACTCCGGACAGGTGCGAATCGAGGAGATCGTCGGACCCGATGGGACCACCCGTTACATCGTCTACGTCCCGGCCACCACCGACTGGTCGGCGAAGTCCGGGGACAACACGACGGACATGACGACGAACGTGCAGGGCATGGCCGGCAACGACACGGTGATGCGCGAGATGGTCCGCCAGGCGATCGCCGATGCGGGAATCGACCCGAACGACGAGGTCATGCTCGTCGGATACTCGCAGGGCGGCATCACCGCAGGCTCCCTGGCGGCGGATCCGGCGTTCCTCGCCGACGTCAACGTCACGGCGCTCATGACGGTGGGCTCGCCGATCTCGGACTTCGCCATCGGCTCGGACATCGACGTGCTCTCCATCGAACACGAACAGGACCTCGTGCCCGACCTCGACGGCAACGAGAACCCCGCCGCCGACAACTGGTCGACGATCACCGTCGACTACGACCCCGACGAACTGCGCAAGGCGCCCGCGCTCAGGAACAAGTCCGATGCCGAGATCGCCGACTTGTTCGACTCGGCCGGTGCCGCGCACTCATCGACGGCCTATGCGGCATCGATCGCCCTGCTGGGGCACGGGAGCCTCGACCGGTTCACCGCGAAGAATTCGGGATTCTTCACCGGAGATCTCAAGAAGACCCGCGATTACCAGGGCAGACGTAAGCACACGTGACCTGCGCGTGCGACTGAACCGCGCGTTACCGCGGGCGGCCAGGGCAGAGCCGCTGAACCGCGCGTGCCTACGGGCGGGCGGGACCGCCTCGGCGGAGCCTCCACACCGTCGCGCGACGGACAGAATCACCACCTCAGGACGCTCCCGATCACCGACAGGGCAGGGCCGCCTCGGCGGGGAAACCGTCGGTCATCCGGTGCTCGGACATGCGTTGGTCGGACGATGGACTAAGTCTGAGGAGATCGACAATTGTCCGCTGAGGCCATTGGAACTGGGCCACATGTGTCGAAGTCAGCCCATAGTCTGTTTCTGACCTGCACTTTTGATACTCGAACCGCAAGGCGAGAGTGGCAAGCAGTGAGTGGATTCGGTATCGTGGGATCACCTGTGAATCAGATCACTCGAGGGCGAGTTCTCACATCCGAGGGCCTGCCCGACGGACTCGGTCCACCACTGGTCACCTCCGGTGATGATGGACCTCGAACAAAGGAGAACTGGAATGACCTCCAACATTTCAGTGGGAACCGGTGCTGCCCACAGTCAGTCCCAGGAGCCCAGAATGATCCAGATGCTCACCGAAGACGGAAACCGCGTCGAATCCGGTGAATACGACGCCTTCGCCGCAGAACTCACCGATGAGGATCTGCGCGGCTTCTACCGGGACATGGTCCTGGTCCGCCGCATCGACGCCGAGGGAGCCGCCCTGCAGCGTCAGGGACAGCTGGGCCTGTGGGCACCGCTGTTCGGACAGGAGGCAGCCCAGATCGGCATGGGCCGGGCCGCCCGCCCCCAAGACTTCGTCTTCCCCACCTACCGCGAACACGGCCTCGCCTACACCCGCGGTGTCGAACCCGAGACCCTGCTCAGCATCTTCCGCGGTCAGAACCACGGCGGCTGGGATCCCCAGGAGCACCGGTTCCACACGTACACCATCGTCATCGGCTCGCAGACGCTGCACGCCACCGGCTACGCCATGGGTGTGAGCATGGACGGCGACGTCGGCACCGGCGACATCGACCGCGACACCGTGTCCATCGCCTGCTTCGGCGACGGGGCCACCTCGCAGGGCGATGTCTCCGAGGCGCTGACCTTCGCCGGAGCCTTCCACGCCCCGGTCCTGTTCTTCTGCCAGAACAACCAGTGGGCGATCTCCGAGCCCACACACGTCCAGTCCGCGGCACCCCTGTGCAAGCGCGGCGAGGGCTTCGGAGTCCCCGGCATCCGCGTCGACGGCAACGACATCATCGCGATGTACTCCGTCGCCCGCGCCAGCCTCGACTCGGTCCGCGCCGGCAACGGCCCGATGCTCATCGAAGCCTTCACCTACCGTCGTGGCGCCCACACGACCGCCGATGATCCGACGAAGTACCGTGACAAGGCCGAAGAGGAGATCTGGGAGGACCGCGACCCGATCGTCCGCCTCAAGGCCTATCTCGACAAGCACACCGAGACCAGCGAAGAGTTCTTCGCCGAGGTGGACGCCGAAGCCGACACCCTGGCCGCCCGCATCCGCCACAACTGCATGACGATGGAGAACCCCGATCCCATCGAGATGTTCGCCCACGTCACCTCCGAACCCCACTCCCTCGTCGACGAGGAGCGCGCTGAATTCCTGGCGTACCAGGCTTCGTTCGCCGATGCGGGTGAGGCCTGATGGAGAAGCTTCCCCTCTCAAAGGCGATCACCGCCGGAATGCGCAAGGCCATGGAGGACGACCCGAAGGTCGTCCTCATCGGTGAGGACATCGGCAAGCTCGGCGGCGTCTTCCGCGTCACCGAAGGCCTGCAGAAGGACTTCGGTCCGCAGCGCGTCATCGATGCCCCGCTGGCCGAATCCGGCATCGTCGGCACCTCGATCGGCATGGCCATCCGCGGCTACCGACCGGTCATAGAGATCCAGTTCGACGCCTTCATCTTCCCGGCCTACGACCAGATCGTCACCCAGGTGTCGAAGCTGTTCAACCGCACCCTGGGCAAGGAACGCATCCCGATGGTCATCCGGGTGCCCTACGGCGGCGGCATCGGCTCACCCGAACACCACTCGGAGAGCCCGGAGACCGTCTTCGCCCACCATGCTGGTCTGCGCCTGATCTCGCCGTCGAACGCCCACGACGCCTACTGGATGATCCAGGACGCGATCAAGAGCGACGACCCGGTGATGTTCTTCGAACCCAAGCGCCGCTACTGGCTGCGTGGGGACGTCGACACCGCCGATCGCGGGGGAGTGGGCATGCACGATGCCCGCGTCGTCAGCGAAGGCACCGACGTCACCCTCGTCGCCTATGGGCCGCTCATGCCGACCGCCCAGGACGTGGTCGGTGCGGCCGCGGACGAGGGCAAGAGCGTCGAACTCATCGACCTGCGCAGCCTCAGCCCGATCGACTTCACGACGATCGAGAAGTCCGTGCAGAAGACCGGCCGCCTCGTCGTCGCCCATGAGGCCCCGACCTTCCTGGGTCTGGGGTCCGAGATCGCCGCGCGCATCACCGAACGCTGCTTCTTCAACCTCGAGGCTCCTGTCATCCGCGTCGGCGGCTACCACACCCCGTACCCCGGTTCCCGGATGGAAGAGCACTACCTGCCCGACCTCGATCGCATCTTCGACGGTGTCGATCGGGCCCTGTCCTACTGATTACGAGGAGAGTCAAGAATGTCATTCGAATTTCCTCTTCCCGACGTCGGTGAGGGCCTGACCGAAGCCGACATCGTGTCCTGGAAGGTCGCCGCCGGCGACACCGTCACCGTCAACCAGATCCTCGTCGAGATCGAGACCGCGAAGTCCCTCGTCGAACTGCCGAGCCCGCAGGCCGGCACCGTCGACGCCCTTCTCGTCGAGGAGGGGCAGACGATCGAGGTCGGCACCCCGATCATCCGCTTCGGCGGTGCCGATGGCGACACCGGCGCCGAGGCTGCCCCCGCTTCCGCCGGTGCCGCGTCGTCCTCGTCCGGTTCCGCCTCATCTGGGGCTGCTTCGCCGGAGGGGTCTGCTCCCGCCGAGGCTGCCCCCGTTTCCGCGGATGCCGACGGCGGTGCCACGCTCGTCGGCTACGGCGCGAAGGCGACGTCGTCGAAGCGTCGTCCCCGCAAGGGCGGTGCCGTCCCGGCCCCGGCTTCTGCCGCACCAGCTGCGTCGGCCGCACCGTCGGCTCCAGCGTCCGCCCCGGTGCCCGCGGCACCGAATGCGTCGACATCACCTGCACCGGCGGCACCGGATGCGCCGGCCGCCCCCGCACATGGGGCCGCGGCCGAAGCGGCGGCAGGCTCGGCGTCGTCGGGAACCGGCAAGCCGCTGGCGAAGCCGCCCGTCCGCAAGCTCGCGAAGGACCTCGGCGTCGACCTCACTCAGGTCGTGCCCACCGGACCTCGCGGTGATGTGACCCGCGATGACGTGCACGCAGCGGCGAACTCGGCGGCGTCGACCTCAGCCGCGGCGAACCCAGCCGCGTCCCTGACTGCGGGTGCGACGGCACCGGGGGCCGCCTCGGCGAGTGCTTCCGGCGAACTCGAAGAACGGATCCCGTTCAAGGGCGTGACGAAGATGATGGCCAAGGCCATGGTCGATTCGGCGTTCACGATGCCGCATGTCACCGAGTTCCTCGACGTCGACGTCACCGAGACCATGGCAATGGTCCGGAGGCTGAAGTCGACGAAGTTTCTCGGCGAGGACGTCAAGGTCTCACCGCTGCTCATCGTGGCCAAGGCTGTGGCCTGGGCCGCGGGACGCAACCCGCGGATCAACTCGTGCCTCGACGGTGACGAGATCGTCGTCAAGAAGTACGTCAACCTCGGCATCGCCGCGGCCACACCGCGCGGACTCATCGTCCCGAACATCAAGAACGCGCAGGCCATGGGCTTGGGCGAACTCGCTCAGGGCATCCAGGACCTCACGGCGCTGGCGCGGTCGGGCAAGACTCCGCCGGCCGATCAGGCCGGGGGCACGATCACGATCACCAACGTCGGCGTCTTCGGCGTCGATGCGGGCACTCCGATCATCAACCCGGGCGAAGCCGCGATCCTCGCCTTCGGGCAGATTCGGAAGATGCCCTGGGTCGTCGACGACGAGATCGTCCCGCGCGAGATCACGACGCTGTCAGTGAGCGCCGATCATCGAGTCGTCGACGGCGAGATCATCTCGAAGTTCCTCGCCGACGTCGGCCGCGGACTGCAGGACCCGACTCTGCTGCTGGCCTGAGCGCCGGCGGCACCGCGAAACAAGGCCCGAGGTTCCTCGAAACAACGGCAGAGCGCCGAGACCACTGTGTGTACAGGTGTCTCGGCGCTTCGCCGTTGTCTCGGCGCGGGGCCACCGTTGTCTCGTCGCGGGGACGTCATTGACATGGGGCAGTAAGCCCGGCGCGTGGCCGTCGCTTTGACACGGGGCAGCAGGCTCGGCGTGAGGAAAGAACGGGCGGAGACGCTGGAATTCGCGAAACGGCTCAATCCACGCTCGATAGCCCAAGTTCGGAACTGGGCTGCTCAGAGTGGAGTGTGCCGTTTGTGGTCGTCGAAGCCACAGCCGCGACCGCTCAGCCGCTGCTCAGTTATCGAGGTAGGCGCTGTTGTCCTTCGGACTGCCGTCCTTGACCAGCCGCTTGGCCAGGCAGTGATTGCGGTCGAGACCCCATGAGCGGCACTGGTCGAGGGCGGCCTCGGGCTCGCTGTAGCCGGTGTCGACGACGGTCACCCAGTAGCTTCCGTCCTTGTACGACGCCCAGTCGCCGCTGTGAATGAGGATCGAACCCGGGTACTTGACCTTGTTGGCTTCGTATTCGTTGAGGATGTCGGCGGCGGTCCAGGTCTTGCCGTCGGCTTTGAGGCCGACCTTCTTTGCGCTCACCTGCGTCACCCACTCGCCCTCGAGGTCGGCAGCCTTGTCGGTGCCGTCCTTCGTGTACGCGTCGAGCCTGTCCTCGGGCGACTGCGAGGGCTGGACGAGATCGTCGGACGGGCTCGGCGACGGTGAGGCCGGTTCGCTCGAACCGACATCGACGGGAACAGTCCCGGACGAGGGTGCGAGCCACCGGATCCCGAAGAAGGCGACGAGTGCGAGGACCATAACCAGGGCAATGATGACGGCTGTGATCTTGAGTCCGTTGCGCGGTTTCTGCCCGCCCGGCCCGACTGCGGGCGGGAACTGAGGCGGGGGAGGAGTCGGAGGATCCTGCCCGTTCGGCGCCGCAGCAACGAGGCCGTTCGCCGGCCCCTGGGCCCGGTAGGAGGCATCGGTCTGACCAGCGTGTGCAGAGGAGGACTGCTCGTCGAAAGGAGAACGACCGGCCGGGGCGAAGACGTTGCCGGTCCGGGCCTTCGAGATCGACTGCTCCCCGGTGTGCCGTTCGAGGTACTCATAGTAGGTCGAGCTGTCGAAATCGGCAGGCGAACGTCCCGCCTCATTCCCGTACGACGGTGTCTGACCAGCAGAATCGTGGTGATCCTTCTGCCAGTCGTCACTGGTCGCCGGACGAATGCGCGGCCTCTGTGGAACGTCGCTCATCGGGCCTCCGGAGTGCCATATGTGGTGGCAATCATCTTCTTACCTTGGCACGAGTCAGGCGGGCGTTCAACACGATCGCCGGCAGGACATGTTGCCGACGAAAGCCTACTGCGCTTTTCCCCGGGTTGCCTTGAGCCCAGCTGAGAAAGTTCCCGCAGCCGGCTCCGGCAGGTGGCGAAGACCGCATCGGGTGAGGAAGACCGCAGCTCTGCGGCGTGGATTGAATTTGCCCTGGAGCCCGCACTCTCAGTAGGATTGATTCCTGTTGTGTCGTACCAGAACGGTCGTTGATCGATCTGCTAGGACCGACATGGTGCTCACCCACCGCTGCACTCCAGCTTCGGCCATCTCTCACAGGCTACGGCTTCAGCGCTGGTGAGACATCTCGCCCGAACGGGCAAACCTGTTTTGGCGTACACAATTTTCACGGCGGACGTCGCGCACCGAGTTCACTCGATGCGGGTCGGAGGCGGATCGGCTCAGTTCGATTCGATGGCGACCGTGGTCGGGCACGCTCGATCAGGCGGCATTCGCGAGAATTTGTTGATGTCTTCCGACATCGGCGCAAGCGAGCGGGAAGTTCGTCCGCAGGAGCTTGTTTCGAGAGTCGGTAACTTGTGAACTGGAGGAGAGACATGGCAGCAACCTGCCAGGTAACCGGGGCGGTCCCCGGTTTCGGACACAACGTGTCCCACTCGAAGCGCCGCACGAAGCGTCGCTTCAACCCGAATATTCAGAAGAAGCGGTACTACGTTCCGTCTCTGCGCCGCAACGTCACCCTGACCTTGTCCGCCAAGGGCATCAAGGTCATCGACGCGCGCGGAATCGACGCCGTGGTCAATGAACTGATCGCTAAGGGAGTGAAGCTCTGATGGCCAAGGCCCAGGATATTCGTCCCATCATCAAGCTCAAGTCGACCGCCGGCACCGGGTACACCTACGTGACCCGCAAGAACCGCCGCAACAGCCCGGATCGCATCGTGCTCAAGAAGTACGATCCCGTCATCCGCAAGCACGTCGATTTCCGAGAGGAGCGCTGAGCGCACATGGCTAAGAAGTCAAAGATCGCCCGCGACAAGCAGCGTCGCGTCATCGTCGAACGCTATGCAGAGCGCCGCGCCGCTCTCAAGCGTCAGCTGACACACCCCGATTCCACCGACGAGCAGCGCGAGGAGGCACGCCTGGCTCTGCAGAAGCTTCCGCGCGATGCTTCGCCTGTTCGCGTCCGCAATCGTGACCAGGTCGACGGTCGTCCTCGTGGCTACCTCCGGAAGTTCGGACTCTCCCGAGTTCGCTTCCGCGAAATGGCTCACAACGGCGAGTTGCCCGGAATCACCAAGTCAAGCTGGTAATCTCGAGGAAGTTCGTCATCGGAAAAACGGACCGGTGACCGACCGACTTGTCCTAAGGAGGACACTTTTATGGCTAAGAACCGCAGCGAGCTCGTGGCAGAAGTTGCCGAGAAGTCCGGCCTGACCCAGAAGCAGGTCTCGGATGTTCTCGATGGTGTCTTCGACGTCTTCTCCGACGTCGTTGCCAAGGGCGACAAGCTCACCATCCCCGGCTGGCTCTCCGTTGAGCGCACCGAGCGTGCCGCTCGCAAGGGTCGCAACCCGCAGACCGGTGAAGAGATCCAGATCAAGGCCGGCTACTCCGTGAAGCTGTCCGCTGGTTCGAAGCTGAAGGGTGCCGCTGGCAGCCCGAAGTGATCTGCACCCAGCGTCGAATGGCCCGGACCGTTTGGTCCGGGCCATTCGTGTATCCCCGCCGAGGCGGTGCCCAGTACCGCTGCCACCGAACGGTGGGGACACCCGGGCCCGCCCACCCCGCCGCCGAGGTGGCGCCCAGTGCTGCTGCCTATCGAAAGTGCACACGTAGTGATGAAAAACTGTACGTATGCACTTTCGATACCCACTGGCCCCCGTACCCGTCCCGGTCTCGCCGAGGCAGCGCCCCAGCCCGCCTGCGCCGAGGTGGTGCCCCGAGAGCTCGACCACAGCGGCCGCTGCCGGTTGGGTGGGGCCCGCTGCTGAGCGATAAACTTGAGTCATGTCAGAAGGGGCGGTTCGCGCGCAGTGAGTTCACCAGTCTTCGAACCGATCGTCCGGTTCACTCAACGAGCCGCCGTCCCCATCGTGGTCTTCCTCGGCTGCGTCGTCGGTCTCGCCGCTCTCTTCTTCACCGGGGCCGCGAATCCCACCCTGCTCAATGACCCCGGTTCCGTCGTCCGCTTCGGACTGCCGGCGGCGAAGTTCGTCTTCAACACCGCGATGTCCCTGACCGTCGGCGCTCTCATGTTCGCCGTCCTCATCCTCCCGCGCACCGAAGGCCGCAGAAACCGCCGCAAGACGAAGACAGACGAAGCTGCTCGGCTCGATCCGCTGTGGACGAAGGCGCTGACGATCGCCGAGTACTCCTCCGTGGCATGGACACTCTCAGCGGTCGCCGTCCTCGTGTTCTCGTTCGTCGACACCGTCGGGGCTCAGGCCTACCTTGACTTCTCGAACCAGCTCGGTGTCTTCGTCACCCAGATCGCCTACGGGCAGCTGTGGGTGCTCATCGTCGTGCTCATCGCCGTCGCCTCGACGCTGTGCTTCGGCACCCGCTCCCACCTCGGCATCGCCGTCGCCGGGGTCCTCGGGGTGGGCGTGATGATCCCCCTGGCCCTGATGGGCCACTCTGCCGAGGCCTCCGGGCACACTCAGGCCGTGAACAGCCTCGGCCTCCACATCTTCGGCGCCACCATCTGGATGGGCGGTCTCTTCGTCATCGCTCTCCTCGGTGCCGGGCTCGCCCGGTCGAACAATCTGCAGGCGGTCATCCGCAGGTATTCGACCGCCGCCCTCATCGCCTTCTGCCTCATCGTCTTCTCCGGTGTGGTCAATGCGCTCCTGCGTGTGCACAGTCTCGACGATCTCATGACCCCCTACGGGGAGGTCATCATCGCGAAGGTCTTCGCGACGGTCCTGCTCGGTCTCGTCGGATTCTGGCACCGTCGGTTCGTCATCGCACGCTTGGGCACAGCCGCCTCGGCGACGATGGAATTCTGGCGCCTCATCACCGTCGAATTCATCATCTTCGGTGCCACGATGGGACTCGCGGTCGCGCTTGCGCGATCTCAGCCGCCGGTGTCGCAGGAGCCGGTGGGCAACCCCACCCCGGCCGAGATCCTCACCGGCGATCCGCTGCCGCCGGCACCGAACTTCGCACGGTACTTCAGCGAATGGTCGATCGATCCGCTGTGGATCGCGATCGCCGCGGGCACCTCGATCGCCTATATCGTCGGTTTCATCAATCTCCGCCGCCGAGGTGACCGCTGGCCGGTGCTGCGCCTGATCAGCTGGCTGGTCGGCATGGCCTTCCTCGTCTACGTCACCTCCGCCGGTCCCCGGGTCTACGGTGAGGTTCAGTTCTCGGCGCACATGATCGAGCACATGCTCCTGGTGATGGTGGTGCCGTTGCCGATGGTCCTCGGCGCTCCGATCACGATGCTCATGCGGGCGACGAAGGCGCGGCAGGACGGTTCGGTCGGTGTCCGCGAATGGGTGCTGTGGCTCGTCCACACCCCGTATCTGCGCTTCTTCGCGAACCCGATCGTGGCGAGCGTGAACTTCGCCGGTTCGCTCGTCGTCTTCTACTACTCGGGCATTATGTTCTACGCCCTGGACACGCACATCGGGCACGAGCTGATGATCGCCCACTTCCTCGGTGCGGGGTACATGTTCGGTTCCGTGCTCATCGGCATCGATCCCGGGGTCAGGCGCCCGGTCTACCCGATGCGCCTCGTCATGCTGCTGGTGACCATGGCCTTCCACGCGTTCTTCGGCATCTCGATCATGAGCTCCAATGTGCTCATCGCCGGCGACTGGTTCGGCAATATCGGCGCCGACTGGGGTTATACGGCGATCGAGAACCAGCAGCTCGGAGGTGCCATCGCCTGGGGCATCGGCGAGATACCGACGCTGTTCGTGGCGATCATGGTCGGTCTGCAGTGGTCGAGGTCCTCTGATCGGGAGGCCAAGCGCATCGACCGGCGCGAGGACCGCACCGACGATGCCGAGCTGCGCGCCTACAACGAGATGCTCGCCTCGATGGCCGAACGCGACTCGAAGATGGACGGTCGGCGCCGCTGAGCCTGGGTCCCGTGTCGGGCCGGGTTTCGGCTCGGAGAGGTGCGGGCGGCGGAACGGCCGGCAGCCTCGGCGATGGGATCGGCCACACCGCCCCGGTGGGGGATGTCGGCATCGGCACTGGCGGCCACCTCGGCGGTGGATCGGCCGCACCGCCCCGGTGGGGATCGGCTCTGCTCACGGCGAAATGCTGCCGCGTCTGACTGTGCACATCCGATGTGCACGAATACATACCGGAAATTCTCGGATTCCACCCAGGAAAGCGCCCGAAACTTCGTAATGTGGCGCACACTGTTGCTTGGATGAGAAAAATATCCCTGCGTCGCCGTGCCACGGCACGGACAGGAATCGTCGGCCGCATCGAAGCGGTCCGCGATGACCAGTCCGTCGTGCCGCCGGCGCACATGCAAGTCGATTCGCGCATCAAAGGTGACGCGGATTGTGGAATCGAAGGAGTCACATGAGTTCCCAGAACAACACGGAGAGGAAGTCGATCCGCGCGAAGCTGAGCAAGGTCGTCGCCGCCTCGATGGCCGGGACGGTCGTCGAATGGTACGAGTTCTTCCTCTACGGCTCGGCAGCCACGCTCGTTTTCAACCACGTCCTGTTTCCGCCCTCGGACAACCCGCTGACGCCGATCATCGCCGGTTTCGCGACGTACGCGGTCGGCTTCATCGCCCGTCCGTTCGGCGGCATCGTCTTCGGACACTTCGGCGATAAATACGGGCGAAAGAAGCTGCTGCAGCTGTCGATCATCCTCGTCGGTGCGGCCACATTCCTTATGGGCTGCCTGCCGACCTATTCGGCGATCGGCGTCTTCGCTCCGATCCTCCTCGTGCTTCTCCGCGTCGTCCAGGGCTTCGCGGTCGGCGGTGAGTGGGGCGGTGCCGTCCTGCTTGTGGCCGAGCACTCGCCGAACAAGTCGCGCGGCTTCTGGGCCTCCTGGCCGCAGTCGGGTGTTCCTCTGGGCAATCTGCTGGCCACCGCTGTGCTGTTCATTCTCACCGCGACGCTCACCGAAGAGCACTTCCTGTCCTGGGGCTGGAGGGTCGCCTTCTGGCTCTCGGCCGTCATCGTCCTCATCGGTTACTACATCCGCACCCGCGTCTCCGACGCTCCGATCTTCGACGAGGTCCAGGCCGAGGAGATCGAGGAAGGCGTCGACTACGGCATCAAGGCAGTGTTCAAGCGCTACCCCCGTGAGGTCTTCGCCGCAATGGGCCTGCGCTTCGTCGAGAACATCCACTACTACCTCGTCGTGACGTTCTCGATCACCTATCTCAGCGTCGTCGTCAAGATCGAATCCAATGAGATCCTCGGCCTCCTGCTCGGTGCGCACGCGATTCATGCGATTCTTGTGCCCTGTGTTGGTGCGTTGGCCGACAAAGTCGGTCGCAAGCTGCCCTATGGCGTCGGCATCGTCCTCACTGCGAGCTGGGGCTTCTTCGCCTTCCCGATGTTCGACACGGCGAAGCCGGGAATGATCTTCCTCGGTCTGCTGATCGGACTGATCTTCCACGCGCTGATGTACGCTGGTCAGCCGGCGATCATGGCCGAGATGTTCCCGACCCGGATGCGCAACTCCGGTGTGTCGACCGGCTATCAGGTGACCGCGATCGTCGCAGGCTCGTTCGCTCCGATCATCGCCTCTGCGCTGCTCGACAAGTTCGATTCGTCGGTGCCGATCGCCATCTACCTGCTCGTCGCTGCCGCGATCTCCCTGGTCGCGCTGCTGTTCACGCGGGAGACCAAGGGCATCGACCTGCGCTCGCTCGACCACGCGGACAAGGTCCGGCGCGGAGTCGTCTGAGCGACCGGACTGCACCAGTCGGGTTGAGCTGATCGGACTGCACCGGTCGGGTCGAGCCGACCGCGCTGAGCCGATGACGGCGCGACGAGGCGGTGTCGGCCGATGCCAGCGCCGCCTCGTCGTCCGTCGAGGTCCATGGTATACGTGCACCAGTGAGGCGAAATGCGCCACCGGGCCCGCGCCGCCGGACCTGCACCGCACCACCGGGGACTGCACCACTGAACCGAATCGCTGAACCGAAACCACCGAACCGAAGCACGAAAGGGACATCCCATGGGAGAACTCTCGAACAGGCGCGCACTTGTCACCGGCGGAGCCTCCGGGCTCGGCCGCGCCATCTGCGAGGCCTTCGCCGGGGCAGGCGCCCATGTCATGGTCGCCGACGTCGACGCAGAGTCAGCAGCTGCGGTGGCCGGTGAGATCGGCGGCGAAGCGTGGGCAGTCAACCTCGCGGACACCTCGGCGCTGGATGGGATCGACCTCGACGTCGACATCCTCGTCAACAACGCGGGTATTCAGCGGATCCACCCGATCATCGAATTCCCGCTCGAGGAATGGCGCCTGATCAGCACGCTCATGCTCGAATCGCCGTTCGTGCTCACGAAGGCCGCGCTGCCGACGATGTACGAACGCGGTTGGGGGCGCATCATCAACCTCTCCTCGGTCCACGGACTGCGCGCCTCGGCGAACAAATCCGCCTATGTCGCGGCCAAGCACGGGCTGATGGGACTGACGAAGACCACGGCGCTCGAGGCCGGACCGCACGGTGTGACCTGCAATGCGATCAATCCCGGCTATGTGCTCACGCCCCTGGTCAAGGGGCAGATCGCCGACCAGGCGAAGACGAACGGCATCAGCGAGGACGAGGTCCTCGAACAGGTCTTCCTCGGCCACTCCGCCGTGCCGAAGCTCGCCGAACCCGAGGACGTCGCGGCGATCGCGCTCTTCCTCGCCGGTGACAATGCCGCCGTCATCAACGGCAGCGCCCACAGCATCGATGGAGGCTGGTCCGCCGCCTGACCCACCCCTCAATTGCTACCCGACGGCGGCCCAGCAACCTGGCGCCAGGTATCTGGGCCGCCGTCAGGTAGCAAATCAGAGGACTTCGAGGACGCTTCGGACTCCCGCGTTGCGCAGAGATTCGTGGCGCACCGAGGCCCAGTAGGAGACCTTCTTCGAGAACAGCTCCGGCAGCACCTGCACCAGCCGTGAATTGTCGCGGGCGAGGAAGTCCGGCAGGATCCCGATCCCCACCCCGTGCGAGGTGGCGAGCACATGCGCATGCACCGAGGTCGAACGGAAGAATCCGGTGCTGCGCGGCAGAGCATCGGCCGCCTCGTCGAGGTCATCGACCTGCAGCGAGTTCTCGATGTAGTAGATCATCCGATGATCGGCCAGATCGTCGAGCGTCTGCGGCATTGAATGCGCGGCGACGTAGTCCTGCGAGGCGTAGAGCGCGAGCCGGTAGTCGCGGATGTGCTTGGCGATCGACCGCGGGGCATCCGGGCGACCGACGACGATCTCGATGTCGACGCCCGAACGGTACTGGCGGGCCCGCTGGGTGGCCGTGATGAGTTCGATCTGCAGCCCGGGATGCCGCCGCTGGAGTTCCGTGAGCGCGGGGACCGCGTATTCGAGCGCAAAGGCCTGCGGGCAGGCCAGTCGGATCGTCCCGGCCAGCGCCGAGGTCTGATGCGCGTCAATCCGCCCGAGTGCGGCCTCGATGTCCTCGGCGATCGGCAGCAGCTGACGTCCGCCGGCGCTGAGTTCCCACCCGTCGGGGGAGGCCACGAGCACCCGTTCGCCGTAGGCCTTCTCGAGCGCGGCGATGCGCCGGGACACGGTCGTGTGGTTGAGGCCGAGGCTGTGTGCGGCGGCCGTGAACTTGCCCAGGCGGGCGACCGCGAGAAGGGTGAGCAGATCCTCGGGGGCGATCTGCGGACCGGATCCGCCGGGTGCATAGGAGGCCATAGTGCTCCCATTCTATCTGCGTGCGCGCACATAACCGGTGCGCAAGAGGTAACGGCAGCCTCAGGCGTCGCGGTGTCGACTGGCGTAATGTGAGAGAGAACACTGCACACGAGCAGAACATGATGCGAGGAGGCATATTATGTCGACGATTGGATGGGTCGGACTGGGAAACATGGGCCGCCCGATGACTGCGAACCTGGTCAAGGCCGGCCACACCGTCAAGGGATTCGATCTCGTAGAGATCGCCGTCAAGGAAGCCGCCGAACACGGCGTCACGCCCGTGAGTTCCATCGCCGAGGCGGTCGCCGGTGCGGACATCGTCTTCACAATGCTGCCCAAGGGTGAGCATGCCCGCGCCGTCTACCTCGAAACCGACGGCGTCCTGGCGCACGCGGACACGTCCACTCTGCTCGTCGATTCCTCGACGATCGACTTCGACTCCGCTCGCGCTCTGCACGCCGAGGCGGCCAAGGCCGGGTTCCGCTTCGTCGACGGGCCGGTGTCCGGCGGCATCAGCGGCGCCGAGGCGGGCACCCTGACCTTCATGCTCGGCGGGACCGAGGCCGATGTCGCCGAGGCGAAGACATTCATCGAGCCGATGGCCGGAAACATCTTCCACGCCGGCGGCGAAGCTGCAGGTCAGGCCGCCAAGATCGTCAACAACATGATGCTCTCGATCAGCCTGCAGGGCGTCGTCGAAGGCGCCGTGCTTGCCGAGCGCCTCGGCCTGGATGCGACGACCATCTACGACATCGCGAAGGTCTCATCGGGTGACTCCTGGCCGCTGCGCACCTGGTACCCGGTTCCCGGAGTGACCGAGACCTCCGCGGCGAACAATGCCTTCAAGCCCGGGTTCGCCACGGCGCTCATGCACAAGGACGTCGGACTCGCCCTCGCCGGTGCCGAGACCGCGGGCATCGACCTTCCGGCCGCGAAGCTCGTCCACGAGCAGCTGCAAAAGCTCGTCGATGCCGGTCTCGAAGGCCTCGACACCTCGGCGCTGATCAAGAACATCGACCCGAAGGCCAAAGGCCTGCCGGAGTAGGTCACAAGGTCGGGTTGCCGCTGGCCCGGGCCGCTGAACCGGCCGAGACGGCACCCCAGGTGGCCCCGCGAGCACCGAAGCAACACCGAGTTGCGGACGATCCGTGCGGAGAAATCGCGATGATTTCAACACGGATCGTCCGCAATTCGTCGCTGCGCGTCTCTCGCCACGCCCGCCACCCCACCACCCGTGCCCCTCCAGCTACGGCCGCGCCGGTCCCATCCGACCTGAAACTTGCCGCGGCTCGTGGAAGACTGGAGGCATGAGTACGCCTGATTCTCCTTCCTCCCTCACTCCCGAAGTCATCGCCGCCATCACCGGCAACCTCGACGAGGTGGCTGACCGTGCCCGCGCCGCCGCGGAGGCGAGCGGCCGCAGTGGGGACGATGTACAGGTGCTGTTGGCGACGAAGACGCAGCCGGCGGAGAAGATCCGGGTCGCCCTCGAGCACGGGTTCACCCTCATCGGTGAGAACAAGGTCCAGGAGATCACCGGCAAAGCTGACGAGCTCGCCGACCTCAACCCCGAGACTCACCTCATCGGCCCCCTGCAGAAGAACAAGGTCAACCACACTCTGCGTCATGCACAGTGCATCCAGTCGGTCGACAACCTCGCACTCGCCGAGAAGATCAACAACCGCCTCGACGTGCTCAAGACGACCGTCGACGCCTTCGTCCAGGTCAACACCTCCCGCGAGGACTCGAAGTTCGGAGTCGCCCCCGAAGACGCCGAGGCGCTCATCACCGAGATTCGGTCACTCGACCGGATCCGGCTGCGCGGACTGATGACCATCGGCCTGCCCGGCAGCAGCGCCGACGAGATCCGTCCCAGCTACGCGGATCTGCGCGAACTCAGCCAACGACTGCGCGATGCCGATGTCCTCCCCGCCGAGGCGGTCGAACTGTCGATGGGCATGAGCAACGATTTCGAACTCGCGATCGCCGAAGGGGCGACGATGGTCCGTGTCGGATCGAGCGTCTTCGGCGCCCGCGACTATTCCTAGGCGCGCCCGCCCGCAGCGTGCACGGCGGGAAGACGCGACCGTTCCGCCCTCAGCGCGCCCACCCGAGACACGTTCGCCTGAGCCGCGGCCGCGTCCCGACGCGCTCGCCCCTCAGCCCCGCGCGAACACCCTCCGCAGTCCCTCGATGAGCTCGCCGCGCCAGCACGCGAAGTCGTGCCCGCCTTCGTAGACCGACAACGAAGTGGCGAACCCGCGACCGTCGAGCACCTCGACCAGCCGACTGGCACGGTCGACCATGGGTCCTTCCCGCCGGCCCACGGCGAGGTGGAACTCCCGCGTACCCGCCCCCGCGCCCGGTTCGAGGAATCGTCGGGTGGTCCAATCGTCCCCGTCGATGCTCGCCAGATCCGCCGGAGTCGCGGTCCCGCCGGGGCTCCACCACAGCGAAGGGGAGTGGGCGAGCACGGCATCGAAGGCACCGGGGCACGTCTGAGCCATGAGCAGGGCCGAGAGCCCGCCGAGGCTCTGCCCGCCGATGATCCGACGTGCACCGGCCGGCAGCGCAGAACCCCACACGGCCGCTTCGGCTTCGATCTCGGGAACGAGCTCGGCGGCGACGCTGCGCAGGAACTGATCGTTGCCGGCCAGCGTGTGCGTCCGCTCGGCCGTCGAGTAGGTGCCGATGCCGATGATGATGAGTCCGGGAAGCCCGGCCGCCTCCACGGCCCGGGCGACGCCGAGGTGGTCGAACCACTGTCTGCCGTCGAAGAGCACGAGAACTCCGGCCGCCGGTGTGCTCGGCAGAGACACCCGCACCGGGTGCTTCTCGCCGTCGATCTCACGGTCGGCTGCGATCATGAGGGTCGGTTCAGCACGATCCATCCCAGGACCCTCGCCGAGGTGGGTCCCGCCTGCCTCGTCGAGAGCGCCCGTGACATTGTTGTCCGAAGCAGGCACGCCGGTTACGTCGACCCCCGAGGCAGGCGCGCCCGCTCCACGCGCTCCGTCGAACAGCCACACGCTGTGATCGGGGGCGAGCGGGGCCGAGAACACCGATGAGCCCTCGCCGTCACCCGGCTGATCCGGTCGGGTGAGAGGGGGATCGGGATTGAACGGGTCGACGAGCACTGGCGGCCCAGGTCGGCCCGGGCCGCCCAACGGCGGGGCGACCTCCTCATGAGATGGACTGAAGCCGTAGGAACAGCGCAGATCGGCGGGCAGATGCAGCGTCACGCCCCAGATGCCGGTGCCCGGGACCCGGGACATGATGCCCGCAGCCTGCCGGTCCTTGTCCGTGACCCGGTTCGCCGCGAGCCGGACGCTGCGGACCTGCACATCGGTGGACCGGTAGAGGAACGTGACATCGCGCAGGTCAGGATCGGTCACGCATGGATCGACCAGCGGTGTGCCCCGCAGAGCGATCTGATCCCAGAACCGCTGTTCGCGCTCGCTTGCGCAGTCGGACTCCTCGCCTATACGGCCTGGATCCTCGCCCGCTCTGCCGGTTCTCTCGCCGGCACTGCCTGCCTCCGCAGTGTCGGGCTCAGAGAAGTCATCGAGGATGTCGGAGAAGCGCACGCAGTGATCCTTGCAGGTCGGAGTGGGCAACAGGCCTCGTCACCGTGTCGAGGGGCGATGCCGCCCCTGAGGAGCGGCGTCCCACCGGAAGCGAGGAATATCGCATTTCGGACAGTCGACCCGGTCGATTGGACAAGCCGACTGACAGCATTGCTAGTCTACGTGATTAGGTTAGGCTCACCAATTGGTCGGAGGGAATTCCGGCCCGCCGACCCCGAATGCCACACAGCCTCCGACCGAAGCCCCTTCGGCCGCCGCACCGCCTCAAGGAGAGCAATGAGAAAAGTCCTGCCGTTCATCGGCGCCGCCTGCGCCCTGGCACTCGTCGGCTGCGGAGGCTCATCCTCCGGAGCCGCAGATGACTCCGCGTCCGACCAGGGCTCGGCCGCCGACCAGGGCTCGGGCTCCGAACTCTCCGTCCCGCTCCCGGAGGGCTGGAAGCAGATCTCGGGGAAGAGCGACTTCTCCGCGATCACGGCGGACCCGAAGCTGCCCGCCGAGGTCGAAGACGGCACCGGCACCGATGTCGAGGTCAAGGACATCGACAAGATCATCGTCGCCGGTGACGGCGTCGCCTCGACACTGGGTGCGCTCGGCCTGGCCGACAAGATCGCGGCCGCCCCCGAGGATGCCGTCTCTCCCGAAGCCAAGGACGCCCCGGAACACTTCGAGTTCAGCAAGAGCACCGGCGTCGAGGGTCTGCTCGCGATGGACGGCTCGCTGTTCATCGGCGACAACGTCAAACGGCACGGCGACGTGGCCAAGCAGTTCCGCGACGCCGGGACCGACGCGGTCGTCATGGACGACCAGCAGTCGCAGGGCGACAAGCTCAAGGCCGTCGCCTCCTATGTCGGGGCCGACGAAGCGGGCGAGGAGCTCGCGAAGACCGTCGACGACCAGCTCGCCGACGCCGCGGACACGGCGGAGGAATCAGGGACGAAGGATCTCTCGATTATCGAGGTCACGGCCACCGGCGCGGGCGGCCAGAATGCGGTCGCCGGCACCGGAACCCCCGGAAACGAGATGATCGAAACGCTCGGGTTCACGAGCGTGGGCGCAGAATCCAAGCTGCGCGGGTACTCCCGAGAATTCAGCAATGAGGGCATCGTCGCCTCGGCGCCGGACGTCATCGTCATGGCCGAATCGGACTACGAGAAATGGGGCGGCGAAGACGGCCTGTGGAAGGCGTTCCCGACGCTCGACCAGACTCCTGCCGGCCAGAACTCGGCGATCTTCGTCATGCCCGACGCCCAGCTGAAGTACTCGAGCCCGGAGATCGGTGTCGGTGCGCAGGCCCTCGCCGAGGCGGTCGCGCAGCTGCCGTGACATCGAAGGTTCTCAATCGATCCCAGATGCCAGTGTCGACGCCGGCGACCGGCAGTGCTGCCGCGAAAGCGGAGAAGCAGCACAGCGTCAGGAGGCTGCCGCTGCTGACCTGCGTGGTCATCGGTCTCGCGGTCCTCGCCCTGCTCATGGTCGTCTCGGCCTCGGTCGGGCCGCTGCGGATCCCGCTCGGCGACGTCACCCGCATCGTCTGGGCACAGCTGGGACTGGGCGACGGTTCAGGACTGAGCCAGCGCGACGTCTCCGTCGTGTGGCAGCTGCGCATCCCCCGCGTCCTCATGGGCGTGCTCGTGGGAGCCGCGCTCGCGATCTCCGGGGCGGCGCTGCAGAGCCTGTTCAACAACCCTCTGGCCGATCCCGGGATCATCGGCGTCAGCGGCGGAGCCTCTGCCGGTGCCGTCGGCGTCATCGTGCTCGCCGGCGGCAGCATCACCTGGCTCCTGCCGCTGGGGGCCTTCCTCGCGGGACTGGCGGTGACCGGCCTCATCTACGTCCTCGCCCGACCCGGGCGAAACACCGGGACCTCGCGGATGCTGCTCGTCGGCATCGCGGTCGGGTCCGGGTGCCAGGCGCTGACCGGATTCTTCACCTTCATCGCCGATGACCAACAGCTCCAGACCCTGACGTTCTGGCAGATGGGATCGCTGGCGAAGGTGATCTGGCCGCAGTTCTGGGCGACCCTGCCCGTCTTCGTCGCGGGCCTCGTCATCATCCTCCTCAACGCCCGCACCCTCGATGTCCTCACCCTCGGTGAGCGCGAGGCCCAGCACCTCGGCCTCAACGTCAAACGCAGCCGACTGACCATCATCATCGCCACCGCGCTGCTCACCGGTGCGGCCGTGGCCTTCGCCGGTGCCATCGGCTTCGTCGGCCTCGTCGTCCCGCACATCGTGCGCATCGTCGTCGGCCCCGGCCATCGCGGGCTGCTGCCGATCTCGGCGATCGCCGGCGCGATCCTCATCGTCGCCGCCGACTGCGCCTCCCGCGTCGTGGCCCCGCCCTCCGAGGTTCCGATCGGACTCTTCACGGCCGCCGTCGGGGCACCCTTCTTCCTGTTCCTGGTCGTGCGGATGAGGAAGAGCTCATGGTGAGACCCGATCCCGAGACCCGACCGACACCCGCCGAGGCCCGACCGACTCCCGCCGAGGCCCGACCGACTCCCGCCGAGGTGGTGGTGCGCGCCCGCGACGTCACCTTCGCCGTCGACGGCCGGGAGCTCGTCTCCGGGGTCTCCTTCGACCTGCGCGCCGGCGAGGTCGTCGCCCTCGTCGGTCCCAACGGTGCCGGCAAATCGACGATGCTCTCGCTGCTGTCCGGGGACGTGTCCCCGACGCGGGGGTCCGTGGAGATCTCCGGCGCCGAGGTGGGGGAGTGGAAGCCCGGACCGTTGGCTCGTATGCGGTCGGTGATGCTCCAGCACAACAGTTCGAACTTCGCCTTCAGTGTCGAGGAAGCCGTGCACATGGGGCGTCTGCCCTGGGACGTCGATGCCGAGCATGATGCCGCGCTCGTCGCCGAGGCGATCACTGATGCCGACCTCCGCGGCTTCGAGACCCGTGACATCACGACGCTCTCCGGCGGTGAGGCCGCACGCGTGTCCTTTGCGCGGACGAAGGTGCAGACCACCCCGATCGTCTTCCTCGACGAGCCCACCGCCGCCCTCGACCTCAGGCATCAGGAATCGCTGTTGACATCGGTGCGTCAGCTGCGCGGCGACGGCGCCGCCATCGTCGTCGTCCTCCACGACCTCAACCTCGCCCTGCGGTACTCCGACCGTGTCCTCGTGTTCGGAGACGGAAGGCTCGTCGCCGACGGCGGGCCGGCCGAGGCACTGACGGAATCGCTCGTCGAAGAGGTCTACGGGCAGCCCGTGCGCCGTGTGCGGCCGGAGGGAATCGACCACCCGATCCTCATCCCCGTGTGACAGCGTCTGCGCCCGTCCGCTCCCAGCACCCGCCGGTGCCACGTACAACGACCGCCCGCCGGCGCCCCGTGTGACAGCAGGGACGAGGGGCCGGTCACATCATGACACCGTCCGGGCCGCCTCGGCGATGGATCTGCGATCATTGAGGCATGAACACCAGCCCGGAAGAATCCACCGTCCCTGCTCCCGCCGCTGACCCGGCGGCAGCCTCGGCGACGGTCGCATCCTCAGCGTCGACACGCGAGGCCTCGACGCACACGGCGTCGACACGCGACGTCAAGGTCCGCGCGCCCGAGCTCGTCGGGCGCCGGTGGATGAACTCCGGCGGCAAGGACCTCACCCTGGCCGACCTGCGCGGCAAGGTCGTTCTGCTCGACTTCTGGACGTTCTGCTGCATCAACTGCCTCCACGTCCTCGACGAGCTGCGCCCGCTCGAGGAGAAGTACGGGCGGGAACTCGTCATCATCGGCGTCCACTCGCCGAAGTTCGAGTTCGAACGCACCGTCGAGGCCGTCGACCAGGCCGTCGAACGCTACCAGGTCGAACACCTCGTCCTCGACGACCCGGACCTCATCACGTGGCAGGCCTACACCGCCCGCGCCTGGCCGACGCTGGCCGTCATCGACCCCGAGGGCTACCTCGTGGCGACGATGTCCGGCGAGGGCCACGCCGCCGGTCTCACCGAGATCATCGAGGGCCTCATCACCGAACACTCGGCCAAGGGCACGCTCCACTCCGGTGACGGCCCCTACGTGCCGCCGCCGGCACCGGAGACCGACCTGTTCTATCCCGGGAAGGTCACGCGGCTGCCCACGGGCAACCTCCTCGTCGCCGACTCCGGACACCACAGCCTCGTCGAATACGACGCAACAGCGCAGACCATCATCCGCCGCATCGGCACCGGTGAGCGGGGCGCGGACGACGGAGACTTCGCCACGGCGTCCTTCAGCGAACCCGGCGGCATCGCCGTGCTGCCCGACGAGCTCGCCGCGAAGGTCGGCTACAGCCTCGTCGTCGCCGACACCGTCAACCACCTCCTGCGCGGCATCGACCTCGAGACCGAGACCGTGACGACCCTCGCCGGCACCGGCGAGCAGCACATGGTCGGCGCCATCGACAATGTCTGCGGCAAGCACGGTGAGCTCGGGCGATACGACGGGCCCGGGCGTGATGTGAAGCTGTCCTCGCCGTGGGACGTCCTCTTCGTCCCCTCCACCGCCGAGGTGGTCGTGGCGATGGCCGGCAATCACACCATCTGGTCCTTCGACCCCGAGGACGGATCGATCCGCATCCTCTCGGGCACGATGAACGAGGGGTTGAGCGACGGAGACGCCGAGTCGGCCTGGTTCGCCCAGACATCGGGTCTCGACCTCGACTCGGAAGGCCGGGTGCTCATCGCCGACTCCGAGACCTCCTCGATCCGGCGCCTCGACCCCGCCAGCGGCATGGTCTCCACGCTGGTGGGCGTCGGGCTCTTCGACTTCGGCTTCCGTGACGGACCGGCCGCCGAGGCGCGCCTGCAGCACCCCTTGGGAGTGCGCAGCCTGCCCGACGGGTCCATCGCGATCGCCGACACCTACAACGGTGCGATCCGCCGCTACGGCCCGACCACCGAAGAGGTCACCACGCTGGCCCGGGGGCTGCGCGAACCCTCGGACATCCTCGTCGTCGACGCCGCCGGGGCCGACGGTGAGGGCGAAGCCGGCACTGGCTCTGGCTCAGCATCGGGCGCGGCCACCGGAGTCGGCGCTGCCGATGATGCTGCCTCCGCACCAGGCACCTCAGGCGAGGCCGAACTCCTCGTCGTCGAGTCCGCCGCGCACACGCTGACCCGGGTGAAGCTGCCCAAGGACGCCCAGAAGGTCGACGAAGGCGCGCTGACGACGAAGCGCCCTTCGACTCAGATCGCGTCCGGGCCGGTGTCGATCAGCGTGAGCTTCACGGTTCCGGCCGGGCAGAAACTCGATGACCGCTGGGGCGATCCGACGTTCCTGCGGGTCTCGTCGACCCCGCCGGAGCTCATCGTCTCCGGCGACGGGGGAGCCGAAGGACTCGGACGCGACATCGTCATCAACCCCGACCTCGACGGTGGAGTGCTGCATGTGACCGCGCGTGCCGCCGCCTGCGACGGAGAGCCCGGGGGAGAGATCCCGCTGCACGCGGCCTGCCACCTCTACCAGCAGGACTGGGGCATCCCCGTCGATCTCGCGGACGCGGCGCCGAACGAACTCAACCTCGACCTCCGCGGCGCCTGAGCCCCTCTTCCAAAGATTGTTTGGTCGATCCGCTTCGTTCTGAACGCTCAGAACGCTGTGGAACGACCAAACAATCGAGCCAGGCTCTGATTTTTCGGACCGAGCGAGTGGAAGGGAGGGACCTCACCCGACGACCTCACCCGCCGGATACGACCTCACCCGACGAGCCCGTCCGAGCTGAGTCCATTCACCCGACGGAGACGTCGCCGAGGCGGCGCGGTTCGAAGCTGACCTGCGAGGACTTCACGACCACGGAGCCGCCGAGGACGAACGAGAGCTTCTCGTCGAAATCGTGTTCGGCCGCGGTGACGATGTCGCGGTAGCGGCCCTTGATCCGGACCTCCACCGTCGACGGGGTGACCTCGAGGTCGTTGCCCGACGCTGTGAGGCTGATCTGCGGCTTGCGCTCGAGAGACCAGCTGACATCGCCGATGATCTCGTTGTCCGTGTCGTAGCCGAAAACGCACCCGGCCGGCATGAGCGTCTTCGATTTCACGCAGTTCTCGAGGTGGTCGGTGACCTGCTCGGTCACGGTCTCCTCGAGCTTGGCCGTCGGTTCGGGCGAGAGCTTCACGGTGTGGGAATCACCGGGGGCGGTCACCTCGGCGCGTTCGGACTTCGACTTGAGATACGTCGCATCGAACCCGACGAGGTAGCTGGCCGGGAACAGCACCGGCACCGACCCGGCGCTGACCCCATAGCCGTTGACCGTCGCCGTCGAGGACCCTGAGACGTCGAGGGTCAGGGTCGGCCACTTCTTCTGCTCGATGGCCCAACGGTCGAACAGGCCCGCGCTTGCAGGGAGCCTGACCATGGTCAGATCGATCGTCTGCTCCTGTGAGGACAGGGTGTAGCTGAGGCGGACCTTCGCGTGATCGCCGTCGACGGAGACGGTCTCCGCTTTCGCCTCCCGCGGCAGATCGGGAGCTGCGGACAGAACCTCGCTGCTCAGCGCCAGCGTCGATGCCGGAGTGGGGGAGGACAGATAGGAGAATGCGCGGTGGGCGTCGCCCTTTTCGAGCGCGCCGATATAGGCCTCTGCGGCACTGGCAGGCGTGTAGACGGTGAGGTTGAGGAGGGGAACGGCCGCGACCGTGAGCACGATGACTGTCAGAGCCGAGATCAGAAGCGTGCGCGAGGTTCGCATGGCTCTCCTGATTCGGTTGGGGACTGAGCGGGGACTGAGCAGAATTCAGTCTATCTGCCGCACATCACTCCACTGAGTAGGCGTGCAACGCGGAAGTGTCGACCTCGACGAAGACATGCGTGCCGACCTTGACGTTGGCAAGCAGTTCGGCGACGGTCGAGCCGAGCCCCGGATGGAGGATCCCGAACCCCGCCGAGGCGGCAGCCGGCGCATCGGCCGAGCCGGTGGGGCCCGCCGCACCGTCGATGTCGGTGGTGCGAGCAGCACCCGCGGTCCCGGCGAGGTCGGCGAGGTCGACGTCGAGTGCGAGCCCCATCTCGGTGTCGACCGGGGACAGCTTCGCCTGCAGGCAGGAGCCGCGATCGCGCAGTCCCGTGATGATAGCTTCGAACACCGTCGCCGAGGTGAACGCCGGGTCGTGCTCGTCCAGTGACAGCAGCGCGGCACGCCACCCGAGGGTGACGAAGACCTTCCCGTCGAGTTCGGTGCGGGCCTTCACCGCCGAATGGCCGATCGACAGCCATCCCCTGCGCGCCAGACCCGAATAGACGTTGACGCCGCTGAGCTCGGCCGGAAGCGAACCCCGGGGTTCGCTCACGATCTCCTCCAAGGAACCCAGCGCGACGAGCTGGTCCTTCTCGATGTCGGCCACCCCTGCCTCGGCGATGGTGTGATCGGTCAGCGAATTCGAGCTCAACACGACTCCGCGGCCCTCGACGCGAACGAGTTCGGCGAAGCGATTCCGCAGTCCGGTGCGCAGGTGGCCCGGCACCGAGGCGAACGGGTCGATGAAGGTCAGCCACCGGGATCCGCTCGCCCACGCCGCGGCGAAGGTGAGGCGGGCACGGTCGGCGGCCTCGAGGTCGCGCAGGCGATGTCGCAGGATCTCCGGCCGCAGACCGAACGTCGTCAATGCATCCGTCATCTGCGCCGATGCCGCCTCCCCAGATCCGGCATCGGCGTCGCGAAGATAGTGCTTCATCCAGCTGCGCACACGCAAACGACCCGACCGGTCTCCGGTCGGGACGCGTGGCGGTGGTGCGACGTGGGACAGGGCCGCCACGGACAGCACCACCGAGGTGGTGCTGTCCGGGCTGCCCATGAGTCCGAGCATTGTCCCTGCTCGCAGACGTCCGAGATCGATCTCGCGCCCAGCGAGCTGCAGCCCCGCGAGGGACAATTCATCGTTCAACGGATCTTAGAACTCCGCTGGGTCGTCGGTGGCGTGCATCCGCCGACGGGTGATGATGACGGCTGCGGCACCGACGGCGAGCAGACCGACACCGAGTGCCAGGCCGGTCATCTCGGCACCGGTGCGCGGCAGGTCGCTTCCGGAGGAGTCCGAGCCGTTGCCCGCACTGTTGCTGCCGGAGCCGTTGCCGCCGTCGTCGACGGCGGTGCCGTTGGTGAGGACCGTGAAGCTTCCGCCCTGGGGCTCATCGAAGCTCTCGGCCTGAGCGGTGACGTTGTAGGTGCCGAGCACGGACTTGACCTTGGCCTGGACGCCGAAGGTCGCCTTGCCTTCGGAGTCGGCTTCCTTCGTCATCGTGTAGCGATCGACCTTGCCCTGGGCATGCTCGACCGTGATGGTGATCTTCTCACCGGGCTGGGCTCCGCTGACGCCGAGCTTGATGCCCTTGTTGAGGAAGTCTTCGGAGCTGATCTCCGTCGGGTCGATGAAGAGGGACTGCTTGGCAGCTGCCGGAGCCTTCTTCTCATCGGAGCCGGGGCTGGCCGGTCCGGTCGACTCGGAGGCCTTGTCCTCGGACTTCTCGTCGTCGGACTTCGAGCCGTCGTCCTCGGACGCCTTCCGCTTCGTGTCGTCGGACTTGTCGGTGTCCTCGGAGTCCTTGGACGCGTCGGCGTCGTCGGTCTCGGTCGGCTTCGGAGCCTCGGACGTCGTCGGGGCCTCGGACGTCGTCGGAGCCTCGGACGTCTTGTCGTCGGCGTCCTCGGCCTTGTCGGAGTCCTCGTCGTCGGCGTCCTTGGCATCGTCGGTCTCGGTCGGCTTCGGAGCCTCAGTAGTGGGCTTCTTGGCCGGGCCGGGGTTGACTCCCTTGACCGGGCTTTCGCTGGACTTGTCGTCAGACTTGTCGTCGGTCTCGGTCGGGCTCGGAGTGTTCGACTCCGAGGGCTTCTCGGTTCCGGTCTCGGACGGCGACGGCGATTCCGATTCGGTCGCGTCGTCGCCGTTGTCGGCCGGAGCGGTGGCGGAGTCGCAGTTCTTGTCGTCGTCGTTGTTGCCCGGAGTGTCATCGTTTCCGGGATTGTCGACGTCGGAAGCCTTGGAGACGACCTCGAAGCTGACCTTCGAGGACTTCTTCTCCGACTTGAGATCGGTGAGGTAGAGCGAGTACTTCCCGACGGGAACCTTCGCTCCCTCGGTCACGGAGAAGAAGTAGGTGCCGGACACCTCGCCCTTCTCGTCGACCGTGAGCTTCTTCTCCGGTGCGTATTCGGTGCCGTCGGTGCCGACGACCGTCACGGTGGCCTTCTCGTCCGGGGTGAATCCGGTGCCGGAGAAGCCGATTCCCTTCTTCTGGTCCGCGATGTCGTCTCGGGTCACCTGCGCCTGAGCAAGGGTGGCCTGAGGATCCGATTCGTCGGGAACAGAGGAATCCGATTCGGAGTCGTCGGATGACTGCTGCTCTTCCTGAGCGCAGACCTCCGTGGGAGAGACCGTAGCGGGGGACGATGTCTCCGCGAACGCCGGGGCGCCAGCAAGACCTGTCAATGCAACGGCTACTGCGGGGGCAAGCACAAGACGCGAGGTCTTCACAGTAATGCCTTTCGATTGTTGTCTACCCACGAAAGGCGATGGGACTCCCGGCATTCCTTGGCTTAAGAAGGGGAAGGCACCATCGTGCGCGGGTCCGTACAGCACATCACTCTAAAGCATTCACCAGTCGCTGTGGGGAGACACACGGGCAAAAACCAGGAGAATTGGGGTGAATCGTTATCGGTTTGTGACATCAATTCGGCGTGTCGCACTGGGGCTTGCTCGTTTTCACTGTCGTCCGACGACTGTCGGGTGCTCATATTTCGGGTTGCTGAGCGCTGGTCGGACGGTTGCCGCGCCGGGCTCGGGCACAGCATCTCAGGCACGGATCCTCGAGCGCAGCATTTCGAGCGCTCCGGCGCCCGAACGACTACCATCGGATACGTGACTCTCCTATCCGACCGCGACATCCGCGCCGAGCTCGACTCCGGTCGCATCGTCCTCGACCCCTACGACCCCTCGCTGATCCAGCCGGCCAGCGTCGACGTCTGCCTCGACCGCTACTTCCGTCTCTTCGACAACCACAAGTACCCGGTCATCGATCCGAGCCTCGAACAGCCTGAACTCACGCGCTTCGTCGAGGCTGCCCCGGGAGAGCCGTTCGTCCTCCACCCCGGCGAGTTCGTCCTGGCCTCGACCCATGAGCTCGTCACTCTGCCCGATGACGTCGCCGCCCGCCTCGAAGGGAAGTCCTCGCTGGGACGGCTCGGGCTGCTCACCCACTCGACCGCCGGATTCATCGATCCGGGATTCAGCGGCCACGTGACCCTCGAGCTCTCGAATGTCGCGACCCTGCCGATCACTCTGTGGCCGGGCATGAAGATCGGGCAGCTGTGCTTCTTCCGCCTCAGCTCCTCGGCGCTCAACCCCTACGGTTCGGAGGCCACCGGCAACCGGTACCAGGGTCAGCGCGGTCCCACGGCCTCTCGATCGCACCTCAACTTCTACCGGAGGGACATGTGATCACTCGCCGCGAACTGCGGCTCCAACGCGAAGCCGCTGAACGCGCCGCCCGCGAACAGGCCGACGGCGCGCGCTATGCCGGCCCCGACTATGCCGGCCCTGACTCGGACGTCCCTGACCGAACTGGAACCGGCGCCGTCGGCTCTGGCATCGCCGACCCTGACGGTGCCGGTATTCCTGCCGACCATGGTGTCGCAGGCCCCGGCCGCCCTTCCATTCCCGCCGGCCCTGACCACACTCAGCCGCCCGACGTCTCCGATTCTGCCGCGAGCAGGCGGCGGACGGGGATGCCGTCGACGGGCAGGCCCGGCTACGGCGCCCGCGGCGGATCCGCACCTGCGGAGACGGCCACCTCGGCGGATCTGCGGGGATTCCACCTCCTGCTCCTCGATGACGAGGTCGAGGTCTCGGATGTCCTCGCGCTCATCCACAACAAGCTTCCCGACCTGCAGCCGCGCCTCGACGAACACGGGCAGATGCGGCTGAGTCGGCACTCCCGGCTCAGCATCGGGGTCGACCTCGAACCTGCCGACGTCGCCGCTCTCGACGTTCCCGACTGGGCCCGGCACGCCGTCGTCATCGACTGCCCCCGCGACCGTCAGCCGACCCCGCCGCCGGATTGGCACGCCGATGCGGACGGGCTCCATGAGGCTTTCCCGGCGGGGATGCCCGACCGGGAGGAGGAACGGATGCTCAGCCTCTTCCTGTCCATCGCCTCCCGCCTGCACACGGGGCTGCGCCTGGCCGATGAGGCCGATCTGCCGACCCGCGTGATCATTCCCGACCCCGATGCGAAGGTCGACCTCTACCTCTACTCGCCGTACTGGCTCGAACCGGCGGTGGCGCTGGAGTTCGTGCGCCGGCATGCCCCGCACGCCTTCCAGCAGGCGCTGCCCACCCCCGACGAGGATGTGCTGGCACAGGCGAGCATCGACGATCCGCTCTTCGACCCCTCGGCTCCGGTCGTCCTCGACGGCTATGCGCTGCTGGTCCCGCTCGGAGACATCGCCGAGAGCGCGGGCAGCCTCGAGATCCGTGTGATGGAGGCCGAATGGGTGCCGCCGATCATCGCCGCACACTCGGACGCTCCGCAGATCGAGTACCACGTGCATTGGATGGACACCGAGTCCCGTCGCTACCGACCCGACCAGAGCCGGCGGTTCCGGCGGATGCGCGGCGAAGTCGCCCGGCTGACCGATGCCATCGGGGCCGAGCTCCTCGTCGGCTGCGATGGGATCGGGCTCGACGAGAACGGCTTCCTCGTCACCAGTCGCCAGCTGCGCGAGTGGACTTCGCCGGCTGGATGAGTGAGTTTCTCAGCTCCGCAAGTGAGCTCGACAGCAGTTTCGAACCGGTGACGGCTGCCTCCCTTACCTGGACGTCGCAACCTCCCGATCCGGTCGCGCCGAACGTCGCCCAACCTCGGCGTCACTCCAGGTGCGAGCCCCGTCATGACGGGCGATTCGCCCCCATATCAGACGTTTCCTGATTGGGGAAACAACGCCCGTCCGTGCAAAAATAGGTCACGGACCTTTCCCGCATTCAGGCATATGACGGAGGTGGCTGCCGGTGTTAGCCATGACAGGTGCCTTCTTCGGCGCGTCTGTCATTGCCTACCCCCTGATCCGCCTCCTCGGCCGCAACGGCTTCTTCTTCCTCGCCCTCGTTCCCCTGGCGGGACTGATCTTCAGCCTGTCGAAGATCGGCGACCTCTTCGGGCCCGTTGCCCACCCCCTGGTCGAGTCGATGGACTGGCTGCCGGCGCTGGGACTTGAGGGTGTGTTCCGTCTCGATGTCCTCTCCTGGGTGATGAGTCTGCTCGTCACCGGCGTCGGAACCCTCGTCTTCGTCTACTGTGCCCGCTACTTCCCGCCCGACGAGCCGGGCCTGGCCCGCTTCGCCGGCATCTTCATGGCCTTCGCGGCGATGATGTACGGACTCGTCGTCGCCGACGAGCTCCTCATGCTCTACCTGTTCTGGGAAGGCACCACGGTCTTCTCGTACCTGCTCATCGGCCACAACCAGTCCCGGCGCCGCTCCCGCCAGGCCGCCCTGCAGGCGCTCATCGTCACCACCGCCGGCGGCCTGGCCATGCTCGTGGGCATGATCATGCTCATCACAGCCACCGGCACCGGCCGGATCTCCACGCTCATCGATCGCGCTCAGCAGGGCATGGACACCGGTCCGATCATCATCAGCGCGGTCATCCTCATCCTCATCGGCGCGATCTCGAAGTCGGCGCTCATGCCGTTCCACTTCTGGCTGCCCGGTGCCATGGCCGCACCCACCCCGGTCAGCGCCTACCTCCACGCCGCCGCCATGGTCAAGGCCGGCATCTACCTCGTGCTGCGGCTGGCGCCCGGATACCACCACGTCCCGGGGTGGACCGAGACGCTGCTGACCCTCGGCCTGCTGACGATGTTCATCGGCGGGTGGCAGGCGCTCAAGCAGACCGACCTCAAACTTCTGTTGGCCTTCGGCACCGTCTCCCAGCTGGGTTTCCTCACCACCATGGCCTCGTTCGGGACCCCGGACATCACGAAGGCGGCCCTGGGTCTGCTCATCGCCCATGCGCTGTTCAAGTCCTGCCTGTTCCTGTGCGTGGGCATCATCGACCACCGTGCCGGCACCCGTGATCTGACGAAGCTCTCCGGGGGGTGGAAGGCCTTCCCCGTCGTCGCCGTGTGCGCGACGATCGCGGCCGCCTCGATGGCGGGACTGCCACCGATGCTCGGCTTCGCCGCGAAAGAGGCCGCGTACTCGACGCTGCTGGCCTCCCCGGACAAGTCCTCGGTGATCGCGTTCATCGGCATCATGATCGGCTCGATCCTCACGGTCGCCTACTCGGCGCGCTTCGTCTGGGGAGCGTTCTCCTCGAAGCCCGGAGTCGACGACATCGCTCGCCGCGACGAGAAGGTCACCCTCGTCGTCGCTCCGCTCATCCTCACCGCGATGACCCTTGCCTTGGGCCCCGGGGTCGGCCTCCTCGACGGCTATTTCTCCGCGTGGACCGACTCCCTGCCGGTGGTGTCCGCCGAGGACGGGCACTACCACCTGGCACTGTGGCACGGTCTCGAACCGGCACTCGCATTCTCCGCCGTCACGATCGCCGCAGGCCTCGCGCTCTTCGTGCTGCGCCGCCCGTTCGCGAAGGTGCAGTCGACGCTGCCGTCGGGCATCGACTTCCACGAGCTCTATCGGAAGTCAATCGGCTGGATGGAGGCCCTGGCGCTGTGGGTCACCGCTCGCACCCAGCGCGGTTCGCTGCCGTTCTATCAGGCCGTGGTCTACCTCGTCCTCGTCGCCGGCGTCGGTCTGGCCGTCATCTCCAACGACACCTGGAACATCGACTTCCACCTCTCCGACACCCCGCTCGACTTCATCGTCGCGACCGTGCTCATCATCGTCGCGATCTCGGCGACGAGAGCGCGGAAGCGATTCACCGCGGTCGTCGTCACCGGCATCTCCGGATACGCGATGGTCGCCTACTTCGCCTTCGTCGGAGCACCCGACCTCGCGCTGACGCAGGTGCTCGTCGAGACCATCACGATCGTCGTCTTCGTCCTCGTCCTCCGTCGCCTGCCGGCCCGCATCGGCGAGTCCACCGGCCGTTTCACCCCGGCCTGGCGGGCGATCATCGGCGGTGCCGTGGGCATCACGATGATGCTGGTGGTCCTCATCGCCGCGGGCGTGCGCGTGTCCGATCCGGTCTCGGTCGACTTCGGTCAGCTCGCCTACGAACTCGGCCACGGCAAGAACATCGTCAACGTCACCCTCGTCGACATCCGTGCGTGGGACACGATGGGTGAGATCTCCGTGCTCGTCGCTGCGGGAACCGGGATCGCCGGCCTCATCTTCGTCCGCGGTCGCGAGGGTCACCTCCACCGCTTCGAACGGAAGAAGGACGGCACCGAGGCGGCCGGCCGGGTCCGCTTCCAGCCCGTGGCCGAAGAGGTCGCCGACATCCACAACCCCGGACGTGAGGATCTGTCGCAGAAGCGCGTGTCCTGGCTCATCGCCGGACGCACCCTGGCCCCGCGCAACCGCTCGATCATCCTCGAGGTGACCGCACGTCTGATCTTCCACGCCGTCATGGTCTTCTCCGTCTACCTCCTCTTCGCCGGTCACAACGACCCCGGCGGCGGATTCGCCGGCGGCCTCGTCGCCGGGCTCGCGCTCGTCGTGCGCTATCTGGCCGGAGGCAAGTACGAACTCGCCGAGGCGGCCCCCTTCACTCCGTCCGGGATGCTCGGCACCGGCCTGGTCACGGCGGTGCTCACCGTCATCGGCGGCTGGGTGTGGGGCGAGACCGTCTTCGACTCCGTCTACCTCGAAGGTGATCTGCCGCTGCTGGGACACCTGTCCTTCGGCACCTCGACCTTCTTCGACATCGGTGTCTACCTCATCGTCATCGGCCTCATGCTCGACATCCTCCGCTCGCTCGGCGCCGAAGTCGACCTGCACCAGGAGCGCGACGAGGCGATGCTGGCCCACCGCATTCACGACAACGTCAGCTTCTCCGAGAACATGGGCACCACGGCCGAACACCGAGCCGTGTCGGTGATCATGGATCGGGTCAACGAACTCGACGTCGACAACGGTGCGGAAGGAGGTCGACTGTGAGCATGCCCTTCGTCATGGTCGTGGCCATGGGCGTCCTCTTCGCCGCCGGCATCTACCTCATGCTCGAGCGGTCGCTGACCCGTGTCCTGCTCGGCTTCATCCTGCTCGGCAACGGCGCGAATCTGCTCATCATCCTCACCGCCGGCCGCGGTTCGGTGCCGCTGACCGATGGGAAGAACCTGTCGACGGAGGGCATGTCCGACCCGCTGCCGCAGGCCCTCATCCTCACCGCAATCGTCATCACCTTCGCCGTGACCGCGTTCCTGTTGGCGATGATCTACCGTTCCTGGAGGCTCATGCGCGCCGATTCGCTGCAGGACGACGACGCCGACCTCCAGGTCGCGATCACCAAGGTCATCGACTCCGAGGCGGAGGCGAGCACCGACTACGACGACACCGAGTTCGGTGACGAGGCGGAGTCCCCGATCAGGGGTGCCGTCGACCTCGACGACGACGGCACTCCCGATGAGAGGGAAGAGATCGCCGCGGAGATCGACGATGCTCCGAACCCGGCCCAGGCCGATGCCATCGCCGAGGCGGTCGTGGACTCCCAGACGGACGCGCACAGTGCGAACGAGGCCGAGGCCGCCGAGGAAGCGACGGACGCCAAGGAAGCGACGGATGCCGACGTAGCGACGGACACCGAGGAAGCGAAGGACACCAACGACGCCAAGGGCACGAAGGGGGATGACGCATGATCGATCTCCTGCCCGTCCTCATTCCGCTGCCGGTTCTGCTGCCGCTCATCGGCGCGGGCATCACGCTCGTCCTGTCCAAGTACACGAAGGCGCAGAACGTCGTGTCGATCGCGATCCTCTTGGCGGTCATGGTCATCGCCACGGTCGTGCTCTTCGGCGTCGACGCTCACGGGCCGCAGGTCGTGGCCATCGGCGGGTGGGAGCCGCCGGCGGGCATCGTGCTCGTGGCGGACAGGCTCTCCGCGCTCATGCTCATCGTCTCCTCGCTGGTGACTCTGTGCGTGCTCGTCTACGCTCTGAGCCAGGACGCGAACGACGATTCGAACGAGACCCCGATCTCCGTGTTCAACCCCAGCTATCTGGTGCTGTGCGCGGGCATCGCGAACTCCTTCCTCGCCGGCGACCTGTTCAACCTCTACGTCGGCTTCGAGATGTTCCTCGTCGCCTCGTATGTTCTGCTCACCCTCGGTGCGACGGCCGAACGGATCCGGGCGGGCGTGACCTACGTGATCATCTCTCTCGTGTCCTCGGTCATCTTCCTCACCGCGATCGGCATCATCTACGCGGCGACCGGCACGGTGAACATGGCGCAGCTGTCCGAGCGGATCTCCGACCTGCCCGCCGATGTGCAGATGATCCTCCACGTGCTGCTGCTGCTCGGCTTCGGCATCAAGGCCGCGATCTTCCCGCTCTCATTCTGGCTGCCCGACTCGTACCCGACGGCTCCGGCCCCGGTCACCGCGGTGTTCGCGGGACTGCTGACGAAGGTCGGCATCTACGCGATCATCCGGACAGAGACGCTGCTGTTCGCCGATTCCTCCCTGCGGGTGCCGCTGCTCATCGCGGCGGGACTGACGATGCTCGTGGGCATCCTCGGTGCGATCGCGCAGTCGGAGATCAAGAGGATCGTGTCCTTCACCCTCGTCTCCCACATCGGCTACATGCTCTTCGGTGTGGCTCTGGGCACGAGTGTGGGCCTGTCCGCGGCGATCTACTACACGCTCCACCACATCATCGTCCAGACCGCACTGTTCCTGGCCATCGGGCTCGTGGAGATGCGCGGCGGGTCCACCTCGACGAGGTCGTTGGGCGGACTCATGGTGCTCTCTCCGGTGCTGACGATCATGTTCTTCGTCCCGGCCCTCAATCTCTCCGGCATTCCGCCGTTCTCCGGCTTCATCGGCAAGGTCGCGCTGTTCCTCGCCGGCTTCGACGACCACGCGTGGCTGCCGACGGTCCTCATCGTCGCCGGCGCCCTGACGAGCCTGCTCACCCTCTACGTCATCGGCCGTACCTTCAACCTCGCTTTCTGGCGCGACCCCGCCGACGTCGAGGAGCCCAATGCGGACCTCGTCGACGAGTTCGCCGAACGGAAGAAGACGCTGCTGGCCGGGAAGAAGTGGAAGTCTCAGATCGGCGTGCCCCCTGCCATGGTGGTGGCCACCTCGGTGATCGTCATCGCCTCCATCGTGCTCACGGTCGCGGCCGAACCGCTGTGGGGGATGGCGGAACGGGCGGCAGAGAATCTGCAGACCCCGCTCGACTACGTCTCCAACGTGCTCGGAGATGAGAGCTGATGAGTCCGAGACGATCGACGCGCCTGAGCCGTCCTGCCGGCCCGACCCGACCGCGGATGAGCCGCGGCAGAGGGTTCGTCCAGCAGCTCGTGCTGCTCATCTCCCTCGTCCTGCTGTGGCTGATGCTGTGGGATTCGGTCACGGCGATCACCGTGGTCTCGGGCATCGTGGTCGCGTTCCTCGTCACCCGCGTCTTCTACCTGCCGCCGGTGGTGCTCTCCGGCCGGTTCAATGTCTGGCATGCGCTGGTCTTCGGCCTGTGGTTCATCTACTCGGTGCTCTACGCCTCGATCGAGGTCGCGTGGTTCGCATTCCGGCCCCGCGCCGTCGGTGCCGGTTCGGTCGTCGCCTGCGATCTGCGCACGAGCTCGGACCTCGTGCTCACGCTCATCGCCGACACCGCCAGCCTCATCCCCGGGTCGATCATCATCGACAGTGACCGGTCGATGGGCATCCTCTACCTCCACTTCCTCGACTGCGATTCGGAGGAGAAGGTGCGCAAGGCCAAGGCGCAGGTCTATCACATCGAGGAGCTGCTCATCCGCACGCTCGGTTCGCATCGTGACCTCGCCGCGCTGCGCTCCCGTCCGGATCCGCTCGGCGAGACCGCTGGAGGATCAGCATGAGTCAGATCGTCCTCGACATCCTCATCGTCGCCGGTTCGCTGCTCCTGGCCGCCTCGGTGGTCCTCGCCCTCTATCGCATCGTCCGCGGGCCCTCGATCCTCGATCGCATGATCGGCACCGACGTGGTGCTGGCCTCGATCATGTGCGGTCTCGGCGGGTACATGGCGCTGTCTGACCGCACGGACCTGCTGCCGGTGCTCATCGTGCTCGCGATGCTCGGATTCGTCGGGTCCGTGAGCGTGTCCCGGTACGTCTCGAAGTCCGATTCGATGACTCCCGGCGCCGAGGCGGGTGCGCTGTCCGATTTCTCCAGCACCGATTGGCACATGCCGCGGGACGCCCGCGATGAGACACCGTCGGATGCCGGTGAGCAGGGGCCCGGTGAGCGGGACTCCGCTGCGGAGGGTGAGTCTGCGCAGGGTGAGGACACCACCGCCGAGGCGGGGGCGCGGTCCGCATCGTCGCAGGACGCAGGTCCGGTGACCGATGAGGTCACCGAGATCGAGGACCCGACCTACGATCCCGACGCCGACGTCGACGGGGAGGGCGAGGGCACGGGACCCGATCCCGGTCCCGATGACGCCGAGCACATGAGCCGGGGCTCGACGGACGCGGACAGGGCCTCGACTGACGCGGACAGGGCCTCGACTGACGCGGACAGGGCTCCGACGGAAACGGACGAGACCTCCGGGGAAGGGCAGAACAATGGTTCTTGACATCATCTCGGCAGTGCTCATCCTCCTCGGCGCGGTCCTGTCCTTGGCCGCCGCGGTGGGACTCGTCCGCTTCGGGGATCTGCTCTCCCGCATGCACGCGAGTGCGAAACCGCAGGTCCTGGGCCTGACGCTCGTGTGTGTAGGGGTCGCGATCCAGTTCCCGACATGGGCGACGGTGACGACGCTGGCGATCATCATCTCCTTCCAGCTGGTGACGATCCCCGTCGCCACGCATATGGTCGGCCGCGCCGGCTATCGCACCAAGCACCTGCGTCGTTCTATGCTGTACCGAGACGAACTCGCCGAGGCGGTCGATCGTGCTGAGGCCCGAGAGCTTGCTTGGGAACGCCAGAGAGGAACCGGACCAGACCACCATGACGACTGACAATCACAGCGAGCCCCAACCACTCGTCTTAGTCGCCGATGATGAGCCCGACGTCCTCGGGGCGGTGGTGCCGTTCCTCGAGCGCTCAGGCTTCCGGGTTCTGCCGGCCAGCGACGGACTGCTGGCTCTCGATGAGATCCACCGGCACAGACCCGATGTCTGCGTGCTCGACGTGCTCATGCCCGGAGCCGACGGCCGACAGGTGCTCAGGCGTCTGCGGCAGGAGGAGAATTGGGTCCCGGTGCTGCTGCTGACTCAGGTCGGGGAGGGCGTCGAGCGGGCGATGGCGCTCGAGGAGGGCGCCGACGACTACCTCAACAAACCCTTCGACCCGCATGAGCTCGTCGCTCGCATCCGCGCGGTGCTCAGACGTACCCGCAATGACGGCCCCCCGTTGGCGACGGCCCCCGTGCTCGTGTCGAGCTTCGGGCTGCGCGTCGACCGCGTCGGTCGGAGGGCGTGGCTGGGGCCGCGCGAACTCGTCATCACGCCGAAGGGCTTCACTCTGCTCGAGTACCTCATGGTGCACAAGGAGGAGCTCATCGAACGCTCCCGACTGCTCGAGGTCCTGTGGGGCTTCGAGGAGGCCGTGGGCACTCGCGCGGTCGACTCCCGAGTCGCAGAGCTGCGACGGGTGCTCGGCGAGGATGCCGCCGAACCGCGGTGGATCGCCACCGTGCAGGGACGCGGATACCGCTTCGTCGGTGAGGTCCGCGGAGAGGACGGCCAGAGGCACGTATGACGAATTTCCTCGTTGTCGAGATCCAGGTCTGGCTGTTCCTGCTCCTGATCGTCCTCGTGCTCGCCGGTCTCGCCGTCGGAGCATGGTTCGCATGGCGGTCTCTGCAGAAGCGGGAGGCGACGCTGCGGGAGTCCATCGAGACCGCGGCCGCCGAGGACTCGATGACGAAGCGGAATCGCATGCTCATTCGTCTCGACCACGAGCTGAAGAATCCGCTCACGGCGCTGCGCACCTCGGCGGCGAGCATCCGCGAGGTCGTCCGCGACGGGGGAACCCTGTCCGAGGTGGAGCCGGCCGCCAAGCAGGTCGACGTGTCCTCGAGGCGGGTGGCGCGGCTGCTCGCCGATCTGCGCAAGCTCGCCGATGTCGAGACCCGCATCATCGAATACGCCCGCGTCGACCTCGACGCGCTCATCCATCAGGCCGTCGAGGACGCCTCGACCGCGCCCGGCGCCGAGGATCGGATGATCGTGGCCACGGTCGCTCGGGCGCCGTGGCGGCTGCCGGACGTCGCCGGTGAAGAGGACCTGCTGCTCACCGCGATCCTCAATCTTCTGGGCAATGCGCTCAAGTATTCGTCGCAGGCCGAGGTCGTCGAGCTGCGGGCCAACGAACAGATCATCGACGGCCACCGGTGGGTCGTCGTCGAGGTGGCCGATACGGGAAGCGGAATCCCTCTGGCCGAGCAGGAAGGCGTCTGGGACGAACTCTCCCGCGGCTCGCGGGTACGCGCCGTCGCCGGTTCGGGAATGGGGCTGTCGTTGGTGCGGGCGATCGTCACCCGCCATGGTGGGTCAGTGCAGCTGTTCAGCCAGGAGGGTGTCGGCACCTCGGTGCGCATGGTCCTGCCGGTGCTCGCCGATGCCGCGCCGGTGACCGTGCCGCAGATGTCCGAGCACATGGACCGGGTGGCCGCCGGATCGCATGCTGTGCAGCCGGTGCAGCAGGCGGATGCGCGGCAGGCACCCGGGTTCCTGCCGCCGCGCCAGCCGAACCAGGACGAACTCGAGGGGCGGATCCTCGGCACGCCGAGGCGGACGTCGAAACGTCGCCTCGAACGCATCGACGGGGCGCTGGTCAATCGCACCACGGGCGAGTCCGTCTCCGGCGGTCTGCCGCCGGACTCCGGCCAGCATTCGCAGTTCAAGCCGCCGCGCGGCGGTCCGGGCGGCGGGCAGAACCCGCAGCCCGTCCAGCCGAACAACGGTGCGCCGAACAACGGTCAGCAGCCCCCGATCGGCAGCCAGCCGAATTCGGGACCACAGCAGCCCTTTGGCAGTCAGCCCGGCATCAGCCAGCCGAACACCGGACAGCAGCCACCGATCGGCAGCCAGCCGGGCGGGCAGGGCTATGGCCAGCCGATTCCCGGGGCCCAACAGCCCTACGGCGGGCAGCCGAACGGCGGCTCCCAGAATTTCGGGCAGCAGCCTCAGTACGGCAGTCAGCCGCAGCCCTACACCGGCCAGCCGAAGTCCGGCCCACAGCGGCCCTCCGGCAGCCAGCCGAACTCCGGCCCGCAGAACGTCGGGCAGTCCACGCCGTTCGGCAACAACGCGCAGCCGAACTCCGGCTCTCAGCCGCCACACCCCGGCGCCGCCCCGACTACCGCACCGAACACCCCGCCGCAGCAGCCAGGTCCGGAGGAGGGGTGCCCGAAGCGGCGAGATCAGGGTGAGCAGCGGTGATCCCTCCGCGTCCGAAGAACACCGTCGGTATCCCGAAGCGCATACTCGGATCGGGCCCCGCGACCGCCTCGGAGAATGCCGGCACCCCGAAACGCGCGGCCGGGGCCGGGCCCTCACCAGGAACGCGGCGTGCCGCGGGCGCCGGAGCCCTGGCGCTGACCGTCCTCCTCAGCGGATGCTCGGTCCTGCAGATCCGCACCGAGGACACGTCATCGGGCCCCGTCAGGGTCGGTGTGCAGAAGACCGCCGGCTCCGAACCCACGAGCGAACCCACCGAGGGCGGGATTCCCGAGGGGATGAAGAAGGAGACCGTCACCCTCGGCGGCACCTGTCCCGTGGAGGTCTCCTTCGCGCTCGGAGATGATTGGACCGGCAGCACCGGCAGCACGGACCAGTTCCATATCTACTCTCGCTCCGACGGCTCGACGAGTTCAGACGTCTTCATGATCAGCTGCAACGACGAATACAGCGACAGCGCGCAGGAAGTCGTCGACCAGAAGAGAAAGTTCAGCTTCTCGAAGCAGGACTCTCAGGTCCTGGCCGAGAGGACCGGTTCGCTCAGCGCCGGTGAGTACTGGAGCTATCAGGCGGTACTCGGTGCCACAGAGATCCTTGCCATCGATCAGCAGCCCACCATGGCCTACGGTGTCCAGACGGGGTACAAGATCAATGGGCGCCTCGTCAGCCTCACCATCGAGATGCGCACCCTGAAGTCGAACACCGAGGCGGACGAAGAGTTCAGGAAGATCCTGCCGACGGTGAGCATCGACGGCGAGAAGGTCCCCGCCCCCAGCTTCCGTTAGTCGACCGGCGAATTAGGATGGGACGATGACGACCCACGACGCTGTGACCAGACTCCTCGACGCCCGCCGCCTGCAAGGTCTCCTGACGAACCAGAACGGCCGCGTCATCGCCAGTTACTCATTCCTCGACTCCGAAGGCAGCACCTCCCTCACCCACCTCGCCGACATCGGCGGCGAAGAGGCCCGCCGCCTCACTCGCGGTGCCCAGTCGATCGGGCCGACCGCGCTGAGCGACGACGGGACGATCGTCTTCGCCTCGAAGCGGAAGGGCGAGGACGGCAAAGACGCCGAGAGCTCGAGCCTCTGGGCGCTGCCGGACACCGGCGAGGCCCGCAAACTCGCCGACCACGAGGGCGGATTCTCTCGCATCGAGATCAAGGGCGAGACCCTCATCGTCGAATTCCCCGTCCACACCTGGGCCGCCGATGAGTCCGACCACCAGGAATTCAGCACCGAACGCAGCGAGGCTAAGGTCAGCGGCATCCTCCACACCGGATTCCCCGTCCGCCGGTGGGACCACGACCTGGGGCCGGGCAGACAGACCTTGGCCGTGGCGAAGCTCGACCAGTCCGGCGCCGACTTCCCCGAGGTCACCGACGAACTGAGCGTTCCTGCCGGCCTCGACTTCCGCTACCTGTCGCTGCCGAGCGGACGGCTCGTCGACTGGGCCGTCGACGACGAAGCACGGTTCGTCCTCGTCGAACTGGAGAAGCCGATCCCCGGCCAGCTCGAAGCCAGCGAGATCTGGCGCGTCGACCTCGAAGGCGAACCCGAACTGCACCGGCTGACGAAACCGGCCGCCGACCACGGGTTCGGCATCGAAGCCATCAGCCCCGACGGGACGAAAGCACTGGTCAGTCGCCAACAGTTCTGGACTCCTCGGACCAACCTCGCGGTCGAGCTCATGGTCCTCGATCTCGAAACGGCCGAGCTGGAACCGGTGTGGCCCGACGCAGACTTCTGGTTCTCCCCGATCTGGGTCGATGATTCGACGATCGTGGCCACGGCCGACGATCACGGACGCGGCAGCGTCTTCATCGGCGGACTCGACGATGCCGAGCCGAGGCGCCTCGTCGGAGGCGTCGACCAGAAGTATGCGTTCTCGGGACTCGCACTGCGCGGGGACACGGTCGTGGCGACCGCCTCAGCGATCGATGTCGCGCCCCTGCCGGTCTCGATCGACCTCGAGACCGGCGTCATCAGCGAACTCGCGAACCCGGCGACCGTCCTCGACGAGGAGGGAACCCTCACCGAGGTGGAGGTCCGCGCCGAGGACGGAACCCCGATCCGTGCATGGCTGGTCCTGCCGGAAGGGCAGGGGCCGCACCCGCTCGTCGTCTTCGCCCACGGCGGACCCTGGGGGTCATGGAACGCGTGGACCTACCGGTGGAATCCCTGTCCCTTCGCCGCTGCCGGCTATGCCGTGCTGCTGCCGGATCCGGCGATCTCGACCGGGTACGGCCAGGCGATGATCGACCGCGGTCAGCAGCAGCTGGGCGGCACTCCCTTCACCGACATCATGACGCTCACTGAGGCGGCCGGGCAGCGGGCGGACATCGACGATGAGCGCATCGCCCTGGCCGGCGGTTCATACGGCGGGTACATGGCGAACTGGATCGCGGGACATACGGGCAGCAGGTTCAGATGCATCGTCACCCATGCCTCCCTGTGGAACACCACCTCGATGGGCCGGACCACGGACAACTCGTCCTGGGACCAGGCGATGCGCGAGCAGGCGGCGGAATATTCTCCGCACCTCTTCGCCGGCGAGATCGAAGTCCCCATGCTCGTCATCCACGGAGACAAGGACTATCGGGTGCCGATCGGGCAGGGGCAGGAGCTGTGGCTGGATCTGCTCACGCAGGCGAAGACCCCGCTCGACGCCGACGGAGACACACAGCACCGGTTCCTCTACTACCCGGACGAAGGGCACTGGATCCTCGGTCGCGGCAATGCCGAGGTCTGGTACCGCACCGTGCTGGCCTTCCTCGATGCGCATGTGCTCGGGATCGAGGCGAACCGTGTCCGCACCCTGGGTTGAGCATCAGCATGAACGGAATCAGTGCTGAACGTTCATGGGAATGATCGACTTGCCGACAGATCGCACAGATTATCTATCGCTGAGGCGGGAAATGTGTCATTATTGTGATTGATTAGTGAAAGTTTCGATCAGGAGTGTGATTGATGTCCGAGCTCGGCCGGTTCATGGAATCGGAGCTGCGCAGTCAGCCCGACATCTGGCAGCGCGTCCTCGAGACGCCGGCGGCAACCTCGGCGCTGCCGCAGGACGGGGAACGGATCGCGGTCATCGGCTGCGGCACCTCGTGGTTCGGGGCGCAGGTCTTCGCGTCCCTGCGTGAGAGCCTCGGCAAGGGGGAGACGGACGCCTTCACGGCCAGCGAATTCCCCACCGGGCGCCGCTATGACCGCATCGTCGCGATCTCCCGGTCCGGCACCACCACCGAGGTGGCGGCCGCCCTCGAACAGCTCGCCGGTTCGACGCCGGTGACCTCGGTGCTCGGGGTGGCGGACTCTCCGATCGGCGCGGCCTCGAGCCATGTCGTCGAGCTCGACTTCGCCGATGAGCGCTCGGTCGTCCAGACCCGCTTCGGCACCTCGGCGATCGTGGCGATGCGGTCGTGGCTCGGCCAGGACGCCGAGCTCGAGGCGGCCATCGCCGATGCCCGGACCGTGCTCGACGGAATCGACGCCGACTTCACGACGGCCGATGAGACGCTCATCGACGACGGGCTCCTCACCGCCGAGCAGTACAGCTTCCTCGGTATGGGGTGGACCTGGGGGTTGGCGAACGAGGCGGCGCTCAAGCTGCGCGAATCCGCTCGGGCCTGGACGGAGTCCTATTCGTCCATGGAGTATCGGCACGGACCGATTGCGATCGCCGCTCCGGGGCGGGTGAGCTGGCAGTTCGGCCGAGCGCCGGAGGGGCTCGCCGCTCAGGTCGAGGCCACCGGAGCTCGCTTCGAACAGGCCGACCGGGATCCCCTGGCCGATCTCGTCCGTCTCCACGCGGTGGCGCTCATGCGCGCTCGCCGCCTCGGCGTCGACCCGGACAATCCCAGGTCACTGACCCGCTCGGTCGTCCTCGAGGGATGACCACCCGCACCGAGATCCTGGACGTGGCCGGAGCTCTCAGCCTCGGTCTCGGCCCCGTTGCCCTGGCCGTTGACGTCGGCGGTACGGGGCTCAAGGCGGGGCTGTTCGACTCGGACGGCGCCCTCGTCGATGCCCGCACCGCATCCACGCCTGCAGCCGCCTCGGCGGGGGTCGCACCTGAGCCCGCCATCGCTGGGTCCGCTCCCGTGCCTGACTCGGAGGGGACTGCCGGTGGGCGCGCCCCGGAGGGGACTGCCGATGTGCACGCTCCGGAAGAGGCGATCGTCGACGCGGTCGTGGCACTGCGCGATGACCTCGCGGAAGCGCACCCCGAACTGCCGGTCGCGACGGCGGCCGTGGTCGTGCCGGGCATCGTCGAAGAGGCGACGGGGACCGCGGTGTACTCGGCGAACCTCGGCTGGCGGGATGTACCCATGGCGGATCTGCTCGCTCGGTCGCTCGGCTGTGAGGTCGTCTTCGGCCATGATGTGCGCGCGGCCGGTCGGGCGGAGTTCGAGTTCGCGGCATCGATGCCCGCCGATGCCGCACTCGTCACCATCGGCACGGGCATCGCCGGTGCCATGCAGGTCGAGGGCCGGATGGTCTCGTCCGGGGGATATGCCGGTGAGCTGGGCTTCCTCGAGGTCGCTGTCGACATCGCCGAAGGGCGGTTCAAGGGGCCCGTCGAGCTCATCGCTTCGGCGGCCGCGATCGCCCGTCGGTACGCGGAGCGCAGCGGTCGGGACGCCGGCGGGGCGCGGGAGGTGCTCGAGGCGATGCGCTCGGGCGACGCGGTCGCTGCTGAGGTGTTCGCCGAGGCGGCCGATGCCCTCGGCGCCATGTGTGCCCAGCTCGTGACGATCACCGCTCCCTCGGCGATCGTCCTCGGGGGAGGTCTGAGCGGTGCCTCTGAACTCATTCCCGCAGTGACCGCCGCGATGCGCACTCGGCTGAGATTCCACCGCGAACCGGAGATCCACACGGCCGGGCTCGGTTCGGTCGCCGGACTCATCGGCGCCGGCCTGCTCACCAGGACCGGTCAGCTCACCAGGGCCGGTCAACTCACCAGGGGACAACGATGACCGGCGGGGCGGCGGATGCGTCCGGTGCCGGCCGCGACGGCAACCGGTACGAGCGTGAGTGCGGCTCGATGACCGGCAGAGAGACGAGCCGTGCACCGCAAGTCGTCACCCTCACGCTCAGCCCTGCCCGCGACCTCACCATCGATGTGGACGCAATCGATCTCGGAACCTCGCATCGGGTCGCGCAGGCCGGCGGCCGCCTCGGCGGGAAAGGGATCAACGTCGCGCAAGTCCTCTCCGCGCTCGATTGGTCCGTCTATGTGCAGGGTCCGGTGAATACCACGGACTGGCCGGAGGCCGTCGGCCCGACCGACGACTTGGTGTGGGATCTGACGCCGACTCCGGCGCGACTGCGCCGCAGCTACGCACTCGTCGAGTCCTCCGGTCGCGCCACCCTGTTCAACGAACGCGCCTCCGAACACCCGGTCGAGGTGTGGGAGCAGATCGAAGAGAAGCTGCGCTCACGACTCGTCGAACCGCAGGTGAGGGCGCTGGCGATCTCGGGTTCGACTCCCGTGGATCTGCCGGAGGGGTTCGTCGATCGTATCGTCGCCGCTGCGCATGCCTCCGGGGTCTCCGTCGTCGTCGACACCTCGGGGCCGGCACTGATCACAGCGGCGAAGGCCGGAGCCGACTGGCTCAAACCCAACACTGAGGAACTCGCCGAACTCGCCGAACTCGCCGCAGCCGACGCAACGCCCACGGGCAGCGACCAGACGCGCGTGGATGCACAGGCCGCGGACGGTTTCGTCGACGACAGTTCTCAGAGCATGACCCCGGCCTTCCAGGTCAGGAGCGCCAGTGCCCTCATCGCGGCGGGGGCGGGAGCCGTGCTTGCCTCTCGAGGTGAAGCGGGGCTGACGCTCATCGACCGGTCGGGGCCGCGGTCGGCGGCGAAACTCGACCAGCCGGTGCAGGGGAATCCGACGGGTGCCGGCGACGCCGTGGTGGCGGCACTGCTCAGCCGCCTGGCCGAGGGCACTGGCTCACAGTCGCGGGAAGCCACTTGCACCGACGATTCTGCGGCGTCTCGGGCCGCCGACGCGAGCCTCGACGATTCAGCCGTGAGCCTCAACAGCGCTGATGCGAGCCTCACCGATGCCGAGGTCGAGTCGATCCTCACCGATGCTGTCGCGATCTCGGCCTCCGCGGTGCTCATGCCCCAAGCCGGTGCTATCCACGGGAGCTGGAGGGCTCTGCGCGATCGCGTGCAGATCATGGCACCCGCCGAGCCGCCTTCGTCGGCCCCAGAGGAGCGCCAGGCACCGACCACCCACCCCGCACCCGCCGACCACCCCTCACCCGCCGACAATCCCGGAGAATGAGACCATGACGAAAGCCGCCACGATCGACCTTCTGCACGATGGCGTCACCCCTCCGCCGACCTCGGCTTCCGCCGCCGCGTCACCGGCAGCCCCAGCGGCGCTCGCCGGTCCCTGCGCGGTCGGTGCCTTCAATGTCATCCACATCGAATCCGCCGAAGGGATCGCCGCCGGCGCCGAGGCGGCAGGTCGCCCGACGATCATGCAGATCTCCGAGAACTGCGTGAAGTACCACGGCCGACTGGCCCCGATCGCCCGTGCAACACTGAGCATCGCTGAGTCCGCAAACGTCCCGATCGCCGTGCACCTCGACCACGCCACGGACCCCGAACTCGTCGCCGAGGCAATCGACCTCGGCTTCGACTCCGTGATGTACGACGGTGCCCACCTCGACTTCGATGCGAATGTCGCCACCACCGCCGAGGCGGTCCGCCGCGCCCATGCCAGCGGAGCCGCCGTCGAGGCCGAACTCGGCGAGATCGGCGGCAAGGACGGCGCCCATTCGCCCGGGGTGCGCACCGACCCGACCGAGGCCGCGGACTTCGTGGCCGCAACCGGCGTCGACGCGCTCGCCGTCGCCGTCGGCAGCTCCCATGCGATGGTGGAGCGCACCAGCCGCCTCGACCTCGACCTCATCGCGGTCCTCGCAGAGACACTGCCCGTGCCCCTGGTTCTGCACGGTTCCTCCGGGGTCCCCGATGACGAGATCGTCCGCGCCGTCGCCGCCGGGATGCGCAAGATCAACATCTCCACCCACCTCAACAGGGTCTTCACCGAACGGCTGCGCGGAATCCTCGACACCGACCCGGCGCTCGTGGACTCCCGAAAGTACCTCGGCCCGGCCCGGGAGGCCTTCGCCGCCGAGGTGGCCCGCCTCATCACCCTCCTGTCCGGCGGTGGCGCTGCCGGACAGGAGGGCGGGGCTGCCGGAGGAGCCGACGATCAGGTGCGCCGTTCGCCGAGCGGTGGGACCGGAGCATGAGCCGCGTTTGCCAAATTCCGGCCCACGACGGAAAGTTGGCCTATGAGCACGCGTGAAGATCGACTCGACGCGATCCTGTCGAAACTCGACCACGAGGGCACGGTCGGGGTCGAGGCCCTCAGCCACGAACTCGAGGTCTCCGTGGCCACGATCCGCCGCGATCTCGACCTGCTCGAGCAGCGCCGCCTCGTCGAACGCACTCACGGCGGGGCCACCCGCCGTTCCGTCGACTACGAACTGTCCCTGCGCTACAAGGAAGCCGCCGCGACCGAGGCGAAGGCTGCGATCGCACGAGCCGCCGTCGACCGCATCACCCCCGGATCGATCGTCGGCCTGTCGGGCGGCACCACGACGTTCATGGTCGCCGATGCGCTCAGCCAGCGTGATGACCTGCTCGCCGACCTCACGATCGTCACGAACGCCGTCGACATCGCCAACAAGCTCGCCATCCATCCGAATCTCAAGGTCATCGTCTGCGGTGGGGTCATCAACACCTCGAGCTTCGAACTCGTCGGCTCCTTCGTCGACAGTGTGCTGCGCAGCATCTGGCTCGACGTCGCGTTCGTCGGAGTCCACGCCATGTCCGCCGCCTCGGGTGGGATGACCGCCAATGAGGACGAAGCGTACGTCAACCGGCTGATGGCCGAACGCGCCGACCATGCCGTCGTCGTCGCGGACTCCTCGAAGTACGGGCGGAAGGCCTTCGCCACAGTCGGGGGCACCGACGTGTTCGAAGCGATCATCACCGATGACCACCTCGGCGATGATGACCGAGAGGAACTCACCGCGGCCGGTTATGACGTCGAACTCGCACCGCTGGGTGAGAGCCGATGACCCTGCCAGGACAGCGTACGGACGCACCGATCGCGGCGGGACCCGAGAGCCGTGTGCACATCCCCGCCGAAGCGGGAATCAAAGGTCGTACGGACGCCCCCGCCGAGGTGGTCATCCACGATGCGCACATCCTCGACGGTGCGGTCGAGTCGCCCACCAGCACACCCGCAGACACATGGATCGCGTTCGGTCAGGGAACGATCGTCGATCGCGGCCGCGGGGACGGCTGGAAGGACGCGGCCGCCTCGGCGGAGGTCGAGGTCATCGACGCGGCGGGCGGATACGTGTCCCCGGCCTTCGTCGACATCCACTGTCATGGTGCCGGCGGCGCGGCCGCCGAGGACGGTGCCGACGGGATCGAGACGATCCTCGCCGTCCACCGCGAGCACGGCACCCGCGCGCTCGCGCTGTCGTATGTCTCGGACACGATCGACGGGCTCTGCCGATCGCTGAGCAGCGGCGCCGAACTCGCGCGCAGCCACACGGGTGTCCTCGGCCTGCACGCCGAAGGCCCGTTCCTGTCCCCGGATTTCAAGGGCGCGCACGCTCCCGAGGTGCTCACCGCACCCACCCCCGAGGCAGTCGAGGCGATCCTCGGGGCCGCAGATGGGTCGCTCGCGCAGATCACCATCGCCCCCGAACTGCCTGGAGCGCTCGATGCGATCACCCGGTTCGCCGAGGCGGGGGTGCGGGTCGCCATCGGGCACACGGCAGCGGACTACGCGCTGACGGCGGCGGGATTCGAGGCGGGCGCGAGCATCCTCACGCACGCATTCAACGCGATGCCCGGAATCCATCATCGGGCGCCGGGGCCGATCCTGGCCGCGGTCGAGAACGAGCAGGTCACTCTCGAGCTCATCAACGACGGCGTCCACGTCGTCGGCCCGGTCGCGCGCGTGCTGCACGAGATGGTGCCTGGTCGCATCGCGCTCATCACCGATGCGATGGCGGCGACAGGGATGAGCGACGGCGAGTACATGCTCGGTTCGCTGCCTGTGGTCGTCGAGGATTCCGTGGCCAGGCTCGTGACCGCGGACGGATCGGTCGGGTCGATCGCCGGGTCCACCTTGACGATGGACGGGGCCGTCCGGCGCGCCGTCGCCGAGGTGGGGCTGAGCCCCAGCGAGGCCGTGCGGGCCGCGAGCCTCGTTCCGTTGCAGGCGTTGGGAATGTCGCTCGCAGAGGGCAGCACCGAACTCCTGGCGTCTGGCCCCGAACTTCTCATGCCGGGGATGCCGGCGGACCTTCTGCTCTTGGAGACGGACATGCGCATCCGGCGAACCTGGTACCGCGACTCAATAGAAACGGTCGGGAACGGGCTGATTGCGCCCGAGGGCGGCGCGATGTGAGCGGAGTGCGGCCCAGACGAGCCGGATGCGGCTCGAGGGAGCCAAGTGGGGCCCGGAGCAGCCAAGTGGAGCCCGAGTGCGCGGCTGGCGCCTGGCACTGCGGAGGGCGTTTCGGGCACAGTTGTCCCCTGGAAACGTAGTGCCGGGGCTAATCGTCGAAGAGCGTGTCGACGATGTCGTCCGCGATGAAGCGGGGGTGCAGGATCGGTGTGCGGGCAGGGTCTACCGTGGCTGGAGGTTTCCACGCCGGTCGACCGTCGCGGAGCATGAGGGTGTCCCACTCGCTGTGGTCGAGCAGGTGGTGGTGATAGGAACACGTGAGCGCGAGATTGTTGATGTCAGTCCTGCCTCCCGCGCTGTGGGGGACGACGTGGTTGGCGTCGCACCATCCGGGCGGCGCATCACATCCGGGGAACGTACAGCCCCTGTCACGGGCGGTGATGACGGCGATCTGCTTGCGGTTGGCGAACCGCTGCTCAGTAGCGACCTGCACGGTCTTCGCAGTATCGCTCATGAGATGGAAGAACACCGACCCGTTGAGGCCGTTGGTCGCGAGCTCCCTGATGGGGACGGGGTTTTCGGCGCCGGTCGTCGCAGTGCCCTTTCCCTTCGCGAGGTCCTCGGCCATGGCTGTGATGACCAAGGCGTAGGGAGCGCCCGCGGTGGTGCGCTGTTTGTCGATCGTGGAAACGAGACCGGCGAACCGTTCGTAGATCCACTCGCGCACGGACGGCTGCTCGCCGCTCGTGTCGATGATGCTGCCGTCGGTGCGGACACCGATTCCGGGTGTGTCGGCTGCGGGGCGCTCGCCTGAAGCATTGCGCAGCTCAGGGGTGGGGACCTTCACCGCGTCGTGGCGCTCGCCGGAGAGGACGGCGTCGACGATGTCGAGCAGCTCGTCGTCGGACTCGGCGGGAGTCTGTGTTTCGTCCGTTGCGGTTGTCGTTGCCTCGGCCGCCTCTTTGGCGGCCTGGATGCGTGAGGTCAGCAGACCGTTGAGCGTGCCGCCGGCGACCGGATCGAGCAGGCCGGAAAGTTCCCAGTCGCCGTTGGTGCGAGCCTTGAGATTCACGCAGTACTTCGACCGGTCGGTGGGTTCGAGCGGTTCGCTGCCGTCGGGGTCGATGTGGCCCATGAGGCGATCGAAGATCGCCCGCAGGTCTTTCAGACGCACCTTGGGGGCGTTGGTGACCAATCGACTCTCGATGTCCGTGCGGACTGTCTGGTCGGCCCATGCCGGGACCTTCTTCAGACAGCTCTCGATGACGGTCGCTTGACCGGCAGAGATCGTTCCGGCGTGGAGCGCCTCGGCGACGAGAGGGTAGAGGGGCGGGAGAGCCTGACCGGTGAAGTCGACCCGGCCGCCGAGATTCTTGGCCATCTCGGTGCGCCGGTGAGCTTCGGCTCCGCTGAGGTTGAGTCGATTCTCGATGAGGGCTTTGGTGGACTTCGCTCCGTACTCGCTGGGAGTGCCGACCCGCTCGCAGACCGCGAGCGCAAGAGTGGAGAGAGCATCGTTGATGCGGCTGAGTGCTTCGACGCCGTCGACGAGCATGATCGCCTGGTCGGGTCCCATCGGGCGATCGAAGCTGCGCAGTCCGTCCTTGAGACCCATCAGATGGGTGATCGCCTCGGTGACCTCGGGTGCAAAGCGCGTCAGATCTGCCCACTCCTCATCGGCGAGCAGGGGATGTCCGCTGCTCTGAGGAGCCTTGTGGGCACCGCGATCCGCGGCGTCCTCGGCTTTGTCTTCGGGTGTGAGAGTCATCTTCAGCGATCCATTCACCAACGTCGTTGTTGTAATGATCACTCTATTCGAATACGGCAAATAGAACAATAGGTAGTTCGAAAAAATTCTGAGAAAAATTGAACAGTTCGGGAATGTTCGATATATAGGGCAAGAATCCTTGGCCTACGGACAGGGCAGTCTCAGATCTAGGCAGCACACCGGTGTGTCCGGTCGAGCTCAACGCGGCAATCCGGCGTTGCCGATTCAGCTCGAGCGAGTCGCGGCATGCAGATCGGCCTGGTGCAGTGACTGAACTGGAGCAGCCCGAACCTGGTCGAGCGCAGGATGGCCCCGGCGCAGCCCGCTTCGCCTGAATCCGCACGTCGTGGCACGATTGGGGTATGGATGCCCTGCTCCTCATCGACACCGACGACGCCAGCTACCCCAGCGATGACGCCATGGAGACCCTCGGTGACATCGTCACCCGCACGCGAGCCGTAGGCGGGGTGCTCATCTTCGCATCGACGAAAGAGGACCTCGCGGACACTCCGGACGAGGAGCTGAGCATCTTCGTACCCGACGAGGAGGACCTCGTCCTCCGCTCGGACAACCCCGATATCTTCGAGGGCGTGAGCGACCTCGCCGCAGGACTCCACGACATGGCTGTCGACCGCATCGTCATCGCCGGCGGCGACGATGCTCCCGGTGCCGTCTACGCCTCGGCGATGGCCGCTCTCGTGTGCAACTTCGACGTCATCGTGCTCTCCGACTCCACTACCGGTCCCAAGGGTGAGCTCGTTGACTGGATGCCCGCCGCCGAGGAAGCCGGGGCCATGGTCAAGAAGACCGCCGACACCTGGCTGCGGATGTAAGCCTGTCGCATACCTATCACTGGTCCGGAGATAAGTGGCTCCACTGACTTCTACTCTGAGTAGAATGTGTGAGGGGGCTGTGCATTCAGCCCTTGACCAGTGACCGCTCGTAGGTGCACACCGACTCAGTGAGACGAACCCAGTCGGGCAACCTCGGCGACGGAGTGAAGGAGGGAACATGACCGGATGGACGAAGTCCGTGCGTGCTCTCTTCGCCGCCCTCATCACCACCCTCCTCGCGCTTCTCATGCACGTCGGTGCGGGCGGCGGCGCCTCCCCGATCGGCACCGGCATCGTCTTCGTCCTCGTTCTGTGGGCGGCGATGATCCTCGCCGGCCGACGCCTCGGATACCTCGCGCTGACCGCTCTGCTCGGACTCGGGCAGGTGCTCATGCACGTGACGATGGGCTGGGCGGCCGGCGGACACGCGAGCGGCCATGCCGCCTCGGCGGGCGTCGGGGCGACATCGCACGCCACCTCGGCGAATGGTTCCGTCGGCGCCCACGCCGGACACCTCGTTCCGGCCTCCGGGTCGCTTGATCTCAGCGCTGCCGCGGCTGGGCTCGGGCACGCCGGCCACGGCGGCACGTCGACGGGCATGCTCCTCGCCCACATCGTCGCCGTCGCGATCACCGCGGTGATCCTCAAGCGCGGTGAGGACATCGTCCTCAGCATCCTGCAGCTTGCCCTGGGCCCTGTGATCGGCGCCCTGCAGGCCCTCGCCGAGGCGGCCGGAATCCTTGCCGAGCATCCGTTCCGTTCGCCAGGCGATCGGTTCCGGCTCCCGCAGGCGGTCACCTCGGCGGTGATCGGTCCGAACTATCGGCGCGGACCGCCCGCACTCGTGTGACACCTCATCTGCGGCGACACGGCTCGCCGCACACCATTCCTCATCGGATGGCCGCCCGCACAGAGGCGGCCGCCGACCATGAGGTGACAGTCGAGCATCCCGCTCGCGCATAATGCGCCTTGCGGGGACGGCGATCGCGACCGCCGGCGTCGGCACGCACGAACACGTCCCGCCGGGTCGGCACACGCGAACGTGCCCCGCGCCCGTGCCGCGGCGCATGCCCACGCGTCGTGGGCACCTGCCTGCAGCGACCCGGCCCTGCCCGCGTCGATGCGAAACGTGCTCGACTGCACCGGAAGACGAAAGTGCAGACATCATGCGAAAGAACATCACACTGGCCTTTGCCCTGCCCATCGCCGTCGTGCTCGGCCTCTCCGGCTGCGGACAGTCCGAGTCCCAAGCATCCGGGTCCGAACCGAGCGAGGTCGCCTCATCCCAGGTCGAGGCCGCGGGGCTCAGCCTCGACGACGCCTGGGTCAAGGCGGCCGACGACGGAATGACGGCGGTCTTCGGCGAACTCCACAACAGCACTGATCATGACATCAACCTCGTCGAGGCGAAATACTCGGACGCGGAGATGGTCCAGCTCCACGAGACGACCGAGGACGGATCGGGCGGAATGTCGATGCAGGAGAAGAAGGGCGGCTTCGACATCCCGGCAGGGAAGAGCGTCAGCCTCAAACCCGGCGGCGATCACATCATGATCATGGGCCTGAAGAAGGCGATCAAACCCGGTGAGCAGATCACCGTCGAACTCGTCACCGCCGACGACCAGACCACTGAGGTCACGGCCGTGGCCAAGGAGTACTCCGGTGCCCAGGAAGACTACGCACCGGGTGAGGCTGACAGCGGCCACGACGGTGACGGAGACGAGAAGTCCGGCGACGACGGTGAGAGCAGCGACCACGCTGACTCCGACCACGGAGGCTCTGAGTCCGACCACGGGGATCACGGTGACCACTGAGCCCGAGCGGTCCGGCTTCAGCCGCCGAGGCCTCATCACCTCGGCAGCTGCCGCCGGCGGTGCCGGACTCGTCGGTGCGACGGCCGGGTTCGGCATCGGCCGGTACGGCCCGGGATCGAACGGCGCATCCGACGGTGACGGAGGGTCGCCTCGGCGAGACCTGGACGGAGCGAACGGGGCAGAGGTCGAACCGTTCTACGGCACCCATCAATCAGGTGTCGAAACTCCACCTCAAGCGCACGCGCACTTCCTCGCGTTCACGATGAAACCGGGGATCAAGGCCGCCGAGGCGGTCCGCTGGCTCCGGTTGCTCACCGCGGATGCGGCCGCCCTGACGCAGGGCAGACCTCCGTTGGCCGATTCCGAGTCCGAACTCACCGTCGACCCCGCGCGCCTGACCGTGACCTTCGGCTTCGGCCCGAGCCTCGTCGCCTTGGCAGGTAAGCAGCATGTGCCGGACTGGCTGAAGCCCCTGGAGAAGTTCCGGATCGATGATCTCGACCCGGACCGGTGCACGGGCGATCTGCTCCTGCAGATCTGCGGCGACGACCCGCTGACCGTGGCCCATGCCCGCCGGATGCTGTTCAAAGACACCCGGACCTTCGCCGAGGTGGCCTGGCAGCGTGGGGGATTCCGCCGCGCCTATGGTTCCACGGGGGAGGGGAAGACTCAGCGGAACCTCTTCGGTCAGCTCGACGGCACCGCCAATCCCGGGCCCGGGTCCGAGGACTTCGCGCGGATCATCTGGGGCCAAGGCACAGACAGGGCCGACCCTGTGTACTCGGCCCGCGGGGAGCCGCCGACCGACCTCGGATCACACCTGCCGCCGTGGTTGGACGGCGGCACGACGCTCGTGCTGCGCGACATCGCGATGAACCTCGACACCTGGGACAAGGCCGACCGGCCGGCCAGGGAGTTCTCCACCGGGCGGACCCTGGACACCGGTGCGCCGCTGTCGGGCACGGACGAGTTCGACGTCCCCGACTTCACCGCCGTGGACAAGCGGGGACTGACGAAGATCTCGAAGGCCGCGCACATCGCGCGGGCTCGTGACGAGTTCGGCCCGGAGGTGCAGATCCACCGCCGCACCTACAACTACGAGACCGGTGCGGGAGGAGACGCGGGGCTGCTGTTCGCGTCCTTCCAGGCCGATATCGAGCGGCAGTTCCTGCCGATCCAGCGCCGCCTCGCCGAGGTTGACCTGCTCAACGAGTGGACCACCCCGATCGGGTCGACCGTCTGGGCGATCCCGCCGGGAACTTCGGACGGGGGCTACATCGGCCAGGAGCTGTTCGAAGGGTGAATGGGCAGGGCGGGCCGCTCGATGGAGCGGCCCGCTCAGCGCGGCGGCTTGCCCGGTGGTGCGATCCAGCCGGCCGCTCAGCGCAATCGCTCGCTCAGCGCAAGCGCCCACCAGTCAGCACGCTCAGTCGGCGATCTCGGAATCGAAGGCCGACGGGTTGTCCTTGATCCACTGATCGACGGCGTCGCCTTCCTGCCCCTCGTCGTATTCATTGACGATGAGGTCCTCGAGTTCACCGTACGTCTTGTCATCGAGCTTGATCCCCTTGATGAGCTCGGATGCTTCGGGGAACTCGTCGCTGAAGCCGTCGGCGCCGAGGAAGTGCATCTTCTCGGGATCGCCCATGGCGTTCTTCGGATCCTTGAGGTCCTTGACGTCGTAGGCGTTGTTCGCCCAGAACGGTCGCCACAGGGTGACGACGATGTCTTCCTTCGCGTCGATGGCATTGCCCAGCTCGGTGAGCATGGCCGGGGTCGACGAGGTGACGAGCTCGAAGTCCTTGTCCAAGCCGTATGCCGGCATCATGGAATCCTTCGTCACGGCAGTCAGACCGGCTCCGGGCTCGATGCCGATGATCTTGCTGTCGAACTTCTCGGCGTTGTCCTTGAGCTCGTCGATCGAATCGATGTCCGAGTAGGAGGGCACGACGATCGTGTTCTGCGCCTTGTCGTAGTAGGTGCTGATGTCCTCGATCTTGTCGCCGTACTTGTCCATGTACTGCTTATGGGTTCGCTCCGGCCATGCGGACGGGTAGACGTCGATATCGCCGTTCGCGACGCCTGCGTAGAGGATCGCGGCCTCCGACATCGACTGCAGCTCGGTATCGTATCCGAGCTTCTCGAGCTGGTCCTCGAGCAGGAACGCGGTGCTGCGACTGTCGGACCATGAGGAGATGTAGCCGATCGTGATCGTTCCCTTGTCGCCGTCGGAACCTGAGTCCTTGCTCGCCTCCTGGGAGCACCCGCTCAGGGCGAGACCCAAGGCCGCGCATGCGGCGACGAGTGAGGTGATTGTGCGTGATTTCATCGGTGTCCTCTTCGTGGTGGCTGCCCGAACGCGGGGCACCGCCGACGCTGGCGGTTTCGGCGGTTCGAGCAGGAACATGGAGAGCGAAATAGTTTGTGATCACAAATACCGGTGCGCCAATGTAATCACATTATTCAACCGACTGCCAGTGGTTTCTGCCGAGCGTGGACCGTCACCGCGGACTTCCGATGTCTGCCGCCGACCTACTGCCGCGGACTTCCGATGACTGCCGCCGGCTTCCTACCGCGGACTTCCTACCGCGGACTTCCTGCCGCCGGCTTCCTACCGCGGACTTCCTGCCGCCGGCTTCCTGCCGTCGGCGCGAGCGGGTCAGAACAGCGGCCGCGGCAGGGCGTCTTCGAACTCGAGGAGGCGCCGCTTGGTCTCGAGTTCGTGGCCCGGCAGTCCACCCGAATACCCGCCGAGACCGTCACCGGCGACGACCCGATGGCATGGGACGATGATCGGAATCGGATTGAGTCCCATGATCCCGCCGACAGCGCGCGCTGGGATGCCTGTGCCGCTTGCCTCCGCGAGTTCGCCGTAGGTCACGGTCGTGCCTGCCGGCACTCGTTCGGCCAGGGTCGTGAGCACTGTGCGGGCGACGTCCGAGACCTGACCGAAGTCGACCGGCAGATCGAAATCGCCGAGGCGGCCGTCGAAGTAGGTACGCAGCTGAGTGACCGCCTCGTTAAGGAGGGGATTGTCGAAATCGGTCGGTGAGTCCGCACTCGGTTCGGTGGGGTCGGTTCCGTTTCGGGGTGGAACGGTTGCGATTCCGGCCGGGTCGGGGGCAGCGGGAGGCCCGACAGCCTCGGCGGGGGTGGCCCATTCGAGGCCGACGACAGCGCTGACGCCACAGGTCACGGTCAGCGAGCCGACGAAGGTGTCGAGGGTGACGGAGCTCGTCGTCATGGTGCTCCTCCGATCTGCCGTCGGTCCGTTTCAGGAGACGGTGCCATTTCGGACGACAGTGCCCTTCCTGTCGACAGTGCCGATTCGGACGACAGTGCCCTCCCGACTCCGAGAAGTCGGGAGGGCACTGTCAGATGTGGCGGTCACCGCCGAGAGGAGAAGGCGAATTCTCCTTCAGCGCGATGATCGCCGTGGCGAACCGATCACTTGTCGTCGTCGGTCAATTCGCCGTCGTAGGCGTCGGGGTTGGCCTTCAGCCATTCGGTGATGGCCTTCTCGCCGTCGTCCTTGTGCTTGTTGACGACGAGGTCCTCGAGCTCACCGTACTGCTTGTCATCCATCTTGATCTTGCCGATGTAGTCGGCGGCGTCCGAGTTCTCTTCGCCGAAGCCCTTGGTGGCGGTGAAGTGAAGCTTCTCAGGATCACCCATGGCACCCTTCGGGTCCTTGAGGTCCTTGACCGGGTATTCGTTGTTGGCCCAGAACGGACGCCACAGGGTGACGACGATGTCCTTCTCGGCGTCGGTGGCATTGCCGAGCTCGGTGAGCATGGCAGCCGTCGACGAGGTGACGAGTTTATACTCGCCATCAAGCCCGTATTCGGGAATCATCGCCTTCGTGGCCTTGGTCAGACCGGCACCGGGTTCGATGCCGACGATCTTGCCGTCGAAGTCCTTGCCCTTGCCCTTGAGGTCTTGGATGGAGTTGATGTCCTTCATGTACTTCGGCACGGCGATGGTGAGCACCGCATTGTCGTAGTATGCGCCGAGGTCCTCGAGGTCGTCGCCGTACTTGTCGATGTACTGTTTGTGTGTGACCTCGGGCCACGAGGACGGATAGATGTCGATGTCGCCGTTGGCGACACCCGCGTAGAGGACGGCGGCGTCGCTGAAGGTCTCGGTCTCGACGTTGTAGCCCATCTTGCCCAGCTGGTCTTCGAGCAGGAGCGAGATGCTCTGACCGTCGGTCCAGCCGGTGACGTAGCCGAGCTTGATGTCGCCCTTGTCTCCGCCTCCGCTGCCGTCGTCCTTCGATGCTTCCTGGGAGCACCCGGTCAGAGCGAGGCCGAGTGCTGCCACTGCAGCGACGATCGGGGTGAGGAATCTTCTCTTCATTGTGTGTTCCTTTTCTCTAGTGGTCGACTTGTCCGAATGTGTGCCCGACGCTTGGGCGATCAGGCCTTGGCGGTCGCGGCCGCAGCCTTGTTCTTCGCGCTGCGGCGGCGCATGACCGCGACGAGCGAAGCCGGATAGTCCTTGGCGTTGCCCAGCGCCGCGGTCACGCGGTCGAGATAGACCGCGATGATGACGACGCCGAGGCCGGCCTCGACGCCGAGCGGCAGGTTCTGGGTGGCGATCGCTTCGACGACGTTCTTTCCGAGTCCGTCGGCGCCGACCATGCCGGCGATGACCGCCATGGCCAGGGCGAGCATGATGACCTGGTTGATGCCGGCCATGATCGTCGGCGTGGCCAAGGGCAGCTGGACTCCGCGGAGGATCTGGCCGGGAGTCGCGCCGAACGACTGTCCGGCTTCGACCGTCTCGGAATCCACTCCGCGGATGCCGAGTTCTGTGAACCTGACACCCGGAGGCAGAGCGAAGATCACCGTGGCCACGAGGCCGGGCACGACGCCGATGCTGAAGAAGGTCACAGCCGGGATGAGGTAGACGAAGGCCGGCATGGTCTGCATGAAGTCGAGCACCGGTTTGATGATGGTCGAGGCCGTATCGTTGCGCGCGGCGAGAATGCCGACCGGTATGGCGACGATGACGGCGATGATCGCAGCGATGAGGACGAGCGCCAGTGTCTGCATCGAGGCCACCCACTGATCCATCGTCATGATGAAGAACAGTGTGATCACTGTGCCCAGGGCCATCTGCCAGGACCGCAGGACCCAGCCGAGCAGTGCGAGGATGAGGATGATCACCAGCGGATGGAGGTCGACGAGCACATTCGTGAGGATGTCGATGAGCAGGCTGAATAGCCAGGTCACGGCATCGAAGAACCAGGCGACATTGTCTTTGAGCCAGTCGAAGGCGGAGTCGACCCAGGTGCCGACGGGAATACGGATGTTCTCCATCAGAGGGCACCCCTTTCGTTTGCGGCATCGGCTTCGGTCGCATCACCGGTTTCGGCGAGGACCTGATCGATGAGACCGGAGTCCACAGGTTCGGGCCATTCAGCAGCGCTCTCTTCCTGGGGCGCTTCGTCGTTGCCGTTCTGATTGCCGAGGGCAGCCAGCAGGGTTGCGCGGGGCACCACGCCCACCAGCTGACCGTCGTCGTTGGTCACCGGCACCGGCAGGGGAGTCTCTGAGGACGGCAGGAAGAGATCGATGAGCAGATCGTCGGGAGAGGCCGTCTGGGCGGCAGGCTTGATGATCTCGTCCAGCGTCGTCCCGCCCTTGCGGAGGTGGTCGATGCAGTCGCGGTCGTAGACCACGCCGAGGAACTTCCGGTGCCGATCCATGACGTAGATCGCGGAGGAGTTGCTCTCCCGCATGCTGCGGAGGGCGACCCGAGGTCCGTTCTGGTTCGAGACGGTCTGGCGTGCCTTCTCCATGACGTTGTTGGCGGTGAGAACGCGGGCGCGGTCGACGTCGTGGACGAACTGCGCGACGTAGTCATTGGCCGGATCGGTGAGGATGTCCTCCGGGGTGCCGACCTGGACGATGCGGCCGTTGCGCATAACCGCGATCCGGTCGCCGAGGAACATCGCCTCATTGAGGTCGTGGGTGATGAAGATGATGGTCTTCTGCAGCTCCGACTGGAGCTCGACGAGCTGTTCCTGCATTTCGCGGCGGATCAGCGGGTCGAGCGCAGAGAAGGCTTCGTCCATGAGCAGGATGTCGGTCTCTGCGGCCAGAGCGCGGGCAAGACCGACGCGCTGCTGCATACCGCCGGAGAGCTGCTCGGGGAACTTGTCACCCCAGCCTTCGAGGCCGACGGCTTTGAGCCACTTGTCGGCGGCCTTGTCTCGTTCGGCCTTCGCTACTCCCCGGATCTCGAGGGCATAGGCGGCATTGTCTCGGACCGTGCGGTGCGGCAGCAGAGCGAAGTGCTGGAACACCATCGAGATGTGCTCGCTGCGGACCTTGCGCAGGGCAGCGTCATCGATCTTCGCGATGTCGGTGCCGAGGACCTCGACCGATCCCGAGGTGGTCGGCCACAGGCCATTGAGCGTGCGGATGAGAGTGGACTTGCCGGACCCCGACAGGCCCATGACGACGAAGATCTCGCCGGCTTCGACCTCGAAACTCGCGTCGATGACCGCGGCAGTTCCGAGTTTGGTCAGGTCATCGCGGTCGGCGCCCTCTTCGAGTCGCTTGACGACTTCGTTTTGGCGCTTGCCGAAGACCTTGTACACGTTTGATGCTTTGACAACGCTCACGCGTTTCCTCCTTGCATTCTTGACCCTCCGCAAGAACGAGAGGCTTCACCCCCGTTTCGCGATTCGGCGATGGCGATCTCTGGTTCATCGCACTTCAGCCTCGCCGCGCACGGATTTCTCACTCTCCATTGTAGTTTTATTCAGGTTTTTCGTCGGAAGGTTTTGTGCGCTTGAGCGGAGTGGCGAGCTTGACTACCCGCCTGACCTGCGAAGATACAAGTGTGTGCGTTACTTGATTGTTATAAACACTGCTTGGGCCATGTAGATGTGCCCTTATTCGATTTGTTATTCTCTGCCGATCTTTGTTGCGAAAGGCGCCCTTGCCTCACTGAATGCGGACGACGGTGTCCGGCTCTCTGTGAAAGCCGATCATAGCTCGGCCGATGGGCCTGCGGAAGATCAGGAGGGAATGCCGAGCGATTCGGTGAGGAAACGCGCGACTGCCGGGGTGACCACCTCGGCGAATTCCTCGAAGCAGCCATGCCGTCCCTCCGGCTGGATGAGCAGCTGCGAACCGGCGATGCGCTCATGCAGGATGCGGGCGTTGTCGACCGGGTTCATCCGGTCCTCGTCGCCATGGATGATCAGCGTCGGCGCGGTGATCTCGGGCAGGCGGTCCCACGCGTTGTGACTCGCACTGATGCGCAGGTGGGCCGCGGATTCTGCGGCCGCCATCGAATCATCGCCGAGCAGTTTGCTGTACTTCGCGGACACCGTCCACGCGGGAGTGTAGAAGAGGCCGAACAGGTAGCGGGTGTGCTCCTCGCCGTGCAGGCGGGCAAGGTTCTGCCCGACCTCGCGCGGGCGCTTGACCGAGTGCGGTCCGCCCGGGGTCGTGCAGCCGAGCACAAGCGCGCTCACCCGCTCAGGGAAGTCGAGGGTGAGCATCTGCGCGATCCGCCCGCCCATCGAGGTGCCGTAGACACACGCGCGATCGACGCCGAGGTGGTCGAGCACCTCGGCGGCGTCGGCGGCGAAGCTCGCGGTCGACAGCTTCCCGAGCTCCCCACGACTGCCGCCCGTCCCGCGGTAGTCGAAGGTGATCGTGCGAAACTGCGGTTCGAAGTCCTCGCGCAGGCCGTCCCACCACTCGTGCGAGTTCGCCTGGCCCTGGAGAAGAAGCAGTGCCGGAGCCTCGGCTGGGCCGCTGACCTGGACCGCGAGCGGGAATCCGTCGCGAGTGCTGATCCTGGTCTCCTGCCGCGTCTCCACCTGTGTCCTCCTGCCTGCGCGCGCCGCACAGCGCCTACGCTTGAGTCATGTTGCCTCTGCCGTTTCTCAATCCTGCCGCAGGTACGCCCGCCGTGCGCAATCCACTGCGTCCGTCCCTCATCGTGCCCACTCAGGCCGTCGATGCCGATGACTTGAGTTCCCATTGCGCCGAGGCGGCCCGGACCGGCGTCGTCGACGTCGTGGAATGGCGCATCGATCCTCTGCTTGCCGGCAGCGACGCTGATGGTGCGACGCGCGCCGAGGCGGTTCTGGCCCTGCTTCCGCACGCCGTCGCGGCCGGTCTGCCGGTGCTCGTGACGCTGCGCACCGGGTTCGAAGGCGGACTGGTCGATATCGCTGAGGATGAGTACGCCGAGGTGGTCCGGCACCTCATCGCAGGACTGTCCGGCACCGTTCCCATCGCCCTCGACATCGAGATCGACCGGGCGGAGTCTCATGCCCTGATCGCTGCGGCGCGCGAAGTCGGGATTCCGGTCGTCGCCTCTCATCACAACTTCGAGTCCACGGACTCAGAAGAGGACCTGCTGGCCACCTTCCGCAGGATGGCCGAGGCGGGTGCCGATGTGGCGAAGGCGGCGATGATGCCGCGGTCCCCGGTCGATGTTGCGCGTCTGCTGGCCGCGACCGCCGAGGCGCAGGAGGAGCTGGGATGCCCCGTGCTCGGCATCTCGATGGGTCAGCTGGGCCGAGCCAGCCGGATCATGGGCGCGGACTTCGGCAGCTGCGCGACATTCGCGCAGATCGGCGAGGCCTCGGCGCCGGGTCAGATCGACGCCGCGCACCTCGCCGAGATCCTCGACCGCATCTGAGTGCGAAGTCGCTTCGGAGCGCGAACGACAACGGGACCTGTACCCGTTCGATGGGTGCAGGTCCCGTTAACGTTCAGCCGGCGATGATCCGGCAAAGCTCAGTCGGTGGTCTCTTCGACCTGCTTGCGGAACTTCTTCGGCAGGGCTGCATCGCCGAAGTTGTTGCGCACGGTGTTCGCGGCGATGCGCTGCACGACGAGCTGAGCCACCGCGACGCCGACGCCTGAGACGATGGTCCAGGCGAGGGCCTCGGACATCGAGATCTCATCGTCGACTGGGTTCGACGGAGCCGGACGCTTCGTCGACTTCTCCCATGCGAAGGTCAGGGTCTTGCGAGCGACGAATGCGGCTGCGATGGGCGCTCCCACACCGATGATCTGCCAAGCGAGCTTTCCCATGCCCGTGTCCTTTCCTTGAAGCCAGGTCCCACGACCGTTCGAGCCGTGTGAACGTATTCCGTCCGAGTCAACACTAACTCAGGACGTGGCGCATGCCTCTCAGCGGTGCCGACGTACCCAGGGATGAGTCAGAAAGTCCCTGCATCTCATACTTTTGGGGGATGCGCTTTCGGCTGTGCGCCCGATAGCTTGAAAGCACGCTTCGGTCGGGGTAAGGGAAGGCCCTCGCCGAGGCGGAGCTGAGAAAGGCGCATCATGCTGAGGAAATGGAAGACTCGGGTCGTCACCGGACTGTTCGTCTGTGGCGCCCTCGGGTTCTTCCTGGCGCTGCTGCCCGGTCTCTCCGGCATCTTCTGGGTGCTGTGGCTGACCGGGTGCGCGGCCTGCATCCTCGGGCTCGTGCTCGCCTTCACTCTCCCCTCGTCGGCGAGAGCCGACGCCCTGCCCCGAGCCTGAGCGCTCGGGGCAGCGCATCCCCCACTTCAGCCACGCAGTTCAAACGTGCAGTTCAGCCGCGTAAAGCAGTCACGAACATCGGTCGTGCAGATCAGCCGGCCTGGACGATCTCCTGGAATCGCGTCGTCAGTGCGTCGTCGACAGCGATCGCATTCCCGTCGAGTTCACGCAGCGCCGCGGCGGTGCGCATCGATGAGACGTACCACGCGCCGTCGGCGGTCTTGACGTCCTCGAGGCTGAGATCGGCGTATTCGGCCCTCAGCCCCAGCTCCTCGGCATGATCGAAGATCAGCCGCTGCGTCGTTCCCGACAACAGCCCCGCCGCGGGATCGGGCGTGAGCAGGCGGTCACCTCGGCGGATGATGATGTTCGCGGTCGGTCCCTCGAGGACGATGCCGTCGTGGGAGACGAACAGGGCTTCGTCGGCTCCGCGCTGCCCGGCATAGCGCCCGGCTGCCTGATTGACCGCATACGACAGGGTCTTCGCCCCGATGAGCAGCCAGGGGGCCTTGCTGCCGATATAGGCGTCGAAGCCGCGGTCGAGGCTGACGGCGGTGACGCCGTGTGCGCGGGCCGTGTGGATGTGTTCGTCCACGGGCACGGGGAATGCCCACCCGCGCGGGCGGACCGTGCCGTCGGCACCCACCTCGCCGCGCGAGAGGGCATAGCGGATCCCGAACTCGGCGATCGTCGCATCGGCGGCGGTCACCTCGGCGATCAGTTCGTCGATGACCCGATCCCAGAGCACGGGGTCGGGATCGGGCAGATCCAGCGCCGAGGCGGACGTGCGGAAACGTGCGAAGTGGCGGTCTCGCGAGACGACGGTGATCCCGTCCTCACCCACGCTGACCAGCACCGTTTCGAAGATGCCGTCCCCTCGATGGGCGGAGAGATCGGTGACCGGCAGCTGTGCGGCGGCCAGCTCGGTGAGCGCGAACGTCGCATCGGTCGGGTCGACGAGGATGAGCGGATCGGTCATGCAGTGCCTCCGAAGAACAGGCCGAGGATATAGGTCACGGCGGCGGCGCCGAAGCCGATGCCGAGCTGGCGCAGGGCCCGCGGTCCCGGGGATTTGCCCGAGAGCAGGCCGACGATGCCGCCGGTGAACAGCAGGGCGATGCCCACCAGGCCGGCGGAGAGGATCACTGCGGGCAGCCCGATCATGCCGAAGATGTAGGGCAGGATCGGGATCAGCGCACCGGAGGAGAAGAAGCAGAAGCTCGACAGTGCGGCACCGAGGCCCGTGCCGAGCTCATCACGGTCGACTCCCGAGTCGATGGCCGGCAGCTTCGGGGGCTGCTGGTTCTTCGCCGCCGCGATCGCGCGATTCGCTCGGGCTTCGGCCTCGCGGGTGCCCATACCGCGGGCACGGAAGACGAGCGCGAGCTCGTTGGCGTCGATGTTGAGATCGGCCAGGGCGTGCCGGGACTCGGGGTCCGGGGTCGAGGCGTCGAGGAGCTCGCGCTGGGACCGCACGGAGATGTACTCGCCGGCACCCATCGACAGGGCTCCGGCGAGGAGCCCGGACGCGCCGGTGAGCAGGATGACGGTGTTCGAGACTCCCGCAGCGCCGACGCCGAGAACGAGGGCCAGATTCGAGACGAGTCCGTCATTGGCGCCGAAGACGGCGGCGCGGAAGTTCCCCGACAGGCGTGCTCGGGATCGGGCGGCCAGTGCCCGGACCACCTCGGCGTGGATGCGTTCGTCGGCGGCCATCTCCGCCGAGGCGGCATCGTCGTCCTCATAGGGAGAGCTCGTCTCCGACTGCTGCGCGAGCGCGAGGACGAACACGGAGCCGAACATGCGGCCGAAGAAGGCCAGGCAGCGGGTGACGAGGTCGGCCGAGCGACGCTTCTCCGCGTGCTCGCCCAAGAGCTCGATCCAGTGTTCCTGATGACGGGATTCGGCGGTGGCGAGACTGAGGAGGATCTCCCGATCCTCGCCCCTGCGGCGTTCGGCGAGGTCGCGGTACACCCGTTCCTCGAGCCGTTCGTTGGCGAGGTAGCGCTGCCAGCGGCGGATCGTCCGTCTGTCGGGGGCAGCGGGCTGGGCGCCTCCCGCGGAATCGTTGGTCGTCACTGGTCCGAGTCTAGTCGTGTGGTCGGGTCCGGCACAGGGGCGGGGCGGGAGGCCGTGATTGAGCCTGTGGGGCGGGGGTGCGCGAGCGCGGGTCGATTAGGTGTGGGGACAACGCCACCGCAGGTCAGTCGCACGGAAACCGCAATCGCACCACGGCCGCGAAACCATTCAGTGACCGGTTGTTATCAATTCGTGACATTAAACCCCTCGAATGTGGGCTAGATTAAAGCCCAATGTGAGTTGTGTCACCGTTTCGTCACAGAGAGATGTGATTCGTTACCAACGACGGATTGCGGCGAAACGTCAGAATCGAGCTTCCCCGCAAGCGCAGTCGAACGACCGGAACCGGCGTGAGGACCATGCCGTGACGGTCGATTCCGGTGCGCCCAGCCAAAGATTCCTCGGGGCACATGACGGAGCGAAAGGAACTCCATGAAGTTGCGCACGAAGAGCTGGCTGGCGGTCACTGCCGCAGCCGGACTGGTTCTCGGAGGGGTGAGTCCGGCACTCGCCGCCGGCACCACCGGACCGAGCGAACACACCGATATGGGCGTCACCGGCGACGCCGCTATGAAGCACCTGCAGAAGATCTCCGACATCTCCACCTCCCACGCGGATGAGGGATTCCGCGCCCTCGGCACTCCCGGCTACGAAGAAGCGGTCGAGTACGTCGAGGACACGCTCGAAGCCACTGGAGCCTTCGACGTGAAGCGCCAGTCCTTCGAGCACGAACAGCAGAAGGACGGCACCGTCGAGGTCGTCGTCGACGGCGAGAAGGTCGATGTCACGACTGCAAGCTACACCGAAGCAACCGAAGAGCCGCTGACCGGCATCCCTGTGGTGCTGCCGGTCGACGCCGACAACAGCGACCTGGCGGGAGGGCAGCTCGGCTGCTCCGCCGACGACTATGATGACTCTGCTGAAGGCGCACTCGTCCTCGCCGCTCGCGGAGAGTGCTCGTTCGGTGAGAAGGCCCAGGCCGCCACCGACGCCGGTGCAGCCGCGCTCATCATCTACAACAACGACTCCGCCAACCCCGACGAGGTGCTCAATGCCACCCTCGGCGCCCGGATAGAGAACGGCGCGCCGACCGTGACGGTCACCTACAACGTCGGCCAGGACCTCCTGTCCAAGGTCGAGGAAGCCGCCGAAGCCGAGAGTGCCTCGGAAAACGCCGAGACCGGCGGCGCAGATAAAAGCACAGGACTCTCCGGCGGCGACGAGGCGACAGACGACGAGGCAGTCGACGATGCGACGGCCGACGACGAAGCCGCAGCGGCTGCCGCGCTCACGGCGGACTTCACGCTCGAGACCCAATACGTCACCTCGACGACCTGGAACGTCATCGCCGAGACCAAGGCCGGCGATCATGACAACGTCCAGATGCTCGGTGCCCACCTCGACAGCGTCGCCGAAGGCCCGGGCGTCAACGACAACGGTTCGGGTTCCGCGGCACTGCTGGCCTCAGCCGAGGCGCTAGCGAAGCAGCCCACCGACGTCGACAACGCGATCCGCTTCGGATGGTGGGGCGCCGAAGAGGAGGGGCTCGTCGGTTCGACCCACTATGTCGAGAGCCTCGATGAGGCTGAGCTGTCGAAGATCAAGGCATACATGAACTTCGACATGATCGGCTCCGACAACTACATCGTCGGCACGCTCGACTCAGACGGCTCCGATGTGCCGATCCCCGATGGCGTCAACGTCCCCGAAGGATCCGCCGAGCTCGAAGAGGTCTTCACCGACTACTTCGCCGACAATGATCAGCCCAACGTCGGCACGGACTTCTCCGGCCGGTCGGACTACCAGGCGTTCATCGACAACGGCATTCCCTCCAGCGGTCTGTTCTCCGGCGCCGACGGTACGAAGACCGCCGAGGAGGCCGAGATGTTCGGCGGCACGGTCGGTGAGAAGCACGATACGAACTACCACCAGGCGACCGACACCATCGAGAACGTCAACCGGGACTCGATGGACATCTTCGTTCCTGCGATCGCCTTCGCGGTGCACACGCTGGCCTACGACCTCGTCGATGCGCCGACGGACCCGCCGACGGATCCCACCGATCCGCCGACGGACCCGACCGATCCTCCCGCAGGTGAGCGAGCTCTCAGTGTGGATCCGACCACGATCGAAGCCGATGATTTCGTCGGTGACAAGGGTGTTCAGGTCACCGCGACCGGCTGCACCGCGGACACGACCGCGACGATGACCGTCGACCCTGGCAACGGCAATATCGAGAAGTTCGAACAGACCGCCGAGGTCGGTGAGGACACCGCCGCACGCTTCGGCGTCCGTGGACTCGATGAGTCGCAGGCCGAGACCTACATCGGCAGCTACGCCGTCACCGTCGACTGTGACGGCGGAGATCCGCTGAACGGATCCTTCGAGGTCGTCGCCGCCGAGGACGGCTCCGGAGGCGGTGGCGGCGGGGGAGACCTGCCGCGCACCGGTAATGAGGCCCTGCCGCTGGTCATCTCCGCCGGAGCGCTCATCGTGCTCGGTGTCGCGATGACGATGGGCTCACGCCGCCGCAAGCGCTGAGCATCGGAAAGATCCCATCGCCGAGGCGGGGCATCAACGAGATCGATTCCCGGACGATGCCCCTGAGGAGCGGCCCTGATCCACGCGGGCCGGCGACTGAGAAAGTTCGCCGGCCCGCGTGCCCATTCACTCGGCGAGCCCATTCACGCTATCCACGGGTCCATGCTCCGCACCGTGCTGAGACACTCCCGCTCAGTGGGTGGGGGCGTTCAGCGCTCACCCACCTGCACACGGCACAATGGTTGACCGTGACTCCCAAACGCTTTTTCAACTTCTTCGCCGTGGCCGAGGCCATCACCTGGGCTCTTCTTCTCATCGGCATGTTCCTCAAGTACGTCACCAAGACCACCGAGGTGGGTGTGCGCATCGGCGGAGGCATCCACGGCTTCGTGTTCCTCTGCTTCGTCCTCGCCGTCATCCTCGTCGGGGTATCGCAGCGGTGGGGCTGGAAGCGATTCGTCATGGGTCTTGTGTCCGCGATCGTTCCGTTCGCCACCGTGCCCTTCGAACTCGCCTCGGCCCGCGCCGGAGCGCTCGACGGAGATTGGGGCCTCGGCACCGAGGGGCGCGAGCCGCGCGGTCCGCTCGAAAAGCTCGTCGCCTGGGCGCTGCGCTCGCCGTGGCTGGCCCTCGGCGTCGGCCTCATCGTCGTCGTCATCATCTTCGTCGTGCTGCTCACGGTCGGCCCTCCCGGATCCTGATCGCCCCGACGAGCTCAAGGCGTGTACGGGAGGCTCCGGCCGCCTCGGCGGAGATCCTCCCTGTTCTGTGTCCGTGGCCTCGCATAGGATGAATGGGACCGGCCGATCATCGGCCGACTGCACACCCCACCGCGATGAAAGGCCCACCGATGGACCTGCTCTTCGGCGTCGGAGGAATCGGCGTCCTCGTCCTCATCATTCTGATCATTCTGTTCGTGATCCTCCGGTCATACAAGATCGCGTCCCCGTCCGAGGCGCTCATCATCACCGGCCGGAACGCCTCGGGAGCATCCGGGACCGGTCGCATCGTCATCGGCGGCCGTTCGGTCGTCTACCCGATCGTGCAGAAGGCGTTCATCCTCTCTCTGTCCTCGCGGCAGATCTCCGTCGAGATCGACGGCATCTCGATCAACGGCATCGCGCTGCGCCTGCGCGGCGTCGCGCAGGTCAAGGTCGGCGGCACCGAGGACGATGTGCGCAAGGCCGCGCAGCGCTTCCTCGACCAGCAGGACCAGATCGACCACTATTCGAAGGAGATCCTCTCCGGCACCCTGCGCGCCGTCGTCGGCACGCTCACCGTCGAGCAGATCATCCAGGACCGCGCCTCCTTCGCCGCTCAGGTGCAGGAGGAATCCGCGCATTCGATGAACAACCAGGGCCTCATCATCGACACGTTCCAGATCTCAGCGGTCGAGGACGAGGGCAGCTACCTGCGTGACTGGGGTCGTCCGCAGGCCGCCGAGGTGGCGAAGAACGCCGCCATCGCCGAGGCGAACGCCGGCCGTGCCTCGGCCGTCGAGGAAGCCCAGCAGAACGAGGAGACCCAGAAGCAGCAGGCGCTGACCGACCAGGCGATCGCCGAACAGCAGCAGCAGCTCGCCCTGCGCCGAGCCGCCCTGAAGGAAGAGGCCGACCAGCGACAGGCCTCCGCGGACAATGCCGGCCCGCTCGCCGCCGCGGCCGAGAAGCAGAAGCTGCTCGAGAAGGACCGGATCGTGGCGAAGGAAGCCGCGGAGCTGCGTGCCGAGCAGCTCGACGCCGAGGTGCGCCGTCCCGCCGACGCCGAACGCTACCGGCAACAGGCCGCCGCCGATGCCCGGGCGTATGAGATCGAAGCTCAGGGTCGCGCCGAGGCCGCCGCCGAACTGCACCGCCGGTCGAAGGACGCCGAGGCGATCCGACTCGAAGGTGAGGCCGAAGCCGATGCGATCAGGGCCCGCGGTGAGGCGGAGGCCGAAGCGCTGCGGGCGCAGGCCGAGGCCTACAAACAGTTCAACGATGCGGCCGTGCTGTCGAAGGTCCTCGAGGTGCTGCCCTCCGTCGCCGGCGAGCTGGTGGCGCCGTATGCGAACATCAAGGATCTTTCGATCGTGTCCACCGACGGCGAGTCGAAGCTCGCGAACTCGGTGTCGAACAACCTCTCGCAGGTCCTCGAAGTGGTTCGCGGGACGACCGGCGTCGACCTCACCGACCTCGTCGCCAAGGCGAAGAATTCGGGCGGGCCCGGCGGCTCCGCAAGTTCGACGGGCGGCGGCTCTGCGAACTCGACGGGCGGCTCGGGAGAGGTCGTCGACGGGGTCGTCTCCGATGGTCCCGGACGGAAGCCGAACCGTGGGAACTTCGATCCGAAGACGTTCCTCGACGAGAGCGGCATCGACCTCGACCGGATCGGCGACGACGTGAAGAAGGCCACCGGATTCGACGTGCAGGGCTACATCGACGAAGCGAAGCGCCGCCTCGACGAAGGCGGCAGCCGCGAGACCGGCAGCGGAGATACCGGACGCGGCGATGCCGACGGGACGGAGCCCGGCGACGCTGACGAAGGCGACGAGGGCGGTCGGAACTCCGAAGACTGAACACAGCGCGTCCGTGCGGGGGCGCCCTTGCGGTAGCACCCGTTCGAGAGCTCCCGCCCTGCGCATCCAGCGGCCGTCGAGGACCACCTCGGCGGCCGCTGTCGTTCTCGATCATGTCTCCTGCGGGTGGATCCACCGTGATTCCACGCGCGATATCGAGGTGGATCCACCCGCAGGAAGCTGGGCGGCGATCCGAAGTGCCCTAGAACCGCACATTCGAGTCGTCGCTCGCCACACAAAATCGGTCTCACAGTAATGCATAAACAAATGTGCATATGTTAATGTAATGGGGTCAGGAGGTTCCCATGGCTCACGATCATGCACATTCGACCGGTTCGCGGCGTCGCCTCGGCGCAGTCTTCGCCATCGTCTTCGCGATCTTCGTCTTCCAGCTCATCGGCTCCGTCGTCACCGGCAGCCTCGCGCTGCTCATCGACACCGGGCACAACGCCGTCGACCTCATCGGCATCGGCATCGCGCTCTTCGCCGCCACTCTCGTCCACAAGCCCGCAGGCGGTCAGAAGACCTGGGGATTCCGCCGAGCGGAGGTGCTGGCCGCCGGGGCTCAGGCCACGCTGCTGCTCGGGCTCGGTGTCTACAGCCTCATCGAGGGCATCCGGCGCTTCTTCGTACCACCCGAGGTGCCCGGGCCCGGCCTGCTCCTCTTCGGTGCCATCGGTCTGGTCGGCAACATCGTCTCCATCATCATCCTCAGCTCCTCCAAGGAAGCCTCCCTCAACCTCAAGGCGGCGTTCCTCGAGGTCATCGCCGATGCGCTCGGCTCGGTCGCGGTGATCATCGCCGCCGTGACGATCTGGCTCTTCGGCTGGGACCGCGCCGATGCCGTCGCCGCGCTCGTCATCGCCGCGCTCATCGTGCCACGAGCCTTCGCGATTCTCCGCGAGACCGGTTCGATCCTCCTCGAGGCAGCGCCGAAGGAGATCGACCTGGAGAAGGTCAAGGCCCACATCGAAGGGGTCGAACACGTCAGGGAAGTCCATGATCTGCACGTCACCCGCATCGATTCGAACCTGCCCGTGCTCACCGCGCACGTGGTCCTCGCCGACGAATGCTTCTACGACGGACACGCTCCGCGGATCCTCGTCGCCCTGCAGGATTGCCTGGCCGAGCACTTCGAAATCGCGATCGAGCATTCGACATTCCAGTTCGACCGAGCCAAGGACGCCGCCCAGGAGACCCACACTCACGAGTGAGCCGATCGAGGCGCAGACGCAGCCGTCGACACTGAAACAAAGGCGGCACACAGGATGGCGCTAGGAGCCACATAGACCCCGACGCGAGAGTATCGACATGTCTTCCAGTCGTCGCCGCGTGCTCAACATCATTCTCGCCATCGCCTGTGCGCTCGCTCTGAGCCTGTGTCTGGTGCTCTTCCTCTCACCATGGCGGTCCGACGAAGACGAAGCCTCGGCAACTCAGCTCACCGGCACCGTCCAACGGGGAACGGTGTCCTCGACGATCTCCGCCAGCGGAACGGTCGCGGCAAAGCGCGAGGTCGATGCCGCTTTCGATGTCGGGGGCACGGTCTCCGACGTCGCGGTGGCGGTCGGAGACACCGTGGAGAAAGGCGACACGGTGGCGAGCTTGGACACGACCGATCTGTCCCAGGCGGTGGCCGATGCGCAGACGGCGCTCGCCGAGGCCGAAGACGATCTCAGCGCAGCCCAGAGCGCGGCCGCCTCCTCCGAATCCGCGGACACGACGTCCGGGAGCTCAGAGGGCACACCGGGTTCCGGGGAGTCTTCCGGGTCCGGGCAGAGCGGATCGTCCGAGGACACCGTCGACACTGCGGAGGACGCCGTCGACGACGCCACGGACGATCTCGCCGAGGCACAGGACCAACTGGCCGCCGCAACACTGACCGCACCCATCGACGGCCTGGTCATCGCCATCAACGGCGAAGACGGATCGACCGTCAGCGGCGGCTCGAACAGTAGCTCTGGCAGCACTTCCTCGGACGCCGAGGACTCGAGCGGCGCAGAGGGAGGCGAGTCCGGAACCGAGGGCAGTTCCTCCGGTTCCTCGGACTCCTCCGGTTTCATGACGATCGCGGACGTTTCGTCGATGACGATCACCGCCGCGATCCCTGAGGCCGATATCGGCGAGGTGTCGAAGAAGCAGGAAGCCACAGTGACCTTCCCGGCACTTCAGGATGTCGAACAGTCGGCGACCGTCACCGCGATCTCTCCGACCTCTGACAGCTCGTCCTCCGTCGTCACCTATGACACGACGATCGAACTCGACAAGGTTCCCGACGACCTGCGGATCGGCCAGAGCGCTGAGGCCGAAATCGTCACGGATTCCAGCGACGAGGATTCGCTCTACGTCGTCTCGACCGCTGTTTCGACCGATGCGGACGGGGCGAGCGGTGTCGAAGTGGTCGGCGATGACGGCGAGACCTCTCAGGTCGAAGTCACCACCGGCGTCGTCGGAGATGAGGGAACCGAGATCACCGACGGTCTCGAGGAGGGGCAGACGGTGGTGATCGGACAGGTGAGGGAGGACTCGGAGAACTCGTCCGACGGACAGAACAACGACGAGAGGTCAGGCGGAGAAGGTGGTTCCGGTGCCCAGATGCCCGGAGGCAGCTCCCAGGGCGGCGGGCCGGGAGACGGGCCCGCCGGCGGCGGACCGGGAGGCGGCCAGTGAGTCAGCCAGAGCAGCCGCCTGTGGCCGACGACAGTGGGCGACAGGCCCCCGTAGTCGAGTTGGCCGGCATCGAACAGATCTACGGAAAAGGTGAGATGCGGGTGCACGCACTGCGCGGCATCGACCTCACGGTCGCCAGCGGAGAACAGGTCGCCATCATGGGACCCTCCGGGTCGGGGAAATCGACGATGATGAACCTCATCGGATGCCTGGATGTGCCGACATCGGGGCGCTACCGGCTCGACGGTCTCGAAGTCGGCGACCTCGGTGAGGCCGAACTGGCACGAGTGCGCAATCGACGGATCGGATTCGTCTTTCAATCATTCAACCTCATTGCACGGATGAGTGCGCTGGCCAACGTCGAGCTGCCGCTCGTCTACGGAGGGATCGCACGGCGCGAGCGGCGGGAGCGCGCCCTGGCCGCGCTGGAGAGCGTCGGTCTGGCCGAGCGCGGCGGGCATCAGCCGCATCAGCTCTCGGGCGGTCAGCAGCAGCGGGTCGCGGTGGCTCGTGCGCTGGTGACCGAACCTGCGTTGCTGCTGGCGGACGAACCGACGGGCAACCTCGATGCCGAATCTACTGAGGACGTACTTCGGCTCTTCGAACACCTCGGCGAGCTCGGTCGCACCATCGTCCTCATCACTCATGAGGCCGAAGTGGGAGCTCGAGCCGACAGGCTCGTCACCCTGGCGGACGGCGTGATCGTCGAGGATCGACCGAGAACCCGCGGAGATGATAGCGCAGACCTCGACGACACCGTCGAGTTCCCGCAGTATGCGCCGGTCCGACAGGGGGAGGGCAGGTGAACCCGAGCGATGTGCTGGCCTCCTCGTTGCGCGGCGTCACTGCCAATCCGCTCCGCTCGATCCTCACTATGCTGGGCGTGCTCATCGGTGTCGCCGCGGTCATCGTGCTCACTGCGGTGGGCAACGGCTCCGCTCAGAGCGTGAATGACGCGATCTCGACCCTCGGCAGCTCGACTCTGACGGTACGCAGCTCGAGCGGCGGGATGGGGCCGGGGCAGTCCGGCCAGGATGCGTCCTCGGACCTGACTACCGAGACCGCCGCCGGCTTGTCAGATATGGAGCTCGGGCATGTCGATCTCATCGTTCCCGAAGTCTCAACGACGGCGACGGTCACCGCCGACAGCCTCAGCAGCGACGATGTCAGCGTGATCGGCACCTCGGCAGACTATTTCGAGGTCGGCGACGTCGACCTGTCGTCCGGCTCGGCTTTCGACGCCTCTGCCGAAGAGCAGTCGCAGAAGGTCGTCGTGATCGGCAGCACCCTTGCCTCCGACCTCTTCAGCTCCGGGAGCGCCGTGGGCCAGACCATCGGCATCGACGGGACGAGCTACACCGTCTCCGGGGTGATGAGTCAGCAGGATTCGTCCGGTCAGGACGATCCCAACTCATCGATCATCGCCCCCATCAGCAGGGTCCAGGCGAGTCTGACCGGATTAGGATCCGTCGATTCGCTGACGGTTCTCGCTTCGGACTCCGACTCTGTGATCGCCGCCGAGGGTGAGCTCGAGATCGGTCTCAATCAGCTCCTCGGGATCGACGATGAGGACGACGAGACCTATTCCATCGTCAATCAGTCCGAGCTGCTCGAGACTCAGCAGGAGACCGCGCAGACCTTCACGGTGCTGCTTGCTGCCGTCGCGGGGATCAGCCTGCTCGTCGGCGGCATCGGAGTCACCAACATCATGCTCGTCACCGTCACCGAACGCACCCGAGAGATCGGCATCCGGAAGGCGCTCGGTGCCGCCCGACCGGCGATACTCATGCAGTTCCTCGTCGAGGCGGCTCTGCTCACCCTGGCCGGCGGCATCCTCGGTGTTCTTCTCGCTATCGTCGTCACGCGTTTCGAGATCAGCGGGACGCAGCCGGTCATCGTCGCGGCATCGATACCGATCGCCCTCGGAATCTCGGTGGCCATCGGCATCTTCTTCGGCGTCTATCCGGCGTGGCGGGCGGCCTCGATGCGGCCCATCGAGGCGCTGAGAAGCTCGTGAGACGAGATCGAGCCCTCGAGGCGGGTGAGCGGGCACCGAATCCGCACGAACCGGGCAGACACCGACGGAGACGACAGGCAATGACCGAGAAGGCAGAGAGGAACGCACTATGACCACCGATCCGACACCGAGAGAGTCCGACGAGGAGACGATGCACGCGGCAGGAGGCAGGAAACGTCCTCTGACCTCCCGCAAGACCACCCTCATCCTCGGCGGGGCCGCCCTGTTCCTCGCAGGCGGTCTCGCAGGAATCGGCGTGATGCAGTTCGCGCCGAATCAGTCCGGGCCCGGAGGCGGAGGCCCTGGGCAGAGCCAGATGCAGGGCGGAGGCGACGCGCCGGGCGGGTCCCAGTCCGAACGCGATGAGGCAGATCGATCCGGAGACGAGTCGGGCAGCTCGGGGTCGGAAGGCTCCGACTCGGGATCCGGTGCTTCGTCAGCGGAGGACGCAGACGCCCCGGCAGAGGGTTAGGCGGACTCCGTCAACCCGGGCCACGACGGCGACTGCGTGAGGAGACTGTGCCGGTTCGCCTCGCCGCGGGAGAATCAGCGCCCGGGCAGGAGCTCCACTGATTCGGTGCGGAAGCGTTCGAGCTTGGCCGGGTCGATCGAGACGCCGAAGCCGACCCCTGCGGGGACGTCGACCTTGCCGTCGTGCATGACGATCTCCTCGGTGATGTCCTCGTGGAAGAACCGGTTCGACCCGGAGATGTCGCCGGGCAGGGTGAAGCCCGGCAGCGAGGCCAGGGCAGCGTTCGCCGCGCGTCCCAGTCCGGTCTCGACCATTCCTCCGTGCCACACGGCGACCCCGTGTGCGGCGGCGAGGTCGTGGATCTTCTTCGCCTCGATGAAGCCGCCGACCCGTCCGGGTTTGATATTGATCACCGAGGTGGCTCCGAGCATGATCGCATCCGCGGCCGCCTCGGCGGAGACGATGGATTCGTCGAGGCACATCGGGGTGTCCATGAGCTTCGCAAGTTCCGCATGCTGCCGGATGTCGGCCTCGCCGAGGGGCTGTTCGATGAGGAGGAGACCGTATTCGTCGAGGCGGCGCAGATGTGCGGCATCGACGAGAGTGTAGGCGGCATTCGCGTCGACCTGGAAACCGAAGTCTTCGCCGAAGGCCTTGCGCACGGCGGCGACCGGAGCGATGTCCTTGCCGGGCTTGATCTTCAGCTTGATCCGGGCGTAACCCTCCTCGAGGTATCCGCCGATGACCTTGACGGTCTCCTCGACGGAGTCCTGAATGCCCACCGACACTCCCGACGGGACGGAGTCGACGACCCCGCCGAGGTAGTCCTTGAACGACTGGTCGTGGAGTTTCAGCTGGGCTTCGATGACCGCCATCTCGAGTGCGGACTTCGCCATCGGGTGGCCGATGACGTGGCGCAGGTGCCAGCCGACGGTCTCGGCGGTCAGGTCTTCGACGTCGAAGAGGATGGGCGCCAGCCAGCGGCGAGTGACGTCGATGCCTGCGGCGACATACTCCGAGGAGTACAGCGGAGCGATCATCGCCACCGACTCACCCCATCCGGTGATCTCACCCTTGGGAGTGTCGAAGACCGCCTCGACGAGGTAGCAGTCCTTCTCGGTCTCCCGCATGAACGAGGTCTCGAACGGGGTGACCAGGGGGATGGAGACCTGGTGGAGGGTGACTGACTTCAGCTTCATGAGCCTGGCTCCTTCTGCGCATTTACCGCGCAATCCTTGCGCAGCTCCTGCGCAATGCGGTCGATGGTTCTTTCCCCCAGCTTAGGCCAGCAGCCTCTGGAGCAGCGGACCCGCGATTGATAGTGTGAACGAAAGTCTTCCTGTCAGCGAGGGGGCCACGTCATGAACGACTACCTGCGCACGCTCGCCGCGCGCAGACAGTCCTGGTTCGGCCTCAAACTCCCGGTCAAGGCCGCCCTCGCCCAGCCTTTCCTCCACCCTTTGCTGCGCACGATCGCTCCCCGAGTCAAAGGGCTGAAGATCGGCCGCCTGCCCGCTCCGATCGAACTGACCGAAGTCCGCGGACGGTCCGGCTGCGCCGACTTCTACCTCGTCGAACCCTTCCGCTGCGAGATCGCCAAAGAGTTCTACTGGGGCCGAGGCAGACGCACCGAACCCGAGGACGCGTTCGCCCTCGACCTCATGGTCGACCTCAGCTCCGACGCCGAGGTGTTCCTCGACATCGGCGCCTACACCGGGGTCTTCACCATGGCCGTCCTCGCGGCGAATCCGCGGACCCGCGCCCATACGTTCGAGATCATCCCGGCTGTGGTCGCCGGCATCGAGAAGAACCTCGAGCGCAACGGTTTCACCGACCGGGTCACCGTCCATCCCACCGGAGTCGGCAGCCCCGATACATGGATGAAGGTGCCGCTCGGCAGCGGCGGGTCGGCCCTGCCCTCGTTCTACTCCGCCGATATGGACTTCGACTCCGATGCCGAAGTGCGCTTCACCTCCCTCGACGACCTCCTTCCCGAACTGCTGGAGGAGAATCCCGGGTGGGACACAGCACCAGTTGCGAATCACTCTCGGGTGACCGTGAAGATCGACGTCGAAGGTGGCGAGAACGAGGTCTTCGCCAACGGGCAGGAATTCCTCGACACATTCCACCCCGACATCCTCTGCGAAGTCCTCGAGGACCGGGCGAGGCCACGCGAACTCATGGGCCACCTCGGCGGGCACGGCTACCACTACTATCTCGTCGGCGAGGATCGGCTCCTCGCCCGGAAGGCGATCAGGCCGGATCCGCGGCTGCGTGACTGGCTGTTCACGCTCAAGTCTCCCGAGCAGATGCGCGCCGCCGGATACCCCGTGGATTAGCTGGCTTTCGTCGTCGGCGCCGAGGCCGAACCTGAGTGGAGGGCCTTCAGCCAGTCTGTCGGCGCAGGGCTCGTGTTGATTCCGCTGGCGAGAGGCGGTCGCCCGGACCGCTCCGGAGTCCAGGAAGTGGGTACAGAATGCACATTTTCCGAGGGATTTTGGCATTCTGTACCCACTTGTGGGCGTGAGTGAGGAATCGTCGACTTGCTGACGTAACCGCTACGCCAGCCAAGGCCGGCGCCCGCCTCGCCCCGCCGCCTCTCAGCCCTTCAGTTGGTCGGCGATGAGGGCGGCGAGGAGTGCGGTGCGCGGTGCGATCTCGGCGATGACGGCATGCTCGTGTTCGGCGTGCGCACCGTCGCCGACGGCACCGAGGCCATCGAGTGTGGGGATGCCGTCGCCGGCCGTGAAGTTCCCGTCCGAGGCCCCGCCCACGGACACGCCTTCAGGAACAGGCAGCCCGAGTTCATCCGCCAGCGCTCTCGCACGATCGAACAGCGCCGCCGACTGCTCGCGCTCGAACGGCGGGCGATTGATCCCGCCGAGCACCTCGGTCGTCGAGCCCTCCACCTGCGGATTCTTCGCCAATTCGCGGATCTGCGCATCGACGCGCTCGAGCTCCGCCGCAGTCCGGGCGCGCACATCGATGTCCACCCGCGCTTCGGCGGGCACCGTGTTCGACGTCGTGCCCGCACTGATCACGGTCGGCACCACCGTCGTCCCCGCCTCGGCGTCGGCGAGGTCCGCCACCAGCGGCAGGGTCAGCGCCAGCGCCATGCCCGCGTTGATCCCCTTCTCCGGTTCGAGCCCCGCATGCGAGGCCTTGCCCGAGAAGACGAGGACGTAGTTGCTCGTGCCCTTGCGCTCGAGCTTGAGCGCACCGCCGGCGCTCGCCTCCATCACGAACACGGCACCGGCGTCGGCCGCCTCAGCGCGGATGAGATCGGACGAAGTCAGCGAGCCGATCTCCTCATCGCCGGTGACGAGGATCGACAGACCGTCCAGAGCACCATCCCCGAGGCGGTCGCGCAGGATCGCGGTCGCGTGCACGCTCATGATCGCCCCGGTGAGCATGTCGAAGCTGCCGGGCCCGCGGAGGATGCCGTCGTCGGTGGAGAACGGGATGCGTTCGAGCGTGCCGTGCGGCCACACCGTGTCCTGGTGGTTGAGGAGGACGACCCGAGTGGGGCCGGTGCCGAAGCGCAGACGCAGATGAGTGGTGCCTTCGACCTCGAGCAGCTCCGCCTCGGCGCCGAGGCGGTCCTTGAGGAGCGCGGCGAAGTCCCGCGCACCGGCGGCCACCGCATTCTTGTCGCTCGACGGGGTCTCGAGGGTGATCACGCGTTCGATGTCGGCGAGGATGTCGGGCAGGTGCTCTGCGGCCTGATTGACGAGGTCAGCGGGCTGGAGGTCGGATGAAGTGAGCGAGGTCATGCTCCGATTCTACGGAGGGCGGCTCGCGGGGTGTGCGGTGTCCGGATGGTGCGACCGACAGCGACCGGACTCATCGGAGCGGGCGAGGGCATTCGACGCGTGTTGTCCGGATGATGCGACAGCGGGTTCGGACCGCGCGCGAACCCTGCCGTCTGTGGTTTGCTAGTCCTATGGGTGAGGCAGTCAGCTCCAAGCGGTACACGCCGGAGGAACGAACACTGTATCGGGAGAAGCTCGCGGAGAACCTCGAGCTCTTCGATACCTACCTGCGTCATGCGGAGTTCAAATCCGCGGGCACGATCGGGCTCGAACTCGAGCTCAACCTCGTCGACGACGGGAACCAGCCGAGCCTGCGCAACAAGGAGGTGCTCGACCGCCTCGACGACGAGTTCCAGTCCGAGATCGGCGGGTTCAACCTCGAACTCAACCACCCGGTGCTCCAGGTCGCCGGACGCGGACTCAAGACCCTCGAAGCCGGTGTCGCCCACCGGCTCGAAAAGGCGCAGAAGGCCGCCGAGGCGGACGGGCTGAAGGCGGTGTCGATCGGAACGCTGCCGACACTGACCACCGAATTCCTCACCGACGAGAGGTGGATGACCGAGGAGAACCGCTACGAGGCGCTGAGCAACTCGATCATCGATGCGCGCGGTGAGTACGTGCAGATCGAACTCGGCCGCGAGGAGCGGTACCGGGCGGAGTTCTCCGATATCGCCCCCGAGGCCTCCTGCACGTCGATGCAGCTGCACCTGCAGGTGGCGCCGAACCGGTTCGCCGATGCGTGGAATGCCTCGCAGGCGATCGCCGCCGCGCAGGTGGCGGTGGCGGCGAACTCGCCGCTGTTCGTCGGGCGGAAGCTGTGGCACGAGTCCCGGATCCCGGTGTTCTCGCAGTCCATCGACACGCGTACGCCGGAGCTGGTCAATCAGGGTGTGCGGCCCCGCGTGTGGTTCGGGGAACGTTGGATCACCAGCGTGTTCGACCTCTTCGAGGAGAACGTCCGCTACTTCCCGCCGCTGCTGCCCGAGATCAAGGACTTCGTCGAGTTCCGCGCCGCCGACGCCCCGAAGCTCTTCGAACTCAACCTCCACAACGGCACCGTATGGCGTTGGAACCGGCCGATCTACAACTCGGGTGACAGCGGCGCGCACATCCGGGTCGAGAACCGGCTGCTGCCGGCCGGCCCGACGCCGGTCGACATGGTCGCCGATGCCGCCTTCTACTACGGGCTGGCCGAATTCCTCGTCGGGGAGAACCGTCCAGTATGGTCGCGGATGTCGTTCGCCGAGGCCGAGGAGAACTTCTTCGCGTGCGCCAAGGATGGCATCGAAGCGCGGGTGACCTGGCCGAAGATCGGGCGGATCGGCGTCGCCGACCTCGTCACCGATGTGCTCGCACCGCAGGCCAGGCGCGGTCTGGCGAGGCTGAACATCGATAAGGACGTCATCGACGAATACATGTCGATCATCGAGGGCCGGGCCGAGCGCCGCGTCAACGGTGCCACCTGGCAGCTGCGCACGCTCGAGAGCCTGGCTCCCGGCAGTCGGCACGACTCACCGGAACGCCGCGAAGGACTGGCCGGGATGATGGATGCGTACCTGGCGAACCAGGCCTCGGGCAAGCCCGTCCACACCTGGGAGATCCCCGCCTGAGGCTCAGCTTCTCGCTGAGGAGTCAGACCCTCAGAGGCGCTCGACCTCGACGAAGACGACGTCGGTGCTGCCTCCGGGGTTCGAGACCTCGTGCTCGGAGCCTGCCGGGCGAGTGTAGGAGACTCCGGCCTCGAGTTCGGCGTGGATCTCGGTGCCGTCGAAGTTGCGCACGTGCATCGTGCCGGTGACCATCGGCACCACGACGTACTCGTGCTCATGCTTGTGCATCGGGATGACCCCGTCTGGTCTGATCGTCCACCTCGTCACCCGGAACACACCGTTGTCGAGCTGGACCTCGCCGGTCGATCCGGTGTCTTCTGCGTCGCATGCGGCCATGATGTGATCTCCTTCGATGCTCGAGTGGACACGTGAACGAACGTACCGATCTCACTGTATCGCTCGCTCGTGCTGAGCGGGCTCGCGCGCTGAACGCTGGGCATCCCCTCGCCGCACCCCACGTCGCACTCACCGCGGACCTGCGTGCGGGAACGAACCCCTCGACGCGGCCCGCCTCTCCCGGGCTAGCATGAGGGATATGCGATACCCACTTGCTGACATCGACGACGTCGACGATGACATCCGCGCCCAGATCCTCGAGGTGGCCGAGAAGTCGGGCTTCGTGCCCAACGTCTTCCTCGCCCTGGCTCGTCGCCCCGCCGAATTCCGCGCTTTCTTCGCCTACTATGACGCGCTCATGGAGAAGGAGACGGGGAACCTCACCAAGGCAGATCGGGAGATGATCGTCGTGGCCACCTCGGCGATCAATCACTGCCTCTACTGCGTCGTCGCCCACGGGGCGATGCTGCGGATCTTCGCAAAGGACGCCTTCATCGCCGACGTCGTCGCCACGAACTACCGCCAGGCAGACATCAGCGCACGTCAGAAGGCGATGCTCGACTTCGCCGTCAAGGTCTGCGAAGAACCCTGGGCCGTCAGCGACGCCGACCACGCGATACTTGCCGAGCACGGCTTCGACGACGAGGACGCTTGGGACATCGCCGCGATCACCGGCTTCTTTGGCCTGTCCAACCGAATGGCCCACATCTCCGGGATGGTCCCGAACCCGGAGTTCTACACCCTCGGCCGCGTCCCGCGCGAGAAGAAGTGAACCGATGACCGCCGACACCCCCGCCCGAGGCCAAGCCGCCCCCGCCGAGGTGGCCCCCACCAAGTCCGTCCCCAGCAGTTCCAGCTCGGTCCCCTCCGTCCCCGCCGCCTCCGCCCGGTCCGGACTCGTCCAACCCTTCGCCGCGATGGGCATCGTCGCCACGGTCAATGCGATGCAGCGGGCCGGCCGCGACACCATCGCCATGTGTCTGGGCGAACCGACCCAAGGCGCACCCAGCCCCGTGCTGGCACGTGCCGCCGAGGTCGCCCGCGCCGGCACCGGGCTCGGCTACTCGCCGATCTTCGGCATCCCCGAACTGCGCGAAGCCATCGCCGGACACTATCGCGACTGGTACGGCCTCGACATCCCACCCGAACGCATCGCCGTGACCACCGGCTCCTCGGGGGCATTCCAGACGACGTTCCTCACCTGCTTCGACGTCGGTGACCGCGTGGCTCTGGCCAGGCCCGGGTACGGGGCGTACAAGAACATCCTCGCCGCACTCGGCTGTGAGGTCGTCGAACTCGACTGCGGACCCGACGAAGGGTTCCAACCCAACGTCGAACTCCTGGCCGCCGCTCACGCCGAGGCGCCGCTCAAGGGCCTCATGCTCGCTTCCCCGGCAAATCCGACGGGCACGATGATCGGGCCCGAGGCGCTCGGCGAGATCGTCGACTGGTGCCGGGCGAACGGGGTGCAGGTGATCTCGGACGAGATCTACCACGGCATCAGCTACATCGGCACCCGCGGCGAATGCGCACTCGCCCACGACGACACGGCCATCGTCATCTCCTCGTTTTCGAAGTACTGGGGCATGACCGGATGGCGGCTGGGGTGGGCGATCCTGCCCGAGTCCCTCATCGCCCCGGCCCAGAACGTCACGGGAAACCTGTCACTGTGCGCCCCGGTGCCCGCCCAGTATGCGGCCGTCGCCGGCTTCACCGACGAATCCTATGCCGAGTGCGAAGCCGCCGTGGCGTCCTTCGCCGGAGCCCGCGACCACGTCCTGGAAGCGCGCGATGATCTCGGTTTCGGCGAGATGGCCCCACCCGACGGCGCCTTCTACATGTACGCCCGCATCGACGACATCCTCGACCGGGCGGGACTCGACACCGCCGGACATTGGTGCGCGCAGGTGCTCGACGCGACCGGCGTGGCCCTGGCGCCGGGCGATGACTTCGACTCCGTCGACGGGTCCCGCTCGGTGCGTCTGTCCCTGGCCGTCGGTGCCGGCCGCACCGCCGAGGCCATCGACCGCATCCTCGACTACATGGGATGAGTTCCGCCGAGGTGACCGAACCGGGCCCGACCCCTGCCCCACGCGCCCTGCCGGTGCTCGGGGTGATCGTCGCGGCTGTGCTGCTGGGCTCGGCAGGTCTGTTCGTCATCCTCGCCGAGGCGACCGCCCCCACCGCTGCCTTTCTGCGGTGTTGGATCGCGGTCGTCGTCCTTGCGCCGTTGGCCGTGCTTGAGATCCGCAGGCACGGGAAGATTCCGCCGAAGGCTCTGGTCATCGCCGGAGTCTCCGGCGCTGGTCTGGATCTTCGGCGGGAACCGCCCCGGATGGCTGTTCATCGGCTGCATTCCACTCATGATCATCGGCATGCTGCTCACCGGGGGAGTCTTCGGAGTCGATGCCGCCGCGGCGAACCCGACACGGGGCGCGGTCTTCGGGATCCTCTCGGGCATCCTCTACGGCGTCTACATCTTCGGCATCCATCACTGCCGGAAGATCGCCCCGCAGTACGTCGTCGCTCCCGTCGAGGTCGGCACCATCGCGGCCGGGGTGATGACGGCGGCAGCCGGGATCGTCCTCGGCGGACTCGACTTCGAGCTCGGTTGGGATGGCTGGGCCTGGATACTCGCGCTGGCCGTGTGCGGGCAGGCCCTGTCCTGGGTGCTGCTGAGCATCTCGAGCCCCTTGGTTCCGGTGCCCACGACGGCCGCGCTCATGCTGCTGCAGCCGCTGTCGGCCGTGGTGCTCGGTTCGCTCATCGCCGGCGAGCGCCTGCAGCCGGCCCAGTGGATCGGTGCGGTCATCGTCGCCGCGATCGTCTGGGTCGTCGGGGGAGGCCCGGCGGCGCTGACGCGAAGGCGGCGCTGACTGAGGTCGCGGAGGCGAACCCCGCGCGGTGATCGCTGCGGCGGGCCACCTCGGCGAGGTCAGTGCGCCGAGGTCATCCCATCTCTGATCAGTGCTCGTGGGCCTCGACAGTGTGTGCGATGGCGTCGATGATGATGTGGGCGACGTGGTCGTCCTTGAGCGAATAGTAGGCTTCGCGGCCGATGCGATTGACGCCGACGAGGTGGAGCCCGCGAAGGAACTTCAGGTGCTGGGACACGAGCGGCTGGGACAGTCCGGTCGATTCGACGATGTGCGTCACCGTCGCCTCACCGTGGGTGAGCACGAGCAGCATCTTCAGCCGCGAGGGGGTGGCGAGTGCCTTGAACAGGTCGGCGGTCTCGGTGATGGCTTCGAGGTTGTCCTCGGGATTGAGCAGGAGCTGCTCGACCTCGTCGTCGACGTGTTCGGGTTCGGTTGTGGAAGCCATGAGTGCAGATTACCGGAGAACCGCGCCCGCCCGCCGCATCCGGGCTGGTGTGAGGCGACGCCGGCACTTCCCGCCGAGGTTGCCCGACGTGAGGCCGGACGCTCGCCGAGGTTGCCCGACGTGAGACGCGCCCTCGCCGAGGTGGTGCGTCAGCTCAGGGCTTCGACGTCGTTCTGGGTGCCGAGGAGGTCATCGGCGAGCGATTCCCACTGTCCGTAGGCATCGGGCAGGGCCGATCGCTGTACCGACTGTGCCGCCTCGGTGGGTGACATCGTGGTCCAGCCGTCGATCTGCTCGAGCCCGGGATTCTCGACCTCAGGGTTGATGCCGTAGAACGCCTTCGCCGCGTAGATGGGGTCGGTGAGCTTGGTCGGATCGCCCCAGCCCTGCGAGGGGCGCTGCTGGAAGAGGCCGACGGAATCGCGGTCGCCGGAGTCGAGGTTGCGCAGCGACGACTCCTGGAGCGCGGTCATCAGGGCGATGCGGATCGCCTCGTCGCTGAAGTCGCCGCCGCGACCGACACCGATGATGAGGCGCGCGTTGTCGATCTGGTGCTCGGTGAGCTGACTGACCGAGGCCATCTGCATCTGCCTGATCTTCGTCGAGCCGAACGAGAAGGGTGAGTTGACGATGACGACGGTTGCGAGAACCAGTGCCGCCACAGCTGCCCCGAGACCGATCAGGGCACCACGAACGGCGGACCGGCGGCCCGTGCGTTGGCGTGACTGTCGAGGCATGAATATAACGATAATGCAACAAATTGTGGACGCAATGTATCCACGCCGTGCCTTTTGTCACAGGAAGGTCACGGCGGCTGAGGGTGAGTGGCGGTATCGCCGGTGTGCGGTGGCGGAGCCGACATAGGATCGGGCCATGGATCTCTTCCAGAGGCGCAACCGGCGCCCTCCGTGGGTCAGCTGCCTGATCGTCGCCTTCGTCCTCGTTTCGGTCACCACGACAGTGCTCATCACCGCCGTGGTCGTGTTCTTCGTGGTCGTCGATTCCTCGAGTTCCGGTGACGACGGGAGCACCCCGGCAGTGAGCACGACCGCACCGGTGGAGGGCGGCTGGTCGGGCGAAGGCTGAAGGTCGCGGTCGCCCCGTGCCTCCCCGCCCTTGACCTTGTCACGATGTCAAGGACTTCACTGGGTGGCAAGGAGGTGGAGACCATGACAGATCCACACACGCACCCGACACACAAGCTCGACGACCCAGTGGTTCGAGCGCTGGCGGGACCGAATCCGCAGCAGCGCCTGCAGGCCGCCCTGGCGATCGGCACCCGAGCGGAGCCCCACGACCTCGAGGTCCTCATCGACCGGAGCCGGAACGAACCGGACTTCTTCGTCCGTGACATGCTCACCTGGGCCCTGACCAGGCTGCCCGCCGACGAGGTGGTCCCGCGCCTCATCGCCGAACTCGACTCCGCGAACCCGCAGGGACTCAGCCAGGCCCTGCACACGCTGTCGAAGATCGGTGATGCCCGCGCCTGGGAGGCCATGGATCCTGCCGCTGTCGGAACGCGGTTCATCGCGCACCCCGACACCGAGGTGGCCCGCAGTGCGTGGCGATCCGCCGTCGCGCTGGTGCCCGGTGAGGATCGTGAGAATCTGGCATCGACCCTGGTGACACAGCTGGGACGCGGAGATGTCGAGATGCATAAGAGCCTCAGTCGGGCGATCGTGGCCCTCGGCGAGGATCTCGTGTCAGTGGTCGATGAGAGGCTTCGAGCAGAGGACGACACAGTGCGGGCTCACGCCATGGCGACCCGGGACATGTTCGATGACCCGGACGCCGGCTTCGCTCACGCCTTGGACGCAGCCAAGCGGGTGGCCGCACTGGGGTCCGAGACTTCGGTCTAGATCGGTTTCAGGGAAGTGCCGGTCGATCCGGTGTCGTCGAGTGGGGCAAGCTCGACGACACCGGGCCGGAGTCTCGGACTCCTTCCTCCGGACGCGGGTCGAGCCCGTCAAGGCTGCGCCGGTACAGTTCGTCGCGCCTGTGCGGATTGCGCCTCCGTGGTCCGCACCTATAGTGGCAAGGGAAGCGAGGTGGATATGCGCATCGGCGAGGTGGCCCAGCGCTCCGGCGTCAGCGCGCGGATGCTCCGGCACTACGAATCCATCGGTCTGCTCGAACCCAGTGAGCGGACCTCCGCCGGATACCGGGAGTATTCGGACGCCGACATCGGACGGATCTTCCATATCGAGGGCCTGCGCCGACTCGGCATGAGCCTCACCGAGGTTCGAGAGGTGCTCGCCGACCCCAGCTTCGACACGACGCGGCTGCTTCGCGACCTCATCGCCGAGACACGCGAACGCATCGCTGCCGAAGAGCGCCTGCTCGGGCACCTCGAACGCATCGACCGCCTCGGCCGAACCGATCCCGAGGCGCTGCTGTGGACGGTCGATCTCATGCGGTCTCTCGAATCCGCCGATGTCATCCAACGGCACAAGGCGGCGTTGGGAGCAGGGATCGACGGCAGTGTGCCGATCGAAGCGCTCTCGTCGGCAGTTCTCGACGAACCCGCACCCAATGCGGCCGGGGCTATGCGGTGGGCTCTCGCTCAAGCAGGCTCGGCCGCTGTTGCGCCACTCCTGGCCGGAGTCGACGATCCGTCTGTCGCAGTGCGGATCCGAGCGATCCGCGCACTCGATGAGATCCGCCGCACGACCGCACGCGAAGAACTCGGCGACGAGACCGCCTATCGCATCCGCGATGCTCTGCGCTCGTGCCTGGGTGATGAGGACGACGAGGTGAGAGGACTCTGCGCCTTCGCGCTGGCCGGCTTTGGCGATGCCGCTGCGGTGCCCGAGCTTCTGACGATCGCGATGAACGGTCCGCGGGACATCGACGCCGCCGAGGCCCTCTCCGACTTCGTCGCAGCAGGTTCACCGGCCTCCGCCGACATCATGATCGAGCTGGACCGTGCCGCCCGCTCGCATCGGGCCGATGAGCGCTTCCGCGCTCTGCAGGTCCTCATCGAGATCGTCGATGAGCCGGCCGGGCGTCAGTGGGTCGGCGATAACAGGATCAACAGTGGCCAGGCCGGCAGGGCCCAGGCCGATATTGACCAGGCCGGCCGTGCCATGGCCAGATCGCATCGGAGGCAGGCGGCAGAGCTGCTCGCACATTTGGCAGGGGACGATGATCGACAGGTCGCCGCAACGGCGGCCGCGGAGCTGCGACGACGGTCGGGCAACCTCGGCGAGGGGAATTCGGGTTCTCCGCATTCCGACGCCTGAATCCGATTGTCTAAACTGGCACCCATGACTTCGGGAGGAGCGGGGGACGGATCCGGCGCCGCAGATGCGCCGATCGGGCAGAAGAGGCGGCTCAAGCAGTCGTTCGTCTACCGTCGTCACCACTTCACACCGACCGGTATCCTCGACTATCTGTTCTTCCTCTTCGGCGGGGCGGCTTCGACCTGGCTGGCGCTGCTGATCCTGCTCAAGGGCTTCAGCCTCGGGTGGTGGCAGGTGCTGACCCTGCTCGTGTTCTGGGGCGTCGTGTCCTACCTCGCGTTGCCCAGGCTGCACCGCATCCTCTCGCAGATCTACGTGCCGAACTACTTCATCGGCCGCACCCGCACCTCCGACGGCTTGCTCGGAGACCCGGTCAACCTCGCCTGGCGCGGTGAGGAAGCGCAGATCCATCACGCGATGAGAGCGGCCGGATGGATCCTCGCCGACAGCATCACGCCCGCGTCGACCTGGGAGATCATCCGCTCGACGGTGACGAAGCGCAGCTACCCGCAGGCGCCGGTGTCACCGCTGCTGCTGTTCGGCCGGCGACAGGACTTCGCCTACCAGCAGGAGGTCGACGGCGACCCGGGCCAGCGGCATCACGTGCGCTTCTGGAAGTGCCCGAGCGGCTGGCTCATGCCCGGCGGACACCAGGCCGACTGGCTGGCCGCAGGCACCTACGACAAAGCCGTCGGGATCTCACTGTTCACCCTGCAGTTCACACACAAGATCGAAGAGAACACCGACGTCGAACGCGACCATATCGTCAGCACCGTCACGGCCGTCGACGATTCGATCACCGTGGATCGGATCAAGGACTTCTCCACCGGCTACCATTCCCGCAACGGGGGTGGGGATGCGATCATCACCGACGGACACCTGCCGATCGTCGATGTTGCCGAGGTCGTCGCCGATGAGGATGACTACCCCGAACGCTTGGAACTCGCGCTCGACGCCACCCAGATCTACTCCGAATCGCGGTCGGTGGCCGAAGTGACGAAGACCCTGTGGCGGCGGCGACCGCTGCAGACCGTCGTCGGCGCGGCCCTCGTCCTCGTGCTGCTGATCTTCCAGGCCTGGGACGTGATCGGCACGCTTCTGGACTGGAACGGACTGCGCTCGGAGGTCACCGACTACAGTTCCGACATCGCGGCGCTGAGCGACGACACGGCCACCCGCATCGCGGCGGGAGTGCTCATCGGGGTCAGCCTCCTCATCGGCTGCCTGCAGGTGATCGCCTCGGCGCGGGTCTTCCGCGGCAGCAACCGCGCGAGACTGTGGATCCTCACCCTCTCGACGATCTCGGTGATCGTGTCGATGACGAACTACTTCACCGGCGACCGCGACCTGGCGACGAACATGTATGCGCTGACGACGATCGCGATGCAGGTCGCCGTGCTGCTGTCGCTGTCGAGCGATTCTTCCCGGATGTTCACCCGGTTCAGCACCGCTGCACTTCGCGCGGAACGCCAGGACCGAGCCCTCGAGGACTGACAGAAGCGCCGAGGCGGTCAGGCGGTGCGCGCGTGGTGCCGCCCCCGGGTGGTGAGGGGCGGCGGCCGGCGCGTCGGGTCTGTGTATGCTGACTATGTCTGATCCACGCCGACGCAGAGCCCGCCGCCAGACTCGTGATCACAGGGCCCGGGAGCATACGAGAAGGTAGAGACGCATGACCGAACAGACCTCCGACCCCTCCGTCTTCGACTCGATCGACCCCGCTCTCAAGGTCGTCAGCGCAGAGATCGACATCGACGCTTCCGCCGAGGTGGTCTTCGAGCTCATCGCCGACCCTGCCCGGCAGCCCGAATGGGACGGCAACGAGAACCTCGGATCCGCAGTTGCCGATCAGCGTGTGCACGGAGTCGGCGACTCCTTCGTCGCGACGCTGACCAAGGGCGTCGACCGGGAGAATCACGTCGTCGACTTCGACGAGGGCCGCCTCATTGCGTGGAAGCCCTCTGAGGTCGGGGGAGAACCCTTCGGACAGAAATGGATCTGGGAAATCGAACCGGCAGGCCAGGACTCCTGCCTCGTTCGCCACACCTATGACTGGACGGAGCTGCGTGACCCGCAGCGCCTACCGCGAGCGCAATCGACGACGGCAGCGAACCTGTTGGCGTCGCTCAAGCGGCTCAAGGCGCTCGCCGAAAGCTGAGCCACCTCAGGTTCACTTCGGCCAGGCATTGGCCAGGCGCGTGAGCAGCTCGGCCAGCAGGGCACGCTCATCGGCGGTGAACTCGCTGAGTGCCTGATCGACACTGTCACGCTGGGCGCCTCGGAATCGATTGACGATCGCCCGCCCCTTGTCGGTGAGGGCGATGAGGGTGCGCCGGGCATCCTCGGGGTCTGCTTCCCTCTGCAGCAGCCCGAGCTCGACTCCTTGAGAGACGAGCCGGGACGCGCGCGGTTGGTCGACGCCGATCGCCTCACCGAGAGCGCTGACCCCGAGCGCTGTGCCCGCCTGCACCAGGGCGATGAGCAGCTGCCACTGGGCGCGGCCGCCGAAGTGGCCCTTGAACTTCTCGCGCCAATCGAATCCAGGATCGCCGTGCCCGTCGCGGCGGCCGGGACCATGTTCCGTCCGGCTTCTGCCTTCTGCGCCGTGCCGCCCGCCGAAGGGGAACTCACCGTGTGACGGATCGGCGAAACCGCCTCGCCCGCCGAACCCCCGCGGAGGCCCGAAGCCACGTGGACCGCCGGGGCCGCGCCGCCACTGCAGGCGCGTCAGCGCCTCCGCGATCGTCTGGATGTCATCGTCTGAGCTCATAACCGCATTTTACATGTTACTTGACATGCTCCTGTAATGCATGTCATTCTGCATATACATGTCAGATAACAACTAAAGGAGATGACATGAATACCTACGACAACTTCAGCAATGACAATGACGACGTCGAACGCTCCGCGTCGAATGTGAACGAGAACGTCGACTCGAACTCCAGCGCCGACGCTGTCGACCAGTCAGAGTCCACGAACGACGGATCGAACGACGCGCAGGGCGATCCGACCGCCGGCGACGATGAGACCACGATCGACTCGGCCGCGGATGACGTGACCGACGGGACCGTGCTCGACGAAACGGGCGATGACACCGACGGTGATGAGGCCGGTGCCGGCGATTCGACGGCACGCGACGATTCCGACGTCGACCTTCCGCAGCTGCTCCGCCAGGTCAGCCGCGTGATGCGTCGCGAATTCCGCGCCGCAGCGAAGGACAGCGGTTTCGACCCGCGTGACTTCGGTCGGATGCGGCGGGGGCGCCGAGACTGGGACGACGAGGAGATGGTCGCCGACGGCGCCCCCGGCCCGGAGGAGCCGGTCAGCTACGGGCCGCCCCGCGGTCGCCGCGGCTGGGGACCGAACGGAGACGTCAACCCCGAGGAGCTGCGCCGCCGGATGCGCGACCTGCGCGACAACGTCGGCGACAAAGTCGAAGACGTGCTGTCCTCCGAGGAGTTCGAGGACCTCAAGGCTTCGCTGTCGAAGATCGTCGACGCCTTCGGGGCTGATCGATGCGGAGACGACTCTCGCTGGGGCGAGCATCGCCGAGGCGGCCGTGGTGCACGCGGCGACCACGAGTCTCGGGGCGGCTGGGATGATCGCGACGACCACCCTGATCACGAGAGCGGTCCCCGCGGACACCATCACGGCGATGCCGAGCATGACGGTCCGCACGGCGGCCCCGGTCGCGGAGGCCCCGGTCGCGGAGGCCCCGGGCATGGCGATCGACGCGGAGGAGGTCGCGGTCGACGCGGCTTCGGGCCCGGGTTCGGTCCCGGTTTCGGCGGCGGTTTCGGTCCCGGACGCCGAGGATTCGACCCCTTCGGTTGGGCCGAGGACCGGCGCGACCGGGAACGCGATCACGACCGCGAAGTCCAGGACGCCTTCGAACGCGGCTTCGCAGCCGGCTTCGAACAGGGCCGAAACTCCTGAGTCACCCGCGGAGGTGAATCACCCTCGCGCAAGCACCGATGAGAGATCATCGAGCACCGTGCGATCCTCGATCGTCGACGGCACTGCCGGATTGTCGGCGCCGTCGGCGATCTCGCGCATGGTCTTGCGCAGGATCTTGCCCGACCGGGTCTTCGGCAGTCCCGCTACGACGTCGACCTGTCTGAACGCGGCGACGGGGCCGATCTCTTTGCGCACCAGCGCCACGAGTTCGTCGGTGACGGTCGCGGGATCGGCCGCCTCGGCGGAGTCGCCGAGCACGACGAGGGCACGTGGGATCTGACCTTTGACGTCGTCATGGACGCCGATGACAGCCGCCTCGGCGACGGCGGGATGGGAGGCGACCACGGCCTCGATGATCCCTGTGGACAGGCGGTGCCCGGCGACGTTGATGACGTCGTCGGTGCGTCCCATGACGTAGACGTAGCCGTCCTCGTCCAGATAGCCCGAATCGCCGGTGAGGTAGTAGCCGTCGAAGGCGGCGAGATATGAGGAGATGAACCGGGAGTCGTCGCCCCACACGGTGGCCATCGTGCCCGGGGGCAGCGGCAGCTTCATGACGATGAGCCCCTCCTCACCGGCCTTGACGGGTGTTCCGCCGGGTTCGAGGACCTCGATCTGATAGCCGGGCACCGGCTTCGTCGGTGACCCCGCCTTGAGCGGGAATCGGGTCAGGCCCAGCGGATTCGCCGCGATCGGCCAACCAGTCTCCGTCTGCCACCAATTGTCGACGACGGGGATGTCACGTCCGGTCGCCTCGGCGAGGGTCTTCGTCGTCCATTCGTACGTATCCGGGTCGAGTCGCTCACCGGCGAGGAACTCCGCGCGCAGGCTCGAGAGGTCGTACTTCTTCATCAGTTCGCCGTTCGGATCCTCCTTGCGCACCACACGCATGGCCGTCGGCGCAGTGAAGTGGACGTTGACACCGTGCTGCTCGATGGCGCGGAAGAAGGCGCCCGCGTCGGGAGTGCCCACGGGTTTGCCCTCGTAGAGCACAGAGGTGACGCCGGCCAGCAGCGGTGCGTAGACGATGTAGGTGTGCCCGACGACCCAGCCGACGTCGGAGGCGGTGAACATGGTGTCGCCCGGGTGGAGGCCGAAGATCGCCGGCATCGAGAATGCGCCGGCCACGGCGTAGCCGCCGGAATCGCGGACGATGCCCTTCGGTTTGCCGGTGGTGCCGGAAGTGTAGAGGACGTACAGCTCATCGGTGGCCTTGACGGTCACCGGGGCGATGCCCTCCGGAGTTTGGGCGAGGATTTCGGCGTAGTCGACATCGGCCTCGCCGAGTTCGCAGCGGTGCTCGTCGCGTTGGACGATGACGGTGAAGTCGGGTCTGTTCTCGGCGATCTCGATGGCTTCGTTGAGCATCGGCTTGTATTCGAGGACGCGATTCTTCTCGACCCCGCAGGAGGTCGAGATGATGGCTTTCGGGGCGGTGTCGTCGATGCGCACGGCCAGCTCGTTCGGGGCGAAGCCGCCGAAGACGACTGAGTGGATCGCGCCGAGGCGGGCGCAGGCGAGCATGGCCACGGCCGCCTCGGGGATCATCGGCATGTAGATGACGACGCGGTCGCCCTTGGTCACGCCCCTCTCCGACAGGGCGCGGGCGAAGCGGGAGACCTCGTCGAGGAGTTCGGCGTACGTGATCGAGCGGACCGTGTCGGTGACCGGCGAGTCGTAGATGAGTGCGGTCTGGTCGCCGCGTCCGTTCTCGACATGTCGGTCGAGCGCGTTGTAGCAGACGTTGAGTTCGCCGTCGGGGTACCAGCGGTAGATCGGGGCGTTCGAGTCGTCGACGGCGCGGGTCGGTTCCTTCACCCAGTCGATGAGGGTTGCGGCCTGGTCGAGCCAGAAGCCCTCGGGGTCCGAATCGATGCGTGTGACGACGTCGTCGTAGCTGGGTGCGGTGGTGTCGGGTTTCGTGTCCATGATCCCATTGTGACGCACGGCACAGCGCGGCGCCGAGGTGGGTCAGGCGATCGCGGCCGACCGGAGCCCGATGTTCGACGCCTCGAGCAGGCAGTCGACGAACCCTTCGACGAGGGCGGGCGGCTGTGTGGTCGGCCCGGTGACGGCGAACAGTCGAGTGACGGGTGAAGCGGCGAGCGGCACCGCGACGATGGACGGTGGCAGCAGGTGCCGAATCGATTCGGGGAGGATGCTCGTGCCGACTCCGGCCGCCACGAATCCCAGAGCGGTTTCCTGGTGGATGACCTGCTCGACCACGGTCACCTCGGTGCTGTGCTCGCCCAGGGCCATCGACACACGATCGACGAACCCGGGCATGAGATCCCGGGAATAGGCGATCATCGGCACGCGGCTGATCTGACGGGCCGTCACCTCCGCCTGCTGCGCCAATCGGTGCCCCTTGGGCAGGCAGGCGACCAGCCGCTCGTCATAGACGGGCACGGACGACAGCCGGCCACGGCCGTCGGGGGCCCGAGCCTCGGAAGCCAGCGTGGAGATGTCATCGCGGACGATCCCCACGTCGAGTTGACCGGCAGACAGCCGATCGAGCTGCTCACCGGAGGCCAAGGGCACGAGATCGAGGGTGACCCGAGGGCGGCTCTGTCGAAACATCGTGACGACCTCGGGAAGGAACGTATATCCGGCCGAGCTGACGAATCCCACGGTGAGCCGACCAGCCCTGCCGTCGGAGAAGTCGCGCAGCTCCTCCACCGCATGATCGAGGTCACCGAGGAGGCGCGAGGCGTTGTCGAGGAACCGGGAACCCGCCGGAGTGAGAGAGACGCTGCGGGTGCTGCGGTCGAAGAGCTTGACCCCGAGCTCGCGTTCGAGCTTGCCCACATGGAGGCTCAGCGGCGGCTGCGACATATGCAGCTTCTCTGCGGCGCGGCCGAAGTGCAGCTCGTCTGCGACGGCGATGAAGTACCGCAGCTGTCGAAGTTCCATGGGGCTACGATAGCCAGTCGCTGTGGAGCGGAGATTTCTCTGTTGTTTCCGCAATATTTCGGGCGTTCTGCCTGGTCAGATTGAGAGCGATTCGCTCACAGTCGGCCCTGAAAATGTATTGGACGCCGGTCTGCTGCCCGGGGTTGTCTGGAAAAGGACCGACCCCCACCGCAAGGAGCAGCCATGAGCGCAGACACCATGATCCCCACCGCCGACACCGCCCCGACGACCGCACCGACCGGCACCACGATCGACATGCTCTACCTCGACGAACCGCAGATGATCGTCGCCGGCGTCAAGGACATGGAATCCTGCATGGAGGTGATGGAGGAGGTCCTCATCCTCGTCGCCGAGGGCGACTACCGGATGGCCGGGAACTCCGCGAACTCACACGGCGCCCAGATCTCCTTCCCCGCCACCAGCCCGTTCCCCACGATGCCGCTCGACGCCTCCGACCGCCGGTTCATGGCCATGGCCGCCTACCTCGGCGGACGCTTCGACACCGCCGGAGTGAAATGGTACGGATCGAACGTCGACAACCGTGACAAGGGCCTGCCGCGCTCCATCCACCTCATCGTGCTCAACGACAAGGAGACCGGCGCCCCTTTCGCGATCATGTCGGGCAACCTCGAAAGCGCGTACCGCACCGCAGCCGTGCCCGGAGCCGCTGCGAAGAAGCTGGCCCCCGTCGATGCCGCGCGATTGGGCATCATCGGTCCCGGGGCGATGAATAAGTCGGCCCTGCACGCGATGACCCTCGCCCGCCCGAGTCTCTCCGAGATCGTCATCCACGGCCGCCGCCACAGCACCTCGGAGTCCTTCGCCGACTACGTCCGCGCGAACTATCCGCAGTTCACGACGATCGAGATCAGCGACAGTGTCGAAGGTGCGGTGCGCGACTGCGACATCGTCTCCGAGGCCGTCACCGGGCTCGTCGGATCGGAGAACTACCCCTACATCGACGGCGACTGGATCAAACCGGGCGCCTTCCTCAGCCTGCCTGCGAACCTGCGGATGGATAAGGACTACACGCTCTCGGGCCGGGCCCGACTGCTCGTCGACGCGAAGAAGATCTATGAGGCCTGGTCCGAGGAGTACCCTGCCCCATCCCATGAGACCGCCTTCGGGATGATCGGACTCTACTGGCAGGACCTCATCGACGACGGCGCACTCGACGAGAGCCGCGTCGTCAACATCGGCGACGTCTTCTCCGGCAAGGCCCCGGGACGCGAATTCGATGACCAGCCCATCCTCTTCAGCGTCGGCGGCATGGGTGTCGAAGACGTCGCCTGGGGAAAGACGGTCTACGAGAACGCCGTGAAAGCGGGTCTCGGCACTGCGCTCAACCTATGGAAGACTCCCGACCTCGCGTGACCTCGTACCGCGGGCAATCACGCCCGCACGTCGTGCACCTCATCGTTCGCGCCCCAACCGGGGCACTGAAGATCGGATAGCAGTGACAACAGAAACATCGCAGATCGTCGTCATCGGGGCGGGCCTCTCGGGTGCGGCAGCCGCCTGGAGGCTCGCCGAGGCCGGCGCCGAGGTGCTCGTCCTCGAACGCGACCGGCCCGCTTCGGAGCTGGGCAGTTCGCACGGTTCGGCCCGCATCTTCCGCTACGCCTACCCGTCTCGGGCGCTGACCCGACTGGTCGCCGAGTCGCGCAGCGGGTGGACGGGACTCGAGGCCCGATGCGGCAGGAAGCTCATCACACCCAGCGGCGCCCTCGATTTCGGGGCCGTCCGCGATCCGCACGGCTTGGCCAGGGTGCTCGAGGCGGAGGGGATCGACTGCGAACTCCTCGACCGTCAGGCCGCAGCGGAGCGGTGGCCGCAGCTGGACTTCGACACCGATGTGCTCTGGCACCCGGACGCCGGTGTCATCGATGCTGAGGCGGCCGTGGCCGCGATGCTCGAGAGTGCGGTAACGGCCGGCGCTCGCATCCTGTCGAACTGGGAGGTCGCCCGAGTCCACCGAGGCGGCTCTGCCACAGGCTCCGGCTACACCGTGACCGCGTTCGACGGCCGCAGCGTCGAATGTGAGCAGGTGGTCGTGGCCGCCGGACCGTTCCTGCCGGCGCTGCTCGAAGGTCTCGACATGCCCGCCGACTTCCGGGCTCGGATGCCTCAGTTCCAGGTCCGTCAGGAAACGGCGTTCCACTTCCCCTACCGCGATCCGCGCGACCTCGGGCAGGCGGAGCCTGGGCGACCGACGTCCTGGCCGACGTTCATCTACAAGGGTCCGCAGATGCAGGTCTACGGGCTGCCCGGGGGACGGGACGCCGACTACCGCGGACAGAAGGTCGCGGAGTACAACGGCGGACGCGTCATCCACTCAGGCTACGAACAGGACGGAATCATCGACCCGGACCATCGTCGCCGAGTCACCGGATTCGTCGAGCGGACGCTGCCGGGACTCGCGCCAGAGGCCTACGCGGAGACGACCTGCCTGTTCACGAACGTGCCCGACGACGACATGATCATCGATCGCGCCGAGGGGATCACCGTCGTCTCGCCCTGCTCGGGGCAGGGAGCCAAGTTCGCGCCGCTGCTCGGTGACCTCGTCGTCGACCTCGTCCTGCGCTCCGAACGTCCGCACCGTCAGTTCCGAGCTACCGGGCAGCGCTTCGACGGAGGAGAGTCCTCGGACACGGCGGCTCCCGCTGTCGCGACGGCGACCGAACTCCTCGACGAGATCTCTGAGATCGGCGTCGACGAAGAGCGAGGAGGATACACCCGCCCGGTGTTCTCCCACGCCGAGCTCGAACTGCGCCGGTGGTTCATCGACGCCGCCCTCGCCCGCGGTCTCGACACGACGACGGACGAGAACGGTGTGATCTGGGCCTGGTGCGAGGAGCGGGCCGCGGTCCCGACCGGCGGCAAGGGAAGCAATGCCGCCGGACCGGATGTGGTCGACGGAGACCGCGAGCTGCCGCCGCAGGCGATCGTCACCGGTTCGCACCTCGATTCGGTTCCCGGCGGAGGAGGCTTCGATGGTCCGCTGGGAGTCGCCAGTGCGCTCGCGGCCTTCGACGACCTCCGCTCGCGAGGTGTGCTTCCGGCTGCCCGCCCCTTCGCCATCACTGTCTTCCCCGAGGAGGAGGGATCGCGTTTCGGCGTTGCCTGCCTCGGATCACGTCTGATGACCGGTCAGGTCTCGGCCGAGACCGTGCGTGATCTGTGCGATGACGCGGGCCGGTCCTACGCCGAGGTGGCGGCCGCGGCTGGGTTCGATCCTTCCCGGATCGGACCGACCCCCGACCGGCTCGACCAGATCGGCGCCTTCGTCGAACTCCACGTCGAACAGGGCAAGGGGCTGGTCGACCTCGGTCAGCCGGTGGCGCTGGCCGGTGCGATCCTCGCCCACGGACGGTGGCACATCCGGATCGCCGGGTCCCCTGACCATGCGGGCACCACGACGATGCAGGGCCGACACGACCCGATGGTCGTCGCCTCGCAGATCATCACGCAGCTGCGCGCCGAGGTGCTCGGGTACGAGGACGCCCGCGGCACCGTCGGTCGTCTCCAGGTCACGCCCGGTGGGACGAACGTCATCGCCGCGACGGTTGACCTATGGCTCGACGTGCGCCATCGAGACGAGGCAGTAGTGCGGAGCATCGTCGCGAAGATCGCCGCGGCGCTCACTGCGCTCGCCGCGGACGAGGGATGCTCGGCCACGCTCGTCGAGGAATCGTTCGCTCCCGAAGTCGACTTCGACGAGGGGCTGCGGACTCGCCTGCAGACCGTGCTGCCCGATGCTCCCGTCCTCGACTCCGGGGCGGGCCACGATGCCGCGGCGCTCGCCGAGGCCGTTCCGGCGGCGATGCTCTTCGTCCGCAACCCGACCGGCACCTCGCACGCACCGACGGAGACAGTAGCCCCCGAGGACGTTCTGGCGGGGCAGCACGCCCTCGCCGACGTCCTCGAAGAGCTCCTCGTCGGCTGATCGACCGCGACGGACCTCCTCTCACCCTCTACCAACCACCGACGAAGGACAACACGATGGACATCACCTCACAGGTCAACACCGGCTGGATGCTCACCGCCACGGTCGCTGTGACCTTCATGCTCCCGGGCCTCGCGCTCTACTACGGCGGGCTGTCGCGCACGAAGAACATCCTCAACACCGTCATGGTCGTCTTCGGCGGATTCGCCGTCACCGCCGTGCTGTGGGTGCTCTACGGCTATGGCCTGACACTGGGCGACTCGGCCGGTGGAGCCGGCATCATCGGCAACCCGTCGGGACTCTTCGGCCTGACGTCCCTGATGGGTGCGCCGACACCGGAGGGCGCCGTGCCGGCGATCCTCATCGCCGTCTTCCAACTCGTCTTCGCCGGACTCACCGTCGGCATCATCGGCGGTGCGGTCGAGGGGCGGATGAAGTTCTCTGCCTGGCTGATCTTCTCCGGACTGTGGGCCACCCTGGTCTACTTCCCGGTCGCCCACTGGGTGTTCGCCTTCGATTCCGACGACGGATCGACGGTCGGCGGATGGATCGCCAATCGCGTCGGCGCGCTCGACTTCGCGGGCGGCACCGCTGTGCACATGAACGCCGGTGTCGCCGCGCTGGTGCTCGCCGTCTTCCTCGGCAGACGGCGTGACTTCCCCGCTGTGGGGCGACCGGGGAACCTTCCCATCGCCATCCTCGGCGGTGGTCTGCTCATGGTCGGGTGGTACGGGTTCAACGGCGGCTCCTCGGGAGGAATCGATGAGAGTGCCGGTGTCGCGCTGACGAACACGCTCATCGCCGCCTGTTCGGGGCTGCTGGGATGGCTGATCGTCGAACGTCTTCGCCGCGGCTCTGCCACCTCCCTCGGCGCGATCTCCGGAGTCCTCGGCGGACTGGTGGGAATCACACCTGCCGCGAACTCCGTGTCGCCGGTCGGTGCGGTCGTCATCGGTCTCGTCGCCGGAATGATCGCCTTCTTCACGCTCGGGCTCAAGGAGCGCTTCGGCTACGACGACGCCCTCGACGCCGTGGCCATCCACATGTTCCCCGGCATCTTCGGCACCCTCGCGATCGCCGTCCTCGCCGACCCCTCGTCACCGGCCGGGGCCGCCGGCCTCCTCTACGGTGGTGGGCTCGGACTCCTGGGCGCTCAGGTCCTCGCCGTGGCAGCGGTCTTCGTCTACACTTTCGCCGTCACCGCGCTCATCGCCTGGGTGCTCAAGACGACGATCGGTCTGCGGGCGTCCGAGACGCAGGAGAGAGCGGGCCTCGACACGAGCATCCACGCCGAGACCGCCTATGAGGTCGACGACATCCGCTCCTGACGCCACCACCGCAAGATGTCTTCGGCGCCAAGGCCGGAGACGCATGATCTCCGAGAAGGGAACTACGACATGAAGCTCATCACCGCCGTCCTCCAGCCCAGCGCGCTCGCCCCGGTCAAAGCGGCGCTCGCCGAGGCGGGAATCACCGGAATGACCGTCTATGAGGCCAAAGGCCACGGGGCGCAGGCGGGAAAGGTCGAGGTCTATCGTTCGCAGAAGATCCTCGTCGAGTTCCTGCCGAAGATCTCGATCGAGGTCATCGTCACCGACGCAACGCTCGATGCCGCGCTTACGGCGATCAGCGAAGGCGCCCATACCGGCCAGATCGGTGATGGGAAGATCTGGGTCTCAGAGGTCTCCCGTGTCATCCGTGTCCGTACGGGAGAGACCGACGAAGACGCCGTCTGAGATGCCTGCCTCGGTGAAAGATTCGGGGTCTTCCCCGGCAAGCGAGGGCGGACAAGGCACAATGGGGATATGAGATTCCTGGTTGCACTGATCCTCGGCTTCGGCGTCCTGTTCGGACTCAACGTATTCGTGGACTTCTTCTCGATGGACCAGCCCTGGATGTCGATCTTCATGGGACTGACAGTCGGCGTCACGATGCTCATCGTCCTCCTCGTCTGGGAGGCCGTCCGCCCGACCCAGCCCAAGGGGGAGTCGGCGAAGGCCAAGGCGAAGGCTCAGAAGAGCGAAGAGGAACGTGCTCAGGCACGTGCCGAACGACGCGCACGTCTGGCTGCAGAGGCGGGGGTGAGCCTCGAGGGAATCGACGGTGCCCTGCCCGGTTCGTCGGCGAAGCCCGGTGACACGGCCGGTTCGGGCGAGGCTGCGGGCTCAGGTGAGGACGGCACGGCTGCTTCAGACAACGAGGACAGGACAGCTGCCTCCGTTGACGAGGCTGCGACCCGGAGCCAGGATGGTTCCGACGAGACGACAGCGATCGGTGTCCGGCCCGGCGACGGTGACGGCGACGCGGCCTCTTCCGGCGATGAGTCGGCCGAGGCGACCGACGCATCCGACAACACTGGTTCGTCACTGGAAGCCGGAAGCGGAGAGGACTCGAACTCCTCGGACGACCTTGAGTCTTCTGCAGGGGCGACGTCGACGGTCGACTCCGCCGAGACAGAGACCTCTGATTTCGACGGTGCCGCGGAACCGGTCGGCGAAACCGCTGTCGATACCGAATCACCCAGGCGTGCCCGAGGCAGGCACAGTGCCGACCCGGACGGTTCGGCTGCGCCGACTTCCGAGGCAGGAGAGCAGTCAGAAGACACGGCTCCGGAGTCGGAATCGGCAGTCGACAGCGATGAGAAGTCGTCCATCGAGAGTTCAGGAGACGACGACGCAGACTCGCCGCGTCCTGCCCCGGCGATGCCGCAAGCGGAGTCGTCCGAGAAGTCCGACCTGCCGGCGCCCCCGCCGATGCCGCCGGCATTCCCCGCCCGACCTGACACCGCCCCGCACGCGGCTGCCGCCGACAGCGAATCTGCCGCGCCGAAGGCTGATCCCACTCCCGCGGCACCGCCGATGCCCGACGCGGCACCATCGGTGAAGGCCGAGGATCCGACCACGCCGACGACACCCCCTGCCGAGGACACCACCGCGCAGCCCTCAGAGGGCGCCGCTCCGGAGACCGCCGGGATCAGCGCCGACAAGGCCGCTGAAGCAGAGTCCGGCGAGACGGATGCGGAGAAGACCGAGGTTCCCCCGACCGCAGACGAGGACACACCCACGCTCGATCCGGAGGACTTCGACGAGTCAGCCGGCGGCTCCTCGCTCGAGAACCCACCGGCCGGCGAACCGGGGATGTCGGCCGGTGCCCTCGCCGGAACCGAACCGGAGTCCGACGACTCGGGCGATGACGAAGCCGATGAGACCGAAGACGACGAACAGGCCACCCGCAGAGGGCCCTCGGCGGAGGAGAACAACCAGTACCGCCTCTGATCGGGCGGCCCCGCCGGCCAGAGCCGATTACGCGTAGTGCGCGGCGAGGATCTCCATGCCCTCTTCGATGCTGACTCGAGGAGTCCAGCCCAGCACCTCCTGCGTGCGCCGCTGGTCGAACCAGTGCGCGGTCGACAGCTGCTCGGCGAGGAACCTCGTCAGCGGAGGCTCATCATCATGCTCACCGAGCGCCCACACCTTCTCGACCACGGATCCGGCCGCCAGCGCCGGAGCCACGGGAATGCGCAGCTTCGGCTCCCCGGCACCACCGGCGATCGCGATGCGTGACATCAGCTCGCCGATCGCCCGTGGCTGACCGTTCGTCACCACGAGTGACTCGCCGTGAGTGGTGTCGACAGCGGAGACCGCAGCGACGATCGCCTCGACGGCATTGTCGACGAAGAGAGTGTCGACGAGCGCCGCACCCGAACCGAGCACCGGCATCCGCCCGGCCCGCGCACGGTCGATGATCCTTTCGGTCAGCTGCGTGTCCCCGGGACCCCACATGAGGTGCGGCCGGAGGACGAGCACACGGAAATCCGGGGAATCGGCGCCCAGGGCGATGCGCTCACCGGCGCCCTTCGTCCGCGCATACTCGCCGCGGGCGAACTCGGGAGTCGCCGCCTCGGCGCCGTCGCCGATGATCGAATCGCCCGTATGCGCCACCGACGGTGAGGAGATGTGCACCAGACGGGGCACGCCGGCGGTCCGCGCCGCGTCGACGAGGGTGCGGGTGCCGCCGATGTTCACGGCCTCGAACTCCTTGGGATCACCCATCATGGACACCTTCGCGGCCAAGTGCACGACCGCCTCGGCGCCGGTGACGGCATGCTCGACCGATTTCGCATCGGTCACCGACCCCAGCACATCCGCAGCCCCGTCGACTCCGGAGGGACGGCGCTGCAGGGTCGTGACCTCATGACCTGACGTGACGAGAGCGCGGGCGACGGATGAACCGAGCAGCCCGGAGGCTCCGGTGACGGTGATTCTCATTTCATCCTCTGATCCTTCCGCGCACCGGACCGCCGGCCAGGACACGGTCGGCCCAGGCCGCCAGTCGGGACCGGTCGATCTTCGAATTATGGCGGATGTCGGTGGGGAATTCCGGGGCCACGAGCACGGCGGCGAGATCGTGACCGCCGACCCCTGCGATCTGCTCCCGCAGTCGGGCGGTCAGGTCGAGCGGCGCGACGCCGGGTGAGAGCGCGGTGCCCTCGGCATCGAGCACGACGACGAGCGCCTGCGTGCCGACCGGACCGATGCCGACGACGGCGCTGCGGCTGACCTGTGCGTCGGTGTCGACGAGCGCCTCGAGGCCGCCCGGTCCGACCGGTCCCCGGGCAGTCGTGACGACGTGCTGCAGGCGACCCTCGAGCCACACCCGACCTGCGTCGTCGATGTGGCCGATGTCGTTCGTCCGATGCCAGGTCAGACCGTGCATGCCATCGCGAGCCGAATCCGCTGTGGTGCGCCAGAGATTGTCGTAGCCGGACTTGATGTGCGCGGCACTGACGACGAACTCGCCGAGGCGGCCCCGCGAGGCCTCTCCCTGCAGCAGCTCTTCGGCGGAGTTCCCGGCATCATCGATCGGTGCCAGCGCGAGCTCGACGCCGTCGATGGGCCGACCCACGCACACGCCGAGCCCACCGGTCGCGTCCGCCTCGGCCACTCCTGCTCGGTCGATGTCGGTGAGCAGGAGTCCCTCGGTCATGCCGTAGGGGGAGTGGATGGATGCGTTCGGGAACACCTCGGCGATGGCGTCCATGAGCTCCAGCGGCACGGGTGCGCCAGCGGAGAGTACGAGTTCGACCCGTGCACACGCGGCACGCTGTTGCGCATCGAGTTGCCCTGCGGTCGCGGCGACGTTCCGGTACGCGGCGGGGGAGGCGAAGACCATCGTCGCCCGACCGGCGATGATCGCATCGGCGATCGCGCTCGCCGTAAGCGTCTTCGGCTTCGTCACGGACATGTCCGGCGTCACCGAGGTGGCCCCGATAGCCGGTCCCAACAGTGCGAAGGGCGGGAACCCGGCGACCAGCCCGGTGCCCTCACGGACGTCGAAGACCCTGGTCAGCACCGCTGCCAGCGCGGAGATGTTCGCATGCGTGTAGCGCACACCCTTCGCCGGGCCCGTCGAGCCGGAGGTGAACAGGATCGCCGCATCGTCGCCGGCGGCCGGTGCCGGCAGTTCGGCTCGGTGCTCGGTGCGGGAGAGCGCGGTCAGGCTCGTCTCTGCCTTGAACAGGCGGGAGCGGACGGGGCCGAGCGGGGTGACGGAGATCCGCCTGCCGGGCCAGCCGAAGGCACGGGCCAAGGTGAGTCCGGGCAGCTCGCCGATGATCCACTGCGGGTCCGCCGAGGTGATCGCCCGCGTCATCCCCTTCGGGCCGAGGCCGGCATCGGCGACGACGGCGACCGCGCCGATCTTCAGGCACGCGTAGAGCGCGGCGGTGAGATTGTTGCCGGGCGGGACGAGCATCGACACCCGGTCACCCGGCTTGACGCCGAGGCCGAGCAGGCCGTTCGCGATCGAGGTCGTCACGTGCCACAGGTGGCGCCAGCTGATCTGCTGTGCGGGGTTCTGCGCGAAGTCGACCGAGGCGATCGCCTCGTCGTCGCGGCGCGCATCGAGGATCGCGGTGACCGCACGAGCGGGCGCGGCGGTGGCTGCGGGGTCGTCGTCGGCGCCCGTTGTCGATTCCTTCGCCGAGGCTGCTGCGGCCGTGCCGAACTGTGCGTCCAGCCAGTCGAGGACGAGGCCGGGGACGGCGTGGTCTTCGCTGACGAGGTGGGAGGCGGTTTCGAACCGGTGCAGATCGGCCTGCGGCAGGCGGGAGCGCAGATCCCGCAGATAGCGTTCGAGGAAGACCGGATCCTTCGGCCCCCAGACGAGCAGCGCAGGCTTGTCGAAGGCGGCGATGTCCTTACCGATGCGCTGCAGTTCGGGGTCCGAAGGATGGTTCGCATCGACGGGGATGTCGGCGACGAAATTGCCGATCGCCCACCGGTCGGCCGCACTCCGGTACGGGGCGCTGAACGCGGACTTGGTCTCGGCGGACAGATCGCCGAGGCTCATCGTCACCCTGAGGAACCAGTCGGTGAGCACGGTGGCCGTCGGCAGCATGGGTCCCGCGAGCGTGGCGCGCAGAGGTGCCGGGATCGGGGTGTCCTCGGGCTGGTGGACGGCGGTGTTGAGGCTGATCGCCGCGGAGACGATGTCGCTGTTGCGCGCGGCCCAACCGAGCGAGAGCACACCGCCCCAATCGTGACCGATCGTCACGATCGGGTGGGCGGCGGATCCGCTGCCGGCCACCTCGGCGATCAGCGTCGTGACGACGGCGTCGAAATCATTGAGACGATCAGCGATCCGGCGCACCTCGTCGGATTTCGGGGTCGGCATCGCCTCGTGGGCGAACCGTTCGGAGAAGCCCATCTCGAGCTGGTCGGGGGCGATGAGCCGCCAGACGCGGCCACCGGCACGGGCGGTCTCGACGGTAGCGCGGGCGAGCCTGCGCCACAGATACGACCAGGTCGGATTGCCGTGGAGGGCGAGGATCGTGCCCTCGGGTTCGAGGCCGGCCGCACGCAGAACGGGCAGGGTGTCGAGGACGTGGAACTCGTGTGTCCCATCCGGAGTCGCGGCCTCGACGATCCGGGACCAGGAGGGGTCCCACTCGGGCAGCTGCGGGGGAATCTGAGCCGGCCGTGCAGGGAACTTCATGAAATCTCTACCACTCGATCTCGGTCATGGCGGTGTTGAGGCCGGACCCGACGCCCATGCACAGGATGCGGTCGCCGGGCTGCAGGTTGTCGGCCTCGCGGGCAAGGGTGATGGGCAGGGAGGCCGGGCCGACGTTGCCCAGTTCCGGATAGGTCACGGGGATCCGGTCGGGGTCGAGGTTCGCGGCCTTCGTGATCGAATTCGTGTGCACATCGGAGACCTGGTGCATGACATAGCGGTCCATCTCCTGCCAGTCCCAGCCGTCGTTGTGGGCTTCCTCCCACGCGGCGACGACGAGTTCCATGCCCCCAGCGAGCAGGCCCTTGGTGTCGGTGAACATGCCGTTGTGGTCACCGACGCACAGTTCGTGGTGCTGGGTGGCGGCACGGGTGATCCCGCCGAGGATGCGGTGGCCTTCCGGATGTCTGTCGGCCGGTCCGAGGACGGCGGCGGCGGCTCCCGAACCCAGTGTCAGCGAGGCGAATTCGTTGAGGTATTCCTCGCGGGTGATCTCCGGGCGGTTGAGGCGGCGCAGTGTGGCCTCCTGGACCCGGGAGGCGTCTTCGCCGGCGACGACGAGGGCGTATTCGATCTGCCCGGCGTCGATCATGTTCGCGGCCAGAGTCATGCCGTTGACGAAGCCGAGACAGGCGTTGGCGATGTCGAAGTTCATCGCCTGTGGGCCCAGACCGATGCCGGCGTGGACGCCGACGGCCACCGACGGCTCCAGGTGCTCACGGGTGACCGAGGTGTTGACCATGAGTCCGATGGCCTGGGCCGGGACATCGGCCTCGGCGAGGGCCTTCTTGCCCGCAGTGATCGCGCCCTCGGCGAACTGATGGGGCTGGTCCCAATTGCGGCGAGCGTAGACGCCGGCGACCCGCTGGAGCAGGCCCTGCGGCAGGCTGAGGGTCTTGAGAGTATCGGCGAGGCGTTCGTCGAATTCCTGTGAGGTCACTTCGTTCGGGGCCAGTGTCTCGGTCAGGCCGAGCAGGGCCACGTTCGAGTGCCGAAATGTTGCGTTGCCGTTCGCCAATTGAGGTACTCATCCCTTTTCGGGTCGTTCGTCGGGTCGGTCTGGGCCGCTGAGACGCGCGCGTGGCGCGGCACGACGGGGGAAGTCCGGGTCTATCTTACCGCCCAGTTTCTGAGATGTTCATCAGCGTGTGAACCACGTGAAGGCGTCGTAGAGGGTTCCGGTGGCGGCGAGGACGGCGACGATCGCAAGAACGATCGAGGTCACGGTGTGTGAGACCTTGTTCGTCTGGAAGCGCACGGCACGCGAGTACGACATCGGCCGATCGGTGACGAAATGCCCGAACTGGGCGAAGATCCGCCAGTCCATGACGTCGACGAGGGACTTCGCGGCCAGCGTGAAGACGATGATGCAGCCGATGCCCATGAACAGCAGGAACACGAAGCCGAAGAACCCGAAGTCTTTGAAGAAGGTCACAACGCGGTCGCCGATGGCCAGGGCGAAGGCGGAGAATCCGTCGCTGAAGGGCAGTGCGTCGAAGGAGTCGGTGATCGTGCCGAGGCTGACGTTGTCGCGCTGGGTCTGCACCGAGCCGATGTACATGAAGATCGAGGCCGCCAGGGCGACGATGAGGTTGATGATCGTGATCGTGGCGTTGTCCGGCCAGAAATCCAGGTGCTTCAGCGTGTAGGTCGCCGACAGTGCCACGCAGATGATGGCGCCGGTGAGCGCGCCGATGGTGGCCGGCAGCAGGAGGTTGTTGAAGAAGACGAAGGCGACGACGGCGATGAGCGCGGCACCGAAGATATAGGTGAACACGGCAAAGGTGTCACCGTTCGAGGCGGTCGCGGCTCGGCGGTTCGCTTCGACCATCTGACCGGAGTGCTGGATGTTCGCGGCGAGTTCGGCCTTGGTGGCTCGGGGTTCGTCGGCTTCGTCGTCGCGGGAATTGTCGTAGCCGGTGCCGTAGCCGGAGTTGTTCGGCAGGACGCGGGTTTCGTCCTCGCTGCTGTAGGCACGCGTGGGCTGGTTGTACCCGTTCTGCTGGTACCCGCCCTGCTGGTAGCCGCTTTGGCTGTACCCACCCTGGTTGTAGCCGCCCTGAGTGGTCGGTCTGCTGGATGCCGACCGTGGCTGCCATCGTCCGAGCTTCGCACCGATGATGTAGATGACGAAGACGACGAGTGCTGCGAGGACTCCGATGGAGATGCCGGCGCCGAGCTCGTTCATAGGGGTGACTTCCTGGGATGGACGATGGTGGTCGTTCGTGTAAGTCTATGGACTCTTGCCGTGCGTGGCACGTTCTGTCGCCTGTGCGCGCGGTTCGGAGGCGGTTTACTGGTCGATCCACCGTGGTTTCGGCTGGCGGTGAACGTGGTGGATCGACCAAACAGTTGCCCGGAGTCTTCCAAGCCCGGCAGGTCGAGCGGCGCAGGGTCTCCGCCCTGGCGCCGTTCGCCCTGGCGCTTCCGGCCGCTCGCTTCGTAGCCTCGGCGCCTTCCGGACCCGGCATCTGCGGTTCATGGGTAGGGTGGGAACAGGTCCGCCAGGTCCGCCCACCGACATTCGAAAGAGAAACCCGATGAGCAATGCCCAGGCTTTCACTTCCGAGGCTCTGCCGTTGAATGAGCAGGTCGTCCTCGTCACCGGGGCCGGGCGCGGCCTGGGCGCAGCGATCGCGAAGGCCTTCGCCCCCGAAGGTGCCGCGCTCGTCATCAATTACCGCTATTCCTTCGGAGCCGCAGAGGAACTCGCCGAGGCGGTCCGCGCTCGCGGTGGACGCGCCGTGGCCATCGAGGCCGACGTCTCCGAATCGCGTGAGGTCGACGCGATGTTCGAGGCCGCGGCCGCCGAGTTCGGGTCTCCCGTGTCGACGGTGGTCAACAATGCGCTCGCTGACTTCTCGTTCAACGGCGAGGATCGGCAACCGGCCGATGAGATCGACTATTCGGACTTCGCCGACCAGTTCCAGGGGACGGTCGAGGGAGCGGTCAACACCATCCAGGCTGCGATGCATGGTTTCCGCGAGATCGGTTCCGGTCGCGTCATCAACATCGGGACCAATCTGTTCCAGGATCCCGTCGTGCCGTACCACGACTACACCGCGGCCAAGGCGGCCCTGCTGTCGCTGACCAGGACCTTCGCGAAGGACCTCGGCCCGGTCGGAGTGCGCGTGAACATGGTTTCCGGAGGTCTGCTTCGCACCACCGATGCGTCCTCGGCCACCCCGGAGGAGGTCTTCGACCAGATCGCTGCCGCGAGTGCGCTGCGACGTGTGACCACACCCGAGGAGTTCGCCTCGGCGGTGGTGTTCTTCGCCTCTCCCGCCTCACGTGCGATCACGGGCCAGAACCTCATCGTCGACAACGGCCTCGTCATGAACTGAGCCAACCCCGGCATCAGTGGTGGGCGAGGCCGCCTGTCTGCCCGGAGTCAGTGGCACCCGGCAGCAGCGGCATCAGTTGCCGGCGGCACCCGGCATCAGGGCCGGCCGGAGTCTCAGGCGCGGTCGAGGAAGGCCAGGGCTCGGAATCGGCTGCCTTGGGCCCGGTGCCCGGAGGTGGAAAGCGCTGTCCCGGTCCACTTCCGTTTCGCCGACAATCTGTCACGTCCGCCAGCGTTGTTTCGCTGACCGTACAAGTTACGGTCGACCGCGCGTCTTAGCCTGTTGCCACCCCGCCACCGCACAAGTTAGCGACAACTGCTCGCCGCATAGCTTGGTACAGAGTTGCTAAGGTGCGCGGTGGGTGAAAGGGCCGCGGTTGCACTCGGTCCTCTCAGTGGTCGCGACTGGACAGGGTATCGAGAGCAGCCTTGATCTTTATGAACTCGCGCGGCTGAAAAAGGTCTGCCCATACGAGGTTGAAGACTCGGAAACCTTCGTTAAGGAGTCTCATATGCCGCTCGTGGTTCTTCTTGCTCGCCGCATCGGGGCTGTTGCGACCCATGAAATATTTGCCCACCCCATGGCATTCGACGATCAGCATGTATCTCTCATGGCGGAAGTCGTTGATTCCGATGAAACGACCGTCACTGTCGACAGTCGTGACCTGTGGAACCATCCCAGTGATTCCGAAACGGAAGAATTTGACCGCGCAGATCGACTCGGCCGCCGAGTCATGCCTCTCGTCGGAGAGTTCGATAGCCAGGGCGGCGGATCGACAGCCTCTGCTGGCCGGGGTGAGTGCGTCGAGCAGCTCCGACTTGTCGATCTTCTTGCTGCGGAGCGCCTCTGAGAGGAGGGGAACAGAGAACTCGAGTTCGTAGTCGCGGGCTATGTCTATGAGCGTTCTGACAAGGGACGTGACAGGCAGACCTCCGATGGTGGCGATGTCGTCCGGTGAAACCTTGCGGTCGCGGATATGCAGAGTCGGAGTGCTGCGGCGGGTGTCGGCCCTGAGCATCTCACATTGTTTGACTGGAGTGTAGGGCAGATCGAGTCCGTGCAGGAGTGCTGCGGAGACATGAGAGTAGGCCGCGCCGGGCAGCAGGTCGTCGGCATAGGACCGAATGAGCTTCTTGAGCCTCTCGGACTTGTCTCGCATATCCCCAAAGGTCTTCGGGTAGGACGTGTTCGACGCAGCATGCACCGCATGCAATATCGCGTGAGACTCGGTCGCGCACTCTTCGAGGAGAGTGAACTTACCCCGCCGCACTTTCTCAAGGCAACAATTCAGAGCGGAGCGGATGTCTCTGTCCGCAAACCCGAAGTCGCGAAGCTTGCTGGTGCTGAAGACTGTCACCATGACATAAATGGTGTATTAAAGTTCATTAAAAATCAATATTAAATATCAAATAGCCACAAATGACCATGACGGGCTACTTGAGTGCATGGGCTGGCGGCACACGAGTGTGTGAGACACAGACTGTGCCGTGGGGTACGGGATCGTGGGGCTGAGGCTGTTGAGCGCAGTTGTGGACGAGGTGGGCAGTATCAAGCCGCGAGGGAGAGAGGTGCTTGTTGGGTGGACTGGATAGCGAAGTCTGTACGAGACGGCAGGGATGAGAGCGGCCTCCTGTGGGCAGCATCTGCCGACCGCTCGAGTTAACGACGCTGTATCAAGCTATGCGGCGAGCGGTGGGCGCTAACTTGAGCGGTCGGCGAAGAAGCCGTCGCTAATGTGAGCGGTGGGCGTCAAGCTGAGCGGTCGGTGAAGAAGCCGGCTGTGAAGTGGGCGGTCGGCGAGGTCAGCGGTATCGACAATGGATGAGGGAGGCCGGTGCTCAGCGGGGAGGCCGCCTGTCTGCCCGGCATCAGCGGTCCCCAGCAGCAGCGGCATCAGTCGCCGGCGGCACCCGGCATCAGGGCCGGCCGGAATCTTGGGCGCGGTCGAGGAAGGCCAGGGCTCGCGAGTAGAGAAGGTCGGCGGCCTCCTCGCGGTAGTCCAGCAGTGTGGGGTCGCTGAACAGGTGCGTGCTGCCGGGGTAGAGGAAGTGCTCGGCCTGCGCTCCTGCACGTGTGGCCGATTCCATGAGGGTCTCGATGGTGCCGGGAGTGCGCCATTCGTCATCGACGGCGAAGTTGGCCTGCACCGGAACCTGCTCCTGCCAGCGGGTCGGCTTCGGGAAGCCTCCGCCGTGGAAGAGCAGAACGCCGCGGGCCCGGGTGTCGTTCTTGCCCATCTGCTGGGCGATGGCGGCGCCCAACGAGAGCCCAGCGAACACGAGCTCGTCGCCGAGACCCTCACAGGCGGCACTCACGCGGTCGACCAGTGTCGAGAATCCGACCTCCTGCGCATGACCCACGCCCGCCTCGGCGGTGGTGAAGGTCCGGCCTTCGTAGAAGTCCGGGATATGAACGGTGTGACCGGCCGCGGTGAAGCGTTCGGCGATGCCCTCCATGCCGGGTGTGCGGCCCAGAGCGGAGTGCAGCAGAACGAGGGTGCTCATGAGGATTCCTCTCGACAGGAGCCGTGGACCGGCACGGCTGGAACGCTCAGCGGCTGTGGCCGTGGGGGATGGCGAAGGAGTCCGCGCGGGCCGTCGCCCAGTCATCGGCCCACGCCTGGGGTGCGTCCTTGAGCAGCTGACCGGGTTCCAGCCACTCGTAGAGACGGGCATACGACCACGAATCGGACACCGAGACGTTGCGGCGCAGCATCGTCGGTTCTAGGTCCTCCGGGGCGGCCGCGCCCATGGACGCCATGAGGCGGGCCGCCTCGGCGACGACGGCATCGTGATAGTTCTTCACACGCTCGGACTTGTCGGGCACGTCGATGGCTCGCGCTCGTCGGGGATTCTGCGTGGCCACGCCCACCGGGCACTTTCCCGTGTGGCAGGCCTGGGCCTGGATGCAGCCGACGGCCATCATCATCGCCCGCGCCGAATTCGTGAAGTCCGCGCCCTGGATGAGGCGCTTGACGATGTCGGTGCCGGTGGCGATCTTTCCCGAGGCACCGATTTTGATCTTGGTGCGCAGGCCGGCGCCGACGAGTGCGTTGTGCACGATCATCAGCCCCTGCGTCAGCGGCAGTCCCATGTTGTCCTCGAACTCCAGCGGAGCGGCACCGGTGCCGCCCTCGGAGCCGTCGACGATGATGAAGTCCGGCAGGATCTCGGTCTCGACCATGGCCTTGACGATCGAGAGGAACTCGGTGCGGGAGCCGACGCAGAGCTTGAAGCCTGCGGGTTTGCCTCCCGAGAGTTCGCGCATCGTCCGGATGAACTGGAGCAGCTCGATCGGGGTCGAGAACACGCTGTGACCGGGAGGGCTGATGCACGTCTGACCGACGGGGATGCCGCGGATCTCGGCGATCTCCTCGGTGACCTTGGCTCCGGGGAGGACGCCGCCGATGCCCGGCTTCGCGCCCTGGGAGAGTTTGAGGGAGACCATCTTCACCTGCGGATCCTGCGACTTCTCGGCGAAGACGTCAGGATCGAAGTGGCCGTCGGAGGTGCGGGCGCCGAAGTAGGCGGTGCCGAGCTCCCAGATGAGGTCGCCGCCGAATTCGCGGTGGTAGGGAGAGATCGACCCTTCGCCGGTGTCATGGGCGAACCCGCCCATCGCCGCGCCCTTGTTCAGCGCCCGCACGGCGTTGTTGCTCAGCGAACCGAAGCTCATCGCCGAGACGTTGAGCAGCGAGATGTCATACGGCTGGGTGCATTCGTCGCCGCCGATGCGCACGCGCGGCGGGCGAGGAGAGTTGGCGATCGGCAGATTCGAGTGCATGAGCGCTTCGTAGCCGGGCCGGTCGACGTCGTGTTCAGTGCCGAATGCGTGCTCGGAGTGGGTGCCTTTGGCACGTTCGTAGATCGTGGTGCGGGTGTCGCGGTTGAAGGGACGCCCGTCCCAGTTGCGTTCGATGAAGTACTGCTGGATCTCCGGCCGGATCGACTCCAGCAGGAATCGGGCGTGCCCGGCAATGGGGTAGTTGCGCAGGATCGAATGTCGTTTCTGCGTGAGGTCCCACGCTGCGAGTGCACCGAGCCCGAGCGCCGAGGCGGCCGCCGCCCACCCCGCAAAAGCCTTGCCTGTCGAGTCGCCGCCCGCCATCCGGACGGTAGGGAACTGCCGTTTCATCGTGCCTCCTTGAACTGTCCTGTTTCCGAGACTATCCCCAGGGCGCGGGGATTTCAGGAAAGGCAGACCTGAGAAAGCGTTCAGGACCGGGATGAGGAGGTGGGAGAGCCGGGCCGGGCGGTGCAGAATCAGCCGAGACGAGTCAGCAGCGCGAGAAGCAGCTCATCGACCTGCATCGAGTAAGCGACGATGATCGTCAGACCCGTCGCGATCCACGCGATCTCCTTGTCCTGACCGAACCCGCGCAGCGGCCGCGAATCATAGCGAAGTCCGCCGGCGAGGACCGTGACGAGATCGATGATCCACCAGATCCCCCACCCGCCGAGGCTGAGCAGCTTGAGTGCGCCCGTGCGGTATCGCCCGGTGTAGAACCGATCGAGACCGAGGAATCCCAATAAGAGGGACAGGATCCACGTGATGACGAAGGACCGGTTCCCACGCGTTTCGGTGTCGGTGGCACCGGCGCCATCGGCCAGCGGTGAGACGAGCGCTGCGTCGATGGCCGGGGAGGAGGTGGGTGCGGCGCTGGTGGTGTCGGGAGCGTTGCCGGCGTCGGTGTCGGGTATGGGGCAGGGCGAGGTCACGGGAATCTCGGTGGTCGCGGACATCCTGTTCTCCCATTCGCTCATCTGCGGTGCGTGCGCCGACGAGCGGAGCTCACCGTCGTCTCAAGGTCTGACTTCAGCCTAGAAGGCGGGGGCCGTCTCGGCGATGGGGTTATCCTCCGCGTCCGACCCGGCGGTGTCCGTTCTCACATGGTCCGCACCCCGGAATCGTTTGGGGCAATGCTCTGGACAAGCATAGCGTTGGATCCATGAGCACTGGTGAGCCGAGTCCGACAAGCACTCGGCGAACCGTAGCGGCGGTCTTCCTCGCCGGTGTCTCCGTCTTTCTCATCCTCTACGAGACCCAGGGACTGCTGCCGGCCATCCGCGATGCCTACGGCATCGACGGACCGACGGCGAGCCTGACCGTCTCGGCGACGAACGTGGCCATGGCGGTCTTCCTCATCCCGTTCTCGGCCCTGGCCCCCTGCATCGGCCACGCCCGGCAGATCGGCGCCGGCGTCATCGTCGCCGCGATCCTCGCCCTCATCCTGCCCTTCACTCCGACTCCCGAGCTGCTCATCGCCGTCCGGTTCCTCCAGGGGGTGGCGATCGCCTCGGTGCCGGCGACGGCCATGGCCTACCTCTCCCTGCGTCTGCCGCCACAGGCCCTGCCCGGTGCGATCGGGGTCTACATCGCCGGCAACACGATCGGCGGTCTGTGCTCGCGCCTGCTCACCGGTCTGGCCTCCGAGTTCCTCGGCTGGCACGGTGGCCTGGCCTTCACCGCTGGGATCTCGCTGCTCTTCGGCCTCATCGTCGTCTGGCTGCTGCGCCACGACCTGTTCTCCACCGCACGCAACCGCGCCGCCCATGACCGTGATCCCCTCGGCCATGACACTGACCCCATCCCCGCCGAGGTTGCCGACCCTGGCGGTGGGACCGCCGACCCTGATCGTGGCACGGCCGACCCGGAGCCGCCTCGGCGGGCGATTCCCCTCCGCGGGGGACTGTGGCGGATCTACCTCACCGGATTCCTGTGCATGATCGTCTTCGGCGGATCGTTCACCATGCTCGGCACCCGGCTGCAGCAGGATCCGTGGAACCTCAGCGAGGGCGCGGTCGCCCTGTTCTTCCTCATCTACCTCGTCGGCACCGTCGTGACCACCTACTATGGGCGACTGGCCACGAAATTCTCGCGGACCCGGCTGACACTCATCGGCATGGTCATCGCGCTCGCCGGCGCGGGCCTGACCCTCGTCGACTCGCTCGTCGTCATCGTCCTCGGCATGTCCCTGCTCACCGCCGGGTTCTTCATCGGACACACCGGCGCCTCCGCGGCTGCCAGCGCCGCCCGCCCCGGGGTCGACTCAACCCGCTCGGCTGCCATCTACCTCACCGTCTACTACCTCGGCACGAGCCTCGGTGCCTGGCTGTCGGCGGTCCTGTTCACCGACTTCGCCTGGCCCGGCGTCGTCGCGATGTGCGCGACCTCCCTCATCGCGGTGCTGGTCTTGACGCTGACCGGAGCTCCGATAGGCTTCAGGAAACGCAACTGATCGATCGTTCAGGGCTGACGGAGTCCCCGCCCGGTCCGGCGGTCATCATCACGCCGATGCCGGAATCCGCAGAGTCCGGCCCGTCACCGAAAGGTCCGCCATGCCCCAGACCGCGAACGAGACCGTCGTCTACAGCCTCAGCGACGGCGTCGCCCACGTCGAGATCGACCGTGCCGAAAAGCTCAACTCCCTGACCCGCGAGGTCTTCGAAGACCTCGTCGAGGCGGGACTGGCGATCAGGGAGTCGACCGAGGTCAAGGCCGTGGTCCTGTCCGGCCGGGGTCGGGCCTTCAGCGCCGGACTCGACTTCACCGAAATGGCCCGGATCGCGAAGTCCGGAGCCGCGACCCGCTCGGCCGCGGAAGAGGAGGGGACTGGCCCGGCCAGCGAAGACGAGGAAGCTCGCTCGGCTCGTGAAGAGGAGGGGGCCGCGTCCACCTCCGAGGCGAGAGACGGTGCCGCTGGCACAGCGGAGTCCGGGGACCCCCGCGATTCCGGGGACTCCGGCGACTCCCTGGCCACGGTGGTCCAGGTCGGCACCCGCCTCGGCTCGGCTCGGGCACTGGCACAGAAGGCCGTGCACATCTGGTCGCTCGTCGAGGTGCCGGTCATCGCCGCGGTCCGCGGAGCCGCGCTCGGCGGCGGATTCCAGATCGCCCTCGGCGCGGACATGAGAGTGGCCGCCCCCGATGTGAAGCTCTCCCTCATGGAGCTCAAGTGGGGCATCATCCCCGACATGTGCGGCACCCAGCTGCTGCCGCGCCTCGTCGGACCGGCACAGGCGAAGAAGCTCATCGTCACCGCCGACACGATCGGCGCGGATGAAGCGTTCCGCATCGGCCTCGTCGATGAGGTCGCCGAGGATCCGATCGTCCGCGCCCTCGAACTCGCCGCGCAGATCGCCGGACAGTCGCGTTCGGCGCTCGTGTGGGCCAAGCGGCTCGTCGATCTCTCCTACGACTCCGATCTCAGCAGCGGGCTCGACGCCGAACAGGAGGCCCTGGCCTCGCTGCTCGGCACCGAGGAACAGCAGCAGGTCGTCGCCGAGCGCCTCGCGGCCATGAAGGCACGCGCGAAGGGTTGACCAGAATCGGCCGCAGTGCGGCAGCCCCGGCTCAGGACCCGCGGTTGGAGGGGAAGTCCGGGCGGACGGGATCGATGACCCGCTGCGCTCCGAGCACCTCGGCGACGTTCGCGAACCCGGACAGCTCACGCAGCAGAACGAATGTCGGACGCATGAGCTTGAGCGCCCCCTGGCCCTCGGACTCGAGGATTCCGGCGACGGGAAGCCACTCGCTCGTGTGCGCCTCCGTCGTCTGATGGTGGGCGGTGGCCAGCTCGTGCGCGGCGGTCACATAGAAGTAGGTGTCGAAGCGCTTGGGCCGACCGATGGGGGTCACCCAGTTCGCCCACGGAGCCAGCCCGCTGGGATCGAGCACCGCACCCGTCTCCTCCTCGACCTCGCGCACGGCGGTGGCAAGCAGGACCCGCCACCCTTCGGCCTCCTCGGCGATGGTCGACTGCGACCACGCGGAGGTGTGCACGTGCGGATCGGACACGGTGATGGTCCGGGAGGACTCCCGGTCGACGGGATCGACTCGTCCGCCGGGGAAGACGACGACGCCGGCCGCGAAGTCCATCGTCGAGACCCGGTGCTGGACGAAGACCTCGAGACCCTCGGCCCCGTCGCGGAGCATGAGGACGCTCACGGCGGGCCGAACCGGCACCGCCTCGGGATCGGTGACGTCGGGACCGCGGCTGGCGGCGTCGGCCATGTCCGAACGGTCGGAACCCTCGGGATTGATGTCTCGGATCACTCTCAGCACCCTCGCTCTCGCCTGCACACGTCACCTCCCAGTATGCCCACCCCCGCCTCGGCGAGGGACGGCGGGGCGGTTCCGTTCACGTTTCCCACCTCGGTGCGGGGCGGTCGTGTGGCCGTGCCGCGGGGCTGATCCTTCCACGTTCCCCGACGCGGCGCTGGGCATCCTCGCCGAGGTGGCCCGACAGTGGGAGACGGATGATTTCCATGGTCAGAGGGGATGGCCTCGTGTGAACGGAAGAGACGCCACGATACGATGGGAGGCGAAGCGACAGCCTCCCGGCGAGGCGCGGAACCCATCCGTTGACGAACCAGGGCGGGGCTGAACGGGCAATTTATGAACAACTTCGGGATCTATCCGTTCATCACGATCGATCAGGCGTGGCCGAACTGGCTGATCTTCGTCCTCCTGCTCATCGACCTCGTGATCCGCATCATCGCGCTCGGGTGGATCCCGCACAACCGCAAACCCTCGGTCGCGCTCGGCTGGCTGCTGGCGATCTTCCTCATCCCCTATGTGGGCATCCTCGCGTTCCTGCTGCTCGGCTCGGCGAAACTGCCGAAGCGGCGGCGGGACAAGCAGTCACAGATCAACGACCTCATCCGCGACCAGCTGCGCAACCGGGCGATCATCGGCGAACATGCCCACATGCCCGAGCCGCTGAGCACCGCCGCGCAGCTGAACTTCGACCTCGGAGCGCTGCCGATGACCCACGGCAACGCCTTCGACCTGCACGTGGACAACCACGCATGTATGGACGCGATGGCCGACGCCGTCGACCGGGCTGAGAGGTACGTGCACTTCGAGTTCTACATCGTCGCGATCGACGACACGACGAGGCGGCTGCTCGAATCGCTGCTGGCCGCGCATAAGCGCGGGGTGCGGGTGCGGATACTCATCGATCACGTCGGCTCGTTGGGATACCCGGGCTATTCGGAGCTGGTCAAGCGCCTCGACGTTTCGGGAGTGAGCTGGCGGCGGGCGCTGCCGATTCGGCCTTGGCGAGGCGAGTACCAGCGGCCCGACCTGCGCAATCATCGCAAGATCCTCGTCGTCGACGGAGACGTGGCGTTCACCGGTTCGCAGAACATCATCGACCGCTCCTACAACAAGCGGCGGAATCTGCGGAAGGGCTTCCAGTGGAAGGACCTGTCGCTCGAGTGCCGAGGACCGGTCGTCGAGGAGCTCGATGCCGTGTTCGTCACCGACTGGTATTCGGAGACGAACGAGATCATCGACGAACCCGACAGCTTCGACCTCGAGGCACCCGAGTCCGGCGGCATCCAGGCTCAGGTGGTGCCCTCGGGGCCGGGGTTCGAGGACGAGAACAACCTGCGCCTGTTCAACCACCTCATCTACAACGCGAACCGCACCGTCGTCGTGTGCTCCCCGTACTTCGTGCCCGACGAGTCGCTGCTCCACGCCCTGACCACCGAGGCCCGGTCGGGTGTCGATGTGCGCCTGTACGTGGGTGAGACCAGCGACCATTGGCTCACGCACAAGGCCCAGCAGTCCTACTATGACGACCTCGTCCGGGCAGGGGTGCGGATCTTCATGTACCACGCGCCGACGGTGCTGCACTCGAAGTTCCTCATCATCGATGACGAGGTCTCGATCGTCGGCTCCTCGAACATGGACGAGAGGTCGTTCGCGATGAACCTCGAGGCCACGATGTTCATCGTCAACAAGGAGTTCACTCAGCGCATGTACGACCTCGAGGCCGAACGCTACGCCCCGAACTCCGTCGAACTCGACGCCGAGGAATGGGCGAACCGGCCGCTGCTGAGGAAATACGTGGAGAACGTCGCGCGGCTGACGAGTTCGCTGTTGTAGACGCCGGCCGCGCGCGGCGGGAACGGTCAGGCATGCGTTCACACGGACGGGTGCGCGGGGCGTCGGCGGGGACAGCGAAGGGCGGCGGAACCGTGACCAGTTCCGCCGCCCTTTCACTCTCAAGCATTCACAGTCGAATGCGCATCGGCTGCGGCTCAGTCGTCGTCGGAGAGTCCGGCGGGCCCTTCGTCGTCGAGGTGACGCTCGGGGTCGCCGATCGAGTCGTGCGTCTTCTCGTGAGCGCTCTTGGACGCGGTCTTCGGAGTGCTCTTCGCTCCGCCGGCTGAAGCCGTCGAGGCGGTCGAACCCGTCGAGGCGCTCTTCGTCGCACCGCCCGATGAGCTCGCCGAGGCGGCCGAACCGTCATCGTCGCCGTCGAATCCGGAGACGGGGGAGTCCGTTGCCGCTGCGGCGTTGACCTTGTCCGCGGCGGTCTGCACGGCGTCGGCGACGGCCGGGGACTTCTCGCGGATGGACTGGTTGGCCTTCTCGACGGTGTCCTGGACACGCGGGTCGGTCCACAGATCCTGAGCCTGCGCCTTGAGCCGTTCATAGCTCTGGCGACCGGTGCGTGATCCGAGAATGAATCCGACTCCGAGACCGGCCAGGAGAATCAATCTCTTCTTCATTGTCTGCTCCTCTTCGCAACTTGCTGTCGCTGTGGCCCGCACTGCTGCGGGACACAGATCCGGACTTCGGTGTGATCAGCGCACGTGCACTGTGTCCTTGCTCACCAGCTTATACCGTGGGGGCTGCGTGAGGCTTGCTGTTAGACACGTCCATGCCGAATCCGCGCTCAACCCACGCTCGGCTGCTGCTGGGTGATGCAGTGGATCCCGCCGCCGCGGGCGTAGAGCTCACGCGCATCGACCCCGACGACCGTCCGCCCGGGGTACACGCGTTCGAGGATCGCGGCCGCCTCGGCGTCCATCGGATCATCGAAGGTGCACGCGATGACTCCGCCGTTCGTCACCAGGTGGTTGACGTAGGAGTAGTCGACCCACCCCTCCTCGTCGCGCAGCACCTCGGGTGCGGGGATCGGCACCACTTCGAAGGGCACACCGTCGGCGGTGGTCTCGGCGGCGAACTGCTCCTTCAGCGCCCGACTGAATTCGAAGTCCGGGTGTTCAGGATTGCGCTGATCGTGGACGAGTACGACTCCGGGGCTGGGCATCGTGGCGACGATGTCGACATGGCCGCGGGTGCCGAAGGTCTGATTGTCCCGGTGCAGTCCGCGGTCGAGCCAGATGACCTTCTTCGCCCCGATCGTGCGTGCGAACTCCGCCTCGACCTCGGCCTCGGTCATTCCCGGATTGCGGCCCGGGTCGAGCTGGACGCTGCGCGTGGCCAGCACTGTGCCCCGGCCGTCGACATGGAATCCTCCGCCTTCGTTGCGCAGCTGCGAGTCGATGACGGGAGTCCCGGCGAGCTCCGCGACGAATCGTCCGATGTGCTCATCGTGGTCCCACTTCGCCCACTCCTGCGCACCCCAGCCGTTGAACACCCAGTCCACAGCGCGCAGCCCGCCCTCGTCGTCGACGACGAAACTCGGCCCGATGTCGCGCATCCACGCATCGTCGAGATCGGCAGTGACGATCTCGATCGGATGATTCGTCCCCTCGCCGAGGTGGCGCTTGGCCTGGTCCGCCTGTGCACTCGTGACGACGACCGTAACGGGGGTGAACTCGCTCGTGGCGCGGGCGACGGCCGCCCAGGTGGCGCGGGCCGCCTCGGCCTCGGCCTCCGTATCGCCGAGTGCGTAGCCGGAGGACGGGAACGCCATCCAGACGCGGTCCTGGGCGGCGGTCTCGGCAGGCATGTGCACGGTCATCATCGGTCCCTTCGACGGTGGAGCTTGGCTCGAGTCTAGCGATTTCGCAGCGTTCGGGCGCGACGGATTCCGTACCTCCGCCCGGTGCCGCACATCCGCCGAAGCACAGTGCCGAGACCGGGGCAGTGGGCGTGTTCGGGAGTCCGTATAGTCTGGCGTGGAGTCAATGACCTGGCGCGCAGTCAGTGTTCGCAGGTGCCGAAGGAGGCAGGAAGTGGAAGAGCAGGATCAGCACGAGTCGTTCGGCCGGCAGGGGACGGGTCCGCTGGCCGGAACGCTCGTCGCCGACTTCTCCCGGGTGCTCGCCGGACCCTACGCGACGATGATGCTCGCGGACCTCGGGGCCACGGTCATCAAGGTGGAGGGCAAGACCGGGGACGACACACGGCACTGGGCGCCGCCTCGGCGAGGGGACGATGCCACGTACTTCCTCACGGCGAATCGGAACAAGCATTCGGTCGTGCTCGACTTCAAGGCTGACGACGATCTCGCATTCGCGCAGCAGCTGGCGGCACGCTCCGACGTCCTCGTCGAGAACTTCAAGGCCGGGGGACTGGCGAAGTACGGCCTCGACTACGACACGGTCTCAGCCGTCAATCCGGGCATCGTCTACGCGTCGGTGACCGGGTTCGGCCGGGACAATCCGATGCCCGGGTACGACCTGCTCATCCAGGGCCTGTCCGGGTTCATGTCCGTCACCGGCTCGACGGAATCGGGCCCGGTCAAGGCTGGTGTCGCCGTCGTCGACGTGATCACCGGACTGCACACGGCGGTCGGCATCCTCGGTGCGCTGAACCACCGGAAGGACACCGGATTCGGCCAACTCGTCGAGACGAATCTGCTGTCCTCGGCGCTGTCGGGCCTGGCGAATCAGACCTCGGCATATGTGGCCGGCGGAGTGGTGCCGCAGGCGATGGGCAACGAGCATCCGAGCCTCTACCCGTACCAGCCGATGCCCACTGCCGAGGGCCAGATCATCATCGCCTGTGGCAACGACAAACAGTTCGTCCGCCTCGCCGAGGTGCTCGGCCACCCCGAATGGGCCGAGGACGAGCGGTTCGCGAACTTCGCCGACCGCAACGTCCACCGAGCCGAGCTCGAGCCCGGGCTGATCGCGGCGCTGAGTGAGAAGACGAACCAGGAGTGGTTCGACATCCTCACCGAGGCGGGGCTGCCCTGCGCACCGATCAACTCGATCGCCGAAGGCGTGGACCTGGCATCGTCGCTGGGGCTCGACCCCGTCGCCGAGGCGGGTGCCGGCGACCGTGTCATCCCCACCGTCGCCAACCCGATCCGACTCTCGCAGACGCCCGCCAGCTATGAGCTGGCGCCGCCGCGTCTGGGGGAGAGCACCGAGGCGGTCAAGGGCTGGCTGCGCTCGCTGCGGTAAGGCTGCTTGGCGCCCTGGGCGGTGCGGAAGAACGGGTCCGGCGAGGTGGTGGAATGATCGTTCGACCAGGGATTCTGCCGCAGTCGTCAGGGCAGAGATGTCCGCCGAGCAGGGCAATCATAGCCACGGCTGAAGTACCCTAATGACTGTGTGCCGTCACCACGGGCGTCGGAAAGCGGCCCGGACGGGCCCCTGATCCGGTGCCGGCACGAGTATTCGCTTAAGAGAATTTGGAACCGAGATGGACAACAAGCCGACCGAGGACACGCCTCGGCCACGTTCGGTGGTGAAGCGGACCCTGATGGTGATCGCCATGGCGATCACCGGCTTCCACCTCTTCGCCAGCTTCCTGTGGATCGCCCCCTCCTCGACGTTGAGAGAGGTCATACCCGGAGACCTGCTGTCGAAGTACATGATCCCGATGTGGGGCCAGTCCTGGAGCGTGTTCGCACCCGAGCCGATCAACGGCGACTACTACTTCGATGTCCGTGCGGTGATCAAGACCGATAAGGGCGAGGAGATCACCCAGTGGGTCAGGGCCACCGACGTCGAGCTCGACCACTCGACGTACAAGCTGTTCCCGCCGCGGTCGGCAGGGCTGGGCATTGGTGTGGCCTCGGACATCAAAGGCTCGTGGGAGGACCTGCCCGACGATCAGAAGGCGATCGTCAAGCTCGACTACTTCAAGGGCGATGACTCGGTCGACCGGTTGGAGACGAAGCTGGGGGAGTACGACGATCCGAAGAACACGGTGTCGTCCTACCTCGAGAGCGAGCACACCGCCACGGCCTATGCGACGCAGGTGGCGAAGGCGATCTGGGGTGATGACGTGCAGCGAGTGCAGTATCAGGCGGCCCGCCGGAACGTCGTGCCCTTCGCCGACCGCAACGACAAGAACGCCGAACGTCCGGACATCCAGCCGGTGCCGGTGGGATGGCGTGCGCTGGTGACCGAGAAGCATCAGTCCCAAGAGGAGTTCACGAAGTACTTCTGCTCCTCCGACGAAGTGAGGTGCGTCGGTGAACAGTGATAAGACGACCCCGAAGGACGGGGCAGGGAAGGTGCCGATCTACGAGGAGGACACGGCCACCTCGGCGAAGGAGCGGGCGAAGGACTCTGCGGTGCGCGATGACGGAACGGTTCACGGTGACGACGCGGTGCGCGATGACGGAACGGCCGCCTCGGCGCGGGATCACGGTGACGACGGAGTCGGCGCGGTCGGACTCGTTCCGCTGACGACGCTCGTGCGGACGAAGATCGCGAACGGCTGGAATTGGCTCGAGGAGATGCTCACCGGCCGCTATCACGCGACCTACGGGCTCGCGGTGACGCGGATACTCATCGGGATCACCGGGCTCGGCCTCATCCTCACGAACTTCAACGCACGGCACTACACGTTCGGCGTGGGGGCGGCCTGGAACGGCGAGATCGCCGAACCCAAGAGCGACTTCCCGAACATCTGGCTCTTCTCCCTCTTCCACCGGGCGGTGACGGTGCCGCCGCTGTTCACGGCGATGATGCTCGGTCTGGCGGTCCTGGCCGTGGTGATCATCCTCGGGTGGCGGACGCGGATCGTCCTGCCGTTCTACCTCGTGCTGTGGGTGAGCTTCATCGAGCTCAACGACGGGGCCGGCGACCAGGGCGACAACGCCTACCGCATGTTCATGATCGCCCTCCTCTTCGCGGACACAACCCGGAGGTGGTCGCTCGATGCCAGGCGGCGGGCACGGGCCGGGCGGGACCCCGAGGCCGACGGAGGCTCGTGGCGGTGGGCGCTCGTCATGGCGAACAACCTCGCCATCGTCGTGCTCGCCTTCCAGGTATGTGCGATCTACATGTCCGGCGGCCTGTACAAGGCCGGCGGTAGCGCATGGCAGCACGGCTTCGCCGTCTACAACCCGCTGCACACGCAGCAGTTCGGGACTTGGCCGGTGCTCTCGGACCTGATGACGGCGTGGGGGCCGATGGTGGTCGCGATCTCGTGGGGGTCGATCCTCTTCCAGTGCGCGTTCCCCTTCATGCTCTTCAACCGCTACACCCGGATCGTCGCGCTGCTCGGCATCCTGTCCTTCCACCTCGGCATCGCGCTGCTCATGGGCCTGCCGTGGTTCTCCCTGACGATGATCGCCGTCGACGCGATCTTCATCCGCGACCGGTCGTTCGCGAAGCTTGCCGCATATCTCAGGCACTGGTGGACGTCGACCGCGCCGCGGGCCGCGGGTGGACCCGCGGGTGGAGCCGCGGGTGCTCCCGGTGCAAAGGCGGGTTCCGGTGCGAAGGCGGGTGGGAAGTCGAGTTCCGCAGCGAAGTCGCGCGCCTGAGCCGTCTCCTTTCGCTGAGCAGATTCCGGTTCTCCACACTCTGCGCTGGGCGGCCCAGTTCCGAAACTGGGCTGCCCAGCGCAGAATGTGCCCCGGAGCGTTACCGCTTCGGGCGCAGCTCCAGGCCTCGGGTCTCGGGGTCTTCGGGCAGGTCGACCACGACGGTGTCACCGTCGACGATGTCACCGGCCAGCAGGGCGCGGGCCAGCTTGTCGCCGATCTCGCGCTGGACCAGCCTGCGCAGCGGCCTGGCACCGAATGCCGGGTCGTAGCCTTCGAGGGCCAACCAGTCTTCGGCACCCTGCGTGACCTCGAGCGAGATCCTGCGATCGGAGAGCCTGCGCGCCATGTGCTGGATCTGCAGGTCGACGATCGAGGCGAGCTCGTCCTTGCCGAGGGCGTCGAAGAGCACGATGTCGTCGAGGCGGTTGAGGAACTCGGGCTTGAACGTCGCGTGCACGACATCCATGACCTTCTCTCGCTGCTCCGCATCGGACAATGACGTGTCGACGAGGAACTGCGAACCGAGGTTCGAGGTGAGGATCAGGATGGTGTTCCTGAAGTCGACTGTGCGACCCTGACCGTCGGTGAGCCGACCGTCGTCGAGGACCTGCAGCAGGATGTCGAAGACACTCGGGTGCGCCTTCTCCACCTCATCGAGCAGGACCACCGAATAGGGCCGACGGCGGACCGCCTCGGTGAGCTGACCGCCCTCGTCGTAGCCGACGTAGCCGGGAGGAGCACCGACGAGGCGGGACACGGTGTGCTTCTCACCGTATTCGCTCATGTCGATCCTGATCAGGGCCTTCTCATCGTCGAAGAGGAAGTCGGCGAGGGATTTCGCGAGCTCTGTCTTACCGACACCGGTGGGCCCGAGGAACAGGAACGAACCCGTCGGTCGATCCGGATCGGCGACACCCGCACGCGAACGGCGGATGGCGTCGGAGACCGCGGCGACGGCGTCCTTCTGACCGATGAGACGCTCACCGAGGACGTTCTCCGCCCCGAGCAGCTTCTCGATCTCACCCTGCATGAGTCGTCCCGCAGGGATGCCGGTCCACGACGAGACCACCTCGGCGATGTCGTTGCCGGAGACCTTGTCCGAAACCATCGGATCCGAGGTCTGACCGGCCTCGGCCTGCGCCTCTTCGGCTTCGGCCTCGGCGATCTCCTTCTGCACAGCTGGGATCTCCCCGTAGAGCAGACGGGACGCGGTCTCGAGGTCCGTGTCGCGCTGAGCCCTCTCGGCCGCCGACCGCAGCTCGTCGAGCTTCGTCTTCAGCTCACCGACCCGGTTGAGCCCGGCGCGCTGAGACTCCCAGGTCGCTTCGAGGGCGCGCAGCTCCTCCTCCTTGTCGGCGAGGTCGGCACGCAGAGCGCTGAGGCGTTCGACCGAGGCGGAGTCGGTCTCCTTCGCCAGCGCCATGTCCTCCATCTTCAGGCGGTCGACGGCACGACGGAGCTCATCGATCTCGACCGGAGCCGAATCGATCTCCATCCGCAGTCTGGACGCCGCCTCGTCGACGAGGTCGATGGCCTTGTCCGGCAGCTGCCGACCGGTGATGTACCGGTTCGACATGGTGGCCGCGGCGACCAGGGCGCCGTCGTTGATCGAGACCTTGTGGTGGGCTTCGTAGCGTTCCTTGAGTCCACGGAGGATCGCGATCGTGTCCTCGACGCTGGGCTCACCGACGAACACCTGCTGGAACCGGCGCTCGAGGGCAGGGTCCTTCTCGATGTTCTCGCGGTACTCGTCGAGGGTGGTGGCGCCGATCAGGCGCAGCTCACCGCGGGCGAGCATCGGCTTGAGCATGTTGCCCGCGTCCATCGACGAATCGCCGCCGGCGCCGGCACCGACGATCGTGTGGAGCTCGTCGATGAAGGTGATGATCTGCCCGTCGGCGTTCTTGATCTCCTCGAGCACGGCCTTGAGCCGCTCCTCGAACTCACCGCGGTACTTCGCACCGGCGACCATCGCCGAGAGGTCGAGGCTGATGAGCGTCTTGTCCCGCAGCGATTCGGGAACGTCGCCGGCGACGATCCGCTGGGCCAGGCCTTCGACGACGGCGGTCTTGCCGACACCGGGCTCGCCGATGAGGACAGGGTTGTTCTTCGTCCGCCGCGAAAGCACCTGGACGACGCGGCGCACCTCCTTGTCGCGACCGATCACCGGGTCGAGCTTGCCTTCCCGTGCGGTGGCGGTGAGGTCGACGCCGAACTTCTCCAGCGACTGCATCGTCTCCTCGGGGTTCTCCGAGGTGACCTTCTTGCCTCCGCGCAGTTCGGGCAGCGCCGCGAGCAGCGCATCGCGTCCGGCTCCTGACTCACGCAGCGCATCGCCGGCGCCGTCTTTGCCGGCGGCGGCAGCCAGCAGCAGGTGCTCGGTGGAGACGAACTGATCGCCGAGAGCGGTCATCTCCTCCTGCGCGAGGTTCATCATCTCGAGTCCGGACCGAGACAGGCCCGGCTGGCTGACCGAGGAACCGCTGACGGTGGGGAATCCGCCGATCACGGCCTCGATCGCGGTGAGCACCGACTGCGGGTCGGCGCCGACCTTCGTCAGCAGGGCCGAGGCCAGGGAGTCGGGCTGTTTGAGCAGCGCGGCGACCAGGTGGGCCGGTTCGATCTGGTTGTTGTGCCGGGCGACGACGTCGTTGACCGCAGTCTGCAGCGCCTCCCGGGATTTGGTTGTCATCTGAGCGTCCATTTACGCATCTCCTTCTCAAAGTTCTGTGCTGATTACAGCTCTCGAAAAGAACAACATCGACAAAGTTGAGTCTATTCCACTCAATCTTGATTCCGAAGCAGAATTTCGAGGAGATCCCCCGCCGAGGCGGCTCGTCGTCTCGTGCGTGCGCGGACCCTGGCCCGGACCCGGGCGCGGACACGCGCGCGGTCCTGTGCGCGGACCCGAGTGCCGGCCCTGGCGCGGGTGCGGGCGCTCGCCCGCCCCGCACCTACCGCATGAGCACGGACTGGAGGTCGAAGCGGCGGAGGACCTTGTCGGCGATCTCCGGATCGGTGCCTCGCTCGCGGCGGGCGCGGAGCACCTCGGCGCGGGCGGACTGCATCGCCTTCTTCTGCACCGTGAGCATCTGCTCCCGGTGCTCCTTGAACGCGGTCGCCTGTTCGGAACTCGCCTGGTCATCCGTCGTGCCGAGCAGCTGAGCGTGGAGGGCCTTGAACCGGGCGCGCAGGGGTTCGGCCACCTCGTCGGGGAGGCTGTCATCGTTCTTGATCTGTCGGATCGCGGCCTTGTAGGCACGCAGTGCGATGTCCTTCGTTGCTTGGCGTTCCCGCTCCGCCTCGTCGTCGATGCCGAGGCCGTCGACGACGGCGGGGAAGGTCAGCCCCGCCAGGACGAGGGTGACGAGCAGGATGATGGCGGCAGCGACGAGGATGTAGGACCGTCCGGGGAAGATCTCTCCGGTGTCGGTGGTCGCCGGAATCGACAGGGCCAGGGCGATCGTGGCGAGTCCGCGCATTCCGCCCCAGGTCATCAGCGTGGCATCGCGGAGGTTGAGCGGGGCGGCATCCGGGTCGTCCTCGGTGTGCCGACGGCTGAGGATGGTGCCAAGCAGCAGCCAGCCGAAGCGGACGCCGATGATGACCACGGCGATGATGAGGCCGACGATGATGGCCCGGCCCAGGTCGGCGTGCTCGGACTCGACGACCATGCGCAGGTCGAGGCCGATGAGTCCGAAGGCGATGCCGGTGATGAGCATCTCGAGAACCTGCCACGTCGAGTTCTGGGTGACGCGTTCGGCCGAGTTGCCCTCGACGTCGCGGCGGCGCATCTCGAGGGCGGCGACGACGACGGCGATGACTCCGCTGGCGTGGAAGTGTTCGGCGATGAGGTAGACGCCGAAGGGCAGCATGAGCATGAGCGAGGAGCGCGCGATCGTGTGGTCGATCTTCTCCATCACCCACGACACGACGAAGGACACGAGGAGGCCGACGAGGATGGCGATGACGGCGGAGACGAGGAAGGAGATCGCGAGCTGACCGTAGTCCACCTCGGTGCCGGCCATCGCCGCGGCCATCGCGGTCTGGAAGATGACGAGGGAGGCGGCATCGTTGAACAGTCCCTCCGACTGCAGGGTCGACATGATCCGGCGCGGGATCGAGACGGTTCCGGCGACGGCGTCGACGGCCACCGGATCGGGTGGGGCGAGCATCGCACCCAGGGCGATGGCCGCGGCGATCGTGATCCCGGGGATGAGGAGGAGGGCGGAGCCGGCGACGGCGGCCACGGTCACCCCGACCAGGGCCACGGCCATGCCGAGGATCGTCCGCCATCGGATGGCGAACAGCGCCCACGAGGTTTTCTGCGCGGCGGCGAAGAGCAGCGGCGGCAGGAACAGGGGCAGGATGAGCTCGGGTTCGATGGTGATCTCGGCGAAGGTGGGGATGAAGGCGCCGGCGATGCCGATGAGGACCATGAGCGCAGGCCACGGGAGTTTGAGCTTCTGCCCGAGCCCGACCACGACCGAGGTCGCGGCACCGAATCCGATGATCATCAGCAGAGTGGTCATGGTTCTCTCCCTCGCGTCGGGCCCTGCCGACCTGGGGATGAGATCGGTCGCGGGCGGAAAGGCGACACAGCAACTGCTCCGGACGTGTGATCTTTGACAGAATGTGACTATGTCCGAATCAATTGTATTCGCGCCGGCAGACGACGGAGTCGCGACCGTGACGATCAATGAACCGAACACGCGCAACGCCCTGTCCCTGTCCGTGATGAATGACCTCATCGACACCTTCGCCGAGGTGGCCCGCCGCACCGATGTGCGTGCCGTCGTGTTGTCAACCGCTAGCCATGTGTTCAGTTCCGGTCATCACCTGGGGGAGATCCGCGGAGCGGATCTCGAGACGCAGCAGGAGATCTTCGATGCCTGTTCGCGTCTGATGCAGATCATCCAGCACATCCCGCAGCCGGTGATCGCGCAGGTGCAGGGAGTGGCGACGGCGGCCGGGTGCCAGCTCGTGGCCACCTGCGATCTGGCAGTGGCGGCCGCCTCGGCGAGGTTTGCGACACCGGGGGTGAAGATTGGTCTGTTCTGTTCGACGCCGATGGTGGCGCTGTCCCGTGCGGTGCCGGCGAAGACGGCGATGCGGATGCTGCTGACCGGGGACTTCGTCTCCGCCGAGGATGCGCTGCGGTTCGGTCTCGTCTCCGACGTCGTGGCTGATGACGAACTCGAAACCGCCACGCTCGACCTGGCGCGGAAGGTCGCGTCCGCCTCGTCGGCCACGGTCGCGATCGGCAAGGCCGCGTTCTACGAGCAGCGTGAACTGCCGGTGGTCGAGGCGTATGCGCGGATGTCCGAGGTGATGGCGCACAACGCGGTTGCGGCCGATGCGCAGGAGGGGATCGACGCGTTCCTGACCAAACGAGAGCCGCAGTGGCGCCACCGCGAGTAGACTGAGGAATCGCAGAATGCGCTGATGAGGACGGGAGTGGTTTCGACGTGGCAGTGATAGTGACGGGAGCCAGCGGCTTCATCGGCGGTGCCATCGCTCGTGCGCTCGCCGACCGGGACGAGACCGTCTACGCCCTGGGGCGCCGGGACCCGGAGATTCCGGGAGTGAACTTCCAGCAGTGGGACATCACCGAACCCGCTCCGCAGGCTGTGACCTCGCTGGCGGCGAAGACCACGGCGGTTTTCCACTGCGCCGGCATCGCGTCAGTCAGCGCCGATGACGACGTCCTCTACGAGGTGAAGGTGACGGGCACCCGCCACGTCCTCGACGCGTTCCCGAAGGCACGCATCGTCCACCTGTCGTCGACGACGGTGTACTCCTCTGCGGCGCCGCATGCCGAACTCTGGGAGGAGGCCGGTCCGAAGGATCCGACCGAGTTCGCCGATGCGTACTCGCGCACCCATGCCCTGGCCGAGCAGCTCATCGCTCGCATCCGACCCGACGCCGCGATCCTCAGGCCCGCAGCCGTCTACGGGCCGGGAGAGACGATGCTCATGCCGTTTCTGCGCGGTCTGGCGAAGAAGGGCGTGCTGCGTCTGCCCGGAGGCGGACGACAGAAGATCACACTGACACATGTCGACAATGTCGTGCGTGCCGCGCTCTCCTGCCTCGACGTGCCCTCGGCCGCTGGACCGTTCAACATCGGGGACCCCACCCCGTACCGACTCAAGGACGCTATCGTCACGCACTTCGCCCGGATGGGCTATGAGCAGGTCGTCATCGAAGGCGTGGCGAAGGACAAGGCACTGGTGGCGGCGAAGCTCGGACTCAAGGTCAAGGGCATGTTCAAGCGCGGGGATGGCGCGAAGCTCTTCCTCGTTGAATACCTGCAGTCAGACCGGACGTACAACCTCTCACGTCAGCAGCGGGTGCTCGGAATCTCGACGACGCAGCACCTCATCCCCTCCCGGTTCCAGTAAGGGGCGGGGGTCCGGGCGGTCGACGAAACTCACCGCTTCAAGCCGTGCTGGGCGGCGACGATCGTCGACATGAGTCTGCGTGGAAGCACCCTTTTGAGCAGGAACGGCAGCGGAGCGCGGCTGCCGACGGCGTAGAACTCCCGCGGCCTGGGCGAGACGATGGCGTCGGTGATCGTGGCGGCGACCTTCTCGGGTGGAATCCCGTTCCGCTCATTGGCATCGAGGTGGTCGAGCATCGTGGCGATGTCCTCTGCGTAGGGCGAACCCTCCTCAAGGTACTTCGTCCGTCGCAGCCCGATGCCTGTGGCGATCGAGCCGGGTTCGACGGTGCTCACCCACACACCGAAGGGTGAGAGCTCCTGCCGGGCGGCCGTGGCGAAACTCCGCAGTGCGGCCTTCGCTGCCGAGTACGAACTGCGGTGGGCGAGCGGGAAGCTCGCGAGCATCGAGCCGACCATGATGATGCGGCCCTGTCGGCGACGTCGCATCCCGGGCAGCACGAGCTGGCTCAGCCGCACAGGGCTGAATACGTTGGTCCGGAACAGACGCTCGATAGCCTCGGTCGGCAGCTCTTCGAAGGGACCGGACTGGCTCTCCCCGGCATTGTTGACAAGCACATCGATCTCGCCGAGCATGCCGAGGCTCTTGAGCTCTTCGGCCAGTGCCTCCGGACCGCGCGGATCGGCCAGGTCGAGGGTGAGGTACCGGACTCCGACGACCTTGTCCGTCGGGGACAGGCGATGAGTATTGCGACTGGTCGTCAGCACCGTGCAGCCCTTCGCGGCCAGGGCTTCGACGAGTGCCCTGCCGATGCCCGAGGTGCCGCCGGTGATGAGGACGGTGAGCCCGCCTGTTCCGGGGTTCACGCTTCTCCTCGCGATCCGCTGCCTGTTGTGCCGTTGCCGGCTGCCCCGACTGACCCGCCGGCTCCGGTGGACCCGCCACCGGTCGCTACCGCACGACCCGCGCGCAGCCCCGAGAAGATGCACCCGCCGAGGAACGTTCCCTCGAGCGCGTTGTACCCGTGCATGCCGCCACCGCCGAAGCCCGTGACCTCGCCGGCAGCATAGAGACCGGGAATCGGCGTGCCGTCACCGTGACGGCGACCGTCCGCGCCGATGACCTGCCCGTCGAGGTTCGTCTCCAATCCGCCGAGCGTCTTGCGCGAGAGCAGGCTCAGCCGCACCGCGATGAGCGGCCCATGGTCCGGATCGAGGATCTTGTGGGGTTTGACCGCACGGACGATCTTATCGCCGAGGTAGGCCCGCGCATTGTGGATCGCCTGCACCTGCGCGTCCTTCGAGAACGCATGCTCGGTCTGCCGATCCCGCTGAACGATCTGTGCGACGAGGTGGTCGTGGTCGATGACGGGTCCGCGGGAGCGTTCGTTCATTCCCGCCACGAGCTCTTCGGTGGTCTCGGCAACGACGAAGTCCGACCCGTACTTCTTGAACGCTTGGATCGGTGCCGGGGCATCAGAGGAGCGCACCCGGTCGAGCGTGATCCGGATGTCCTTCTCCGTGATGTCCGGGTTCTGCTCCGAGCCCGAGAGCGCGAACTCCTTGCGGATGATCGACTCATTGAGCACGAACCACGAATAGTCGTACCCGGTCGTCAGGATCGTCTTCATCGTCCGGTTCGTGTCGAACCCCGGATAGTTCGGCGCCGGGAACCGGTTGCCCTCGGCATCGAACCACATCGACGACGGTCCCGGAATGATGCGGATCCCATGGCCCGGCCAGATCGGATTCCAGTTCTCGATGCCCTCCGTGTACGCCCAGATCCGGTCCCGATTGATCAGGGAAGCCCCGGCTTCTCCGGAGATGGCGAGCATCCGTCCGTCCACGTGGGCGGGAACTCCGGCGAGCATCGTGTCCGGGAACTCGCCGAGGCGGTCGACCGGCCAGTACTTCTCCATGAGTGCGAAATTGTGCCCGATCCCGCCGCTGGTGACGATGACGGCAGGAGCGCGGACGTCGAAGTCCTCGACTTCGTCCCGATTCGACTCGACTCCGCGCGCCGTGGGGCTCGGGGCGAGGACCCGTCCGCGGACGCCGACGACGGCACCGTCGTCGGTGATGAGCTCGTCGACACGATGACGGAAGCCGAACTCGACGAGGCCGGCAGCCTCGGCGGCTTCGACGGGTTCGCAGAAGACCCGGACCACCTCGGGGCCGGTGCCCCACGTGAGGTGGAAACGGGGGACAGAATTGCCGTGCTCGCCCGACCCGGAGCCGCCGCGTTCGGCCCAGCCGACGATCGGGGTCAGGCGCAGGCCCAAGTCACGCAGGTACTGGCGCTTCTCGCCGGCCGCGAACTCAAGATAGGCCTCCGCCCATTTCCGCGGCCAGTGATCGTCCTCCCGGTCGAATCCCGCCGAGGTGGCCCAGTCGCTGCGTGCGAGTTCGAGCGAATCGCGCACCCGCAGTCGCCGCTGTTCGGGGGAGTCGATGAGGAAGAGACCGCCGAGGGACCAGAACGCCTGCCCGCCGAGGTTCGCCCGGTTCTCCTGGTCGAGGATGAGCACGCGCTTGCCGGCCTGCGTGAGTTCATAGGCGGCGACGAGTCCGGCGAGTCCGGCCCCGACGATGATCGCATCGGGTGCGGGCGCGGAAGAAGTGTCCCTGCCGCGGGCAGGATTGTTGTTCTCGGACTTCTCGCTGCCGGGGACACTCATCATCGACTCCTCTGACGCCTCCGTCGGCCGGTGAACCGACGTTCAGTGGGTACAGAATGCCAAAAACAGGCCAGAATCTGGCAATCTGCGCACACTTACTTTCCAGTAGGCTTCAGTATCGCAGATTAGTCGGCGGCCAGGGGCGAACTGCGGCCGGGGACGCGGTAGCGGGTCCTACGGTCGTGGACGCAACCGCCAGGGGCGAATCACGACCGGGGACGCAACCGCCAGGGACGAATCACGGCCGGGGACGCAACCGCCAGGGACGGAGCAGCGTACCGCGGACAGACGAATCAACGGGGCGGCGAAGCGCGTGGTTGCGGAGGCCGTCGCAGCCCACCCCGCTAGTCCCGGCAGCCGAAGCATTCAGTCGCCGAGGGACGACCTCAGCCAGTCGGCGGCTGCGGCGAAGGACTCGTCCGTCGTCGTCGGGTCGACCGGTGCCACTGTGCCGTCGGAGCTCGGATAGCTGCCGAGGAACGAGAGTTTGAGCGTAGCCCGGTGGACGCCCTGGAGCGCCTCGGCCATGCGCGCCTCGTGGATGTGCCCGAGCAGGTCGATCGAGAACTGGTAGAGCCCCAGACCGTCTCCGGTCGGACGGGATTCGATGCGGGACATGTTGATGCCGCGGCTGGAGAACTGCTCGAGCACCTCGAGCAGCGAACCGGCCCGGTCGGAACGCAGCGCCGCGACGATCGTCGTCTTGTCCGCTCCGGTCGGTGCTGGAATCGGGCCGGGACGGGTGACGACGACGAAGCGGGTCACCGCATCCTGGCGATCGCCGATGTCCTCGGCGATGACATCGAGGCCGTAGCGCTGCGCAGCCAAAGCCGGGCACACGGCGGCGATGTGGTCGCCGGCATCATTGGCCAGGTCACGGGCCGCAGCGGCCGTCGACGAGGTCGGCAGGTACACAGCATCGGGATAGTGCTCCGACATGAAGGCTCGAACCTGCGCCTCACCGTGCGGGTGAGAGCCGAAGGAGGTGACCTCCTCCTTCGTCGTCCCCGGCTTCACGGCGAGGACGAAGCGGACGGGCACGACCACCTCGGCGATGATCTGCAGGCGACCGTGCTCGGTCAGGGCATCGATCGTCGCCGGCACCCCGCCCTCGACGGAGTTCTCGATCGGGACGACAGCGGCATCGCAATCGCCCTCGAGGACGGCATCAAGTGCGGAGGGAGCGTTGCGCATCGGCTCGATCGACGCGGTCTCACGCAGGCCCCGGGAGTCGAGGAACGTCAACAGGGCAGCCTCGGTGAAGGTGGCCTCCGGGCCGAGGTATCCGAAACGCTGCAGAGTCATCGGCGGGTCTCCTTCTTCGCATCGGAGGGACCGCCGTTCCGCTTGTCGCGCAGCTGGCGGACCCGGCGGACCGCGATCGCGCGGGCGACGTCGCGGTACTGGGCGGCGCGGTGCAGCTGGGCCTTGAGGTCCTTCCCGGTGACCCGGTGGTGAAGGTCGCATTCGACCTCGTCCACGCGCAGCCCGGCGTTGACGACGTCGATGGTCATGGCCGTTTCGACACCCCATCCGGCGGCGAACGGCAGGGCCGCGTCGAAGGCCTGTCGGGAGAGGCAGCGCATGCCCGACAGGGGCTGGGTCGCCTCGAAGCCGGAGAGTTCGGCGATGCCCTTCTTCGCGAGCCCCACGACGAATCCGAATCCCCCGCCCCTGCGCTTCTGCGCGGGCAGGATCGCGATCGTCATGTCCGCCTCGCCCGCCAGCACGGGAGCGGCCAAGGGGGCGGTGTTCACGGCTGAGTCCTCGAGATCACCGTCGATGAACAGCAGCGCCCGATGGGTCGGTTCGACGCCGGGATCGGCGTCGGAGATCTCCCGATTGCGCAGGGCGAAGGCCCCGGTCATCATGGCCTGGGCCTTGCCCTTGTTCTTCGGGTGGGTGATCACCTCGGCGCCGGTCCGACGGGCCAGGGGGCCCGTGTCGTCGTTCGACCCGTCGTCGACGACGATGACCATGTCGACCCCGGGGATCCGCTTGGCCGCAGCCACGGTGGCGCCGATGCGGTCGGCTTCGTTCATCGCGGGGATGATGGCGGCGACCGCCTGGGGTGTCGACATCAGTGGATGGTCAGCTGGCGGGACACGATGCCCGAGCGGACGCGGCGGGCCTCGGTGCTCATCGGCTCGGTCGTGCTCAGTGCCTCGTCGAGACGCTTGCCGAAGGCGGCGATGGGCTCTTCGACATCGTCGACCTGAGTGCCGAACTCGAGCTCCCACACCGGGATGATGATGCCGTGGGCACGGAAGTAGCCGAGGAAGGAGCCGATGCCGCCGAGGTCGTTGGCATTCTCGGCCTGCAGCCGGGCCATCGCGTCGACGACGCGGTCCTCACCCTCGGAGCGGGCCCAGCGGACATAGGTGCGGCCGGACATCTCGGTCCAGTAGGCGGAGTCGACGGAGGCGAGCTTCTCGGTCGGGGCGACGGAGTCGTTGGCCTGCTGGAGGGCGGCGCCGACCTCGGGGTCGGTCTCGGCCTCGGGCAAGGCCCAGTAGTCGAAGGTCTCGGCCACGCGGACGTCGAACGGGTGGGAGGTGTCGAGGATGTCCTGCAGCCTGGGTCCCTCTCCAGATTCGGTCGTCGCTTCGATCGAGGTGCCCGGCTCCGCCTCGGCGGCGGCGAGGATGCCTCGGGCGACGTCGCGGGAGGCATCCGTCGAGGACACGGGCACCTGCATGCCGGCGAGGATCTCACCGTCGTCACGGCGCCAGGCCTGCCACGCGGCGGGCAGGAGCGAGGTGATGGTGACCTCGTGGCCGCCGTACTCCTCGGTCAGCTTCGCGGTCGCGGTGGCCGCGGGCACGAGTTCGCGCAGGCAGATGAGGTCGGCCTCGAACGGCAGGTCCGCAAACGGCCTGGCGACGAAGGCCGTGGCCTGCGCCCGGGCGAGGCGTTTGGCGATGAGTTCTTCCTTGGAGCGCTTCGACTTCTTTCCCATGGGAGTCAAGTCTAGTCGGTGTGGCGGCGGTGCCCGCATCGTCGACCGCGTGGTGGCATCATAGCTTCGTGACCAGCATGCGACCATCATTCGCCGAACGCGACGCGTACCGTTCGGCGCTGTCCCAGGCTTTCGCTGACGGGCGGATCGAGGAGGGCGAGTTCTCCCGCCGATCGATTCTCGTCGAAACCGGGCAGAGCGCCGATGAGCTGCGCCGGGCACTTGCGGATCTGCCTCAGCCCGAGGTGGAGTTCCCGAGCACCGTCACCCGCGCCGAGGCGCTCGACCGTTCCCGTCGCCGGCAGGCCCCGGGTGGCAAGAAGTACGGACGACGCGCACTGTTGGCCGGCGGGGCCGCGGCCCTCGGCTTCGTTGTCGCAGGTGGTATCGGACAGCTCGTCGGTGGGAATCCCGGGAGTGCGAACGCCGCCGGCGATTCGGACGACGGCGACGATTCGGACGACGGCGGAGACACGCGTTCTGCAGGCGACTTCGTCTACGACCCCGCGGCGCTGGGCGCCGTTCTGCAGAAGATCAAGGACAAGGGCTACACCCACTTCATGAGCATCGACATCTATCCCGATACGTTCCAAGCAGCCGCCCGCAGCCTGAAGTCGATGAGCGGGATCGATGCCATCACCGACTACGGGGACGGGAAGCTCGAGATCAATGCCACCGGACATCTGCCGCAGGACATCGACCTCTTCACCCTCGACGATTTCGCCCTCGACCTCATTCCGGCGATGGCGCGGGCGGCGCAGAAGAAGATCGGAGGGAAGAACGGCCTGCACGTGATGCTCAATATGGGGCCCGGTCAGGTCGACGACAAGTCGGAACCGCTGATCAGCGTCTACGTCGAGGGCGGAGACTACGGCGTCGGCACGGGCGAGGTCGTCTGGACCGGCGACGGAAAGCAGCTCGATTCCGTCCACCGTGCGGATGAGGACTGAGATGGCAGTGAAGAAGTCCGGCCGGAACAGTGCCGAGAAGATGAAGAAACAGGACTGGCGGCCCTCCCGTGATGAGAAGGCCCCGTACATCGATGCCCTCAATGACGCTCTCGCCGACGAACGTATCGGCCCCGATGAGCACGAGGACCGCTTGTCCCGCGCCGAGGCGGCTGCGAGTTTCGCCGTCCTCGACGGTCTCGTCGCCGACCTTCCGTTCGAATGGCATGATCCGACGCTGGAACGGCAGCGCAGATCCGATCGTCGTGGTTTCATCCTCGGCGCGGCGGCGCTGGTCGGTATCGCCGCCGCCTCGTGGGCGGGCACCCGCACCTGGGTGACCAGCGCAGAAGGGACAGAGTCAGGGGGAGGGGCAGGTTCCTCGGACGGTGCGACTCCGCCCGATTCTGCCGCGACGGATTCTGCCGCGGGTGGGGACGAAACCGTTCCCACGAAGCTGGTGCAGGTGGAGAACTGGCGCGCGGACACGATCCCCTCAGCGGTCGAGCACGCGGCTGAACTCGGGGTGACGATGGTCGGAAGGATCTTCGGCGGGGGAGACGACTTCACGGTCAGCGGCACGGACAAGAAGGACCAGTGGATGAGCGTGAACTTTCGGAAGAACTCGCGCCCGACGATCGCCCACGAGGACGAGTACGATTCCTCGAAAAAGTGGATCAGCCCCGATGACTTTCCGGACGTCGACGTCGCCAAGCTCTACCGTGAGGTGAAGTCGGAACTCGCTGGAGACAAGAAGAGCCACCAGCTCGACATCGGCTACGCCACGTTCTCCCAGCGGTGGCTGATCACGATCTCGGACGGGTCGGCGTACTTCTCGTGGACTCTCTACGGTCTCAAGCGCGTCACGACCCGCTGACTCGCCACTTCCTTCAACCCTCGTCCATCGAGTCGGCCGTCGCACCCGAAGGGCGGGCCTGACTCGCCGCCTAGCCTCAGGGCTGGTCGGAGACCGGGATGAAATACCGGGTGTTGTGCGATTCGTCCATCCTCACCTGCAGCTTGTCACCGGGATGAGGAAAGGCCGAGCGTTCGGGATTGTCGGGAGTCAGCCCGAGCGTCTCCAAGCGGATGATGCCGTGACGGCCAACCTCGTCGGCGGCGAGGACGTACGAATGATTGAGTTCGCGGATCGTGACCTCGATGGCGGGGTCGGTGGATTCGACCGCCTCGGTGAACGCTCGCGGCGGTGCCGAGTTGCCCATCCCGAGGTAGGCGCCGACGTCGTCGGCGATATACCCGGCCACGGAATCGGCCTGCGCCATGAGCCCGGCGAGGATGACCGACAGCCGTTCCTGCTGGGCATCGGATTTGAGCGCCTGGCCGGGTTTGAACAGGTGCTCCTCTGCCAGCACGCACCACGCGTCCTGCATGATCGTGCGCAGCTGGAGTTCGACGAGGACGGAGGGTTCGGAGTCGAAGGGGACCTCGACGATGAGGTGCCGGCCGCGGTATCCGGACGGTTTCGGGGTTGCGGAGTAGTCGCGCACCTCGGCGATGGAGAGATTCGCGTCGTCGACCGCCTCGGTGAGCAGATCCCACAGGGCCGACTGCTCGCGTTCGGTGCGGCAGACGACGCGGGCGCCGACGACATCGACGACCTGGTTCTCGACCTCGACGGATTCGTGGATCTCGTCATTGGCGTCGGCGAGCTTGCGGCGCAGCTTCTCGCCCGTGCGCATCCGATCCTTGATCCGCCCCTCGACCACCCGGACGCGGTCGCCGGAGAGCAGGGCCATGGGGGCGCGGGCGGATTCGACCCAGTCGTTGACCGTCTCGAGGGCGGCCCTCCACGTCGACTCGCGCCGATCGTAGGCTTCGTCGACCAGTTCGCGGACAGTTGCTGACATCTTCGTCACCTTCCTAGCTCCTGCTTCAACTTCAGCAGAAGACGCCGAGGATGTCTATGGCTCGGCGGCTAATGTTGCCGCGGCGATGCCAAAGGGTGAGACGGCGGCTCAGATGTCGTAGTCGACGATGACCGGGGCGTGGTCGGAGGCGCCCTTGCCCTTGCGTTCCTCGCGGTCGATCGACCCGGCGGTCGCGGTCGCCGCCAGTGCCTGCGAGGCGAGCTGGAAGTCGATGCGCATGCCCTGCTTCTTCGGGAAGCGCAGCTTCTGGTAGTCCCAGAACGTGTAGACGCCGGGGCCGGGAGTGAACTGGCGGGTGACCTCGCTCAGTCCCGCGCCGAGGAGGTTCTCGAAGGCCTGCCGTTCGGGTCCCGAGACGTGCGTGGCGCCGTCGAACTCGGCCATGTCCCACACGTCCTCGTCCAGGGGCGCGACGTTGAAGTCCCCACAGAGGACGAGCTTCTTGTCCGGTTCGGCGGCCAGCTGCGCGGCGACATCGGCCGTCAGCGCCTGATACCACTCGAGTTTGTAGCCGTAGTGCGGGTGATCGAGTTCGCGGCCGTTGGGCACGTACAGCGATGAGACGCGCACATCGTTGCAGGTCGCCGACAGTGCCCGGGCCTCGACGACGGGCTCCTCGGCACCGAAGGCGGGAATGTCGGCGAAGCCGATCTCGGTGTCGGCCAGTCCGACGCGGGAGGCGATGGCCACACCGTTCCACTGGTTGAGGCCATGGAAGCTGACCTCATAGCCGCGAGAGGTGAACAGCTCCTCGGGGAACTGCGCGTCCTTGCATTTGAGTTCCTGGATGGCCAGGACATCGACATCCGAACGATCCAGCCAGGCCCCGATGCGATCGTGGCGGGCGCGGATCGAGTTCACATTCCACGTAGCGATTCTCACCCTCCCACCCTAACCGCTGATCTGCTGTTCTCGGGAGCGCGGAGACAGCGGAGAGCTTAAGCGACCGACCCACGCGGGGACAGCAGCGGGTGAATCGATATTCTGGTGGCATGCCTGAAGCTCCTAACAACCACCTCGGCCACGACGGTGCCGCGTTCCCCGACTCCTGCTATGTGCGCCTCTCAGAGGACCGCCTCGTCTCGACCCTGCACAGTCAGGGCGCCTGGCAGCCCGGCGAACAGCACCTGGCACCGGCGTCGGGCATCGTGCTCGCCGAGGTCGAACGTCGGCTGCCGAGCGACAAGCTCGTCTCCCGCGTGACCTTCGACATCCTCGGCGTCATCCACTCCGGAGAATTCACCATCGACGTCGAGGTCATCCGCCCCGGCCGCACCATCGAACTCGTCGAGGCCCACATGCGCCACGGTGACCGCATCTCCATCACGGCCAGGGTATGGCGGCTGCAGTCCTCGGACACCGAGGAGGTCGCCGGCAGTGAATGGCCGCGTCTGCCCGCGGTCGAGGATATGCCCGAGATGCCCTTCACCGATCGCTGGGGCGGCGGCTACATCGCCTCCCTCGAGGGTCGACAGGGAGCCGACGCCCACCCCGGATACGCCCAGTCATGGATCCGCAGCCCGCACCCGCTCGTCGACGGAGAGGTCGACCCGCCGACGGCGGCCTTCGTCCGCTACGTCGACACCGCGAACGGCCTGGCCGTGCGCGAAGACCCGAAGACGACGTTCTTCCCCAACGTCGATCTCTCGATCCACCTCACCCGCGAACCCGTCGCCGGCTGGGTCGGCTTCGACACGAAGGTCGCGTTCGGACCGAGCGGCCTGGGCGAGACGACCAGCGTGCTCAGCGATATCAACGGCCCGATCGGCACCGCCGCACAGTCCCTGACCGTACGCCGAGGACAAGGCGCGGTATGAGCCGCGAGGTCCCGCCCACGCAGCGAAGCGAGACGTCCCGAGTCCGGGGCGACTCCTCGCCGAGGCGGGACCCGAGTCCCCGTCCGCGTGCCCTCGTCACCGGGGCGAGCTCCGGCCTGGGGCGCGGCTATGCGCGCACCCTGGCTGCGGAAGGCTATGACCTCGTCCTCGTCGCCCGGGATCAGGAGCGTCTGACCGAGCTCGCCGATCGGCTGCGGACGGATCATCACACCCGCGCCGAGGTGGTCGCGGCCGACCTGTCGACCCGGGACGGCATCGATGCCGTCCGTGAGGTCATCGAGACCGAGACCGTCGACGTGCTCATCAACAACGCCGGATACGGGCTGCGGGGCTCGCTGCTGCAGAGCGACCTCGGTGAGCTCGAGGATCAGGATCGCGTGCTGTCCGGGACGGTGCGGGAGCTATCCCTTATCGCCGCCCATCGCATGCGTGAGCGAGGGCGCGGCGGAATCGTCAACGTCTCGTCCCTGGCGGCGGTGACGACGATGGGTCAGTACGCTGCCTCGAAGACCGCGGCACTCGTCTTCACCGAGGCGCTCGCTGGTGAGCTCGCCGGAAGCCCGGTGACGGTCACGGCCGTTCTGCCCGGTTTCATCCGCACGGAATTCCACGACCGCCTCGGCGTCGAACGCTTCGGGCCGAAGTTCATCTGGCTGAGCGTCGACCAGGTCGTGCGGGAATCGCTGCGTGACGCTCGCGCGGGGAAGGTCGTCTCGGTGCCGGGGCGCGCGTATTCGCTTGCGGCGCTGGCCGCGCCCCTCATGCCGAGACCGCTCATGCGCTGGGGCTCACGCGGCTTCGCCTTCACCCGCCGTCGCTGAGTCCGCCTGGAACAGACCCGGATGTCGTTGATGAGAACGGCTGGCCGCATTCCGCCGCCAGCCGCTGAGATCGGCTGGTCCACACTCACCCGCGAATCGGGGGAGACACTCCTTGTGAGAATGTGACCTATGTGGGATTCTCTGGGATGTCGGCGGGGAGAGTTGATCATTGAACTATCGCTCACTGAGCCTGTCACCAGGCCTTCTATTCCGCGAGTTTCTGTGATATAGGCCATTGCTCAAACGAAGACAAGCGGTGAGAATCTTTACAAGCGCCACGAAAGTGTGGTCAAATTGTGGTGTCCGCCCGGTGGGGATCGGGTGGGCATAACGGACGTATGGGGATGCGTCCGGGTACTCGAGGGGAGTGCTGCGAGGACCCCGGGATGTCGCGATTACGCGCCCCGGGGTCTTTGTCATTCACAGGACTTTTCTACCGCTCCGACTTATGGTCACTTTCGGAGATTTCCGCCCAAACGTAGGTCACCAACGGACAATTCCGAGCCCGAAGAGTATCCGATAGCGACCTATATTTGGGCCAGCGGCTACAGCGTGACGCTGCGCTGCCGGCGAGAGCGAGTGCGAGCGATGCCGACCTCGAGGGCCACCGCGTTCAGCGGGGCGCCCAGTGCCAGGGCTGCATTGCCGGCGACGCGATCGGCGACCTCGGCGACGACGGCATCGATGTCGGCGCGTTCATCGGCATCGATGTGGATGAGCAGTTCGGGGCTGCGGGCGGTGCCGCGCAGGATGACCTGCGCATCGGAGACCCCGTCGGTGGATTCGAGATCGTCGGCGACCGCCTCGGCGATGACCTCCGCTGTCACGGTGGTCAGTCCCTTCCGCGCATCGACCTGCATCCGGAACGGCTTCGCGAAGTCCTTGCGCGGGATCTGCACGCTCAGCCAGCGCAGCCCGATGACGGCGAGGATGACGGCGGCGATGATGGCCACGAGTGCCGAATACGGCAGAGCCAGCACCGAGGTGGCCAGCCCGAGATCGGCGCCCGGCTCCCAGCCGGGCAGGATGGATGCTGCGAATCCGAGTCCGATCGCGAGCACCGCAAGCCCGATGAGCAGGGCCAGCAGGCCGACGATGATCAAGCCCGTGCGGTTCGCGCCGGCGGCTGTGCGTCTCATGACTTGCTCCTTCGTGCCTGGACCTTGACCTTCGGGGTGCGGTCGAACGAGATCGAGTCGAACCGCTGGCGGACGACGGCTTCGACCTCGTCACGGATCGGATCGGTGTCGCGGATCGGCGTCGAGAACGTCACGATCGTCGACGTCGCGTTCGACGCCGCCTTGACTCCCTCGACCCCGTCGACGCCGTCGGCCGCGGCGGCCGCGAGATGCGACAGTGCCGAGGTGGGCACAGCGACCTCGAGGTCACCGATGTGATCGGGCGCGGCAGCCTGCATCGAGGTGATCCGGCGGGCGCCTGGGGAGACACCGAGAATGACCGCGATGAGGCCGAGCACCGCGAGGATCGCACCGACGGCGATGACCGCAGCCGAACCCCAGTGGACGTGATCGAGGGAGTCCAGGCCGGCGCCCGAGTCGGTCAGTGGTGCTGTGACCGCGCCTGCGGATGAGCCCGAGGCCGCCACGGCGGCGATTCCGGCCCACCCGAGTGCCACGGCCAGCAGGAGGAGGATGATCGCGATGACGACGGCCGAGCCGATGCGTGCGGGCCGCCTGCGCAGCAGACGAGTGCTCATTGCAGACTCCTTCTTCCCTGGTCGCTTCCGGACGAACGGACCCCCAGCCATCGGACGGCGATGTCGACCTGACGGACGACGACGCCGGTGAGGCGTTCGACCTCGGAGCTCAGCTGCGTACGCACCTGTTCGGTCACCTCGGCGATGGGGGAGGGATAACTCAGCCCCAACGACACGGCGAGCGTGCAGCTGCGTCCGGACAGGGTGACATCGACCGATGGGCGGGTGTCCATGCTCGAGTTCGCACCGATTCCGAACAGGCCCGAGCTCGTCCCGCCGACCCCGGGCAGGTCCTTGAGAATCTGCCCGGCGGTGCGCTCGACGACCTTGTCCGCGATCGTCAGCCCACCTCGGCGGGCGGGTGAATCGCCGCGGTCGGCGGTCGCGGAGGCGGTTGACGGTGGGGTCGCGTCGAGAGTTGACGGCACGGCCCTACCTCCGTGTCGTCGAACGCGAACTCAGTGCCGACAGGTCGAGTCGACCGTCGAGCACGAGGCCGACGGTCAGCCCGAGCCCGCCGCAGATGGCGACGACGAGGAAGGCGAGGAAACCGCCGAAGTAGGCGACGATTCCCAGCGTCAGACCGACGAGGAGTCCGATGAGTGTTTTCGACATGTCATTCCTTCTGCCGAGGTGGTGCTGCGGATGGGATCAGCTGAGTTCGTCTCAGTTGAGTTCGGGCGAGTCCTTGGCGGGCTTGTCCTCGGTGTCGTCCTCTTCGGGCAGGTGGACGTCGGTGACATCGATGTTGACCTCGACGACCTGGAGTCCGGTGCCCTGTTCGACGGCGCGGACGACGTTGCGGCGGATCGCCTCGGCGACGTCGACGATGGAGGTGCCATATTCGACGACGATGGTGAGGTCGATGGCGGTCTGCTTCTCACCCTTCTCCACGGACACTCCGCCGGAGACGTTGGTCTGCGAGCCGGGGATGCGGTCGGTCAGGGTGTCGAAGGCGCGGCGTGCGGCGTTGCCCATGCCGAAGACGCCGGGGACCTCGCGTGCGGCGATGCCGGTGAGCTTGGCGACGACGTTCTCGGCGATGGTGGTGGTGCCCATGTCCGTCACGAGCGGGCTGCGCACGTCGGCGGCGTTGTTCTGGGTCGTCTGGTTCGAATCGGACTGCTTTGCTTCTGGCATTGTTCTTCCTATTCGTTCGAGGGGCATCAGTTTCCAAGTCCTTCCTCGGAAGGACCCTGACATCGGTACAGACGCAGGTGCCGGAGAATCCTCACGCACTGTTTCGCAGATTCTTCGGAAATTTATTCGGGACTGGGTCGAACGGTGCCTGTCCGGGGTCCTTCCGATGCGCTTCCGGCACCTGCCCGGCACTCTCCTGCGGCCAACGCGGGGAACCCGTCCGACTCCCACCCGCGGGCCGGATCTGTGGCATACGATGGGCATATGACAAGGGGAGATGAGCGCTTCGACATCGTCACCTTGGTGGTGCGCGCCCGTGAGGGCGACATCGTGGCCTTCGAATCGCTCGTCGACGAATACGAGCGGAAGCTGCTGCGCTTCGCGTGGCGTACGCTCGGCGATCGGCAGGACGCCGAGGACGTCGTCCAGGACACCCTCGTCCAGGCCTGGAAGTCGCTCGACGCTTTGGCCGAACCCGCCGCGTTCGGCACGTGGATCTACCGCATGGCGTCGAACCGATGCACCGATGTGCTGCGGCGTCGCATGTCTCGCCCGTCCGACGCCTCGGATCCCGACGACCTCGGTCACCACTCCGACGGTGCCGCTTCGGTCGAACGGTCCGTCGAAGCGCGCACCGCACTCGAGCACTTCACCCAGGTCCTCCAGACGCTCTCCTCGGAGCAGCGTGTAACGTGGGTGCTCCATCAGATGGAGGGACTGAGCTACGCCGAGGTCGCCGCGACTTTGGGAGTCAGCGAAGGCAGTGTGCGCGGGCGCATCCATCGCGCCAGGCTCGCCATTGCCGAGGGGATGGAAGGATGGGTATGAGCGACGAAACGTCGAAAGAGACCGACGCTCACCTGCGCGCAGTCATCGAGGAGTACATGGGCTCCTTCGAACCCGACCCGGCGGAGTCGGCCGGGCTGCGCGACCGCATCCTCCGGATCGTGCGCGAGGACGCCTCGTTGGCCCCGTCGACCCGACTGACGACCGAACGCGGGAACGCCTTCCGGATCTCGACCGCCACGGTGCGCGGCATCATCCGCGACGCCGTCGATTCCGTCGACGGGATCCGTGCCCGCAGTGTGAATCCGAAACCCGTGGGCGACCCGGAGGGAAGCGCCGTTGAGGTGGTGCTGACCGTGGCTATGCGCGCCGGGATCTCCTTCGCCCCCACCGCCGAGGCGGTCCGCCGTCGCGTCGCCGAGTCCCTGATCGGGGAACTCGGGATTCCCGCGACGAGCATCGACATCACCGCCGAGGACGTGTTCGTCCCCGGGGGAGACGAGGGTGCCACAGGCGCTGCGGGAGCTGCGGGAGCCGAGGACGCCGCGGGCGCTGCCACCGAGGAGGCCGAGGGAGTCGCGCGGGCCGAGGGAGTCGCCACCGAGGAGGCCGACGATGACTGAACCGAAGGCACCGGAAGCATTCGACGAGGCGGCCGCCTCGCTGCGGATGACCCCTGCGGTCCTCGCCGTCCCCGGAGTCACGGGACTGTCGCCGGGTCTGCGCGACCTCGTGGCCACCGCCGCGGCGCGCGTGATGCGCCGGGAAGGCGGCGAACCGCCGTCGGTCGACGTCAGGACTACACGCGAGGGCGTGCACGTGCGCGTCGATGCGCACCTGGACGCCAGCCGGTCCGTGTCAGGGGTCGTCGACGACCTCTTCGAGATCATCGCGCGTGACCTGCAGGACGCGGATCTCCGCTCGGTCGGCGACATCGACATCGATCTGCGCATCGTCAGCCGCAGCTCCTGAGGCTCCAGGACCCGCGGCCCACCAGTTTCGGCACAGTTTCGGGTGAGCAGCCCAGTTCCGAAACTGGGCTGCTCAGCGCGAACTGTCCCTATCCGCACATACAGAGTCCGCGCATACGGGTCGAGCCCGGTTCGTGTGAACCGGGCTCGACCTGTTGAGAAGTTGTCAGACCTCAGGCGGCCTTGGACTTCGAGCGGCCTGTGATGAGGCCCCAGATGATGAGCACGATCAGCGAACCGCCGATGGCGCACAGCCACGACGACAGCGAGAAGAACTTGTCCATCTCGACACCGAAGATCATGCCGCCGAGCCAGCCGCCGACCATGGCGCCGATGACGCCGAGGATGAGCGTGGCGATGAATCCGCCGCCCTGCTTACCCGGCAGGATGGCCTTGGCGATGGCACCGGCGATGAGGCCGAGGATGAGATATGCGATGAAACCCATGTTGCTCACGTCCCTTCTGAGACTGTCGACCGGCTGGGAAGCGCGGTACTGGGGTGGTGCGGCGACTGTGCGTTCCACGCGGTGCTCACAGCGCTGGTGACACTGTACCGCCTGTGGGCACAGAAAGAGCCAACCCGTGTTGATTCTTTATGACATCGGTACAGACGCGCGCAGCACCGAATCCTCACGCATCGCATCTGTGCTGTCCGTCACAGCTCATCTGGGAGCGCAGACCGCACCTCGGCAGCCCCTCTCATGCCCACCGGAGGCACCGGCGTCCGGCCCCTGGGACAGCGCTGAATGGTCGCCCGATACCCGCGCATTAGACTGGAGACCATGACCGACAGTGCAGACACCCGCAGTGCAGACACACGCCGACAACTGCTCGACCTCATCGACGAACTCGCCGTGGTGCGCGGCAGAGTGACCCTCTCCTCCGGCAAGGAGGCCGACTACTACCTCGACCTGCGCCGGATCACCCTCGACCACCGCTCCTCGCCGCTCGTCGGCGACGTGGTCCTCGACCTGCTCGAGGCGGAAGGTCTGCTGGAGAAGATCGACGCCGTCGGCGGCTTGACGATGGGCGCCGATCCGGTCGGCACCGCGGTCATGCACCGCTCGGTGGTGCGCGGCACCCCGCTCGATTCCTTCGTCGTCCGCAAGGAGGCGAAGAAGCACGGTATGTCCCGCCGGGTCGAAGGCCCCGACGTCGCCGGCAAGCGCGTCGTCGCCGTCGAGGACACCTCGACGACGGGCGGATCCGTGCTCACTGCGGTCGACGCGCTCAAGGAAGCCGGCGCCGAGGTGGTCGCGGTGGCCGTGGTCATGGACCGCGACACCGGCGCCAAGGAACGGGTCGAGGCCACGGGAATCCCGTACCTGACCGCGCTGACGACGAAGGATCTCGGCCTCGACTGAGAGCCGCCTCGGCGAGGATGGACGTCCATAAATATGCGACGGCCGACCCACCGATCACGACCTGGGACTCGACTGGCAATTCGGTCGAAATCATTGGTCTGGTTTGAAAGACGTCTCTCATTTCAACACGATAGATGAGACACTCCCTTAGTATTTGCCTGATGTATAAGTAAGGATGACGCGTGCTCACACTGAAAGAGATTTCCCTGCGCAAGGGAAAGCGGACATATCTGGACGAGGTGAGTTTCACCGCCGAGGCGGGCCGGATCACCGCGATCGTGGGGACCCGTTCGGCGGGGCGGACCGAGCTGGTGCGCGTCATCATGGGGCTGATCTCCGCTGATGAGGGCACCGTCGAACTCGAGGACTTCGAGCTCGACTTCGGCGACCGGCAGAACTTCGGCTACCTGCCCGCAGAGCGCGGCGGCTACCCGAACATGCGCGTCATCGACCAGATCGTCTACCTCGCACGCCTGCACGGGATCACCCTGGGCGCCGCTGAGCGCAACGCTCTGACCCTGCTCTCCCACCTCGACCTGGCCGACCGCGGCTACGCCCCGCTGAAGAACCTGTCGGGGGCCGAGATCGCACGCGTCGACATCGCCGCCACCCTGGCCGCCGACCCCGATGTCGTCGTCATCGACGACGCCTTCGCGGGTCTCGACGCGGCCTCGCTGCGCCTGGTCATGAAGCTGCTGCGGGCACATGCCTCCTCGGGAGTGCCCGTCATCGTCGCCACCGACGACTGGGAAGCCGCGCAGACATTCGCCGACGACGTCATCGTGCTCAGCCAGGGCAAGGTCACCGCCTCCGGCAGTGTCGAGAAGCTGCTGGGCGATCCGCACTACAAGGTTGAGACCAAGGACGCCGAGGCGGCCCGATCGGCTCTCGAATCACGGTCGGGCATCAGCGCGGCGAAGGTCGCGAACCGTGACGACAACGTCATCAGCTTCCACGCCGCTGATGCGAAGACCGCAGCCGCCGCCGTGGCGGCGCTCGATGGCGTGACGAACTTCGAAAGTGTCCGCCCGACACTGGCCGAGCAGTACAAGGAGGCTCTGTAATGGCGCGCAAGGACAAAGGTGCGAACGACGAGCCCAACGAACCGCTCGTGTCGAAGGGCACGGCCGGCGAAGGCATCGACGACCTCGGCGTCCCCATCGATGATGACATCGAGGTGACCGAGGACGACGAGGTGACCGAAGGCGACACCGCCGAGGTGGGCGCGGAGGATTCCGCGGACGACGGGGCGACCGCCGGACTCGACGACGTTCCCTTCGAACTCGCCGAGGACACTCCGGATCCGGACGAACTGCCCGAGACCGGACTGGTCTCGGAATTCGTCGACGTCGGCAACCGTCAGGCCGCTTGGCTGGTGTCGAACCGTGAGAGCACCACGGCGATGCGCAGCCCCTACTTCCTCGTCACGGCCGGCGTAATCATCCTGGGCGTGCTCGCCGCGATCATCACCGGCATCGTGGCCGACGCACAGAAGGACACGGGCACACCGAGCATGGCGATGGTCGGCGTGGGCGACCAGGCCCAGATGTACGAACAGCAGCTGGGCGTGAAGATCACCGATGCGAAGGACGCGGAGGCGGCCGAGAAGCTCGTGCGTCAGGGCAAGGTCGACGCCGCCTTCATCCAGGACCCCAGCGGTCAGGGACAGCCGACGATCATCGCTCTCGACAAGCAGCCGGAGACGCTGCTGGAGAAGCTCGCCCCGAAGACCGAGGCGACGCTGCTCAAGACCCCCGCCGTCCAGGCGGACGTGGCCACCCCGCTGCTGTGGGGCATGGTCGCCTTCGCCCTCCTCGTCGTCGGAGCCCTCGGTGCAGGGCTCTACCAGAACCTGCGCCTGGAGAAGCGCAACCGGATCACCGAGATCATCGCGGCCACGATCCCGCCGCGCGCCTCGGCGTCGGGTCGGATCACGGGAACTCTGACCCTGGTCACCGTCCAGATCGTCGCCGCCGCGGTCGTCACCGAACTCGGACTGTCGCTGTCGGGCAAGACCTCGCTGGCGTTCTCGATGCTGCCGGGCCTCGGTTGGTTCGCGTTGACCCTGCTGCTGACCGCGTGGTCGGTGTTCGCCCTTCTGGTGTGGGCGTCGACCGTGGTCGGCTCGAAGGCACGCACGACCTTCCTGACGATCGTCGGCATCATCACCGTGGCAGGTTTCTTCGCCCCGGTCTTCATCGGAGCCTCCGGCCTGACCGCGAAGATCCTGTCGTGGACGCCGTTCACCTCACCGCTGGGCATCGCCGGACGCTTCTTCGCCGGGCAGGCGCAGTGGTGGGAGGGCCTCGTCGCCGCCGGCATTGCGCTCGTGCTCGCGTTCATCCTCCACACCCTGGCCTCGAGCGCGTACGTCCGCTCGGTCCTCGCCGGTGGCGGACGCGGCGGCAAGACAGTGAAGATGAGCAAGCGGGCTCAGAAGGTCGGTGCCGCGAAGTCGGGATCGGCGAAGAAGGCGTCGGGCGCGTCTGCTGAAGACGATTCCTCGGATGTTTCGGATGCGGATGCGGATTCGGACGACTCGGACGATGCCGACGTGAAGTCGGACGTCGACGAAGTCTCGTCGGCCGCCTCGGCGAAGGGCTCTGCTGCGGCGAAGGACGCGAAGAAGTCCGATGCGAAGTCGGAATCTGTCGACGATGAGAAGGACGCGAAGTCGGCGGATGAGTCCGGCGACGAGAAGTGAGCGAACAATCGTCGGCGCCTGACAGCGCTGAACCGCAGGTGGGGGTCGGTCCGTGGACCGGCCCCTGGCCTGTGGGAGAGCACTTCGACCCGGAGCTGCTGCGCGAGGGGGACCGGCGCAACGTCGTCGACAAATACCGTTACTGGCAGCATGACGCGATCGTCGCCGACCTCGATGTCACCCGGCACGACTTCCACGTCGGTGTCGAGAACTGGCAGCACGACCTCAACGTCGGCTCGGTGGTGCGCACCGCGAACGCCTTCAACGCCGCGGCCGTACACATCGTCGGACGCCGTCGCTGGAACCGGCGGGGTGCGATGGTCACGGACAAGTACCAGCACGTCATCCACCACCCCAGCGTCGATGACCTGCTGAGCTGGTGCGCCGAGAACGACGTGCCGCTGCTCGGCATCGACAACTTCCCCGACTCCGTGCCGCTGGAGACCTACGACATGCCCAGGCGGTGCCTGCTGCTGTTCGGCCAGGAGGGACCGGGGCTGAGCGAGGAAGCCCACCAGGCCAGCCGCGACGTGCTCTCGATCGCCCAGTACGGTTCGACGCGGTCGATGAACGCCGCTGCGGCCGCCGCGATCACCATGCACTCGTGGATCCGCCGCCACGTCTTCGACCAGCCCGTGAACTGACCGGGCCGACCGCCCGGCGTGGCTGGCTGCGCCTCACGAACACAGAGAAGCGCCGAGGTGGCACGATCGGAATCGTGCCGCCTCGGCGCTTCCTGTGTGGCGGGGCTGGACCGCTGATCCGGGACTCAGCCGACGTGGGCGGGCCCGGAGAGTGCCTCCGACTTCCGCCGGTGCCGGATCTCAGCTGAGGTCGGCGGCCTGAGGCTCGATGAGCCCGCCGAGTGCGGCGAGCTCGGCGGTCAGGGAGTCCGCATCATCGAAGGTGCGGGTCATGACCGTCAGGCGCTTGGCGTAGTGACCGATGGGGTATTCCATGGTCATGCCGATGCCGCCGTGCATCTGGATCGATTCCTGGCTGATGTTGCGGGCGGCCCTGTCGAGGACGATCTTCGCGGCGATGACGTCGCGGTGGCGATCCTTCTCGGCTCCGGCGACCTCGGAAGTCACGGCCAGACGCGAGTACAGGGCCATGCTGCGGGCGTATTCGAGCTCTGCGTAGAGGTCGGCTGCACGGTGCTGCAGGGCCTGGTTCGCGCCGATGGGAGCGCCGAACTGCTCACGCGTCTTGAGGTACTCGGCGGTCATCGTCAGGGAAGCCTCGGCGACGCCGACAGCCTCGGCCATGATCGCAGCGTTGCCGAGATCGATGACCTCAGAGAGGACCGAATGGGCATCTGCGGCATCGAGGCGCTGGGCCGCGACGTTGTCGAGCTTGAGGTTCGCGCTGCCGAGCCCATCGGCCTGGCGCTGGGCGACCCGGGTCAGACCTTCGGCGTCGGCGGCCACGAGGTAGAGGCCGAGCTCGCCGTTCTGCGAAGCGGTGACGATGAAGTGGTCGGCGACGTCTCCGCCGAGCACATTGGTCTTCTCGCCGGTGAGCGTGAAGGCTCCGTCTGCCCCGGCAGTCGCCTGGGTTGCCGGAGTGGTGACCTCGTAGCGCTGTCCCGGTTCGAAGGCGGCGAGGGCGAGGAAAGTCTGGCCTTCGGCCACGCCGGGCAGGATGGCCTGCTTCTGCTCTTCGCTGCCGGCGAGCAGGACGGCGTTGGTGCCGAGGACCGCGGTGGCGAGGAACGGTTCGAGTACGAGAGAGCGGCCGAACGCCTCGGCGACCACGGCCACCTCGTTGAAGGTCATGTCCGCGCCGCCGTAGGATTCGGGGATGGCGAGCCCGAGCAGCCCCATCTCGGCGAATTCCTGCCACTTCTCGCGGGAGATGCCTTCGTCGCTGCGAAGGATCTCTTCGCGCTTGGCGGCGTCGTACTCGCTGCGCAGGTACTTGTTCAGAGTGCTGGCGAGTTCTTGCTGAATGTCGTTGAGTTCAAGATCCATTGTTGTCCTCTTGTGAAATCGTGTGGGTGTCGGTCTCTCAGAGGCCGAGCAGCGCCTTCGAGATGATTCCGCGCTGCACCTCGGACGAACCGCCGTAGATGGTGACCTTGCGGGTGTTGAAGTAGGCGGGGAGGGCATCGACGGCGCCGTGCGGCAGGTCGGACAGTCCCTGGCCCTGTACCCGGTCGGAGACGAAGTCGAGTCCCTGCGGGCCGAGCACGTCGACGAGGAGTTCGGAGATGTCCTCCTGCAGCTGCGAGCCCTTGAGCTTGAGGACGGAGGAACGCGGGTCCGGCTTATCGGAGCCTGCGGCCTGGGTCGAGAGGATCCGCAGCTGGGTCATCTCGAGCGCCGTGAGCTCGGCTTCGATCTTGGTCAGACGCGCCGAGAACAGCGGATCGTTCAGGAGGGTGCCGTTCGCGGTCTTCGTCACCGCGGCGTAGGCCTTGGCACGGGCCAGGTTGACCTTCGAACCGCCGATGCGGGCGATGCCGGTGCGCTCGTTGCCGAGCAGGAACTTCGCGTAGGTCCAGCCCTTGTTCTCTTCGCCGACGAGGTTCTCCACGGGGACCTCGACGTTGTCGAAGAAGACCTCGTTGACCTCGTGGCCGCCGTCGATGAGCTGGATCGGGCGGACGGTGACGCCGGGGGACTTCATATCGATGAGCAGGAAGGAGATGCCGGCCTGCTTCTTCACGTTCGGATCGGTGCGGACGAGGTTGAACATCCAGTCGCCGTACTGTCCCAGGGTCGTCCAGGTCTTCTGACCGTTGACGATGTACTTGTCGCCATCGCGCACAGCAGAGGTCTTCAGTGAGGCGAGGTCGGAACCGGCATTGGGTTCGGAGAAGCCCTGTGACCACCAGATGTCGATGTTCGCGGTGGCCGGCAGGAAGCGTTCCTTGAGCTCCTGTGAGCCGAAGGTCGCGATGACCGGACCGACCATGGAGACGTTGAACGGCAGCGGCTGGGGAACGCAGGCCAGCTGCATCTCCTCGAGCCAGATGTGGCGCTGAACGGGAGTCCAGTCCTGGCCGCCCCACTCGACGGGCCAGTTCGGCACCGCGTAGCCGTGCTTGTTCAGTATCTGCTGCGAAGTGACCATGTCATCCTTGGTCAGCTCCTGACCAGTGGCGACCTTGAACCGGAGCTCCTCGGGGATCTCCGTGCGGTAGAACTGACGCATCTGCTGCGCGAAGTCGCGCTCTTCTGCACTCAGTAGGGTGTCCATGCGAACTCCTTATAGATCGTTCAGTAACTTTCCTTCAATGGTACGGTCCGGTGTTCCGGGCCACAAGTGGGCAATGGGTGAGAGCCTCGCCGAGGCGACCCTCCGATGGGAGTTGGGCGTTGAAGTCACAATCGCCTAACTTTGTTTCAGAAAAGTATTACTACACTTATCGCAAGTGGTAATACTGTTTGAGGAATTTCATCGTTGATTCCGAGACGTGAGCCTCTCCGGATTGAACCCCGCGCCGCTGGGCTCCGCATTCCCCACCGCAGAAGATCCCCAGGGGTACGGAAAGCTGAGTGACGTGTCAGGCAGGACCACACACATCCCCCCGGTCGCACCGTCGCGTCGGCTCTTCGGCTATGAGTCCGAACTCTCGACGGTCGTCGATGCGCTCTCCGGGCGGAGCCATCTGGGCGCACTCATCATCGGCGCAGCGGGAATCGGAAAGACCGCGCTGGTGAATGCCGCACTCTCCCGTCTCGACCCCGACCTTGCGGTCACCCGCCTGCGCGGCTCGGAGAATGCGCGGGTCCGGAACCTCGGAATCTTCGAAATCCTGCTGTCGCGGGAGGGCATCGACACAGACCTCCCGCCCGGTCGGGCGCTGTCGGTGATCGGTGATCTGTTCGAGCGCAGAGCAGGGGGCGGGCGCTCTCTGGTCGTCGTCGACAATGCCGATCTCGTCGATGATCATTCCTTCGCAGTGCTGGCCCAGCTGACGGATGCACACAGGATCAAGCTCATCACCGCCGCCGAATCCGCACGTCCGCCGGTCGATCTCATCGCCGGACTGTGGCTGTCCGGAAGCGTTGTCAGGATCGATCTGGACGGTATCGACGAGGCGGATGCGGCGGCGATGATCAACAGCATCGGGCTCCTGGAGACCGAGACGAGATCGGTCTCGGAGCTGACCGCACTCGCCCATGGCAATCCGCGGCTGCTCGAGAGGCTGCTGTTCGGGCGGAGCCGGACCAGTGGGGTCGAAACCGCGATCGCCCGGGTCGATAAGTCCAGCCGCGAGGTCATCGAAACCGTCGCTCTCGTCGAAGCGGTGCCCTATGACGTGCTCGTCGGGCTCACCACTCCGCAGACGATCGACACTCTGGCGGAGGATGGTCTGCTCTCGATTTCGAAGGGCCGAGGGGGCGAAGTGAGCATGCACGAACCCGTCACGGCTGAGAACGTCCGAGCCATGGTTCCCCCCTCTCGCAGCCTCGAGCTGCTCACCCGGTTCGATGCCGGAGCGGATCTTTCGGCGCTTCATGGCAGGGCGCTCTTCGGCTACTCCGCGTGGTCGATCTCCTTGGGACGGGTGCCGACTCCCAAACAGGTTCTGGACGCCGCCGGTTGGGCAAACGCGCAGGGCAGGTACCGCGAAGCCGCGGAGATCGTCCGGACCAGCGGCTATCGTGGTCCCGAACTCGACCTCGAGCACGCCCGCAGCGAATGGGGAGCCGGCCGTCTCAGGCAGGCCCGGGAGATCGTCGACCCGCTGGTCTCCGAGGCTTGCCTGAATCCGGACACCTCAGCACATGAGTATCTGTCCCGTCTCGCCTCGATGGAACTGAGGCTGATGGACCCAAGGAAGCCCGAGGATCTGCGGCTGGACTGGGTCCGGGACACGCTTTCGCTGCCGATCGACGTCGGTCGGCTCGACGCGACGCGTGCCCGGTTCGATCTGAAAGGAGGTCGCATCGCTGCTGCCTGCGCTCTGGCCGAATGCGTCTATCTCAACCATGCGAGCTCGGCGCGCCACCGTCTGCGCGCATGTGCGTTCCTCGGCGTGGCCGAAGTGATGGCCGGTCGGATCGAACTGGGGCTGAGCTATATCGCGCAGGCTCGGCTGATGTTCGGACTTCCCGGGCCTGAATCGTTCGAACGGGAAGATGCCGTCCCGCAGTTCTTCGTGGCGAATTTCATCGCCGGCAACTGGGCCGAGGCGCGAACGGCGATGGATGAACTGACCTCCAGTCGACGGCTGACCAGACTGACGAACGCGCTCATCGACTTGCGCACTGGAAACGCGGCGAAGGCCCACCGCCTCCTCAACGAACTCAATCTCGGGGCCGACCCCTGCGACATCGTCGATATAGCGGGAATGGCCAGGTCGGCTCTGTCTCTCTCCGCTGTGCTGACACATCAGCGGACCGAAGTCGTCTCGATCGCCAGCGACGAGGACGCCGAAGCGAGTCGGCATTCCTGGTGGGCGTCCTTCGAATCCAGGCTCTTCGATCTGCAGGCACTGGCGCAGACGTCGCCGGGGGCCGCGGGCCCGCAGCTGTACGAGCTCGGGGCCTGGGCGGACGAGCACGGTGCGCATACGCTTGCCTGCCTCGCCTGGCTCGAAGCCGGGCGACTCGGGCATGAGCAGGCCATCGCCTGCCTGGCGGCGTCGGCCGCCAGGGTCGATGGTGCCCTCGGTCGCCTGCTGCGTGCTGTGGCCCATGCCTTCAGCACCGACGGACTGCAGGCGCTTATCACCGCGGCCCGTGAGGCGCTGCTCTTCGGCGCCGTCGTGCTCTGCGCCCAACTGTCCGGCGAGGCCCGAAAGCGCGCCGTCGCTGAAGGCGACGCCGCAGCCGCCAAAGAAGCCCGGATCCTACTGGGCCGGAGCCGGCGCGTGCTCGACTTCGATGCCGACGGCAAACGGTTCCACGAGAATCTGGGCGAGCTCGAGCACTCGATCGTCACCGGCATCGTCGAAGGTCGAACGAGCGCGGAGATCGGAGAAGAACTGCACCTGTCGGCCCGAACCATCGAATGGCACCTCGGTCGACTCTACCGCCGAGTTCACGTGGCCAATCGGCAGGAGCTGCGAGAGGTGGTGGCGGAATGGCTGAGGACCTGAACACAGCAGCCGCATCGAGTGCTCGTGACGGAGCAAAGATCTTCGGGCGCAAGGGCGAACTCGAACTGATCCGTCAGTCGCTGCGCTGTTCGGAATGCTCCGGCATTCTCATCGAAGGTGAGATCGGCGTCGGCAAGACACTCCTGGGGAGAACGGCCTTCGATGACGGGAGAGACGGAATCTGGATCCGCGGGGACCGTGTGCACCAGAACACCGAGTTCGGCGTCTTCGGTCTGCTCGTCGACCTCGACGGTGACCCGTCCACGCTGCTGGGGCGAATCGTGTCCCGGCTCACCTCGACTAGAGTCCCGCGGGCGGTCTTCGTCGATGATGCCCACCTGCTCGACTCCCGCTCGAAGGAGATCCTGACCGACTTGGCCAGCGTCGGCTCGATCAGGCTCGTCGCGATGTCACGGTCCAACCTCGAGGGCGGAGTCATGCCGTTCTCGACTCTGGTCGAAGACCGTGTGCTCCAGCATCTCGTCCTCGGTCCTCTGCCCCTTGAGGACTATCGGTCGATGATCGAACACCGACTCGGTCATATCGTGTCCCAGGCCGTGGTCGATGTCGTCGACTTCCATTCGAAGCGCAATCCGGGAAAGCTCATCGAACTCCTCGAATACACCGCACGACGTTCGCGCTTCCTCATGCGCCGGGGAGTGTGGATCCTCGACGGATTCGATACCGACTACGACGCGCGTGCCCGTGATTATGCACGGATCGGTCTCGCTGACCACTCGCCGCGGGAGGCGGAAGCCCTCGAGCTGGTCGTCCTCGCGGGAGAGGTGGAGCTTGCGACACTGCTCGAGGTGGGCCTCGGGGAAGCTGCAGATGCGCTCGTGGCCGCCGGAGAGCTGAAGATCGATACGCAGAGACCCCATATCTATGAGGCGGTGGAGAACCACACCTCGGACACGATCAGGTACACAACCCCGACCGGTCGGAGTCGAGAGTGGTTCGACTTCATCGACGCGTGCGGAGATGCACCTTCGGAATGGTCGCAGGTGGTCAGGGCCGAATGGGGAATGATCTGCGGAGCAGAGGTCAGCGAGTCGAGAACCGTCGACGCCGCACTGGTCGCCGCCCGCCTCGGCGATTGGCATCGGGCTATGCGACTGATCGCGGAGATCCCGACGGAGCGGATGAGCCCTCACGAGCTGCACTCGGTCGCTCTGCTCTATTGCGGCTGCAATAAGATTCCCCTCGGTCTCGACATCCTGGCCCACGCGGTCCGTACCGCATGTTGTGCCCAACTGGTCGTCGACGCGCTTGTGGTGTGGATGAACCGCGCTTTCGCATCCATGTCTCCTGCCCTGCGACTTGCGGACTTCCGCACCGCTCTGAATCGGCTGCACGAGGAAGGTGACGGACACTCCGGAGGGAGAGTGGGCGCAGAGTTCGGACTCGAGTTTCTCGACCGAGTCGCTGCCGTCGTGGCCGAAGAACGACCGATCACCGTGGACGTCTTCGGCGGACTCCCTCACGAGAGCGGTGCAACGGGCAGCTTCCATCTGCTCGAAACGATGCTGCACGCAACGGACATGCTCGACTCGGGGCTCACCTTGGAAGCACTCGCACTCCTCGAATCCGCTCGATCCGATTTCAGCAACGAGAGCACGGGGTCACTTCACCTGACCATGCTGCAGGGCCGCACACTTCTGCAGCTGGGACGTATCGCTGAGGCGAGAGAGCTGATGACGGCACTGTCGACTCATGACATCGCATACCTGTCGGCTCGCTCCGGGCCGATCGACCTGCTGTGGGCGAAGACTCACCTGCTCGAAGGCAATCTGCCGGGCGCCATGAAGGCGCTGCGAGCCGCGATCGAATCACTCACATACTGGAACATGGGCACCCAGCTGGCAATCGCGCTGGCAGAGGCCGAATATGCGGTCTCACGTGTCGGAACCGCCGCTGAAGCCGACGACCTGCACGCCCGCTTCGACGAACTGCCGGTCACGGCTCTCTATCACGAATATCGCCGTGCACTCGTGCTGCGAACCACTGCACGAGCGATACGCACCGGGGAGCCCAGGTACGAGCACGAGTTGCGCCGGATGTTGGAGGAAGCCGAATCCGATGGGGCAGCGGCGATCGTCGTGCTCATCCGGCTGCACCTCTTCCTGCACTTCGGCGAGATCGCACCTGAGGCGATGTGTGAAGCGGCCGCGCACGGAACCGGGCGTGAGTTCGACCTCGTCGGCCGCCTCGGCGCTGCATTGCGTGATCATGATCGTGCAGCCCTGACCTCTCTTGCGAAGGAATACGGAGCGGCGATGCCAGACCTGGCGGGCAGATGTGTCGCATTGTCTGCGCGATTCGGAACCAGCCAGAGCCGCGGGCCGGGTGGGCAGGTCACGGGGCTGACTGCCCGGGAGAAGCAGATCAGTGTGCTCATCGTCGCCGGCCGATCGAATGCGGAGATCGCTGCGGAACTGGGCGTGCGGGTGCGAACGGTCGAGGGGCACACGTACCGGCTGTTCCGAAAACTCGGCATTGAGCGCAGAGAACAGGTCGCCGAGGCGATGCGAGATGCCGAAGGCCGACTGCGCGCCTGAGCTCGAATCGAGTATGCGCGACTGCGGGATTTCGGACACGAGTGAGTACTCGCAGTGATGCTCCAGTGGTGACCAGCCGGTGACTGAGTAGTGACCTGAAGGGTATTCCCGTATCGACCACCTGGTCCGAGACGGCTGTCGGCGAGCAGTATCTCAGTATGGACATCACACCTCAGACTCCTCTGCGAACCGATCCCCGCGCCGTGCGATTGGCGGCGGCCGTTCCCGGGCCGGGACTCCCTCTCCGAACGATCTTCCCGAACCCGACGACGGGAGGCGGATCATGCGTCAGGTGATTCGTCGCAAGGAAGTCGGCGACCTCCGCTCCCTCCTCTCCCGACACCGTGCCGCTGCTCTCACCGGCGGCTTCGGGTCCGGAAGGCGTTCGATCCTGCGGGCACTCGAGTCGGAGTGGGACGGGACGGTCATCAGGGTCGCATCGAGTCCGCTTGACGAGGACACGCCCTTGTCCGGGTTAGGCGGTCTGCTCGCCGCAGTCAGCGCATCCGCGAACGGACCCTCCGATCCGGCGGAGCTCGCCGCCGATGAGATCGTGCCGAGGATGATGGCAGCTCTCCGATCGATCCCCGGGGAGGAGGACACGCTCATCCTCGTGCCCAATGCCGATGACATGGACATGGACTCGCAGCGGCTGCTCGGTCAGGCGCTGCGCCGGTTGAAGTCAGGACGTCTGCACATCGTCATCACGGTTCGGTCGATCGACGATGATGGTCCGTTCGCCTCAGTGCCGGAGATCGAACTCGCGGATCTCAGCATCGCCGAGCTCCTCGAACTCGCCCGTGAACTCGCTTTGGCCCGCTTCGGACACACGAGGATCGCCGAGGAGGCGGCCCAGGTCGCCGCCCACGCCGCAGCTGGTCGTCCCTTGGCCGTCAGCCACATCCTCGAGGAGATGGCGCCGAGTGAGATGCGCGGGGAGATCGCGCTGTCGATCCCGGTGCGAGTGGGACCGGCCAGCCGACCGATGATCGCCGACTACGTCGAGGGGCTGACGCCCGATGCCGATGCGCTGCTCAGATGCCTGTCGCTGTCCCCGCTGACTCCGCTGCGGCCTCTGGCCAGGAGGCTGCCCGGGTTCTGGGAAGCCGTCGATGAGTTGGAATCGCGCGGCACGATCGAACGTCGGGGAGCCTTTCTGCGGATACCGCACGGATTCGTCCGTGCCATGGTGCAGCAGTCGATGGGGGCGAGCGAGCGACGCCGGACCCACCTCGTCCTGGCCGAGGACTGTGCCGACACATGGCCGCAGATCGAGGCATGGCATGTCTCGTTCATCGACCCGGGTGAGGAGACCGCGCAGCAGCTGGCGGCGCACGCTCTCGGCCTGGTGCGCCGCGGACTCACTGCCGGAGGTGCCGAATTCGCCGAACGGGCCATCCGAGTCTGCGACGACGTCGAGGAGCTGCGCGGTCAGTTGGTCGAGATCGCCGAGACACTGTCCGATCACGGGCAGTTCGCCTTCTCGCGCCGCTATGTGCGGATCGCCTCCCGGTCGAGCCGGGCCGCGGTCGTCGTCCGCGCTCGGACGCTCGAGGTCCGCAACGTCTTCCTCGAGACGCAGACGCTGCCGTCCTCGCTGTTCACTTCGTGGAGCAGCTGCGAATCGGAGCAGGCGCCCGCCGAAGTAGCGCGCCTGCAGCTGACTCTGGCGCTCTGCCATTGTGAACGCGGCGAATTCGTGCGAGCGCAGGAGCTTCTGACACTTGCCGAAGCCGCCGCTGAGCACGTCCGTGACGGCGACGAGCAGCTTGTCCGCGCCGTGCGCATCCTGCTCGACAGCAACAGCGGGGACGACAGGTCGGCGCTCGCGGGATTCGCGAGCCTGCAGGAACATCAGGATTCGATCAGACCGAGCTTCGGCCTCGCCGTGGCCCAGGGGCTGGTGCTCACCGAGCACTATGAAGCCGCGACCGCCGTACTCGATCTCATCGGTGAGACCTGTGCAGCGGCCAGGGTCTGGAAGCGGCAGGTGGATTGTGTCCGTGCTGATCTGGACATGCGCCTCGGCCGGATCAGTCAGGCCGTCGAGGTCATCGACAGGGTCATCGCGGAAGCGGAGGCCGACCAGCGCAGAGGACTCGTCGTCGTTCGGCAGGATCGGATTCTGCTGCTGCACTCGTGGAAGCTGCTGCTGACCGGACGCACCGGCGAAGCACGGCTCGTCGAGGAACGGACGGCGGTCTGGGCTTCGGCGACGAACAACCACCGCCTGCTGGCCGAGCTCAATGCGCTTCAGGGCAGATACCTGCTGCGCATCGACTGTCCGGCCGAAGCGCTCGGGCACCTGCGACGCTGCGAGCAGCTGTCCGTGGACGAGATCAACCCGAACGTGCGTCGAATCGACGGCGACCTCATCGAAGCGTTGGTGGGTGTGGGCAGGCGGGAGCATGCGACTCTTCTGCTCCAGAAGCTGCGTGACCGCGCGAAGACGTGCCCTTCTCGGTGGACCGAACTCGTCGTTGGTCGGAGCGAAGCCCTCTTGGCTGCCGGAGATGCTGCCGCCGATCTGTTCGGGCGAGCACTGCGACAGGCCAGCGCTTCCGAATTCGTCTTCGAGAAGGCAGTCACTCATGCTGCTTTCGCAGCGAGGCTCACCGACAACGGCTCGACGCTGAGGGCCCGCGAACAGCGGCTCGCTGCTGCGGCACTGCTTCGCGAAGTCGGGGCTGGTCGACTCGCCGAACACCTCCGCACCGGGCAGATCGTCGAAGAGCCTCAGGCGCCGGCAGGGCCAGAGCTGCCGCGCCTCGGCGAACTCAGCGATGAGGAGCTCAAGGTCGTCGAGCTGGTCCGTGCCGGACTGAAGAACCGGGAGATCTCCGAACGGATCTTCGTCTCGCTGCGCACCGTCGAACTCCGGCTCACCGCTGTCTATCGCAAGCTCGACGTCGGTTCGCGAACCGAACTCGTGTCCCGTTTGGCGGGCAACCCGCGCCTTGCCGCCGTCTGAGCACAGGCGGGGGAGGAATCCTCTGCGCGGCATTCCGCACGGACCCCGCGGATGACCGCAGTCCCTCCGCCGCAAGTGGCGGAGCAGCCACCGAACCCCCATAGCGTGAAGTCGACGCATTCCGAAGTCGGAATCGCTGCATCGTCGGCTCTCACCGACGATGCCCGGCAGCCACAACGACTGGGCCGGATCAGTCGAGCATGGGAGATCACGATGACTGTGTCGGAACATCCGAATCCACTCACTCGGACGGGCAGTGTGAGTGCGGCCCCGCCGGCCCCGGTGACCTCCGGTGCGAGATGGGCGGCGCGGCTGGCAACGCGGATCTGGAGGGGCAAGACCAGGTTCCAGCTGGTCTTCGACATCGCGGCATGGGCTCTTGCCGGACTGCTCGCATCGGCCGTCATGGGCACAGGTGCCGTCGGCGCAGTCGAACTCGCATCCGCAGCCGCGGCCGCGGTGATTCTGCAGCTGCTCCTCGGCCTGCTCATCGGTCTCTACCGCAGCCGCTACCACTACGGCAGCTTCGCCGAATACGGCGGCATCGCCGTCATCGCTCTGATCATCGCGTGCGGTCTGATGGCTGTCACCCTGGGGGATTCTCCGTTCGTTCTGCTCACTGTGTTCTCCGCCGTCATCTTCATGACCGGCAGCCGCTACCTCGTCCGCTGGTCCCACCAGATCGCAACGCGCCCGCTGCAGGGTGAGCGAGTGCTCGTCGTCGGTGCCGGTGCCGCCGCCGAGTCCCTCATTCGGCAGATGCTCTCCGGCCCTGACGGCGCCTATCTTCCCGTCGGGCTCATCGATGATGACCCGCACAAACGCCACTTGAGCATCCATGGGGTTCGTGTCCGTGGGACGAGTGAGGAGATCGCCGAGGTGGCCGGATGGCTCAATGTCTCCGGAGTCATCGTCGCAATCGCCGATTCCGAAGCGGAGTTCCTGCAGACCTGCCGTGATCGTCTGCAGCCGACAGGGAAGTGGCTGAGGACGATTCCTCCGCTGGCAGAGATGGTCACTCGGAAGGTCGAGCTCGGCGATATCCGCGATATCAAGGTCGAGGACCTCATCGGCCGTGCCCCGGTGCACACCGATCTGGCAGAGATCGCCGAGAAGGTGGCCGGCAAGCGCGTGCTCGTCACCGGAGCAGGGGGATCGATCGGCAGCGAACTCTGCCGGCAGCTGTTCGCTCTCCATCCCGATAGCCTCGTCATGCTCGATCGGGATGAGACCGCGCTGCATGGAGTCGAACTCACGCTCTATGGTTCGGCGCTGCTGATGTCGCCGAATACGGTGCTCGCCGACATCCGCGACCGGAGCGCCCTTGACCATATCTTCGCCGAGGCGAAGCCGCAGATCGTCTTCCATGCCGCGGCGCTCAAACATCTGCCGATGCTGCAGCGGTTCCCTGAGGAGGCTTGGAAGACGAACGTCCATGGCACCCTCAATGTCCTTGAAGCCGCTCACGCGGTGGGAGTCGAAACCTTCGTCAACATATCGACGGACAAGGCCGCCGCGCCGACGAGTGAACTCGGGCGGAGCAAGCGGATCGCCGAACGACTGGTCAGCGGCTTCGCAGCGAAGTCGCCGGGCACCTACCTCTCGGTCCGCTTCGGCAATGTCCTCGGTTCACGCGGATCTGTGCTGCTGTCTTTCCAGGAGCAGATCAGACAGGGAGGTCCGATCACTGTGACCGATCCGGAGGTCAGACGCTTCTTCATGACGATCCCGGAGGCCTGCCAGCTGGTGCTGCAGGCGGCGACGATCGGCGAAGACGGCTACGTCATGGTTCTCGACATGGGCGAACCGGTGCGCATCGTCGACATCGCGCGGAGCCTGGTCGCAATGTCGAATCAGAACACCGAGATCGTCTATACCGGGCTGCGCGAAGGCGAGAAGCTCGACGAGGAGCTCTTCGGCGACTACGAAGGCACCGTCATCCGCATCCATGACAAGATCAGTCGGGTCGAAGCGCCGGAGCTCGCTCCTGCCGATCTGCCCATCGTCATGGCTGAGCGGAGCGTCATCGACGATTTCTGCAATCGGAACTGCCGTCCTCAACCGAAACTCGGCCGTCGAGCGAGTCACCGAGAACCCGTCGGCGGTTCCGCCCTCCTGCCGGAACCGGCCAGATTGGTCACGGACGAGGTCAGGTCATGACGATCTCGGACGCGGCACCGACGAAGCCGCCGACCGCAGTGGAGCCTCAGCCTGTTCCAGCTGTCAGTCGGATCCTGCTGTCGGGCCCCGACGTCGGGGAGCTCGAAGAGGAATTCCTGTTGCGCGCGTTTCGCAGCGGCTGGATAGCACCTGTCGGTCCCGACCTCGAAGCGTTCGAGACCGAGCTTGCGGCTGAAGTCGGAGTCGCTCATGCGGTTGGGCTCTCATCCGGAACGGCGGCTCTCCACCTCGGTCTTCTCGGTCTCGGAGTGCAGCCGGGAGACCTGGTGGTCACGTCGACGATGACATTCGCCGCAACGGCGAACGCCATCACCTATTGCGGAGCCGAACCTGTATTCGTCGACTGCTCCGCAGACGGAAACATGGATCCGGCACAGCTGCACCGGGCTTTGAAGAACTCGATCCGAGGGAGGAGGAAGCCGGCGGCAATCGTCCCGGTCGACCTGCTCGGACGGCCTGCCGACTACGACCGGATCTTGCCGATCGCGGCCGAATTCGACGTCCCCGTCCTCGTCGACGCCGCCGAATCGCTGGGATCCCGCTACGGAACTGCCGCCTGCGGCAGCTTCGGTGACGCCGCGGTCGTGTCATTCAACGGCAACAAGATCATGACCACCTCGGGTGGTGGAGCACTGCTCACCGACGATTGCCGCTTGGCAGAATACGCCCGTTTCCTGTCGACCCAGGCCCGGGAGCCGGTGGCTCACTACGAACACCGGGAGATCGGGTTCAACTATCGGCTGAGCAATCTGCTCGCTGCTCTCGGACGGGCGCAGCTGACCCGGCTCGACGCGATGATCGATCGCCGACGGGAAGTCCGTCGACGCTACAGCGACACAATCGCCTCGGTGCAGGGGGTTTCTGTGTTCGGCAACGAGAACGACCACTGCGACAACGCCTGGCTGACTGCGATCCTTGTGGACGAGCGTCGGGCCGGATTCAGAGCGACCGAACTGGGAGCTTGGCTGGCCGAACACGATATCGAGACCCGCCCGCTGTGGAAGCCGATGCACTTGCAGCCGGTCTTCGCAGAGGTTCCGATGTACGGCGGAGAGGTCTCCGAACGCATTTTCTCCAACGGCCTCAACCTCCCGAGCGGATCGAAGATGACCGATGCCGACATCGACCAAGTCATTGCCGCCATGGCTGCGTACTTCGAGCTTCGAGGCGCAGCCGTTGCTGGAGCTGCACCGTGACCCAGTCCAGTGGCAGACGGTCCCAGACTCGAAGTCCTCAGCGCGCCAACGCACCCACAGATACTCGAAAGAGGAGAAGGGAAACCTCATGTTGTCCACAGCCCGCCGATTCGCGGCTCAGATGCTGCCGAACGGAGTCTCCCCGTCAGTCGTCGAAGAGGTCTTTTCGACTCTGAACAACCCCGCATCCCGCTCTTCCTCTGCCGCATTGGAACAGATCGCGCACCATGCTCGCACTCATGTGCCCTTCTATCAGAACTTGAAGGGTGAGGGTTTCGAATCGCTGCCGGTGGTCACGAAGCCGATGATGGTGGCGGATCGTTCGCAGTTCTTCGATGAGCGGGTGAGCCCTGAGACGCTGACGGTGAGGTTCTCCTCGGGCACGTCCGGCATCCGCTACCGGTCGTATTTTGACAGAGATCGGATCGCCCGCCATCGGTCAGAGATGGTGGCAATTCACAAGTTCATGGGTGCCGACCCCTTTGCCGCGGTGATCCATGGTACGTCGTGGCTCGATGTGTCACGCCGCCTCAAATGTGCCTTTCTGCTGCAGGGCAAACGAATGTATACGGGTGAGAATGATGAGCGAAGCATCAGGTCGATTGCCCGGTGGCTGAGGAATCGACGAGGCACTATCATCGTCGCACTGTGTTCTTACCTCGACAGCCTGTTCGAAGGGTTCCGAGAGTTCGATATCGAGTTCGACAAGGGAGTCATCGGCGCCGTACTCGGCATCGGCGAACCAGCTACCGAGTCACTGGACCGGCTTGTGCGGTCTCAGGCCGGTGTCAAACTGTTTATGCGCTATTCGAACACCGAGAACGGACTCTTCGGGATCTCCGACGGCGGTCTGTCCCGATACACACTCAACACATCGGCGTTCCATTTCGAGATCTTGGAGCTGGAGAGCGACTGCCCGGCCCCACCTGGTGCCCTCGGAAGAATTGTTGTCACAGACTTGTACAATCGGGCGTCGCCTTACCTCCGGTATGACACGGGGGACCTCGGACGGTTCGCCGTCGACAAAACAGGCCGAACAGTACCGGGCGTCCTGCAGGAACTGCGGGGTCGGAAACGCGATTTCCCCATCGGTGGTACCAAAGAAGCGCCACGGCGGTTGCTCTACATGGAGATCCTCGAACCGGTCGATCGAATGAAGGACATTCAGCAGTTCCAGCTGCGTCAGAATGATTTCGGCAAGTTCACATGGGTGCTCAACGCGCCGCAGTCGGCCGAGATCGAAACGCGCCTGCGCGCTCTGCTGAACGGAAGCATCGGCGGCATCGTGAGCTGCGATTTCTCTTACGACTCAGCAGAACTCGTCATCGGATACGGGAAGAGGCAGCACTTCATCAACGAGATGCCCGATCCAGAGAGTCTGTTCAGGTCCCGATCACTCAACTGAACTGGTAGGCGTCACCGGTATCCTTCCCGCGACTCGAATGCTTTCGTATTTCGCCGAGACGACGCCGGGATCATAGCGACTCCACTCGTGGCCGTCGTCTCTGCCCATGGCCTGAGCCAGATAGTAGAGCGGAACATCGGCGCCGGCGAGGTGGACGAACGGATAGCCGCCTCCGAAGCGAGGGTTGATGTCGATGACCGTGGCACTGCCCTCCTCGTCGAGGAACATGTCGACGTCGATGAGTCCGGTGAGCCCGGCCGCTTCCGCGATGAGAGCAGAATTCGCGACGAACGGGGCAGGATCCACCGTCACCGCTTTATCCGTCTCGCCCGCTCTCATCCGCAGCTTGCGTCGGGCAAGGACCGCGGCGAGGTCACCGGGGGCATGAAGTGCACCGACGATATCGACACCGTGTTCGGAGCCGGAGAGTTTGGGCTGGACCACCACATCGTCGGCAGTCGGCTCACCGCCCGATTGCGCAGGTGCGGAGAGCAGCGATTCGGCCACAGCTTCTTCTGCCCGACCAGCGGGCACGATTGCGAGACCTGACGAACCGCTGCCGAACCGGTGTTTGACGACGACGTCATCGGTATCCGCTGCAAGTGCCGACAGTCCTGCACCGTCTCCGCCGGCGAACGTCGGCGCAGTGCGCACGCCGATCGCGGAGAGCATCTGTGCCATCCGCAACTTGTCGACGCAGCCGCGCTGCCATTCGACGGACACGCCGGGGACGAGCACTCCCGACTGTCGCATCCGGTCCGCGAGGTCCGTATTCACATGAAGGTGAAGGAGCTCATAGTCGTTGACGGAGACGAACAGCTGCGGTTCGAGGTCGGCGATGAGGTCCGACAACGCGGTCTCATAAGCAGGGTCCGAGTACTTCGGCATGATTATGCCGATGTCCCCATAAGTCGCGGACGAACTCGTCTCGTCGTTCTCGGTCACGACCACTCGACCGTCGATCTCGAGTGTGTCGAAGGCCTGCCGGAACCAATCGATGAGATACAGGCGTCGACCGGCTGAACCGATCACCACGGTGGCGGGTTTCGACGTCATGTGGTCCTCCTGCAGTCACTGAGCGCAGTGCGGGCTCTGGGCGTATGTCTCCTCGGCACGAAGATGGCTGAGACCCGTGAACGGCCGTCATCGGCCGGGTACTCAGAAGCTTATCCACCCCTGAGGCGACGAACCAGGATTCGCTCTGCTCCAGACCCGTTCGAGCGGGTCACCGCAGGGTCACTGCGGGTCACCGCAGGCTCATGTGGAGCCCCGGTCCGACCTCCTTCCGCGCCGGTAGCGTGAACCCCGAAATGCCGAGCTCTACGAGCCGGTCAGAACCGTGCAGAAGAGTCTTTGAGAGCTCGCCGGTGTCGTCGGTCCCAATCATCGACAGCAGTCCTGCGCGCAATGGTTCCGCAGTGTGAAAGGACACGTTCATGGGCAAGTCCGAAGTGGGTCCGCTGTCGGCGGTCGCTGCCGACGCAACGGTGACGACGCAGTGTACGGAGGAGCAGTGACACCTCAGACGTTCCATGTGCTCGCTGTCTGCACCGGCAACATCTGTCGGTCGCGCATCGCAGAGCTGGCGCTCGCTCAGAGGTTCGCCGATGTATCCGAGATCCGTCTGCGTTCGGCCGGGACACGGGCCGCCTCGGGGTGGCTGATTCCGGAGGAGGTGCGAGAGATCGCCGGATACATGGGCGTCGAGGAGATCCGTACCCGTCGCACGAAGCAGGTGAGCGAGCAGGCTCTCGGCGATGCCGACCTCGTCCTCGTGATGACACGGGACCACAGGCGGGAAGTGGTCGAACTCAATCCGCGGATCGTCCGCAGAACCTTCACGATCCGTGAGCTCGCCGGCCTGGCCGCGGTGACCCGCGACGCCGACATCATCAGCGAAGGCGGCGGGCCTTCAGCAGACCGGGCCGCGCGCCTGCGCGCTGCCGTCGGTGCAGCCGCACGGCGACGGAGCCGGCGCCGGTCCCCGAAACAGGTCACTGTCGACGATGTCATCGATCCTTACGGCTGCGATCGTGACACCTACGCCCGCTCGGCGCTCCAGCTCGCTCCCGCGGTGGAAGGGGTCGCAGCTCTGTTCCAGAGGGCGCTCAACCTCGGGGAGGGAGAATGATGGGCGAGTTCGATCCGAAGACGACGCGCCGGCGACGCGGTCACCCGACCATGGTAGGCCGGAGGCGGCCGTATGACACGGTGAAGCGGACGATCGATGTCTGTGGCAGCGCGCTCGGAATCATTGTGACGGCGCCGGTGCAAGCGGGAGTCGCTGTGGTCGTCCTAGCCGTGCACGGTCGTCCGGTGATCTTCCGCCAGCCTCGTCCGGGGCGAGGGGAGGAGGTCTTCGAGATCCTCAAGTTCCGGACCATGCTCCATCCCGACGACAGACATGTCACCGACGGCCAGCGCCTGACCCCGCTCGGACGGTTTCTGCGGGCAACGAGTCTCGACGAGCTGCCCTCGCTGTGGAACGTCCTCCGGGGTGACATGAGCCTCGTCGGACCGCGGCCGCTGCGGGTCGAATACCTCGAGCGCTATACGCCGGAGCAATCGCGACGGCACGAGACTCTGCCGGGAATCACCGGTCTGGCACAGGTGCGAGGCCGCAACGAACTCGACTGGGATGACAAGTTCCGCCTCGATGTGGAGTACGTCGACCGCCGGTGCCTGTGTCTCGACCTGCACATTCTGCTGCAGACGGTGCAGGCCGTGCTGGCCAGACAGGGCATCAACAAGGGCGGATTCGATACGATGCCGACGTTCACGGGAGAGAAGGACCCCGGCGATGAACGTACGTGACCGATTCGGCGGTGCCAGGCTCGCCGCCGCGGTGCTGGTCGCCTCGCAGGTGTTGGCCGCAGGCGGCGCCGTGGCCGTGAACCTGTTGGCCGCTTTCGTGCTCAGCCCCGCCGGGCGCGGTGATCTCGCATTCGCACTTCAGCTTGCGTACTTTCTCTCTGTCTTCGCGATCATGGGCCTCGAACGCCCCTTCATCGCAGCACGCTCCGGCGGATTCGGCACCGAGTACCGAATCTTCTCCAGAATGGTGACACCGGGAACTCTCTGCATCCTGCCGGTCGTGGTCCTTGCCGCCGTGTTCTCGCCATTCAGCGCCGACTGGCTGTGGCTGGGCGTCATTGCGATCGCCGGCTATGTCGCACTCAATTCCCTGGTGCGGGCGCTGCGCGTCGCCTATGTCTGCAGCCGTGAATGGAAATGGTTCACGATCAATGCGGTCGCCACCCAGGTCATCATCGTCATCGGTGCCATGCTGCTGGTGCTCTTCGACGTGGACGATCCGGTGCTGTGGATGTGGGCCTACGCCGTCTCGGCGCTGCCGGCCGTGGCGCTGCTGTTTCTCGTGCCCAAGTCGTGGAAGCCTGCGGCCCCGTCGCGGGAGGAGAGGCGGGGGCTGCGCCGCCGCGGCTTGGTCCTGCTGCCCTCGGATTTCAGCAACACTGCAATGCTCCGCTCGGACCGACTGCTGCTGCCCATGCTGAGCAGTTCGGCGGCGCTCGGCCTCTACGTCACCGTGGCCACTGTCTTGGAGATGGCCACCTGGCCGGTGCAGCAGTGGGTGGATGCCTCCCTGCGCAGCTGGTCGATGTCGTTCTCATCGCGTCCGCTCCCCATCGTCAGGCTCATCGGCGGCAGCCTCCTCCTGCTCGCCGTCTCCGCTGGGCTGCTCGGGGCCGCAGCCTGGGCCATGATCCTCTTCGTCCTTCCGGAGTCCTACCTTCCGGCGACCACGGTGATCATTCCCCTCGCAGTGTCTGCCATCGTATTCGGCCTCACCCGTGTCCAACAGGGACTGCTCATCGCCGCCGACGCGCCGGGAACCGTGTCGATCGTCGAGATCATCGGCACCGCAGCCTCGCTGTTGGCCTATCTCGCTCTGATTCCGCCCTTCGGGATGCTCGGCGCGGCCTACGGATCGATCATCGGCTCCAGCGTCTGCGCTGCGGCCGGTGCGATCTCCCTTGCCAGGGTGTTGCGCAGCAGAAGTGAGGGAACGAGGCGAACACCACCACCGGCATGCGAGCCGGTCGGTGGGGTGGGCGACGCGGAGACGCCCGCGCTGATGACGGCGACCGAGGAGTCTGCCCCTGAGACGACCGACCGATTCACAGACGAAACGAGGAGGTGAACCCATGGACATCCTGATGATCGCTCATTTCACCGGCGGTGGAAGCCACCCCAATGACCGTTTCGACGCCTTGGCGAGCATACTCGCACGGCGTGGAGCGCGGGTGGAACTCGTCACCTCGTCCTTCCATCACCTGTCGAAGTCGCAGCGGGACCTCACTCTCATCCGGAACCCGCAGTATCTGACGACGTATCTGGCTGAACCGGACTACCGAGGCAATGTCTCCATCGGACGTCTGCGCAGTCATCGTGTGCTGGCCAAGAGACTCGACGAGTATCTGCAACAGCGCAGAGTCCCTGATGTTCTCTACTGTGCCGTCCCCTCTCTCGAGGTCGCGCAGGTCGCTGCCGACTATGCCGAGCGGCACGGAGTGCGATTCGTCATCGATGTCCAGGACCTGTGGCCAGAGGCCTTCGAAATGGTGCTCAGACCGCAGTGGGCCGGTCGTCCTCTGTTCGCGCCGCTGCGCCGAACGGCCGAACGGATCTACCGGGGCGCCGACGCAGTGATCACCGTCTCCGAAACCTATTCGAGCCGAGTCGCCGATGCACGCGGTGACGATTCAGCAGTGAGCACCGTCTACCTGGGAACGGATCTCAGCCGCTTCGACCGATTCACCGCCGAGCGACCGAGCGACGACGGCTACGTCGAACTCGCCTATATCGGGACCCTGGGCCACAGCTATGATCTGCCCACCGTCTTCGGTGCTGTCCGCAGGCTGAAGCACGATGGCATCCGCATGCGGCTGCACGTCATGGGCACCGGGCCGTTCGAAAGCCGATGGAGGCGCGAACTGGCCGATCTGCCGGACGAAGTCATCTTCTACGGACGACTCGAATTCCCGGAGATGGCTGCTCGCCTGCGCGGCTGCGATATTGCGATGAATCCCATCGTCGCCGGAGCCGCACAGTCCATTACCAACAAGATCGGTGACTACGCGGCGGCAGGCCTGCCCGTGGTCAACTCTCAGGAATGCGAAGAGTACCGCGACCTCCTCGAGGACTACGGTGCCGGCATCAGCTGTGATCCGAGCGTCGAATCCATGTCCCAGGCCCTGGTGGAGATGGCGACCGACAGGAAGCTGGCCGAACGCGGACGCGGGTCCCGCCGCATGGCCGAAGAACGGTTCGACCGTGCCGTGACCTATGAACGACTGGGTGAGGTGGTCCTCGATGCCGGCTGAACCCGCACACCCCGGCATGCTCCACCGGAGCAGAGCGGGGAACCCGACAGACAACCATCAGAATCCCTCCAATGGAAAAGGCCGATCATGAGCGTTCAGCGTTATCTCACAATTCTCCGCGAGCGGTGGGTCGCCGCATTGTCGACGGTTGTCCTCGTATTGGCCGCCGTCGGTGGGGTGACTGCACTGCAGCCGCCGACCTACGAGGCGTCGGCGAACGTCTTCGTGCGCACGGACCCCGGAAGCTCTGTGGCGGACCGTTCCACTGCCGCCGATTATGCGCGCCAGCAGATCTCCACCTACGCCGACCTGGTGACCACCCCGATCGTCCTCGATCCGGCAATCGACTCGCTCGGACTGACCAGCGATGCCGGAGAACTCGCGAAACGAGTCTCGGCCACGGTTCCAGAAGACACCCTTCTCATCTCGATCACGGCTCAGGCCGGCGACGCCCGATCCTCGGCTGAACTGGCGAACGCAGTGGCTGCGAGTCTCCGGTCGCAGGTGGCGGAGCTCGAAACGGCGAGTGGGCCGGCAACCGTCCAACTCACGGTCGTCACCCCCGCCACCGCTCCGAGCAGTCCGGCGTCACCGAACCTGGCGCAGAACTTCGTTCTCGGTCTGCTCGCAGCACTGCTGGCCGGACTCCTCGCTGCCGTGCTGCGAGATCTCCTCGACAACAGGGTCCGCAAGAGCAGCGATGTCGAGGCTCTGACCGATGCGGCGGTCATCGGCACCGTGGCCCGGATGACGGCAGGAGACGACCACACCCTCGTTTCGCAGTACGGAACTGAAGATGATCAGTCCGAGGCCTATCGGGAACTGCGTTCCAATCTGCGTTTCTTGGAATTGGGCGAGACGAGTCGCTCACTGCTCGTGACCTCATCGGTGAAAGGAGAGGGGAAGTCGGTGACGTCCATCAATCTCGCTGCTGCGCTCGCTCGTGCCGGTTGCAATGTCCTTCTCGTCGACGCCGACCTGCGGGACCCCTCACTGCACAGCTATCTGGGGCTCGAAGGAGGAGCAGGACTGTCGACGGTGCTCATCGGCGATTCCGATCTGGACAATGTGGTTCAGCCCGTGGAACTGCCGAACCTCACTGTCCTGGCCAGCGGTCGGGTTCCGCCCAATCCCGCTGAACTCCTCGACAGTGACCAGATGACGGCCTTCCTCGCCGAAGCCGCAGCCCGGTATGACGTCGTCATTCTCGACTCAGCTCCGCTGCTGGCGGCCACAGACGCTGCCGCGCTCGCCCGGCGGGTATCCGGGACGATCTTCGTTGCCGGCAGCGGAACCGTCCGCCGGACGCAGATGTCGCAGGCACTGCGGAAGCTGCAGCTCGTCGATCGGCGCCTCCTCGGCGTGGTGCTCAACGGAATGCCGAAGACCGACAGCACGACCTATTCGCAGATCTACAGAGACGCCTATGCCGCACAGGCCCCGCAGAATGTTGAAACTGCAGCGCCACGACGTCGTCTGCGCCGTCGAGCGCGCGCATCGGAACCGCGTGCAGTCGCGTCAGCCGTCGAACCGGATGTTCGCGCAGCTGTGGACGAACGGACGGAGAGTCTGCCGGGGCGCAACCGGAGTCGACATTCGGCATCGCACGGGCTGTGGGCTGCCGGCGATGGCTGAGCTCCTGGCTTTCCGTACAGCAGAGAGAGCGGCAGGAGGTGGATGGTCATGTCCCTGACACTGGTGGAGAGGAAGCTGTCGGCCGATCGCCCCGCCGACTCGGATCCGCCCGTCCATTCTCCGCTCTTCATCATCGTCTTCACGGCTTCCTGCCTCTTCGTCGTCATCGTTGCTCGTCTGTGGTTCTCGACAGACACCTCAGTCGTGAACGTCTCCAGCGAAGTGATGTCGATCGTCTCGTTCGTCCATGGAATGACGCTGTTCGTGCTCCTGGGCCGTGACCGCATCACGATGCCCGGCTACTTCATGGCCTCCAGTGCCGCCATCGTCGGGATCAGCGGACTGCTCGTCATCCCCGACCCCTACTTCATCGAAGGAGCCCGCCCTGAGGTCTACCTCAATGCGGCACTGTTCGCCAGCACTCTCACTCAGATCGGCATCGGAGCGCTGTGCCTGCGATCAGACTCGACAGGACGCCCAGAGCCGGTGGTGCTGCCGCTGCGAACTGTGCAGTGGGCGCAGGGCGCCGGAGCCGTCGTACTCACCATCGCAGCGGCCCTCGGTGACCGCCTCGAGCCCGTGCTCGACGGGGTCGGGTTCTCAGCCATCCTGCTCATCTGTGTCGCGACGCTGCTGAGCTCGAAGGGACTGCAGAGTGTGTGGAACATCGTCCTCGTCCTCGGCGCACTCGTGACCTACCCGACGCTGTTCATCTCCGGTACGGGCAGACTGCGAGCGATCGCTCTCATCTTGGCCCTCGCCTATGTCTTCTTCCTCCGCTGCGGACGGCGCTGGATGAAGACCGTGGGTGTCATCCTCGCGCCCATCCTCTTGGCGGGGTTGGGGGCCTGGAGGAAAGAATACGAGGTGTCCTTGAGCGGGGACTACGGCAACGACACCGGACTGTCATCCATGTTCGTGGCCATCGGCAACTTCGGCTCGTTGATCCATGACTCCGAACTGGGACGCCTGCCCACCCTCGGTGCTTCTCTTCTTTCTCCGCTGCGATCGGCACTGCCCGACGACCTGGCCCCGCATTGGATACCCGAAGCCATCGGCTACGAACTCGCGGCACTCACCGACCCGGAACTCTATGGAACCGGGTTCTCCACCGTCGCCTCCATCTACGGCGACCTGTGGTGGAACTTCGGAGCACTTGGACTGGTCATCGGGGTCCCCCTGCTCGCTCTGATGCTTGACCGCATCGATGTGTGGGCGGTCCGCAGCTATCGGAGAGCGGCACAGGGACCGCGCGACCTGCTGTACTTTGTGTTCTTCGCCTCGTTGCTCGGCGGGGTCGGAGACATCGTCTGGGCAGGATTCCACACCTGGATCGTGCGCATGTACGCCCGGATCGCAGCACTGCTTCTGCTCTGGGCGGTCACGTTCTATTCCCCGGTGCAGAACTTTCCCTCCTACGTGTCCTTCGGAACGCAGGGACGGCGCACACCGTCACGGTGTTCGCTCTCGCGAACTTCGATCCACAGCGAATGAAAGACTGCCCATGACTGCCACCGAGCCCCTCACAATCGCCATCGCCTCCGCCGCCTATCGTGCGCACTATGTGCGCTGGTTCAAGGATGCTCTGGTCTCGCAGGGCATTCGGGGTGAGGTGATCGCTCTGGAGTATCGGTCATCGGCACCGACGTTGGCAGCAGCAGACTGCGGCGTGATCCTGCCCGCCTACAACTCACCGGAGTATCGCGGAGCAGTGCTGGAGTGGGCCCGAAGCGAGTCTCCTGACCTCTTCATCTCGCTCAATGACTATGAACTGCAGATCCTTGCGGGTGGTCTTGCCGATGATCTCCGGGAACTCGGATGCACGGTGGCCTCCCTCGGCCCGGCTGCCCAGAAGATCGTCCTCGACAAGCGCCTCATGGCTGCGACTCTCCGTGACTGCGCCATCCCGACTCCCACGACGTGGCTGGGCAGCGAAGCCGAGCAGGCGATCAGCGTGAACCCCAGCGGCGACTTCGTCGTCAAGCATCGGTTCGGCAGCGGTTCGGCAGGTTTGGGGTTCGCCTCCGCGAAGACTCTTCGCGCGGCTGTCAGCGAGGCGGCGCAATCCGCGAAGAGCCCCGACGGCAGAACGAGTTCGGCCGGTCTCGACGCAGTGATCATCCAAGAACAGCTGCCAGGCAGCGAATACGGTGTCGACGGAGTCTTTTCGCTGCACGGGACCGGAGAGCTGCGCGGAGTGCTGGCACGCCGCAAGGATCACATGCGGAACGGAGACACAGACGTCGCCACAACAGTGCCCGCTGAACGATTCGCGGCCGCCCTGGCTGCTCTCGGCAGAGTCCTCACACCGGTCGGTCCCATCGACGTCGATTTCAAAGAGTCAGCCGAAGGTGAGCCGCTCATCATCGACGTCAATCCGCGTTTCGGAGGAGGCTACCCGTTCTGCCATCTCGCCGGAGCCGATGTCCCCGCTGACCTCCTCAGAACGTTGGTCGGGTGGGACGATGATCCGTCTCTCCTGCGGTGTGAACCCGGACTCACCTCGGCTCGAGGAGACGACTTCATGGTGCTCGGCCGGGCCTGAAGGCTTCGCGGTGATCGGCTGAGCCGATTCTGACCAGATGTTTCCTCTCAAGCAGTCTTCTGCGGTGCCCTTTCTCCTGACCTGTTCCAAGGACTCTCCGTGACGGACGAAGACCGCGGGCGGAAACTCGATGAATGACGACTGATAGGACATGGTGTAGGCGCCCACCCGCTCGAAGACGATCCGATCGCCTTCGCGCAGCAGCGGGGCGTCTTTGAGGACGGTCAGCCGGTCATTCTCCATGCAGGTGAATCCGCAGATCACCTGCTCAGGAACGGACTCCGTCGATGCCGTTTCAAGGCGGAGTCCGAAATCCTTCTCGCGCCGGAACTGCGGATCGATGTCGGTGCGGCTCGCATCGGTGATGACGAAGCGCTGGCCTCCGATCAACTTCACATCGATCACCCGTGCGTGGAATTCGACGGGAACGGCAATGAGCGACCCTCCGGGCTCAACGATCAGTCGAGTCTGTTCGACATCGATCGTGCCATCGAGTTCTTCTCGGATGGCAGACACATACTGACCGAAAGTCGGGCTCCCTCCGGGACTGTTGAAGAACCCGCCGCCGATGTCGATCCAATCGAGGCGAAGCTGATGAGAGGTGATGAGCTCTGCGGCCACCCCCGCTGCGGCGCGGAAGACCTCGAGGCTCTGTGTGCGCGAGTTCCTATGCATATGGAGGCCCGTGACGTGCACTCCAGCGGACTCCAATGTGGTGATCGCCTGACCGAGCTCGCCGTTCTCGGCGTTGAACCCGAAACGGCTGCTGGCCCCTGCCAACGTGTTCTCTCCGGGGCAGCGGGCATCAAGATCCCAGTTCACGCGCAATCCTGCACGCAGCACACGGTCCGACTCTTCCGCCGCCAGTTCGACCGCCCAGCGGACCTCCCGCTTCGAATCCAGATTGATCACGGCCCCGCAGAGCAGTGCCTGCCGGAGACGATCACGGCCCTTGACCGGACCATTGAAGACGATCCGATCAGGTGAGAAACCGACCGCCAGCGCCAATTCGTACTCGGAATCCGAGACCACTTCGGCCCAGACCCTTCGTCTGTGCATGAAGGAGAGCAGCCAGGGCAGGGAATTGGTTTTGAACGAGTAAGACAGAATCGCGTTCGGCCAGTGTCGGTCGAGCGCACGGCGAAAACCACCGACCTGCTCTTCGAGGACCGGGAGGTCGAGAACATACGAAGGCGTCGTCGGCTCACCCGGTCCGTCCAGTTGCTTCAGCGCATCAGCCATGCTTCTCTGTTCCTCATCTCCAGGCAGCAGGTGCAGCCACATGGGCACACCTCGCTGCGGACGTTCGGCACTGCTTCGGGGCTCGCAATCGCTGCTGTCGGGGATTGGACCGACCTCGGCGTGTGCGTGGTCATCTCCGCGACAGAGGCCAGCGTCCTGGGCAGACGAACCTGGGCGGACGGTCCTGGGCAGATATGAGAACAGCGAATGTGAAGCGGCAGTCCACGATCGGCTCCCGCTGTTTTCGACCGTACCAGGACGGGTGCTCCCCAGCGGTTCGTGCACCCGCAATTCCATGGCGGACTACCGCAGAAGAGGTATGGAGCGGCACATCGACGTCTGCCGAGCGGGCACATTGGTAGTCCGAGAGGCGCCGCAGTCGATGGGCTGATGGAGCAGTCGGGTCAGGTTGGGCAGGAGCGGAGAGTTGAGATGTACGTCGACGAACACGACGCGGGCTTGATCCGCCGGGCGGAAGGATGGATGATCATGAGTTCGACCGCCGAGGGTGAGCCGCAGGATCCTCGCCTCAGCCTGGGCGACTTCGTCGTCGAACTCGAAGCCTCAGGGGCCGGTCCCGCCGACACCGACCTCTGCCGCCGGCTCTGGACCGAATGTGCCGGTCGTGCTCGTTTCGCCGAGGCGGTCCTCCGCGCCGCCGCTGCCGCGGGGGTCTCCGTGGATCCCGAATCGTCTGTTTTCGCCGACTGGGTCGTCGAGCTCTGTCCGCGGCTGTCTCTTGCGTCGGGCTCCGGTGACACTGCGGCGGCTTCGGTGCTCGCTCAACTCAGCGCTGTGTCAGAGACGACCGCTGTTCGGGCGCTGACCGCTGTGGCTGACGACCTCCTCGGCGGGATCGGGATACACGATCCCGAAGGGGTGCTGATCCGACTCCTCTCCAGCGGGATCCTCACTCGCTTTGAGGATTCGGCGCGGGGGACGCTGCTGCAGGTCCCGACTCTCATCGCGGCCAAGCTGCGACACGACCTCAGGGCCGAAGTCGGTGCAGCGCCTGTGGTGGCCGATCTTCTCGAGGTGCTGATCGAGCACATGGAATCCGCAGGCATGGTCGAACCGGAACTCCTCGGCGACGTGCTGCTTCTGGCCAGGCACGGCGGCCATTGGTCCCAGCTGCTGCGGGTGTGCGAGGCGGTGGGCATACCGATGTTCCTGCTCACTCCCCGGACCGCCTGCACCGTTCTTCGAGTTCTGCCGGTCAAGGCGCGCGTTGGCCGACCCGGCCTTGAGTTCTTCGGGACGCTCGCCGAAGACATCACTGCTGATGCCGCCGATGACACCCCGGCTCGGATTCGGACTGCTGTGGTCAGACATACCGGCCCGGGAGTGCTGAGGTCACGACTGCCGGGGAAGCTCGGCGATTCTGAACCGAACGTGGAAGCGGAGGAAGAAGCGCGTCCGGGCGAGAAGTCGGTCGATGTCATCGGCACTGTCCGGCAGCTGATCGGGCTGGCCGATGCCGGTCGTCACGACGAAGCCGCGGAAATGGGCATTCGCGCGGCAGCGAAGATGCACAGCGTACGTGCACGGTCCGTCGTGCGTCTCCTCACCGCAATCGCCCTTCACCACGCAGCTGAACCTCGGCGGGCGCTGTCCGTGCTCAATGAGATCGAGGGCCCCGCCCGAGCCGGCCACGTAGACGGTGACTTTCTTCTGCCGGCGATCATCTCCTGGACTGCCCTCATCGCGGCGGTCAGTGGTGACCATGAGCGGGCGGATGCGCATCTGGCGGAGTCCGATGCTCCGTCGGGGATCAGGCGCGCGGCTTCCCAAGTGGAACCGGCAGCCGCACATTCGGATTCGCCGCCGACTGTCATCATCGATGAACTGGTGACTCCGCCCCTGCGCATAGCCTCGGCGCTGCGGGCACTGGACCGACTCGATCTTGAGCGGGCCGGCGCCGAGTTCGACGCACTCTCCGCCTACCCTGAGATGCGGACGCTGTGGGTCTATCTGCCGTTCATCGCCCGTATCTCGGCAGTCCTGTCAGTGGAAGCAGAATCCGGTCTGCTCTTCGTCAACGACGACGCAGAGCGTTTCCGCGACGCCGGTGTCCTGTCAGAAGCGGAGAAGGACCTGATCGCACTTGGACGCAGCACGGTCTTCATCGCTCTGGGGCAGCTGCGGTGGGCCGAGATCGAGCGCGAGCGACTCTCTCCGTCGTGTGACGCCCGCATCCTCCTCGACGTCCGTTCGAAGCTCGTCGCCGGTCGAAACGACGAAGCGATCTCATGCGCAGACACCTGGTTCTATCACCACTCATTGAGTCCGCGCAGTCGGGCCGAGCTCGCTGCCATCAGAGCAGCGGCCAAGCTGCGCAGCGGAGATGAAGACGCGGCACGCAGCGACTTCTCCACGGCAGTGAGCCTGTCGACGTGGGTGAGTTCGCTGCTCCCGCTCGCACTTCTGCCGCTGATCGATCGCGATCGTCTCATCGATCTCACCTCGGACGCACGCGCATGGGCCGAAGCTGCGGTCGAGTTCTCGGACTCCTTCGACTCACCCGCAGCTCTCATCGCCCGTCTGCGCACGATCGGATCGGTCTCCGTGGACGTTGCCACGATGCCGCAGCTCAGCGCGGGCGAGGCTCAGCTCATCGACCTCCTGGGCCGCGGTCTCTCCGTCGCCGAGATCGCGAATGAGCTGCATCAGGTCACCGGAACCGTGAAGAATCGGCTGTCCGCGCTCTACCGCAGATTCGGGGTGTCGAGCCGAGCCGAGGTGCTCAGCCGGGCCCGGTCCTTGGGGTACCTCACGCCGTGACGAGGTCCCGCCTCCGGAACCCGACCATCCCCACCCCGATGAGAACGACTGCGATCCCGACGAACCACAGGACCGCCTCGGCGGAGAGATCCTGAGCCGGATACTGCCCGATATGGGTGAACAGGGAGAGGTCGAGGACCGCGTCGTCGAGTTGCATCATCCCGCCGAAGAGCGCGAGCACCGCCGACGCTCCGAAGACGATCCAGCTCAGGCTCATCAGCCGCGGGGCGAAGCCGTAGAGCAGATAGGCGAAGCCGAGTAGGGCCCAGATCGACGGCGTCTGCGCGAGGTGCCCGAGGGTCGTCGGCCACAGCAGGGACCAATCATTCATCGACACCGCCGCACCGAGCCCTTCGCCGAAACCGGCCATGGCCATCAGCCAACCGGCGCCGACCAGCGTCACGGCGGTCCAAGAAGCCAACCAGCCGCTCCGGGAGACCGCGGTCGCGAGCACCGGTTCGGAGTGGAAGGAGGATTCCTCAGACCGCAGCCCACCGGCGGCGATGACCGCATACGCGGCGACGATGATCGCGAAGTACAGAGCCATATAGCCGAGGTAGCCGTCGACGATTCCGGACCGTCCGCCCATGATCGCCAGAATCTCCGGCGGCATTCCCGCCGCGCCCTCGTCCATGGCTCCCGTGAACGAACCGAACACCACGCCCATGACCAGCATGCTGTTCGACCACCACGCGAGGTTCGCGCCCTGCAGGCGCAGCGCCAGACCGAGGGGTGTCGCCAACAGCGGTCCTGCCTGCGACCGGCCCAGTCGTTCGGAGACGATCCCCGCGCCTAAGTCACGACGTGACTGCACCACGACGGCCACGACGACAAGGGCCGCGAACAGACCGGCCGCGTACAGCAGCGGCCACCAGCGGTCGAGCGTGAACGGTGCCGTCTGCTGCGCCCACCCGAAGGGTGAGAGCCAGGACAGCCAATCGAGCGAACCCCCGGACACGTGCGACATATCGCCGATGCCGCGGATGACGAAGCCGAGCGCCAGCACCGCACCAGCCATCGACGAGGCGGCCCTGGCGAAGGCGCTCAGCTGCACGGTGACTGCGGCCACCGCCGCGAACACGCATCCCACCGCGCCGATCCCGACAGCGAACAGGACCGTCGCCGACCACGATTCAGGCTCGGCCTGCGAGAATCCGAACGCCGCCGCCATTCCCGCGCTGAGCAGGACATTCATGAACACCGTGAGCACGAGGGCGGCGATGAGCTGAGTGTGCCGACCGGTGACCCCGGCGCGGACGAATTCGGCCCGCCCGGTCTGCTCCTCGGCACGAGTGTGCCGAGAGACGGTGAGGATCGACATCAGGGCCGATCCGATCATGAGGAACACCCCGTACATCCCGACGATGAACCGGGGGATCGTGACCTGATCGAGTCCGTACCCCGGCCCCGTGATGAGCGCCATCACCGGATTCTTCGCGAAGACCGTCATCGCCTGCAGCGAATCCGAGTCCATGACCACAGCGATCGCATTCGCGAAATACGCGGTGAGCGCGGAAAGGGCGAGCACCCAGATCGGCAGCCACAGTCGGTCCCGGCGCAGCATGAACCTCAGCAGGTGACCCAGCCCTGCCAGGCTTGACTCGCCGAGGCGGCCGCCCCGCTCGCGTTCATGTGCACCATGATGGCGCCCGGACCGTGGCGCCGTCGCCCCACCGCCGTGGACGGGGCTATCCCCGTCGTCCGTGTGCGCGGCCAGCAGATTCATGGCTCACTCCTCCTTGCCGTAATGGCGCAGCAGCAGCTGTTCGAGGGTCGGCGGGGTGGCGGTGAGCGATTCGACATCATGCTCGCCGAGCGCTCGCATGATACGGGGAAGCTGCGCCGTATCGGCGCTGAAGTGCAGCCGTGAGCCCTCGCGCACGAGGTCATGGACTCCGGACATCTCGGACAGAGCAGGCACATCATGCTCGAGCCCGACGGTGATCGTCGTCCGCGACAGGTGCCGAAGCTCGGACAGGGTTCCCGTCTCGACGATGCGCCCGGAGCGGATGATCGATACTCGGTCGGCCAGGGCCTCCACTTGGGCGAGGATGTGGCTCGAGAGCAGCACCGTGCGTCCGGCTTCCTTCGCTTCCCGGATGCAGTCCTGGAACACCGCCTCCATGAGCGGGTCGAGCCCGGCCGTCGGCTCATCGAGCAGGAGCAGTTCGACATCCGAGGCGAGAGCGGAGATGAGGGCGACCTTCTGCCGGTTGCCCTTCGAATACGTCCGTCCTTTTTTCCTGGGGTCGAGGTCGAAGGCGTCGATGAGCTCATCGCGTCGACGCGTGTCGACCCCTCCGTGCAACCGGGCGAACAGATCGATCGCCTCACCGCCGGTCAGCCCTGGCCACAGTTCCACATCGCCGGGGACATAGGCCAGACGGCGGTGCAATGGCACCGCCTTCGACCAGGGATCCTCGCCGAGGAGGCGCACCGTTCCAGAGTCATGCCGCAGGATCCCGAGCAGAATCCGAATCGTCGTGGACTTGCCGGCGCCGTTGGGGCCGAGGAAGCCGTGGACTTCGCCGCGTGCGACCTCGAGGTCGAGGCCGTCCAGTGCGCGGATGCGGCCGTAGGACTTCACGACCTCTCGCATCGAGATCGCCGCCGAGGCGGGTGCGCCCTGGTTGTGGGCGCGGCGAGTGCTGGTCAGTGTGCTCATGATTCCTCTTCTCGCAGATCGGATCGAGCGGATGCTTCCGAGCGATCCTTCGCGGAGTGCTCAGCGGTGGGAGACGTGCTGATGTCGGCGTCCGTGGGGACGGTTTCGAGGACGCCGTGCAGGTAGAGATCGAGCAGATGCGGTGCCAGCCGGGTCATTGTGTCGGTGGTGTCCGCGGTTCCGAGGTTGGTCTGCAGGCGCTGATCGAGCATTGCAGGCGCCAAGGCCATAACCGCGATGGTCGCCGCCTGTCCGCGCGTGTCCTCGCTCTGCCGGAAGATGTAACCGGCGAAACCGTCGGTGATGTAGGACTCGACGAGGTCGACGTAGTGGTCGAAGTAGCGCTGACCGTGCTCGCTGGGGTCGAGCAGGGACTTGACGAGGTAGTGCACTGCGGTGGCCATCGCCGGATCGTCGAACATCATCTGCACGGCCATGGTGGCGTACTCGGCGTTCTTCGCTTTGGATGCCGTGATCGCCTCGAACACGTACTCATCGCACGCGGTGCGCAGCCCCTCCTTGGATCCGAAATGGTGGATGACCAGGCCGGGGGAGACCTCGGCGGCAGCGGCGATGCCGCGGATCGTCGTCTTCGAGAACCCGTGCTCGGCGAACTCCGCGACGGCAGCGGAGAGGATTCTCTCCGCAGTCTCCGGAGAGGAGTTGGGTGAGCGGCGGGAGGTCGAATCAGAAGTGGTTGAACGCATGTTCAATATTAAACGCGCGTTCAATCGCGAAAGTCAATGGCGGAGCCGGAGATCTTCGGCTCACCCTGGCCGAGCTCAACCGTGTGGTTGTACGATTGGCCGACCACGACAGGAGTCTCGCACCGTGCGGAGCATGCTTGTCGAACTCAAGGAGCAGCCATGCCAGTCACCGACACATTCCATGACGAAGAGACACTGACCCTGACGATCGTCGCGGAATTCGCGGCGGAGCCCGAGAGAGTCTGGGAGGTCTACGCCGATCCCCGTCAACTCGAGCAGATCTGGGGACCTCCGACCTACCCCGCCACGGTCATCGACCATTCGCTCGAACCAGGCGGCAGAGTCACCTATTACATGACGAGCCCCGAGGGAGAGAAGTTCTGTGGTCTATGGGAGCTGATTGCCGTCGACCGTCCTCGGCGCCTGGAGTTCCGTGACTATTTCGCTGACGAGGACTTCGCCGTCGTCGAGTCGATGCCGGGAAGCCGGTGCATCTACACGTTCGAAGCGACCGAGAACGGCACTCGTGCGACCTGCGAATCGGTCTTCGACTCGTCCGAGGGTCTGCGCACCGTCCTGGAGATGGGTGTCATCGAGGGCTCGACCGGGGCGATCAACCAGATCGACGATCTGCTCTCGCAGAACTGAGGCTCGGTGATTCTGGGTGGAGTGGAGCGGTCAGGTGCCGCTCTGCGCCTGCATCGAGTGCCTCGGGGCGTCCGGCTTGACCGGAATGATGAGGATCAGTCCGATCGCGAGCACGATGAGGATGCCCAGCGTGCCCGCGCGTTGGAAGCCGAAGAGCGTGATCGCCAGGGCGAACATCGCCGGTCCCAGGAAGCTCACCGCACGCCCCGTCGTCGCGTAGAGGCCGAAGTTCTCTCCGGCGGATTCCGGCGGAGTGATGCGAGCGAGGAACGATCGGCTCGACGCCTGGACCGGACCGACGCAGAAGCTCAGGATCAGGGCACAGACCCAGAACACGGCCGCCTCGGCGCTGAAGAGGATCGGCAGCCCTCCGAGGATGATGATGACGAGCCCGGCGATGATCACGGGCTTCGGGCCGAGCCGATCATCGAACCAGCCGGCGATCATCGCGCCCGCGCCGGCGGCGACGTTCGCGGCCACACCGAGGATGATGATCTGGGAGGCGGAGAAACCGTAGCTGCCCGCCGCGAGGACTCCGGCGAAGGAGAAGATCGCGGCCAGGCCGTCGCGGAAGACCGCCGAGGCGATGAAGAACCGCAGCGTCTGATGCTCCGACGACCACATCCGCACCAAGCGACGCACGAGAGCCGCATAGTCGGCGATGAAGGCCCGGATCGGATGCCCCGCCGAGGTGCCCTTGACCTTGGCCCCGGGCGCGGAGATGAGGACGGGCACCGCGAAGATCGCGAACCACACGGCAGACAGAACGGCGACGATGCGGAACCGCAGACCCTCCTCGTCGCTGGCGCCGAGGAAGCCGACCTCGGGCTGGATGACGAGCACGAGAAGGAGGACGAGGAGCACGAGCCCGCCGACGTAGCCCATGCCCCAGCCGAATCCGGAGACCTTGCCGACGTTGTCGGGACGCGTGATCCGAACCATGATGCCGTTGTAGGACACCTCGGCGAATTCGAAGAACACGCTGCCCACAGCCAGAAGCAGCAGACCCAGCCACAGATAGTCGGGGGAGTCGCGGACGAAGAAGAGCCCGAGCATGCTGGCCACGACGACGCCCGTGTGGACGCCCAGCCACAGCCGGTGGCGACCACCGGCATCAGCGCGAGTGCCCGCAGCCGGAGCGACCACGGCGATGATGAACCCAGCCGCGGCCATTGCCCACCCGAGCGCCGAGGACCCGGCCTCCTCGGTAGCGGCAACGGACTTCGTGAGATACGGAGCGAAGACGAACGTGATGATGACGGCGTTGAAAGCCGCCGATCCCCAGTCCCACAGGGCCCAGTTGACGATGCGCAGGCGATTGCCCTCGGCGGGCGGATTCTTCGTCGAGGCCATAAGGCCACTGTACTGAATGCCAGGTCGCGGTACCCGGTTTTTGCATGTGGTCGATGACGGGCGCGCCCCGGGGAGTTCCTAGGAAGAGCTCGTCGCTACCCTGGAAGCTGTCTTGAAGCGACCTGTGGAATACGGCAGAGTGTGCTCAGTGAACGACAACTGATCAGGAGGAATCATGAGCGATCCCGACACCCGTGCGGAATCGGGAGCCGGGCTCGGACCGGGCCCTGACGAGCAACTGCTGTTCGGAGAACCCGATCCCGTCGAGTTGCATCTGCCGGAGAAGCTCCACATCGGCGAATCCGACTCCGATGATGCCATCACGAAGAAGCTGCAGCGCCAAGGAGTTCACATCGGCAAGGGCATGATCGCCCCTCGAGTGTTCTGGCCGGCGCTGATCGTCATCGTCGGCATCGTCGTCTTCTCGGTGGCATTGCCCGAGGGAACCGGCAAGGTCATCTCGAGCATCCAGAACTGGATCGTCACCGACCTCGGCTGGTACTACATGCTCGTCGTCGGACTCTTCGTCGCCTTCGCCATCGTCGTCGGCTTCTCGAAGTTCGGCAGCATCAAACTCGGCAAGGACGATGATCAACCCGAATTCGGCGTGATGTCCTGGTTCGCCATGCTCTTCGCGGCTGGTATGGGCATCGGCCTCGTCTTCTACGGTGTGGCCGAACCGCTGACCTACGCGACCACCGGGCCGAAGCCCAGCTGGGCAGGCGGCGATGTCGAGAACGCCCAGATGGGCATGGCCCAGACCTTCGTCCACTGGGGACTGCACCCCTGGGCGCTCTACGCCGTGCTCGGCATGGCCTTGGCCTACGCCATCCACCGTCGCGGCCGTCCCCTGTCGATCCGCTGGGCGCTCGAACCTCTGCTCGGCAACAAGGTCAAAGGGTGGGCCGGTGATGTCATCGACATCATCGCGATCTTCGGCACCGTCTTCGGCATCGCGACCTCGCTCGGCCTCGGTGTCCAGCAGATCTCCGCGGGGCTCAAGCACATCGGCGTCGTCGGCGACTACGACAACACCTTCCTCATCATCCTCATCGTCATCATCACCTTCCTGGCCACAGCCTCTGTGGTCTCCGGTGTCGGCGCAGGAATCAAGTGGCTGTCGAACATCAACCTCACGATGGCCGGCGTTCTGCTCGTCACCGTCCTCGTGCTCGGTCCGACGCTCTTCCTGTTCCAGAACTTCGTCGAGTCGCTCGGCGTCTGGTTGGCGAACGTGCTCAACATGACCTTCGACATCGGGGCCTACTCCGGCGAGGACGGCGCCGAATGGAACTCGACGTGGACGCTGTTCTACTGGGGCTGGTGGATCTCCTGGGCACCGTTCGTCGGCGTCTTCATCGCCCGCATCTCCCGGGGCCGCACCGTGCGTGAGTTCATCGCAGGCGTCCTCCTCGTGCCCTCGATCGTCGGCTTCTTCTGGTTCTCCGTCCTCGGCGGCACCGGCATTCACCGGCAGCTCTTCGGCGCCGGTGATCTCGTCGACCCGGACGAGGGGGTCGTGGCCGAACGGGTCCTCTTCGACGTCCTCGGGGGCCTGCCGCTGGGGTCGATCCTCTCGGTCATCGCGATCATCCTCGTGGCGATCTTCTTCATCACGTCCTCGGACTCGGGCTCGCTCGTCGTCGATATGCTCGCCTCGGGCGGTCACCCCAACCCGCCGATCTGGTCGCGTGTGCTGTGGGCGCTGATGGAGGGTGCGATCGCCATCGCGCTGCTCATGGCCGGCGGACTCGAAGCTCTGCAGGCGGGCTCGCTGGTGACGGCGCTGCCGTTCTCGATCGTGCTGCTGCTCATCTGTGTGTCCACGATCAAGGCCTTCGGCATGGAGGCCAAACGGACCGCTGCGATCGAACGGGCGGCGCGGTTCCGTCAGGTCGGTGAGCACCTGGCCGATGACTTCGACGAATACCTCGGTGAGAAGGTCGACGAACGCATCGACTACCGGCTGACGCGAAGTCAGAGTCTGCTCGGCAAACAGCGTGCGAAGTCGGGCGGCCGCAGAGAGAAGCGCAGCGGCCGCGACGTGCCGACCCGGGACACTGGGGCACCGGACTCCGAGTCCTGACTTCGAACCTCACCGGTCCTCCCCACGGAACCGCTCGAGCCGCGGCTCGGGCGGTTCCGTCGTTCTCAAGTGATCTGGGGCCGCACGGGAAACAGCCCCTGCTTGGCTCAGGCGGTCGGTGAGGAATCGGTTCCGGGCCGGGGGAAGCCGCCTCGGCGTGGGAATTCCGTGTGGACGATACGGAATGCTTCTGGCACCGTTGCGGAAACGAGTAGGCTGGGAGCAACCGACAAGCGCACTGCAATCAACGACCAAGGAGCGTCTATGCCTATCGCCAGCCCCGAAGTGTATGCCGAGATGATCGACCGCGCGAAGACCCAGGGCTTCGCCTACCCGGCGATCAACTGCACCTCCTCGCAGACGATCAACGCCGCCATCCGCGGTTTCGCCGAGGCCGGATCCGATGGCATCGTCCAGATCTCCACCGGCGGCGCCGAGTACATCTCCGGCCCGACGATCAAGGACCGCGTGCGCGGTGCCATCGCGTTCTCCGTCTTCGCCGCCGAGGTGGCCAAGAGCTACGACGTCAACATCGCCCTGCACACCGACCACGCACCGAGGAAAGAGGTTGAGGAATGGGTCAAGCCCCTCCTCGCCGCGTCGACCGAACGTGTGAAGAACGGCGGCCAGCCCTACTTCCAGTCGCACATGTGGGACGGATCCGCTGTTCCCCTCGATGAGAACCTCGTCCTCGCCGAGGAGCTGCTCGAGCTCTCGGCGGCCGCTCACTCGATCCTCGAGATCGAGGTCGGCGTCGTCGGCGGCGAAGAGGACGGCGTGGAGAACGAGATCAACGACAAGCTCTACACTACAGTCGAGGACGGACTGGCCACGGCACGTGCGCTCGGAACCGGTGAGAAGGGCCGCTACCTCACGGCGCTGACCTTCGGCAACGTCCACGGTGTCTACAAGCCCGGCAACGTCAAGCTGCGTCCCGAACTCCTCGGGGAGATCCAGGAGAAGGTCGGCGCGCAGGTCGGCAAGGACTCACCGTTCGACCTCGTCTTCCACGGCGGCTCGGGCTCGACCCCGGAGGAGATCGCCGAGGCGGTCCGCCACGGAGTCGTGAAGATGAACATCGACACCGACACCCAGTACGCGTTCACCCGCCCGGTCGTCGAGCACATGTTCCGCAACTACGACGGCGTGCTCAAGATCGACCGCGAGGTCGGCAACAAGAAGCTCTACGATCCGCGCGCCTACGGCAAGGCCGCCGAACAGGGCATGGCCGAACGCGTCATCGAAGCGTGCGAGAACCTCGGCTCGGTAGGCACCAGCGTGAACAAGTGAGCTGAGGGGTCAGACCGGCGGCGCCGCCGAAATACAGGTCAGCATCGGACATTTCTGAACGCTAGAAATGTCCGATGCTGACCTATATTTGCCGCCCGAAGTCCGATGGTGACCTATTCACGGTGGGTGAATGGCGCGAGGCCCGGGACGCCATTGTCCCGGGCCTCGTCGTCTCCGTGAGCGTGCACCGCGGCGGCAGTGGGGTCAGCCTGTGAACCCGCACCGCCCGCGGCAGCAGGCCTCAGCCTTCGGGCACCGCCTCGCCTGCTTTGAGGCGAGCCACCCGCTGATCCCAGAAGTCGGCGTTGCGCACACCGACCTTCTCCGGTTCGAACACCGGATCCAGACCGAGCTTGGCCTGCCGTTCGAAGTCGCGCAGGAGCTTGAACGCCGGCTGCTGCAGGATGAGGATGCTGATGATGTTCAGCCAGGCCATGAGACCCACGCCGATGTCACCGAGCGCCCACGCGCTGCCCGCGGTCGACATCGCACCGACTGCGACGGCGATGAGGATGAGCAGCTGCAGGATGCGCTTGCCGACCGCCAGGACCAGGGTGTTCCTCGCCTTGCCGAGCAGGTAGACGAGGTTCGTCTCCGCCATGTAGTAGTAGGCGACGATCGTGGTCAGCGCGAAGAGGAAGATCGAGATCGCGATGAACCCGGCGCCGAAGCCGTGGATCATCGAGTCGAGCCCGGCCTGCGGCCACTTCTCGCCCGGGGTGGCGGCGATCTCTTCGGCCAGCTGTCCGCGGCCGGTGCCGATGATCGTCGTCTCGTCGGCGTCGAAGACCTTGTACATACCGGTCGACAGAATCATGAACGCTGTGGCAGAGCACACGAAGAGGGTGTCGATGTAGACCGAACCGGCCTGCACGAGTCCCTGCTTCGACGGGTGCGAGACCTCGGCGGCCGACGCCGCGTGCGGTCCGGTTCCCTGTCCGGCCTCGTTGGAGTAGATGCCGCGCTGGACGCCCCACTGTACGGCCATGCCGATGATGCCGCCGAAGGCTGCTTCCGGCCCGGCATCGATGCCGAAGGCGGAGGTGAACATGAGCTGGAAGACAGGGACGATCTGGTCGGCGTTGATGAAGGTCACGGCGATGGCCGCGACGATGTAGATGACCGCCATGAACGGCACCGCCAGCGAGGCGAAGTGCGCGATGCGCTTGATGCCGCCGACGACGATGAAGCCCATGATGATGACGAGCGCGATCGCCGTACCCCAGGTGGGCACACTCCAAGCGTTCTCGACGGCACCGGAGATCGCATTGGACTGGATGCCCGGCAGCATGAAGGACATGGCGATCACGGTGACCGCTGCGAAGACCATTCCGTACACCTTGAACAGGCCCTTGGCCTTGGTGTGACGGTACGCCTTCTCGATGTAGAAGGCAGGACCGCCGCGGTACTCGCCGGTGCGGGGATCCTGTTCCTTGAAGATCTGTCCCAGCGTCGACTCGACATAGGACGTCGAGGCGCCCAGCAGTGCGGAGATCCACATCCACACGACAGCGCCGGGGCCGCCGAAGCCGATGGCTGTGGCTACACCGGCGATGTTGCCGACGCCGACGCGGCCGGCGAGCGAAATCGCCAGGGCCTGGAAGGACGAGACTCCCTCATTGGAGCTCTTGCCGGTGAACATCTGCTTGAAGATGGCGGGGATCTGGCGGATCTGCACGGCGCGTGAGCGGATCGTGAAGTAGACACCGGCGCCGAGGCACAGGTAGACGAGGGCGGAGGACCACACCACCCCGTTGAGCCAGTCGATGAAAGCGGACACGCTTCTCCATTCGTTGGTTCCGAGTCGGGATCCCCGACTCACGTCACTGCGGGAATGTCTGTGCCAGAACGCTGACTGCCGTGTGGGCGTTCAGGATCTCGAGAGTTTCTCGACAGTTCTCTGTGATGCACCTCATAAGTCAAACCGATTGTCGTCGGTGGCGCAAATCGCAGTCGCCGAGGCGGCCTTCCGCTGCGCCGCCCGCCGACAGGGCGGCGGGCGTCACTGCGGAGGGTCGAGATTCGCGGCGGTCGTGGGGGTGACCCGGGGTGACGTGAATATCTGTCCCGGCCGGCCGGCAAGGGACGTTTCGCTGTGAAGGTCAGAGCCGCCTCGGCGAATTGTTGCGAAGTCGTTGCGAACTGAGTCACAGCGTGTGTATCAGTTCACTATTTGGGACGGGAACCGTATGATGTGGTGCGGATCTCTTCGAGCAAAGACGACACGAAGAGCACATCTGTAACGACAGGAACACCATGAAACGACGAACCGGTGCAAAGGCCGTGGCCATCGCCGCGGCCGGCGCTCTGCTCCTCTCCGCCTGCTCGACCTCGACGACCGGGGGCGGCGGCGGAGACGATGAGGGCGGCATGCTCACAGTCGGAACCACGGACAAGGTCGTGGCTCTCGACCCGGCCGCGGCGTATGACAACGGAAGCTCGCTCGTCGAGCAGCAGGTCTACCCGTTCATCCTCGCCTACAAGCCGGGCACGGCCGAGCTCAACCCCTCGATCGCTGAGTCCGCAGACTTCACCGAGCCGACGAAGTACGAGGTCAAGCTCAAGGACGGGCTCAAGTACGCCAACGGCAACGAGCTGACCTCCTCGGACGTGAAGTTCTCATTCGACCGCCAGCTGAAGATCCAGGACCCCAACGGACCCTCCTCGCTGCTGGGCGGACTGAAGTCCGTGGAGACCCCGGACGAGAAGACCGTCGTGTTCAACCTCAAACGCAAGAACGACCAGACCTGGCCGGGAGTCCTCGCCAGTGCCGCCGGCCCGATCGTCGACGAAGACGTGTTCTCAGCCGACAAGGTCACGAAGGATCAGGACATCGTCGACGGCAAGGCCTTCGCAGGTCCGTACACGATCGACGGCTTCAAGTTCAACGAGCTGCTCACCTACAAGGCCAACCCGGACTACAAGGGCTTCATCGAGCCGGCGAAGACCGACACCGTGCAGATGAAGTACTACTCGGACGCGAACAACATGAAGCTCGACGTCCAGGAAGGCACCATCGACGTCGCCTGGCGTTCGCTCTCGGCCACCGACATCGACGACCTCGGCAAGAACGAGGACCTCAAGGTCCACAAGGGCCCCGGCGGCGAGATCCGCTACATCGTCTACAACATGGACACGATGCCCTTCGGCGCGAAGACCGACGACGCCGATGAGAAGAAGGCGCTCGCCGTCCGACAGGCCATGGCCGACTCGGTCGACCGTCAGGCCATCGCCAGCCAGGTCTACAAGGACACCTACACCCCGCTGTACTCACACGTTCCCGAGGGACTGCCCGGCGCCGACGAACCGCTGAAGTCCGAATACGGCGACGGCGAAGGCGGGGCCGATGTCGAGAAGGCCAAGAAGGCCCTCAAGGACGCCGGAGTCAAGACCCCGGTCGAGCTCAAGCTGCAGTACAACCCCGACCACTACGGTCCGTCCTCGGGCGACGAGTACGCCCTGGTGAAGGACCAACTGGACAAGACCGGACTGTTCAAGGTCAACCTGCAGTCGACCGAATGGGTGCAGTACAACAAGGACCGCACCGATGACGTGTATCCGATGTACCAGCTGGGGTGGTTCCCGGACTACTCGGATGCCGACAACTACCTCGTGCCGTTCTTCTACGACACCGATGACACCCCGTCGTTCCTCGGCAACCATTATCGGGACGAGACGATGAACAAGGAGCTCAACGCTCAGTCGTCCATCGCCGATGAGGGCAAGCGCGAAGAGGCTCTGAAGAAGATCCAGGGTCAGCTCGCCGACGAGCTGCCGACCCTGCCGCTGCTCCAGGGCAACCAGATCGCCGTGTCCGGCAAGGATGTCAAGGGCGTCGATGACACCCTCGACCCCGCGTTCCAGTTCCGACTGGCGCTGCTGAGCAAGTGATCGCACGTCTGAGCTGAACACCCTCACGAGGTGCAGGTGAGCCGCCCGGCCCACCTGCACCTCGTGGCGCGTTCGCGCTCCGGAACTCGGGCACGTCCGCGCACCGAAACACATACATAAGGAACACATGTCTGCTGCCATCAGCGAACCAGGGGCGGAGGCCGCCGAGACCTCGGTCGCGGTCAAGAAGCCCTCGGGAGGGGGCCTGGGACGCTACGTCCTCATCCGCTTCCTCCTCATCATTCCCACCATCTTCATCCTCACCACTCTGGTGTTCTTCCTCATGCGCATCACCGGTGACCCGATCACCGCGGCGCTGGGCGGGCGCCTGACGAAGGCCCAGCTGGCCGAGCGCGTCCACGCCGCCGGCTACGACCGGCCCATCCTCGTCCAGTACTTCGAATATCTGGGCAACCTGCTCAAGGGCGACTTCGGCACCGCCGTCTCCGACGGCCAGCCCGTCTCGTCCATTCTGGTCAACTACGGTACTGCCACCGTCGAGCTCGTCTTCTACGCGCTCATCGTCGCGTTCATCCTCGGCATCCCGTTGGGCATGCTCGCCGCGTATCACCGCGACAAGGCCCCGGACGCCGCCCTGCGCGTGCTCGCGATCCTCGGCTATGCGACCCCGGTGTTCTTCGCGGGCATGATCCTCAAGCTCGTCTTCGGCGTCTTCCTGCCGATCCTGCCGGTGGCCGGACGCGGCACCACAGAGACCGAATACATCATGTCCGGAGTCGTCGGCCCGACGCACTTCTACCTCATCGACGCGATCCGGATCGGGAACTTCTCCGTCCTCGGCGATGTCCTCGCCCATGCGTTGCTGCCGGCCATCGCGCTGGGAATCCTCACCGCCGGAGTGTTCCTCCGGCTCGTGCGCACGAACCTCATCGGCACGCTCGAGCAGCAGTACATCGACTCCGGTCGCTCCCGCGGAATCTCCGAATACCGCCTGGTCACCAAGCATGCCTACCGCCCGGCGCTGATCCCGATCATCACCGTCATGGGCATGCAGATCGCCCTCATGCTCGCCGGCGCCGTGCTCACCGAGACGACGTTCGAATGGAAGGGGCTCGGCTTCAAACTCGCCGAGTACCTCACCGCCCGCGACTTCGTGGCCGTCCAAGGCATCGTCGTGTTCCTCGCCGTCATCGTGGCGATCACGAACTTCCTCGTCGACGTCATCGCCGCCTTCATCGACCCCCGAGTGAGGTACTGATGTCCACTCCTGAGAATCCCAGTCCGAAATCGGCAGAGACTGCCGAGGCGACAGAACCCACCGACACCTTCGCCGAGGCGGCGCCCGGGCCCGGTGCCCCCGCCCTCGCCTTCGATGAGAGGGCGAAGAAGTCCTGGTTCTCCCGCCTGCCGATCGTCTCCCACCTGCGCCAGTCGGTCGGTCTGCAGCGCGGCATGCTCATCACCGGCCTCGTGCTGTGCGGTGTCGTGCTCATCTGCGCGATCTTCGCCCCGCTCATCGCCCCGTACGGGTTCAACCAGCTGGGCACCTCGGAGGGCAACTTCGGATCGAAGCTGCCGCCCGGGGGCACTCACATCTGGGGCACGACGGTCGGCGGCTACGATGTCTTCTCCCGCGTCGTCTGGGGAGCACAGACCGCTGTGGCCGTCATCATCGTCGCCGTCATCCTGTCGATCTTCGCCGGAGTCATCCTGGGTCTCGTTTCCGGCTACATCGGCGGCTGGCTCGACCGCATCCTCGTCGTCATCGCCGACGCCGTCTACGCCTTCCCGACCCTGCTGCTGGCTCTCGTCATGTCGATCGCGATCTCCGGCGGGCAGTCGAGTGCGTGGGGCGGCATCGCGGCGGCGGCGTTCTCGATCACCGTGGTCTTCATTCCGCAGTACTTCCGCGTGGTGCGCGCCGAGACTCTACGTCTGAAAGCCGAACCGTTCGTCGAATCGGCGATCGTGCTCGGTGCCTCGAAGACCCGGATCATCTCCAAGCACATCTTCCGCAACGCCACCCGCACGCTGCCGCTGATCTTCACGCTCAACTCCTCCGAGGCGATCCTGACCCTGGCCGGGCTCGGGTTCCTGGGATTCGGAATCGAACCCACCTCGGCGTCGGAATGGGGCTACGACCTCAACAAGGCGCTGCCGGACGTGACGTCCGGAGTGTGGTGGACCGCGGTGTACCCGGGCCTGGCGATCGTGCTCACGGTCCTCGGCATCACCCTGGTCGGTGAGTCGATGAACGATCTCAACGACCCGCGTCTGCGCGTGCGACGGAAAGCGAAGACGAAGAACGTCAAACCTGCGGAGGTCACGGCATGAGCAAGCGCAACGACACCGCTGCCCGGACCACCGGCAGCATCCTCGACATCGACGCCCTCGACGTCACCTTCTCCACCGACGGCGGCGACGTGCACGCGGTCAAGGATGTCTCGCTGAGCGTCTCACCCGGTGAGGTGCTCGCAATCGTCGGCGAATCCGGATCGGGCAAGACCGTCACCGCACGCTCCATCCTCGGCCTGCTGCCGGAGACCGCGCAGCGCTCGGGCGCCGTGGTCATCTCGGGCCAGAACGTGCTCAGCGTCTCCGCCGAGCAGCTGCGGTCGATGCGCGGATCCGATGTGGCGATGGTCTTCCAGGAGCCCTCGACCGCGCTCAACCCCGTCTACACCGTCGGTTGGCAGATCGCCGAGGGCCTGCGCGCGCACGATAGGAAGGCGAGCAGGGCCGAGCTCAAGGCTCGTGTCGTCGCCGCGATGAAGCAGGTGGGCATCCCCGATGCCGAGAACCGGTTCGACTACTACCCGCACCAGTTCTCCGGCGGGCAGAAGCAGCGCATCGTCATCGCCATGGCGCTCGCGCTGGGCGCGAAGCTCATCGTCGCCGACGAGCCGACCACGGCGCTCGACGTCACCGTCCAGGCCGAGATCCTCGACCTGCTCCGCGAGCTGCGGGATGAGACAGGTACCGCCATCGTGCTCATCACCCACAACATGGGCGTCGTCGCCGACCTCGCCGACCGCGTGGCCGTGATGTTCCGCGGCGACCTCGTCGAGGTGTCCTCTGTCGAGCAGCTCTTCAGCGACCCGCAGGAGCAGTACACGCGTGAGCTGCTCGCCGCGGTGCCGCGGATCGGCTCGACCGTGGTCGGCAGCCGGAAAGCCGCCGCCACCTCGGCGGGGGAGGCATCGGCCGGCGCCACCTCGGCGGGGGAGACGTCAGCCAGCACAGCCTCGGCGGGGGAGGGGGAAGTGCGCGAGTCGATCGTCACCGCGCGCGACCTCGACATCGTCTACCCCGGCGGAATCGGCCGATCGGACTTCCACGCGGTGAAGAAGGTCAGCTTCGACATCCGAGCCGGGGAGGTCTACGGACTCGTCGGCGAATCGGGGTCGGGCAAGACCACGATCGGTCGTGCGATCGCGGGCCTGACCAGGGCCAGCGGCGGCAGCCTGTCCGTGCTCGGACACGAGATGGTCGGGTTCAAGGAGCGTGCGTTCTCGAAGATCCGGCGCAGGATCGGGTTCGTGTTCCAAGACCCGGCGGCCTCGTTCAACCCGCACCTGACGATCGGCGAATGCATCGCCGAACCGTTCGCGATCCATCGTCGGGAACTCAGTGCCGCGGACCGGTCGAAGCGGGTGCGCGAGCTGCTCGATTCGGTGCAGCTGCCGAACGAGTATGCCTCCCGGTACCCGCATGAGCTCTCGGGCGGGCAGCGGCAGCGGGCCTCACTGGCGCGTGGTCTGGCACTCGATCCGGAGCTGCTCATCGCCGATGAGCCGACCTCGGCGCTGGACGTGTCGGTGCAGGCGAAGGTGCTCGAGCTGTTCGTCGAACTGCAGAACCGGTTCGACTTCGCGGCCCTGTTCATCAGCCACGACCTCGCCGTCGTCGACATGCTCTCCGATCGCATCGGAGTGCTCTTCCACGGGGAGCTGCTCGAAGAGGGCACGGGGGAGCAGGTACTCGGTGCGCCGCGTGAGGACTACACGAAGCGCCTCATCGCCTCACTCCCGGTCCCGGATCCGGCCGAGCAGGCGAAGCGCAGAGAGCTCGCCCGCACCCTCCGCACCCCCTAGTTACTACCCGACGGCGGCCCAGCAACCTCGCGCGAGGGTGCTGGGCCGCCGTCAGGTAGTGCGGGGAGGCTATTTGGTGTCGGCGATGAAGTCGAGCATGCCCGCCTGGTTGACCGGCAGGCCGAGCAGACGGTTTAGCTCCTCTTCGGAAGGATCGATGCCGAGGATGCGCAGCGAATACTGCGTGAAGTCGCGTTCGATCATGTCCGGGGTCAGGTCGCCGGTGGGCCGATACCACAGCGAGAGCGAGTTGCAGATCGAGTGGATCGCGCGGGTGGCCAGAGTGGAGCTCTCGACGCGGAAGGTTCCCGTGTCGATGCCGGCCCGGACGATGTCGCCCATGACCTCGCGTGCCTCCTTCTGCAATTCCTTGACCGTCACGGCGTTGTCTCCGGTCAGCCGTTCGGTGTCGCGCAGCAGCACGGTCGAGACCGAGACATTCTCCATGCGGTAGCGGGCGAGGTAGCGAACGGCCACGGCCAGCTGATCGACCGGGTCGTCGTCGACCTCGGCGATGACGGCGCGAGCGTGTCCGATGTACCACGAGTAGGCGGTGTGGACGAGCTCGTAGAGAGCTTCCTGCTTTGAGGGGAAGTAGTAGTAGAGTGCGGAGAGGCTCAGCCCCGCCGTCTGGGCGATGTCGCGGATGGATGCCCCGTCGAATCCCTTGTCCGCGAAAGTGTCCCGGGCCGAGCGGAGGATGTTGTTGCGGCCGTTGGTCGAGCGCGCCATGGTCGGGCTCCTTGCCGGCTTTCCGTCGAAGCCTGCTCTTCTATCGAACAATCTTTCACTTGCCCCACGACCATACACGACGAACGGTCCCGTCGGGCCCGAACTCGCAAGGAAGTCGACGAAGCGAGCGCCGAGGATGTGACCAGGGACACGTGCACGACCGGGAATGATTGAGAGTTCAAGCATGTTCGGTGAGGTGGAGCCGGGCACTCCAGCGCCCCGTGCTCTGCCCGCGAACTCGACCACCGAGGTCGTTCACCGGCCGTTACCGCCAACCGATTTGAGGACGTCCATGCTCAACATTGCCATCATCCCCGGAACCTCGCGCCCGCAGGCGCTCAACCCGCAGATCGTCGCCTGGGTCGAGCAGCAGCTCGCCGGCAACGACGACGTCCGCGCCGAGGTCGTCGACTTCGGCAGCTTCGATCTGCCCCTCCTCGACGAGGTGGTTCCGGCCGGCGCGAAGATGTACACCAACGAGCACACGAAGGCCTGGGGCGCGAAGCTCGAGGAGTTCGACGCCTTCATCTTCGTCACCCCTGAGTACAACCACTCGATCTCCGGTTCGCTGAAGAACGCCCTCGACTTCGTCGCCACCGAGTTCAACCACAAGGTCGCCGGCATCGTGAACTACGGCGCCGACAAGGGCGTGCGAGCCGCCGAGCACCTGCGCCACATCCTCGCGAACTACAAGCTCGCCGTCGTCCGCGACCAGACCTCGTTCTCGATCTTCACCGACGTCGCCGACGGTCAGTTCGCCCCGACAGAGGTCTCTGCCGCTCCGTTCGCCTCGATGGTCGCCGACATCGTGGCCTGGGGCGAGGCCCTGAAGTCCGTACGTGAGACCGCCGCAGAGGAGCAGGCCGCCTGAGCCTCATCGTGCTCGCCTGAGCTCGCCCCCACCAGGGACGCGACACCGCAGGCAATCGGATCAAGGCCCGCCGACCGAATGACCGGCGGGCCTCGTCGTACCCGAACCGTCTGGTTCCTGCGACCGTCGGCACCCTCGCCGAGGTGGCTATCAGGCGACCGATCCCCGCGACCGAATCGAGAGCCGCACCGCGAGTGACCGGTCACACAGGGCTGGGCTAGAGTCGAACCGAAGAAACGTTCACTCAGAGATGCGAAGGACACCCATGGATCTGCAGAACACTGTCGCCCTCGTTACCGGCGGAGCCTCGGGGCTCGGCCGCGCCACCACCGAACGACTCCTGGCCGCCGGCGCCCAGGTCGTCATGGTCGACCTCAACGCCGAGGTGGGGCAGCAGGTCGCCGCCGAACTCGGCGACGCCGCCCACTTCGTCACCGCCGACGTCACGAACGAAGACCAGGTCCAGGCCGCCGTCGACACCGCGACCGGACTCGGAACTCTGCGCGTCGTCGTCAACTGCGCCGGCGTGGCCACACCCGGCAAGCTCGTCTCGCGGAAAGGCCCGCTGCCCCTCGACGCCTTCCAGAAGGTGCTGGGCATCAACATCGTCGGCACCGTCAACGTCTGCCGCCTGGCGGCCGCCGCGATGCAGCAGCAGGAAGCGGACGGCGAAGAGCGCGGAGTCATCGTCAACACCGCTTCGGTCGCGGCTTTCGATGGTCAGATCGGTCAGATCGCCTATTCGGCGTCGAAGGGCGCCGTGGCCGCTGTGACCTTGCCGATGGCCCGCGAGCTCGCCGCTTCTCTCATCCGCGTCGTCACGATCGCCCCCGGCATCTTCGAGACCCCGATGATGGCCGGCCTGCCCGCCGAGGCGCAGGAATCCCTCGGCAAGTCCGTGCCCCATCCTGCTCGGCTGGGCAAGCCGACCGAATACGCTCAGCTCGTCGAATCGATCATCGCCAACCCGATGCTCAACGGTGAGACCATCCGCCTCGACGGCGCGATCCGCATGGCCCCGAAATGATCGCCTGACACCCTCATCGAGGTTGCCGTCCGCCCGTTCGCACGCATGCGAGCGGGCGGCGTCCGTCTGAGGCGGCTTCACCTCTTCTCGTTGACCAACAGCGCGAGCTGCACTCGCGAGCTCACCTCGAGCTTGTCGAAGATGCGCGCAAGGTGGGTCTTCACGGTCGCCGTCGACACGAACAGCGCCCGTGCCACCTGTGCGTTCGTCAAACCCTTAGCGACCGCCTCGGCGATCTCCCGTTCCCGACTCGACAGGGATCCGAGCGGATCCGGACCCGGCGCCGAGGTGGTCGGACGGGAGGTCATCAGGGTCTCCAGGGCCGATGTCGACAGGGTCCGGGTGCCGTCGGCAGCCGCGCGGACGGCATTGATGAGGTCCTCGGGCGGGGTGTCCTTGAGGATGTAGCCGGCCGCCCCGGACTGCAGGGCACGGTGGATGAAATCGTCGGTGCCGAAGGCGGTGAGCATCAGCACCTGCGGATGATCGGGGTCGCTCAGCAGGGTCTGTGCGGCCTCGAGTCCGTCGACGACGGGCATCCGGATGTCCATGAGCACGAGGTCGGGACTCAGCCGGCGGGCGAGGTCGATGGCTTCGGAGCCGTCGGCCGCCTCGGCGACGACCTCGATGTCGTCCGCCGCGCCGAGGAGGAGCTTCAGCCCCGAACGCATGAGCGATTCGTCGTCGGCGATGATGACACGGATCGTCATGGTCTCTCCTTGGTCGGAGTGGTGGGGATGCGGGCGCGGAGGGTGAACTCGGGCGTCGTCGTCACCGTGAGATCGCCGCCCATGGCCTCCATCCTCTCCCGCAGTCCGAGCAGCCCCAGACCGGACCCGGACACGAGCTGCTGCGCGCCGGCGCGGAAAGCGGGGGCCAGGCCCGTGTACGGATTGCTCGCCACGAGTTCGAGGGTGCTGTCGCCTGCATCGATGCCGACCGTGATGGTCACCTTCCGGCCGGGAGCATGCTTGACCGTGTTCGTGATCGCCTCCTGAACGAAGCGGTAGACCGTCGTCCTCTCGAGTGCCCCACACCGCTTGAGCATCGAGGAATCGACAGGATCGAGGTACCGCAGTTCGACGGTGTCCCCGCGACCGGCCACGAGGCGGTCGATGTCGGGATCGATGACCGTGCCCTGATCGTCGCTGCGCAGCATGGTGAGCACCTCGCGGAGTTCGACACCGGAACGACGGGCGGCATCAGCGATGAGGCGGGCGTTCTGGCGCACTTCGTCAGGGTCGAGATCCTGCCGCACCGACAAGGCCCCGGAGTACATCGCGATGACGGAGAGGTGATGGGACAGGGAATCGTGCATGTCGCGGGCGATGCCGCGACGCACCTCGGCGATGGCGCGATCCTGTCGGGAGCGTTCGCGCAGCAGGTTCTGGGCGGCCGAGTCGACGAAGCCCTGCTCGCGGGCACCGCAGATGACGCCGACGATGACGATGACGGCGAAGATGACGCCGCTGGTGACGAAAAGCGGGACTTCGAAGGCACCCGCAGTCTGCGGGGTGAGGACATAGGCGGCAGTCTGCCCGGCGACGGCCGCGGCGAGGGCTCCGAAGTCGAGGGCCCAGCTGCGTCTGGCCGACAGAGAGATGAGCATGACCGAGGCGGCGAAGGCACCGAGCGTGCTGACCGTGCCGATGAGGATCCCGATGATGCCGACAGTGACGGGGACCCACCCTCCCGGGCGGCGCTGAAGTGATTCGACGGACCCATCGGCGGCGAGGAACTCCTCACCGCCGTGGCCGGTGACGGTGAGGAACTCGCGCAGCTTCTCCGCGGCGAGGACCTTCGGACGCAGCTGCTTGCGTGGAACCCGCCGCCCGTCGAAGAAGAGGACGATGGGCAGGCAGGCGAGGGCGACGAGTCCGAAGACGATATGGATGAGGAGTTCGGCATTGAGCGCACCCGTCGCCGAACCCGCGTCCTCCACCGTCGGCCATTCGATTCCGACAACGACGACGAGCAGGAGCACACCGACGACTGCGGCGATGCCGGTCCAGAGGAGGGCACGCGCGAGCGGGCGGCGGGCGGGGCGAGGAGTCACCCTTCGACCCTACCCGGGCGGAGGAGGCCGCGCTGTCGTCCGAAAGGATGAAAAGTGTTCGGCCGGGTGGACTCGGGTGCCCGGTCGTAGGCGCTCTGACGTGGACTTTCACCCGATCGGATGACACGAGTCATGCCCTTGGCCGATGGTCGGCGGTCCTCGTTTTCGAGAGGGTGGAGGCATGAGAAATCTCCCGCACACATTCTCTGATCAAGCAGTCCAGCCGTCCGCGAACGGTCTGGATTCGACCGACTCCGACACGGACCCGCACACGGCCACGCCCGTCGAGCCGCCTCGGCGATACCATCGGCAGTTCGCCGACCTGCCGAACCAGCGATGGTTCAAGCCGATCCTCGTGGTCGTCCTGACCGCAGTCTTCTATCTGGTGGCGCTGGTCGCCGAGTTCGGCGGCTTCTTCGTCTGGGCGCTCGTCTCCCTCGGTGCCGGCGGCGACTTCGATGCGTGGTCGGAGAGTCTCGTCGACTTCAACACCCCGACCGGCGTCGTCTTCGGCCTGTTCAGCGTCATCCTCATGTGGCCGGCCGCGGAGCTCGCGACGTTCTGCATCTACCGGCGCTGGTTCTCCTCGATGATCTCACTGGGCCGCGGCGTCCGGTGGAACAGGCTCGCCCGCTATCTGCTGCTGAGTGCGTCCGTGTGGGTGGTCTGCGCAATCGTCATGATCCTCTTCTCCGATGGTGCGATCGGCGGCCTGACCTCGGGAATCGTGTGGAACCGCAACGTGCTCGTCATGCTCGTCGCGCTCATCCTCCTCGTCCCGTTCCAGGCCGCAGCCGAGGAGATCATCTTCCGCGGCCTGGCGATGAACGTCATCGGCAGCTGGCTGCGCCACCCGGCCTGGGCCGTGCTCATCCCCGTGCCGCTGTTCGTCTTCGGCCACCTCTACGACCTGCCCGGGCTCATCGACGTCGGCATCTTCGCCGTCATCGTCGGCACGCTGACCATCATCACCGGCGGACTCGAAGCCGGAATCGCGTTCCACGTGGTCAACAACCTCTTCGCGTTCGGCCTCGGTGTCCTCGCCGGAGCTGACCTCAACGCGACGAGCTCCCCGACGATCGAGGTCGTCATGTCGATCGCCGCCCCGATCATCGTCGGCATCCTCGTGGTCCTCGACCACCGTCGCCGAGGCGGCTCAGTGTCGAGGATGGGTGTCCTGTTCGGTCGCGGGGTCGCCAGGCAATGACGCGGTGCCCGGAGCAGATGGCGAGTCGTCGGTCAGCAGGCGATCCACGAGTTCGTCGGCTGTGATCCCCTCGGCTCGCGCAGCGGCTTCGAGGCGGTCGAGGGTCGAAGGCGACAGTGTCGGGTCGGCTGGCTCCGGCTCCGTCGCCGCGGCGCTCACCGCTGCCGGTTTTGCCCCAGCCTTGAGCAGCAGCGAGGACAGCGGGACAACGACGACGCCGAGCGCGGCGAGGATCCAGACGATGCCGTTGAGCCGGGTCAGCCAGTCGTATTCCCAAGCGGCCTCCACCCAGATCGTGATGAGGACCAGCGCGGTGCCGAGGACAAGGAGGCCGAGAGTGATCGGCAGACCGACCTGCATAACCCAAGACCGCTGCACCAGCAGCAGAATGAGGGCACTGACCGAAGCGACGGCAGTGACGAGTATGCACGACACGAGAAGTTGGTCGGCCACGTCGCCGACGATTGTGCCTCCGGAGCCGGGCACAGGAGCAGTCCACCCATAGGGATCGCCCCAGAGGAACAGAAGACTCAGCGCCAGAGTGAGCACCGCCAGCAGGACTGTGACGCTGCCGAACCATTGTGCACGGCGGCCGATGAGCGTCGCCCCGCAGAATGCGGCGACACTGCATACTCCTGTCACCGCAGTCGTGCCGATGACCTGGAACGTCGCTTCGGACTCGACGTCGCCAAGCATGACGATGATTCCACCGACGGCGGCCAGGCCGAAGGCCACGACGATGACGATGGCGATCGTCCGCCGCAGCACCCGGGCGAAATGGGACGGGCCCCGCACCGCCGATGCATCTGCAGGATCCGACGGCGTGGGTGCCGGCCGTTCCGACAGTGACGCCTGCGCGGATGGGGACGAGCGCTGCTGGGGTGAAGAGAGGTGTTCAGGAGGGGATGATTCAGCCACGGTGACCTAGCCTTCCGGAGGGGATACCGGCTATCAGGATACCTTGGTCGAAAACACCTGCATCCCGATGGCTCTCATTCGGCAGGCACCGACGCTCTGACCTCGAACCCGCCATTGTCGGTCGGTCCCACCTGCAGGGTCCCACCCAGCGCTTCGACGCGCTCCCGCATTCCCCTGAGTCCGAAACCTCCGCCGAGGTGGCTCTTCGCTCCAGCGACCGTGGCCGCCTCGGCGTCGGGGGTGCCATTGACCACGGTGATCTCCAGGCGCTGCCCGACCTGGGCGACGGTGACCGATACGGAGGATCCGGCTGCATGGCGCAGAGCGTTCGACAGGCTCTCCTGAACGACGCGGAAGGCCGTCAGGCTCGACGTCGGGGAGAGGACGGGTGCATCATCGGGGAAGTCGAGCGTGACGCTGGCCCCCGATCCGCGGGTGACGTCGACGAGCGCGGGAATGTCCTCGAGGCTCGGCTGCGGCGCGAGGTCGGCGTTCCGACCGCCGCGGAGGATCGCGAGCAGGCCCCGCATCTCGGTCAGTGCCTGCCTGGCCGATGAGGCCATCGAATCGAATTCGCCGAGGCTGCGCTCATCGAGCTCGGGCAGCCGGTATTTCGCCGTCGTCGCCTGCACGCTGATGACCGACATGCTGTGCGCGACGACATCGTGGAGTTCCTGCGCGATCCGGTTGCGCTCCTCGAGTTCCTGCCGCTTGGCCAGTTCGGCGGCGCTGAGCTCACGTTCGGTCTCGAGCTGACGGAGACCTTGGATGAGGAGGTTGCCGATGACGCCGATGAGCCCGGCACCCGCGGCGATCGCCATCGTGGTGATGACGTTGGCCAAAGCGCCTGCGAACCCGCCGGCGTGCGGCAGGATGAGCGCGAGCACCCCGATGACGGCGCTGAGTGTCCACAGTGCCACCAGCCGAATCCAGCTCTGCCGCAGTCCGATGATGAGGTGGAGGAACACGAGCGCCAGCAGCGAGGTGACGGTGAACGGCCACACCTCACCCGAAGTGCCCGAGGTGAGCACGATGCCCGCGATCTGAGCTGCGAGTCCGAGTCCGATCCCGACGTTGGGCCAGCGGACGGCGAGGACGAGGGCGACGCTCAGGGCGAGGGCGATGAGCATCGCGAAGACCGTCGGCACGCCGTAGAGCACCGTCGTCACCGGCCAGGAGATCGCGACGAGCACGACCCCGACGAATCCTGCGATCAGCCAGAACCAGCCCAGACCGCCGGTGGCCGAGGAGAAGACGGCAGGGTTCGGTGACGATGGGACCACCGCTGCGGTGATGCCCGGGTGGGAATTCGAGTGCGCCTCGGTCGTGTCGGCGGACAGGGCCGCGCGGATCGTCACGATCTCGAGCAGAGCCATGGCATGGAGGATGAAAGGGAAGGTGAGGAGAAGGATGAGTCCGACGACGAGCTGGAAGGTCGCCTCGGCCGAGAATCCGAGGTCCGTGACGGGGGAGTTCGTCACCCATGCGACGACCCAATCGACCGTATTCCCGCCTCCCTCGGGCAGGAACCGACCCCAGAAGAAGAACGTGGCACCGCCGAGTCCGCCGAAGAACCACACCGCGGCGACGGAGAACGTGAGGAGCCGGACCGGCAGCGCGAACACGGCCTCGATGAGCAGATCCAACCAGGCACGAGCATCACCTAAGGGAGCCAGCCACCAGCGGAGTCCGCGTCCGCGGGGACGGGGAGCCGCCTCGGCGATGGGAGCACCCCACGCACGGGCACGGGCGCGGGAGAGACTGCCGAATGCGCGCGCGACGGTCAGCGTCAGCGGCAGGAGGAGGACACCGACCCAGACGATCACCGTGGCGATCGAGACGGAGAACAAGGCGATGAGCACCGGGAACGCGATGAGGGAGATGATGAGGCCTGGCGCAATGAGCCCGGCATCGCGGCCGAGGTTGTGCCAAAGCCGACCCCACCAGGACCGGTCCCGGGCCGCAGGGGTCAGCGCCGAGGGTCCGTCGGGCGGACCTGTCGGCTGTGGCTCTGCTGGGTGGGGCACCTCTTCAGAGTACGGGGTCGTGGGGTGGGGCCCATCGACGGAGGAGGTCACATCTGTCGGGGCAGTGGAATTGTTCATGACTGGGCTCCTTGGTGGGCAGGTGCGGCTGGGGACGATGGGTGTGTGCGGGCCGGTACGGCTTCACGTGCGGGGCCGGGGGAATCGAGGACCTTCGGGTGGAAGCGGGAGAGCATCCACACGCCGCCGACGCCGATGCCGGCGGAGACGAGCAGCCCGGCGACGGCCAGCGGGGTGAGGCCTGCGTATTCGCCGAAGAACGCGGCACCGATGATGACCGCGACGATCGGGTCGATGACGGTGAGGCCGGCGAGCACAGTCTCGGCGGGACCGCAGGCGTAGGCGGTCTGGACGAGCCAGAACCCCGCCGCCGAGGCTGCCCCCACCGCTGCGAGCAGCAGCCACCACCGTGCTCCCCAGGCATCGAGTCCGGGCAGACCGGCGACGACGACCGACCGGGCGAGCACATGCGTGGCCGCGGCGACCGTGCCGAAGACGATGCCGGTCATCACCACGCGCGGGATGTGCCCGGCGGAGCTCATCGAGAACAGGCCCGCGAAGACGCTGAGGGCGATGAGCACCGCGAGCAGCCATGTCACCGATTGGTCGGTGGAGACGATGTCGTGGGAGTGGCGCGCCGAGGTGGTCACGAACGAGAACACCCCGAACAGGGTGACCGCGATGCTGATGAGCAGCGGGGCGCCGAGGCGGAGCCCGAAGAACCGCCTGCCGATGAGGGCCGCGAAGACGAGGGAGACCGCGCCGATGGGCTGGACGATCGAGACCGGGCCGAGCCCGAGGGCGATGACGTTGAGCACGGTGACCAGCCCCATGAGTCCGAGGCCGGTGACCCACGTGGCTCGGCGACGCAGGCCCGGGGCCATGACGGCCACAGCATGATGCTGGAAGTGTGTGCCCAGGGCCAGGCAGAATGCTGCTGCGGTGGCGAGGACGATGGCGGTGATGATCATGAGCGTCACGCTAAGGAGCAGGTCTGCCGAAGCACATCATACGAACGAGTGAAAGAGCACGGGCCGGGGTGCTACCTGAGGGTGAAAATCGCGGATGTGGTGCCGCCGGGACCGTATTCCCGCAGGTTTCGCGGGTGACTGTGACCGCGGTTCGGGTAGGTTGGGACCATGCCAGGATCTGAGGGAACGCAGGACGGGTACGGGGGAGCCGCCTCGGCGAGTGTGCCCCCACCGTCGTCGACGACGATCCGGGTGGCCATCGTCGACGATCAGGCGATGGTCCGGCAAGGGTTCGGGGCGCTGCTCGACGCGCAGACGGACATGCAGGTCGTCGGCAGCGCGGAGGACGGAGCGGCCGTCGTCGACCTCGTCCGCCGCACCGACCCCGACGTCATCCTCATGGACATCCGCATGCCCACCCTCAACGGCCTCGACGCCACCCGCGCGATCTTCGCCATGCCCGGCGAACACCCGCGCGTCATCATGCTCACCACGTTCGATGCAGACGAATACGTGTTCTCCGCGCTGAGAGCGGGGGCCAGCGGATTCCTCCTCAAGGACGCCACCGCCGAGGATCTCATCACCGCCGTGCGGGTCGTCGCCGGCGGGGAGTCGCTGCTCGCTCCCTCGGTGACGCGCCGGCTCATCGCCGAATACGTCGCCGGTCCCACCGTGGCCAAGGACACCGCTGTGCTCGGGCAGCTGACGGACCGGGAGATCGACGTGATGACCCTGGTCGCGAAGGGCCACGCGAACTCTGAGGTGGCCGAGCAGCTCTTCCTCGCCGAGCAGACGGTGAAGACGCACGTATCGCGGATCCTCGGGAAGCTGGGCCTGCGCGATCGCACCCAGATCGTCGTCGCCGCGTACGAGTCGGGGTTGGTCGTCGCGGGGAGCTGAAGGGGCGGGGCGACTCCGGGGCGCGGGTGAAAGTGGCCCCTTGGCTCCGAGAGACTGCGGCACGCATACTTGAACGATGGCGAACACATGGCTGGATATCGAGGTCGAACTTCTGGGCGGCAGAGGAACCACTCTCTGGCCGCGACCGGGGAGGGCATTCGCAGTAGGCCCGTCGCATACCTTCGCCGACCTTGCCGAGGCGGTCAATACGGCTTTCGCCCGATGGGATTTGGGTCATCTCTCTGTCTTCACCCTGTCTGACGGAAGGGTGCTCACGGACGAAGTGAGCGCCGAGGAATTCGGCGCCGATGAGACCGGGCCGCTCCAGCACGCACTCGATTTCACTCAAGTGACAGTGGCAGGCACGGTGGCGCCCGGCGACGAGTTCAGCTTCACCTTCGATCTCGGTGACAACTGGGTCCACCGGTGCAGCGTGGGCACCCGGCAGTTCGACCCGGTCGCAATGTTCGGGGAAGTGCCCGACCGCCTCGTGGCTCATTGGGGGTGGGGCGCGATGCCCGACCAGTACGGCAGGCGATGGGCGATCGACGATGGGACGGAACCGGTCCCGCCCGAACCGAAACCCGCCGATCCGATGCTGCAGCGGAACTGGCCTGACGGGGACGATCAGCCGCTCGTCGACGGCCGAGAGGTCAGGGCCGCCACAGCGACGAAGGATGCCGACCGTCTCATCGCCGCACTCCTCGGCAGGCACATCGACGGCATCCTCCAACAGCTCGGCGAGGGGCTGTCCATGGCACTCGAGCGTGACCGTGAGAAAGCCGGGACGGTTGCACTCTCCGTCATCAATCGCCTGACCTTCCGCGGCTTTCCCGGTGACAGCGAACTCGCCGAGGCGCTGCTGGCGAAACTGCAGAACCAACAGGTTCCCGGCCTCGACCTGACCATCGACATCGACATGCTCTCATTGGTCCACGAAGGGGAGTTCGATGAGTCGACCGGAGGCTATATCGACCTCAGGAGCGGAGAGGTCATCGATGCGTACCTGGTGGAATACGGTGACGACCATATCGACTTCGAGGACGATCCCGACCGATGGATCTCCTTCGATCGTGCAGAGACCAAAGACGCGTGGAATGACATGCAGGCCTTCGTCTCCAGTCTGCGCAATCCGCAGACCCGGGACAACGGACTGCTCGCGATCGAAGGGACCGGGGCCTTCCGGCGGTTCCGTCGGTTCGTCGATGAGCACGACCTCGGCGACCGATGGGTTCAGCTCTCTGAAGACCGGAAGTACGGGCGGGCGCGACTGATTCTCGCCGAGAACGGAATCAGGGTCGTGTGACGCGTGAGCCGAGATCCTTGATGATCGTCTCGGCCGAGCCTTCGCGCGCATTCCGGTAACCGGTCCCGGCCCACAGATGCAGGCCGTGCGGGTCGTCTGCCTTCTTTGCCGCAGCGCGGAACTCCTTCGTCAGGTGGTGTACCGCTGGGTACGCATCCACGGCGACCCCATCGAACTGACGGACGAAGTCGTTGACCAACGTTCGGGCCGGGCGACCTGTGAAAGCCCTGGTCAGCTGGGTCTGCGTGAACTCGTCGGCAGCCAGCGCGGCGCGGTGCGTGGGCGCAGTCCCCGCCTCATCGGAGCGCAGCAGCAAGGTCCCGACGACGACGGCGCTCGCCCCCGCATCGAGGAGCTCGGCGACCATGTCCTCGCTGTCGACTCCGCCTCCCGCCGCCACGGGCAGGGCCACCTCGGCGAGGATATCGCAGAGGAGATCGACGGTCGTCCGATCCTCGATCTCCCGAGTCGGGTCCGCGGTTCCCGAGTGCCCGCCGGCTCGCGGACCTTGAACGATGAGGCCGTCGACTCCGTATGAGGCTGCGGTGCGCGCTTCCTCCACAGTGGTCACGGTCGCCACCACCTGGGTGCCGACGGTATGGAGGCGGTCGACCACCTCGGCGGTGGGCAGGTTGAACGTCGTCGACACCAAGGGAACGGGGTGTGCGATGAGCCAGTCGACCTTCTGCGCATAGTGGTCGTCATCGTCGACGGGCTCGGGATTGAGAGTGACTCCTCGTTCGGCCGCGGCCGGTTCGAGGGCGGAGACGAAGGTGTCGAACGCCTCGCGATCGATCGGGACGGGATTCGGGGCGAAGAGGTTGACGCCGAAGGTCTTCGTCGTCTCACGTATACGGTCGATGAGCGACGCGAGAGCCTCGGCGGTGAGGTACCCGCCGGCGACGAACGGGAACCCGCCGGCGCGAGCGACGGCTTCGGTGAGTTCGGGCGTCGTCGTCCCACCGGCCATGGGTGCGCCGATGATGGGCAGGCTCGTCGTCTCGAAGACGATCGTCATGGGTGTCTCTCCTTGGTCTCGACCGGTGGCGGACGTGCTCGCTGCCATTCTCACACGCACGTGTCTGCGGGGTATCGGACGGTCGGGTGATGGGCGGCCGGGTATCGGAGTCTGGGTATCGGGTGGGGGAGTATCGGGTGGCCGGCAGACGGCATCACCCGAAAGTATCGGTCGGCGGAGTCGAGAACGCCCCTCTGGCGTGATGCGGCGGGAGACATTCACTTCCTAACTTCGGTGTCATCGCACCTGATCGACTCGGACGAAGGACCACCATGTCACTCACACTCACTGAACCCCCGGCACCACGTGAGCGCCCAGTTCACGAGGCAGGACCAGCCACGACCCCGTCAGCCGGGCCCGGCTCCCGCATCGGCGAATCAGCCGCCGTATCCGGACTCGACCCAGCCCGCCCCCGCCGGGACCCGGCCATCGACCTCGTCCGCTTCGCCTGTCTCATCGTCGTGATCGTCCTCCACTCGATGATGAGCGCAGCGGTGCTCGGACCCGACGGCACCGTGGTGCCCACCGTCGCGTTGTCCGACACCTCCGGATTCGCCGTCGCCTCCTGGTTCTTCCAGGTCATGCCCTTGTTTTTCGTCATCGGCGGGTGCGCGGGCATCATCGCCTGGCGCCGCACCCGCGCCCGAGGCGGAACCTGGGCCGACTACCTCCGCGCCCGAGTGCGTCGACTCGTCGTCCCCGTCACCGTGCTCATCGCGCTGACCGGCCTCGGTCTGTCCGTGGCTTCGGAACTCGGCGTCGCCGCCGGCCTGCTGGCCGAGGCGAGCCGCCGAATCGGCCAACCGCTGTGGTTCCTCGCCGTCTACGTCGGCCTCACCGCGCTCGTGCCCCTGGCTGTGCATTTCCACGAACGATCGCCGAGGCGGTCCCTCGCCGTTCTGGCCGGTGCCGTCATCGTCGTCGACGGTGTGGTCGCGGCAACCGGGGTGCACGGACTCGGGTATCTCAACTTCGTCCTCGTGTGGCCGCTCATCCAGCAGCTCGGCTTCGTCTACGCCGATGCGCTCGAACGTCCGGTACGCAGGCTGCGGACGTGGGTGGTGCTGGTGACCGCGCTGCTGACCGTGATCGGGCTCGTCTCCGCCGGGGTCTACAGCCCCAACATGCTCGTCAACCTCAACCCGCCCACCGGTGCTCTGGTCCTGCTCGGCGCGGTCCAGATGTGCGCGCTGCGGCTCGTCCACGCACGGCTCAACCGGATGCTCACCCTCAACGGGGGTGGTGGGCATGACGATGACAACGCAGTCTCTGGAGGGCAGAGCGGCACCACCATCGACGAGGCGGCCCCCGGCCCCCGAATTCTTCGCGCGCAGATCTGGCGTTGGGTCATCGACTGGGGCAATCGATTCGGAATGCAGGTCTATCTCTGGCACATGAGTGTGGTCATCGTCCTCATCGGCGGGCTCGGAGCTCTGGCGCAGACGGTGTCGGGAATTCCGGCAGTGTGGGGACTCCCGGGACTGGTCGGATTCGTCCTGCCTGACATCGGTTCCGGCTGGTGGTGGGCTTCGAGGTTGCCATGGCTGCTCGTCGTCATGGGACTCTCGGCGCTTGTTGCCATGCTGGCCGAGCGGATTCCCTTCCCCTCCGAACGAGGACTGGCTGCGGCGGGCCGAGGGATCGGCCGGATCATCTGTGAGATGCGCGGGAATGCGGGCACGGCCGGAGTGGGAACACCGCGAGATGCCGGCCTGACTCCTCACGTACGAGCTGTGACTCCTGAGGTTCGGACGCTGACTCCTCAGGTTCGTGCGGCAATCGCAGTCGCTGCCGCGACTGCCGGCATCGCCATCGCCCTGCTCGTCGGAATCGCACCGCTGATCTGGACGGTTCTCGCGCTCGCCCTGCTGATGGGCTCGCTCGTCATTGCCGCCGGCCTTGGCTCGAGAGCCGCTCGTGTCCCAGGAGCAACGATCACTCCACAGCGGCGGCCAGCTGGTCGGTGACGGTGCCCCAGCCGTCGAAGAAGCCGAGCTCTTCGTGGCGGGCCCGCTGCTCGGGACTGCCGTGCCGGACCACGGCCGTGTAGTCAGTGCCGTCGGCGTGGTCGGCGAGGATGATCTCCGTGGTCATCGCCACCGGGTCGGGCAGAGCCGGATGCCACGAGCTGTTCACTGCATTCGTGAACACGAGACGGTGACCCTCCTCGACGACGAGGAACACCGCGTCGACATGCGGGTGCCAGTTCGTTCCGTCGTCGCTCATCCGAGTGGAGAAGGCTCCTCCCGGAGAGAGTTCGAGGGCATCGACGCGCAGGGTCAGCGGCGCTGGTATCCACCACTGGGCCAGCTGGTCCGGGGTGGTCCAGGCGGCCCAGATCTTCTCCTTCGGTGCGCGGATGATCCATTCGATCTGGAGGTCGAGCCCCGGGTCGAGATGGCGGGTGCGAGCGGGACGAGCGGTCATGATTCTTCCTCGAAGTCGGTGGTGCCGGATGGAGCATTTTCGCTGGTGCTGGTGCTGGTGCTGGCGCTGGTGCTGGTCCTGGTGCTGGCGTTGCCGGTGGTGTGCGAGCCGTCGGTGGTGTCGGGTGCGGAACCGGTCGTGACGAAGTGTTCGAGCCGGTCCGTGCTCTCCTCCCAGATGCGGCGCTGGTCTGACAGCCACGAATCGAGCAGCCGCAGTCGGTCCCGATTGAGCACGCAGGTGCGAACCCGTCCGGTCTTCTTCGTCCGGATCAGTCCGCAGTTCTCAAGCGTCCGCACGTGCTTCATGAACGATGGGAGCGAGATCGCCAGCGGCTCTGCCAGCTCTCCGACACTCGCCGGACCGCGACCGAGGCGATCGACCACCGTCCTGCGAGTGGGATCCGCGAGTGCTGTCAGCACCGCATCGAGCTGATCCGAATACTTAACCATGAAGCTAAGTATTGCATAGCGGCTCGCTGTTGGGGAGGGGTGGCGGCCATTGAGTTCAGGGGGAGGTGAGCCTTCGGGGGGAGGGGGTGTGCGGCGGCCTCCTGCAGTACGGGTCGGGCCTCGAATGTGACGGAGGATGACGAATTCTGAGCCGCCGTATTGTTGAGCAATATGGATTACTGATACCGTGATGATCGTCAACGAAACACGGCATCACTTCAACAGAGGGCATGATGATCGCTTTTAAGAACTCACAGACCTGGGCGCTGTCCGCACGGTTCGAAGCTCTTGATTGCCACATGCTCATGCCGATGTTTCGGCCCCTCAAAGGCTGAGTTTCCCGGCGACTTGCGCCGCATGACGCTCGCTGCGAGCGGATTCTCCGCACTCTCTCCGGCTGACGGCCGCCACGCGCGGCCTGCCTGCAGCACTCGAGTCCACGGGCGCTCGAATATCCGATTGTCCAGATGACGTGTTGAGCAATCATTGCTGAAGAAGAGGACATTTTCGTCTCGGCTCGCGCCAGCCTCGGCTGCTGCGCCGGCCTCGGCTCGCTCACGCATACTCGCGCTCATCTCTGACACCACATCCACCTCCGATACCACTCAGGACACCCATGACCACCATCGCCTCTCCCGCCGCCGGCTCGATCACCTCACCCAGGCGCCGCAGCCGCTTCGCTCTCGCCGCACTCGCGGCCGGCTCCCTCCTCCTCGCCGGCTGCTCCGGATCGGCGGCGGCCGATGGCGACAACGTCACGCCCCAGAACGGCGGAACACTCAAGGTCGCCTATGACGTCGACCCGACGTGCCTCGACGGCCAACAGGCCGGTCAGAACGTCACACTCAACATCACCCGCCAGATCACCGACTCGCTGACCGATCAGGATCCGAAGTCCGGGGAGATCAAGCCCTGGCTCGCGAAGTCCTGGGACGTCTCCGACGACGCGAAGACCTTCACCTTCCACCTCCGCGACGGAGTGAAGTTCCAGGACGACACCAACTTCACCTCCGCCTCGGTGAAGGAGAACTTCGAAGCGATCGAAGACCTCGGGGCGAAGGCTTCCCTGGGTCAGACCTACCTCGATGGGCTGAAGTCGATCGCGACTCCCGACAAGCAGACCGTCACGTTCACCTTCGACAAGGCCAACGCCCAGTTCCTCCAGGCGACCTCGACGATGAATCTCGGCTTCTACGCGTCGAAGACGCTCAAGCAGACTGCAGAGCAGCGCTGCACCGGAGACGACCTCGTCGGCACCGGCCCCTTCGCCCTCGACAAGGTTGAGCACAACAAGGCGATCTCGCTCACACGCAACGACGACTACGACTGGCCGTCGTCGCTCGCTGCTCACGAGGGGCCAGCCCACCTCGACGGCATCGAATTCTCGATTGTCCCCGAAGCCTCGGTGCGCAACGGCTCGCTGCTGTCCGGCCAGGTCGACGTCGACACCTCCGTGCAATCCCAGGACGAGAAGACCCTCGAGGCCCAAGGCCTCGACATCGTCTCCCGCGCCAACCCGGGCGTCGTGTACAACCTCGTGCCGAAGGCCACCGGCACGATCGCCTCGGACAAGGCGGTGCGCAAGGCCCTGATCAAGGGCATCGACCGGGAGCAGCTGAAAACGGTCGTCTCCGAACATCAGGCTCCGGCCACCTCGGTGCTGGCGAAATCGACCCCACAGTACGAAGACCTCTCCGACCTGCTCGCCTACGATCCCGACGGGGCGAAGAAGCTGCTCGACGACGCCGGCTGGAAGGAAGGCGCCGATGGCATCCGCGCCAAGGACGGGAAGAAGCTCAAGACGACTCTGACCTACTGGCAGGACGCACCGTTCCTCGAACTCGTCCAACAGCAGCTGCGCGAGATCGGCTTCGACCTCCAGCTGGAGAAGAAGACGATCGCCGAGGTCACCGCCCTCCAGGCCGAAGGCAAAGAGGACTTCACGTTCGGCAACCTCACCCGATCGGACGCCGATATCCTCCGCAACTACTTCGGCGCGGACGAGCAGAACGCGAACGCGCGCAAGCCCGGAGAGGTCGACAAGGTCCTCGCCCGCACCACCGAGACCCTGGACGAGGACGAACGGAAAGCTGACTTCACCGAGGCCGCGAAGCTCATCCTCGACGAGGGCTACTCGATTCCGGTCGTCGAACTCACCGGCATCGTCGGCACGGGCAAGAACGTCCACGACTTCACGTTCGAAGCCTCGTCGCGCTACCAGCTCTACGACACCTGGCTCGGCGGTGAGCACTGATGAACCTGCGCTACCTCGCCTCCCGACTGGCCCAGGGACTGCTCGTCCTGTGGATCGCGTTCAGCTTGAGCTTCTTCCTCCTCTACTGGTTGCCCGGTGATCCGGTCATCACGATGCTCGGCGCCGGGGGAGAGCTGCAGAGCTTCGACCCCGCCGAGGTGGCTCGCCTGAGAGCCGAATTCCACCTCGACCAGCCGCTCATCGTCCAATACCTCTTCGCCCTCGGCAACCTCGTCCGCCTCGACTTCGGCACCTCGATCCAGGCCGGCACTCCCGTCACCGAGGCGATCGCGGCGGCCCTGCCCTCGACGCTCGCACTCGCCGCGTTGGCCCTGGGACTGGCACTCATCATCGGGACCGTCATCGCTGTGACAGCGACCCTGACCCGCAGGCCCTGGCTGCGTGACACCCTGGCCGCCCTGCCGGGACTCGGCGTCGCCCTGCCGACCTTCTGGGTCGGGCTCATGCTGCTGCAGGTCTTCTCCTTCCGCATCCCGCTCTTCCCCGCTGTGGGCACCGGAACCCCGGCCGCCATCGTGCTGCCGGCCGTGACGCTGGCGATCCCACTGTCGGCGATCATCGCCCAGGTCCTCTTCCGGTCACTGCAGAACGCGTGGATCCAACCCTTCGTCACGACCTACACCGCCTCGGGCTACACCCGCCTGCGACTGCTGCTGCGCCAGGCCCTGCCCGTGGCGCTGCTGCCGACGCTGACGATGGGCGGGGTTCTCTTCGGGCAGGCGCTCGCCGGATCCGTCGTCGTCGAGAACGTATTCTCCCGGCAGGGACTCGGTCGGCTCGCCCAGACCGCTGTGACCGGACAGGACATCCCGCTCGTCCAAGGCATCGTCCTCTTCGCCGCGGCCGTGTTCGTCCTCGTCAACCTCATCACCGACCTCACCTACCCGCTGCTCGATCCGCGGCTGCGTGCCGCACGCCGGAAGCTCGAATCGACAAGCGGGAACACCCTCGCCGAGGCGTCCGATCGTGCGGACGGGTCCGCCGGTGCCAGCCCGGCTGGGTCGACGGCAGTGACCGCAGCGGCTGGATCGACGGCAACGGCGACCGGAATCGAAGGAGCGCGCGCATGAGTCTGGCCACCGAACTGCAGAAGAACTCCCGGACGGCTCCTCCCGGGCCCGGCGCGAACCTCGCCCACGACGACCACGTCACCGGCGGCAGTGATCTGGCCGCCGGCGGTGTCCGCCCCGGCGGGTTGCGTCGCCTCACCTCGGCGGTGGGAGCCTTGAGGATCGGGATCGTCGAGGTCATCGCGATCATCGTCCTCGGTCTCGCGGCACTCGCCGCCCTGTGGCCCACCCTGCTCACCAGCGTCGATCCGCTCACCGGCAACCCAGCCGACCGGCTTCTGCCGCCTGGTGCCGAGCGCATCTTCGGCACCGACCAACTCGGCCGTGACGTCTTCGCCCGCACCGTCCACGGTTCGGCGCAGACGCTGTCGGCCAGCCTCGCCGCCGTGCTCATCGGGGTCGGTGCGGGTGTGCTCATCGGCCTGCTCTCCGGGTTCTTCACTGGGGTGCTCGATGCGATCTTCATGCGCACCGTCGACGTCCTCCAGGCCGTGCCCGGTCTGCTGCTGTCGATGGCCGTGATCACTGCGCTGGGCTTCGGCACCCTCAACGTCGCCGTGGCCGTCGGCGTCGCGGCAGTGCCTTCGTTCGCCCGTCTCACCCGCGCCGAGGTGATCCGGTGGCGGTCGACCGAATTCGTCCGCGCCGCCCGCGCCGACGGACTCTCCGCCATATCGGTCCTCGCTCGACATATCCTGCCCCAGGTCAGAGGCCCGATCGGGGCGCTGCTCGCGCTCGAGTTCGGGTCCGCGGTGCTCGCCGTCTCGGCCTTGAGCTTCCTCGGCTTCGGTGCTCCGCCGCCGCAGCCCGAATGGGGTCTGCTCGTCTCCGAGGGGCGTGACTTCCTCGCCGCCGCCTGGTGGATGACGACGTTCCCCGGACTCGTCGTCGCCGCAGTGGTGCTCGCCGCCAACCGCCTCTCCCATGCCGTCAACTCCGAGAAGGAATTCCGATGATCAACACCGATCTCCTCGCCTGGCCCTCGGCCGGTGCCGGCACTGAGCTCCTCGACGACGACCGCGTCGAGTCGACCGACGACGAAACCCGCACCGCGACGACCGCCGCCACCTCCAAGCGCCCGCCCCAGGGCCCACACGTCCTCGAGGTCGCGGGGCTGAGCGTGACCTACCCCGGAGCGCCCGCCCCGGCGATCGCCGATGTCGACATCAGCCTGGCCCCCGGGGACACGCTCGCGATCGTCGGAGAGTCCGGGTCCGGAAAATCGACGACGGCCGCCGCCCTGACCGGACTCCTCCCGGCCGGGACGAAGGTCGACGCGAGAACGCAGAGCCACCTCGGCGAGGATCTCATCGGGGCGAAGCCGCGCACCTGGCAGCGGATCCTCGGCACGGGAATCGCCTATGTGCCGCAGGACGCGGGTGCCGGGCTCAATCCGGTGCGCACGATCGCCTCCGCCCTGGCTGAGACGCTGACGGTCAACGGGTATGCGAAACCGCAGATCAGACCCCGCATCGCCGAGGTGCTCACCGCCGTGGGACTCGACCCGGAGACCCATGGGCGGCGGTATCCGCACGAGCTCTCCGGCGGGCAGCGGCAGCGCGTGCTCATCGCCAATGCGATCGCCGCCCGGCCGGCGCTCATCATCGCCGACGAACCCACCTCGGCGCTCGACGCCACAGTCGCCAAGCAGGTCCTCGACGTGCTCAGCGGCCTCGTCGCCGAATCGCGGACCGCACTCGTGCTCATCACCCACGACCTCGGAGTCGCGAAGGAGCGCGCCGCGAAGCTGCTGGTCATGCAGGCCGGCCGCATCGTCGAGACCGGACCCACCGAGCGTGTCCTGGCAGAGCCCCAGCACGCCTACACGCAGGCGCTGCTCACCGCGGCTCCGCACCTCGGATGGGGTCGGCTGAGTCCGAGCCCCGGAATCGTGCCCGCCGGTGCTGCGGGTGACTCCGCCACCGGGGCGATCTCGACCGATTCTGCGACCAGGGCAGACGCTGCCCACGCCGGCACCGAGGTGGTCCTTGCCGGGGACGGCATCGTGCGGGACTTCGGCGGGGATCATCCCGCCGTCGCCGGACTCGACGTCGCGCTGCGGGCCGGATCGACGGTGGGAATCGTCGGCGAATCCGGGTCGGGGAAGACCACCTCGGCGAGGATCCTGCTCGGTGCCGACCGCGCGGATGCCGGCGAGATCACGCTCCACGGTACGGACCTGACCGCCTATCGTCGGAAGGACCTCGGTCGGCGCATCCGCTACGTGCACCAGGACTCGACGGCTGCCCTCGATCCGCACTACACCGTCGAGCGGATCCTCACCGAACCGCTGCGCGGACACCGCATCGTCGCTCGGGCCGATCGGCCCGCACGGGTGCGGGAGCTGCTCGACTCCGTCGCCCTCGACCATTCGCTGCTGGGGCGCACGCCGCGGGAGCTCTCGGGAGGACAGCGTCAGCGGCTCGCGATCGCCCGGGCGCTCGCCGTCGATCCCGAGGTGATCATCCTCGACGAACCCGTCTCGGCACTCGACGTGGGCGTGCAGGCGCAGATCCTGCAGCTGCTCGTCGACCTGCAGGCCCGCCTCGGCGTCGCCTACCTCTTCATCTCCCACGACCTGGCCGTCATCGAACAGATCGCCGACGAGGTGATCGTCATGAAGGACGGCCGCGTCGTCGAATCCGGGCCGACCGCCCGCGTGCTCCACGAGAGCCGCGATGACTACACGAAGGCACTCATCGACGCCGTGCCCTGCTTCGACGACTCGGCCGTGCGGACCACCGACCACCTCATTGACCCGACCCCGACAGGAGAGCACCATGCCTGACCTCCACAGCACCGACCAACGACGCAGCACTGACAAGCCTCGCAGCATCGACAACCACGCCGGCAGCATTCCCGGCCAGCCGCGGCAGGTCCACCTCGCCGCCCACTTCCCGGGAGTGAACAACACGACCGTGTGGTCCGACCCCGCCTCGGGCAGCCACATCGAATTCGATTCGTTCTCCCACCTCGCGAAGACCGCCGAGGCGGGACTCTTCGACTTCTTCTTCCTCGCCGAAGGCCTGCGCCTGCGCGAACACCAGGGCGAGATCTTCGACCTCGACGTCGTCGGCCGCCCGAACACCACCGCCGTGCTCTCCGCGCTCGCCGCCGTCACGAAGCACATCGGCCTGGCGGGCACACTGAGCTCGACCTTCAACGAACCCTTCGACATCGCCCGCCGGCTGGCGACCATCGACCACCTCTCGAACGGTCGCGCCGCATGGAACATCGTCACCACCTCCAACGCCTTCACTGGTGCGAACTTCCGCCGCGGCGGCTACCTCGACTACGCTGACCGCTACCGCCGTGCCGAGGACTTCATCGACGTCGCCCGGAAACTCTGGGACACCGCCGCCGGCGACGGGTCGTTCACACACGACAGCGACTTCTTCGACATCTCCGGCCGCTTCCCCACCGGCGCGCTTCCCGGCGGGCACCCCGTCGTCTTCCAAGCCGGGGACTCCGACTCCGGCCGCGACTTCGCCGTCGGCTCGGCCGATGTCATCTTCACCCGCCACTCCGACCCCGAATCCGGTCGGAGGTTCTACGCGGACGTGAAATCCCGGCTGGCCCGCTACGGCCGGACCGAGGACTCCCTGAAGATCTACCCGGGCGTCTCCATCATCCTCGGCGACACCCCCGCCGAGGCGGCCGAGCGTTCCCGTGAGGTCGCCGCTCAGCAGGTCAGCGAGGCCGGAGCCATCGCGTTCCTCGAACGCGTGTGGGACCGCGACCTCTCCGCCTTCGACCCGAACGGCCCCCTGCCCGATGTCCCGCCGGCAGCCGAGTCGATCTCCCAGGGACGGGTCAAACACATTAAGGACGCGGAAGCGACGATCGCGTCCTGGCGGCAGATCGCCGAGGCCGAGAAGCTCACCGCCCGCGAACTCGTCATCAGGGTCTCGACCCGCCATTCCTACGTCGGCACCCCGGCCCAGGTCGCCGCCGACCTCGCCGAGGCGGTCCGCACCAGGGCCGCCGACGGCTTCATCCTCGTCCCCCACCTCACCCCGGGCGGACTCGACGAGGTGGTGGCGAAGGTCGTGCCCGAACTCCAGGAGCTCGGCGTCTACCGCACCGAATATCCGGACGGGTCCCTGCGCGAGAACATCGGACTGCCCGCGGCCCGCCCGGCCGCGGACTGGGTGGAGAGCCGCAATCGTGCCCGCAGCGCCCACACCGGCGCAGAACTCAAGGAGGTGGGCTGACATGTCACGCGTCGTCCTCCTCTCGGCCAGCCCTTCGGAGGGATCGAAGACCGAGGCGCTGCTCGAGTTCATCGCCCGCAGGCTCGGCCAGTACGGCCACCCCACGGAGTTCATCAAGCTTCGTCACCTGCCCGCCGGGCCGCTGCTCGCCGGTGATGCGAGCGACGGCCTCATCGCCTCGGCTCGGGCCACTGTCGCCGCCGCCGATGCCGTCGTCGTCGGATCCCCGGTGTTCAAGGCCACGTACACCGGCCTGCTCAAGGTCTTCATCGACCTGTTGCCGATGGATGCCCTGCACGGCAAACCCGTGCTGCCGCTGCTCACCGGCGGATCCCCCGCCCACGTCCTGGCGCTGGACTACGGCCTCAAACCGCTGCTGGCCACGCTCGGGGCGAGCTCGATCGGCCGTGGACGCTTCGTCGTCTCGAGCAACATCCTCCCGGCCACGGACACGACCCCGCCGAGCATCGACGAATCCGTCGAACGCGACGTCGTCGACGCCATCGACCAGTTCGACTCGGAGCTGACCGTCCGCGCCCGGTCATGCACCCACGCCGAGGCGGCCGCCGCCGAATCCCTCATTCCGATCACGACCGACAGGAACCCCTCATGAGCGTGCATATCGCCACCACCCTGACCCCCGACCCGACCACCGGACCGGCGACCGCGAAGACCCTCGACGGCCATGCGGACTTCGCCCTCGTGACCGATGACTTCACCGGATTCGACGCGCTCGAGTACGCCTCCTGGCTCGGACCGCTGACCGGCCGTCTGGGACTCGTCCCCGAGGTCCGCGCCACCCATCTCGAACCCTTCCACCTGGCCACCGCCTCGGCGACGCTGGACTACACGGCCCGCGCCCGTGCAGGACTGGCCGTGGGCATCTCGACGACCCCCGCCGAGGCGGCGCTCTTCGGTCGCCGCGAACCGGCCCCGGCTCCTGGGGCCTGGGTCGAGGCCGCATCCGTCATCGACGTCATCCGCCGCCTCTGGGATTCATGGGACGACGACGCGATCATCCGCGACCGGGCCACCGACCGTTACATCGACCGCGACCGCCTCCACTACATCGAGGCGCAGCTGCAGGATTCGACCGGTTCCGACTACTCCGTGCTCGGCCCCTCGATCACGCCGCGCCCGCCGCAGGGTCACCCGCCGATCGTCGTGCGTGCCGAGACCGGCAACGAGGCGGCCCGTGCCGCAGCCGACGTCGTCCTCGTCGACGAGGCGGCCGGCAGCATCTCGCTCGAGGACCTGCGCACCGAACTCGACTCACGAGTGCCGGTGCTCACCGTCCTTCCGGCACCGACGACCCGCGCCGAGGTGGCCGAGCTCATCGGATCCGTGCGCATCCTCACCGGCCGCGGCGCCGCTGGGGTGCTGCTGAGCGCGTCCGCGGAGAACCAACTCGACTTCAGCGTCCGCCTCGTCTCCGAGATCCTCCCCGCCCTGCATGCGGCGGGGCTGCGCGAGACCCCGGAGGCTGCTGCGGCACGACACGACGGGGCCGAGCCGAGCGACCTGCGCACCCGCCTCGGTCTCGCCCCGGCAGCAAGCCTCTATGCCGATGTCGATGCGTGAGCGGCCGGAGTCGGCGGACCTCACGTCCGGCGGCGGTGCGTCGACGGCGCCGGGGTCGGGTCGTCATCGCGCCGACCTCACGTTCATCGGCGCGGGCCCGAAGACCCTGGGCATCCTGCTCGCGATCGCTGCGACCGCGGACGCCGGCTCGGGCCTGCGCATCCACCTGATCGATCCGTTCCCGCCCGGTGCCGGGCGGATCTGGCGAACCGAACAGTCGCCGCATCTGTGGATGAACTCACGCACCGAAGACATCACGATCTTCCCCGATGAGTCCTGCCGCCTGCTCCGCCCCGGCATCACGGGACCGACCCTGCACGAATGGATCCACGGGCCCGGACAGGAGAGGCTCGTCGCCGCCGGGCTCGGGGACGAGACGGCCGCGCTCGACTCCCAGTCGTTCGCCAGTCGCCGGGTCCAGGGGCACTATCTGGCGGCGGCCTTCGAGTCCGCCCTGACCCGTCTCGAGGCGGAGGTGCACATCCATCGCACCCGCGCCGAGGCGGTCCGACGCCGTGATGACGACCGCGGTTTCGTGGTCACGACCGCGACCGGAACGGTCATCGACACCCGCGTCCTCGTCTCGGCGCAGGGGCATCTCGACATGCACCCGGCCGTCGACGACGCGGACCTCGCGGCCCGAGCAACTGCCTGGGCGCCGGACTCCGCCGCGGTGCCGGCGGACTCTGCGGCTGGGATCGACGATGACTCGCGGTCGGCAGCCTCGGCGAGCACTGGGCTGTACTACCAGGGTCCCGGATACACCGCCGACCTCGACTTCAGCGGCATCCCCGCCGGCGCGGAGGTGCTCACCCGCGGCTTCGGGCTCGCATTCCTCGACTTCATGGTCATGGTCACCGAAGGCCGCAGAGGAGAGTTCGTCGACGACGGTCCGCGGCTTCGTTACGTGCCCTCGGGCCGCGAACCCGTGCTGTGGGTCGGGTCCTCGCGGGGAGTGTCCTACAGTCCGAAGCTCGGCTACAGTCGAGCCGACATCCCCGGCGCGCCCGCGGTCGAACTGCGTTACCTGAGGCAGGACCGACTCGACGGAGCGGGGCACCACATCGATTTCACGACGGTGCTCGGGCCCCTGTTCGAACTCGAACTCACCTACGCCCATTACGCCCACGTGCTGTGGAAGCGGGGGATCGATGCTCCCGAACTGCTCGAGATCATCGATGACGCCGCGAAGCGGGTGCTCTCGGGCCTACATGGCACAGACGAGCCATGGAATGGTGAGACGAGCCAGCCCAGTCGGGCCGATGCGGTGAGAGAACGTGCCGGATTCGCGACGATCGCCGCCTCGGCGCGGGAGATCATCACCGACCCGGCGGACCTGTTCGACCTGTCCCGCCTCGACCGGCCCCTGGAGAACCTGAGCTGCGCGGCTCACTCCAGCGCCGAGACCAGGGTGCGTCGTCACATCGAGGACCACCTGCGCCGCAGCGCCGACGTCCACCACTCGGCCGACCTCGCGGTGTTCGACGCCCTGGTCAAGTCCTATGTCTCAATCCGAATGCTCGTGCGGGTCGGCAGGGTCAGCCACAGTCATCGCACGGAATTCGTCGAAGGCCGCTTCCATTCGCTGTTCTCCTATATCGGCAGCGGACCACCACCCATCCGGGTCAAGCAGATCCTCGCCCTCCACGAAGCGGGACTCGTCCGCTTCCTCGGTCCGGGCCTGAGCATCGCAGCCGACGAAACCGGGTACACCGCCCGATCCGCTGCACACCCCGAGCCGAAGACCTTCACCCACTTCGTCGATGCGCGATTGGCCCGGCAGAGTGCGGAGAAGGCCGCCGATCCGGTTCTCGAATCACTCCGCTCGACCGGAGCGCTGCTCCTCGAGGACACCGCCCATGCGAAGCTGCGCACGGACGAGGCGGGCCACGCGCTCGACGCCGACGGTCGGTCGCAGTCGGATCTGTTCCTGATCGGCCCTGCGGTCTCCGGATCGACGGCCGAGGCCTTCACCCGTCCGCATACGGGTGCGCCGGTGTTCGCGGACAACGAGCGCATCGCCTCGGCGATTCTCGACGCCGTGTCGGCAGGGTCCGACCGTCGGGAGCTCCTCGCCGGGTGATCCGTCGCGCCACTCCGGAATCGGTCACACGGGACGGAGGATCGGTCACACGGGAATGGCGAGCCGCCTCGGCGAGGAACGGACGACTATCGGGCCACGATCGGGCAACGAAAGTCCGGGGCGATGAGCCGCCTCGGCGAGGGATGATGACCTTCCGCGTCGAAAAATGACGATGATCAACGACATATGACATGCGGTGACAGTGCGCGTCACCGGGCGCGCATGCACGGCTGTCGGCGGATCACACTGATGGTCACCGCGGAAGCAGCGGTGACCATCAGTGAAGGAAGGATCCGCCGTGAGTTCACACAGCATCGAACCCACCACACCCGCCGGAATCTCGACCCGATCGGTGCATTCGGGAGCCATGCCCGAGTCGCACACCGGTTCGGTTGTGGCCCCGATCTTCCAGACCTCGACCTTCATGATGGACACCCCGGGCAACACCCGCGCCGGATTCGACTACGCGCGCACGGGCACCCCGAACCGCAGCGACCTCGAAGAGGCGCTGTGCGAACTCGAGAACGCGACGTTCGCGGCCGCGGTCAACTCGGGCACGTCTGCCGAGGTGGCGGTGTTCTCGGCGCTGCTGGGACCCGGCGATGAGATCATCATTCCCCGCGACGTCTACGGCGGCACGTACCGACTGCTGAAGAACGAGTACGAACGCTGGGGTGTGGGCATCCGCACCGTCGACCTCACCGATACGGCTGCTCTGGCGACGGCGATCAGCGAGAAGACCGCGATCGTGTGGGTCGAGACGCCGAGCAATCCCGGCCTCGACATCGTCGACATCGCCGAGACCGCTCGGCTCGCGCACGAGGCGAATGCGCTGCTGGCCGTCGATTCGACGTTTGCGACCCCGATCCTGCAGCGCCCGCTCGACCTCGGCGCCGATCTCGTCATCCACTCGACGACGAAGTTCATCAACGGCCACTCCGATGTCATCGGCGGAGCCGTGCTCGCCGGTGACGGCACCACCTGCGCCCGCGCCGCCGAGGTGGTCGAGCGTCTCGAGAGCCACCTGGCGTCGGTGAGCCTGGGGATCTCCCCTTTCGACGCGTGGCTGACCAGGCGCGGGATCAAGACCCTGCCGGTGCGGATGAAGGCGCATTGTGAGAACGCGCAGGCCGTGGCCGAATGGCTCGAGACCCGCGACGAGATCGCCGAGGTGGTCTACCCCGGACTGCCCTCCCATCCGGGCCACGAGGTCGCGAAGGCACAGATGAACGGGTTCGGGGGAGTGGTCTCCCTGCGCACCGACACCGAGGAGCGTGCGCTGACGCTGGTGAAGAGCACTCGGCTGATCACTCTGGCCGAGTCTCTCGGGGGCGTGGAGTCGCTCATCGACCACCCGGCGACGATGACGCACCTGGCCGTCGCCGACTGCGAACTGAGCATCGACGGGGCGTTCATCCGCTTGTCCGTGGGCATCGAAGACATCGACGACATCCTCGCCGACCTCGCGCAGGCTCTCGACGCGACGGCGGGCGCTGTCGGCGGCGGTGCGGCTTCGGCCGACGGGGCCGCTGCCGACGATGCCGATTCAGCAGACGGCTCGGAACGAGAGGCACCGGCAGCGGCTCGTCCTACCGTTGCAGTGGTGTGATGCGTCGGTAGCGGCGCAAATAGCCGGCGCCGGTATGTTTCGTCGCAAACGGTGTTGGATGGTGGGAGGCATTCACTCCACGGCAGTGGGGACGGTCACTGCCGTGGGGGAAAACCCGACGCGGGGTCGGAGGTCTTCGTGCTGTTGGCCGCGACGTCACTCCCGTAGCGTTATTGCTATGAGTGAGAAGACCCCCGAGAACCCACAGGATCAGGAGTCGCACGGCACCGATCCGGTGGAGCCTCAGACCCCCGACACCGAGGCGGCCCCCAGCGCCGGTGAACGCGAAGAATCCATCAGCGCCGAGGCGATCGTCAACGCCCCGCCGACATCTGAGATCGATGAACCTGCGGCCAGTCAGGCCGGAGAGTTCCGGACCAAGCCTCTCGATCTCGACGTGCCGTTCGCCACCGGTGCGACTCGTCAGTACCCGCAGCAGCCACAGGGGTACGAACAGCCGCAGAACCCCCAGCACCCGACCAGGCAATACGCTCAGGCTCCGACGGCCCACCCCGCACCGCCGAACTACGCGGCGACACCCAGCCACTCCGGTCCTCGCACCTACCCCTCAACCCCGGCCTCTTACAGCCCCGCCGGACAGCAGCCCCACCAGCCCGGCCAACCCCCGCAACCCGGTCAGCCGCAGCAACCCCAGCAGCCGCAGCAACCCCAGCAGCCGCGTCAGCCCCAACAACCCAGGCAACCCCAGCAACCGCGCCAACCCCAGCCACCGCGCCAGGGGCAGCCTCCGATGCCACCTCCACGGCCACCTCGGCGAGGAAGACAGCGCACCGAACCGGTCGCCTACGCACCGGTTACCGGCTCACTGCCGCTGAGTCGGGACGACGTCACCGAGATCCCCGCCGACGGCCCCATCACGTGGCCCAAGCGCCCGACGGGATTCATCGGGGTCGCGAACCTCGTCCTCTCGGCCGTCCTCGCCGTGATCTGGGCGTGGATCCCGCTCGGCCTGCTGTTCACCGGCATCGGCGGCATCTTCGCCCTCGGCCTCGGCGTGCTCGCGCTGCTCGTGTGGGTCCTCGTCCAGCAGGGCGCGAACGTCGTCGAACGCTACCGCGCCGAACTCATCTACACGGACAGGATCCCCGTCCCGAAGATCGAAAGCAGCAACCGCGAACCCGGCTTCGGCCGCTTCCTCCACAACCGCTGGCTGCAGGTGAAATCCGGTGCCTTCTGGCGCTCGACCGCCCACCACTACATCAAGATGCTGTTGGGAGCGATCATCGTCGGCGGCACACTCGCCGGCATCTGCGGATCCCTGCTCGGCATCTTCTCCGCCATCAACCCTGCCGGAGTCAACACCTTCTTCGTCGGTGAGTCCATCGACGGGCCGGCCCGCATCGGCGTCGCCATCGGCTCGGTCATCGTCCTCGCCAGCTCGCTCGCGATCCTGTGGTTCGCCCCGCTCCTCGACCGTGCTCTCGACCGGGCGCTGCTGGCCCCGGCCCGCACCGTCGCACTCCAGGCCGAGGTGACCGAACTCGACCGGGCACGCATGGCCGGCATCGAGGCGGCCGCCGCCGAACGCCTGCGCATCGAACGCGACCTCCACGACGGAGCCCAGCCCCGCCTCGTCGCGCTGACCATGACCCTGGGGATGGCGAAGTCGAAGATCGACACCGACCCCGAACGTGCGAAGGAACTCGTCTCCGAAGCCCACACCGAGGCCAAGGGCATCGTCACCGAACTGCGCCAGCTCGCCCGCGGCATCCACCCGGCGGTGCTCACCGACCGCGGACTCGACGCCGCCGTCTCCGCGCTCGCGGGACGCTCGACTATCCCCGTCGACGTCGACGTCCGCCTCGAGGGACGGATCGGACGGGAAGCCGAAGCCGTGTCCTACTTCGTCGTCGCCGAATGCCTGACGAACGTCGCCAAACACTCGGGCGCCACCAAGGCCAGCGTGTTCATCGCGCCGATCGACACCGGCGTCCAGATCGTCGTCACCGACAACGGTCAGGGCGGGGCCCGCGTCGACCGGACCGGACGGCACACCGGCATCGCCGGTCTCATCGACCGCGTCGAAGCGGCTCGTGGCACACTGAACCTGACCAGCCCCGCAGGTGGGCCGACAACCATAGTTGTGGAGGTGCCATGCGCATCGTAATCGCTGAAGACTCTGCCGTCCTGCGGGCCGGACTCGAACGACTCCTCGCCGACGCCGGACATGAGGTCATCGCCGCCGTCGCCGACGCCAGCGAACTCCTCGCCGTCGTCCACAACGATCCGCCGGACCTCGCCGTCATCGACGTGCGCATGCCTCCGACGTTCACCGACGAAGGCATCCGCGCCGCGGTCCTCATCCGCAAGCAGAACCCCGACGTCAAGGTCCTCGTCTTCAGCCAGTACGTCGAGGAGCAGTACGCCTCGGAACTCATCGCCGAGAACACCGGCGGATTCGGCTACCTCCTCAAGGACCGCGTCGCCGACGTCGAGGACTTCCTCGCAGCCGTCGACGAGGTCGCCTCCGGCGGCACCGTCCTCGACCCCGAGGTCGTCTCCCAGATCCTCGTGCGCACCCGCAAGAAGGACGGCCTGTCGACCCTGAGCCCCCGTGAGATCGAAGTCCTCCAGCTCATGGCCGAAGGCAAATCCAACGCCGCGATCGCCCGCACCCTCTACCTCAGCGCCGGAGCCGTTGAGAAGCACATCAGCTCGGTGTTCACGAAGTTCGGCCTCACCGCCGACACCTCGGACAACCGACGCGTCCTCGCCGTCCTCACATTCCTCGGAGCCTAGAATGCCTGCCACAGTCCGCATCAGCGAATCCGCCCGACTCGGTCTGCGCACGGTGCTGATCGTCCTCGCCGCCATCGTCCTCCTCATCCCCGTGATCGTCACCGCCGCCCATGGAGCCTCCCGCCTGCACTACGGCAAGCTCGAATCCTCGCAGCCGCTGCCGGAGACGATGAAGGAGCTCAAGGTCAGCTTGGCGATGGGGGCCTCCGTCGACGTCCGCACCGACGATGACGCCGATCCCACCGTCGAGCTCCGCGCCACCGGCCCCCGCGACGCTGCTCCGGACCTCACGGTCGACTCGCGCGGTGGCGTCGCCGAGGTGGGTCTGGACGAGGACCGGAAGCTCGAGAACACCCGGATCACCGTCACCGTCCCCACCGAGGTGGCCCGCGACCTCAAGCTCAGCCTCGACAGCAACTACGGCACCTTCGACGTCGATGGCGACTTCGCCGAGATCAGCGCCGACACCGATGGCGGGGCTTTGACCGTCAGCGGCTCGGCCGACCGGATCCGCACCTCGACCGACTGGGGTGCGACCTCGCTCGAAGGCACCTTCGAGACCGTCGAGGCCAAGACCGGAGTCGGGGCCATCGACGGCGAGGACCTCACCGTCACCGACCACCTCGATGCGGTCACCTCGACGGGCACACTCGATCTCGCCTTCACCGACGAGGCGATCCCATCCGGCGGCATCAGCGCGAAGACCGAGGAAGGATCGATCGAGCTGCGGCTGCCGAACCTCAAGCTCGCGAACGAAAAGGGCGACGAGGACTTCGTTTACCGGATCAATGCGAAGTCGACCGATGGATCCGTCGATCTGGCCTCGGATCTGAAGAAATACGATGTGTCCGAGGACCCGAAGGACGACGAGGACAAGACGCTGGTGCCGATCTCAGCCACAGCCGACACTGGCACAGTCACGGTCAACCAGAACTGAGAAGCGAGAAGCGACCGGCGCACGGGCGGGCTCATCATGGGTCCGCCCGTGCGGCGTCTGAGAGGTCACAGCTCCCCCTGACCTGTCCGGCCTCCCGCGACGGACTCTTCCCATCATCGCCGAGGCGCTCCGACGTCACCCTCGACGATTGGCTTCGTACGCTCTGAGTCCCGGCTCGGCCGCCTCGGTGGCGGTATCATCCATCCCGGAGGTTCTTCATGGATTGGATGGAATACGGACTCGACTGGGTCGATGCGGTCAGGGTCGTCGCCTCGTGCGTTGCTTTCTACTTCGGCATCATTCTGCTCCTGCGCGTCTTCGGCCAGCGGACCCTGGCGAACCTGTCGAGTTTCGACCTGGCTTCGATCATCGCGATCGGAGCGATCATCGGCCGGTCCATCCTCGGCGACACCCCGACCCTGGTCGGTGGAGCGCTGGCACTGGCAACGCTGCTCATCCTGCAGGCAGTGACCGGAGCGGGACGCCGATTCGGGCTGATCCGCGGCGTCGTCAACTCCCCGGCCGTCGTCCTCATGGCAGGTCCTGAGATGCTCACTCACAACCTCGCGAAGTCCCACGTCGACCGCGACGAGGTGGTCGCGAAGCTGCGCTCGGCCGGCATCCGCAATCGTGATGAGGTCGCGTGTGTGATCCTCGAATCGACCGGGCAGATCAGCGTCATCCGCCGAGGTTCCCCGATCGACGAGGACATACTGGAGGGAGTCATCGGGGCCGAGCGAGTGCCCCGCGAAGGCTGAATCCTCGCCGCGGCTCTCCGTGTCCTAGCCGTCGAGTCCGAGCACCCGCGCCCCGTTGCGCCACAGCACCGAACGCATCCACTCGTCGCCGAGTCCGAGCCCGGCCAGGCCGGAGATCTGGTCGGCATACGGGTAGGGGATGTTCGGGAAATCCGAGCCGAGGATGATCTTGTCCTGCAGACCGGCCAAACGTTCACGGTAGGTGGGGGCCACCTCGGCGGGCGATTGGAAATATCCCGAGACGTACATCGTCGTGTCCAGGTGAACGCCCTCGTAGGTTTCGGCGAGGTCGGCGAACTCGTCGTACTCCGGCATGCCCATGTGGGCGATGACGAACCGCAGCGTCGGGAAGCGCTCGAGCACGTGCGCGACCGCCTCGGGGCCGGTGAACTCACCCGGCAGCGGACGCGAACCCGCGTGGATGACGATCGGCACCTGCGCCTCTTTGAGGGCCCGCCAGGCAGGGTCGAGCACCCGGTCATCGGGGGAGAATCCGCCCACCTGGATGTGGACTTTGAACAGCTTCGCACCAGCGGCCAAAGCGGCGGGGACGTAGTCGGCGGCTTCGGGTTCGGCGTAGAGGGTCCCGCAGTGGATGACGTCGGAATGGGCGGCGGCGAACTCGGCGTTCCAGTCATTCAGCCAGGCGGCCATGCCGGGTTTATGCGGGTAGGTCAGCGCCGGGATCGCGCGAATGCCCAGGTCACGGACGATGCGCAGGCGGGTGTCAGTGTCGTACCGGTAGTGGATCGGCCAGGGCTGACCGTAGTTGGCCTCGGCATTGTCGAAATACGCCCACACCTTGTCGAGTACGTTCTGCGGCAGGAAGTGAACGTGGATGTCGGCGAGTCCCGGCAGGTCGAGCTCGTTGAGATAGGCGGGGATCTCCGCATCCGATCGCGGGGGAGCGGTCATCGCTGAAGCTGCATCATCGGAGTCGTTCATGGCCCCACTCTATGACGTGGCTGGGCACGGTCAGGCGGGCGGTATGCCCAGGCAGGGCAGAGCGAGGATGCCGGTTCCGGGGGCAGGCGGAACGGACATCGGCCCTCAGCGGGCGTGCATGACCGCGGCATAGACTGCCCGCATGAGCTTGCGCGATCCTTATCCGGTCACCGCTCCCGCGCAGGTCAGGCCCGTCGGCCAGGGGCCGTTTCGGGCACCCGGTGAGACCGTGACCTGGACGTTTCGTCGGTTCGACTTCGACCGCGACCTCGCCGAGGTGGCCCGACCGATGCGTGTCATCGCCGATGGGCCCGAGAGTCTCGTCCTGTGGCTATCCGGCGGCACGCCGACTCAGGAGACCCGGATCGTCGGATGGGAGGACGCGAATCCGCACGACGTCCCGTTGGCCGCACGGTTCCGGCCACCCGCCGAGGCACCGACCCGGATCAACGTCGACGGGACCTGGCACGGACGCGGAGTACTGAAGATCGTTCCGCCGCAGGTGCCGTTCTCCGTGTGGGTGCTGCTCAAGGACGACGAGGCTGCTGCTCCCGGAGGTGCAGTGTCCGGCGGTGGCAACTCGGTGCGTGCCGAGTGGTACGTCAATCTCGAAGCCACGCACATGAGAACCGATGATGCCCTGTTCACCAGCGACCACATCCTCGACATCACCTTTCCCGTCTCCTCGCTGCCGCTGCACACTCCTGACGGCGGGTTCGACGTCACCGGGGCGGTATTCAAGGATGTCGATGAACTCGCCGCGGCCGCGAACTTCGGGGCCTGGCCGTCCGAGTGGTCGGAGATCATCCGCGCCAATGGTGCGGAGCTGCTCGACCACCTCGGCGATTTTGCGTGGGCCTTCGACCCGCAGTGGGAGACGGTGGCGCGCGGGCTCGTGAATGGGACGGACGAAAAGTCTGGGCCAGAAAAATCGTTCGATCAGGAACATCGATCGATCCCGAATGGTTGCTATGACAGACAGTTCCGATGACGCCGACGTGTCGATGACACGGATCATCCGATGAAAGGAAACAGCCTGATGACGACCAATCACAGGGTTCGCCTGAACTCCCGTCCCGTGGGCGCGCCCACGGCCGAGAACTACCTCCTCGACGAGGTGCCCGTACCTACCCCGGGTGAGGGTCAGGTCCTGCTGCGCACCCTCTACCTCTCGCTCGATCCGTACATGCGCGGTCGGATGTCGGACGCGAAGTCCTACGCCAAGCCCGTCGAGGTCGGCGATGTCATGGTCGGCGCGACCGTCGCCGAGGTGGTCGAATCGAACTCGCCCGACTTCGCCGTCGGCGACATCGTCCTCGGCTACGGCGGATGGCAGGAGTACTCGGTCGAGTCGACCGGACATCTGCGCAAGATCGACCCGGAGCTCGCACCGATCTCCACCCACCTCGGTGTGCTCGGCATGCCCGGATTCACCGCGTACGCGGGCCTCCTTGAGATCGGTCAGCCGAAGGAAGGCGAGACAGTGGCCGTGGCCGCCGCCACCGGACCCGTCGGTTCGGTCGTCGGTCAGATCGCGAAGATCAAGGGTGCGACCGCGGTCGGCATCGCCGGCGGGCCGGAGAAGGTCGCGCACCTGAAGGAACTCGGTTTCGACGTGGCCCTCGACCATCGTTCGGGCAACCTCAAGCAGGAACTGAAAGATGCGGTCCCGCAGGGCATCGACGTCTACTTCGAGAACGTCGGCGGAGACGTCTTCAACGCCGTGTTGCCGAGGATGAACACCTACGGTCGCGTTCCCGTCTGCGGGCTCGTGGCCAACTACAACCTCACCTCCCTGCCAGAGGGGCCCGACCGTTCGGGTGCGCTCATGGGTCAGATCCTCACGAAGTCGCTGCTGGTCCGCGGCTTCATCCAGTTCGAATTCGCCGAACGGCTCACCGGTCAGTTCCTCACCGATATGAGCGGCTGGCTCAAGGAGGGTAAGGTGCGGTTCCGCGAGGACATCCGCCCGGGACTCGAGAAGGCCCCCGAGTACTTCAACGACCTGCTCACCGGCGGCAACTTCGGCAAGATGGTCGTCGCGGTGGGTGCCGAAAGCTGAGGCTGTCGGTTCTTATGCCGAAGTGAGAAAATAGTCGTATGGAATCCGCAATCGAGATCGATGCCGACGCCGTGGCTGAACTATGCCGCGAGTACGGTGTCGCTCGATTGCGGATCTTCGGCTCAGCGGTAACAGGCGAATTCGACCCGGCTTCGAGCGACGTCGACTTCATCGTTGATTTTCTACCCGAACACACGAATCTCTTCAGCGACTATTTCGGTCTGCGTGAAGGGCTGACCGACCTACTAGGTCGAAATGTGGACTTGGTCGTGGGCCGTTCCATGCGCAACCCCTACTTCAAGCAGTCCGCACTGAGCAGTGCTCGCGATGTCTTTGTAGCCTGACTCAAGAGCCTGGCTGTGGGACGCAGTTGCGTCGATGAACGCTATGACAGGGTTCGTTTCCGGGATATCCGACCTCGAGTCATTCGCCGAGAATCTGTTGGTTCGCTCTGCTGTCGAGAGACAGTTGGAGCTCCTCGGAGAAGCGTTGAAGAAGTTTCGTGGTGCTCAACCTGAGCTGGCAGACCAAGTACCGAACATTCATCGGATCATCGGCATGCGAAACGTGACTGCGCACGAGTATGGCGAAATCGACTATGGGTTTGTGTGGTCAACTCTGCGGTACGAGATTCCTCAACTGCTTCCTTCAATCGAAGAATTCTTGCAAACTGAAGGCGGCTAGCGAACACATCAGCTGCCGATTTCAGGACGGCGAGTATTCGACGACCGGGAACGAATTCCGAACGATCTGTCGCAGATCAGCTAGGGAGGCGTCCTCTGAGACCTGGCCGACCGCCCGGGCCTGGACGAGCAGGTTGCCGATCGCAGTCGCTTCAACAGGGCCGGCGATGACGCGGCACCCGGTACGCTCGGCGGTCAGTCGGCACAGCAGTGAATTCTGTGACCCTCCGCCGACGACGTGGATCGTCTCGACCGTTCTGCCGGTCAGTTCTTCGGCAGTCGAGATCGTCGAGGCATAGGCGGTGGCGAGCGATTCGAGGATCGAACGGACCACCTCGGCTCGGGTGCGCGGTGGCTCCTGACCGTGTTCGACACACCAATCGCGGATGCGGCTGGGCATATCCCCGGGTGGGGTGAAACGGTCGTCGGACGGATCGAAGACGGCCACCGGTGCCTCGACTTCGGCCGCCTCGGCGAGCAGAGTCTCGAGGTTTGAGCTGCGCTGGGCGTCAGTGGCATCCTGCTCCCACTGACGCATCGATTCGCTCAGCAGCCACAGTCCCGAGACATTCTTGAGGAACCGGACCGTGCCGTCGACGCCGCCTTCGTTCGTGAAGTTCGCCAGTCGGGCTTCTTCGGTCACGACGGGAACGTCGATCTCGAGACCGACCAGGGACCAGGTCCCACTGGAGATGAATGCGCAGTTCGGCCCCTCCATCGGAACGGCCACCACCGCCGAGGCGGTGTCATGGCTGCCGACGGCCGTGACCTGGATCGGTGCGCGAGCGCCGAGACGCTCCGCGACCGGCTCGGTGAGTTCACCGAGGCGCTCGCCGGGGGAGACGAGTTCGGGCAGTAGGCCACAGGGCAGTTCGAGCCGATTCATCAGGTCGACATCCCAGGTGCCATCCGTCACCGAGAGCAGACCTGTGGTCGAGGCATTCGTCAGCTCCGTTCGCATCTGATCGGTGAGCCAGAAGGCGATGAGGTCGGGGATGAGCAGGGCGCGGTCGGCGAGGTCGAGGAACCCGTCTTCCGCTTCGACCGCGAACTGGAAGACGGTGTTGAAATCCAGATGCTGGAGGCCGTTGTGGGCAAAGAGTTCTGCTGGTCCCATGCTGTCATGGACGATTTCGACACCGCGCAGGTTCCTTCCGTCCCGATAGTGATGCGGGATGCCGAGCAGTCTTCCGTCCCACAGCAGCCCGTAGTCGACGGCCCACGAGTCGATGCCGATGCTGGCGAGACCCGGACTCGCGCTGATCGCCTCTCGCAAGCCGTCGCTCAGGCCAGCGAAGAGAGATTGGATGTTCCAATGCAGACTCTCGCCCACCATCTGCGGCGCATTCGGGAACCGCGCGACGTGCTTCATCTGCAGCACACCGTCTGTGACCCCGCCGAGGATGACGCGACCACTCGTGGCGCCGAGGTCGACGGCCGCGAGCGTGAGTCCAGTGGGCCTGTCCACGGTTGAGCCCGACATCACCGCAGGAAGGCGGCGGCGACGCCGGCGTCGACGGGCACGTGCAGACCGGTCGTGTGCGAGAAATCGTCGGTGCACAGAGCGAAGACGGCATTTGCGACGTTCTCCGGAACGACCTCACGACCGAGGATGGTGCGCTGGGCGTAGAACTTCCCCAGATCCTTCTCCTCGACTCCATACGTCTTTGCTCGCTGAGCACCCCAGCCTCCGGCGAAGATGCCGGATCCGCGGACGACTCCATCGGGGTTGATCCCGTTGACGCGGATGCCGTGTTCGCCGAGCTCGGCGGCGAGCAGACGCACTTGATGGGCCTGGTCGGCCTTCGTCGCCGAGTAGGCGATGTTGTTCGGCCCTGCGAACACCGAGTTCTTCGAGGAGATGTAGACGATGTCGCCGCCGAGGCCCTGGTCGACGAGGATCCGCGCAGCGTTCTTCGACACGAGGAACGAGCCCTTGGCCATGACGTCGTGCTGGAGGTCCCAATCGGCCTCAGTCGTGTCGAACAGCGACTTCGACAGAGACAGTCCGGCGTTGTTGACGACGAGGTCGATTCCTCCGAACGCGAGCACCGCCTCGGCGAGAGCCGACTGCACCCCCGCCTCGTCGGAGACGTCGGCGGCGACACCGATGGCGACATCGGAGGAACCGAGCTCCGCGGCGGCAGCCTCGGCCTTGTCACGGTCGAGATCGGCGATGACGACGCAGGCGCCTTCGGAGGCCAATCGTGTGGCGATCGCCTTGCCGATGCCCGAAGCGGCACCGGTGACGAAGGCGACGCGAGAGGCCATGGGCTTCGGTGCTGGCTTCCGCTTGAGCTTCGCCTCTTCCAACGCCCAGTACTCGATGCGGAACTTCTCGGCTTCGGAGATCGGAGCATAGGACGACAGGGCTTCAGCCCCGCGCATGACATTGATGGCGTTGATATAGAACTCCCCTGCCACTCGTGCGGTCTGCTTGTCCGCGCCGTAGGAGAACATGCCGACGCCGGGGACGAGGATGATGGCTGGGTCGGCTCCCCGCATGGCCGGGGAATCCGGTTCCGCGTGGCGATCGTAATAGGCCTGGTAATCGGCTCGGTAGGCCTCGTGCAGGCCGGGGAGCGCTGCGATGATGTCGTCGACCGAGGTGGCCGCGGGCAGATCGACGACCAGCGGTTTGACCTTCGTGCGCAGGAAATGGTCGGGGCAGCTCGTGCCGAGTTCGGCGAGGGCGTTGAGCTTGTCGCCGGCGAGGAACTCGAGCACGGCGGGATCGTCGGTGAAGTGACCGACCATGGTCTTATCCGCCGAGGCGAGCCTGCGCAGGTGCGGCGCGAGTGCGGCCGCTTTGACCCGGCGCTCGTCGGTCGGCAGGCCGGCGTAGTCCGGCCGGACCGGGCCGAAGGGGTCGGGGCGGCCGTGCTCCTCGATGTAGCGTGCCGCAGTGTCGATGATCCAGCGTGAGTTCTCCTCGGATTCCGCCGAGGTTGCTCCCCATGCCGTGATCCCGTGACCACCGAGGATGGTGCCGATGGCCTGCGGGTTCTCCTTGCGGATCGCGGCGATGTCGAGGCCGAGCTGGAAGCCGGGCCGACGCCAGGGCACCCACACGACCCGGTCGCCGAAGATGCTCTGCGTCAGCGCCTCGCCGTCGGCGGCGGTGGCGATCGCGATGCCCGAATCCGGATGGAGGTGGTCGACATGTGCGGCGTCGACGAGACCATGCATCGCGGTGTCGATCGAGGGTGCTGCCCCACCCTTGCCGTGCAGGGTGTAGTCGAAGGCCGCGACCATTTCGTCTTCCCGCTCGATGCCCGGGTAGGTGGTCTCCATAGCCCGCAGTCGGTCGAGTCGGAGAACCGCCAAGCCTTCGGGGGTGAGCGTGCCGAGATCGCCGCCCGAGCCCTTGACCCACAGCAGTTCGACTTTCTCACCGGTCACCGGGTCGAGGTCGGTGCCCTTGGCAGAGGTGTTGCCGCCGGCAAAGTTCGTGTTGCGGCGGTCGGCCCCCAGTGAGTTCGAGCGGGCGATGAGTTCGTTCACTGTCGGGTTGGTCATGGTTCTCCTCGGAGGATGGTGCGAATGGCGAAGTGAATGGCGGGTGGGGGAGGGGCTGCTGGCGGGGTGCCCAGGAATCGTCCGGGGCACCCCGGTGTGTTTTGGATCAGGCGCCCCAGCCGGCCTGGGTTCCGCCGACGCGGTCGGCGGCGATCTGCTGCTGGTAGCCGGAATCGCGGAAGGCGCGGATCGGGTCGGCGGGCAGACCGCGGGAGACTCTCCACTCCGCCAGATCCGGGCGAACGTCGGTGTAGAAAGCATCCATGAAGATGTCGTTGGCAGTGATGACATCACCGGCCCTCTGAGCCTCCTGCAGTGCCTCGGTGTCGATGAGGAGTGCCCGGGCGGTCATCTCCTGAACGTTGAGCACCGACCGGATCTGGCCTTCGATCTTGTTCTCCACGTTGTGGCACTGGTCGAGCATGAACGCGACGTTCGGGTTGTTGAGGCCCCCGCCGCGGATCACCTCGTGGATGATGCGGAAGAGCTGGAACGGATCGGCGGCACCGACCATGAGGTCGTCATCGGCATAGAACCGCGAATTGAAGTCGAAGGAGCCGAGCTTGCCCAGCCGCAGCAGCTGCATGACGATGAACTCGATGTTCGTTCCCGGCGCGTGATGTCCGGTGTCGAGGCAGACCATCGCCTTCTCGCCGAGGGCGGCCACTTGGGCATAGCTCGTACCCCAGTCGGGGACATCCGTGTGGTAGAACGACGGTTCGAAGAACTTGTACTCGAGTACCAGCCGCTGTTCGTCGCCGAGGCGGTCGTAGATCCTGGTCAGCGAGTCGTGGAGTCGGTCCTGGCGACCCCGCATATCAGCCTGGCCAGGATAGTTCGAGCCCTCTGCCAGCCAGATCTTGAGATCGCGCGAGCCTGTGCGGTCCATGACATCGATGCATTCGAGATGATGATCGATCGCCTTCGTCCGGATCGCCTGGTCTTCATGAGTCAGTGCGCCGAACTTGAAGTCATCGTCCTGGAAGGTGTTCGAGTTGACGGTGCCGAGTCGGACCCCGAGATCCTCTGCGTGCGTGGCCAGTTCGTCGAAGTCGCAGAGGTCCCAAGGGATGTGCAGTGCCACCTGTGGGGCGAGGCCGGTGAGTTCGTCGACCTTGGCGGCGTCGGCGATCTTCTCGAACGGGTCCCGTGGGGTGCCCGGGGTGCCGAAGACCTTGAACCGGGTGCCGGAGTTGCCGAACGCCCACGACGGCAGCTCGATCGCCTGCGCGGCAAGCTGGTCGGTGATATCGGAGAAGGTGCGGGGTGTGCTCATGGGAGTCACGGTTCCTTACTGTTGCTGAGGTGCTGAGTACTTGGTGAGTTGATCCTCGAGGTGGAAGACCTCGCGCAGCTGTTCGGGGCCTGCGTCGAAGGATCCTCCGGCAGCGAAGTACGGAGACATCGACTCCTGCCAGGCGGCATTGATCTCCGTGAGCTCCATGCCCTTCTGGGCTGCTTCGTAGTCGTCGGTCTCGAGGTAGCCGATGACCATGCCTGTCGGATCGGCGAACAGAGAGTAGTTGCGCCATCCTGTCTCTTCGAGGGCCTCGAGCATCTCCGGCCACACTGCTCGGTGGGCGGCGATGTAGTCAGCGAGACGGGCGGGGTCGACCTGCATGCGGAAGCACACACGTTCCATCTCAGGGCTCCCTGACCGCAGGGGTGCCGTCGGGACGAATATTGCCTTCGGCCACCTCGGTGGCGTGATCAGCATCGAGAAGTCGTCCGTAGCGTTCGATCTCGATCTCTTCGAGGGTCTTGTTCTGCGTCTTCGGTGCCCAGATCATGCCGATGAGCAGGGCCGCGATGAGTAGGCCGAGGATGAGGACGCCGACACCATGGATGCCGGTCTTCTCGAGCATGAGGGGGAACCACAGGGAGAGGACGCCGACCATGACGCGCACGGTCATGAACATGAAGCCCTGTGCGGAGGCCCGGTAGCGGGTGGCGAAGAGTTCGGCCGCCCACAGTCCGTAGAAGGCCTGAGCGCCGATACCCGAGGAGATGCCCCAGCCGATGGCGAAGGTCAGCAGCGAAAACCAGCCGGCCGGTCCGTAGATGAGAACGGCCCATGCGATGACGCCGAGTCCGGCGCCGAAGCCGTAGAGCCACTTGCGGGAGACCTTGTCCCCGTAGCGCATGAAGCCGAAGAACGTTGCGGCACTGGTCAGGCCCCAGACGAGGACCTGCAGGAGGTATTGGGAGCGGGCATCGGTGAGTCCGGTGGCTTCGTAGATGCGTGGCTGGAAGATGCCGGCCTGCCCGGCCACGGTGTTCCAGAGCCCGTAGACACCGATGAGGAAGAGGAGAGCGGTGAGATTCTTCTTGTTGGCGAACATTTCGAAGAAACCGCGGTAAGTGCTGACGCTGTTGGGATTCGCATTCTTCTCCGTCCACCGGCGCGACTCGGCCAAACCGCGACGGACCCACCAAGTGATGAACGCGATGACGAAGAGATGGGCGAAGATGATGCGCGAACCCAGCAGGCCCATGGGCTCGAGCAGTGCAGCGAGCAGGAAGCCGATCATCGGCCCGATGGACCAGGCGAGCTGGGCCACACCGACGTGACCGGCGCGACGACCGTCGGGAGCCTCTTCGGCGATGTAGGTCCATGCGGCGGTGACGCCGGCTCCGACGGCGATTCCGGTGAGGACGAAGCCGATGAGGAGCGAGGTGAAGTTGAGAGCGAAGATCGCGAACAGCGTGCCGAACATGTACAGCAGAAGGTCATAGGTGTAGATGAACTTGCGGCCGTAGCGGTCGCAGAGCGGTCCGCCGATGGCGGCACCGATGGCAGCGCCGAACGCATTGGCGCTCAAGGCGCTGAGCAGGCCGACGGCCATGCTGTCGAGGCCGAACTCGGTCTGCCACAGGCTCATGCTCGTGGCGATCGCGATGATCGAACCGGCCTCGATGTAGTTCGACATGGCCACGGCGACCGTGGCCTTCCATTTGGACGACGTCGTTGTGTCCCTCATAGGTTCCTCCGGGATTGATCGGGTTCGCGACTCTGCGTTGCCGACGATGAATTGAAACGTTTCAATATTGTTGTTGGGAACACTAGCATGTCGTCCTGATCACATCAAGGCGGTGACTGATGCAGGGCTTGTGCCGCCGGTATCGGGCACAATGAGACATGTTCCTGCCCGTGGTGACTGTCAGCCCGGGTGCCGGTTTCGAAGGAGGCTCATGGCGAAAGTGAGTATGCGTGAGGTCGCCGATCGCGCCGGAGTCTCCGTCGGAACCGTGTCCCATGTGGTCAATGGCTCGTCAAGGGTGGCGGCGTCGACCGCCCGGAAGGTCAATGAGGCGATCGATGAACTCGGCTTCGTTCGCAATGCCGCAGCGAGGCAGCTGAGGTCCGGCCACAGCAGCAGTTTGGGGCTCGTCGTGCTCGACACGTCCAATCCGTTCTTCGCTTCGGTTGCGCATGGCGCCAGACAGGCGTGTGATGAGGCGGGACTGTCATTGCTCATCGGTGATTCGGGAACCGATGAGGTACGGGAATCGAAGTATGTCGACCTGTTCGCTGAACAGCGGGTCAACGGCCTGCTTGTGACGCCGACCGGCTCCGATCTGTCCCAGCTCGAATCCGTCGCCGGTCGGGGGACGCCCGTCATGCTCGTCGACCGTGCCTCGAGAGGCTACGCACTGTCGTCGGTGACTGTGGACAACGTCGCCGGAGGTCGGATGGCGCTCGACCACATCCTTGCCGGCGGCTGCACGCGCCCGGCCTTCATCGGGGGGCCGCAATCGCTGCCGCAGGTCGCTGACCGCTTGCTCGGAGCTCGAGGGCGTGCGGAGGAATCAGGGCTCGAGCTGCCGGTGTTCGGCACCGAGGAGCTGACCATCCTGGCCGGTCGGAATGCGGGAGAGAAGGTCGTTGCTCTGCCCGATGGCGAACGACCCGATGCGGTCTTCTGTGCCAACGACCTGCTCGCCGTCGGCTTCATGCAGGCGGTGCTCATGTTCAGCGATCTGAGGATCCCCGACGACATCGCGATCGTCGGTTACGACGACATCGACTACGCGTTCTCGACGATCGTCCCACTGACCTCCGTGCGACAGCCGGCCGAGCTGCTGGGGCGGACGGCGGTCGAGACGCTGCTGCAGGAGAACGCTTCTGTTTCCCATGAGCACCACGATCGAGAATTCACCCCCGAACTCGTCGTTCGCGGCTCGACCCGTCCGATCTGAGGAGCCGAATCCCGCTGACTACCCGAAGTGGGCGAACACCTCGGCGGGGGTCAGGCCGAAGCTCAGCGCCAGAGTGAGCACGATGCGAGCCTTGCGGGCATCGAGTATCCCGGCGGGTACGAGTCCGGTCTCGATCAGACCGATCTCGCCGCCGGGGTAACCGTAGGTTCGGTGCAGGCTGGCACCCGAGCCGGTGCGGGAAGCGAGTACGACGGGCATCGACTCGGCCAATCGGGCCACTGCAGGCAGCAGCTCGGCGGGGACATGTCCGCCGCCGACGCCCGAGAGCACGGCACCGGCGAAGTCGGACCCGGCGAAGAGATCAAGGGTCTCTGTCGGCTCACCCATCCCCACCTCGGCGAGGGCGACCGTCGCCAAACGTTCCGGACGGGTCAGTCCCGCGAAGGGCGACTGCACGGCGCCCGGGGCGTGAGGAAGGTGGAGGTCGTCCTCGCTCAGCCAGCCGATCGCGCCGAGCACGGGCCCGGAGGAGAACGCCGCCGTCGAGGTGGTGTGCGACTTCGTGACGAACCTCGGATCGTGGACTTCGTCATTGAACACGAGCGTGGCCGGCAGACCTGCGACCTGCTCGGACAGGGCGGTGAGCGCAGCAGCACGGACGTTCGCCGGACCATCGGCACCGGGCAGGGTCGGATTGCGCATCGCCCCGGTGACGGCGATGTGGGTGCCCGAATCATTGAGCAGCCAGAGCCCGAAAGCCGACTCCTCGAGGGTGTCGGTGCCCTGCGTGAGTACGATGCCGTCGGCCGAGCTCGTGCGGGCGAGCTCGACGACGTCGAAGAGCATCTCGAGGGTGACATTCGCACTCGAGACCTGAGCGACCTGCGTGAAATCGGCCTGCAGATTCGGCCACACCTGATCGAGCCCAGCGGCCGCGGCGATCTCGGCGCCGCCGAGGGCAGGGGCAACCCCACCTGCGGCATTGGCAGTCGAGGCGATCGTTCCGCCGAGGGCGGCCAACAGCAGGTGAGGGGCGGTCTGCGAAGAGGTCTCAGGCATGATTCGAGTCTAACGTCAGTTCTCATGTCACAGCCGTCTGCTAACCTCCACGCATGGATCCCGATACCGTGCTCCGTCTGGCCCATGAGCAGGCCATGCAGTACCCCTCTGTCGAGATCGACCATCCCTTCGGGCCGGAGAACACCGTGTACAAGGTGCGCGGGAAGATGTTCATGATGGCCTTTCGGCTGCGCGGGATCCCCAGCATCAATCTCAAGATCGATCCCCTCGACGGTGAGGTGCTCCGAGACGCCTATGCCGAGATCACTCCGGGCTATCACATGAACAAGAAGCACTGGATCACCGTGGCAGGCGGCGGGGACGACGGAAGTGAAGGGGAAGCGGCGGACGAGCCCGACGACGAGGATGGGAATGGACAAGAGCCGGGGGAGCGGTTCGACTCCGACCTGCTCCATGATCTCGTTCTCGAGTCCTACTGCCTCGTCGTCGCGAAGATGCCGAGGAAGGATCGCCCCGTCGACCCCGTGACCTTCGGCGGGAGGGATGCAATGGACTGACGAGAGGCAGGCGACGGGCCGACGAGGAGAACGCGATGGACTGACGAGAGGGATGCCTTGACCTGAACACGGCGCGGGCCGAGTGACCGGGAATTGGCGCGCACCCGCCCGGGCATTGAGAATAGTTCCTATGTCCGCCCTGTCTTCCGCGCTCGCCTACCGGCGACTGCTCGAGTCGAATGCCACTCTGCGCATGCTCCGGGCCGACAACCTCGCCGTCATGGCCGGAACCCTCGACGCCCACCTGGGCCGTCCCGGTACCCGGGTGAACACCGACGACCTGCATGAGAGCATCGACGCCGATCTCGAAGAGCTCCGTGACCATTTCGACCTCTCGCTGCGCACCGCGAAGGCGTACTGCGACGACTGGCGACGGGCCGAGATCCTCGTCCGCAGACCCGCCACCGGGGCGAGGGGCGAGACCTACGAACTCTCCGCCGCCGGCTTCGACGCCATCCGCATGCTCGAACAGCTGCGCACCCCACCGCAGACCGCGACAGAATCCCGGCTGGTCAGCCTCGCCCAATCCGTGCACCAACTGGCCATCGACACCGACCCCGACAGCTCCCGCAGGCTTGCGTCCCTGCGCGCCGAACGCGACCGCATCGACGCCGAGATCGCCCGCGTCCGCCGCGGCGACCCCCGCTCCGTCGTCCTCGACCGGAGGCGAGCGAACGAACGCGTGAACGACATCCTGCAGCAGGCACAGGGGCTACCCGCCGACTTCGCCCGCGTGCGCGCCCGCTTCGAAGACCTCAACCAGGAGCTGCGGATCTCGATCCTCGCCGCCGAGGACTCCCAATCCCAGGTCCTCGACGAAGTCTTCCGCGGCGTCGACCTCATCGAATCCTCCGACGAAGGCCGCACGTTCTCCGCATTCTCCGCCCTCGTCCGCGACCCCGAACAGTCCGCGGCCTTCGACGACGACATCGCCGCCATCCTCGACCGCGACTTCTCCGCCGCCCTGGACCTGTCCACCCGTCGCTCCCTGCGCACGCTGATGCGGCAGATGAAAGACGGCTCCCACGAGGTCTCCGACATCCTCACCGAATTCGCCCGCGGCCTGCGCCGCTACGTCCATTCCCACGAATTCCAGCGCGACCGGGTCATGCGCACCCTCCTCCAAGAGGGCCTGGCCGCAGCGGCACCGGTGTCACAGGAACTCAAGCCCTACGACGAGGTCGGCATCGACCTCGAACTCTCGAGCGTGTCCCTCGGCAGCGTCGGAGAGGTCATCCTCCACGACCCCGAGGAGTTCAACGCCGGCGACGAACTCGGCGAGGCCGCCGACTCCGAGATCGACTTCGCCGAACTCATCGCCGTCGCCCGCGAATCCGAGATCGACTTCGCCGAGCTCACCGAGAACATCAACTCCGTCGTCACCTCCGCCCACGAAGCCTCCGTCGCCGAGGTGCTCGAAACCTTCCCCGCCACCCAGGGCCTCGCGAGCGTCGTCGGGCTGTTGTCCCTGGCCAGCACGTACGGCCACGTCGATCACGACAACCGCGAAATCCTCACCTGGTCCGGCATCGACGGCATCGCCCGCACCGCCGCGATCCGCCGCCACTACTTCATCGAAGGCATCACCCTATGAGCCCCACCGACCACGTCGAACCCACCACCGAGGCGACCGCCGGCGACGGTGCCCACCCGACCTCACCGGCCGGTGACGGCAGGACCTCCACCGAGGTGGGAGCCGCCTCGGCGAGCGAATCTTTCGGGGACGGTGCCGACCACAACCCGTCCGGGCTGTGGTCCGGTGACACCGGGACTCTGGGGGAGCGGACCCGGCGCGTGCTGCTCGAGCTGCTCAAGGGCCCCTACGTCTCCGGAGTGCAGAGCCCGCAGCTGTGGGCGGCGCTCGTGGCCGATGAAGGGCTCGTCCGCTCGCGCCTGCACGACCTGTTCCTCGACCTCGTCATCGACCGCGTCGACGAGTTCGCGTTCACCCGCAAGATCGTCACCGACGAGATCGACGCTCCCGCCGCGGTACGCAGCGAACGGCTGACCTTCCTCGACACGGCCATGCTCCTCGTGCTGCGGCAGCTGCTGCTTGCCGCGCCCGGAGAGAAGCGCGTCATCGTCGACCGCGACGAGGTCTATGAAAGGCTCGCGATCTACCGCACCGGCGATGAATCGACGTTCCAACGCAACCTCAACGGCGCGTGGTCGCGGATGAGCAACCGGCTGCGCGTGCTGCACAAGGCCGGTGAAGATCGGTTCGAGATCTCCCCGATGGTGAAGTTCCTCATCGACGAGGACCGCGTGCGTGAGCTCATCGACGTCTACGAACGCATCGCCGCAGGTGAGACCGATGTCAGCGAGGATCTCGGCGACGGCGTCGCTGATACGGGTGCCGGTGCTGATGATGGCGCTGGCGCCGAGGATGAGGCAGTCACCGAGTCGGACTCGGACTCCGACACGAAGACCGACGCCGAGGAGGACGACGCGTGACCGAGGCACTCTTCCCACTCGATGCGGCCTTCGTGGCCGATCAGGCGCGCGCCCGCGGGGCGAACCGTCCCGACGTCGGCAGCCAGTGGCGGCTGAGCGAGATCCAGATCGCGAACTGGGGCACCTTCGACTCCGATATCCACCGCATCCCCGTCTCCCACAAAGGCCACCTCATCACCGGACCCTCCGGGTCCGGCAAGTCCTCCCTCCTCGACGGCATCGCCGCCGTGCTCACCCCGGACAAGTGGCTGCGCTTCAACGTCGCCGCCCAGACCGCAGGAGCCAGGCTCGATCAGCGCAGCCTCGTCAGCTACGTCCGCGGCGCCTGGACCCGGACCGCCGACACCGAGGAAGACCGGGTCGTCAGCAAATACCTGCGTCCCCGTGCCACCTGGTCGGGCATCATCCTCCGCTACGACAACGGCACCGACCGCCCGCTGTCCCTGGCCCGGCTCTTCTTCATCAAGGGATCGGGTACGAAGACGACCGACCTCTCCGACGCCTGCGTGTGGGAACGCGGCGAACTCGACCTCGCCGAACTCCAGCACTACGCCCGCTCCGGGCTCGAAACCCGCAGACTCAAGGCCGATCGGCCCGATGCCGTGGTCACCTCCAATGGACATCACGGAAAGTTCTACGCACGGATGCGCAAGACCTTCGGCATGGCCGACGAGTCCGCCCTCCAGCTGCTGCACAAGACCCAGTCGGCCAAGAGTCTCGACAGCCTCGACCGGCTCTTCCGCGACCACATGCTCGAGACCCCGGCGACCTTCGACCTCGCCGACACTGCCGTCGCCCAGTTCGGCGACCTCAAGGACGCCCACGACCACGTCGTCCAATTGCGCAAACAGCGCGACCACCTGCTGCATCTGCGTGAGGCCGCCGCGAGCTTCGAAACCGCCAACGACATTGCCGCGAAGTCGATCGCGCTGAGCGAATCCCTGCTGCCCTACCAGAAGCGCCGCGAACTCGACATCCTCCGCACCGACCTCTCGGCACTGACGAGACGGATCGTCGAACTCGAAGTCACCGCCGACCGGGCCGGGCGCGATTACGCCGCCGCCGTCGACGAATACGACCTCGCCAGACGAGCCACCCTCGAACTCGGCGGGTCGGAGGCCGAACATCTCCAGCAGCGCATCGACACCGCGGAGACCGAGCGCCGCGCCATCGCCGAACGTTGGGCGTCACTGGCCCGCCAACTCGAACAGGCCGGCATCGACTCCGCCCCGACCACAGCCGCGGAATTCGCCGAACTCCAGGCCCAGATCGCCGCCAGCCTCGACGACGACACTCAGGTCACCGGACCCAGCCACGCCGACCACGACCGGTTCTCCCAGGCCCGCGCCCGAGTCCGCGAACTCGAAGGCGAGATCGAATCCCTGCGGCGCTCAGGCTCGACCGTGCCGAACAACCTCATGGCGATCCGCTCCGAACTCGCCGCCGGCACCGGACTGAGCGAGAAGTCCCTGCCCTTCGCCGCCGAACTCATCGAGGTCGACCCCGACCAGGCGCGATGGACCGGAGCGATCGAACGTGTACTCCGTCCCATGGCGCTGACTGTCCTCGTCCGATCCGAGAACCTCTCTGCCGTGCGGACCTGGGTCGACGCCCACCACATCCGCGGACGCCTCGTGTTCGAGGAGATCCCACACACCGTGCCTGGCCCCCGTCCCGTCGGCAGTGAGAGATCCCTGGTCAACAAGGTCCACGTGTCCGACACCGGGTTCGGGGACTGGGTGAGGTCCACCCTGTCCGAACGCTTCGACTTCGCGTGCGTCGACGACCCCGACGAACTCGACGACCACCCCCGCGCCGTCACCGTCAAAGGCCAGATCAAGACCTCACGCACGCGGTATGAGAAGGACGACCGCCGTCGCATCGACGACCGCAGCCAATGGGTCCTCGGCGACCGGGAAGCCAAGCTCGAAGCCCTCATCGAATCGCTCAAGGAAGCGCAAGGCGAGCTGGCGGAAGCCGAACAGGTCGTCGCCGCCGCTGACGCCGAGACCGCGCAGGCCCACCGCCGCCGCGGCATCCTCGCCGGTATCCGCGAACAGGCCTGGCGCGACGTCGACCGGGCCGGTGCGGCCGAGAAGGTCGCGACACTCGAACGCCAGTTGGCCGAACTCGAAGACGCCGACGGTGACCTGCAGCAGGCGATCGGTGTCGAACGCGAGGCGAAGACGACCAAGGACGCCGCCGAGACCGCACGTTCCGAGGCCGACTACGCCCTGCGCCGGGCCAACGAGGAATCGACGGGCCTGCGCTCGGGCATCACCCGGATCGAGGACGACGTCAACGCCGGTCGCATCGCGGAGGTCGACGGCCACCTCGGCGAGGAATTGGATGCACGGTTCCGGAAGATCCAACGCAGCATCAAACGGGAGAACCTCGCCGAGGTGGGGCAGCAGGTCTCGCAGACTCTGCAGGAGGAGAAGGACCGGGCACAGGCCGAAGCGAGCCGGGCCGGTCAGTCCGTGACTCGGTTGGCAGCGGAGTTCAAGGCCGCATGGCCGTCGGTGTCCTCCCAGCTCACGGCCGAGGTCGACGATCGGCGAGCGTATCTCGCGATGCTCGATGAGATCGAAGCGCACGGTCTGCCCGATCACGAGAACCGGTTCCGGGAGCTCCTCCAGCAGCGCTCACGCGACCTCATCGGCGAGCTGCTCAACGAGATCCACGCGGCCCCGCGCGAGATCGAAGACCGGGTCGCCCCGATCAACTCATCCCTGCTGCGGTCGCAGTTCGACGAGGACCGGTATCTGCGGCTCAAGGTCAAGACCCGCAGGTCGGAGACCGTCAACGCCTTCATCGCCGACCTGCGCTTCGTCGCCGCCGGCAGCTGGGGTGACGACGATATGGTCACCGCGGAGAGGAAGTACGACACGTTGGCCGAGGTGATGCGCCGATTCGCCTCGAGCGAGCACGTCGACAAGGTGTGGAAGACCCAGTGCCTCGACACGCGACTGCATGTGTCTTTCCTCGCCGAGGAGATCGACGACCACGGGCGGGCACACGCGACCTACGATTCGGGCGCGGCGATGTCCGGTGGGCAGCAGCAGAAGCTCGTGATCTTCTGTCTGGCCGCGGCCCTGCGCTATCAGCTGGCGGACCCGGACGAGGCGATCTCGAAGTACGGCACGATCATCCTCGACGAAGCCTTCGACAAGGCCGACACCCGGTACACGCGGATGGCGCTCGACATCTTCATCGAGTTCGGGTTCCACATGGTGCTCGCCACCCCGCAGAAACTGCTGCAGACGATCGAACCCTATGTGGGAGCGGCGACCTCGATCGAGAACCCGAGCCGACAGAAGACCCTGACCTCGACGATGGTGTGGGACGAATTCGAGGAGCCTGAGGGCCGATGACCATGCTCTCCGTCGCCGAGGCCAGAGCGAAGGCGCGCAAGCGACTGACCTCGTCGATGGCTGAGTGGGCGGCGGAGGCGGTCGCTGAGGTGCGAGTCGAGATCGCCCTCCATCCGCCGACGGAGAAGCAGGTTCTGACCGATCAGGCTGCCGCCGCCGACTGGGCCGCGAGCTGGCGGGCCGTGGAGGCTGGGGCAGCTTCGGCGAGGGCCGCCGAGGCGAACGCTGTCACGACGACGGCCGCCGAGGCGAATGCCAGCGAGACGCAGTCCGTCGGAATCCCGACCTCGGGACTCGAGATCGACTGGGAGGAGCGCAACTGGGCCCGGGTCGGTCGCCAACGCGTCCCCATCCGACTTCGGTTGACCACCCCCGACGTGGTGGCCGCCTTCGCCGGCGGCGACACCGCCCGAGACTGGCGGAGACTGCGTGACCGCGCCGCCGCGATCCGACAGCGGTTTGGGGAGGTCGGCGGAAGACGTGCCGGCGACGCGGATCGGGACGACTATGCGGGTCGGGACGTCGATGCGAGTCGGGACGGTGACGGGGAATTGGTCGGCGAGGCGCTCGCTGCGGCCGTCCGGTCGCAGGCGAAGCGGATTCTCGGGCTCAGCGACGCGTCCTTCGCCACCGTCATCGCCGTCGTCGACTGGTTGCGAACCCACCGGCTCGGTTCGCTGCGGCCACGGCAGCTGCCGATCCGCGGCGTCGACTCGAAATGGTTCGAGAGCCACCGCAGCCTCGTCATCGCGCTCCTGGCCGGGATCGGGCACGCCGATGCGGTGAGTGTCCTCGACGCCGAACCGCGACTGCGGCTGCGCATCCTCGACCCGGCGTTGGTCTCCGGCGCGGGATCTGGCGAGGCCGCCGCTGACTCAGACACCACTGCCGCCCCCGCGCCGACCGGCGTTCTCGACGACATCACCGCACCGATTTCGCAGCTGAGCGGCCTGCCTCTGGCCCCGAAGCTGGTCTTCGTCTTCGAAAACCTCGAATCGGTGCTCGCCATGCCGGCCTGGCCCTCGGCCGTCGCCGTCCACGGCTCCGGCTACGCCGTCGACCAGGTGACCCGACTCGACTGGATCGCCGTCGCCCGCGTCCTCTACTGGGGTGACCTCGACTCACACGGCTTCGCGATCCTCAACCGCCTGCGCAGCCGCCTGCCCGGAGTCGAATCCGTGCTCATGGACGAAGCGTCCCTGCTCGCACACGCAGACCTGTGGGTGCCCGAACCGAAGCCGCACACAGGAACGTTCGCGCAGCTGACCGGCAGCGAAGCCCGCACACTCGATCGTCTCCGCACCGAAGGCGACGTCCGCCTCGAACAGGAACGCATTCCCTGGGAGACGGCATTGGGCCGGCTGCGGACCGCTGCCGGCGACGCGACGGAGGGCCACCTCGGCGAGGAGGAACGCGACCGCGGTGAACGCGACGATGGGTCCACGGACACGCAGGGCCACCTCGGCGAAGGATCCGATGATCACCGATAGGCCACGCGGGGGACTGGCTGCGCTGTGCCTGGCCGAGTTGGTCTGCTGGGGCCTGCTCTACTATTCGCTGCCGGTCGCGGTCACGCCGATCTCGGCGGACATGGGGTGGAGCCACACGACGGTCACGGCCGCACTGACGCTCGGCCTCATCGTCTCCGCGCTCATGGGACCGACGGTCGGGCGGATGCTCGACGACCGTGGCCCGCGGCTGATCATGGGCACGGGCACGCTCGTCGGGGTCGCCGCACTCGGGCTCGTCGCAATCGCCCCGAACCTCCCCGTCTTCTTCGCCGCCTGGGTCCTCGCCGGCTTCGCTCAGGCCGCGACTCTCTACCCGCCGGCCTTCGCCATCATCACTCGATGGTATGGAGAGGAACGGACGAAGCCGCTGACGACGATCACGCTCGTCGGCGGGCTCGCCTCGACGGTGTTCGCCCCGATCATCGCCTGGCTCATCGATGCACTCGGCTGGCGGGGGACCTATGCGGTCCTCGCCGGGCTGCTCGCTGTCCTGGCGCTGCCGATGCACCTGTTCTTCCTCAACCGGACATGGACCGACGAGGCTGCCGGACGCGCCGAGCGACCGAGCCGGACCCAGCTGCGCACGGTCACCCGCCATCCCCGCTTCATCACCCTCCAGATCGCCGTGGCGATCGCAACGTTCACCCTCTTCGCGGTGACGATCAACATCATCCCGCTCATCATCGAACGCGGGGCCGGCTACAGCCTCGCCGCCCTCGCACTCGGACTCGTCGGCTTCGGACAGGTGGCCGGACGCTTCGGGTACCCGAACCTCGAGAGGCACACTTCGACGCGCACACGCACCGTCATCCTCTTCGCTTCCGGCGCGGTGGGACTGTGGCTGCTCGCCTTCATCCCGGGACCGGTCTGGCTGCTCATCGGCATCGCCATGGTCACCGGGGGAGTGCGCGGATGTATGACGCTGCTGCAGGCCACGGCGGTCTCCGACCGGTGGGGCACGGAGAACTACGGGGCCATCAACGGCGTCTTCGTCGCACCGATCACCGCGGGCACTGCACTGGCCCCGGTGGCGGGTCCGGCGTTGGCCGGAGTGCTCGGCGGATACCCGCTGATGGCGGTGGCCATGGCAGGACTGCTCACCCTGGCGACGCTGCTGTCCGCGCGGACGTGAAAGCGCGCTCAGATCTGACAAGTCCGTGGCCGCATCGGCTGAACGTGTAAAGAATCTGCCGGATTCTTTACGCGTTTCGGAGACATGGAAAATCGCTTGTCATGTTCTTCGGCACTGATCGAGTGCAGGTGCGGACGTTCCGACGGGCCACCTCGGTGAGGTTGCTCCCGCGTATTCCCGCACGCAAGCGTGAGGAATCGGACAGCCTCGGTGCGGGTGTGCGGGGCTAGACTGAAGGCGAGGTCAAGGCCCCATCGCGGGCAGCCCCTGCCGGGATCCGTGGCAGCGCCCCGGCGCTCGTGTTTCAACGGAAGGAATGACATGCCCACCGTCGCCAGAAACATCGTCGATACTCTCGTATCCAGCGGAGTCAAGCGGGTCTACGGAGTCCCCGGAGACTCGCTCAACGGCTTCACCGATGCGTTGCGGGTCAACCCTCAGCTCGAATGGGTCCACGTCCGCCACGAGGAGGCTGCGTCCTTCGCAGCCAGCGGTGAGGCCGCCCTGACCGGCGAACTCGCGGTCTGCGCGGGCAGCTGCGGGCCCGGCAACCTGCACCTCATCAACGGCCTCTTCGACGCTCAGCGTTCACGGGTTCCTGTGCTCGCCATCGCCGCACAGATCCCCAGCGACGAGGTCGGTTCGAACTACTTCCAGGAGACCCACCCGACGGAGCTGTTCCGCGAATGCAGCGTCTACGTCGAAAACGTCGCGTCGGCGGAGCAGATGCCTCGTCTGCTGCGCATCGCCATGCGTGAAGCCGTCGAGAAGCGCGGCGTCGCCGTCCTCGTGATCCCCGGTGACGTCGGATTGAGTGAGATCGATGCCGCCGCCGAGGTGGTCAGGGCCTACCCGTCGCACATGACCCCCGCCGACTCCCAGATCGAGGCTGCGGCGAAGGCTCTGAACAAAGGCAAGAAGACGACCATCCTCGCCGGTGCCGGCACCGAGGGCGCCCATGATGAATTGCTCGCCATCGCCAAGAAGCTGCAGGCGCCGATCGTCCATTCGCTGCGCGGCAAGGAGTTCGTCGAATACGACAATCCCTATGACGTGGGTATGACCGGGCTGCTCGGATTCTCCTCCGGCTATGCCGCGCTCAAGGACTGCGACACGCTCCTCATGCTCGGCACCGACCTGCCTTACCAGCAGTTCTACCCCGAGGACGCGACCGTTATCCAGGTCGATGTGCGCGGCTCTCAGATCGGTCGTCGCACGAAGGTCGACATTCCGCTCGTCGGGACGGTCGCCGACACCGTCGAGGTTCTGCTGCCGCAGATCAAGCCCAACCGCAGCAGCACACATCTCAAGGCGCTGACCAAGCACTATCAGAAGACCCGCAAGGATCTCGACGAACTGGCCACACCGTCGAAGCGGACGATCCACCCGCAGTACCTCACTCGACTCATCGACGAGATGGCTGATGACGATGCGGTCTTCGTCCCCGATGTCGGATCCCCCGTGGTGTGGGCGGCCCGCTACCTGACGATGAACGGCAAGCGCCGCCTCATCGGCTCCTTCAGCCACGGCTCCATGGCGAACGCCCTGTCCCAGAGCGTCGGTGTGCAGGCGGCCTTCGAGGATCGGCAGACCATCGCGCTCGCCGGCGACGGCGGGCTGACGATGCTGCTGGGCGAGCTCATCACGCTCACCCAGAACAAGCTGCCGGTGAAGACGGTCGTGTACAACAACTCCTCGCTCAACTTCGTCGAGCTCGAGATGAAGGCCGCCGGCTTCGTCACCTTCGGCACGGACCTGAAGAACCCCGACTTCTCCACCATCGCCGAGGCGGTCGGAATCAAGGGCTTCCGTGTCGAGAAGTCCAAGGACCTGCCGAAGGTCGTCAAGGAATTCCTCGCCTATGACGGGCCCGCGGTCCTCGACGTCGTCACGGAACGTCAGGAGCTGTCGATGCCCCCGTCGATCACGGTCGAGCAGGCCAAGGGCTTCGCCCTCTACGCCATCCGCACGGTGCTCTCGGGCAAGGGCGATGAACTCATCGACCTCGCCCGCACGAACCTCCGCCAGCTCTTCTGAAGCTGAGCCGGCGGTCGGCTGAGGGCCGAGGTGCGGAGGCAGAGCTTCCTCACCGCAGTCAGTCCGCTTGACGGTTCCAAAGAGCAACAAGTGGGTACAGAATGCCAATTTGGGGGTCCAAAGTGGCATTCTGTACCCACTTGTTGCGCTGAGAGGGCGGATCGGCCCTCTCAGCTCAGCTCAGCCTGGCGCGGGGAGCTCCACTCAGCTCAGGCGAACGAGCCTCAGCCTCGCGGGTACGGGGCCAGCGCCTGCGCGGTGACCAGCGCCGCGGTCATCGCCTCGTGGCCTTTGTCCTCCTGCGAGCCTTCCAGCCCGGCGCGGTCGAGCCCCTGCTGTTCGTCATCGCAGGTGAGCACGCCGAAGCCCACGGGTTTGCCGGAGTCGATGGCCACTCGGTTGAGGCCGTCGGTGGCTGCCTGGCAGACATAGTCGAAGTGCGGGGTGCCGCCACGGATGACGACGCCGAGAGCGACGACCGCGTCGAAGTGCGGGGCCAGCCGGGCCGCGGCGACGGGCAGTTCGAAGCTGCCGGGCACGCGGACGAGGGTGGCGTCGGCACCGGCCTCGGCGGCGGCGCGTTGAGCCCCGTCGACGAGTCCGTCCATGATCTGGGTGTGCCAGGAAGCGGCGACGATGGCGACGCGTAGGTCGGCGGCATCGACGGTGAGTTCGGGTGCTCCGGAATGGGCCATGATGGTGTCCTTTGTTCAGGGCTCAGAAGAGCCGGTTGTGGCGATTCGGGTGGGCCGAATGCGTCCGTTGTAAGAATGGGCAGTGCGCGGAGGTGTCGTCGATGCGAGTCCGTGCGGCTGTGCGCGCAGAAGCGGCGTGCGCAGAAACGGCGCGCGCAGAAGTGGCGAGCGACCGGAAGATGAGCAGCCGCCTCAGCTGGCGACGGCTCCAGGGGAGACTGCCTCGGAGGACTCCGCACCCGGAACCGGCGCACCTGGAACTGCCGTACCCGAAGCAGGCGTCCCCGTGACCGACGGCAGGGTCAGCGCATGGTGCATGCGTTCGCGCTTCGTCGCCAGGTAGTGGGTGTTCTCCGGGCGGGCGGCGACCTCGAGCGGCACGACCGCCTCGACCGTGATGCCCAGTTCCTCCAACGCCGCGGTCTTCGCCGGGTTGTTCGTCAGCAGGCGGATGCGCGTGAGCCCGAGCGAGCGCAGAATCGACGCGGCGGCCCGGTAGTCGCGGGCGTCATCGGTGAACCCGAGGTCGAGATTCGCATCCACGGTGTCCCGCCCCTGATCCTGCAGAGCGTAGGCGCGCAGCTTATTGCTCAGCCCGATCCCCCGCCCCTCATGCCCGGTGAGATAGATGACCGCCCCGCTCTGCTCGGTGATGAGCTTGAGCGCCCGGTCGAGCTGCTCCCCGCAGTCGCACCGGTGCGAACCGAACACATCCCCGGTCAGGCACTCCGAATGCACCCGCACGAGCGGAGCTGGGCCTGCCGGATCCGAATCGAGGGAACCCGCGAACACGCCGAGGTGGTCGTGCCCGTCGATCGTGAATGCGCGCGCCCGCAGGCTCCCGTGCTCCGACGGCAGAGGAACCTCCTCCGTCGCATTCAGGGGATCGCCGCCCGAAGCCGCAGACTCGCCGGCTGCGCCCGCGGACTCGCCGCGCGCATCCCGCTCCTCCAGATACGCGATGAGCTGTTCGATCGAGACCATGACCAGCCCATGGGCATCGGCGAAGTCGCGGACCGCGTCGAAGCGCATCATCGATCCGTCGTCGTAGACCACCTCGCCGATCATGGCCACCGGCTGAGCACCGGCCAGGCGTGCGAATTCCACTCCCGCCTCGGTGTGGCCGGGACGTTCGCGGACACCGCCGTCCTTCGCGATGAGCGGGAAGATGTGACCGGGCCGCGAGATCGCCGCCGAGTCCGGGTCGGCGGCGGCGAGCACCCGGCCGGTCTGCGCGCGTTCGGCGGCGCTGATCCCGGTCGTCACTCCCACGGCATCGCAGCTGACGGTGTACGCGGTGCCCTTGGGATCTTCGTTGTCGACGACCATCGGCGGCAGCCGCAGGGCGGCGGCACGGTCGCCGGTCATCGGGGCGCAGATGACGCCCGAGGTGTGCCGGACGAAGAATCCCATCGTGTCCGCATCGGCGAATTCGGCGGCCATGATGAGGTCGCCTTCGTTCTCCCGGTCCTCGTCGTCGACGACGAGGATGGGCCTGCCCGCGGCGAAGGCGGCAATCGCCTCCGCGATCGGGTCGAGGCGGCTGGCGTGAGCGACTGAGTCAGTCATGATCGGCTCCTTGCTGTGTGCGGTTGTGCGTCGGCGCTGATGAGTTCGCCGAGGTGGGGCCGGGGTCGGCGGGGACCCCGGAGTCGGTCTGGGCGCCGTCGCCGACGCGGAAGGACAGGAGGCGCGCGGTGTACTTCGCGAGCACATCGACCTCGACGTTCACAGCCGCGCCGACCTCGAGTTCGCCGAAGGTCGTGTGGGCGAGGGTGGCCGGGATGAGGCCGACCTCGACCCAGGACGCCGATTCGCTGGGTTCGGACACCGCGGTCAGAGTCAGGGACACTCCGTTGAGGGCGATGGAGCCCTTGACCGCGGTCAGCGGGGCGAGCTCGGCGGGGATCGCGATGCGCAGCGTCGACCAGTCTGATCGGTCGATGCGGTCGAGGAGTTCGCCGCGCCCGTCGACGTGGCCCTGGACGACGTGGCCGTCGAAGCGCCCCGAGGCGGGCGTACAGCGCTCGAGGTTGACCCGGTCTCCCGTGGTCAGGGTGCCGAGTCCCGTCAGGCGCAGGGTCTCGCCCATCACCTCGGCGGTGAAATGACCGGGCGTCGCCGAGGTGGCCCTCCGTGTCGAGGTCAGACAGACCCCGTTGACGGCGAGGGATCCGCCGAGGTCGAGGTCGGCGACGAGTTCGCCCGCGTCGATAGTGATCGCGGCCGAATCGTTTGTGTACTCGATAGCCTCGACGGTGCCGAGTCCTTCGATGATTCCGGTGAACATGTGCCTCCGTGGTGCTTCAGTGGTGCGTGCTGGTGATCGGGTGCGTGCTGGTGTGCGGTGTGCCGGTGGGAACGTTCGATGCGTCTAGCCGGTGGGGTCTCCTGCCGAGTCGTCGCGTCTGTGTCGCGGGGTCTCCGTGGCGAAGTGGAGCAGGAAGTCGGGGCCGAGCCGCGAGATCGCCGGCACCTCGGTGTCGTCGGGGACGAGCCGCAGGGCGTCGCTGAGGGTGGCGATGTCGAGGTCCTCGACGCTGCGACGGCCCGGGCCGATGAGCAGCGGGGCCTGATAGCAGAAGATCTCATCGACGACTCCGGCAGCGAAGAAGGCCCCGAGGATGCGTGGTCCGCCCTCGACGAGGACGTGGCTCACTCCCTCGGTGAACAGACGCTCGAGTGCTTCGCCGACGTCGTGTGTGCGCAGCTGCAGGGTGTCGGGATTGAGCGCGAGGAAGGACTCGGCCGGCAGCTCCGACGTGCCGAGTACGACGGGTCGCGGCTGCTGCGGTAGGGCAGTCCCGTCGGCGCCGCGGGCATTGAGTCGGGGATCGTCGGCCAGTGCTGTGCCCGTGCCGACGAGGATGGCATCGACGCGGGAACGGACCTCATGGGCATGTGCTCGTGACTGGTCCGAGGTGATCCACTGGCTGGTTCCGTCGGCAGCGGCGACACCGCCGTCGAGGCTCTGCGCGATCTTCACCGTGACGAACGGGCGGGCCTCGGCAGTGGCGGTGACCCACCGGCCGTTGAGAGTGCGGGAGGCGTCCCGGTGCAGGCCCGAGCGCACGCTCAGCCCCGCCTCGGCGAGGGTCTGCCCGCCGCCGGCGGCCACCGGATTCGGGTCATCGGCGGCGAAGACGACGGACGGGATTCCGGCGGCGATGATCGCCTCGGTGCACGGCCCGGTCCGGCCCTGGTGGGAGCAGGGCTCGAGCGTGACGAACAGTGTGGAGGCGGACAGGTCGATGTCGAGGTCGTGGGCGGTGGTGATGACGTCCACCTCGGCGTGGGGAGTGCCGGCACCAGCGTGATGGCCGGTCACGATCTGCCCGTCTGCGGTGAGAATCGCGGCTCCCACCAGCGGATTCGCCCCACGGAAGCCCTCGCGGGCCGCGTCGAGGGCGGCAGTCATCGCCGTGGATTCGAGTTCGGTGAACTCTGATGGGGCCGTGAACTCCGCGCCCATGAAAAAACCTCCCGAGCCTTCGCCGGGAGGGAGGATATTGCGGGTGCAACCATCAGGGTGTCTCGGATGCGTGAGACGGTGCGGTCGAATGCACCGAAACACAGCGGCCGAGGCCACCATGCTCCTCCCATCCAGACTCTGACTGTCGGTTTCGGAATCTCACCGAATCAACCGCCTGCACGAATGCGAGCGGGTCGCGGACTATGACCGCCGGTACGGAATTTCACCGTCCCCGGAACATGTGAGGCCAGGCTAGCACGACCATCGCCGAGGCGGGTGTGCCGTCCGTCACATGGTGAGACGTGCGGGTGGAGCGGGGGAGTTTCGACCGTGCGGTCAGGAGTGGGGTACGGAGTGAAGGACGGTTGCAAAACTGCATAACCTAGGTATATAAATGAGTTATGGATGATGTGAATTCGGCAGAGCTCGTGTCGCGACTCGTCGTCGTGTCCTCTCGTCTGACCAGGGCGTTTCGGCGTGTGATCGGCAACGAGAGTTCCTTGGCGGCCCTGCGGGCGCTCGCCGTCGTCGAGCAGTATCAGCCCGTGCGGGTCGGCCATTTCGCGCAAGGATATCTGAGTTCGCAGCCGGCGGCGACGAAACTCCTCGCTCGGCTCGAGGAGGCCGGGCTCGTGCTCCGAGAGGCGAGTCCGACCGATGGGCGGGCTTCGCAGTTCTCGCTCACCGACGCCGGCCGCGAGCGGTTGGCCGAGAACCGGTCGATCATGACCGAGCAGATGCAGCCCTACTTCGAATCACTCTCGCCCGAGGAGAGGCTGAGCGTCGATCGTGCGCTCGGCCTCGTCTCCGACTTCCTCAAGGACCGTCACCCGGTCGACATTGCCGAGGGTGCCGCCGACGAGCCGCCGGTTGCCGAAGAATCTTCCGTTACGACTGAATCGTCCGGTACGGCTGAACCGTCTGCAGCGGATGGCGAATCCACCGACGCAGAATCCACAGAAGTCGAGCCCGCCTGATCCGGACGCGACAACCGAAGAACCACAGACTGAAACGTAAGAAAGAAGGCCGCGGATAGCGCATGAGAGCGTCAACCGATAACGAAACATCAGGAGACGAAACGACGGACAGCGGCGGAAACGCGTCGATTCTGCATCAGCCGCGGGCCGTGTGGGCCGTGGCCTTCGCGGCGGTCATCGCGTTCATGGGCATCGGCCTCGTCGACCCCATCCTGCCGGCGATCTCCGCCGAGCTCGACGCCACCCCCGCCCAGTCGATGCTGCTGTTCACCAGCTACCTGTTCATCACCGGCGGCATGATGTTCTTCACGAGCTACCTGTCCTCGCGCATCGGTGCGAAGACCACGCTGCTCGTCGGCCTCATCCTCATCGTCGCGTTCTCGGCGCTCGCCGGATTCTCCGGATCCGTCGACCAGATCATCGGCTTCCGCGCCGGCTGGGGTCTGGGCAACGCGCTCTTCATCTCCACGGCCCTGTCGACGATCGTCGGTGCTGCGTCCGGTGGTGCTGAGAAGGCGATCATCCTCTACGAGGCGGCTCTGGGTGTCGGCATCGCCACCGGGCCGCTGCTCGGCGGACTGCTCGGCGGCATCTCATGGCGCGGACCGTTCTTCGGCACCGCTGTCCTCATGGCCATCGGCTTCATCGCCATCGTCGTGCTGCTGCCGGGAGGCACGAGCTCGAACGGGGCCTCCGCCGAACCGATCAAGCTCAGCGCGACCTTCCGCGCACTGGCGCGCCCCGGTGTGGCCGTGCTCGGCATCTCCGCGCTGATGTACAACTTCGGCTTCTTCATCCTGCTCGCCTACAGTCCGTTCCCCGTCGAGGAGGCGGCTGCGAAGATGGGCATCGAGAACTTCGGCGCCATGGGACTCGGCTACGTGTTCTTCGGCTGGGGCATCTGCGTGGCGATCACCTCGGTGTTCGGAGCTCCGCTGCTGACCAAGCGGATGGGACGTCGCCGCAGCCTCGTCGTCACTCTCATCGCGCTGGCGGTTCTGCTCGGTGTGATGTCGTTCCTCGTCGAATCCCTCACGGGCCTCATCATCTGCATCGTCATCGCGGGCATGCTGCTCGGTGTGCTCAACACGGTGTTCACGGAATCGGCCATGGAAGTCAGCGACCTTCCCCGTCCTGTTGCCTCGGGAACGTATTCGGGTGTGCGCTTCGTCGGTGGTGCCGTGGCCCCGATCGTCGCGGGATCGGTGTCCGAATCGATCAGCGCGGGAGCGCCGTACCTCTTCGGAGCCGGAGTCGTCCTGCTCTCGGTCATCGTCATCTCGATCGGCTGGAAGACCCTGCGCCGGGTCGACGGCCACATCGACGAGGCGCCCGTCGACGAGGCCTACGCATTGACCGGCGGAGACGCCTGACCCGGAAAGATGCCTGAGCCGAGTTGCGCTTGATCCAGGGAGATGCCTGGCCGCAGCAGTTCCGGATCGGCGCCCGAGGACATGTTCCTCGGGCGCCGATTCTGTTGCTCAGGCATGCGGCCTGTCGCAGAGCAGTCGGCCTGTTCCAGATCTGGAACCGCGAGAAGTCGGGGTCGGCGCGGACTTTGGTGCACAATGGTTTCTGCACAACACATTCCACACTCCCTAAGACGAAGGTCATCATGTCCTACGACGCGAACGCAGCATACAACTCAGGAGCCGGAGCTCCCGGCCAAGGAATGCCCGGCGCCGGTGCCCCCGGATACGGCGGGCCGGGCTATGGTGGAGCACCGCGTGGTGCCGCCAGCCCCGATGACCTCACCCTCCCGCTCTACGGTGCCTCCTTCGGTCAGGCGGTCAAGCGCTTCTTCAAGAACTACGCGAAGTTCTCCGGACGCGCCTCGCGCAGTGAGTTCTGGTGGGCGACTCTATTCTGCGCACTCGTTGCGCTCGTGCCCTATATTCTCTTCATCATCGGAATTGTCGTGATGTCAGTGTCAGCGTCTGCTGATCCGTACGGGTTCTCAGGGCCGTCCGGTGCCAGCATGGCTCTGATGGGCATCGGCGGAGTTCTGCTGGGCTTGTTCTTCCTCGCCACGATCGTGCCCTCCATTGCTGTCTCCTGGCGCAGGTTGCATGATGCCGGCTTCTCCGGTCTGTTCTATCTGCTCACGCTCACGAGCATCGGCAGCATCGTCGTACTCGTCATGCAAATCATGCCCTCGAAGCCGGAGGGCCAGCGCTTCGACGCCTGATTCGGCGACGGGTTCGGCTCTGGGCATCACGCCCCGTTGCCGCTATCTTCTGCAGCCGCGCGAGCATCACGCCCCGCCAGCGTCACTACGTACCAGTGCAACGGTATGAGATGAAGCTGACGGGGCGTTTCGTTGCCAACGGGGCGTTTCGTCGCTTGCGGTGTGATCCGCTCCATCGCCGAGGTGGCTGTCCCGTGCGCGATCACGACCGTCCCGTGCGCGATCACTGTCGGCGGGTGCGCGATCACTGTCGGCTCGAGGCCGCCTGGGGTCGTCCCGGCGCGCCCGTGCGAGATCACTCACCGGCCCGCGCTCAGCTGCGGCGGAGGGTCCTCACGAACGACCAGAGCATTGCGGCGAAGACGATCGCCAAGACGATGAAGCCGACCCAGAACCAGTGCCGGCCGATCCACTCGATCGCCGGAACCTGATCGGAACGGCCCAGATACATGCTCGCCACCGCGTACATGCCCAGCGGGAAGACCATGCTCCACGGTCCCGCCGAATAGTTCATCGGCACCCGATGGACGAAGTGACGCCACCCGCCGGCGATCACGAAGACAGGGATGAGCCAGGTGGCGAGGGCCCAGAGGAGTGCCGACGATCCGCCGATCAGCTGCCTGGTCGCATCGAGCATCGGAGTCGACCCCATCTCGAGGATCCGGGACCCCGCGACAATCGAGATCGCCAGGGCGCCCATCGTCACCCAGTACGGAGCGTCGAGGTCCGTGGGCCCGAACCGATGGAGCAGCACCCGAATACCGACGACCGCCGCGCAGGCGACGTAGAGGGCGATGCCCACCGCCCACATGACCACCGCCGTCAGCGCCAGGGACTCGACAAGGCCGGGAACGGCGAGCGAAGTTCTCGGGATCTCGATCGCCAGGCTGGAGGCGACGACGGCCACGGACTGTGCGCCGACGACCCAGACGAACCAGGTGCCGTTCGCGCCTTTGGCCGCCGGACGAGTGCGCGAGCCGAGCACGGCGGTGAACGGGATCCCGTACCCGAGAACGATCCACAGCAGCGCTCCGAGACCGAAGAGAGCGAGGGCCAGAGGCGTGAAACCGAGGCCGATGAGAGCTGTGGCGAGAACGTTCGTTCCGGCCACGGCCGTGAAGAAGCCGAACGCCCGGCTCGGGTCGTGGAGGTCATTGCGCAGGGCCTGACGATGACGGATGAGGCGCAGAACGGTCAGGGCTCCGAAGAAGAGGTAGGGCGCGACAGCCAGCCAGAAGAGGACGGCCGACAGGAGAGCCAGTCCCTTCTGCTGCGCTCCGATCGAGACGATCCCGGTGGCCATGACCGACGCGAAGCACCCGGGCGCGAGCGTCGACGGGCTCAGCCCCCAGTTCCTGCGCAGCCGCAAGGGATGGTCTTCGACAGCGTTCATCCGCTCCTCGTCCTCCGGCGTCGATGCCCGACACTCATCGCATTCGATATCACGACCCCCGCCCGCGTCCTGCTTCTGCTCGAAGCGACTGTGTGTGATTGCCGACAGATGTGGCCCATCGATACCGTTCTATGAGAGAATTCACTGGTGTTACCGAAGGGTAACAAAGGGGAGGCCGCCCCGCTCCGCGACACTCAGTGTGCACGGTGACGTAGTCTGCAGACACATGGGCGGCGCAGAAGCGCCCGAACCAGACTTGGTCGACTGAGGGCACGGACGATTGGAAGCCAGGGCAATGGAGAGTACGACTGACACTCTCGCCGAGGATGCTGACACCGATTCGACGGCGATTTCCCTGCAGGGGTGGTCCCTGACGGGTAAGCAGGGCAACGTCTTCGACGACATCGACCTCGAGGTTCCGACCGGTGCCATCGTGATCGTCCGCGGACCCGCCGGCAGCGGCAAGACTTCCCTGCTGCTTTCCCTGGCGGGACGGATGCAGGTCTCGGAAGGGCAGGGCCGCCTCGGCGAATTGGATATCCGGAAGCAGGCCCGCGCCGTCCGCGGGCAGGTGGCCGTCGGACACGTCGCAGGGCTGACGGACCTCGAGAACGACTTCACGGTGGCACAGCACGTGGCCGAACGCCGGATCATGCTGCAGCCCTGGTACAAGCCGTGGGTGTCGAAGTCGTCGCTGCGGGAGGTCATCGGCCTCATCCGGCAGACCTTCGCTTCGGCGACCGAATTCATCGATGCGCTCCCCGAGGGGACGTTCTCGACGACGGATGCGCAGGAAGCCGACTTCCTCATCGACGACGACGGAGAGGTCTTCGTCTCGGAACTGAGCGAGCTGCAGAAGTTCTTCCTCGAATTCGGGCTGGCAAGTCTGAGCCGACCGCCCGCTGTCGTCATCGACAACATCGACTACCTGCGCGAAGCCGCCGATCGGGCGCGTGCCTGGGCCGGGCTCCTCATCTATCAGCAGCTGCGCCAGTCGCGGGATCCAGACAACCCGCTGACCGTCATCGTCTCCTGCGAGGATTCCGGCGAATTCGACATCGCCTCCCGATCACTCGGCTCCGAAGCCGAACCCACAGCGGTCATCGAACTCGAGCTGACCGCTCATCGCCCGAGCCGGCACGGCTCGCGACACTGAACTTCCGACACCGAACTTCCTGCACCACGATCTCGATTCCGAGGAGATTCCCGCATGTTCTCCCTTCCCTGGCTAGAACTCTCACGGTTCAAACGGCACACGATCACGCGCCTGGCGATGATCGTCATCGCCGTCATCCCCGCCATCTACGGCGGCCTCTACCTGGCCTCGAACTGGAACCCGACGGACAACCTCGACAAGCTGCAGGCGGCGGTCGTCAACGAGGACACCGGGGCGAAGAAGCCGAACTCCGACGGGGAATCCCTGCATGCCGGTGATGAGCTCGTCGACGAGATCACACCGAAGGGCGAGGGTGGCTTCGATTGGACCGAGACCAGTCAGGAGGAAGCCGACGACGGTCTGGCCGAGGGCAAGTACTTCGCGATCCTCGAAATCCCCGAGGGCTTCTCGAAGAATCTCGTCTCCACCGGCGGCGACGACCCCGAGCAGGCGGGACTGCAGCTGCGCACCGATGATGCCCACAACTTCATCGTCGGCCAGGTGGCGAATACCGTGCTCACCGAGATCAAGTCCGGATTGAACAAGACGACCACAGCCGAGTATGTCTCCCAGGTCTACGTCGGGTTCAACGACATCCATTCGCAGACCGAGAAGGCCGCGAACGGCGCCTCGGACCTCCACGACGGCGCCTCCGACCTGCACGACGGAACCGGATCGCTCGTCGACGGTACGACGAAGCTCGACAAGGGAGTCGGCACTCTGCAGACCGGGATCATCGACCTCGACGACGGTGCCGGCAAGCTCGTCAAGGGCAGTGGGGATCTCAAGAATGGTGCCGATGCTCTGTCCGAGTCCACCACCGAGGCGAAGAACGGTTCGAAGAAGCTCGCCGACGGTGCTGGGCAGGTCGCCGACGGGACGGGGCAGCTCCGTGATGTCGCCGACGATGCCACGGACAAGGCCGATGATCTCAAGAAGAAGGCCGACGACCTCGTCGACGGGACTCGTCCCAAGCTCGAGCGGGCCGAAGACGACTTCGAGACCGCCCGCACATCGGTCAACGGCGACGTCGACGACCGGGTCGAGAAGCTGAAGGAGAAGTACCCGGACGATCCCGACGTCGCGAAGCTCTCCGACGATGTCGACACCCTCGGCGGAGACCTCGATGATGCGCACTCGCGTGCGAAGGACGCAAAGGACAAGGCGAAGGACCTCGAGGACCCGGTCAAGGACGCCGTCGATGACGTCATGGACAAGATCCACGATGCCGACAAGAAGATCGGCAAGCTCGACGACGGCGCACAGGAGGTCGCGACCGGTGCGGATGATCTGCACTCGGGCCTGGTCAAGCTCGACGCCGGTGCGGGGAAGCTGGCGAAGGGAGCCGGGGACCTCAACGACGGGATCGTCCAGCTCAAGGACGGGACCGCGAAGGCGAAGACCGGAGTCGGTGACCTCAAGGACGGTTCCTCGAAGCTCGTCGATGGTTCGACGAAGCTCGACAAGGGTGCTGGAAAGCTGGAAGACGGCTCGGGTGAGCTTGCCGACGGGCTTGAGGACGGTCTCAAGCAGATCCCGACGTATGACAAGAACGATCGTGAAAACCGCTCCGACGTCGTCGCCGTGCCGGTCGACGCGGATAAGGTCAAAGACAATGCCGTCGACGCTTACGGTGAGGGCTTGGCCGCGTTCTTCGTGTCCCTGGCGCTGTGGATCGGCGGCATGATCACCTACATGGTGCTCAACGCGATCCCGTACCGGGCGCTGACCTCATCGGCGTCGTCGTCGAGGATCGCCTGGGCCGGCTACGTTCCCGGGCTGCTCTTCGGTGCGGCGCAGGTCGCGGTGCTCTATCTCGTGCTCACCTTCGCCCTCGACTTCTCTGCCGGAGCGTGGGTGGGAACCCTGCTGTTCTCGATCCTCGTGGCCGCGAGCTTCCATGCCGTGCACCAATTGTGTGTGGCGGCGCTCGGCGGTGTCGGCAGGCTCATCGCCCTCGTGCTGCTGATGATCCAGATCGCCTCGGCAGGAGGGACCTATCCGGTCCAGACGGCGCCGGGCATATTCCAGGCCATTTCGCCGTTCCTGCCGATGACGCATGCGGTCAACGGGCTGCGCACGCTCATCGCCGGCGGCGACATGTTCATCGCAGCACAGTCGGCGGTCGTGCTGCTGCTGATGACGCTCATCTGCCTGGCCGCGACCGTGGTGGTGTGTGCGCGCAAACGGATGGTCACGCTCACCCAGCTCCACCCGAGCCTGAGCTTGTAGGAGGTGGAGGGCCGCCTCGGTGGATTGACCTAACAACCGGGTGCGAGGCGAGGAATCCGGTCCGCCGGCCGAGTTCAGGTCGTTCCGTGCGGGATTCGCAGACTGAAAACCGCACGAACCGTCCGGAACTCCGCTTGGCATGCCGACTCAGCAGCACCCCGCCTCGTGCCTGTGTTGACCGAGTGCCAGCACCTCGTCGGCCCCTACCCCAGCGCCAGCCGGACGGCGAGGATGACGAGGACGACGGCGATCGCGACGTCGAGGACCTGCCACACACGCGGCCGGGCCAGATAACCAGAGAGCCCGCGGGCGCCGTACCCGATGGCGAGGAACCAGCTCACCGAGCCGAGCATCGCTCCGATCGTGAACGGCCAGACGTTGCCGGGTCCCTGCTGGTTGGCGAGGTTGCCGAGCATGACGACGGTGTCGAGGTAGACCCCGGGGTTGAGGAAGGTGAGCGCGAGCGTGGTGAGGATGATCGAGCGCAGACTGCGCTGCTCGGTGTCGGCCTTGAGCCCGCTCGCCTCCCGTGCAGACTTCAGGCTCGTCCACGCGAACCACAGCAGGTAGGCCACACCCAGCCAGCGCAGCACCTCGAGCGCCCACGGTGCGAGGAGGACGATCGCTCCGATGCCCACGGTGCCTGAGCCGATGAGGACAATGTCGGCGAGGATGCAGATCGTGAGCACGACGCCGAGGTGTTCGCGTCGGATGCCCTGGCGCAGGACGAGCGCGTTCTGCGGGCCGACGGCGATGATGAGCGACCAGCCGGCGAGCAGACCGGAGACGAGATGAGTAAGCACGGAGGCCACACTATGCTCCGAAACGAATGAAGAAAAACAACAATCTCTTCATCTGATGCAGAATTGCTTCATGAACATCGATCACGTCAAAGCGCTCGCAGCGGTCGTCGACGAGGGGACTGTCGAGGGTGGCGCGTTCGTCCTCGGGATCACCGCCTCGGCGGCGAGTCAGCGCATTCGCACGCTCGAGTCGAAGCTCGGGCAGGTGCTTATTCGGCGGACGAATCCGATCACCGTCACCGAGGCGGGCACCGCCGTCCTCCGCTACGCCCGCCAGGTCGAGCTGCTCGAGTCCGAAGCGCTCGACCGGCTCCACGGGATCGCCGCGGATGTTCCGGACGGTGCCGGTGCGCGTGGAGGGCGGCGAGAGCCGACGGTGCTGCGGATCGGGGTGAACGCCGACTCCCTAGCGACGTGGTTCCGGCCCGTCTTCGCCGAGGTGGCCGCCTGGGACGATGTCGTCATCCGCATCGATGTCGTCGACCAGGACAAGGCCCTGCCGCTGCTGACGTCGGGGGAGGTGCTCGGAACGATCACCTCGGCGGAGGCGAGTGCCTACGGCACTCAGGTCCAACGTCTCGGGTCGATGCGCTACGTCGCGGTCGCCGCACGATCACTGCTCGAGCGGCATGGAGGAATGACGGCGCGTGAGGGTTCGGGTTCGCGTGCTCCTGCGGGTTCACGATCGGATTCGGCTTCCCTCGCCGAGGTGGATCTTGCGACCCTGCCCATGGTGAACTTCGGCCGTGACGACGACCTGCAGCTGAACTTCCTTGCGGCCGCGGGAGTGGAGGGGGTGCCTCCGACGTCGGTGGTGCCGAGCTCGACGGAATTCGCGGCAGCCGTTGCCGCCGGTGTCGGTTGGGGCATGATCCCGATCATGCAGCTCGACGACCTCGGCGAACTCGGCGATCACCTCGTTCCGATCACCGCCTCACCGAACGCCGACGTCCCGCTCTATTGGCATCACTGGACGCTGGCGTCGGACAAGCTCTCCCGGCTGACCGAGGCGCTCAAGGCGGCGGCCGAAGTGATGCGGTGAGGGGCCTGAAGCGAATCGTAGGATTCAGTCTTTGTCGTGTCCGAACTCGGCATAACGTTTCATCGATTCGAGTAATGGGGCGGGTGTCAGCATGAATCGCGGCTCGAGCTCTTCCCAGCCAGGTTCCTTCGCCTTCTTGCTGTAGGCGACGTGCGCGGCGTCGATGGGTATTGATTCATCGTTGCCTCGACCGTCTTCGCCCATGAGTGAGAGGTGATAGATCCATGTGGAACCGTCTGCCTCGATGTGACGAAATGTTGCTTCGAATACCTGCCGCTCTGCGGGAAGGCCCTCCTGCAGCTCTTCGGGCCTGCTGTTGAGCATGCCCATCCACTCATCGAAGGTGTCTTCTTGGCCGGGGCGAATTCTCGAACGGCTCAGTTCGAGGCGCATGCCCTTCGGAACGGAAGGAGGCATCGGAAACCCGCTGAAGTCACGTGGGGTGCGGGTGAATGGCATCTGGAAAGACTGTGCATCATTGGACATGACTCAAATCTAATGGTTCGGTGGCGTACCTTCGGTCAACCGGGATACTTGAAGTATGGAATGCGTCTTATGCAAGGTGGACTTGAAAGAGGAGCAGGCTACGATTCTTTTTGAGAATCACGAGTTCCTTGGAATCGCCCCGCTTCGGCCGATGGCCCCGATTCACGTCCTCTTGTTTCCTCGATCGCACTACGAGGATCTGCCCAGCTACCTCAGTTCTGAACCGGAATCAGTTGGTCGACTCATGAAGACCGCGTCCCAACTGGCGGCTGAGCGTGGACTGCAGGGGCGGGGGTTTCGACTGGCGTGGAACTTCGGGCCCGACACCAACCAGCGGATTCTCCATCCGCATCTCCACCTCCTGGGCGGTGCTCAACTGCAGGATATGTTGGCGTGATGCGCACATTCACTGCAGTGCCTCGGGTTGCAACGATTGAGGTTCGGTAGAGGCATAGGGGAGGAGTTTTCGGCCATGGCTCTCAGCCGTTTGATCGGACTGCTTCGAGCATAGACTGCTCACTTCGAGTGAGCTACCATAATGAGTGCAGACCTCCCCCACACGCGTGGATCAGGGGGGTCTAGCTGTGTCTGGTTCACTTAAATGGCTTGAGGGCGTCGTTGAGTGTCTCGAGCTGACAGATACTCTTCGTACCAACCGTGAGCAAATGCGTGCTTGGGGACCCTAGCGATCGCAGCGTTGGCGCACCACGCAACATGGTCGGCCATCTGCATGAGCTGCGATGACTTCGAATCGGTGTAGATCGGATCCTCGATGACTCGACGCGTGGCCCGGGGCAATGCGCGATGGGCCTCACGATACGACGTCTCTGAGTCGTCTCCGTCCATGAAGAGCATTGCCAGCGACGATCCGCCGGCCATCTCATCCTCAAGTTTCGCAATCAGTCGACTATAGACGTCGGAGCTTGCAGGAGCCCAGGTAGCGCGAGTCGCCTGCCGATAGACGGCGCCCACCCGAAGTCCTCCAGTCGACCGAAGTGTGGAGAGGCTGGCCCGGGCCACCTCGCCGCCGAAGTCCTTCCATAGTTCAGTGCCATCGGAGCGAACGAAGCGGTCCGGCAGACGCCGAGAGATGCGTCCGCGACCAAGCGCATACTCTGTCATGTGGAGTTCTTGTGGGACGGCGATGCCGAAGTCCCGCCATAGCCGCTTGCGATGGCTCAGCCACTGTCCGAGAACGTCATGCCAACGGTTTGGGTTGAACTCGATCCAGCCGTAGACGACGAGTCCGGATGCAGGGTGCCCGGAGTCATCTATGTAGAGCAGGCGGTCGAGCGTCTTGGGGCCCATGCTTCTAAGTCTATGAACGGCACTGACACGGCCTTGGTGACCCTTGTATTTGGCTGTGACGCTCAGCTGAGGAGTTTCTCGATCATCCACCTGAGCTGCGCGTGTGCGACGTCGACGGTCATGGTCTCCGGCGTGATGATCGAATGCAGGGCGATTCCGTCGACGGTCGTGAAGAGTGCCTTTGCGATCGGATCCACCTCGTCTGCGGCTATGTGCCCTTCGTCGGCGAGGCGGTTCAGCCATTGGTGCATGCTGTCATAGGTGACCGTGTGACCGTGCTCGAGGAGTCGGCGCGAGACAGCGCGAGGCTCGGGTCCGAGTGCGCGTAGGTGCATGGAGAACCAGACCTCGAGTTGGATGTCCCTGTGCTCGTGAGTCGGCAGGAACTGAGCGCAGCACTCGTAGAGGCGATCGACGGGATCGATCGTCGAATCGGCGATCGAGAAGTCATTGATGACGGTGTCGATCGACTTGCGCGCAACCGCCTCGTGGAGATCGGACTGTGTCGGGAAGTAGTGGCGCAGCGTCGATGCTCCGACGCCTGCTTCCTGGGCGACCGCGCGCACGCTGAGGTTCGCCTGGCCGGGCTCCGAGTTCTCGGCCAACCTGATCGCGGCGGCGATGATGTCATCACGCTTCGACATTCGTCCTCCTTGCTCCATCCTTGACAGCGCTGGTCTCGTTCACTGTATAGTACAACGTACTGGCACGCTGTACTAGCAATCAGGTGCGGCGTTCGAACAATAAAGTGCCCGAACGACCAGAGGCCCCGAAACGAAAGCTGAGCCCCATGATCGAGAGCATTCAGAACTTCGCCGCATCATTCCCCGACTGGCTGCAGTGGGTGGGCGTCATGCTCGCCTCCGCGATCCCGTTCGTCGAGTCCTACTTCGGTGCGGTCATCGGTGTCGCCATCGGCCTCCACCCTGTCATCGCGGTCCTCGTCGCGGTGATCGGCAACGTCGTCTCGATGCTGATCTTCGTCTACGGTGCAGGAGCTATCCGCGACAAGGCGACGAAGAACAAGGAGGTCGACGAGAAGCCGAAGCGGCAGCGGCTCAAGCGCATGTTCGACAAGTTCGGTGTCCCCGGCGTCTCGCTGCTCGGCCAGACCCTCCTGCCCTCGCAGATCACGTCCTCGGCGATGGTCGGCTTCGGTGCCAACCGCAACGTCGTCGCCGTCTGGCAGATCATCTCGATCATTCTCTGGGGCGTGCTCTTCGGAGTGCTCGCGACCCTGGGCATCGAGCTCGCGCTGCGCTGATCCGCCGCCGAGGTGGTCGGACAGAGGCCGCGTCAGTGCCTCGACCTAGACTGGCCCCATGACGGAAAGCACCCCGACATCCCCACCCGCCCCGGCCGCACCCGACGACTTCGCCATCGAAGCCCAGCGGATCCTCGCCGAGCTGACCGCCAACTCGAACGCGCAGTTCCGCGACGGCCAGCTCGAATCCATCCGCGACCTCGTGGAGGCGAAGAAGCGCGTCCTCGTCGTCCAACGCACCGGGTGGGGCAAGTCGGCCGTCTACTTCGTCGCCACCCGTATGCTCCGCGCCGCCGGGACCGGCCCCAGCCTCATCATCTCCCCGCTGTTGGCACTCATGCGCGACCAGATCGCCGCGGCCGAACGCGCCGGGGTCCGGGCCGCGAGCCTCAACTCCTCGAACGTCACCGAATGGGACTCCGTTCTCGACGACCTCAAAGCCGGCAGTCTCGACGTCCTCCTCGTCTCCCCGGAGCGGCTGAACAATCCGCAGTTCCGCGACGAAGTCCTGCCGCAGCTGCTGAGGTTCCTCGGCCTCATCGTCGTCGACGAAGCCCACTGCATCTCCGACTGGGGCCACGACTTCCGCCCCGACTACCGCCGCATCGGCCACATCCTGGCCGAACTGCCCCGCGACACCCCAGTCCTCGCGACGACCGCAACCGCGAACTCCCGCGTCGTCACCGACGTCGCCGAACAGCTCGGCAACGACACCACCGTCGTCCGCGGCGAACTCGCCCGCGACTCCCTGCGCCTCGGCGTCCTGCCCGGGCTCGACGCGAGCGCCCGCATCGCCTGGCTGTCCTCACACCTCAACGACTTCACCGGGTCCGGCATCGTCTACACGCTCACCGTCTCCGCCGCCGAAGACATCACCCGAATGCTGCGCGAACAGGGCCACGAAGTCCGCGCCTACACCGGCCGCACGGATGCCGAAGAGCGCGCGGACCTCGAAGGCCAGCTCAAGGACAACCGACTCAAGGCGCTCGTGGCCACTTCGGCGCTGGGGATGGGCTTCGACAAACCCGACCTCGGATTCGTCATCCACATCGGTGCCCCGTCATCCGCCGTCGCCTACTACCAGCAGGTCGGCCGCGCCGGCCGCGCCACCGACTCCGCCGATGTCCTCCTGCTGCCCGGTGTGGAAGACGAACAGATCTGGGAGTACTTCGCGACCGCGTCGATGCCGAACCAGAACGACGCGAACGCCGTGCTCTCCGCCCTCGCCGAGGCGGACGGTCCCCTGTCCGTGGCCCGCTTGGAGACGCTCGTCGGCACCAAACGCTCCCGCCTGACCCTGCTGCTCAAGACCCTCGAGGTCGAAGACGCCGTGACCAAGGTCAAGGGCGGATACGTCTCGACCGGTCAGGGCTGGACCTACGACCGGGAACGGTATGAGAAGGTCGCGGCCGTGCGCGCCGAGGAAGCCCGGGCAATGCTCGACTACGAAGCGACCGGGCGGTGCCGGATGGAGTTCCTCATCCGCCAGCTCGACGACCCCGACCCGCAGCCCTGCGGACGCTGCGACAACTGCGCCGGCGTGTGGTTCTCCGCCGAGATCTCCGACGAACAGCGTCAGGCTGCCGCCGGGAACCTCCACAAGATCGGCCTGCCCATCGAACCGCGCAGCACCTGGCCCAGCGGCCTGGCTAACATCGGTGTCCCGCTCAAGGGTCGGATCCCCGCCGAAGAACTCGCCGAGGAGGGGCGTGCGATCGCCCGCCTCTCCGACCTCGGGCAGGGGCAGAGCCTCCGATCGTTCCTCGCCCCCGATGCTCCCGATGCCGAGGTGCCCGGCCAGATCGGCAAATGGTGCCTCGAAGTGCTCGGTCAGTGGGACTGGGCCACCCGCCCCGAGGTGGTTGTATCGATCCCGAGCGCCCGTCGTCCAGTGACCGTGCGGTCTCTGGCTGCCAATCTCGCTGCGGCCGGTCGCCTCGTCGACGGTGGCGAACTGCTGCAGGTCGGCGACCACGGCACCCCCGACGTCAACAGCGCCTTCCGTGTCAAAGACCTGTTTGAGGCCTTCGTCGTCCCACCCGAGGTCGAGGAAGCGGTGGCTGGGAAGTCGGTGCTGCTCGTCGATGACGAGGTCGTCTCCCGGTGGACGATGACGATCTGCGCCAGGCTGCTGCGCAATGCCGGGGCCACCTCGGTGCTGCCATTCGCACTGGCCCTGCGGGCCTGAGGCTCAGACAGCCCGCCGCAGATCCCGGGCCAGCCTCGGTGTCGACCATCGGCCGATCTGCGAAGTCCACGTCTGCCACGGGTATGACAGCCGGATGTGGAAGTAGTTGATGTATTCGGCCACCGCGAACAGCCAGACGACCACGATGACGAACGCGCTCAGGCTCATGCCCGGCCACATGACGATGGCACCGACGGTGCAGGCGAGGAGCAGCACCGGATCGAGGATCCGAAAACACTGGTAGATGCGAGCGACCGCTCGCGGAATCGGCTCGGGAAGGTGGTGCCGGGCGAGCAGCCAATACGCCCGCCCTGGACGAGCACGAAGAGCAGCGGGGACAGCGAGAACCACAGCGCCGCCTCGGCGCCGTCAGCAGCAATGAACGGCAGCCAGGACGGGACGACAGCGAAGACCGCTGCGGCGACGATCTCCCCAACCCCGAGGCTGAGGAGACGCCGCCGCAGCGGTGCGAGTCGGTCGGCATCACCCGCCTGCGGTGCGGTCATCGATGCGACAGACCAGGGCTTACGGGTTCTGCTGGAGCTGGAACGTCGCTCCTTCGGGATCGGCGACAGTGGCGATCCTGCCATAGGGCGAGCTTTCGGGACCGGCGAGGATCGTGCCGCCGAGTTCACTGATTCGTGTGGCCGTGGCGTCGGTGTCCTCGACGTTGATGTAATGCCGCCAGTACGACACCTGGGTCCATTGGCTGGCGTCGCAGATCCCTGCGACAGCGTCTTCGTCGGCTCCGTGGGTTGCGTACGGGTATCCCTCCATCTCGGTGATGTCGAATGAGAAGACGTCCCGGTAGAACTCGAGGGCGAGCTGGTAGTTGAGCGTCATCAGCTCGAACCACACCGGAGTTCCCGGAGTCAGTGGCGTGTCGAAACCGGTGAACTCTCCCGGCTGCCACAGTCCGACGCCGGCTCCGGTGGGGTCGGTGATCACTCCCATGTGTCCCAACGGCCCGACAGCCATGGGGTCGACGACCGGCGCGGCACCGGCCTCGAGTGCCTTGCCGTAGACGGCGGTGATGTCGGCCGTGTGGAGGTAGGTCGTCCACATCGCCGGGATCAGCGGATTCGGGGTGCCGTCCATATTGACCGCGCGCATGGCACCGCCGATGGTCGTTCCGTCCTTTGTGATCATGTTGTAGTGGCCGAAATCCGGGCCTTGATCGGTGAACTCCCACCCGAAGATCTCCGAGTAGAACTTCGTCGTGGACTCGAACTCGTGGCACGTGTAGTCGATCCAGATGGGCTGGCCCTCACGGGGATTGACTGGCATTGCATCTCCTCAATTGATGGGGTGTGTCGTGCTCATCGGTGGTGCCGGACAGGAGCGTCGGTGGAATCGGTCGTGCTCGTCGGGGCGGGGCTACCTCCAGGTTCGGGTGAAATCGGAGAAGCAGTCGGTCAGTGCCGCCTGCAGCAACGGGCCGAAGGTCACGCGGCTGACTCCGAGCTCGCCGAGCTGAGCGAGGTCGAGCTCCTCGGGAACGGCTCCCTTGATCGGGTGTGCAGTGACGTTGAGCGGCAGTGTGATCTGAGCGAGGATCGACTTGAGCGTGCCCACATCGGGCAGTCGTACGGGGTAGACGGAGTCCGCGCCCGCCTCGGTGCACAGACGCAGGCGGCGGACCACCTCGGCGGTGGGATCCTCGAAGTCGCCCGGGTATTTGAATACGTCGGTGCGGGCATTGATGACGACGTGCACGCGTTGGGCCTCGGCGGCCTGGCGGAGGCTCCAGATGTACTCGGCGTGCTCCTCCGGACTGCGCATGCTGCCCCGACTGTGGACGGTGTCTTCGATGTTCACGCCCACGGCACCGGCCTCGAGGAGTCCGGCGATGAGCTCGGGAGCAGGGGTGTCGTAGCCGGACTCGAGGTCCGCGGTGACCGGCACATCCACCGCGGAGGTGATGCGTGAGATCCCCTCGAGCGCCTGCTCGAGCGTCATGTTCTCCCCGTCGCCGTGGCCGAGCGAATCGGCCAACGGATGGGAGCCGATGCTCAGGGCGTTGAACCCGACGTCGACCATGGCGCGGGCTGACCAGGCGTCCCAGACGGTCGGCAGCACGAGCGGATCGTCCTGGTGATGTCCCTGCAGCAGTGTGAAGGCGCGTTCGGCGAGAACCGTAAAATCGACCATGGGCAACACTGTTCCACCTCGACGGCCCGACACGCCAGGGGTGCTGCAGGTTCACCAGAAGGTTTCAGGCTGCCGCAGTGATAGCGTAAACAGCATCCGAGGTTGTCACACGGAGGGACCGAGGTGGCCGGGTCCGGCACCATTCGCGTTTCGCCCAAACCCGAGCGGGTGTGGGCACTCCTCGCCGTGCTCGCCGGCGTGCTCGCCATCCTCATCGAGATCCCCGCCGCACTGGTCTCCGAAGGGTCCTACTCCTTCGCGCAGCAGTCGATCAGCCACCTGGGCATGACCGGATGCGGGGAGTGGGGCGACGCCGAATCACCGATCGAAGTGTGTTCACCGGCCCACCCGCTTGTCAACGGGGTCGCCATCATCGCCGGAGCGATGCTCGCGATCATCGCCTTCGTCTGGCACGACTGGATCGCCCCGACCGTCTGGGGTCGGTGCGGGTCGTTCCTGCTCGCCGGCGGCGGCATCCTGCTGGCCGGAACCGGAATGGTCCCCGCCGACATCGACCCCACCACCCACGCGGTGTTCGGCTTCGGCGGCGCCGCGGTGCAGAACCTCGGCCTTCTCGCAGCCGGTATCGCGCTGATCCGGCGGCCGGAGAAGCGATGGATCGGGCGGGCCGAATTCGGCGTTCTGACGACCGGTCTGGCAGTGTTCGGCCTCATCGGGACCGTGCTCATGGCCCTTCCCGAGGAGTGGGGACTGCCGATCGGCATCATCGAACGCATCGCCGCCTACCCGTTCCTTCTGTGGTTCATCCTCGCCGGGTGGATGCAGCTGCGTGACGCCGCGAGGCGCCGGCGGGATCTGGAAGCCAAGGGCTGACGGAGTCCTACAGCCTCGGCGTTCGCGACGGCATCTCGCGCCGGTCGCCCGTGGCCTCGAATGCGGCAGCGATCTCGATGAGAGCGGAATCGTCCCAGCCGCGACCGGCGATCGTCAGACCCACCGGAATCCCGGTGTCGCCCATCGTGCCCATCGGCACCGTCACTGAGGGGATGCCGAGGTGGCGGGGCACGAGGTTGCCGTTGGCCACCCAGGTTCCGTTGCGCCACCCGAGATCCGCCGAGGCCTCATTGACGTCCATATCCGCCGGACCCACATCGGCCATCGCCGGGAAGATCACCGCGTCGAGACCGTTGGCATCCATCCACTCCTCGAGGTCGACCCGCCTCGTCTCCTCGAGTCCGCGCACACCGGACTCGAGTTCGGGAATGTCCGTGACCGATGTGTACCCATTGGTCCGCACCTGCTCGGGGTAGGTAGCGATGTCATCGTCGAAGCCTGTGTACCGATCGGGCAGCGCACCTGCCGGATGCGGGAAGATCGACGCTCCGTCCACCTCAGCGAGGGTGTTCAGGTTCGGATCTCCGTTGGCTGAGAGGAAGTCGTCCCACGCCCACGAGGAGAGATCGTTGATCTCCCGGTCGAGGTAGGCGGGCGAGACGAGACCACGAGTGCTGATCGTCGGAGCGCCGAGGCGGTCGCCCTCGTAATTGCTCACGACCGGGAAATCCGTGTCGACCACCTCGGCGCCGACTGCCTCGAGATCGGCCCGCGCGGCCTCCCACGCCTCCATCACCGAGGCGCGGGTGTCGATCCGTCCGCCCGTGGGCCCGCCGATGCCGCCGTCCGGGTTCGTCCCCGCCTCCTCATCGGCGTTGATGTACATCCGCGGCACCCCGAGGCGCTTCCCGGCGAGCACCGCGCGGGCCGCCTCGGCGCTTCTCGGCAGCAGTGAGGCGTAGGAATCCGGGCGCACGGTACTCGCGGCAGGGATCTCCACCCATGGCTGGACGCGCCAGAAATCCCCGCGGGTCTCAGCGTCATCACCGACGATGACGTCGAGGACTTCGACGAGGTCGGCCATCGTGCGGGTGTGGGGGACGACGACGTCCATCGTCGGCACGAGCGGCCAGTTGCCGCGCACGCTGATGACCCCGCGGGAGGGGGTGTAGGCGATGAGCGCATTGTGCGAGGCCGGTGCCCGGCCCGAGGACCACGTCTCCTCGCCGAGGCCGAAGGCTGCGAAGCTCGCCGTCGTGGCCGTGCCCGACCCGTTCGACGATCCGGAGGCGAAGGCACTGGTCAGCCAGTCGGCGTTGTAGGGGCTCTCGGCGCGACCGTAGAGTCCGCGCTGCATGCCGCCGTTGGCCATCGGCGGCATGTTCGTCAGCCCCAGGCAGATGGCTCCGCCGGCACGCAGCCGTTCGATCGTGAAGGCATCCTTCTGTGCGACGAGGTCGGAAAACGCCGGGGATCCGGAGGCGACGGTGAGACCGGCGACCATGTACGAATCCTTTGCCGTGTACGGGATTCCGTCGAGGGGGCCGCGCACGTCACCGTTCGCTCGCCGTTCGTCGGAGGCGGCCGCCTCGGCGAGGGCCTGCGGATTGGCCACGATGACAGAGTTGAGTCTGGTCTCGGTGTCGGGTGCATCGAAGGCCGCGATCCGGTCCTGATAGGCCTCGACGAGCTCCACCGAGGTGGTGCTGCCGTCCTCGAGGGCGGCTCGCAGTTCGGCGATGGACGCTTCGACGACATCGAACTTCGACATATTCATCCTTCGGGCACTCGACGGTGCGCGGCGCACCCGACGGTGCGTGCGCGAGGTGGGTGTGTTCCCGCCCAGACTAGCGCCGATTCGCTTGGCTCGCGTTGCGGATTTCGTTGTCGCGGGTCGGTGAGTGCGGTGTGGGCGGTTGGTGAGGGCGGCGGTCGGTGGGATCGGTGACGGAGATCGATCGGGATTCTGTCGGTCGGTACGATCGAAGCATGACGGTCAACGCGATCATTCTCACCGGCGGGCGCTCCCGGAGGTTCGACGGCGTTCATAAACCCGGCGTTGCCGTGGGCGGAAGGTCGACGATCTCGCGGATTCTCGCAAGTATCCGCGGTCTCGACGACGGTGCCGACATCGGCGCCGACGGGTCGAACGTGCGCGGCGCCGGCGCCGGTGTTGGCGTTGGGGTGTGGGTGGCCGGACCTTTGGACGGCCTCTCGGAGACGGAGCGGGACGACGTGTGCGAGGTCCGGGAGGACCCCGCCTTCGCCGGACCCCTGGCCGGGATCGCGGCCGCCGTCGCGGCGATCCAGCAGGCTGCGTCGGCGATGCCGCCCGCCGACGCAACGTTGATCCCGCCGGCAGACGGGGTCGCGCCGCCTGCAGGCGTCACTCTCATCCTCGCTGGGGACATGCCGATGATCACGACGGGCCACCTCGGCGAGCTCATCCGCACCTGCAGGGCGAACGGCGGACCGGCCACGGGTACGGACGACCGGGGGAAGACGCAGTTCCTCTGTGCCGCGTGGCCGACCGAACTGCTGCGCGCTCGCCTGGCCGACATCGGCGACCCCACTGACGGAGCGGTCAAGCGCCTCTTCGCCGGGTTCGACCCCGCCGTCGTCGACGTCGATCCGAACGTGGTGAGCGATTTCGACACCGCAGCCGAGCTCGACGAGATCCGAGCCCGGCTGGAGTGACCGATGCGGTCCCTGAAGCGGCCGCCGATGGGGGCGGCCGTCGAATCCGCTGAGGCGGTCATGGCCGCCCATATCCGCCAGACGCGCAGGCTCGTCGAGGTGTCCCGGAGCTGTTCGACCGAGGCTGAGCCGCTCGACCGCTCGGTGACGCGACACCAGCCTGGTCCATGCACCAAGCTGGTGTCGCGTCACCAAGCCGCAGGCGCTGTCGGACGGCGAGGCCTCTCAGCCCTGCCGGGCCTTGAACTTCGGATTCTTCTTGTTGATGACGAAGACGCGTCCGCGCCGACGCACCACCTGTGAACCCGGCTGCGACTTCAGTGAGCGGAGGGAATTGCGAACCTTCATGGCTGTGACTCCTTGGTGAGAATGAGTATTATTAACGATAATACTATGACCTCAGTGGGAAGGATGCGAATGCAGGAGCCAGCCGAACGATCAGGTGAGCCGACCGGACGGGCGCAGAGGCCGGTTGACCGAGTGCAGGGGCCGGTGGTGGCCGGAATCGACGCGATCGCCGTGGTCGGGCTCTGTGCTCACGAGCGTCGCCGCTATGCGATGGACTTGGCTAAGGCCCGGGGTTATGTATTTGTGCCCGCCGAGCAGACCGAGCAGGGCATCGACGCCATCGACCGCCTCGTCGGCCTCCTCGGAATGACCGCGGACATCCGCGGATTCGTCCTCGAATACGCGGGCGACACTGCCTGCCCGGAGGTGATCGGGGCGATGAGTGCGGCCGATTCGCCGGCGGTGCTCAGTGACCTCGTCTGCGTCGTCGACCTCACGTGCCTGTCCGGCGACCTCGAAGAGGAGGACCGCTGCGTTCGGCTCGTCGGTCAGGTCGAGTTCGCCTCGACCCTGGCCCTGCTGGGTCCGATCGGTCCTGAGGATCCAGCGCACGAATCCGGCGATGCCCCAGCGCACGAATTCGCCGAGGCGGTCGACCTCATCGCTCATCTCGCCCCCGAGGCTCATCGATTCGTCCTCGACCCCGGAGCGGTGCACGAGCCCGTGTGCTGGGACTTCACTCATCGACCGCCCTCGGCCGGGTGGACGGCGCTGCTGAATTCGGAGTTCCCAACTCCTGCATATCCGGGAGGTGCCTGGACCGACGACAACCAGCCCGGGGGCGCCCGCCCTGGCGCCGACGATTCCGTCGCAGACCTCCCAGGCACCGCGGGCTCCGCGCGCGCCTCAGGCTTCCGCTATGAACAGGCCCGGCCCTTCCATCCGCAGCGACTGCAGGCAGTGCTCACCGCCGCGCTCGGTGATGGCTGTTGGGGACGCATCGTCCGGTCGGCGGGATTCGCGCGCCTGGCATCGCGACCCTACGTGACGGCGCACTGGGATCAGACGGCGACGCGACTCATGCTCGCACCGCTGACGGCCGGGCCCTACCTCGGCGAGGGGGCCGAACTGTTGGCGCTGGGGCAGGAGTTGGCCTTCATCGGCGTCGACCTCGACGAGGCGGGGCTGCGGGAAGCGCTGGAACGCGCTGTGCTCACCGACGCTGAGCTGCTTGCCGGACCGATGGCCTGGCTGGAGTATCCCGACGACTTTCCCGCCTGGGACACCGCGCACCGAGGCTGACGACCGCGGAACTCAGTCAGTTCCGGCGGCTCGGCAGTCGGCGCAGATGCCGAAGATCTCGAACACGTGGTGGGTGATCTCGAAGCCGTGCGAACCGGCCACGGTGCGCATCCAGTCTTCGCTGGGCGGATCGACCTCGACGGCTGTGCCGCAGTGTTCGCACACGAGGTGGTGGTGGTGCTCGCTCTGCGCGCAGGCGCGGAAGAGCTGCGTCTCGCCGATCGTGATCGTATCGGCGTCGCCGCTGCGGCCGAGTGCGTTGAGCTGCCGGTAGACGGTGGCCAGACCCACGCTTGCACCGTCGTCCTCGAGCCTGCGGTGGAGCTGCTTGGCCGAGACGAACCGAGTTTCGGAGGCCAGGGCGTCGCGGATGAGGGCCTTCTGCGCGGTGCTGCGAGTCTTCTTCTCCGGAGCTGCCATGATTGAGACCCTCCTCGATGATCCCGAATGAACCCGCATATGCGTGACCGTGCATATGCGGAAGAAGTAATGAAACACGTTACCATTAGTGGGCGAGAAATCGAGCAGACAGCACCAGCACAGGAGACGACATGAGCGGAGCTCGGCGCAGACCGGCGATTCCGGTCATCCTGCTCACCGGCTACCTCGGTGCCGGGAAGACGAGCCTGCTCAACCATCTGCTGCGCCACCCCGACGCCCGCATCGGCGTCATCGTCAACGATTTCGGCGAACTCAACATCGACGCCGGGCTCGTCGTCGGGCAGGTCGACGAACCGTTCTCGATCTCCGGCGGCTGCATCTGCTGCCTGACCGATGACTCCTCACTCGAGGACGCGCTGGTGGCGATGACGGATCCGAGCCTCCGCCTCGACGCGATCATCGTCGAGGCCAGTGGCTTCGCCGAACCGCTGACCCTGGCGCGGATGGTCACCCGCATGGGCCGCCATCGGTTCCACCTCGGCGGGGTCATCGACGTCGTCGACGCGACCATGCACTTCCAGACTGTCGATACCTCACACCTGCCGCCGCTGCGCTACGCGGCGACGACATTGGTGTTGGTCAACAAGCTCGATCAGCTGCCCGAACCCGACCGTGACGCCGCGATCGAAGCCGTCCGCGACCGCGTCCACCAGCGCAATCCGCGCGTGATCGTCATCGGCACACACCACGCCCGCCTCGACCCGGCCCTGATCTTCGATCCCGGAGTGGGGGAGGCCGAATACGCGAACCGTCGCCGAGGTAGCGCCTCAGTCGGCGAGGAATCGATCCAACCCGAACTGCCCATCCGAGAACTGCTGCGTCAGGCCTATGCTGAGGCCGCGACCGAGCAGACCGGTGAGGATGAGACGGCCCTACCGCACCGGCACGCCCAGTCGGTGACCGTCACCGGCACCGGCTGCGCCGACCCGGATGCGGTGATGGACTTCGTCGAGGACCTCCCTGCCGGGGTGTATCGGGTCAAAGGCACCGTGCTCGTCGATGTGGGACCACGTCGAGTCCGGTTCGGAGTCCAGGCCGTGGGCCCGAACGTCTATGTCTCCGAGCAGACCGGACAGGCCCCGGATCTGCCCGACGCCGACAGCGTCCTCGTCGTCATCGGTGAGGATTTCGACGCCGAGGCGGCCCGCTCCGCTCTCACCTCCGCGCTCAGTCCCGACGCGGACCCGGAGACCGGCACTGACCATAATGCCGGGACGGACCGCGCCGAACGCCTCCTTCACCACGTGCGCCTGCACAGCTGATCAGCACCGACGCAGGCGAACGCGGCCTCCGCCGGTCTCCGACTGACCCTGGGCTCCGACAACAGGCCCTGAACTCAGGCAATCCTCCGGGAGTTCTCCGCGTTTCATGAGGGTGGTCCGGAGGGAAACACCCGCGCCCGATCCCGAACCGGATGCCTAGGGTCGAATCAGAGGCCGGAAGCCAAGAGCCGAACCAGGCCGGCGTTCGAGCGGAATCATCCCTTTGGGGGACACGGTTGACACCTTTCGGCCGACGCGAAGATGCACCTCGACCCGGAAGACTGAATACGCTGCCCCACCGCCGACCGCAACGAACCGACCGCAAGCCACCACCCCCGAACCCGGAGGAACCCGTGTCCCTGATCACCCGGATGAGTCTGAAGAACCGCCTCATCGTCGGACTGCTCACCCTCGTGATCGCCGTCTTCGGCGTCGTCGCGACCACCTCGCTCAACCAGGAGACGATGCCCTCGGTCGACCTGCCCAGCACCTCGGTGCAGGCGACCGTGCCCGGCGCCTCCCCGGAGGTCGTCGAGGAGACCGTGACGAAACCGCTGGAGACAGCGCTCGAGGGGGTCGGCGAGCTCGAATCGGTGACCACCTCCACCTCGTCGGGGATGATGACCGCCGAGGTGTCCTGGCCCTTCGGCGAGGACTCCGAGAAGATGACCGACTCGATCCGTTCGGCCGTGGACGGAGCGAAGTCGAATCTGCCCGACGACGCCGAGGTCGAGGTCCTGTCTTATCAGATGGACGACCTTCCGGTGTCGATGTTCGCCGTCTCCGGCGGAGACCCGAAGACGCTCGGCGACCGGCTCGAGTCCGACCTCGTCCCCGAGCTGCGCGCCCTCGACGGAGTCTCGAACGTCGAGGTCACAGGCCAGGACGAGCAGCGGGTGACCATCGACTTCCGGCCCGAAGATGTTGCGGAGAAGAACGTCGTCGAATCCTCGGTCCCCGACGAACTCGAAGCCGCCGGCACCGTCGTCCCCGCCGGTCGTAGCAGCCAGGGAGACACTTCGATGGCCGTGGAGGTCGGCACCGAGGTCGACGCCGTCAAACAGATCGAGAAGACGCCGCTGCGCACCCAGGACGGCACAGTGCTGCTCGGCGATGTCGCCGACGTCGACCTCGACTCGATCGAGAAGACCTCCCTGTCACGCGCCGACGGCAAGGACTCCGTGTCCGTCTCGGTGACCAAGGACCAGGACGCCAACGTCGTCGACGTCTCCCACAAGGTCGCCGACACCCTCGATCGGGTGGGCCCGAAGCTCGGCGACGACACGGAATTCTCGACGATCTTCGACCAGGCGCCGGAGATCGAGAAGTCGATCCACGACCTCTCTGTCGAAGGCGGGCTCGGCCTGATCTTCGCGATCTTCGTCATCCTCGCCTTCCTCGGCTCCTTCCGCTCGACCATCGTCGCCGCGATCTCGATCCCGATGTCACTGCTCATCGCGATGATCGGCCTCCAGGTCGGCGACTACACGCTCAACATCCTCACCCTCGGAGCCCTGACGATCGCCGTCGGCCGCGTCGTCGATGACTCCATCGTCGTCATCGAGAACATCCGCAGGCGCCAGGGCACGACCGACCTGACTGTCAACGACATCGTCGCCAGCGTCAAGCAGGTGGCCGGAGCCATCACCGCCTCGACCCTGACCACAGTCGCGGTGTTCCTGCCCATCGCCTTCGTCGACGGCATCGCCGGACAGCTCTTCCGACCCTTCTCCGTCATCGTCTCCCTCGCACTGCTCGCCTCGCTGGTCGTGGCGCTGACGATCGTCCCGGTCTTCAGCTACTGGGTGCTGCGTCGCAGCCCCAAACCCCTCTCACCCAAACGGCAGGCCGCCACCGACCGCAGCTTCGAACTGTGGACCGCCAAGCAGCACAAGAAGTCCGTGGCTCGTGCCGAACGCCGCCAGAAGACGATCGAGAAGAAGAACGCCAAACGCGCAGCCAAGGACAAGGACCTGCTGCCGGATGCGACCGTCGAACCTGTCGTCTCACCGGCACCAGGGGACGGAGAGGCCTCCGGACGGGTCGACCGGCTCCAGCAGCGCAGCCTGCCCGCCATCATCTCTGCCCTGCACCACCCCTGGCGGACCATCGCGTTCTCCGTGATCATCTTCCTCGTCACGATGATGGGTGCGACCTTCCTCAAGACCGACCTGCTCGGTTCGGCCGGAGCCAACTCGCTGAACATCACCCAGACTCTGCCGGCCGGTGCTTCGCTGGAAGCCGCCGACAAGGCGGCCAAGCGCGTCGAGGCCGTCCTCGGCGACGACCCGGACGTTGAGACCTACTCGACGACGGTCAACGGCCCGGAGTCCGGAGCCGAGAACCAGTTCAACGTCACCCTCGCCGAGGACTCCGAGGCCGAGGTCGCGACGAACCGGATCCGCACCCAGCTGGGTGACCTCGGGAAGGACGCCGGTGAGATCGACGTTCAGGACGCCGGCGGATCCGTCAGCGACGACGTCGAGGTCACGCTCTCGGGCACCGACTTGGGTGCCCTGCGCAAAGCCGCCGACGAGGTGACGGAGAAGATGGCCGACACCGACGGCGTGCGGAACGCCCGCAACGACCTCGCCGCCGACCAGCCGGTCATCGAGGTCGACGTCGACCGGGAGAAGGCCGCCGACTACGGCTACAGCCAGGCCGAGGTCGGCCAGGCGATCGCCGCGGCCCTGCACGGCACCGAGGCGGGAACGCTGACGCTCGAAGGTAAGGAACGCGACATCTTCCTCGCCCCGACCCACCCGGATGCGACCCCGGATGAGATCCGGGCCCTCGAACTGCCCGTCACAGAAGTGCAGACCCAGAACGCCCAGGAGGAGGCCACCGACCGGGTCGAGGAGAAGTCCGACGCCCGCGCCGAGGAGGCCAAACGCAAGGCCGCCGACGATTCGGCCGAGCAGCTCGATCAAGCGCGCGAGGCCCGCGACGATGCCGCCGACCAGCTCGAAGAGGCTCGCAAGGCGCTGCGCGAGGCGGAGAATCCGCCGCCGGCACCGAGTCCCGATGAGATGGCCGCCGATCAGGTGGAACAGGCCCGCGAAGGAGTCGAACAGGCCGAGAAGGGACTGAAGGATGCCAATGACGCGATCGACGACCTCGTCGACGGTCAGCGTGAACAGGAGCAGAGCCAGGAGGAGGAACAGAGCCTCGCCGACGAGCAGGCCGCCATCCCCGACATCACGGGCGACCCGATCACCGTCGACGAGATCGCGAAGGTGAAGAGGACCGAGACCCCGGCGACGATCGACCGGGCCGATGGGGACCGTCAGGTCACGGTGTTCGCGACCCCGGCCGACGGGCAACTCGAATCGGTCACCGCTGCGGCCACCGATCTGACCGAGACGATGGATCTGCCTGAGGGTGTGAGCTTCGATGTCGGCGGCGCGAGCCAGGAGCAGGCCGATTCCTTCGGTCAGCTCGGGGTGGCCATGGCCGTGGCGATCGTGCTCGTGCTCCTCGTCATGATCGCGACGTTCCGCAGCTTCGTTCAGCCGCTCATCCTGCTGGTGTCGATCCCCTTCGCCGCGACGGGTGCCGTGCTGCTCCTGCTGATCACGGACACTCCTCTGGGCATTCCCTCGCTCATCGGTCTGCTCATGCTCATCGGCATCGTCGTGACGAATGCGATCGTGCTCATCGACCTCATCAACAAGCTCCGCGAGGACGGCCTGGACCTCATGGACGCGATCGTCCACGGCACCCGGCTGCGCCTGCGACCGATCTTCATGACCGCGGCAGCGACGATCTTCGCACTCGTGCCGATGTCGTTGGGCCTCACCGGTGGGGGAGTCTTCATCTCGCAGCCGCTGGCGATCGTCGTCATCGGCGGGCTCACCTCATCGACGGTGCTCACGCTCATCCTCGTCCCCGCCCTCTACCTCCTCGTCGAACGACGCAAGGAGACCCGGGCGGCGCACAAGGCGGAGAGGCGAGAGGCGAAGCGGACGGCCGATGCGGAGAGGATCGAAGCAGAGACCGCCGAGGTGGCCCAGCGCCCCGACGAGCAGTAAACCCTATTTGCTACCTGACGGCGGCCCAGCAACCTGGCGCAAGGTTGCTGGGCCGCCGTCAGGTAGCAAGGGACGGGGCTGCTCAGGTTTCGGTGAGTCCGGGGAGCTCCGAGGTTGCGAACCGGATGTGCTCCTCCGTCACTTTCGCCGCTTCCTCCGTCCTGCCGGCGATGATGGCGTCCATGATCTGATGGTGTTGGGCCTGCAGCCGGGACATGAGCTCCTGCGGATCGTCGACCTGGTGGAACGACGCGAAGATGGGCCCGCGCAGAGAGGTTCGGATCGCTCCCGTGAGATCGGAGAAGAGCTGGTTTCCCGCAGCCTGGGCGATGGCGACGTGGAAGGCCGTGTCGGCGTCGTTGAAGGCCTCGAGGCTGACCCCGGGGGTGTCCATGATCGCCAGCTGCGCGTTGATGACGGCCAGGGCATCCTCATCGGCGCGGGTCGCGGCGAGCACGGCGCTCGACTGCTCGAGTTGGACGCGGGTTTCGATGACGTCGCTGAGGCTGAAGTTCGTCAGTGCCACGTGAAGGCGGAGGAAGCGGGTGAGCGCGGCGGTGGGCATAGCGGCGATGAAGGTCCCGGCTCCGCGTCCTGACCCGCCGCTCGCGCGGACGACGCCGAGGCTCTCGAGGACGCGGAGGGCCTCGCGGACGCTCGCGCGGCTGACTCCGAGCTTCGAGGCGAGGTCGCGTTCGGCCGGCAGCAGGTCTCCCACGCCCAGGTCGCCGGCGATGATGCGCTCCTCGATCGCATCGATGACGAGCTCATAGGTCGACGACCTGTTCACAGGCTTCCAATCGGCATCGGCCATCACTCGCCCCTCCTCTCCATGTCAGTTCCTCTCCATGTCGGTCATCATGCTCACGTGATTCTCGCACGCCTTGGGTCCACTCGTCGGACCGCTCCTCGGACCGGGCCTTCGGACCGAGTCCCCCGGTCCAGGTTCCGGGACCCAGCCCCCGGGCAGCCTCGGTGCAGCCCATCGGATTTCGGACGGATGCTTGACGCGGATCACACTCGGCCCTACGATCACATTAATGGTCTGACCTCATAAAGACCATCCCGGAACCGTTCGTTCGTCCGCGATTGACGCGCATTCGCTGAGGAATCGCGCCGCCGTGAGCGAACACGAACCTCGATGGAGACCTCATGTACACACCCGACCTCGCCCCGATCGCCGACAGTCTGCTGTGGTCGTCACTGTTGGCACTGCTGCCGCTGCTGACGATCTTCATCACTCTCGGTGTTCTCAAATGGAAGGCCTATCTGGCCGGTATCGCCTCGGTCGTCGTGGCGCTCGCTGTGGCGGTCTTCGCCTACGGGATGCCAGCCGGTCTTGCCGGGCTCTCTGCCACCCAAGGCTTCGCCTTCGGCCTGTTCCCGATCATGTGGATCGTCGTCAACGCGATCTGGATCTACGAACTCACCGTCCGTTCCGGGCGGTTCGAGGACCTCCGCCTCGTCATCAACGTCATCTCGAGCGACCCGCGGGTGCAGGCGATCCTCGTCGCCTTCTGCTTCGGCGGCCTGCTCGAGGCGCTGGCCGGATTCGGGGCTCCCGTCGCGATCACCGGTGTCATGCTCGTCGCTGTCGGCTTCACCGCGATGCGCGCGGCCGTCGTCGTCCTCGTCGCCAATACCGCGCCTGTGGCCTTCGGTGCGATCGCGACGCCGATCATCACCGCCGGCACCCTGACCGGCATCGACTACCAGGACATCGGCGCGATGGTCGGTCACCAGACCCCGCTGCTCGCCGCCATCGTCCCGCTCTTCCTCGTCTTCCTCGTCGACGGCAGACGCGGACTGAAGCAGATGTGGCCGCTGGCGCTCGTCGTCGGCATCGTCTTCGCCGCCGCCCAGTGGGTGTCGTCGAACCTGCTCTCGGTCGAGCTCACCGACATCGTCTCCTCGCTCGCCGGACTCGCCGCTGCCGTCATCATGCTCCGCTTCTGGAAGCCGGTGGGCGGCCAGGACGCACTGGACAAGATGGCGATCGAACGCGAACACGAGAACACCGACACCCCCGATGCCGGCTCCGCCGCCGGTGCTCTCAAGACCACCGAGGGAACGAAGACGCAGCCGCTGACCGGTTCCCGGGTGTTCCTCGCGCTCTTCCCCTACCTGCTCATCGTCGTCATCTTCTCGGTTTGCAAGCTCGTCCCGGCGATCAACGACTGGCTCGCCAGCACGGATGTGAAGATCCCCTGGCCGGGCCTCGACGGCAATCTGCTCACGGCGACCGGCGAACCCTCGACGAGCACGGTCTACAACTTCCAGTGGCTGTCCTCGCCGGGCACGCTGCTGCTCATCTCGGGGCTCATCATCGCCGTGACCTTCGGCATTACGGCCAAGGACGGATGGAAGACCTACATCGACAACCTCGTGAAGATGCGCTTTGCGATCCTCACCGTCGGCTTCGTCCTCGCGCTCGCCTATGTCATGAACTTCTCCGGACAGACGATCACGATCGGCACTTGGATCGCCGGAACCGGTGCGCTCTTCGCCTTCCTCTCGCCCATCCTCGGATGGTTGGGCACAGCCGTGACTGGTTCGGACACGAGCGCCAACGCGCTCTTCGCAACTCTCCAGCAGACCGCGGCCGAGAACGCCGGAATCGATCCGCTGCTGCTCGTCGGCGCGAACAGCTCGGGAGGCGTCGTCGGCAAGATGGTCAGCCCGCAGAACCTCACGATCGCGGCGACCGCCGTCGGCCTGCTCGGTCAGGAGTCCGCGATCTTCCGCAAGGTGATCTGGTGGTCGCTGAGTATGCTCGTGCTCATGTGCCTCCTCGTCGGCCTGCAGTCCACCGTGCTGTCCTGGATGGTGCCGGCATGATTCGCACCTGACTTCCCCGGGTGCCGGACGCGCGCCGCACCCACCCCCACCTGCCAGTACCCATTCCAACGCAGAAGTAAGGAGCAATACACATGGTCAAGAGACAGATCCCGCAGCCCGCCGAGATCTTCGACCTTATGAAGTTCAAGAAGTTCGAGCTCGACCCGAAGAAGCGCCGCCTGGAGAACGCGCTGACGATCGACGACCTGCGCAGGATCGCCAAACGGCGGACCCCGGCCGCGGCCTTCGACTACACCGACGGTGCCGCCGAGGGCGAGATCTCGATGGAGCGGTCGGTGCAGTCCTTCCGCGATATCGAGTTCCACCCCTCGATCCTCAAGGACGTCACGAACGTCGACACCTCCACCCAGATCATGGGCGGCAGCTCGGCGATGCCCTTCGGCATCGCGCCGACCGGCTTCACTCGACTCATGCAGACCGAGGGCGAGACGGCCGGTGCCGGTGCCGCCGGTGCCGCAGGCATCCCGTTCACACTCTCGACACTGGGCACGACCTCGATCGAAGACGTGAAGAAGGCCAACCCGCATGGACGGAACTGGTTCCAGCTCTACGTCATGAAGCAGCGCGACACCTCCTATGGGCTGGTCGAGCGGGCGAAGAACGCCGGGTTCGACACCCTGTTCTTCACCGTCGACGCCCCCGTGGCCGGTGCCCGCCTGCGCGACACCCGCAACGGCTTCTCCATTCCGCCGCAGCTGACGCCGCAGACGATCATCAACGCGATCCCGCGACCCTGGTGGTGGTGGGACTTCCTGACCACCCCGAAGCTCGAATTCGCCTCCCTGTCCGAGACAGGCGGCACCGTCGGCGAACTCCTCGATTCGGCGATGGATCCCTCGATCGACTTCGACGACCTCGCTGAGATCCGCGCCATGTGGCCCGGCAAGTTCTCGGTCAAAGGCGTGCAGACGCTCGAAGATGCGAAGAAGCTCGCCGACCTCGGCGTCGATTCGATCGTCCTGTCCAATCATGGCGGACGCCAGCTCGACCGTGCACCGGTGCCTTTCGAACTCCTCCCCGAGGTGGCTCGTGAGATCGGCAAGGACGTAGAGATCATCATCGACACCGGCATCCGCAACGGCGCCGATATCGTCGCTTCGCTGGCTCTCGGCGCCGACTTCACGCTCATCGGCCGCGCCTACCTCTTCGGTCTCATGGCCGGCGGTCGGGAAGGTGTGGATCGGGCGATCGAGATCCTCGGCGAGCAGGTCGAGCGCACCATGCGACTGCTGCAGGTGGCGGATGTCTCAGAACTCAGCCCGGCTCATGTGACCCAGCTGCGGCAGTTCAACCGAGACGAGCGGGCTGAGGTCATCGGCTCCCGACCCGCCAGGAGCTGATCGCGTCTTTGCTCACGCAGAACGCACGGCCGGTGACGAAGATCTGAAGTCTCTTCGTCACCGGCCGTGCGTCTGCTCGGCTCCTACTTGCCGAACTCGTCCTCGATGCGGTCGAGGACATTCGTAGCGGAGTAATAGTCGAGGCGGAAAGAATCGAGTCCCATCGAGTACACCGCATCGTTCTTCACGGCTGGAGTGCTCTCGACAAGAGAATTCTTCTTGTAGGCCGCTTCGGTCTTCTCGTTTGCGTTGAACAGGAACACGGATTCGCCGGTGACGGCCTTCGACAGGTTCTCGCCGGTGACTTCGTAGATATCCGAGCGCTTGCCCATCTCGCTCTGGCTGGTCGTGCCCTCGGGCACCTCGGCGAGTTCGAATCCGACCTCTTCGAGCAGCTTGCCCTGTGCGGAATCCGGCGTCCAGACGTTCGCGCTGGCCCCGGAGCCGCCTCCCTTAGCCGTCTCGTTGAAGACCATCCCCGTGACAGGCTGTGCAGGAGCGTCGATGCTGGACTTGACCTGCTCGGCGCGGGAGTCGAATCCGTCGTTGACCTTCTTCGCCTCGTCCTCGTGGCCGGTGATCTCGCCGAGCTTGGTGGCGACCTCCTGCCAGTCCTTGTCGCCGTAGTCGATGACGACGGTCGGGGCTATGTCGCTGAGCTGGTCGTAGATCGCGTTCGCCGAGTCCTGACCGGTCTTCGATACGAAGATGAGGTCGGGTTCTTCTGCGAGCACGGCTTCGACGTCGGGGTCGCCCTGGTAGAGGGATTTGACGTCCCTCTCCTTGGCGACGTCGCTCCACTGAGTGAAGAACCCCTGGTCATCGGCCACGGTCGAGTTGGGCATGGTCGCGCCGGAGGCCGCGACCGGCGCATCGATCGCGAGCAGGCTGCCGGTGAGGGTGACAGCGGTGGAGACGATCGTCTCCGGCTGCTTGTCGATGGTGACCTCATGGCCGGCGTCGTCCGTAATGGTCAGCGGCCACTCGCCGGATGCGTCGGCGGTGTTCTCGGTGTCGGACTCAGATCCGCCGCAGGCGGAGAGGCCGAGAGAGGCGACGAGAACGATCGAGGCGGCTGCAAGACCGCGACTTCGCTTCTTGGTGAAAGGTTCCATGATTCGCTTTCGGTGTATGGGGATCCAGTGCAATGGCACTCGCCGGTGAGGACGGGCCTCGACGCGACGGCGCCCAGATGAGCCTAACCTAATTTCGAGAATCTTCCGGGAATCTGCTCAAGATTCGGGAAAAGATGCTGTCGGCAAGGAAGGCCTCTCGCACGGGCCGCCGATCCGCAGTGCGGGGAAGGTGAGCAGCAGGGCGAGGCCGACGATATGAGATGGGCATTTGCTCGTTGGGCCAGTATCACCGCTTGAGTCCGTCGAGGAGGATCCCGAGATCGCGCTCGTTCGTTGTGTGCCCGATCGCCTGCGCCTGTACACGAACCAGTCGCTCTTCGGAATCATCCTTTATGGCGTCGGGTTCGAGCGTCCGGAGAGTCCGGACGTCAGCGAGCTGGCCCTCGATCTCTGGCTGGAGAACCCTGTTCGGGTCGGAGGTGACTTCAGTTTCTGCTCCAGCTACGGCGACGCTAAGTCGACCGGCGGGGACGAGGCGCTCGAATCGAGCCAGTCGAAGGAGCTGGGGGCGGTCGAGGACGGACAAGCCGTCCGTGTCAACGTCGACGTGTGGATCCTCGGACCGGGCCCACCGCAGCTGGAAAGCTGCCTGATGACTTGGAACAGCGCCTCCGTGGGTGGTGCCGTCGGCACCCGTTCGGCTGACAGTCGGATGAGTCCGCTGGCGGCTCGCTGCGCACTCTGAAATCCCGGATTTCCGGGTGATCGGAGTGTAGGATCTCGCCGAACTTGTCAGCGGCGCACCTCGCTGACCTTCGGTGTGACAGAACCGTGAGACGCCATCTGTCTCACTAACTTGTCAAAACCCTCCGACTCCCTCGCGGAAATAGGCGCAGACAAGGCGGCGCAACCATCCCAATAGGGGCAGTCTTCCCGCAAGCCCTGCCCGCATTTTCACGAGTTCGCGGCGACAAGCGACCACGAGGGCCGGAGCAGAAGGGCAGATGCTGTGCGCGACGCTCACGGGCACAGACAGGACACCCGAAAAGGGCGCACTGGTGGGAGACGAAGCCAGGATTAGCTACGGTGGGAGAATGTCTACCGCCTTAACGTCGCATGCTTCCCACAGTCACCTTTTTAGTGGTGCACAGTGGGTGATTGAGAACCCACAACCACCCACGGAGGGCGGATGCTCCGGCGCTGACAGCACAACATCACGGCGAAGAGTGTCGCACAGAGCTGGTTCTACGTCGATGGCGGCACCGTCCACCAGGACCGGGCTTACTCCGCGCTTCCCGACGAGACCGAGTGGCTCGGCATGAGACTCTTCACTCCGAGGGTGATGCGGCTGCTCGCCGATCAACTGACCGGGACACCCGTGCGAGAAATCGACGCCTTATTCGACGACCGCGGAATCACCCTCGGCCCGCCGCAGCCGCGGGAGAACGACGAGAGCGTGCGGCGCGAGCGGATGCGCCGCTACCTCGCGAACCTGAACTTCGACGACTCCGCCGACACCCAGCGGTTGACCGAAGTCTTCAGCGACACGCTGCAGAAGATCATCCAAGACAACTCGACCGGCTGGGGCAGCAACGACGGGCTGCGGGACAAGTGGGTCCGAATCCTGCGCGAGGACGGCTTCGACATTGACGATGCCACCGGCACCGTACGCATTGGAAACACCGGGGCCCAGCTGACCGATCACGCGCTCAACGCCCTCCCAGACCCGCAGACCATCCACGATCACTTGCGCAGGCTCGGCGACAGCGTCGACACGGATCCGCGGCTCGCCGTGAGCACCGCCAAGGCGCTAATCGAATCAACTGCCAAATGCGTGCTCACCGCCCGCGGACAGAGCTACACTCGGGCGGCGAAGGTCCCCGCACTGGTCAACGCCGCCCAGGAATCGCTCGGCCTCGCTCCCAAATCGGTCAGCGCCGAAGACCGCGCACTGCGCCAGGCCCTGCAGTCGCTAATCACCCTCACCCAGAGCGTGACCGAGATTAGGAACAGCGTCGGCATCGACCACGGAACCGAGGAGGTGCCGAGATGGGTACGTCCCCGCCACGCCCGACTCGTCGTCGGAGCGGCCCAGGTTTGGTGCCAACTCATGCTCGAGACACTCGCCGACCCTGATGCGCCCTGGCGGCGCTCGGAGAACTGACTGAACTGGGCAAAGTAAAACCCCGGCGACATCGGTACGAGAAGCGAGGGGTCATCCGGGGTGTTCATAGACAATGATGTCAGATGAGAAGAGTCGGCGCAACACCGCCGCCGGCGACGACATGCAGGTGGAGGACTCAGTGACCGACCCGACTCACCGCGCCTCAGTTGAACGCTACGTCACTCAGGCACGCCTGGGACCCTACCTCGCCGAAGTCGATGACGACTACGCACTCGCAGAGGAACTGTACATCTGGAACCTCCGGGCCAGCGGCGCATTCCACGAGGTGCTCGGCGTCTTCGAGGTAACACTGCGCAATGCCCTGTGCGAGGAACTCCGTCAATGGCACGGCAAGAGGACGGGCACCTGGCTCGACGACCCGACGGCAGTGTTTGACGATCGGAGGATCGAGCAGATCGAGGAAGCCCGCAGGATCCTCGTCCAGCGTGGGAAGCCGACTACCGAGGGGCGAGTCGTCGCCGAATTGTCCCTGGGCTTCTGGCGGTTCCTACTGTCCAAGCGATACCAAAACACCTTGTGGACGTCTCACTTGCGCAGGGCGTTCCCGGGGATGAAGCCCCAGAAACGTGAGGTCGTCTACGGACATGTCGAAGCTCTGCTCACACTGCGCAACCGGATCGCCCACCACGAGCCGATCCATCGTTTCCCTCTGGTCAACCTCCACGACCGCATGCTGTTAGTCAGCGCGTGGATCGACCCAGACATATCCATCTGGCTCGCCGGTCTGAGCCGGGTACCGTCATTGCTCGCGACACGTCCTGGCTCAGACACGGAAGCTTAAGCACCACAGAGTGGCGATGTCCCGCAACGTACGACTTGGCCTGCGAGTTCTGAAGCTAACTCCGACGCCAAACCCACGCTCTCCGCACGTTCGTGCAAGGTCAGCTCCCTATTTGAGCGATTTCAAACTCTCGATCCGCGTACCCTGATCGCCGGGCGCGCGCTCTGTCAGTGTTCGGTTGCCAAGCGCGCTCCAAGAGCGATCATCACAGCTGCACTCGTACGATCGAGCCAAATCTTGACGCGTTCGCGTGTGAGCACGCCTCGAGCGCGAGTGGCGGCGAGAACGATGACCGAGTGCCACACGATGCCGATGGCAAGGGCGATAGACACCAGGAGCACTCCCCAGGCCGTAGGCGATTCTGTGGGGAGGAATTGGGGGAGAATGCTGATGTAGAAGACTCCGACTTTGGGGTTGAGCATGTTGCTGATCAGCCCGTTGCGAGCAGCGTCGATAGGGTTCTGTGGAATCGGTGCCGAGGTCTCAGCTTCCTTCATCCGGTTGCGCGGGAGAGACTTCCAGATCGCCATACAACCCAACCACACGAGATAACATGCTCCGGCGATCCTCACCACGTCGTATGCGATCGCTGAGGCAGCAAGCAACGCAGTCAGACCGACGAGGCTGGCAACTGCCCAAATGGCGTGCCCGACCTCGACACCAATAACGGCGGCGAATCCTGAACCTCTTCCGTGGAAGAGCGTTGACCGGAGTACGATCATGAGGTCAACCCCGGGTGTGGCCGCGCCGATGACTGCCACGAGGACCCAGGCCAGTAACTGCTGTGGTTCCATTGTCTTCTTTCGAATTAATGTAGTGGTAGTCAACCTCGCCAGCAGTTCGATGACGAAAACTGACAGTTGGCATTTCAATCGTAACTAGCCAGTGAAGCTTACCTCGTTCGACGAGGCTCATACTCCTTCGTCCGTCGCAGGTGCGGTGAGCAGATCAGCGGGCCCTGTTGTCAGCGACGATCTCCTCACCCATTTGGACAGCGATACTGCGTGGGTCGCGTCCGAGGAGCTCAGTGAGCTTTGGGTGTGCGTGAGCAAAGTGTCCGATGCGTGTTGCTTGGAACATTGAGAGCGTGAAACGTGCCGCAGGCTCAGGAACTCCGGAGGCGATCTCCTGGTCGATCCACTCTTCATCGTCAACGACGATGCGGTCAATGTGACGACCGGCCAGTGCGGAGGCTGCCGTCGCGAAATCGGAGAGTGTGACCGGCGAAGTGGGCGTCAGATCAACGGGGCCATTGAAGGCTGCGCCTCGAGTCAGGACCTCTGCCGCTGCTTCCCCGGCGTCTCGACGATCGACCCAGAAGAACGGCCCATCCACCGGTCTGACGATCGTGCCGGTTGATTGCCAGGGCCCGACCAGGTCCGCGATCGTGCCGTAGAAGCCATAGCGCAGAGCAGTCCAGGCCACGCCCGAGGCGGCAAGATAGTCCTCTGTCATCGCATGGATCGTCTGCGGCGAGTAGGGCGAATCGAGAGCTGCCGCGTGCTGGCTGGTGTAGAGAATATGCTGCGCGCCGGCCTCGACTGCGGCGTCGACGGCGCGACGGTGCTGGGCCGCAACGTCGGCAGTGAGGTCGCTGGACGAGATGAGAAGCACCTGGTCGGCGCCCTCAAACGACTCAAGCAGAGCCGCAGGGTCGTCGTAGCTGCCTTGCCGTACTCTGATTCCCTGATCGGCAAGGTGCTGGGCGCGGTTCGGGTCACGGACGCTGACGCCGATCTGACTCGCGGGTACGCGCTTGAGGAGGTGATCGACAACGGCTCCGTTGAGTTTGCCCGTCGCTCCGGTGACGATGATCATGAGACGTCCTTTCATAGGCCGATGCCCGAAGTGAACAGCCAGCTTCGAAAGAGGGACCGCTCGGGCGAACACCGATGGTAAGTTGACACATATAGTCAACTTGTTTTTGAGCACGATAATGTCGAAGTTGACGATGGGTGTCAAGTTGTTTGGTGCGAAGGGATACTGTTGTGATCGAACACGACTCGACTGAGCTTCGTTCTGATGCTCGGCGCAATGTCGATCGGATTCGGGATGCTGCCGTGGAAACCTTCCGCGAGCAGGGCTTTTCTGCGCCGCTGGAAGAGGTCGCCTCGAGGGCCGGAGTGAGCAGGGCGACGATCTTCAACAGGTTCGGCGGCAGGACTGGGCTCATCGATGCCGTCATTGACGCAGTCGTCACCTCGGAGCTGCGCGGCATCATCGACGATGCTCGGTCCATCGCGAACATCAAGGTGCGGATCCAGGAGTACGTCGCCGCCCTCAGAGATATCCAATATCGAGTGCCCGCAGTCAATGATGTGCTGCTCCAGGAGTTCCCGGAATCAGGCGAGCTCATGGCCCTCTGCCATATTGGTGGACGTTTTCACGACGAGTTGGTTGCTGAGGGATGCGCAGAAGGCATCCTCAGTGCATCGTTCACGGCAGAGGACTTTCACGAACTGGTCCTCGACAACGCCATCGTGCTCAAGCATCGTGGCCGCCCATCGCGTCCTGACTACGACCGCCGCACCGAGTTCGTGCTCAATGGAATCCTGCGCTGAGCCTGTGCAGGGCGCATGGTCCTGTCGCTGTTGACGGTCGTTGCTGCGAGCCGGTCTGTGAGGAAGCAGAGACGACCGCTCGGAACAGAACTCGGGCTGGCCAGTGCCGTCCGCGCGCTCGTACAGGTGCTCACCGAGTGTCGGCTGGAGGTGACTGAGCCCAACTGGCCAACAGTCCAAGTGACTCTTGCGAAGTTGTTCCGGGTTCCGCTGTGTAGACATAGAGCACTTGTGACGAATCGCCGGGCAGGCCGAATGTTTCGAACTGGACCTCCAGATCACCGACGATCGGATGTCGCAGGCGCTTCGTGCCATAGGTGCGTTGGTGGACACGGCGTTCCGCCCACCAGCTTCGGAACTCGGCGCTGACGAGAGACAGCTCTCCGACCAACTGCTGGAGTCCACGATTGTCCGGCAGCATCGCAGCCTCCAGGCGGAGCGCCTCGACGGCATTTCGAGCCTGTTCTTCCCAATCGAGAAAAAGTACGCGAGCATCCTCGTCGAGCAGAATCCATCTGACATAGTTGCGGTGCTTGGCCGGAAGCTTCTCAAAGTCCGCAAACAGTGCTCGAGCGAGAGCGTTCGAAGCCAGCACATCGGTGCGATTTCCCAGGATCAGCGCCGGCTGGAAGGTGAAAGAATCAAGAAGTTGATAGAGCCCTGAACGAACTCGCTGCACGCTGGCGCGAGCCTGAGGACGAAGCGTTGGTCCGACTAGCGCACGGAAATACGCTTGGCTGGCGAAGTCCAGATTGAGAGCCTTGATGAGGGCGTCAACGACCTGGGCCGACGGGGTCAGGTTCCGCCCCTGTTCGAGGCGGGTGTAGTAGTCGGCGGAGACACCAGCCAGCAGTGCGACCTCTTCTCTGCGGAGCCCGGGGACGCGCCGGATACGGTCGTCGGGTAGCAGCCCCGTTCGTTCGGGGTCGAGACTTTCGCGTGCTCGTCTCAGGAACTTTCCGAGTTCGTGCGAGTCACTCATGGCACCATTCTCCCAAAACGTCGCGAGAAACCTTCTGTCATCGATTGCCCAGCGGCCCCGGGAGTGGCTGACGTCGCGAAAAGGGCAGACGACACCAGCCACGCTCAAGGTGAAGTCACGAGACGAAGGGTGCCTCGACGTAGTCGGTGCGCTGAGCGAATTCGCGGCCGAGGAGAATTTCGTCCTTCAGAGTGTTGGCTTTGCCCTCGGCCATGTCCGACGAATCCGACCCCAGTTGATAACGCAATGAGCCGCTCTCTGTTTGGGCAATGGTCACTATTGCCTCTGCCGCCTTTATCGGGTCACCGGGCTGACTTCCAGACATTGCTCTGTGCTCGGCGATCATCTCGCGGATGGCCGGATAGGCATCAGAGATGTGGCTGGCCAGAGCGAGTGAGTCGTCGGTAAGGAAGTCGGTGTTGAAGTAGCCAGGTTCGACTACGGAGACCTCGATCCCGTGGTCGGCGGTTTCGGCTGCAAGTGATTCGGAGAGCCCCTCGAGTGCATATTTTGCAGCGCAGTACAGCCCCCAGCCGGGAAAAGAGAGAACTCCGAGGATCGACGAGATGTTGATGATGTGTCCAGATCGTGCTTCACGCATCTGCGGCACTACTGCACGCAAAACGTTCCAGGTGCCGTTGATCTGCACGTCGAACATTGCCTTCACGTCCGCGGCGGTTGTCTCCTCGATGGCTCCCAGGTAGCCGTAGCCGGCGTTGTTGACGACGACGTCTATGCGGCCGAATCGTTCATTTGCTGCGGTGACTGCGCGTAACACGTCTGTCTCGTCTGTGAGCGAGACGTCGAGAGGAAGAAGATTCTCTGTGTCGGTCTCAGCAAGTGCTGACAGGAGTCGTGAGGAGGAACGGGTTGTTGCCGCGACGTGATCACCACGGCCGAGGAGATGGGTGACAAGAGCCAACCCGAGGCCCCGTGATGTGCCCGTGACGAACCAGACGGCTGGACGGTCGGTGGGGTAGGTCATGATGATTCCTTTCTGCGTCGGTAGTTCCATCCTCGATGCCGACCACCACGGAAAACGACCGATAACCTGCCCATTCCTACCTAGGACTCAGAGACCCACTCAGGACGGCCTGCCCGCAGGTGCAGGCAGACTCGACGTCATGAGAGCTGCTTCGATCTCTCGCCGGCCGTGCGGCAGGGTGCAACAGCAGGGGTGCGCGGCACCGTTGGCCTCTAGCCAAGGATCCGACAAGCGGTCCGGACGTCTTTCAGCGGCGTTGACGCGTGACCCCGTTGAGAAGAGCGTCGAGAGCCCACCTCTGGCGTTCGCCAGGTGATCCCTGCATGAACGCTGTCGTATCGAATGCCTCCAGCGCCGGGTGGCGGACAGGGTCTGCCGCAGCCAGAGTGCCAGCGAGGTCATCGGTCTCCTGGCCGGTCCCGGATGCTCTGGCCGCCCACTCAGCGGCGGTGATGCTCGCATACTGGAGGAGGAGATCGATTCCCCACGCAGCAGATCTGTCGTCGGCCCCCGCGGACTGCAGGAGCCGCAGGAGGAGATCGATCAGACTCAGGTAATTGGGCCCTTCGGGCCATACGAACAAAGCAGAACGGGCGAGATTGCCATGTCTGGTGAGCAGCCCGATGTAGTCACCGATCACCCGGTGTACACGCTCACGCCAAGGCTCAGCGCCGTCCCATTCGAGATCGAGATCGGCGAGCAGCCCATCGATCAGGAGAGCGTGCAGCACGGTGACATTCTTCACATAAACGTAGAGCGAAGCCGGCCCGGTATCGAGTTCGGCGGCGACTCGTCGGATCGTCAGCTTCTCCGCGCCCTCGCGCTCCAGCACGCTGAGTGCCGCCGCAACGATCGCATCTCGTGAAAGAGCTGGCTTTGCGGGCCGTTCGCGTCTGCTGATGGGTTCTCGAGTCGTCATGCAACGACTCTACCAAATTACGATCTTGATCGTAACGAACCTGTTCGCTACGATCATGTTCGTTACTTCGAGATTGGAGATTCAATGACCACGAGTACCACAACACCACCCGTAACGGCGCGCGTCGTTTGGCTCACGCTGATCGTCGTCGTTCTCGCCGATGCGATGGACCTCATGGACGCCACCATTGCCAACGTCGCCGCCCCCTCGATCGTGAGCGAGCTCGGCGTGAGTGAAAACGTCATCCCCTGGCTCGGGGCCTCCTATGCCCTCGCGCTCGGGTCCCTGCTCGTCCTCGGCGGGAGGGCCGGTGACAAACTCGGCCAGCGCCGCACATTCCTCACCGGAATGATCGGCTTCATCATCGGCTCCGCCCTCGCCGGGTTCGCACCCAATGCCGAGATACTCATCGCCGCTCGAGTCATCCAGGGGGCGTTCGGGGCGCTGCTCATCCCGCAGGGTATGGCGATCATGGCGGCCACGTTCCCGAAGCCCATGCTGCAGAAGGCCTTCGCGGTCTTCGCCCCGATGCTCGGCGTCTTTGCCGTCGGTGGCCCCATCCTCGGTGGGCTGATCATCGATGCGAACCTGTTCGGCCTGGGTTGGCGACCGATCTTCCTCATCAACATCGTCCTCGGCGGCGGTGCCCTCATCCTCGCCTTCCGCTACCTGCCCACCGTTCCCGCACAGCGCTCAACCCGCATCGACCTGATCGGCAGCATCCTGCTCGCCCTCGCCCTGTTCGGCCTACTTTTCGGCCTCGTCACAGGCTCTTCCGATGGATGGAACATGCTCACGATCGGCAGCGTGATCATCGGGCTGATCCTTCTTGGTCTGTTTGGATGGCGGCAAGCTCGAGCGGACGAACCGCTTCTGCCCCGCAGTCTGCTAGCCAACCGCGGATTCACCTCTGGACTCATTGTCGGACTCTGCGTCTTCGCGAGCTTCAGCGGACTGATGTACGTCATCAGCCTCTTCTTCCAGCTCGGTCTCGGCTACTCACCAACCAAGACCTCCCTGAACCTGATCCCGCTGACCATCGGCATCATGGTCGGTTCCGGAATCGCGAACGCACTGATCCTCAAGCTCGGCAGGCGCCTAGTACTCATCGGAATGCTCACGACAATTCTCGGTACAGGTCTCCTGCTCATCTTCGTCCTTATTTCCGGAGCTCAGGTGATCTGGTGGCAGAACCTCATCGCTACCAGTCTCATCGGAATCGCTGCAGGGATCTGCTTCAACTCGGTATTCAATACTGCTCTCGGCAACCTCAAGCCCGAAGAAGCCGGCTCCGCCAGCGGCTCCCTCAGCGCCATTCAGCAGATCGCCAACGGCATCGGCTCAGCGCTCGTCACCACGATATTCATCGGCACCCTCGCAAGTGGCACAGCCACCGCAATGATGACCACCCTCATTGTCATTCTTGCTATCGCTGTACTGTGCCTCCTTGCGGTGCCGCTCCTCCCGCGCTCAGCAGTCGCGCTTGCGGAATGAGGGTGTCAGTCCCGCCCTCAACGATGCTCAGCTCGTGACGGACCTACGGGCATAGCCCGGAACCGACATGTTACGAAGAGACCGGAGGGATGGCCGTGACAGTCAAGCGCTCATACATACTCCAGACGCGAGGAGGTGCAGTACCGGAACGCTACGTTGCGAACGACCATTCTCACGGTCCTCGATTGACAGGTGCGTGAGAAATTTGACACGCCATGGCCAAGAAAGTGAGAAAGTGACAACTTAAACGAGAACCTACATTGTAGGCTCTCGGAGCACTTGTCCCTGCCTTACGGCTCTGACCTGCGACTTGACAACTAGGTGAGATTGCTTCTGTCTCACCAACTTGTCGTAATCCTCAGCGAGTAGCCCAAACAAGCCGAGAAGCTCAAGGATTCTAGTCCTGAGCCAACGGTAAGGTTCTACGCAACGAAGTCAGTGTGCAGAAGGTGGGTGGGTTGTGTGACCAGCCGGATCGGGGACCTCGTAGTCAGAGCTTGGAACCCGGAAGAGCTGAGCCGCTTCTGGTGCGCCGCACTCGGCTACAGGGTCACAGAAGTTGACGAAACAGGGGTTGTATCGCCCCGGGGATAATAGAGGCAGGGAGATTGGAAGAAGGAGATTCTCTCTTGCCAGTGAAATACACCGACGAACTCAAGGCTCGCGCAGTCGAACTCGTCATCCACGCCCAGGCCGACCCCGACACCGCGAACGGAGCCATCACCCGCGTCGCGAACGAACTCGGGCTGAGCAAAGAAACCCTGCGAGTCTGGGTACGTAAACACAAGGATTCCGGCAAAACCACCCCGGCCGAGTCGGTCGACTTGGAAGCGGAGAACCGCCGGCTGCGGGCTGAGTTGGCTGAAGCGAAGCGGGCCAACGAGATTCTGAAGAGAGCATCGGCTTGTCTCCCGCGGCGGAGCTCGACCGCCCATCGAAGTGATTGTCGCCTTCATCGACGACAATCGTCACGAGTTCGGAGTCGAGCCAATCGTGCGCGCCCTGTCCGGGACTGCTGCGCGGATTGCTGTGAGCTCGTATTACGCCTACAAGAAGCGTCAACCATCAGCCCGGGCCCGTCGGGATCAGGCACTGATGGTGGTGATCCGGGGCCTCTATGAGGCGAACTATTCCTGTTACGGGCAGCGGTTGATGTGGAAGGCGATCAACCGCGAGCACGCCGATGAGTTCGGGCCGGTGGCCCGCTGTACGGTGGAGCGGTTGATGCGCCAGTTAGGCATCGACGGAATCCGGCGGAAGCGGAAGCGTCCGAAGACGGCTTCGGCCAGGGCTGAGGAGTGTCCGGATGATCTCGTCGAACGTGAGTTCAAGGCTGGAGGTCCGAATTGTTTATGGGTCGCGGACATCACCTATGTGCCCACGCGTGCTGGGTGGGTGTACACGACGTTCATCCTCGATGTCTTCCATCGGGAGGTCGTCGGGTGGCAGGTGACGAACCATATGCGGGAGTCTCTGGCCAGGGACGCTCTGACGATGGCTCTCGCTGCGAAGTACAGGGCTGGCGAAGACGTCTCCGGGCTGGTCCACCACAGCGATCGCGGGGTGCAATTCCGGTCGATTCGCTATGGCGAGACCCTGGCGGAATCCGAGGTCGTGGCGTCTGTGGGGTCGCGTGGGGACTCGTATGACAACGCGATGGCCGAGGCGCTGAACTCGGTCTACAAGGCAGAGCTCATCGACCGGAAGGTGTGGTCGGGATTGATTGAGGTGATGGCGGAGACATCGAAGTGGGTGGCTTGGTACAACCAGTCCAGGCTGCATTCAGCGATTGACTACCGACCGCCTATAGAGGTTCATTCTGAATGGATCAACCAGTCCGCGACAGAGTCCGCGGCTGCTTAGGAAACCAAGAAAAGGAGCCTCTACGAAACCCGGGGCTTGACAGGGTAGTGCTTCTCGGCGGTCGGTTTCTGCGGGGTAGAACCGTGCGTAGGCCCAGCCATCGGCAAGGGTGTGGTGGAAGCGCTCGATCTTCCCGTTGGTCTGTGGCCGGTAGGGACGGGTCTTCTTCGCCGTGATGCCAAGCTCGGCGCAGGTGTCGCGCCAGGCATGGGATTTGTCAGCCGAGCGGTTGTCGGAGAGGACCCGCTCGACAGTGATGCCGCGGTCGGCGAACCAGGACACTGCTTTGCGCAAGACACCGATCGCGGTGTCAGCTTTCTCATCAGAGCAGATCTAGGCGTAAGCGACACGGGAGTGGTCGTCGATGACTGTGTGCACGAACGCGGTACCCAAGCGCGGCTCGTAGCGGTGGTTGCGGCTCTGCAGGCGGGTCGCGGTGGCCTCACGGTTTCGCTCGCCCTGGACACGCCCGACGAAGCGCCAACCGCCGCCGTCGGGGATGTTGCCGAACTTCGTCACGTCGACGTGGATCAGCGAGCTGGGATGATCATGCTCGTAACGGCGGATTGGTTCACCGCTCACCCGGTCGATATGGCTGAGTCGGTTGCTACGGCAGCGCACGAGCACCGCGTGGATGGTCGAAGCTGGAAGCCCGAGTTCGCCGGCGATCTGGACCGGGCCGAGCCGTGAACGCCACCTGGCCTTCACGATTCGTTTAGCCTGCGGCAGTGGCGTCTTCGTCGGCATCGACCGCGGTCGGCTCGATCGATCCGTCACCCCGATCGGCCCTTCGGTGCGGAGTCGCCCGGCCCACTTCCGAGCCGTGACGGGAGAGACCATGAACATCTTCGCAGCGGCAGCGATAGGCCATCCGTCCTCGACGATCAGGCGCGCCAGGCGAAGTCGGGCGCGTGGGGTCACAGCGGCGTTAGCGTGGGACACGAGGGCCTCCTGGTTCGTGAAGCGGTTGAGCTCAACAGCTCCACTTCGCAACCAGAGGCCCTCACTTTTCAGCTCTTCATGACCGTGTCGCCGAAACAACGTCCCTGGACATCACACCTAGTTCACTGACGCTTTGCGAGCAGGTTCATTCGCGTCGGCCGGATCGGGAACCTTCCGCACCGCGCCTTTGTCCGCGGACTGCGCGAACGCGGCGTAGGCACGCAGCGCGGTCGAGACGCTGCGCTCGCGCTGCAGGGGACGATAGGTGCCGTCCGCCTCGAGACGATCCCGTCGCCGCGTGAGCTCCTCGTCCGAGACCTCGAGACTGATCGACCTGTTCGGGATGTCGATGGCGATAGTGTCGCCGTCTTCGACGAGCGCGATCGTGCCACCCGCGGCCGCCTCGGGCGAGATATGACCGATCGAGAGCCCCGAGGTGCCGCCGGAGAACCGTCCGTCGGTGATGAGGGCGCATTCCTTCCCCAGACCACGACCCTTGAGATACGAGGTCGGGTAGAGCATCTCCTGCATTCCCGGTCCACCGCGCGGACCCTCGTAGCGGATGACGACAACGTCTCCCGATTGCACCTGCTTGGTGAGGATCTTCTCCACCGCCTCCTCCTGTGACTCGCAGACCACGGCGGGACCCGAGAAGACGTGGATGGACTCGTCGACTCCCGCGGTCTTGACGACCGCCCCGTCGACGGCGATGTTGCCGCGCAGCACCCCGAGGCCACCGTCGGCGGAGTAGGCGTGATCGATGTCGTGGATGCAGCCCGACTCGGCATCGAGATCGAGGTTCTCCCACCGCGCCGACTGCGAGAACGCCGTCGACGACCGGCGCCCACCGGGACCGGCATGCCAGAGATCCCGGGCCGCCTCGGTGACTTTCACACCACGGACATCCCATTCGTCCAACCATTCACCGAGCGAAGCTGCGTGGACGGAATGCACCTTCTCGCTGAGCAAACCCGCACGCCGCAGCTCCCCCAGCAGTGCCGGAATCCCGCCGGCCCGGTGCACGTCCTCCATATAGAAGGTGCGGTCCCCGGCCATGTTGGGAGCGACCTTCGCCAGGCACGGCACCCGCCGGGACATCGCATCGATATCGTCGAGGTCGAAGTCGACGCCGGCCTCGTGCGCCGCGGCAAGCAGGTGGAGGATCGTGTTCGTCGACCCGCCCATCGCGAGGTCGAGGGCCATGGCATTGCCGAAGGCCGCCGAGGTGGCGATCGCGCGCGGACGCACCGAATCGTCATCATCGTCGTAGTGCCGGCGGGCGAGATCGACAACGAGAGTGCCGGCACGTTCGTAGAGGTCCCGCCGCGCGGTGTGCGTGGCGAGCACCGAGCCGTTGCCGGGCAGGGACAGCCCGATCGCCTCGGTGAGGCAGTTCATCGAGTTCGCCGTGAACATTCCCGAACACGACCCGCAGGTCGGGCACGCCGACTCCTCAATCCGCAGCACATCGGAATCGGAGGTCGTCTCGTTCACGGCCTCGGACATCGCATCGACGAGGTCGAGCGACTTCACTGTGCCATCGGTCAGCGTGGTTCGGCCGGCCTCCATCGGGCCTCCGGAGACGAACACGGTAGGGATGTCGAGACGCAGCGCGGCCATGAGCATGCCCGGGGTGATCTTGTCGCAATTGGAGATGCAGACGAGGGCGTCGGCGCAGTGCGCATTGGTCATGTACTCGACGGAATCGGCGATGAGGTCGCGCGAGGGCAGGGAGTAGAGCATGCCGCCGTGGCCCATCGCGATCCCATCGTCGACGGCGATGGTGTTGAACTCGCGCGGGATGCCGCCCCCGGCGGTCACAGCCTCGGAGACGATCCGCCCGACCGGGGCGAGATGGGTGTGCCCGGGGACGAACTCGGTGAAGGAGTTCGCCACCGCGATGATCGGCTTGCGGCCGAGGTCCGCACCGGGGACTCCGGCGGCGCGGAAGAGCGCGCGGGCTCCGGCCATATTACGACCATGGGTGACTGTGCGAGAACGGTAAGCAGGCATGGGAACCATGACATCGCGGTTGCGGTCTCGGCGGAAGCTACCGTTGATACCAGTACTGGCAGTACTATCAACCTATGATCCGACCCCGCACCCGTCGCCGTGAGCAGCTCGGCGAGTTCCTCACCAGCAGGCGCAGGGTCCGACAGCGTTCGGCGGTGGGTCTGCCGTCGAGCGCGCGCAACGGCGATGCCGGGCTGAGTCGGGAGGAGGTCGCCACGCTCTCGGGTGTGAGCGCCACCTGGTACACGTGGCTCGAACAGGGTCGGGACACGAACGTCTCCCGGCAGGTCATCACAGCCGTCGCCCGGGTGCTCGATCTCAGCGAGGCCGAAACCGACTACGTCAGATCCCTGCTCGAGGGCGAGGACGTGCCCTGGGACGAGAAGCCGGCAGAGCTCTCCGATTCCCTGCAGCGCCTCCTCGACGCCCTCGATTTCCCTGCCTTCGCCGTCGCCCCGGATTGGACGATCGCCGGGTGGAACGCCGGCTACGAATGGCTCTACCCGGCGATCACGACGATCGAGAAGGCCGACCGGAACCTCATCTGGCTCATCTACACGGACCCGGCCCTGCGCGGCATGCTCCCGGATTGGGAGGCCGACAGTCGGCATTTCCTCGCCGAATTCCGCGTCGAGTCCGGGGTTCGACTGAGCACTCCGAGGCATCGTGCGCTCATCGACCGGCTGAGCGCGGCCAGCGAGGACTTCCGAAAGCAGTGGGCGGAGCTGACGATCGAACGCTTCGCGAGCCGACGCCGCGCCTTCGACCATCACAAAGACGGCTTCATCGAATTCGACCATCATCGGCTCATCCCCTCGGAGGATTCCCGCCTGCACGTGGTCATGTACGTGCCCGTGGTGCCCGACCGGTGAGAACGAACGCGGTGCGTCCCGCCGCCCGAAGACATCCTCGCGAGGCGGTTCAGACCAGTACGGCCGCTTCCCTCACCAGTTCCGGCAGGTTCTCCGGAAAGTATTGGATCGGCGCGCCCTCGAGATCGTCGGCGCTCCACCAGCGCCACGTGGTCATGGCTGTTCGCTCGAGCTCGGTCCAGTTTGAGTCACTCAGATCCGTCGAGTCCGTCCGTGCGGCGAAGAAGTGCTCGACCTGGTGCTGCGGTTCGCCGTGATTGAGGAAGTCGAACTCGCGCCGATGGTACGGCCCGACCAGGTCGATGCCGGACATGCCCGTCTCCTCTTCCAGCTCACGTTCCGCGGTCTCCCGCAGGGTTTCGCTCGCTTCGCTGCCATCGCCGGCGGTGAACCAGAAGCGGATGCAGTCCTGAGCATCGGCGAGGTCGCGTCCTTCGAAGAGCAGGACACGTGACTCGGGGTCCAGCAGCACGATGCGGACGGCGACACGGGTGAGATTGGGCATGCCGACCATCCTACTAAACCTTGATCCACCGATTCGTTTGATGCCCCGGTCTCTTTCACAAGTGTTTCCCAAGGTCTCCTCCAGACCCCGCGGCATCGTGCTCGAAGGAAGAGCGAATCTGTCAGGACAATACTGTCCTTGGCGGGCTCAACGCTGCTTGCTAGAGTCGTGAGAATTCTTCTGCCCACGGCCACTTCGTGGGCAGATGCATAATCAGTTTCCTGGCTCGATGAGCTATCCGCGCCGGAATGCTGATGATGCGTGTTCGCTGCGTCGGGGCGCGGACTTTGCTCATCCGTCCACCGATGAGTCCGGCAGCGGCTCGCAGCAGGTTGTGAGTGATCGCTGCGATCGTCACCCACGCCGCGTTGGCGTTGAACACCCCGGAAGGCATATGCGCCAAGGCCCCGTTCTTCAACTCTGCATTGATCTGCTCGATGATCGCGTGCTTGCGGTGCATGTGATCAGCAGCAACAGTGTCGAAACGAGTGCGATCGACGGTGGTGAAGAATGCGTGATACCGGAACAAGTCGAACAATGGGTCTTGCCCACTCATGCGTTTGGTTTCGTTGAGTTCAGGGATACGGCGGACCACCATACGTCCCGTCGTTTGCAGTGCCTTTTTCTTCGAGGTGAACGCGGTGAATGGGATCTCAGCGACTTCGGCCATTGACATCCATGTCCTGGTTTCCTCGTCGTAGATCGCTTCAGGGTATTCGATGCCCTTCCATGTGGCGTCACTGATCGCCTCGATCGCTGCTTTGACCTTCTTGTCCATCCGCACCGTGATCGATACATGAGCCCCGCCGTTGTGGTCGGCTTTGACCACGCCTGATGAGTAGTATGCCGAATCAGCGCGCACCAACACCGAAGTGCCAGAGTTGATTCGGGTTGTGGTGGCCAGGGCGTCAGAGACGAATTTGTCAGCGCCCCTGGCTGACGACGTTGAGCCTTTGCGTATGCGCTGGCCGACAATGATCTGGCTGGAGTCGGAAGTCGACGCGGTCGCTAACAGTGCGTTGAGTCCGCGACTGCCTTGGTAGCCGAACCCGGCTCCCTGCTTCGACGCAGATTGAACGTGGATGACGGTGTCGTCGACATCGACGACGATCATTGAAGCCTGTGTACTGTCCTGGTTGGTGGGCAGCAGCGGTGTGTGCGCGATGAGGTTGGTCAGGAAGCGGGAGGAGATCGCGTCGAGTTGCCGGATGTGGCCGAAGGCGAACGAAGGCAGGAACGACCCCAGGGTCGAGGGGGCATAGACGCGGTCGAAGAGGTGTTTCATGCCGGCGTGGCGGAGAATATTCATATCATCGATCAAGTCGGCCCCGGCGGCCATTCCCGCAACCAGTGTGGCCAGTTTCGGGGCCGGGTTCGCGCCCTTGTCAGCCCCGGTCGTCGTCACGGTCAGACGGTCTTCGGTGAGGTCTGGCAGGTCGGCGTTCTTGGCCAGGCCCATTTTCGGGACCAGCCCGGTGGTAGCGGTGAGATTCCTATCGTCGAAGGAGTGGGACACAGACGCGGGTGTGTGATTGAATAGCACCTGAGAGGTGCCCCTTTCTGGGCGGGATTGGTTGACTTTGAACATCACCATTTTCCCAGTTCAGAGGGGGCATTTCCATTTCATGCGCGGCTTGATCAGGCTACTCCCATCGGTGGATCAAGGATAAACTCGTGCCATGGTCTCTCCTGATTTCGGCTCGGCGCCTCCCCAGTATATTAGCGGAGGAGCCGAGCGACTCATCTCCGGCCTCTCACTCATTTCGGCCCCATTGCTGTGGACTGCCGGCCTGTTCCTCCAATGGTTAGCCCGAGCCAGAGCCGGCCTGACGCTAAGCGAACTCGGCGATCTCGACGCGGCAACATTCGCAGCACCGATGCTGCTCGAAATCCATGCCCGCCAGCCGGGACTGTCCACTGCAGGGTCGACTCTGCTGCTCCTGGGAATCCTGCTGCTGGTGCCTGCTGCCTTCGCTCTGTCACGCCAGGCCGCGGCTCAGGCACCATGGTCCGCGACGCTGGGATGCGTCCTGCTGACAGTGGGACTCATGGCGCGAATGTTCTACCTGGGGGTGGATGCGACGGCTTTCAATGTCGTCGAGCGGTTAGGGGCAGAGGCAGCCTCATCACTGATTCTCGACGGCTACGGGGAACTGGCTTACGCATTTTGGCGAGTACCCGTCATCGCCTCCGCTGGGACGATCCTTGGGTCACTGCTGCTGGCATTCGCCCTGTTCCGATCCGAACGGTGGGGGCTGTTGAGGTGCTTGTTCATCCTTCCAGCAGGGTGGCTCGGCATGGGAGTGCTGAAAGAGCATGAGCCCGGGTTCGGAGGGCTTGCCCTCACCGTCGCCCTTCTCCCTTGCGGCTTCACTCTTCTGCGGGGGCATGTGCCGCGCCCGCGTTGCCTTCTGCCCAAGGGGTTGGGTCGGTGGCGCAACTTAGTCAGCTGGTGAGCCGACCCTGTCCAATAACGACCTCGTTGCCTGCGACCACCCTCCGCACACCGACATGAAATTGAGAACTCCGACATGGTCCCGGCACGGAACTGAGATTCCGCCATGAATCTTGGGAACATACACTACAATTGTAGGGTCTCACCGCTATTGCGTTCCGCAAACATAGCTGACGTACTTGCCCATCACATTCGAGAATGCGGTTACACCACTGGAGGGTTCATCCTGGGTTGCGAACCAGTCGAAGTTGGACCAGACCGTGCGGTGGTTGTCGTCGACTCGTTCGAACGGCTCGATCTTGTCGGTTGTGAGGAGCGTGTAATCCTTTTGGACGAGAAGTTCACGCCCGCACGCAGCCAGGAACGTGCGCAACTCCAACGCAGAGACTTCGACCGTCCATTTCTCCATAGAGACATCAACCCGAACCAATTCGACGCTGCGACCCGCCGAGTCGAAATAAGACCAGCCACTGTTGCTGGGAAAAGCGTCCCAGTACCAGAGGAAAGTGGGTGTGATCTCGAAAGTGGGGTTCACGAACCCGTGGTGTTCCCGCACAGCAGAGAAGAAGCTCAGCTCGCCGCCATCGTCTCGATTCGTGGTTAGACCGTCGGAGAACGTGCCGTCACGCCAGACCTCGACGCCGCCGATGTCACTCTGCCCCGACCAACCGGTACCCGATTGCAAGACCTGGTCTCGGGACTCGGCATCAATGATGATGCAGTGAGTGCCACCATACATGTCGTTGGCTCGGTGGAAGTGTTCTTCGATAGTCAGCCAACCCGTCGGCTCAGGGCAAATACGCAGAAGTTCCGCCTCTGGCCAAAGCTCTGGAGGATAGTCGCCGCCAGGAGTCGGCCAGAGACGTCCCAATGTGGTTGGGCCGTCATGAACTTCGTAGCCCGGAATTGAAGGAATGTGCATGCTATAAGTATGCGGCGAAACACTAAGATTGCGTATACGCAAACGTAAGGAGGTGGCTGATATGGATGCAACAGAGATCGTCAAGAAGATCCGTGCCGTTAGCGGGATCACCAGGAAAGAACTGGCGCAGCTGGCGGATGTGTCGCCATCGACGATCAGCCGCATCGAACGCGGCCAGATGGACCCCACCTGGCGCACGATGCAGAAGATCTTCGCCGCCACGGGATACCAGCTCAACGGGACCTCCGTAGTCTCCAGCGGAGACACCTCTGCGATCCAGGCAGCGAATGCCTACCTCGCTCCAATTCTCCAACGGGCCTACTCTCCGGAGGTTGAGACCCTGCAACCAACGGCGACGACAAAACCAGCCGGCCCCTTACCGACGGAAGTGAAGATTCCAACCGGTGCCTGGTCAGACCGGTGGAAGAGAACCGAATGGCTGAGAGACTCGGCAGGAGTCGATGATCTGGTGGCGATCGCTGTAAACGCCGGCAATGCTGGGAAGGTCGCCAGGCGCCACGGTGCCCGGGTCCCGGTCGAGATCCCGCGAGGATGGCGAGGTCTCGTCGACCAGCTGGGGAAGGCGGGCGTGGACTATGCCGTGTCCGGAATCGTTGCCACATGGGAGGAACGGTCTGATGCGCAGGCAGGTGCACCGCTGATCTATGTGAGAGATCCACGAGGTATGGCTCAGCGGATTGGGTTGGAAAGAGCTCGACCAGGGCAGGGAGTGCTTCTCTTGGAGCCCATGAGCGGTGAGTTGGACGATGTTGAGAACGAGGGCGGTATCCGGTTCGTTCCGCGATCACGGGCCCTGCTCGATGCGTTCTCCGGTCCCGGTCGGGATCCGGACAAAGCAGAAGATATGCTCCGGGCCCTCTGGGAGGACGCATCATGAATGTCAAATTCGACCGGATCGATCCATGCCCTGTTCTCTCTCGCCGAGCGCTCATCGATGCTATTGTCAGCTCAAAAAGAGGCAGATGGAACCTCCGAATCTGAAAAGTTCGTCCTTAAGAGGCGGTTTCTTGAGGGTCAGTTCAGAGGTTGGGCAGCGTTCGATAGCGGCGATCGACGTCTCGGCAACAAAATTTGTAGCTCAGAAGGCTCCCGCACTCACACGGTCTGTAGACGCCCTCTTGATAAGAACTGCCCATTGCGGAACTCTCGGCCACGGGAAGTGGTGGCATCCATTCGGCGTGGACAGTACCCCGACTAACTAAGACTGAGTTTGAGGGCTGTTCCGGAATCCCCCACGGATGGCCCGAGCTGCTCTTTGTCTCTTGATCCACTTGCTCCGGTTGTTCGAGCGCGCTGGGCATTTCGGCACCAACGCTCGTGCTTTGATTGACAAGCGCCGTCCACGCCACATTCGATCTGCGGGGACGCTGGAAAATGAAGTGATCTGCGACGAGAGCGGCACCAGAGAGGATCGGGAGAATCGGGTTCCCGGTGATTACACCAGTACCTATGCCCATTGCCAGCTGGAAGAAGTTGGATTTGAGCGATACTCCGAGGTTCGAAATCAATCCGTTGTCAGCGCTCTGTCGTGCCCGCTCAAGTAGAGGAAGGAGAAGTACATGTTCTTGTTCTTCCAGGTATTGTTCTAGTTCTTTCTCGTCCGCGTCCAACGGAGCTTGTGAGTAGATTTTAAATAACTGACGTCGGAACTCTCCGAAATCATCGTCGTCGTGGATTGTGCTTAAGGTCTTCCATGACAAACCCGAGAACACGGGTAATTTGGAACGGAGCAGCCCCTCGCGAACTCGATCTGCTCCGGATGTGACATTGCCAAATGCCCGGTTGCACACTAACCGCTCGTACTCAAATGGTGCGCAGTAGGTGCTGCCGAGGCTGGTGGCCGTAACATACTCTCGTGCGAAATATTTCAAGGACTTGGAAAAGGCCTGTCGAGTCTGTTCTTCTCGGTCGCCGCCGGCAAAGACAAACATCCCACGTTGAGCGTCATCAATTGCCAGATCTTGAGGATCGAAGCGTTCCGCGAGTTCGAGAGGGTCTGGGAGCAGAGCTTCGACGAGCTCAGAATGAATCTCGTTGATGGTATCTTCGCGTTGCTGGTAGATGTTCTCCATCGGTGCGAGGACGATGACCTCGTTCTCGATGAGTGCACGAGTGTCCCGCAATGCTGGGAGCAACCTCGCCAGAAATGCTCTCGTCTCGGCAATTTTGGGCCCCTCGCCGGGTACATACCATCCGGGAGACGAAGATAGGTGATGTTCGTTCTGGTGTGTGGCATTGCTGAACCAATCGGAGATTTGATCTTTGACCAGGACTTGCTCAGTAAAGAGGAGACTAGAACGGATCACTCCTCCACCAATGCGCAGTGAGTCCGCTGAGGGCCATCCGCCTAGATACTGACATCCATCTCGCACCGTGACCGACGGCTCATTGTTTTCGTTGAAGTGGCGTACTTCTTCACCGAACTCAAGGAGGCGTGACGCTGGGATCTTGCGAATGTCTTCACCGTCTTGATAGAAGAAGTTGTCCACGACGTCGAGGATCGTTGCCACTCGGAAGCTCCCTGATTCATCCGCCCGCGCTGCGCCCGCAACTCCCCACACTGAATCGTCTGTGACCCATCTATGCAAGTTACTCCAGCTGGTTTCCAGTATAGATTGTGCAATGGCGTGCCGAAGCAAGATTGACGCGGCACTATGGCGGACCTGTACTCGTAGCCGGCGAAACTAGGAGCACGTTAGCTCCGACGTACGGTTCGAATGCATTGTGCTGACTACGAGCATTAAGATGCCAAACTACTGCCACGGGTGAAGGTGTGAGAGCAGATAGAAGTCGGCATTGTCGCCACTGTGCTGATTGAACTTCCAGAAATTGGCGCATCGAAGGCTGAGAACTGGATCACTGTTGTTGCCTGGGGCAAGGGTGAGTTGTGCTACACGGCCGCCTTGCTCGGTCGATAGTTCGGCTCGTTGACAATCGGCCGTCCAGGCGTGCGCGCCGCACATTGGTTCCCATTCGCTTCATGGCGGCTTCTCGAGACCCGACCGTGTGCTGGCGAGCAATTCTCTGATGTCGTCATCTTTGTACTCTGGGGCTCCCCGCAAGTCGTGGACACGTGAACCACGTCACGCAGCCTGCGTAGACGCTTCCTCCTGAACCCGGCCGGCACTGTGCTCGACCAGAAGAGCCTCTTCGAACTCCACCGGCGGA
>NZ_JABKDE010000004.1 GCF_013623835.1 Brevibacterium oceani | reverse complement strand
TGACCACTAAAAAACAACCAAACACCCGAATGTTCACCCCGATGATCGCGGGAGGTTCGGCGAAGAACCACCCACACAGGACGAACACAGATGCTCGATCGTGTGATTGTCTCACCAGAAAATAAATGTTCTGGCATCACAACTTGTTCAAACAAACACGCTATTGGATTCTCAAACCACAAACACACACCCATCACCACACCACACAAAACGCAGCATGTTCACTGGGGGTATCAGTTTCTGTTGTGCACTTTTCGTCTTGCGACTCGCTGTGCCAGCGGATGTCTACTCTACATGGTTGTTTCGGTCCGTGCAACTCGAAGTTCATCTTCGTTTTACCCGAATCGTTCCCGATGAGAGCGACTGTCGCCGTTCCTTGCGGCTCGGCAACCTGGACAACAATACACACATCACCAGCGGTGAGCAAAACGGCTTCGATCACCCGGCGGACGAAGCCTGCACCGGCGGCCTCAGTACGGCCCAGACACCTTCCGAAGACAGCTCGAGCTCGATAGAGAAAGTCGGTCTACGGGCGAGCGAATGTCATCATCCGAGCGGCTGACATCCGACCCTATACTGTCAGGCAACCGGCTGAGCGAGTTCCGGGGAGTCGTTGCGGACGTTGCCCACCGCCTTGCCGACCTTATGTCTGGTCACACTCGCGGGGTCGACTTCGTCCAGGGTCGCGGCCAGCAGATCGGGGACGTCATTGCTGAGCACTCCCGGGTCGATCCAGTCGTCGATGCGCTCACGTGCGAGGAACACGGGCATCCGGTGGTGGACATCGGAGAGATGCCCCGACGATTCCATGGTGAGGATCGACGATGAGACCAACCAGCTCTCGTCCGGCTGCTTCCAGAACTCGAAGAGCCCGGCCATGAACAGAGGATCCTTGCCCGCGGAGCTCATCATCCACGGCTGTTTGCCGTCCTCGATCGTCTCCCATTCGTAGTACCCCGGGATCGGCAGTGCACAGCGTCGACGCCTGATCGCCTGCCGGAACATCGGCTTCTCCAACACAGTCTCGGATCGGGCGTTGAACGCCTTGAAGCCGATCTTCACGTCCTTCGCCCACGACGGAACCAGACCCCACGACGCAGTCTCGAGTCTGCGATGGAGCTGTCCCCCATCGTCGAGACGTTCGACGACGATCGGGACGAACGACCCCGGCGGAACGTTGTAGCGCGGCGAATAGTCATAGGATACGACGTCCAGCCGAAGCTCATCGGCGAGATCCGCCGGATCGAGGGACATATTGAGTCGACCGCACATGCGCCCATCTTCTCACTTCACTACACTGTCGACAATGGCGGCAGAAGAGAAGACACCGAGCAGACTCGACCCGATCGAGGAGTCCCGTCGGCAATGGCTGGCCCACGGGTGGAATGAGGCCGCAGACGGAATGACGACGGTCATCTCGGTGATGCGGATCCACCAGCTCTTCCTGGCCCGGGTCGATGCCGCGCTCAAGCCGTTCGCCCTCACTTTCTCCCGTTACGAAGTCCTCACCCTGCTGTCCTTCACCCGATCGGGCACATTGCCCATGTCGAAGATCTCGGCACGCCTGCAGGTCCACGCCACCTCGACGACGAACTCCGTCGACCGCTTGGAGAAGGCCGGGCTGGTCGCCCGCCGCAGCCATCCCGATGATCGTCGGACCACACTCGTCGACCTCACCGACGCCGGTCGGAGACTCGCCGCTCAGGCGACGACCGCACTCAATGCCGAAGTCTTCTCCTCGCCGGACTTCTCCGGCATCGATCTCAATGCGCTCCTCCCTCACCTCGCGACGCTGCGCTCGGGTCTCGAAGACCACAGCTGAGCGCAGACGGGCCTTACCCTCACCCTCACCCCGCCACGCACTCCCCTGCACTGAACACAGCAGCCGTGGGCCACCTCGGCGATCAATTAGTTGGACGTCCAAGTAATTGCGACGTATCGTGGTTCCCGTCACCCCTTTGCGCCAGATCACTGGAGGAATCATGTCCCGCAGCACAGCAGCTGCCCTGCCCTTCGGACTCACCGACGAACAGCAGACCGTCTCCGGAATGGTGCGCGAGTTCGCCGATACCGAGGTCGCCCCTCACGCCCTCGAATGGGACGCCGAACACTTCTTCCCCGTCGACGTGATCAGGAAGTCCGCCGAGCTCGGAATGGGCGGCATCTACGTCAGCGAAGAGGCCGGCGGAACCGGAATGGGCCGGATGGATGCGGCACTGATCTTCGAAGCGATGTCGACCGGATGCCCCTCGGTCGCCGCCTACATCTCGATCCACAACATGGTCGCGTGGATGATCGACAAGTTCGGCAACGACGAGCAGAAGGCCAAGCACCTCACTCCCCTGGTCTCGATGGAGCACCTCGGCAGCTACTGCCTGACCGAACCCAACGCCGGATCCGACGCCGCGGCCCTGCGCACCTCGGCGCGCGAAGACGGCGATTCCTACGTCCTCAACGGTGTCAAACAGTTCATCTCCGGCGCAGGCACCTCGGAGACCTACCTCGTCATGGCCCGCACCGGGCAGGACGGCTCCCGCGGGATCTCCGCCTTCATCCTCGAAAAGGGCATGGAGGGACTGAGCTTCGGCCCCAACGAACAGAAGATGGGTTGGCGCGCCCAGCCGACCCGACAGGTGATCATGGAGAACGTGCGGGTGCCGAAGGAGAACATGCTCGGCGAACCCGGGCGGGGCTTCAAGATCGCCATGTCCGGCCTCGACGGCGGACGCCTCAACATCGGCGCCTGCTCACTCGGAGGCGGACAGTCGGCTCTGGAGAAGGCCATCGCCTATATGGGCGAGCGCCAGGCCTTCGGCACCGAACTCTCCGGCTTCCAGGCTCTGCGCTTCGAGGTCGCACAGATGCAGGCCGACCTCGAGGGTGCCAGGTCCCTGCTGTGGCGAGCGGCGAACGCCTACGACGCCGGCGATGCCAACACCTCCCTGCTGTCCGCGATGGCCAAACTCAAGGCCACCGACACCGGCTTCGACGTCGCCAATCGCGCACTCCAGTTGCACGGCGGCTACGGCTATCTGACAGAGTATGGGATTGAGAAGCTGGTTCGTGACCTGCGCGTCCACCAGATTCTGGAAGGCACCAACGAAATCATGCGCGTGATCATCTCGCGCAAGAGCACAGGAGTGGGCTGATATGACAGAACCTTCGGCACAGGCGGCGGATGAACCCGTCATCACCTCGGTATCCAACGGGGTGGGCCGAATCGAACTCAACAGACCGAAGCTGATCAACGCGCTCAGCCAAGACATGGTGGGCGCCATCGACGACGCCCTCAACGCCTGGCGCGACGACGATTCGGTCTCGATCGTCCTCGTCACCGGACGCGGAGAGCGCGGCCTGTGTGCCGGAGGCGATATCAAGGCCGTGTACAACGACATCGTGGCCGGCAGTGATGAGAACGCGAAGTTCTGGAACCGCGAGTACAAGATGAACTTCGCGATCTCCGAGTTCCCCAAGCCCTATGTCGTGATCATGAACGGCATCACCATGGGCGGCGGGGTCGGGATCTCCGGGCACGGTTCGCACCGCATCGTCACCGATTCGACGAAGGTCGGAATGCCCGAGACCGGGATCGGGCTCTTCCCCGACGTCGGCGGCACCCATCTGCTGGCAAATGCGCCGGGAGAGCTCGGCACTCACCTCGCTCTGACCGGTCAGCCGGTCGGCCCGGGCGCCGCGATCGCCTTGGGACTGGCCGACCTCTTTGTTCCCGATGCCCAGGTCCCCGACCTCATCGCCGAACTCACCGCCGGTGGCGACCTCGACACCGTCCTCGGCAAGTACGCGACCGAGGCCCCGGCGAACGAACTCGCCGAGGCAGCCGGCTGGATCGACGAATGCTATGTCGGCGACAGCGCCGAGGACATCGTCGCCGCCCTCGCCGCACATGCGGATCCCGATGCGCAGGCCACCGCCGAACTCATCGGGACCAAGGCCCCCACCTCGGTGAAGCTGACGCTGGCCGCCGTCCGCAACGCCGAGACGATGACCCTCGCCGAGGTCCTCGAACAGGACTACCGCGTCGCGGTCACCCTCACCGGACTGCCCGACCTCAAGGAGGGCATCCGCGCCCAGGTCATCGACAAGGACCGCAGCCCGAAGTGGAGCCCGGCCTCGTTGGCCGAGGTCAGCGACGTGACCGTCCAGTCCATCCTCGCCACCGATCACGAAGAGAAGGTGTTCTCATGAGCGAATTCGAAACCATCCTGTCCGAGGTCGCCGACGGCGTCGCGACCATCACCCTCAACCGCCCGAAGGCGCTCAATGCGCTCAACCTGCAGGTGCTCACCGACGTCACCGAGGCGGCCGCCGGGTTCGACGCCGACGACTCGGTCAAGGCGATCATCATCACCGGCAGCGACAAGGCCTTCGCCGCCGGTGCCGACATCAAAGAGATGTCGAGCCTCGACTTCGCCACTGCCTACAAGGCCGACTGGTTCGCCGGGTGGACCCGACTGACCGACGTCCGCAAGCCGATCATCACTGCGGTGGGCGGCTTCGCACTCGGCGGCGGATGTGAGCTCGCGATGATGGGCGACATCCTCATCGCCTCGACGAAGGCGAAGTTCGGCCAGCCCGAGATCAACCTCGGCGTGCTGCCGGGCATGGGCGGATCACAGCGCCTGACCCGCGCGGTCGGCAAGGCGAAGTCGATGGACATGTGCCTGACCGGGCGGATGATGGGCGCCGAGGAGGCCGAACGCTCCGGACTCGTCGCTCGAGTCGTCGAACCCGAGGAGCTGCTGAACACTGCCAACGAGATCGCGCAGACGATCGCAGCCAAGTCCCGGATCGCCTCGGCGATGGTCAAGGAAGCGGTGAACACCGCGTTCGAGACCACGCTGGAACAGGGGCTGCGCTACGAACGCCGGCTCTTCCACTCGACCCTGGCCACGAACGACCAGACCGAGGGCATGGCCGCCTTCGTCGAGAAGCGGGACCCGAACTTCACGGACTCCTGAACACGGCGATCGGCCGAACGTCGGCGCAGACTCCACGGGGTCTGCGCCGACGTCATCTCCGGGCGGATGTCACCGATCTCTGCGCACCACCTCGGCGATGATGCCGAGGGTCTGCGGGATCGGTGATCAGTGGATGTGTCGGATATCGCATTTAACAAACGTTCGGTTAGAGTGGGACCATGCATTCATCGACTCAAGGAGGCATCGTGAAACCTCTCACCGATCTGCGCTCCCAGCTGCGTCTGCCCGTCTTCGCCTCGCCGATGTTCATCGCCTCCGGGCCCGAACTCGTCAAGGCTCAGTGCCAGGCCGGGGTGGTCGGCTCCTTCCCCACGCTCAACGCACGGCCGGCATCGCAGCTGACCGACTGGCTCGACGAGATCACCGATTCGAACGCAGCCCACACAGAGGCCCACCCTGACCGCCCGGCCGCCCCGTTCGCGGTCAACCTCATCGTGCACCGGTCGAACAATCGCCTCGAGGAGGACCTCGCCGAGGTGGTCCGGCACAAGGTCCCGATCGTCATCACCTCACTGGGCGCCCGTGAGGAAGTCAACGAAGCCGTCCATTCCTACGGCGGCATCGTCTTCCATGACGTCATCAACAACCGCTTCGCCCACAAGGCCGTCGAGAAGGGTGCCGACGGAGTCATCGCCGTGGCCGCCGGTGCCGGCGGGCACGCGGGTGCGCAGTCTCCGTTCGCGCTCGTCCAGGAGATCCGGTCCTGGTTCGACGGCCCACTGCTGCTCTCGGGCGCCATCGCCCACGGACGCTCAGTCCTCGCCGCCCTGGCTGCCGGCGCGGACTTCGCCTACGTCGGTTCGGCCTTCCTGTCCACGCCCGAGGCGAACGTCGTCGACGACTACCGCCAGATGATCGTTGATTCGGGTGCCGAGGACGTCGTCTACTCGAACTACTTCACCGGAGTCAAAGGCAACTATCTGCGCGGGTCGATAGTGAACTCCGGGCTCGATCCCGATGACCTTCCCGAGTCCGATCCGTCGAAGATGAACTTCGCCTCCGATCCGAACTCGGATGCGAAGGCCTGGCGTGACATCTGGGGTTCGGGCCAGGGCATCGGTGCACTCGGCACACAGCGCACGACCGGCGAGCTCGTCGAGACCTTCGCCGCCCAGTACGAAACGGCAAAGGCCGAGCTGCGGGCACGCCTGGGCTGAGCCGACCAAGCACCTCACGGCCCACTTCGCCCCCAATTGCTACCTGACGGCGGCCCAGCAACCTTGCGCAAGGTTGCTGGGCCGCCGTCAGGTAGCAATTGGGGTTTGGGTCAGATGGTTGAGATGATTCCGCGTTCGGTCAACCGGGAGGACAGGCCCGCGCCGTCGGGCGCATAGATCCACGGCACTCCCTGCCCGCGACCATGGCGCTTCGAGCGGCCGCCGGCCCACACCGCCTCACCGACCGTGAGCTGACGGATAGCCACGGCGGCGACGTTCTCCGGGTGGTTCTCGACGAACTCCCCGTAGACCTCTTCGTCCTTCTGCCCGTCGTCGCCGATGAGCAGCCACTTCATCCACGGGAACTCCCGGGACAGCCGCTCGAGCATATTGCGCTTGTGCTCCTTGCCCGAGCGGAAGACCCGCGTCGTCGTCGGACCCCAGTCCGTGAGCAGCAGCGGACCCATCGGATAGAGATTGCGGGAGAGGAAGCGTTTGATCGTCAGGGCCGAATTCCACGCTCCGGTCGAGAGGTAGATCATCGGGGTCGCCGGACGCATGAACGTGATCCGGTCATAGAGCACGGCCATACCCGCCACCGGTGAGCGCGCATGCTCGCTGAGCACGAACGTGTTCCACGCGGCGAGGAAGGGCCTGGGCAGCGAGGTCACCATGACGGTGTCGTCGATGTCGGAGATGATCCCGAAGGTCGAGTCCTCACCGATGATGCGCACGGCCGCGGAATCGACGAGGGACCCATCGGTCCACAGTTCGATCTCCGTCTCCCCCGGTTCGAAGTCGCCGGGGATGACCGTGTCGATGATGCCGCCCCGGTCCGAGGTGACCATGTGCTCTTCGTCGTTGACCCGCACCCATGCCGTGTCATTGGGCAGCGGTACGCTGACGAAGGACTTCCACCCGCGGATGCTCGCGTGGATGTCCGCCGCCGGCTGACCGTTGGGAGTGAGCACCAGACGCCCGAGGACACGCACCCAGCCGGTGCCGCCGTATGTGTCGTAGGCGATGACGGTGCGCTGATAGCTGTGGTCGGTCGCCCGATTCTGGATCCATCCGTTGAACCGGTCCTCCACCCGCGCTGCGGTGTGGAGCATGTCCGGTGTGAGATTGAGCGGACCCTCCTCGGGCTTCTTCCTTGCCATGATCAGATGAAGCCGATCTTGTCGTAGACCTCACGCAGTGTCCCCTCGGCGATCTCGCTGGCCTTCTCGGCCCCGCGGTCGAGGATGGCCTGCAGCTGAGCCCGGTCCTCGAGGAGCTCGAGCGTGCGCTCCCGCACGGGGCTGAGGGTCTCCACAGCCAGCTCGGCGAGGTCGACCTTGAGATGTCCGTACATCTTGCCCTCGTAGTCGGCGACGATGTCGTCGACCGGGCGGGAGGTCAGGGACGAGTAGATGGTCAGCAGATTCGACACCCCCGGCTTGGTCTCGGGATCGTAGGCGATCTGCGTGCCGTCATCGGTCACGGCGGACTTGATCTTCTTCGTCAGCGCCTTCGCATCGTCGAGGATGTCGATGCGGCCCTGCGGACTCGGCTGAGATTTCGACATCTTCGCGCCGGGGTTCTGCAGATCGTAGATCTTCGCCGTGGCCTTGAGGATCTGCGCCTCGGGGACGACGAAGGTCTCTCCGAACCGATAGTTGAAGCGTTCGGCGAGGTTGCGGGTCAGTTCGAGGTGCTGGCGCTGGTCCTCGCCGACGGGGACGAGCTGCGGATTGTAGAGGAGGATGTCGGCGGCCATGAGCGCCGGATAGGTGAGCAGGCCCAGGGACACGTGCTGCTGCTTGGCCGACTTGTCCTTGAACTGCGTCATCCGGCTCGCCTCACCCATCGAGGTGGTGCACTCGAGGACCCAGGACAGCTGCGGGTGCGCGGGAACCTGGGACTGGACGAAGATCGTCGACTTCTCCGGATCGATCCCGGCCGCGATGAACTGGGCGGCCGTGCGCAGGGTGCGCTCGCGCAGATCGGCGGGGTCCTGTTCGACGGTGATCGCGTGCATGTTTGCGATGAAGTAGAAGGCGTCGTGCGACTCCTGATGCGTCACGAACTGCTGCAGCGCCCCGATGTAGTTGCCCAGATGCAGGGAATCGGAGGTGGCTTGGATGCCGGAGACGGTGCGTGGCAGAGAAGAGTTCGTCATGGTCCTATGATGCCATCCTCATCACCGGCAGCTCGTGGTCGGTCCCCATTCGGACGCGGCCGAGGACTCCCGGCAGTCGGGTGACGGTCGGTCGGCGGTCCGGCGGCGGTCGGCGGACCGGCGGCGGTCGGGTGACGGATGGTCGGTGGTCGGACTGTTCGAGTTCGGGTCGCGCACGTGATTGCGGACACGGAACTGGGCGGACGAGCGGTATAGTGTCGAGCAGATCACATGAATCGCCAAGGTAACTCTCACTTCTCGGTCAAGCATCGAGGACAGTCCCCGCCGGGATACCCATGAGTAGAACTTCGCGATTCCCATGCAGCACTCTCAAGGAGGAGGATTATGTCGGTCGAATACGTCAGGACCGAAGACGACCTGCCACCGGTCGCCGTGGTCGAGAAGCCGCGCTGGACGCCCGCGAAGATCGTACTCTGGGTGGTCATCGCGCTGATCGCCGCCGTGGGCTGGGCGATGATCGCCTTCGTCCGCGGTGAGGAGATGTCGGCCAGCTGGTTCGTCGCCGCCGCCGTCGGCAGCTACCTCATCGGCTTCCGCTTCTATGCGAAGTTCATCGAGTGGAAGATCTGCCGTCCCGACCCGAAGCGGGCGACGCCCGCGGAACTCAATGACAACGGCCGCGACTTCGCTCCGACCGATCGCCGCGTCCTCTTCGGCCACCACTTCGCAGCGATCTCCGGAGCCGGCCCTCTAGTCGGACCGATCCTCGCCGCCCAGATGGGCTACCTGCCCGGCACCCTGTGGATCATCGTCGGCGTCATCCTCGCCGGCGGTGTCCAGGACTACATGGTGCTGTTCTTCTCGATGCGGCGCAACGGCCGGTCCCTGGGGCAGATGACCCGTGACGAGCTCGGCCGCACCGGCGGCATCATCGCCTCCATCGGCATCATCCTCATCATGGTCATCCTCATCGCGGTCCTCGGCGTCGTCATCATCAACGCCCTGGCCGAAAGCCCCTGGGGCGTGTTCTCGATCGCCATGACCATCCCGATCGCCGTCTTCATGGGCATCTACATGCGCTACCTGCGTCCGGGCAAGGTCATCGAAACCTCGGTCATCGGCATCGTCCTCCTCGTCATCGCCATCGTCGCCGGCGGCTGGGTCCACAACTCGCCGTTCTGGTCCGAGATCTTCCACCTCGACAAGGTCACACTTGCCTGGTGCCTGATGATCTACGGCTTCCTCGCTGCGGTCCTGCCCGTGTGGGTGCTGCTGGCACCGCGTGACTACCTGTCGACCTTCATGAAGATCGGCACCATCGTTCTGCTGGCCGTGGGAATCCTCATCGTCAACCCGAGCGTGCAGATGCCGGCGCTGACCGATTTCGCCTTCAACACCTCCGGTCCGGCCTTCGCTGGAGCGCTGTTCCCGTTCCTGTTCATCACGATCGCGTGCGGGGCGTTGTCGGGCTTCCACGCCCTCATCTCCTCCGGAACGACACCGAAGCTCATCGAGAAGGAGACCCAGGCCCGCCTCATCGGCTACGGCGGAATGCTCATGGAATCCTTCGTCGCGATCATGGCGCTGGTCGCCGCGATCTGCCTCGACAAGGGCCTGTACTTCGCGATGAACGCCGCCGAGCCGCTGACCGGCGGCACCGTGCAGGGAGCGTCGGATTTCATCAACAACTCGCTCGGCATGTCCGGTGTCGAGACCAGCCCCGAGATCCTCGAACAGGCGGCCAAGGACGTCGGCGAGGAGAGCATCGTCTCCCGCACCGGCGGAGCCCCGACGCTGGCGATGGGCATGGCCCACATCCTCCACAACGTCTTCGGCGGACCGGCATGGATGTCGTTCTGGTATCACTTCGCGGTGATGTTCGAAGCCCTGTTCATCCTCACCACCATCGACGCCGGCACCCGCGTGGCCCGCTTCATGCTCAGCGATGCGCTCGGCAACTTCTCGAAGAGGTTCCGCGACCCGTCATGGACTCCGGGAGCGTGGCTGACGACTGCGATCATGGTGGCCGCATGGGGTTCGATCCTGCTCATGGGCGTCACTGACCCGCTCGGTGGAATCAATACGCTGTTCCCGCTGTTCGGAATCTCGAACCAGCTGCTGGCGGCGATCGCCCTGGCCGTCATCTTCGCGATCGTGTGCAAGATGGGCCTAGCCAAATGGGCGTGGATCCCCGGCATCCCACTCGTCTGGGACCTACTGGTGACAATGGTCGCCTCCTGGCAGAAGATCTTCTCCTCGGATCCGAAGCTCGGCTACTGGGCGCAGCACTTCGCCTACAAAGATGCCCTCGCCGCCGGAGAGACGTCGATGGGCAACACCGAAGGCGTGGAGGCGATGAGCGCGGTCGTGCGCAACACCTTCGTCCAGGGCACTCTGTCCATCGTCTTCGCCCTCCTTGTCGCCATGGTCGTCGTCATGGCAGTCTGGAAGTCGATCGAGGCCGTGCGGAAGGGTTCGCTGCCGACCTCGGAAGAGGAGTTCGCGGCCACGAAGAGGTTCGCCCCCGCCGGACTCATCGCCCGCAAACCCGAGCGTGAGCTGCAGGAGCAGTGGGACGAGCACAATGCAGGGAGGCAATGACGATGAGCACTACCCATCCGCTGACCAACATCGCCCGTGACCCTTGGGGGTCCCTCCGCCGAAGTGGTGCCTGGCTGCACTGGTACCTCAAGGAGATCATGGGTGAGAACGCCTACCTCCACTACCTCGAGTCCTACGAGCGCCGTCACGGCACTCGCGACGGGGCGATGGAGGAGAAGGCATTCTGGCGTGATCTCACCGACGAACAGGATCGCAACCCCAAGGCTCGGTGCTGCTGAGGCGCTGAGCTGCCGGGAAGCGTGAGGTCCACGGCGCTCGGTCCCTTCAGGGGGTCGGCCGCCTCGGCGAAAGACGGAGCCCGGGTGCTCAGGACATGATGTCCTGAGCACCCGGGCTCCTCGCCTGTCGGCGATCCTTCGGGATCGGGTTCACGTGTACGGCTGCTGGGCCCACCTCGGCGAGGCTGCCCCACCTCGGCGGTGGGGCCGGGTGATCAGGCTTTCGCGGCAGGCAGGTCGTAGTCGATGACCAGCGGGGCGTGGTCCGACCAGCGCTCACCCCAGCTGTCGGCGCGGTCGACGGTCGCTTTGACGGCCGAATCCGCCAGGGCAGGGGTGGCCATGTGGTAGTCGATGCGCCAGCCGGCGTCGTTGTCGAAGGCCTTCCCTCGCATCGACCACCAGGTGTAGGGTCCGTCGACGTCTCCGCTGAGCTTCCGGTGGACGTCGACGTAGCCGACGTCGCCGAAGAATCCGTCGAAGTAGGCGCGCTCTTCGGGCAGGAATCCGGCCTTCTTCCGATTGGCCTTCCAGTTCTTCAGGTCGCGTTCGGTGTGGCAGACGTTGAGGTCGCCGGTGACGAGCACATGGTCGGCGTGCTCGGCCAGCTGCGGCAAACGTTCGGTCATCCGATCGAGGAAGCGGTACTTGTCCTCCTGTTTGGGAGTGTCGACCTCACCGGAGTGGACGTAGGCGGACACGAGCGTGAGCAGCGATCCGTCGCCGAGCCGGTAGTCCGTCTCCACCCACCGTCCGGCCCGATCGAAGTAGCCGTCGTCGCCGAGTCCCTCGCGCACGGATTCCGGTTGGGTGCGCGCCATCACGGCCACTCCCGCGCGGCCCTTGGCCTCCGCATCGTGGCTGATCGTGGTGTAGCCGGTGTCGGCGAGGACGTCGAGTGCGATGTCGTTGGCCGCACGCACTTCCTGCAGGGTGATGAAGTCGGGTTTGGCGGCATCGACCCAGGTGGGCATCCCCTTTCGCCAGGCTGCGCGGATCCCGTTGACGTTGACTGAAGCAATCCGAATCATGTGTTCTATCATGTCATGAGCGCACTACTCTTCCGGGACAGGGCGTTATACAGTGAGAGCAAGCACGAATACATCAGGAGGCGCAATGGCCGTTGACGAAACCATCGAAACCGAGCAGCTGAGCATCAGTCCGCTCGACGAAGTCGACGCCCGTGAGATGCGAGATTTCCTGTTGGGAGCACAGAAGAACTTCTGGGGCGATAGGGACCTCAGCGGAGACCACGACGCCTACTGGTTCCGCCAGTTCGTGACCTCGGGACTCGTCGCCCGGTACCGTTCGGAGATCGTCGGCTATCTGCTCGGCGTCATCCCCCATGACGGGCCGGCTTATATCCACCTCGTGGCGGCCCGCACCGATTTCCGACACCAGGGCATCGGCCGTCACCTCTACCAGCACTTCATCGATCATGCCCGGCAGCTCGGCGTCTCCTCGGTGCAGGCGACCACGATGCCCGAGTCCTCCGGGGCGATCTCGTTCCACTCCTCGCTCGGCTTCAACGGTGAGCTCATCGAGGACTATGCCGGCGCCGGCAACCCGAGGGTCTTCTTCGAGCTCAAACTCGCCGAAGACTGACCCTCCCCTACTACCTGACGGCGGCCCAGCAACCACGCGCGAGGGTGCTGGGCCGCCGTCAGGTAGTAATCAGGAGGTGCGCTGGGCGGTGTCGACGACGTTCTTGAGCAGCAGGGCTCGCGTCATCGGCCCCACACCGCCGGGGTTCGGTGAGACCCAGGAGGCGACCTCGGCGACACCGGGATCGACATCGCCGACGATCTTCGACTTCCCCGTCTCCGGGTCCTCTTCGCGTGAGACCCCGACGTCGAGGACGACGGCACCGGGCTTGACCGCCTCAGCCTTGACGATGCGCGCCGCACCGGCGGCCGCGACGATGACGTCGGCCTGAGCCAGCAGCTCGTCGAGGTTGCGCGTGCCGGTGTGGGTCAGCGTCACCGTCGCATTGTGCTCACGCCGGGTCAGCAGGGATCCGATCGAACGGCCGACCGTGACGCCGCGGCCGATGACGACGACGTGCTTGCCGGCCAGCTCAAGGCCGTTGCGGCTGATCAACTCGATGACTCCGCGGGGCGTGCACGGCAGCGGAGTCGTGATCTCCAAGTTGACGTTGAGCATGAGGCGACCGAGGTTCGTCGGGTGCAGCCCGTCGGCGTCCTTGGCCGGATCGATCGCCTCGAGGATGGTGTCAGTGTCGATGTGGTCCGGCAACGGCAGCTGCACGATGTAGCCGGTGCACTCGTCGTTGTTGTTGAGTTCATCGATGACGGCCAACAGCTCGTCCTGACTCACCGACTCCGGCAGGTCACGGCGAATGGACTGGATGCCCACCTCGGCGCAGTCGCGGTGCTTGCCGGCGACGTACCACTTCGAACCGGGGTCCTCCCCCACCAGCACGGTGCCCAATCCGGGAACGATCCCGGACTTCGCCAGCTCAGCCACCGCCTCGGTGAGTTCGTCTTTGATCTGCTTCGCGCAGGCCTTGCCGTCGAGGATCTGTGCGCTCATCAGTACTGCTCCAGTCCGTCGTAGAGGGGGAAATCGTCGCTGAGCTTGGTCACCCGGGCAGCGAGAGCCTCGACGTCGGCACCGGGCTTGAGCGCCTCGGCGATGACGTCGGCGACCTCCGTGAACTCCTCGTCACCGAACCCACGAGTGGCCAGAGCAGGGGTGCCGATGCGCAGACCCGAGGTCACCATCGGCGGACGGGGATCGAAGGGCACGGCATTGCGGTTGACGGTGATGCCGACCTCGTGGAGGAGGTCCTCGGCCTGCTGCCCGTCGAGGGCGGAGTTGCGCAGGTCGACGAGCACCAGGTGCACGTCGGTGCCGCCGGTGAGCACGGTCGCACCGGCCTGGGCCACGTCATCGGCGAGCAGCCGCTCGGCGAGGATGGCCGCACCGCGCACGGTGCGCTCCTGACGCTCCTTGAATTCCGCCGAGGCTGCCAGCTTGAAGGCCACGGCCTTGGCGGCGACCACGTGCATGAGCGGTCCGCCCTGCTGGCCTGGGAAGACAGCGGAGTTGAGCTTCTTGCCCAGGTCTTCCTTGCCGAGGATGAAACCGGAGCGGGGTCCGCCGATGGTCTTGTGCACCGTCGAGGACACGACGTCGGCGAAGGGAACGGGGTTCGGGTGCAGACCCGCGGCGACGAGTCCGGCGAAGTGGGCCATGTCGACCCACAGCTTCGCGTCGACCTCGTCGGCGATGTCGCGGAACGCCTGGAAGTCGAGCTGGCGGGGATAGGCCGACCAGCCGGCGACGATGACCTGCGGACGGTGTTCAAGAGCCTTCTCGCGCACTTTGTCCATGTCGATGCGGTACGTGTCGGGGTCGACCTCGTAGGAGGCGACGTCGTAGAGGCGGCCGGAGAAGTTGATCTTCATGCCGTGGGTGAGGTGTCCGCCGTGGGCCAGGGAGAGACCGAGCATCTTGTCTCCCTGACGCGCCAGCGCATGCATCACCGCAGCATTGGCCGAGGCACCCGAATGCGGCTGGACGTTGGCGTATTCGGCCCCGAAGAGGCTCTTGGCTCGCTCGATGGCGAGGTTCTCGGCGACATCGACGTATTCGCAGCCGCCGTAATAGCGCTTCCCGGGGTACCCCTCGGCGTATTTGTTCGTCAGCACCGAGCCCTGTGCCTGCAGCACGGCGCGGGGGACGAAGTTCTCCGAGGCGATCATCTCGAGAGTCGAACGCTGGCGGCCCAACTCGAGGTCGAGGACCTCGGCGATCTGCGGATCGATGTCTGCAAGCGAGGCCTGCATCGAGTTTTCGGTCATGAGTACTCTCCTGTGGCATCCGATGTGGTGAGTGGGACAGCGCGATCAGCCGCCGCGAACACCCGCAGACCATGCTAACAGCGAAATCCGCGCCCACAGCGGGCTGACCGCCATCCGGATGCCCCTCCTCTGGCCATTCGTCTGCCCACTCAACCGTGCCGGTGCGCCCGGGTCCGTGACGCGGAATGCGCACTCGATGAGACCACCGATTAGGATGCAGTCCATGAGCAGAGAATGGATTCTGAGAGTCACCTGTCCCGATGCGACCGGCATCGTCCACGCTGTGACGGGAGTGCTTGAAGGCCGCGGCGGGAACATCACCGAATCCCAGCAGTTCTCCTCCCCCGATTCGCGTCAGTTCTTCCTCCGCCTCCAATTCGCGACCGACGATGGCATCACCGTCGAATCGCTCGAATCCGACCTCGCCGAGGTGGCCGACCGTTTCACGATGACGGTGAGTCTGCAGCCGGCGGAGAAGAGGACCCGGACCCTCATCCTGGTGTCGAAGGCAGCGCACTGCCTCAACACTCTCCTCTTCCAGCATTCCTCGTCCCAGCTGCCCATCGACATCGTCGGGATCGCCGGCAACCACGACTCGCTCAAGCCCTTGGCCGAGTTCCACGGCCACGACTTCCACCACATCCCCATCACCCGCGAGACGAAGCCGGAGGCCGAGGCACGCCTGGCTGCCCTGGTCGATGAGCTCGATGTCGAGCTCATCGTGCTGGCCCGCTATATGCAGATCCTCTCCCCCGAACTCTGCGACCGCCTCGAGGGTCGGGTCATCAACATCCATCATTCGTTCCTGCCGAGCTTCAAGGGCGCGAAGCCCTATCACCAGGCCCATGCCCGCGGCGTGAAGATCATCGGCGCCACCGCGCACTACGTCACCAGCGATCTCGACGAGGGCCCGATCATCGAACAGGACGTCGCCCGCGTCGATCACAATCGGGCGATCGCCGACTTCGTCCAGCGCGGGCAGGACGTCGAAGCGGCCGTGCTCGCCCGGGCCGTGGCCTGGCACGCGCAGGGCCGGGTGCTCATGGACGGACACCGCACGGTCGTCTTCAACTGAGACCCACCTCGGCGAGGTTGCCACCGTCGATCCGACGCTCTCTCTGCCGGGTGCAGGCGCACCGAGGTTGCCCAGCCTCTACGTAGAAAATTCACACCTACTGTCACTTCTCCTGTAAGGTCACGTCGGCCTACCTAAGGAGCTGACCTCACATGACAGAGACGACCTTCCGGACGATTGCGATCGTCCTCTACTTCGTCGGCATGCTGGCCATCGGCTGGTTCGCCTATCGGAAGACCAAGAACAGCCTCGACGACTACATGCTCGCCGGGCGCGGGCTGCGCCCATCCGTAGCGGCGCTGAGCGCCGGCGCCTCCGACATGTCGGGCTGGCTGCTCATGGGCCTGCCCGGAGCGATCTATGCCTCCGGTCTCATCGAGGCCTGGATAGCGATCGGGCTCACGGTCGGCGCGTGGGTCAACTGGAAGATCGTGGCTCCGCGGCTGCGCGCCTTCACCGAGAACGCGGGCGATTCGATCACGATCCCCAGCTTCTTCGAACAGCGGCTGAAGGACCGGACACGGCTGCTGCGCATCGTCTGCGGCGTGATCATCCTCGTGTTCTTCACGTTCTACGTCTCCTCGGGAATGGTGGCCGCAGGCAAATTCTTCGAATCGAGCTTCGGGCTCAACTACCTCGGCGGCATGCTCCTCGTCGCTGCCGTCACCATGGTCTACACCCTCTTCGGCGGATTCCTCGGTGCCACGCTGACCGATGTGGCACAGGGCCTGCTGATGTTCGCAGCACTCATCGCCGTGCCGATCGTCGCCGTGAGCAACGCCGGCGGACCGGGAGCCGTCATCAGCAACGTCAAGCAGATCGATCCCGGCCTGCTCAACATCCTCGGCAGCGAACCGTTCTGGGCCAGCGGAGCGTACCTCGCAGTGATCTCATCTCTCGCCTGGGGACTGGGGTACTTCGGCCAGCCGCACATCATCGTGCGCTTCATGGCGCTGCGGTCCCCTGCCGATGCCACCGTCGCCCGCCGCATCGGCGTCGGCTGGATGGGCATCTCTGCCCTCGGTGCGATCGCTACGGCCATCGTCGGCATCTCGTACTTCTCCCAGCACGCCGCTATGGAGCCGTCCGATTCCGAGACCGTATTCCTCGATCTCGCACAGATCCTCTTCCACCCCTTCATCGCCGGCCTGGTACTGGCCGCTGTGCTGGCCGCGATCATGTCGACGGTCTCCTCTCAGCTCGTCGTCACGTCCTCAGCACTCATCGAGGACCTGTTCAAGATCGTCGCTCTGCGCACCGGATCGACCCGCACGCTTCAGGACAAGACCTATGTGCTGCTCGGGCGTCTCGGCATTCTCGTCGTCGCGATCATCGCAGTTGTGCTGGCGATCTCGCCGTCGAACAGCATCCTCGACCTCGTCGCATTCGCGTGGGCCGGTTTCGGTGCGTCGTTCGGACCGATCGTGCTGCTGACCCTGTTCTGGAAGCGACTGAGCAATTGGGGCGCCCTGTTCGGTCTGCTCTCGGGAGCGGTCGTAGCATTCGTGTGGGGCCAGGTCAGCACACCACTCACCGACGACATCTACGAGATCATCCCGGGCTTCATCGTCAACCTCGTCGTTGCGATCGTCGTCAGCCTGTTCACATACAAGCACGATGCCGAATCGGACCGAGAATTCGACGAGTCCGTCGCGCTGTCGCGGATGAAGAAGCAGCCTGTGGCGGAGAGCTGAGGCTCTCAGGCTGCGCGCCCGGCCGCGGCGGGGTTTCGCCAGCACGACCCGCGAACCGAACTGCCCGCCGGCACGACGCGCACAACCTACATTTTGCGGCATCTCACACCGTTCCTGCGGTGAGAGGTGTCGCGAAGTGTATGCGCTGCGACTCACGGGCCGATTCGTTCGTCGCGCTGCGCGCGTCGTCACTGACAATGTGCCGCACAGCCTCAGGCTCGCAACCCCGCAGACCACCGTCGGTGAATACACTTCGGGCGGGCATCCTGTGTGGATGCCCGCCCGAAGTGGTCGGCGGCTGCTCCTATCGCGCGGAGCAGTTCAGCCGGAGGATGTGTTACTTCTCCTCGGCAGCCTCGGTGGACTCTTCAGCAGTCTCGGCCTCGGCCTCGACCGGAGCCTCCTCGACGACATCAGCGTCGGCCTCGACGACCTCGGCCTCAGCCGGTGCCTCTTCGGCCTCTGCCGGAGCCTCGTCCGCGGCAGGAGCCGCAGCGGCGGTGGCCTGCTCGGCTTCCTTCACGGTCGCCTGCTTCGGCGAGTAGGGCTCGAGGACCAGTTCGATGACGGCCATCGGCGCATTGTCGCCGGGGCGCGGACCGATCTTCGTGATCCGGGTATAGCCGCCGGGACGCTCGGCCATGGTCTCGGCGATCGAGGTGAAGAGCTCGTGCACGATCGACTTGTCGGTGATCTGGCCGAGCACGCGACGACGTGAGGCCAGGTCACCCTTCTTGGCGTTCGTGATCATCCGCTCGGCGACCGGACGCAGGCGCTTGGCCTTGGTCACGGTCGTGGTGATCTGCTTGTGCTCGAACAGCTGAGCTGCCATGTTGTTGAGCATCAGGCGCTCGTGTGTGGGCGATCCGCCGAGGCGGGGACCCTTGGTTGGGGTTGGCATGGTGAGTTACTCCTAGGTCTTGATCAGTACTGTTCGTCTTCGACGTAGGACTGGTCCTCATCAACGAGACCGGCTTCGAATCCGGCAGGACTGTCCTTGAGGCTGAGGCCGAGCTCGTTGAGCTTCGCCTTGACCTCGTCGATCGACTTCGAACCAAAGTTGCGGATATCCATCAGGTCGGCTTCGCTGCGAGCAACGAGCTCACCGACGGTGTGGATGCCCTCACGCTTGAGGCAGTTGTAGGAGCGCACGGTCAGGTCGAGATCTTCGATGGCCAGCGCCAGGTCAGCGGCCAGGGCCGCGTCCACAGGCGAGGGTCCGATCTCGATGCCTTCGGCTTCGACGTTGAGCTCTCGAGCCAGGCCGAAGAGCTCGACCAGGGTCTTACCCGCCGATGCGATGGCATCGCGCGGGGTCATCGAGGGCTTGGTCTCGACGTCGAGGACGAGGCGGTCGAAGTCGGTGCGCTGTTCGACACGCGTGGCTTCGACCTTGTAGGTGACCTTGAGAACCGGGGAGTAGATCGAATCGACCGGGATCCGGCCGATTTCTGCATCCGCGTTCTTGTTCTGGGCGCTCGACACATATCCGCGTCCGCGTTCGATGGTCAGTTCCATATCCAGACGACCTTCACCATTCAGCGTGGCGATGTGCAGATCCGGATTGTGGATCTCGACCCCGGCGGGAGCAGAGACGTCGGCAGCGGTCACAGTTCCGGGACCCTGCTTGCGCAGGTAGGCCACCACCGGTTCGTCGAATTCGGACGACACGACCAGGGACTTCAGGTTGAGGATGAACTCGGTGACATCCTCCTTCACTCCCGGAACGGTGCTGAACTCGTGGAGAACTCCGTCGATCCGGATGGACGTGACTGCGGCACCGGGAATCGAGGACAGCAGGGTCCGACGAAGCGAGTTGCCGAGGGTGTAGCCGAATCCGGGCTCGAGCGGTTCGATGGCGAACCGTGAGCGGTTATCGGAGACGACTTCTTCCGTGAGCGTTGGGCGCTGTGCAATGAGCACGTGGGCTTCCTTTCAGCGAACATCCGCTATATGACGTTCGCACTGCACGTCATGGCTTCAGGCCATGAAGAACGGTTCGGGTTATCTGGGAATCCGTTCTGCGACCGATGTCGGATTGCGATCCGACATCCGTTGCAGTTTCAGGATCAGCCGCGACGGCGCTTGGGGGGACGGCAGCCGTTGAATGGGACCGGGGTGACATCCTGGATGGTGCCCAGTTCCAGACCGGCGGCCTGCAGCGAACGGATCGCGGTCTCGCGGCCCGAGCCCGGGCCCTTGACGAACACGTCGACCTTCTTCAGGCCGTGTTCCTGCGCCCGACGAGCGGCCGATTCGGCAGCCATCTGAGCGGCGTACGGGGTCGACTTGCGCGACCCCTTGAAGCCGACCTCACCTGAGGAGGCCCAGGAGATGACAGCACCTGACGGGTCGGTGATCGACACGATGGTGTTGTTGAAGGTTGATTTGATGTGGGCCTGGCCGGCGACGATATTCTTCTTCAGCTTGCGGCGAGGCTTGCGCGCTGTTGCGGCGCGTGACTTGGGAGGCATATGTCCTTACTCCTGATCGAGGCGGTTGGTCCTAGCCAACCGAGTGAGCGTGTTACTTCTTCTTACCGGCCACGGTGCGCTTGGGCCCCTTGCGGGTACGCGCATTCGTCTTGGTCCGCTGTCCGCGAACCGGCAGACCGCGGCGGTGACGCAGGCCTTCGTAGCTTCCGATTTCGACCTTGCGGCGAATATCAGCGGCCACCTCACGACGGAGGTCACCCTCAACCTGGAATGTGCCCTCGATGTAGTCACGCAGCTGGACGAGCTCTGCGTCGCTCAAGTCCTTCACACGGGTATCAGGGCTGATTCCCGTTTCGGTCAGGGTCTGGCGCGCACGGGTGCGGCCCACACCATAGATGTATGTCAAGGCGACCTCCACGCGCTTTTCACGCGGGATGTCGACTCCGGCAAGTCGTGCCATAGGTACGTATCTCCTGTTGTTGTTTCGGAGGTGCTGATGCAAACCTGTCCCTGGTCCCCCAAGGTCTCCGGCCCCCGACCGGAGGTGTCGTCCTGCGATTCACAGCCCGGAAATTCAGACTTCCCGACCGCTCATCCGCAGATGGCGAGGTTTGCGCGGGTGTGGTGCTGCTTGAGACTCCCGGAGGAGCCTCGATCTGCTGAAAGAGCTGCTCAGCCCTGACGCTGCTTGTGGCGCGGGTTGGAGCAGATGACGATGACCCGACCGTGACGGCGGGTAATCTGGCAGTTTTCGCAGATCTTCTTGACGCTGGGCTTAACCTTCATCGTTTTTCCTTCTTTCGGTCCTTGCCCCCGAGGGGAGCAAGACGCGAATGATCGAAGATCCTTACTTGTACCGGTAAACGATTCGTCCGCGCGAGAGGTCATATGGAGACAGCTCCACGATGACCCGGTCCTCGGGAAGGATGCGGATGTAATGCTGACGCATCTTTCCGGAGATGTGCGCCAACACTTTGTGCCCGTTGCTCAGCTCGACCCGAAACGATGCGTTCGGCAGAGCCTCGACAACGGTCCCTTCGATCTCAATGACCCCTTCTTTTCTGGCCATATCGTTCGCTAACCTCGTATTCCCGCGATACCTTCGCGTTCGACGTAATCGTGTATCACCGACTCGCGTCGGCGACCCCTTGGACTGCAGCCCTCGTCACCACATGAAAAGGAGTGGATGGCAGAAGCCGCCCACATCCGAAAAAGGGTGAGTTGAGTGAGAACAGACCAATCATCAATCTTACACTACGGTCGATGGATCTTCCACACGGTGCTCGCTTCACAGCGTGAAGTCACTTACAATCCCTCCTTCGCCGAGGCGGCCCCGCCCTGGGCAGGTCCAGGACGGGTCAGAGAGCGGCGCGGTCCCCTCCCCTGCCGCAGCCTCCTCGAGCCCGAACGCAGGCGAGCCGGGAACGGTGGGGTTCCGTTCCCGGCTCGCTCACTGCTCACTCATCCGCCGCCTCCTTTCGAGGGGAGGTCGCACTGCGGATCATTCGTCAGTGCGCAGCGGTCTTTCGCCTCGAAGCGCGATAGACGAGTCCACCGGCCGTGAGCAGGGCGAGTGCTGCGGCGATCAGCGGCAGCAGTTCGGCGCCGGTGCGAGGCAGGTGCCCGCCTCCGTTGCCGCTGCCGTTGTTGTCCTGTCCGTCTGCAGACCCGTCGGACGAACCGCCGTTCGACCCGGCAGTCGCTCCATCCGAGCCTCCGTCATCGGATCCGCCGCCCTTCGGGTCGTCGTCCTTTCCGTCCTTGCTGCCGTCATCGCTCTTACCTTCGTCGTCGTCCACAACCGTCAACGTGGTGTTCGCGGCGGTCTTGCCGTCGGCGTCGAGGACCTGGACGACATATGTGCCGGGCTTGGCGGCCTTGGGCACGGTCACCTCGGCGGTGGCGTTTCCACCGTTGTCGGTGCTCAGCGTGCCGAACGTGCCTCCGGTCTCGAACTCCACGGTGTAGGACTGCTCGGATCCGAGATGCTTGACCTTCGCCTGCACCTTGTCACCGGCGTGGACAGTGTCTTTCGAGAGGGTGAAGTCGTCGGCGCGGAAGGTGTCCATCTTGCACCGGTTGGGCAGGGTGATGGTCTCGTCCCTGTCGTCGACAGCGGTGTCGGGCTTGGGCAGCTTCGGCCCGAAGTCACCGAGCTTGGGCAGGGTGCCCTTCGTCAGGAACCCGTTGACTGTCGCGTCCGTGCATGCCTTGTTCTCATCTCCGGACATATATGAGGTGTGCGAGGCACCTGAGACCGAGAGCAGGCTGCCGTCGATCGTGCGGGCCAGCTTCACTCCCGCGGCATACGGTGTCGCGGAGTCGTGCGAGGTGGACACCACAAGGACGTTCGGCACCGCCGTCAGGTGCTTCGGCTTGGGCAGGGTGCCCTTGAACTTCCAGAAGTCGCAGTAGTCGTAGACTCCGGGAGAGACCGATGCCGATTGGAACGGACCTGCCTCGTCGTAGCGCTTGGCGAGGTCGCGCAGCTCCTTGATGTCCGGCTTCTTGCCGAAGCTGTTCTCATCGGTGCAGCGGATATTGGTGAAGGCCTGCAGCATCGGGTCGTAGTGGCCCTCTGCGTCGCGTTCGTTGTAACTGTCGGCCAGCTGCATGAGCACTCCCGCGGAGTCTCCCGCTTTCAGCTCAGCCAGCCCCAGTGCCAGATCCGGCCACAGGGATTCGGAGTACAGCGCCTGGATGACACCGGTGCGCGCGTCGCCGAATGTGACGTCGCGGTCATCGCCGTCGATGCCGGTCGGCACCGGATCGCCTTCCAGGGATCGGAGGATGTTCTGGTTCGCCTTCGTCAGAGCATCCCGATCGTCGATTCCGTCGCCGAGGGCGCAGGTGAAAGTCTCATCTGCCAAGCTCTCGAGGTGCTTGGGGAATTCGATTCCCGGGTAGGTTTCGGCCCAGGTCCTGCCGTCGGCGCCCTTGGCCGAGCAGTCGAGTGCGAACTGTTCGAAGGTGCCTTGGAAGCCGGCGATCTGCTTGACGGAGTCGTCTTCGTCCTCTTCGGCGTCTTGGGCCTTGACGACCTTACCGCTGGCGTCGAGATAGGTCTGCGGGTCCTTGTTGATGTCCTTCAGTGCCTTATAGGCTTCGACGTTGCCCGGGTCCACGGCCCCGTCGAGGACGAGTCGCCCGACGTTCTGCGGGAACTTCTGAGCGTAGACGTAGCCGAGCCGCGTGCCATACGAGAAGCCGATGTAGTCGAGTTTCTCGTCCTGGCTGGTCGAGCGGATGAGGTCGAGGTCGCCCACGGCATCCCAGGTGCCGAGGTGCTTCATCAGGTTCTCCTGGCCGTCCTCGCCCAGGTCGAACAGTTTCCCGGTGTTCTCGATGCAGTCGTTGGCATAGCGTTCGTACTGCTCGTTCAGCAGGTCTTCTGCCTCGTCACGGTCACCGGCCCACGCGTCTTCGGCACGGTCGGCGTCGAGCTGCTCATCCGTCGAGCACTGCGAGAACGGCATCGAGCCGCCGGTGCCGCGTGGGTCGAACCCCACGAGGTCGAAGCTCGCGGCGAGGTCGGGTTCGCTGATGGCTCCAGCCACGCCCATCGTCATGCCGGATCCGCCGGGTCCGCCAGGGTTCCAGGCCACGGTTCCCTGAGACTTCGTCTTCTCGAACTTGCCGTCGACGACCTTGCCGGAGGGAACCTTCATCATGGCGATGGCGATGTTGCCGGCTTTCGGATTCTTCGCATCGATGGGCGCGATGACGTAGCCGCATTCAGGTGTGCGTCCGATCTGCGAGGTGTAGTCGCGGTAGCCGAGCTTCTGGCAGTTATCACCGGAAAGATCGACGGTCTGGTTGTAGTACTTCTGCAGCCCCGGGGGAATGTTTCCGGCGCCTGTGCCGCCGCCCTTGGGATCGGGGATCTTGTACGTGCCGTCGTCCTGACCGAAGAGTTCCTTGGCCAGCTCCGGGTAGAACTCGTCGAGGTCGGCATCGGCCGCGTCCTCTTCGTCTTCGGAAGGCGACTTCTCATCGGGAGTCTCGGACTCATCCTCTGCCCCTTCACTGGCTGCAGTGGATTCGGTGGGCTCGGGCGTCGGGTCGGGATCTTTCGAATCCGTCTCGTCGGGGTCGCTGACCGTGAAGTCGTCGCTGCTCTTGAGGTTGTCGTCGGTCTTGACGATGTAGGTACCGGGTTCCAGTGCGGACCCGTCGAGTTCGGTGTCGAGCTCGTCGCCTCCGGTGGCCAGTTCGGTCTCCGTGCCCTTGACGGTCTCGTTGTTCGAGGCGTGCACGATCTTCAGGCCGGTCCCGGCCTCCGCGCTCAGCGTTACGGGAACGACGAGCCGAGGCGAGGCCTCGACCTCTTTGTCGATGCCGAGTGTGATTTCGAAATTCTGCTTGTCGCTGTCAGCGGGCTGAACCGAAGACTCGGTGGTGGACGTCTGTGATGCGGCGGACTCCGGAGTGGGTGCGGCGAAGGCGGATGAGCCCCCGGCCAGCAGCAGGGAAGCGCCGATGATCGACGCTCCCAGAACACGCGAAGACCCCTTGAATGTGATTCGGGTCATAACGACTACAGTAACGTACAGATAACGTTCAGAGATTTTTCATACTCTTCGTTATCGTTTCGTTATTTGAGGCCATGGCCCATCCGGGACCGGCACCAGATCATCGTCCATGACAGCACAAGTCAGAGGCCACCTCGGCGAGCGGATATCGACTGCTACCGTGGGCACTGCGCCGGGGAATCCTGCGCAGTCGAACCGTGACCGACGATCACATGATCGTGACCATCGAAGGAGAATGAGCGTGCTGGATCTCGACGCCATCACCCAGGAGTCCCTCATCGCCAAGGGAGGCCGCAAGTGGTCGACCTTCCCCGGGTCGATCGGTGCCTTCATCGCCGAGATGGACTTCGGTGTCGCTCCCGCCGTCCGGCAGGCCCTGCGCGAGATCGATGAGCGCGATCTCTACGGCTATGCACCTTACGCTCTCACTGCGGATCTCAAGTCCGCGACCGCGGACTTCTGTCTCGACCGCTACGGCTGGCAGATCCCCACCGATCACATCGAACCGGCCAGCGACGTCATCGCCGCCTTCGTCGGCGTCCTCACTCATCTCACCCCGGTCGACACTCCGATCGTACTGCCCACGCCCGCCTATATGCCGTTCTTCGACGTCGCGAAGGTCACCGGCCGCGAGCTCATCGAGGTGCCGATGCTGCGGTCGGAGACCGGCTGGTCGATGGATCTCGACGCCATCGCCGACGCGCTGACCCCCGGGGCCACTCTCGTCCTGTGCAATCCCCACAATCCGATCGGCAAGGTCTACACCGAATCCGAGCTCCTCGCCCTCGCCGAGGTGGTCGAGTCCGCAGGTGCGCGCGTGTTCTCCGATGAGATCCATGCCCCTGTCGTCTACGATCCCGCGCGCCACACCCCGTACGCCACCCTCACCGACGCGACCGCGGCCCACACCACCACCGCGACCGCAGCGTCGAAGGCCTTCAACATCCCCGGCCTCAAATGTGCCCAACTCATCCTCACCTCGGCCGAGGACCGCCAGACTTGGGCGCAGAAGGGCCAGTTCGTCTCCGGTGCCGCATCGAACCCGGGAATCCTGGCGACCACGGCTGCGTACAACAGCTCACGGGACTGGCTTGCCGACATCACCGGCTACCTCAAGGGCAACCGTGACATGCTCACGGATCTCGTCTCCACCCTCCTGCCGAACGCCGCATATTTCCAGCCCGAGGGCACCTACCTTGCCTGGCTGGATCTGCGCGGGTACGGCCTCGAGACAGACCTGGCCAAACACATCGAATCCCGCGCCGAGGTGGCCGTGACCGAGGGGCGTCTGTGCGGCGCGGTCGGAGCCGGTCACATCCGGGTCAACTTCGCGCTCCCCCGCCCTCTCCTCTCCGAGGCGATCGAGAGGATCGCCCGGAACCTCTGACCCAGGCAGGGTCTCCCCCGACGACCGGCACAGCGCCGCTGGCGAATCGTCCGCCGGCGGCGCTGCACCGACAGACCGTTCAGGCGGTCTGGAGGTCTGGAGGTCTGGCAGTCAGGCCGTCAGTCCTCGGGCATCCATTCGATGAGGTCGAACGAGGAGCGGGAACCGGCGATCTCACGGATCTGCTGATCGAATCTCAGGTAGTACTCGAGGTTGCAGCGACTCATCAGCTCCCTGCAGCGCGTCGCCGGCTGAGCGACGTCGACCAGAGTCGGAGGAAGCAGCGGCTGGGACATCACCATCCGCGCGACATCGAAGTACAGGTCGAAGAACGCGGCCAGACCGAGTTCGGGACACCCAGCACCCGGCTGACTGCCGTCCAGACTCAGCTCGTTCATTCGCGCCTCGAGGCGTGGGAGCCGGGCACCGGCATCCTCGAGCCCGAAGGCCAGTGAGGTCATCCGCTTCGCCGCGTCCAGATCCGCCGGAGTGAGTTCTCCGAATTCGATCCAGCCGGGGAGTTCGATCTCCGGCAGCAAAGTGACGAGATCGGACGAACGGTCGGCCAGCCCGATGAGAATCCCCGGACGCAGCTGACGATAGCCGAGCTGATCTGCAACATAGCGGAAACGATCACGGACGGTCCTCGCACTCTCAGGAATCGAATAGAGAACCGAGTGGAAGAGTCCCTGGTATTCCGGAGTCTCGCGCTGACCGCCGATGTCGCGGAAACCCGTGAGAAGGTGTTCACCGAGTCGGTACACGCTTACGCGACCGACCCGACTGCTCTCAAGCAGACCGCGCTGGACCATGCGTACGAGCTGATTGTGCACGCTCGAGGTCGAATACCCGTGCTCGGCGAGAATGCCGACGATGATGGGACCAGACAGTGCGCGAGCACGCAGGCACCCGAAAGCGGACACGACATCGAAGGTGATCCGCGTCATTCGATAGCGATCACCCACATCTGCCCGACGTTTCGGGACATCGTGGACACCCTTCATGGCCAGATCCTAACGTGAAAACACAAGGATCGGTGCCGAACCGGCCGAGTTGGACTCAACTGGATGAGGAGCTGCGACATGGATGACGACAATTTCGCACGCGAACAGCGGGCTTATCAGATGGCCCGCACATCGGGCCTGCTGGCCGGTGCCATCGCGGCCTTCATCGCCTTCTGTGCCTTCGAACTGGCCGGTGCCGAGATCTCCGAGACCGCAACATGGATGTTCGCTCTCGCCCTGATGACGGCATCGGGCACATTCACGGCCGTCTACTTCGTCGGCAAGGCCTCATTGAAGAAGCAGTCGCTGACGACCTGATCGGCGCGAGCCGATCGGCCTCTCCCCTCAGGCGGCCGACGGAGGCACAGGCGTGACTCCGAAGGGCGCCAACCCGGACGCTCCCCCATCCTCGGCGGTGAGCACCCACACTCCCCCGTCGTGGCGAGCCACGCTGTGCTCCCAATGGCTCGCGCGTGAGCCGTCGGCGGTCACGACGGTCCAGTCGTCGGATAAGGTCACGGTCTCGGAACTGCCGTTGGTGAGCATGGGCTCGATCGCCAGGCACATCCCCGGACGGATCTTCGGTCCGTTCGACCTGGCCCGGTAGTTGAGCACATCGGGAGCCATATGCATGGCGGTGCCGATGCCGTGACCGGTGAACTCTTCGACGAGTCCGAGCTGCGGGTGCGCCTCGGTGACGTAGTCGTCGATGGCGTCCCCGATGTCGCTGACCTTCATTCCGGTGGCAAAGGCGGCGATTCCTGCCCACATGGCCGCCTCGGTGGCTGCGGACAGGTCCCGGTCGGCGGTCGTACCCGCCTCATCGCCGCCGACGATCATCGTGAACGCGGAGTCCCCGTGGAATCCCTCGACGATCGCGCCGCCGTCGATGGAGACGAGATCGCCGGTCCGAAGCACCTTCGAACCGGGGATGCCGTGGACGATCTCTTCGTTCACGGAGATGCACACGACAGCGGGAAATCCCTGGTAGCCCTTGAAATTCGACTGAGCCCCGGCCGCGTCGATGACGGCCTCGGCAGCGGCATCCACCTCGGCGGTGGTGGCTCCGGGAACAGCCGCGGACCGGGCAGCTGACAGCACTCGGAGTGTCAGCTGCCCGGCCCGATCCATGAGCTGGAGCTCCGCAGGAGACTTCAGCTCGATCCGTGGTCCGAAGATCATCGAATGGCGGAGAGGATGCGCTCAGTGATGGCGTCGACCTCGCCGAGGCCGTCGACCTGGCGCAGCAGTCCGCGGTCCCGATAGATATCGGTCAGGGGCTGCGTCTGCTCCGCATAGACGTCGAGGCGGTGACGGATGACGTCTTCGCTATCGTCGCTGCGACCTTCTGTCTGAGCGCGGGCGAGCAGACGGGCGACGACCTCGTCGGTATCGGCGGTGAGTTCGACGACGTGCTCGATCGCTTTGTCCTCTGTGGCGAGGATCCGGTCGAGTTCGTCGACCTGGGCGCTGGTGCGCGGGTATCCGTCGAGGAGGAAGCCCTCTGCCGCGTCTGCCTGGGACAGACGGTCGGCCACCATCGAGTTCGTGACCTCGTCGGGCACGTATTCGCCGGCATCCATGTAGCGCTTGGCCAGCTTGCCGAGCTCCGTCTCACCCTTGACGTTCGCGCGGAAGATGTCTCCGGTCGAGATGGCGGGAACACCGAGTGCCTCGGACAGGCGTGCGGCCTGTGTTCCCTTGCCGGCGCCGGGAGGGCCGATCAGAATGATGCGTGAACTCATAAGGTGTCCTTCCAATGGTTGTCCGCTGAACGTCAGCGTCCGGTCGTGATCAGCGCAGCAGTCCCTCATAGTGTCGCTGCTGCATCTGCGCGTCGATCTGCTTGACGGTCTCGAGTCCGACACCCACGACGATGAGCAGCGAGGTGCCGCCGAACGGGAAGTTCTGGTTGGCGTTGATGAGCACCAGAGCGATCAGCGGGATCAGAGCGACGAAGGCCAGGTAGAGCGAGCCGGGGAAGTTGATGCGGCTGAGCACGAAGCTCAGGTAGTCGGCGGTCGGTCGTCCCGCGCGGATGCCGGGAATGAAGCCGCCGTACTTCTTCATGTTGTCCGCGACCTCTTCGGGGTTGAAGGTGATCGCGACGTAGAAGTAGGCGAAGAAGATCGTCAGCAGCGCGTAGATGGTGATGTAGAGAGGATGGTCGCCCCGGGTCAGGTACGTGTTGATCCACTCGACCGCCTTCGACTCCGGGTCGAAGAACTGCGAGACGAGGCTCGGCAGGTAGAGGACCGAAGAGGCGAAGATGACCGGGATGACGCCGGCCATGTTCACCTTGATCGGAATGTAGGTCGAGGTGCCACCGAACATGCGACGGCCCACCATGCGCTTGGCGTACTGCACCGGGATTCGCCGCTGCGACTGTTCGACGAAGACGACGAGGGCGACGAGGACGAGACCGACGGCGAGGACGATGAGGAAGATGTCCACGCCCTGCTCGCGGAAGATCGCACCGAGCGAGGATGGGAAGGCCGCGGCAACCGAGGTGAAGATCAGCAGCGACATGCCGTTGCCGACACCGTGCTCGGTGATCTGCTCGCCCAGCCACATGATGAGGCCGGTGCCAGCGGTGAGGGTGACCACGAGGACCGCGATCCCCCACCAGGTGTCGTTGGCGATGAGGTCCTGGCAGCCTTCGACCTGTCCGAACAGCGCGCCGGAGCGGACAGTGGCGACGAGCGTCGTTGCGTTGAGGATCGCGAGACCGATGGTGAGGTAGCGCGTGTACTGGGTGAGCTTGGCCTGACCGGAGGCACCTTCCTTGTGCAGCGACTCGAAGCGCGGGATGACCACGCGCAGCAGCTGCACGATGATGCTCGCAGTGATGTAGGGCATGATGCCGAGGGCGAAGATCGACAGCTGCAGCAGAGCGCCGCCGCTGAAGAGGTTGATCATCGCGAATCCGCCCTCATTGAGCTGAGGCGAAGCCACGCACTGCTGCACTTGCTTGTAGTCGATGCCCGGGGAGGGAATGAACGAGCCGAGTCGGAAGATGACAAGAATGCCCAGGGTGAAGAGGAGCTTCTTCCTCAAGTCGGGCGTTCTGAAAGCCCTCCGGATTGCGCCGATCAAGCGTCCTCCTCGTTGGCGGATGAAAAGTCAGAGTCGTGGTCGCGACCTGGCGAATGGGAACAAATACCTGCAAAAGACTACCAGGATATGAGCGTCAGGCCGAAACCGACGACGGGTGGACGAAGGGTGCGCAGAGGGCTGTGCGTGGGCATGTGAGACGCCTGTGACGGTGCCTATGACGATGTCTGTGCCCCGCCTCGGTGCCGCTGCCGGAGCTGGCATGCAGAAGGGGGCGGTCACCTTTCGGTGACCGCCCCCTTGACCCGTTGCCCGGGACCCGCGCAGCGGGACCCGATCAGGCTACGGTGGTGCTTCCGCCTGCAGCAGTGATCTTCTCGGCTGCGGAGCCGGAGAACTTGTCTGCAGTGATGTTCAGGGCCACGGTGATCTCACCGGTACCGAGAACCTTGACGGGCTGCTTCGGACGCACAGCACCCTTGGCCACGAGGTCGGCGACGGTGACGTCTCCGCCCTCGGGGAACAGTGCCGACAGCTTGTCGAGATTGACAACCTGGAACGTCACCTTGGCGGGGTTCTTGAAACCACGCAGCTTCGGCAGACGCATGTGCATCGGGGTCTGGCCGCCCTCGAAGCCGGCAGGAACCTGGTAGCGGGCCTTCGTGCCCTTGGTTCCGCGACCGGCGGTCTTGCCCTTCGAACCCTCACCGCGACCCACGCGGGTCTTCGCGGTCTTGGCTCCCGGGGCCGGACGGAGATCGTGCAGCTTCAGCGAGTCGTTGTTCGACATATCAATCGACCTCTTCCACAGTCACGAGGTGACGCACGGTATTGATCATTCCCCGGATTTCGGGGCGATCTTCCTGCACCACGACGTCGTTGATCCGCTTGAGACCGAGCGAACGCAGCGTGTCGCGCTGGTTCTGACGGCCACCGATGGCGGACTTGCGCTGAGTAACCTTGAGCTTTGCCATCAGGACTTCGCCCCACTTTCAGCAGCTGCTCGCAGCAATGCGTGCGGAGCGACCTCGTCGACGGGGAGGCCACGGCGAGCCGCAACTTCCTCGGGACGTTCGAGGTTCTTCAGCGCAGTGATCGCAGCGTGCACGATGTTGATTGCGTTCGACGAACCCAGCGACTTCGACAGGATGTCCTGGACACCTGCGGCGTCGAGGACCGCACGGACGGGTCCGCCGGCGATGACACCGGTGCCGGGAGCAGCCGGACGCAGCAGGACGACTCCTGCGGCTTCCTCGCCCTGGACCGGGTGCGGGATGGTCTTCTGGATGCGCGGGACGCGGAAGAAGTTCTTCTTCGCCTCCTCGACACCCTTGGCGATGGCGGCAGGAACTTCCTTCGCCTTGCCGTATCCCATGCCGACCATGCCGTCGCCGTCTCCGACCACGACGAGAGCCGTGAACGAGAAACGACGTCCGCCCTTGACGACCTTGGACACGCGGTTGATCGTCACGACATGTTCGATGAACTGGTTCTTGTCGTCACGGTCATTGCGACCGCCGCGTCCACGGCCTTCACCGCGTCCACGACCCTGGCCGCCCTGTCCACCCTGGCCGCGGCCGCGGGAGGAACGGTCACCGCTGTTGTCATTGCGGGTCTCAGCAGTCGCCTGCTGATCCTTGTTCTCTTCAGTGCTCATAGGGCCAATCCTCCTTCACGGGCACCTTCGGCGATTGCCTGCACACGGCCGTGGTAGGCGTTGCCTCCACGGTCGAAGACGACGGCTTCGATACCGGCGTCCTTGGCGCGCTGGGCCACCAGCTCGCCCACCTTGCGGGCCTTGCCGGTCTTGTCGCCTTCGAATGTCCGCAGGTCGGCTTCCATAGTGGAGGCCGAGACCAGGGTCTTGCCGACGGTGTCGTCGATGACCTGGACGAAGACGTGGCGCGTGGAACGAGTCACTGAGAGGCGAGGGCGCTCGGCCGTTCCATTCACCTGCTTGCGCAGACGAACGTGACGACGCTTGCGGGCAGCAGCCCTGCCCTTGCCGTAGCTTTCCTTCTTGCCAAAGGCCATCTTTACTTACCAGCCTTTCCGACCTTGCGACGGACGTTTTCGCCGGCGTAGCGCACGCCCTTGCCCTTGTAGGGTTCAGGCTTGCGCAGCTTCCGGATGTTGGCAGCGGTCTCGCCGACCAGCTGCTTGTCGATTCCGTGGACAGCGACCTTCGTCTGGCCGTCGACGCTGAAGGAGATTCCCTCCGGCGGCTCGACGACGATGGGGTGGCTGTAGCCGAGGGCGAACTCGAGGTTCGATCCCTTGGCCAGGACACGGTAACCGGTTCCGACGATCTCGAGGCCCTTCGAGTAGCCTTCGGTCACACCGACGATCATGTTGTTGATGAGCGTGCGGGACAGTCCGTGCAGCGAACGCGATTCGCGCTCTTCGTCCGGACGGGCCACGGTGATGACACCGTCGTCGAGCGATACGGTGATCGGATCGGCGATGGTGACGGACAGCTCGCCCTTCGGTCCCTTGACGGCGACGTTCTGGCCGTCGACGTTGACCTCGACGCCGCTGGGAACGGAGATCGGGTTCTTGCCAATACGTGACATCTTCTTCTCTCCTTCCTTACCAGACGTAGGCGAGGACTTCCCCACCCACACCCTTCTTGGCGGCCTGTCGGTCCGTCAGGAGACCTGACGAAGTCGACAGAATGGCGATGCCGAGGCCACCGAGAACCTTGGGCAGGTTCGTGGACTTCGCGTAGACGCGCAGTCCCGGCTTCGACACACGGCGCAGACCGGCGATGGAACGTTCCCGGTTGGGTCCGAACTTGAGGTCCAGCATGAGGGTCTTTCCGACCTCGGCGTCTTCGACGCTCCAGTCGGTGATGTAACCCTCGGCCTTCAGGATCTCGGCGATGTTCGACTTGAGCTTCGAGAACGGCATGCTGACGTCCTCGTGGTAAGCCGAGTTGGCGTTGCGCAGACGCGTAAGCATGTCTGCGACTGGATCAGTCATTGTCATTTGGGCACTTGCCCTTCCTCGTTACGGTTTCCGCCCACATGTGCGTGCTTGGACCTGCAACGTAGAGATTATTTTGTCTTGAACGGGAACCCGAGGTGACGCAGCAGTGCACGTCCCTCATCGTCGGTCGTCGCCGTGGTCACCACGGTGATGTCCATGCCGCGGACACGGTCGATCTTGTCCTGATCGATCTCGTGGAACATCGACTGCTCGGTGAGACCGAAGGTGTAGTTGCCGTTTCCGTCGAACTGGCGGTCCGAGAGTCCGCGGAAGTCGCGGATACGCGGCAGAGCCAGGGTGATGACGCGGTCGATGAACTCCCACATCCGGGCTCCGCGCATGGTCACGTGGGCACCGATGGGCTGACCCTCGCGCAGCTTGAACTGAGCGATGGACTTGCGAGCCCGGGTCACGACCGGCTTCTGACCGGTGATCAGAGTGAGGTCGTTGATGGCACCTTCGATGAGCTTGGAGTCACGCGCGGCGTCACCCACACCCATGTTCACGACGACCTTGGTCAGTCCGGGAACCTGCATGGGGTTGGCGTAGCCGAATTCATCCTGCAGCTTCGCAACGATCTCTTCGCGGTAAACCTGCTTGAGACGCGGTGCGGGACGGCTGGTGGTTGTTTCCGTCATCAGATCTCCTCCCCGGTGCGACGCGAGTAGCGAACCCGAACGGTCTTGGTGCGACCGTCACGCTCGACGCTCTCCTCGCGGTATCCGACGCGGGTGGGCTTGTTGTCCTTGGGGTCAACGAGCGCCACGTTGGACACGTGGATGGGGGCTTCGTGAGTCTCACGGCCGCCGGCGGTGCCGCCGGCCTGAGTCTGCGTAGCCTTCTTGTGCTTGATCACGCGGTTGACGCCCTCAACGAGGACGCGGTTGCGTTCGGGGTAGACGGCAAGGACCTTGCCCTGCTTCCCGCGATCGCCGCCGCGTGAGGCCCGAGCGCCTGCGATCACCTGGACGAGGTCGCCCTTCTTGATCTTGAGCTTGTTCGCCATGTTCACAACACCTCCGGTGCCAGGGAGACGATCTTCATGAACTTCTTGTCGCGGAGTTCGCGTCCCACGGGTCCGAAGATACGGGTTCCGCGCGGCTCCCCTTCGTTCTTGAGGATGACAGCTGCATTCTCGTCGAACTTGATGTAGGAGCCGTCGGGACGACGGCGTTCCTTGGCGGTGCGGACGATGACGGCCTTGACCACATCGCCCTTCTTCACGTTTCCGCCGGGGATTGCGTCCTTGACGGTTGCCACGATGGTGTCACCGATCGAGGCGTAGCGCCGACCGGAGCCACCCAGGATCCTGATGGCCAGGATCTGCTTGGCGCCAGTGTTGTCGGCGACTTTGAGTCGCGACTCTTGCTGAATCACTATTTTCTCCTGTCGTCGCGCTGGTTCTCACACGCATGCATGAGCCTTGCGGAACGGATTCATTGACATTTCACCCCGTTCCCGGTAGCCGCCCGCGGCCTGCATCAGGCCGCGGGCGGGACCGGGTGGGAGGGGCGGCGTTGGCTACTTGGCGCGCTCGATGATCTCGGCGAGCCGCCAACGCTTCGCGGCCGAAAGGGGCCGCGTCTCGGCCACGAGGACGAAATCGCCGATTCCGGCGGTGTTCTCCTCATCGTGGACCTTGTACTTGACCGACTTGCGCATGACCTTGCCGTAGAGGCGGTGCTTCATGCGCTCCTCGACCTCGACGACGATGGTCTTGTCCATCTTGTCGGATACAACGTAGCCACGTGCGGTCTTGCGGGTGTTGCGCTCCGCAGCATTGGCCTCAGTGTTCGTGGTCTCCGCCATCACTTGCCCTCTTCCTTAGCATCAGCGGGGTTCGGCCGGATGTCCAGCTCCCGCTCGTTGAGCACGGTGTAGATACGAGCGATGTCGCGACGCACGGCCTTGAGGCGACCGTGGCTCTCCAGCTGACCGGTGGCCGACTGGAAACGCAGGTTGAACAGCTCGGCCTTGGCCTTCTTGAGCTCTTCGAGCAGACGCTCGTTGTCGAAACCGTCCAGTGCGTCGATGGAAAGGTTCTTCGAACCGATTGCCATTCTCACTCACCACCTTCGCGGGCCACGATGCGGGCCTTCAGCGGAAGCTTGTGGATCGCCAGGCGCAGGGCCTCACGAGCAACTTCCTCGGACACACCGGCGAGTTCGAACATAACCCGACCCGGCTTGACATTGGCAACCCACCACTCGGGCGAACCCTTACCGGAACCCATGCGGGTCTCGGCAGGCTTCTTCGTCAGGGGGTTGTCGGGGTAGATGTTGATCCACACCTTGCCGCCGCGCTTGATGTAGCGGGTCATGGCAATACGTGCGGCCTCGATCTGCCGGTTGGTGACGTAGGCGGGCTCGAGAGCCTGGATGCCGTAGTCACCGAAGGACACCGTCGTGCCTCCCTTGGCGGCGCCGCCCCGACGGGGGTGGTGCTGCTTGCGGAATTTCACTCGACGAGGGATCAACATGTCTCAGCCCTCCGATCCGGCCTCAGCCGCGGGGGCTTCGGCGTTGTTCTCTGTGGTACGGGCCTGGTCGCCGCGGCGCGGAGCGCCTTCCTGACCACGTCCGCGGCCGCCACGTCCGCGCCCACGGCCACGCGGGCCACGAGCAGCAGGAGCCTTGGCCTGCTCGGCGGCAAGCTCCTTGTCGGTCATGTCGCCCTTGTAGATCCACACCTTGACGCCGATGCGTCCGAAGGTGGTGTGGGCTTCGTGGAAACCGAAATCGATGTTCGCACGCAGGGTGTGCAGGGGCACACGTCCTTCGCGGTAGAACTCGGAACGGCTCATCTCAGCACCGCCGAGGCGGCCCGAGCACTGCACGCGGATGCCCTTGGCACCTGCACGCTGAGCGCTCTGGATCGCCTTGCGCATCGCGCGGCGGAAGGCCACGCGGCTGGCGAGCTGCTCGGCAACACCCTGCGCGACGAGCTGTGCGTCGACCTCGGGGTTCTTCACCTCAAGGATGTTGAGCTGAATCTGCTTGCCGGTGAGCTTCTCGAGCTGACCGCGGATGCGATCGGCTTCGGCTCCGCGACGTCCGATGACGATGCCCGGACGAGCGGTGTGGATGTCGACACGGACACGGTCACGCGTGCGCTCGATGTTGATCTTCGAGATGCCGGCCCGTTCGAGGCCGGTGTTCATCATCTGGCGGATCTTGACATCTTCGAGCACGTAGTCCTTGTAGCGCTGCCCCGGCTTGGTCGAGTCAGCGAACCACTTCGACTTGTGGTCCGTGGTGATTCCGAGTCGGAATCCGTTCGGATTGATCTTCTGGCCCATTAGCGGTTCCCCTTCCGGCTCTTGCGCTGAGGCAGGTCGTCACCGCTGGCCAGGACCACGGTCACGTGGCTGGTGCGCTTCTCAATGCGAAACGCACGACCCTGGGCACGCGGACGGAACCGCTTCATGGTCGGCCCCTCGTCCACGAATGCTTCGGAGATGACCAGTTCGTTCTCGTCGAACGCAACGCCTTCCTCGTCGGCCCGGACACGCGCATTGGCGATGCCGGAGGCCACGAGCTTGTAAATCGGATCTGATGCCGACTGTTCTGCAAACTTCAACACTGCAAGTGCTTCGGTCGCCTGCTGACCACGAATGAGGTCGACGACGCGCCGAGCCTTGCGAGGCGTAACGCGCAGGTAACGCGCCTTAGCCTTGGCTTCCATCGCTTCCTTCTCTCTTATCTAGGATCGTAAGGGTGCCCCGCCTCAGCGGCGGCGACCCTTGCGATCGTCCTTTTCGTGGCCACGGAACGTCCGTGTCGGTGCGAACTCGCCGAGCTTGTGTCCGACCATCGACTCAGTGATGAAGACGGGGACATGCTTGCGTCCGTCATGTACTGCGATGGTGTGTCCCAGGAAGTCCGGGATGATCATCGAGCGACGAGACCAGGTTTTGATGACATTTTTGGTGTTCTTCTCGTTCTGACGAGCGACCTTCTGGTACAGGTGTTCGTCGACGAAAGGACCCTTTTTGAGGCTACGAGGCATAAGTCAGTACTCCAATCAGCGCTTCTTGCCGGTCCGGCGACGGCGCACGATGTACTTGTCGCTCTCTTTGTTCGGCCGGCGTGTGCGGCCCTCTGGCTGACCCCACGGGCTGACCGGGTGACGACCACCCGAAGTACGGCCCTCGCCACCGCCGTGCGGGTGGTCGATCGGGTTCATCACGACACCGCGGACGGTCGGGCGCTTGCCCTTCCAACGCATGCGGCCTGCCTTGCCCCAGCTGATGTTCGACTGCTCGGCGTTGCCGACCTCGCCGACGGTTGCACGGCAGCGCGCGTCGACGTTGCGGATCTCGCCCGAAGGCATCCGCAGCTGCGCGAACCGACCGTACTTGGCCACCAGCTGCACGGAGGATCCGGCGGAGCGGGCGATCTTGGCACCGCCGCCGGGACGCATCTCGACAGCGTGCACAACGGTACCGACTGGGATGTTGCGCAGGGCAAGGTTGTTGCCCGGCTTGATGTCTGCACCCGGTCCGGCCTCGACCTGCGCACCCTGCTTGAGGTTGTGCGGGGCGATGATGTAGCGCTTCTCTCCGTCTGCGTAGTGCAGCAGAGCGATGCGAGCCGTGCGGTTCGGGTCATATTCGATGTGCGCGACCTTCGCCGGAACGCCATCTTTGTCATGGCGGCGGAAGTCGATGACACGGTACTGACGCTTGTGACCGCCACCCTGGTGGCGAGTGGTCACGCGTCCCTGACTGTTGCGTCCGCCGCGCTTGGGCAGCGGGCGCAGAAGCGACTTCTCCGGTGTAGACCGGGTCACTTCGACGAAGTCGGCGACCGACGAGCCACGGCGGCCCGGGGTCGTCGGCTTGTGCTTACGGATTCCCATGAGTCTTTTCCTTCTTTGACGAAGGATCGCTTAGAGCGATCCACCGAAGATGTCGATCGATCCGTCCTTGAGGGCGACGATGGCACGCTTGGTGTCCTTGCGCTTCCCCCAACCGGTGCGGGTGCGTCGGCGCTTGCCCTGACGGTTCAGGGTGTTGACCTTGGCGACCTGCACATCGAAGATCGATTCAATGGCGTGCTTGATCTCGGTTTTGTTCGAGTTCTGATCGACGAGGAAGGTGTATTTGCCCTCGTCCATCAGGCTGTAGGTCTTCTCCGAGACGACCGGAGCGACGATGATGTCGCGCGGGTCCTTGAAGTTCAGACTCATGATGCGTCCTCCGATTTGCGGTTGCCGCTCAGGAACGACTGCAGAGCTGCCTCGGTGAACACGATGTCATCGGCGAGCAGCACATCGTAGGTGTTGAGCTGATCGGAGGTGAGCACGTGGACGTGGGGCAGGTTGCGCACGCTCAGGTAGGTGAGCTCGTCGTCGCGGTCGAGCACCACGAGGGTGTTCTTGCGGTCGGACAGGCCGGCCAGTGCGGCCTTCGCCTGCTTGGTCGACGGCGTGTCGCCGGTGACCAGGTTCTTCATCACGAAGACCTGATCCAGACGTGCACGATCAGACAGAGCACCGCGCAGAGCAGCGGCCTTCATCTTCTTGGGGGTCCGCTGCGAGTAGTCGCGCGGGACCGGTCCGTGCACGATTCCGCCGCCGTTGTACTGGGGAGCGCGGATCGAACCCTGACGGGCGTTGCCGGTTCCCTTCTGGCGGTAGGGCTTGCGACCGCCGCCGCGAACCTCGGAGCGGGTCTTCGTCTTGTGCGTACCCTGACGGGCCGCAGCCAGCTGCGCAACGACGACCTGGTGGATCAGCGGCACGTTGGCGGGCACGCCGAAGATCTCGGCGGGCAGGTCAACGGAACCGGCCTTGGCACCGGCGGCGTCGATGACGTCGACTGTCTTGACATCAGTCATTTCGTTCAGGCCTCCTTCACGGCCGAGCGAACGAGGACGACTCCACCCTTGGGGCCGGGAACGGCGCCCTTGATGAGCAGGAAGTTGTTCTCGCTGTCCACGGCGTGGATCGTGAGGTTCTGGGTCGTGTGCTTGACAGCGCCCATACGGCCGGCCATGCGCATGCCCTTGAACACGCGGCCCGGGGTCGCGGCTCCGCCGATCGACCCTGGCTTGCGGTGGTTGCGGTGCTGACCGTGGGAGGCACCGACACCGGAGAAGCCGTGACGCTTCATAACACCCGCGGTTCCCTTACCCTTGGTCTTCGCGGTCACATCGACCTTGATTCCGGCGTCGAACGTGTCGACTCCGAGTTCCTGGCCGAGCGCGTAGTCAGCAGCGTCTGCAGTGCGCAGCTCGACGAGGTGACGGCGCGGGGTCACGCCGGCCTTCTCGAAGTGGCCTGCGGTCGGCTTGTTGACCTTGCGAGGATCGATCTCGCCGAACGCGATCTGCACAGCGGGGTAACCATCGGTTTCCTCGTTGCGGATCTGCGTGACGACATTGTTTCCGGTGGCCACAACGGTCACCGGCACGAGGTTGTTCTGCTCATCCCAGACCTGGGTCATGCCCAGCTTGGTTCCCAGAAGGCCCTTGACCTTGCGGGTGGTCGGGAGAGCGGATGAACGAGTGTTCGCCATTGCTGCCTCCCTTAGAGCTTGATCTCGATGTTGACGTCGTCGGCGAGGTCGAGTCGCATGAGCGAATCGACGGCCTTCGGCGTCGGATCGACGATGTCGATCAGACGCTTGTGCGTGCGCATTTCGAAATGCTCACGGCTGTCTTTGTACTTGTGCGGCGAACGGATGACGCAGTACACGTTCTTCTCCGTCGGCAACGGCACGGGGCCCACAACAGTCGCGCCAGCGCGAGTGACGGTGTCCACGATCTTGCGTGCGGCACTGTCGATCACAGCGTGGTCGTACGACTTGAGCCGGATGCGGATCTTCTGTCCCGCCATGGCGTCGTCTCTTTCTTCAGTAACTTCCGGCCATCAACCTGCAGGGCATCTGGGATGTCTGCGGTCTGTGCCGGCTGACCATGACCGACCCCCGAGGTCGGGCGTGTCGGCTGATCCTGGCGGAGAAATTCTCACTTCTCACCTGAACGCCGACGGCGCTTCTACTCATTGGCTGCTCGGTCCGAACCCGCTTGATGCAGATTCATCGATCCGATAGTGTTCCGGGCTGTTCGCGGTATCGCTACCGCAGTGCAGGGGTCAACGCCCAAAACGCAACTTCACCATCTTGTCATATAGCACTTCACGCGCGCAATTCCAGGACTGTCTCCTGTGAGCGATCTCTCAGACCCACGCGCAGGCGCCACTCCCCCGGACATCGCGCGGCACACCTCCCCTGATTCTCATGTCACTGTCTATTGAAAATGCACGCGTGCTGATTTTCATCACCCCGCGTGCATTTTCAATAGACAGTGGGCGCGCCAGCCTCCGGCAGGCATACCTCCGGGCGGGCACCTCCCCGAAATACACCGAGGGCCGCAACCCTCGAAAGGATTGCGGCCCTCGGTTCTGGTACTCAGTGAGTCAGATCAGGCAACGATCTTGGTGACTCGACCGGCGCCGACGGTGCGGCCGCCCTCGCGGATAGCGAAGCGGAGGCCGTCCTCCATGGCGATCGGCTGGATGAGCTCGACCGACATGTCGGTGTTGTCGCCGGGCATGACCATCTCGGTGCCCTCGGGCAGCGTGATGACGCCGGTGACGTCCGTGGTCCGGAAGTAGAACTGCGGACGGTAGTTCGAGTAGAACGGGTTGTGACGTCCGCCCTCGTCCTTGCTCAGGATGTAGACCTGGGCTTCGAACTTGGTGTGCGGGGTGATCGAACCCGGCTTCACGATGACCTGACCGCGCTCCACGTCTTCGCGCTTGGTGCCGCGAAGAAGCAGACCGACGTTCTCACCTGCACGGGCATCCGGCAGGGTCTTGCGGAACATCTCGATGGCGGTGACGGTCGTCTTGGACGACTTCTCCTTGATGCCGACAATCTCGATTTCGTCGTTCGGCAGCAGGACGCCGCGCTCGACACGACCGGTGACGACGGTTCCACGACCGGTGATCGTGAAGACGTCCTCGACGGGCATGAGGAACGGCTTGTCGACATCGCGCTCCGGCTCCGGAACGTTGTCGTCGACGGCGGCCATGAGTTCCTGGACGCTCTTGACCCACTTCTCGTCGCCTTCGAGGGCCTTGAGAGCGGACACCTGGACGACGGGAGCGTTGTCGCCGTCGAACTCCTGGCTCGAGAGCAGGTCGCGGACCTCGAATTCGACGAGCTCGAGGAGCTCTTCGTCTTCGACCATGTCGGACTTGTTCAGAGCCACGACGATGTAGGGGACGCCGACCTGACGAGCGAGCAGCACGTGCTCACGGGTCTGAGGCATCGGACCATCGGTGGCGGCAACGACGAGGATGGCGCCGTCCATCTGTGCAGCACCGGTGATCATGTTCTTCACGTAGTCGGCGTGACCCGGGGCATCGACGTGAGCGTAGTGACGCTTCTCCGTCTGGTACTCAACGTGCGAGACGTTGATGGTGATGCCGCGCTCCTTCTCCTCAGGTGCGTTGTCCACCTGGTCGAAGGCGCGAGCCTCGTTGAGATCCGGGTACTGATCCGCCAGGACCTTGGTGATCGCGGCGGTCAGGGTGGTCTTTCCGTGGTCAACGTGGCCGATGGTGCCGATGTTGACGTGCGGCTTAGTCCGTTCGAAACTAGCCTTTGCCACTGGGTTCCTCCTCGTGGTTGTCAAAAGATATGCGGTACATATCTTAGACCTTCTGTTGGTTATCTTTCATTCCGGTGAACATGTTCTTGATCACCGGGGCGACCGGATTCCGGAGATTACTCTCCGCCGCGCACCTTCTGGATGATCTCCTCGGCAACAGCCTTCGGGACCTCCGCATAGCTGGAGAAAGTCATCGAGTACACCGCACGGCCCTGGGTCTTCGACCGCAGATCACCGATGTAACCGAACATCTCCGACAGCGGGACCACAGCCTTGACGACCTTCACACCGGAAGCATCGTCCATCGACTGAATCTGGCCACGCCGGGAATTCAGGTCGCCGATGACGTCACCCATGTATTCCTCAGGGGTGCGCACCTCGACGTCCATGACCGGTTCGAGAAGAACCGGGTTCGCCTTCCTGACGGCCTCCTTGAGGACCATCGATCCGGCGATCTTGAATGCCATCTCCGAAGAGTCGACATCGTGGTAGGCACCGTCGACCAGTGTGGCCTTGATGCCGACCAGCGGGTAGCCGGCGAGGACACCGAGCTGCATGGCGTCCTGGATGCCGGCGTCGACGCTCGGAATGTACTCGCGCGGAACGCGTCCGCCGGTGATGGCATTCTCGAACTCATAAATCGTATCGCCTTCGACCTCGAGGGGTTCGAAGGTGACCTGGACCTTCGCGAACTGTCCCGATCCACCCGTCTGCTTCTTGTGGGTGTAGTCGTACTTCTCGACAGTGCGGCGAATGGTCTCGCGGTAGGCAACCTGCGGCTTGCCCACGTTCGCCTCGACCTTGAACTCGCGACGCATGCGGTCGACGAGGATGTCGAGGTGGAGTTCGCCCATGCCGCGGATGACGGTCTGACCGGTCTCCGCGTCGAGCTCGACCTGGTAGGTCGGGTCCTCCTTGACGAACTTCTGGATGGCCGAGGACAGCTTCTCCTGGTCGCTCTTCGTCTTCGGCTCGATGGCCACGGAGATCACAGGCTCCGGGAAGGTCATCGATTCCAGCGCAATCGGGTTGGCAGGATCGCAGAGGGTGTCACCGGTGGTGGTGTCCTTGAGACCGATGAAGGCGTAGATGTGGCCGGCGAAGGCCTCTTCCACCGGGTTCTCCTTGTTGGAGTGCATCTGGAAGAGCTTGCCGACGCGTTCCTTCTTGCCCGAGGTGGTGTTGAGCACCTGCTCACCGGACTTGACCTGGCCGGAGTAGACACGCACGTAGGTGAGCGCACCGAAGAACGGGTGCGATGCGACCTTGAACGCGAGAGCCGAGAACGGCTCGTCCTTGGCAGGCTTGCGGGTGAGCTCCTCTTCCTCGTTGCTCGGGTTGTGCCCGATCATCGGGGGAACGTCGAGCGGCGAGGGCAGGTAGTCGATGACCGCGTCGAGCATGGGCTGGACGCCCTTGTTCTTGTACGCGGAACCGCACATCACCGGGAAGGCCTCGGACTTGATGACGAGTTCGCGGATGCCCGACTTGATCTCGGCCACCGTGAGCTCTTCGCCGTCGAGGTACTTCTCCATGAGCGCCTCCGTGCTCTCGGCGACGTCTTCGACGAGCTGCGCACGGTACTCTTCGGCCTTGGCCTGCAGATCCGCGGGGATCTCGACCTCGGTCATGTCCTGACCCATCTTCGACTCGTCGGGCCAGGTGTAGGCCTTCATCTCGAGCAGGTCGACGACACCGGCGAATTCGCTCTCAGCGCCGATCGGCAGCTGGATGACCAGCGGCTTGGCACCGAGGCGGTCCTTGATGGTCTGCACGGTGAAGTAGAAGTCAGCACCGAGCTTGTCCATCTTGTTGACGAAGCAGACGCGCGGGACGTCGTACTTGTCGGCCTGACGCCAGACCGTCTCCGACTGCGGCTCCACGCCCTCCTTGCCGTCGAACACTGCGACGGCGCCGTCGAGGACGCGCAGCGAGCGCTCGACCTCGACGGTGAAGTCGACGTGGCCGGGGGTGTCGATGATGTTGATCTGGTTGTCGTGCCAGTAGCAGGTCGTCGCGGCCGACGTGATCGTGATGCCGCGTTCCTTCTCCTGGTCCATCCAGTCCATCGTGCCGGCGCCGTCGTGGGTCTCGCCCATCTTGTAGTTCACACCGGTGTAGAAGAGGATGCGTTCGGTCGTAGTGGTCTTACCGGCATCGATATGGGCCATGATGCCGATGTTGCGGACCTTGTTCAGGTCGGTGAGCACGTCAAGTGCCACGGTGTCTCTCTCTCAATCGATGATCTGATCGACTCCCCCAAACTGCCGGCCGGCAGATGTCGCGGACGATGTCCGCCGACCGAACAGCAGGGAAGACGATTACCAGCGGTAGTGGGCGAAGGCCTTGTTGGACTCGGCCATCTTGTGAGTGTCCTCGCGGCGCTTGACTGCGGCGCCGAGGCCGTTGCCGGCATCGAGGATCTCATTCATGAGTCGTTCGGTCATGGTCTTCTCACGACGCTGACGGGCGTAGCCCACCAGCCAGCGGAGGGCCAGGGTGGTCGAACGAGTCGGGCGAACATCCACCGGCACCTGGTAGGTCGCTCCGCCGACGCGGCGGGAGCGGACCTCGAGGGACGGACGAATGTTGTCGAGAGCCTTCTTCAGGTTGACAACGGGGTCGTTGCCGTTCTTCTCGCGGGTGCCTTCGAGGGCACCGTAGACGATCCGCTCTGCGGTCGAGCGCTTGCCGTCGAGCAGGATCTTGTTGATCAGCTGCGTGACGAGCGGTGAGCTGAAGACCGGGTCAACGACGATCGGTCGCTTGGGTGCAGGACCTTTGCGTGGCATTACTTCTTCTCCCTCTTCGCACCGTACTTGCTGCGGGCCTGCTGACGGCCCTTGACGCCCTGGGTGTCGAGCGAACCGCGGACGATCCGGTAGCGAACACCGGGCAGATCCTTGACGCGGCCACCGCGCACGAGCACGATCGAGTGCTCCTGCAGGTTGTGTCCCTCGCCCGGGATGTAGGCGGTCACCTCGATCTGGCTCGAAAGCTTGACACGAGCGACCTTGCGAAGAGCCGAGTTCGGCTTCTTGGGGGTAGTGGTGTACACACGGGTGCACACTCCGCGACGCTGCGGGCTGCCCTTGAGGGCAGGAGCGTCGGATCCTGCTGATTTCACATGCCGTCCCTTGCGGACGAGCTGCTGGATTGTCGGCACTAAGCGTTCTCCATTTGCTTCTCGATAGACCTAATTCCCAATTCCGGCCACGACCGTGGTCGCGTCTGTGAACCGTGGGACATATCCGACTGAACATCGGGTGAAGCTCGGCTCCCGATGCCAGTAACCGCGCGGTCTCTCATACCCTGCGCTCGGGTGTGTCGCGTGGACACGTCCCGACAGAGCCGATTTTCCGGCGGCCCGCATCGTCAAATTCTCACAGGGGTCCGAGCTTCACAGAATGCCCGGCAGGATCATCCGACGACGCAGATAACACAATCAGTCGCTTAACAGAATATCTCTCTTGCGCGCGTCTGGTCAAAATCGCCGGCGAACAACCCTACCCCATCGAGCGCACTCACCCACACGCTCGACCGAACACACGCCCGCCCTCGCGGTCCGCAGCGGATTCCACCTCGGCGATCACCTGGGCGAACTTGGCCGCACCCACCCCGGGGGCCGCCTCGGCGGAGGTCATCGCTCTTTCCTTGACTGATTCAAAAGAAGCAGGCATCCTTAAGGTGTGAACGGGACGAATCATGGACATGCAGAGGATCCTGCCGCAGCCCTGCGGCAGACCTCTCTGCGTGTGACGAAACAGCGGGTTGCCGTGCTCGAGGCCGTGCGGGATCATCCTCACGCGGACACCGAGTCCGTCATCCGCTCCGTCCGCGGGTCGTTGCCGACGGTCTCTCATCAGGCCGTCTACGACTCGCTCCACACTCTCACCGAGGTCGGGCTGCTGCGCTGCATCCAGCCGTCGGGCTCGGTGGCCCGGTATGAGCGGCGAATCGGGGACAACCATCACCACCTCGTCTGTCGGTCCTGCGGTCTCATCGTCGATGTCGACTGCACGGTCGGGCACGCACCGTGTCTGGTTCCCTCTCATGATGCCGGCTTCCGCGTCGAGGCGGCCGAGGTGACCTTCTGGGGCCTGTGCCCCGACTGCGCGGACTCCGGTTCCGCAGCGGACACCGACCGCCTTGCCTCGTCCGTGTGAGACCAGTGCTTCGTTCATGCCCATCCCTCTCCTCGCGGTGAGACACCTGTGTCCTCTCTGCGAGGTCAGCCTTCGTCGTCAAACGGGTCACTGAAGTCGACCCGACTGTGAAAGGAACACGATGACCGACACGACCACCGGCGGCTGCCCAGTCGTCCACACGAGCTCGGAGCCGACGCAGGCTTCGGACTCGGACAACCTGGTCAACCCCACCCAGGGCGATTCCAACGCCCAGTGGTGGCCCAACCGTCTCAACCTCAAGATCCTCGCGAAGGGTCAGCCGGCGCGCGATCCCATGGATCCCGAATTCGACTACGACGCCGAATTCAACAGCCTCGACTACTACCAGCTCAAGGCCGACATCGAAGAGCTGCAGAAGACCAACTCCGACTGGTGGTCGGCGGATTTCGGGCACTACGGCCCCTTCATGATCCGCATGGCCTGGCACTCGGCCGGCACGTACCGCGTGCAGGACGGTCGCGGCGGCGGCGGTGAGGGGCAGCAGCGCTTCGCTCCGCTGAACTCCTGGCCGGACAACGTCTCGCTCGACAAGGCCCGCCGTCTGCTGTGGCCGGTGAAGAAGAAGTACGGCAAGAAGATCTCCTGGGCCGACCTCTTCATCCTCGCCGGAAACGTCGCCCTCGAATCGATGGGCTTCAAGACCTTCGGCTTCGCCGGCGGACGCAAGGACGTCTGGGAGCCCGACAATGACGTGTACTGGGGCTCGGAGACCGAATGGCTCGGCACCGACAAGCGCTACGTCGGCAACCGCGAGCTGCAGAAGCCGCTGGCCGCGACGACCATGGGACTCATCTACGTCAACCCGGAGGGCCCCGAGGGCGAGCCGGACCCGCTCAAGGCCGCGATCGACATCCGCGAGACCTTCGGTCGGATGGCGATGAACGACGAGGAGACCGTCGCCCTCATCGCCGGCGGACACACCTTCGGCAAGACCCACGGCGCCGGACCCGAATCGCACAAGGGCTCCGATCCCGAGGCCGCACCGCTCGAGGAGCAGGGGCTCGGCTGGAAGTCCGACTTCGGCACCGGACAGGGCAATGACTCGATCGGTTCGGGCATCGAGGTCACCTGGACCTATCACCCGACCCGGTGGGACAACGAGTTCTTCCACATCCTCTTCGCCTACGAGTGGGAGGTCTTCGAGAATGAAGGCGGACACCTGCAATGGCGTCCGAAGGACGGCGGCGGCGACGACATGGTGCCGATGGCCCAGGGCGACGGACGCCGCGAGCCGCGCATGCTCACCACCGACCTGTCCCTGCGCTTCGACCCGATCTACGAGAAGATCTCCCGGAAGTTCAAGGACGATCAGAAGGCCTTCGAAGACGCCTTCGCTCGTGCGTGGTTCAAGCTCACCCACCGTGACATGGGACCGGCCACCCGCTACCTCGGCCCCGAGGTTCCCACCGAGGAGCTCATCTGGCAGGATCCGGTCCCGGCCGGCACCCAGCTCGACGATGCACAGCTTGACGCCGTGAAGGCCGCGGTCCGGGACTCCGGGCTCACCGTCTCCCAGCTGGTCTCGACCACCTGGGCGGCCGCGTCCTCGCACCGCGTCTCCGACATGCGCGGCGGCGTCAACGGCGGTCGCCTTCGTCTCGAACCGCAGCGCAGCTGGGAGGCCAATGAGCCGACCAAGCTCGCCGAGGTGCTTCCGGTGCTCGAGGGCATCGCCGAGGCGACCGGTGCTTCCTTCGCCGATGTGGTCGCCATCGCCGGTGCCGTCGGCATCGAGACCGCTGCGGCTGCCGCCGGTCACGCGATCACCGTGCCCGTGTCCACGGGTCGCGGCGACGCGACCCAGGAGCAGACCGACGTCGAGTCGTTCAACTACCTGGAGCCGACTCACGACGGTTTCCGCAACTACCTCACCGAGGGTCTGCCGCTCAAGGCCGAATACCTGCTGCTCGACAAGGCCAGCCTGCTCGGTCTCACTCCTCCGGAGCTCACCGTCCTCATCGGCGGTCTGCGCGTGCTCGGTGCGAACTTCGAGGACTCCGACCTCGGCGTGTTCACCGACCGTCCCGGCGAGCTGACGAACGACTTCTTCGTCAACCTCCTCGAGCTCGGCAATATCTGGAAGCCGATTGGTGACTCGGAGACGGCGAACGTCTACGAGTGCTTCTCCCCCGAGGGTGAGAAGCTGTGGTCCGGCAGCCGCGTCGACCTGCTCTTCGGTGCGAACTCCGAACTGCGGGCCATCGCCGAGGTCTACGGCTCCGATGATGCCGGCGAGAAGTTCGTCGCCGACTTCGTCAAGGCCTGGACCAAGGTCGTCGAGGCCGATCGATTCGATCTCCACCGCTGAACCGCATGATGATCTCTGAGAGCTGAGAGGCTCTCGGGTTCACAGGTCCACAGGTTCACAGCACGATGCCCCCACCGATTGCGGTGGGGGCATCGTCGTATTCGCGAGGCACGTGAGGACGGCGACCATCTGGTGGGAACAGCACCGACCTCACGTCACCGCGGTCCTTCCGCGTGCAGGAAGTTCACTCGTCCCGGTTGAGGACGGCGAATCCGGTGAAGATCTGCTCGAAGTGGGTGACTGCGACGTTGTCGACCGTCGTGTCACCGCTGCTCGCCGAGGTGGTGTCTGCGGTCGAATCCGACCCGTCGGAGTCCGAGCCGGAGCCGGTGTCCGAGTTTGTGCCGGAGTCCGAGCCGGTGCCGTCTTGTGCGGTGTCGTCGGTTCCGGCTCCGTTCGAATTCGTCCCGTCCGACGAGCTTCCGTCCGACGAGCTTCCGTTCGAGCCGGACCCGTTCTGATTCCCCGGCATGCCGTTGGATTGGCCACCGGGCATGCCGCCGCCGTCCGACTGACCGCCCGGCATGCCTCCGCCGTCCTGTTGCCCGCCGTTCTGTTGCCCGCCCATTCCGCCGGGCCCGTTCTGGCCCCCGGGGCCCTGGCTCGTCCCCGAATCGTTCGACGCGATAGCCGCCGAGGCACCGATCGCTCCCCCGGCGAGTCCGCCGACGACGAACAGTGCCGAACCGGCCAGCACCGCGGGGACCAGTGGGACGCGGCGCTTCTGCTTACGCGGGCCCGCGGTACTTCCGAAGTGTGCGGTCTGGGCAGGCACACCATAAGGATTCACCCAGGGCCGCGATCCTGCCGAGCCGTCGGAGCGTGGATCGGGCGCGGACCGGGAGACGCGGTCGGAATTCCGGGTGCCGGTCTCGCCGGGGTTCTGGTCAGCGTTCCGTCCGGCATTTTGGCCAGCATTTTGGCCGGCATTCTGGTCAGGGTGCTGATTCGGGTTCTGGCCAGAGTTCTGGTCGGCGTTCTGATTCGGGTTGGGACTCTGGTCGGGGTTCTGGTTCTCGGTCATGGAATCTCCTCTGGTTATCGGTGATTCCACTTTCGGACCCCGCGCTGTAGCCCTTCCCAGTCGTACCTGTGGTCAGCCTGTGCGATTCGGGTCAGCCTGTGCGATTCGGCTCAGGCGGCGGGCAGTCGCAGTTCGAAAGTCGTTCCTGCGTCCGAGCTCGACATCGCGATGCTGCCGTGCATGAGGTCGACGAGGCCGGCTGCGATCGCGAGCCCCAGCCCCGAGGATCCGCCCTCGGCTCCGTCCTGCCGTGCCCGTGAGGGATCCCCCCGGACGAAGCGATCGAAGACCCTGTCCCGGATCTTAGGCGGAATGCCCTGCCCGTCGTCACTGATGCGGATCGCCACGACGTCGCTGGGCAGCTGCCCCGAGACCGGCTTGTGCGCCGCCTGCGCCTCGATGTGCACTCTGGTGCCCGGAGGGGTGTGCACGCAGGCGTTCGTGAGCACGATCGACACGACCCGGCGCACCTGGTCGACCTCGCCGCGCACTTCGAGAGCCTCGGGCGGGACGTCGAGTGAGATCGAATGATCGGGGTTGACGACATGGGCGTCCTCGACGAGCTCGATGAGCAGGGACGAGACGTCGACGGTGTCCTCACTCGTCGGCTGGCGGCCTGCTTCGAGACGCGCAAGGAGCAGGAGGTCATCGACCAAGGAGGACATCCGCATCGCTCCGGAATCGATCCTGGCCAAGGAGGTGGCCACCTCGGCGGGCAGATCGTCGCGGTACGGGCGGGTGAGGTCGGCCCAGCCGCGTATCGTCGCGATCGGGGTGCGCAGCTCATGGGAGGCGTCGGCGACGAACCGGCGCATCTGCTCCGTGCCCCGATAGCGCTCCTCGAGGGCGGAACCGACATGGTCGAGCATCCGGTTGACCGAGGCACCCACGTCGCCGACCTCCGTGCCCGGCACCGCGAGGTCGGCGGGGACCCTGAGCGCAAGCTCGGGTTCGCCGGCGCTGAGTTCGAGGTCGGTGACCTCCCGCGCGGTGCGGGCGACCTCCCGCAGATCGCGCAGCTGCCGGTGGATGATCACGGCCATGAGTGCGGCCGTGGCGATGACGCCGATGAGGACGACGAACGCAGTCGTCCAGGCGGTGCGTTCGAGCGCACCGTCGACGCTGCCCTGGGGAACCCCGTACACAGTGGTGGTTCCGCCGTCGTCGAAGGCCACGACACGGTAGGCGCCGAATCCGGGCACTCGCACGGACTCGTGAGCGGAAGCGCTGCCGCCGGAGGCACTGCTGTCGGACGCGCCCCTGCCGGGTTCGACGTCGAGCAGGGCATCGATCGCCGCCGCGGACAGGGCCCGCGGGCGGCTCAGCCCCGCTTCGGCGATGAGCCCCTCTCCCCCGTCGCCGGAGTCGACGACGACGAGAGCACCGTCGCCGACGCCGGGCTGGAAGAGATAGCGCAGAGCCGAATCGACCGCCGCCGACGATCCGTCACCCCCACCCGAGGTTCCCGGATTCCCGGTCGCCCCGGGTCCCGAGCCGGGACCGTCGCCCGAACGCGCATGCGACGTCATCGACGTCAGCTGTGCGTCGAGGTCGGACATGAGCGAGCCGCGCACGCTCAACCAGGAGGCGGTTCCGATCCCGGCCCCGACGAGCAGGAGGACGAGGCCGGCGAGGACGATGAGCCTCGTCTGCAGCCGCCATCGACGCAGGGTCACTGCTCCGCCCGCAGGATGTATCCGGCTCCGCGCTTGGTGTGGAAGAGATTCGGCAGGTCCGGGAACGGAGAGTCGATCTTCTTCCGCAGGTAGGAGACGTAGAGTTCGACGATGTTGCCGTTGCCCCCGAAGTCGTAGTCCCACACCCGGTCGAGGATCTGGGCCTTTGAGAGCACCGCCCGCGGGTTGCGCATGAACAGCAGCAGCACCTCGTATTCGCGAGCGGTGAGTTCAATCGGCTGACCGGCGCGGGTGACCTCATGGGAGCGCTCGTCGAGTTCGAGGTCGCCCACGCGCAGAACATCGTCCTCGTCGACCGGGCCGGCCGAGGCTCCACGGCGCAGGCGCACCTCGATGCGGGCGATGACCTCATCGAGGTTGAACGGCTTCGTCACGTAGTCGTCCCCGCCCAACCGCAGGCCCGTCAGCCGGTCGTCGACCTCGTCGCGGGCGGAGAGGAAGACGACCGGGGTGTCGATTCCCTCCCCGCGGATCTTCTCGATCACGGCGAACCCGTCGAGGTCGGGCAGCATGACGTCGAGGACGATGGCGTCGAAGCGTTCGCTCCTGGCCAGCGCCACGGCCTCACGGCCGGTGCCGACCCCTTCGGCTTCCCATCCCCTGACTTGGCAGGCCATGACGAGGAGCTCGGAGAGGTTCGCTTCGTCGTCGACGATGAGGATGCGCGCCGGCGGATTCGCTGTCGGGTTCATAGGTCGATTATCCCCTCATCCGGCGCTGAGATCGTAGAGCGAAACGGAGTCGACGGTGGTCGCCTCGTAGTTCGCCTCGACCCAGGCCGCGATCTGAGACGAGGACGAATCCGAGTCGCCGCCGCCGGGACCCTGGCCGCTCGAGCCCGATCCGATGTAGTAGTGGATCTTGCCCTCGGCCACGAGCTGTTTGAACTCTGCGAGGCTCGGCGAGGGATCGGTGCCGTTGAACCCGCCGATCGCCATGACGGGCTCGCCCAGCGCGAGCTGGTATCCCGCGGCCTGGTTCGCCCCGGTCGCCGCAGCCACCCACGTGTAGTCCGAGGCGTCCTGTTCGAGCAGATCAGTGAGCTCGTCCGAGGGTTCCGAGCCGTTGAGCAGACCGCCCATTCCGCCTCCTCCGCCGCCGGGAGCTCCCCCACCGGGGCCACCGGTGCCGGTCTCCGACTTGCCTGCCCCACCGGTCGTTCCGGTGGTTCCTCCGCCGGTGCCGCCGGTGGGGGCTCCGCCGTCGGCACCACCGTCGCGGGCTCCTCCCCCGCCGGGCATTCCTCCGCCGCCGGGTCCGCCGCCCATGCCCGAGCTCGTACCGGCGATCGTCACGATCGATCCCTGCGTCGTGCCGGCGATCGTGCGCACGGCCAGCTGAGCCGGAATCGCAGCGCTGCCGAGGACGGCCAGTGCCACGAGCACCGAGGCGAGCGCCGCACCGAATCTGCGATGCGCGGTGGCGATGAGGGCCAATGCACCGAGTATCGAGACGATGAGCACCGCCCAGCGCAGGATGCCGGGGATCCCGGTCATATCGGAGCTGAGGATGAACTGCCATGCTCCGGTCAGGGCCCACGCGATCGCCAGCAGCAGTCGTGGAAGGAATCCGGACCGCTCGAGCAGCACGGCGATGCCGAGGCCGATGACGACCGCGATCGCGGGAATGAGTGCGACCGTGTAGTACTCGTGGACGATTCCGTTCATATTCGACAGTACGAGCCAGGTGATGACGAGCCAGGCACCCCACATGAGCAGGCCCGCGCCGAGGCTGCCCCTTCCGGAGGAGTCGGCCTTGCCGGAGGAGCCAGCCGTCCCTGAGGTTCCGGACGCGGGCACCGCGCGGTCACCGCCCGTGACGGTGGGGACACCGCGACGGCGGGCCGCCTCGGCGTGGATGAGAAGGGCGATCGTGACGACGAGGAGGAACAGGGCGGTGGGCAGGAACCACGACACCTGCTGGCCGAAGCTGCCGGTGAACAGGCGGGTGATGCCTGTTTCGCCCCATCCGCCGCCTTGGCCTCCGCCTCCTCCGCCGACGGATCCCGTCTCATTGCCGGTGAGGCGTCCGAAGCCGTTGTAGCCGAAGGTGAGTTCGAGGAACGAGTTCGACTGAGAGCCGCCGACGTAGGGCCTCGAGTCGGCCGGCGTGAGTTCGACGAGGGCGATCCACCAGCCGGCGCTGACGATCATCGATCCGAGCGGGACGAGCAGCCACAGCAGGCGGCGCGGCCAGGAGGTGCGGGCGAAGAGCACCCACGCCAGGGCGAGGCCGGGAACGATGAGCAGAACCTGGAACTGCTTGGTCAGGAATCCGAGGCCAAGGCAGACTCCGGCGAGGACGAGCCAGCCGGCGATGCGGCGTGCGGACCGGCGCCGTTCGGATTCGGTGAGGATGCGGAGTGCATGCTGCGTCGCGACGACCGCGCCGATCATCAGGGTCACGAGCAGGGCGTCCGGGTTGTTGAACCGGAACATCAGCGCCACCACCGGGGACACGGCGACGATCCCGCCGGCCCCCAGTGCCGCAGCCTTCTCGAGGCCTGATCCGACGTGGGACCGCAGGCTCAGCCGCACTGAATGGACGATGAGCAGCACGCTCACTCCGGCCAGGAGGACCTGGGGCAGAAGCATCGAGAACGACGAGAACCCGAAGACGCGGGCGCTCAGGGCCATCAGCCACAGGGCGGCCGGGGGTTTGTCGACGGTGATCGCGTTCGCCGAGTCGAGGGATCCGAAGAGGAACGCCTCCCAGTTCTCCGAGCCGGCCTGCACGGCCGCCGCGTAGAAGGAGTTCGCCCAGCCGTTGGCGCTGAGGTTGGCGAGGAAGGCGGCGATCGTGCCGAGGGTCAGCATGGTCAGCAGCGCCGGGTACCAGTGCCTGCGCATGCCACGGGTACTGGCAGGATTGGTGTGAGACTCAGACATGGTCGATGTCCTTCCCGTCGTTGTGGGTCCGATCGACTGCGGTCGCCGAGGCGGGGTGGGAGCGGCCGTGAGAGCCGCGGGCGAAGACCCAGGTGCGCATGAGCACGAAGCGGACCACGGTGGCGGCGAGGTTCGCCAGCGTCAGCACCGCGAGCGTGCCGACGCTCGCCCACGGCCCGGTGAACCCGTCGGCGACAGCCAACCCCGCCGAAGTGAAGGCCAGGCACAGTCCGAAGGCCGCCAAGCCTTTGAGCTGGGAGGTCAGTCGGTGGTGTGGAGATCGCACCCCGAAGGTGTGACCGCGGTTGAGTGCGGTGTTCGCGATCGTCGACAGGAGCAGTGCGATGATGTTCGCCGCGGAGTCCGAGACGAACTGGACCCCGAGGAGGAACAGCACGGCGTAGAGCACGGTGCTGATGATTCCGACGTCGATGAAGTGGAGGATCTGCGCACCGGTGTTCGGTGCGGGGACCTCGTGCTGAACCCGGGTCCGTCCGCCTGTGCGCAGTCGGACGATGCCTTTGATGTCCTTCCACGCCGTGTTGATCACGTCGACGGACGAATCGGGGTCGTCCGTCCAGTCCGTGCCGAACTCATGGATGCGGAGGCCGGCCCACTCTGCGCGAGCGAGCAGCTCCGTGTCGAAGAACCACTCGGTGTCCTCGACCTGAGGCAGCAGTTCCTTCGCCGCCCGCGCCGACAGTGCTTTGAACCCGCACTGAGCATCGCTGAATCCGACGCCGAGGCTGACCTTGAGCAGACGGTTGTAGCAGCGGGAGATGATCTCGCGCTTGATGCCGCGATCGACCGCGAGTCCCGGCTGCAGGCGGGAGGCGATGGCGACATCGGCCAGGCCTGACCGGATGACCTCGACCATCGGGTCGAGGACGCGGATGTCCGTGGCGAGGTCGACGTCCGTATAGGCGACGACGTCGGCCGTCGATGCCTGCCACACGCGGCTCAGGGCACGGCCGCGCCCCTTCTGCTCGAGGCGGACGTATTCGACCTGCGCATGTCTGGCCGCGAGTGTCGAGGCGATGTCGGGGGTGGCATCGGTGCTCGCGTTGTCGGCGATGATGATCGTGACCTCAGTGCCGAGGGAGGGCTCGACGGCGAGGAGGGTCTCGATCGAGGCGGCCAGCGAGGCCTCCTCGTTGTACACCGGGACGACGAGGTCGACGGTGGTGGTCGGGCGGGTGGCCGTGTCTGCTGTCTGCGTCTGCGACTGCTGCCAGGCGCTGCTCTCATCTCTCATGGACTCCACATTCCAGGGGTCGGATAGGCCCAGCATTGGTCGAACCTGTGGCCCTGCTGTGGAGTCCTCACCACGTCAGTCCGCCCTGCTGCCACGTGTGAATACCGCTACACTGGGCACCATGGCCGACGACGACACCCCTCCTCCCCAGCGGCGCATCCGCGCCTCCGACCAGGACCGCGATGATGTCCTGTCCGTGATCACCGAGGCTGTGACGAACGGTCGCCTCGATCCCGAGGAGACGACGCAGCGGCAGGATGAGGCCATCGGTGCGAAGTTCCTCGACGAGCTCATCCCGCTCATCGACGATCTTCCCGAAGGCGACAGCCTCCACCGCAAGCTCGCCCGTCAGACCGGGCAGGCTCCCGGACCCGCAGGTCCGGGATCGGAGCTGGCTCGGCGCGGACCGACCGAACTCTCCCCCGCTGCGGAACCTGGGTCGGCCACACCGATGAACTCCGTGGCCATCATGTCCGGGCGCCAGCTCGACGTCCCGCCCGGCACCGCCGAGGTCACCACCTACGCCCTGATGGGCGGGGACGACATCGACCTGTGCGACGTCATGGGCCCCGGGGTGACGGTCGAACTGAACTCGTATGCGATGTGGGCCGGCAACGACGTCTACGTGCCGCCGGGAGTGCGCATCCGCGACGAGACCATCAACATCATGGGCGGCAACGACATCCATGGGCCCGCGCAGGGTGACGGTTCGAACGGAACCGTCATCCTCAAGGGCGTCTCACTCATGGCCGGGCACGATGTCCGGCTCGCCAAAGGCTATCGAGCAAAGGATCAGGGTCAGCTGGAATGAAGATCGGTGTACTCACCTCGGGCGGCGACTGCCCGGGCCTCAACGCTGTCATCCGCGGCATCGTCCGCAAGGGCATCCGCGCCTACGACGCCGAGTTCGTCGGCATCCGCGACGGCTGGCGAGGCCTCCTCGAGGACGACATGTTCGACATGACGATGCTCGATGTGCGAGGCCTGTCCGGACGCGGCGGCACCATCCTCGGCACCTCACGCACCCACCCCTACGAGGACGGCGGACCCGAGCGGATGCGCGAGGTCATGGCCGCCCACGGCATCGACTCTCTCATCGCCATCGGCGGCGAAGGCACCCTGGCAGGGGCCTCCCGACTCGTTCGTGAAGAGGGCATCCACATCGTCGGAGTGCCCAAGACCATCGACAACGACCTCGGCAACACCGACTACACCTTCGGATTCGACACCGCCCAGTCCATCGCCACCGAGGCCATCGACCGACTGCGCACCACGGCCGAATCCCACCACCGGTGCATGGTCATCGAAGTCATGGGACGCAACGTCGGCTGGATCGCGCTGCATGCCGGGATGGCCGCCGGCGCCCACGCGATCCTCATGCCGGAGTTCCCCGTCTCCTTCGATCAGATCTCCGCATGGGTCCGCTCGGCCCGGGACCGCGGACGTGCCCCCATCGTCGTCGTCGCCGAAGGATTCATCCCCGAAGGATTCGACTCCCAGGTCGCCGACCATGGGGTCGACAACAAGGGGCGGGTCCGCCTCGGCGGGATTGCGAACTACCTGGCCCCGAAGATCGAGGAGATCACCGGGATCGAATCCCGAGCGACGATCCTCGGCCACCTGCAACGAGGCGGCTCCCCCACCGCCTACGACAGGGTCCTGTCGACCCGGCTGGGGATGGCAGCCGCCGATCTCGCCCAGCACGGCCATTGGGGCAAGATGGCCAGTCTCAAGGGCACCGACATCGTCTCGGTCGAGATGTCTTCGGCCGTCGACAGCCTCAAGTCGGTGCCGCTGCACCGCTGGGAAGAAGCACAGGTCCTCTTCGGCTAGGACAAGCCCCACCGAGACAACGGCGGAGCACCGAGACACCTGTGCACACACAGTGATCTCGGCGCTCCGCCGTTGTCTCGACGTCCCGAACCCGGTTCCGTACAGAAGGGGCACCCACCATGCGGTGGGTGCCCCTAGTGCAGTCAGCTCTTCAGCCGCTCAGCCTCAGCTGAACGCGCCGTAGTCGTAATCCTCCAGCGGGATGGCAGAGCCGGAATCGGCTCCGATGCCCGCGTAGAAGTCGCCGTAGCTGTTGGTGAACATCTCGGCCTTGGCCTCTTCGGTCGGCTCCACCACGAGGTTGCGGTGCGACTGCAGGCCGGTGCCTGCAGGGATGAGCTTACCGAGGATGACGTTCTCCTTCAGCCCCATGAGCGTATCCGACTTGCCTTCCATCGCCGCCTCGGTGAGGACGCGGGTGGTCTCCTGGAAGGATGCGGCCGACAGCCACGACTCGGTGGCCAGCGAGGCCTTCGTGATGCCCATCAGCTCGTCACGAGCCGATGCGGGCTGGCCGCCTTCGGCGACCACACGACGGTTCTCCGCCTGGTAGCGGCCGCGGTCGACGAGCTCGCCGGGCAGCAGGTTCGTGTCGCCGGACTCGATCACGGTCACGCGACGCAGCATCTGCCGCACGATGACCTCGATGTGCTTGTCGTGGATGCCCACACCCTGCGACCGGTAGACCTTCTGGACCTCCTCGACGAGGAAGCGCTCGGCTTCACGGCGACCGCGGATGCGCAGCACCTGCTTCGGATCGACAGCACCGACGATGAGCTGCTCACCGGCCTTGACGTGCTGTCCGTCCTCGACCATCAGGCGGGCACGCTTGGAGACCGCGTGCTCGATCTCCTCGCTGCCGTCGTCCGGGGTGATGATGACGAAGCGCGTCTTGCGGCTGTCGTCGATCTTCGCCCGGCCGGTCGCCTCGGCGATGGGGGCGAAGCCCTTCGGGGTACGAGCCTCGAAGAGCTCGGTCACACGCGGCAGACCCTGCGTGATGTCACCGGTCGACGCTGCGGCACCACCGGTGTGGAAGGTACGCATCGTCAGCTGGGTGCCGGGCTCGCCGATCGACTGGGCCGCGACGGTGCCGATGGCCTCGCCGATGTCGACGAGCTTGCCGGTCGCCATCGAGCGACCGTAGTGCTCGGCGGAGATCTGCGCATCGGAATCCGCGGTCAGCACCGAGTGGACCTTGAGCTCCTCGATGCCGGCGGCCACGAGGGTGTCCACGGTTGCGGCGGTGACATCGGACTTCGCCGGGACGATGACATTGCCATCGGCGTCGGTGACGTCGTTGACGGTGAGTCGACCGTACACGCTCGTCTCGGCGTACTCGTGCGGCACGAGGTTGCCCTCGTGATCGCGTTCGGCCACCGGCAGGGTGATGCCCTTGTTCGAACCGGCGTCCGCGGTGCGGATGATGACGTCCTGGGACACGTCGACGAGTCGACGGGTCAGGTAACCGGAGTCAGCGGTACGCAGAGCGGTGTCGGCCAGGCCCTTACGAGCACCGTGTGAGGCGATGAAGTACTCGAGCACCGCCAGGCCCTCACGGTAGTTCGACACGATCGGACGCGGGATGATCTCACCCTTCGGGTTCGTCACCAGTCCACGCATACCGGCCAGCTGGCGGACCTGCATCCAGTTACCGGAGGCACCGGACTCGACCAGGCGCAGCACCGAGTTCTGCTCGGGGAAGTTCGTGCGCATGACCTGGTCGACCTTCTCGGTCGTCTCGGTCCACAGTTTGACGAGCTCGTTGCGGCGCTCGTCGTCGGTGAGCGCACCGAGTTCGTACTGCTGCTGCACCTTCGTGTCGATGGCCTCTGCCTCGGCGAGGATCTCCGTCTTCGCCTCGGGCGAGACGACATCCGACATCGCGACGGTGATGCCCGAACGCGTGGCCCAGTAGAAGCCCCCGGACTTGAAGTTGTCCAGCGTGTGGGCAACCTCGACCTTCGGGTACTCCTCGGCGAGGTGGTTGACGATCCGGCTCAGAGCCTTCTTGTCGATCGTCGAGTTCACGAACGAGTAGTCGGCAGGCAGGTACTCGTTGAACGTCGCGCGACCCAAGGTCGTGGCCACGTCCAGCGGATCACCGGCCGTCCAGCCCTCGGGTACGTCGATGTCGACACCGGGAACAACGTTCTCCAGGCGGATCGTGATCGGCGAGCCGAGGTCGAGCTCTCCGCGGTCGAAGGCCATGAGGGCCTCGCCCATTCCGGAGAATGCGCGTCCTTCGCCGGGGAGACCCTTGCGCTCGGAGGTGAGGTGGTAGAGACCGATGATCATGTCCTGCGAAGGCATGGTCACGGGCTTGCCGTCCGAGGGCTTGAGGATGTTGTTGGCCGAGAGCATGAGGATGCGGGCCTCGGCCTGCGCCTCGGGGCTCAGCGGCAGGTGAACGGCCATCTGGTCACCGTCGAAGTCGGCGTTGAACGCCGAGCACACGAGCGGGTGCAGCTGGATGGCCTTACCCTCGATGAGCTGAGGCTCGAACGCCTGGATGCCCAGACGGTGCAGGGTCGGTGCACGGTTGAGCAGCACGGGGTGTTCGGTGATGACCTCTTCGAGGACGTCCCACACCTGCGGGTGCTGACGTTCGACCATGCGCTTGGCGGACTTGATGTTCTGCGCGTGGTTGAGATCGACCAGGCGCTTCATCACGAACGGCTTGAACAGTTCGAGGGCCATGGTCTTGGGCAGACCGCACTGGTGCAGGTGCAGCTGCGGACCGACGACGATGACCGAACGGCCCGAGTAGTCCACACGCTTGCCGAGCAGGTTCTGACGGAACCGGCCCTGCTTGCCCTTGAGCATGTCCGACAGCGACTTGAGCGGGCGGTTGCCCGGTCCGGTCACCGGACGTCCGCGACGACCGTTGTCGAACAGCGAATCCACGGCTTCCTGCAGCATCCGCTTCTCGTTGTTGACGATGATCTCGGGAGCACCGAGGTCGAGCAGGCGCTTGAGGCGGTTGTTGCGGTTGATCACGCGACGGTAGAGGTCGTTGAGATCCGAGGTCGCAAAGCGACCGCCGTCGAGCTGAACCATCGGACGCAGCTCAGGCGGAATCACCGGAACGACGTCGAGGACCATGCCCTCGGGGTTGTTGTCGGTGGTCAGGAACGCGTTGACGACCTTGAGGCGCTTGAGCGCGCGAGTCTTGCGCTGGCCCTTGCCGGTGGCGATGAGCTCACGCAGCTTCTCGGCTTCGCCCTCGAGGTCGAAGTCGAGCAGGCGCTTCTGGATCGCCTCGGCACCCATGGCACCGGTGAAGTAGAGACCGAAGCGGTGGAACATCTCGCGGTAGAGGCTCTCGTCACCTTCGAGGTCGTTGACCTTGAGGTTCTTGAAGCGGTCCCACACCTGCTCGATACGGTCGACCTCACGGTCGGCGTTCTTGCGCAGCTTATCCATTTCCTTCTCGGCGGTGTCACGCAGCTTCTTCTTGGCCTGGGCGGTGCCGCCCTCGGCCTCGAGCGCTGCGAGATCCTCTTCGAGCTTCTTGGCACGACGGTCGATGTCGGCGTCACGGCGGGTGCCGATCTGCTGCTTTTCGATGTCGATCTTGTTCTGCAGGCTGGGCAGATCGCGGTGACGGGAGTCCTCGTCGACCGAGGTGATCATGTAGGCGGCGAAGTAGATGACCTTCTCGAGGTCCTTCGGAGCCAGATCCAGCAGGTATCCCAGACGGGAGGGAACACCCTTGAAGTACCAGATGTGGGTCACGGGAGCGGCGAGCTCGATGTGGCCCATGCGCTCACGGCGCACCTTGGCACGGGTCACCTCGACGCCGCAGCGTTCGCAGATGATGCCCTTGAAGCGGACGCGTTTGTACTTTCCGCAGGCGCACTCCCAGTCGCGGGTGGGTCCGAAGATCTTCTCGCAGAAGAGTCCGTCCTTCTCCGGCTTCAGGGTGCGGTAGTTGATGGTCTCAGGCTTTTTCACCTCACCGTGTGACCAGCCGCGGATGTTCTCCGCGGTGGCAAGACCGATGCGCAGTTCATCAAAGAAATTGACGTCAGGCACGTAAATCCTCTTTCCTGGCGATGAACGAATCGTTCATCAAAAAGTTGTGTCGGTTGAAGTGGAAGTCCTCAGACTTCTTCTACGGTCTGTGCTTCGCGGCGGGAGAGGTCGATGCCGAGCTCTTCGGCGGCACGGTAGACCTCGTCCTCCGACTCGCCCATCTCGACCTGGCCGCCGTCGGAAGAGAGAACTTCGACGTTGAGGCACAGGGACTGCATCTCCTTGATGAGGACCTTGAACGATTCGGGGATTCCCGGATCGGGCAGGTTCTCGCCCTTGACGATGGCTTCGTAGACCTTCACACGGCCTGGGATGTCATCGGACTTGATCGTCAGAAGCTCCTGCAGAGTGTAGGCGGCGCCGTAGGCCTCGAGGGCCCAGACTTCCATCTCACCGAAGCGCTGACCACCGAACTGCGCCTTACCACCCAGCGGCTGCTGAGTGATCATCGAGTACGGCCCGGTCGAACGTGCGTGGATCTTGTCGTCGACGAGGTGGTGGAGCTTGAGCATGTACATGTAGCCGACGGAGATCGGGTACGGGAACGGCTCACCGGAGCGGCCGTCGAACAGCTGCGCCTTGCCCGAATTGTCGATGAGGCGGTCCCCATCGCGGTTCGGGGTCGTCGAATCCAGCAGTCCGCGCAGCTCCTGCTCGTGCGCACCGTCGAAGACCGGGGTGGCCAGGTTCGTGCCGGCCTCGGCTTCGCGAGCGGCCTGCGGCAGCTCGGCGGCCCACTCGGGGTTGCCCTCGATCTTCCAGCCCTGCTTCGAGATCCACCCGAGGTGGATTTCGAAGACCTGACCGATGTTCATACGACGCGGCACGCCGTGCGGGTTGAGGATGACGTCGACGGGGGTTCCGTCGGCGAGGAACGGCATGTCCTCGACCGGCAGGATCGTCGAGATGACGCCCTTGTTGCCGTGACGGCCGGCCATCTTGTCGCCGATGGTGATCTTGCGGCGCTGAGCCACGTAGACGCGGACCATCTGGTTGACGCCGGGCGAGAGCTCGTCGTCGTCCTCACGGTCGAAGACGCGGACACCGATGACGGTGCCGATCTCGCCGTGGGGAACGCGCAGCGAGGTGTCGCGGACCTCACGGGACTTCTCACCGAAGATCGCACGGAGCAGACGCTCCTCCGGGGTCAGCTCGGTCTCACCCTTCGGGGTGACCTTGCCGACGAGGATGTCGCCGTCGGTGACCTCGGCGCCGATGCGGATGATGCCGCGGTCGTCGAGGTCGGCCAGTGCGTCGGGCGAGATGTTCGGGATGTCCCGCGTGATCTCCTCGGCGCCGAGCTTCGTGTCGCGAGCATCGACTTCATGCTCCTCGATGTGGATCGAGGAGAGCACATCGTCCTGAACGAGGCGCTGGGAGAGGATGATCGCATCCTCGTAGTTGTAGCCTTCCCAGGACATGAACGCCACGAGGAGGTTCTTGCCCAGAGCCATCTCACCGTTCTCGGTGGACGGTCCGTCGGCGAGGACGGCGCCGGTCTCGACGCGGTCTCCCTCGTCGACGAGGATGCGCTGGTTGTACGAGGTGCCGTGGTTCGAACGCTTGAACTTCGAAGCCTTGTAGGTCAGCTGCGTTCCGTCGTCGGCGAGGACGGTGACGTAGTCGGCAGAGACCTCGGTGACGACACCGGACTTCTCAGCGACGATGACGTCACCGGCGTCGACGGCGGCACGGTATTCCATGCCGGTGCCCACGACGGGAGACTCGGCCATCACCAGCGGCACGGCCTGACGCTGCATGTTCGCACCCATGAGGGCGCGGTTGGCGTCGTCGTGCTCGAGGAACGGAATCAGAGCCGAAGCCACAGACACCATCTGACGTGCTGAGACGTCCATGAAGTCGATCTGGTCGTACTGGACCAGCTCGGCCTCACCGCCGCCGCCCTTCGGACGGGCCAGGACCTCGACCTCGGCGAAGCGCTGCTCGTCGGTCAGCGGCGCGTTGGCCTGCGCGATGTTGAACTCGAGCTCGTCATCGGCGGTCAGGTACTGCGTCTGGTCGGTCACCACTCCGTCGATGACCTTGCGGTACGGGGTCTCGATGAAGCCGAACGGGTTGATGCGCGCATAGGAGGCCAACGAACCGATGAGGCCGATGTTCGGACCCTCAGGGGTCTCGATCGGGCACATGCGGCCGTAGTGCGAGGGGTGCACGTCACGGACTTCCATGGCGGCGCGGTCGCGGGAGAGACCGCCCGGCCCCAGAGCCGAGAGGCGACGCTTGTGGGTCAGACCCGCCAGCGGGTTGTTCTGATCCATGAACTGCGAGAGCTGCGAAGTGCCGAAGAACTCCTTGATCGCAGCCACCACGGGGCGGATGTTGATCAGGGTCTGCGGGGTGATCGCCTCGACGTCCTGGGTGGTCATGCGCTCACGCACGACGCGCTCCATGCGGGACAGACCCGTGCGGATCTGGTTCTCGATGAGCTCACCGACGGCGCGGATGCGACGGTTGCCGAAGTGGTCGATGTCGTCGAGCTTGACGGACAGGTCGACCTCTTCGCCGTCGCGCGTGCCCTTGGCAGTCTCCACACCGGCGTGCAGGGAGACGAGGTAGCGGATGGTGGCCACGATGTCCTCGGTGGAGAGCACCGAATCGGACAGCGGTGCTTCGACGCCGAGCTTGCGGTTGACCTTGTAGCGGCCGACCTTCGCCAGGTCGTAGCGCTTCGGGTTGAAGTACAGGTTGTTGAGCAGGTTGCGGGCGGCCTCGGCGGTCGCCGGCTCTGCCGGGCGCAGCTTCTTGTAGATGTCGAGCAGCGCTTCATCCTGCGTGTTGACGGTGTCCTTGGCCATCGTCTCGCGGATGGATTCGAACTCGCCGAACTCCTCGAGGATCTTCGCTTCGGTCCAGCCGAGGGCCTTGAGCAGAACGGTCACGGACTGCTTGCGCTTGCGGTCGAGGCGGACGCCGACCTGATCGCGCTTGTCGACCTCGAACTCGAGCCAGGCACCACGGGAGGGGATGATCTTCGCGGAGAAGATGTCCTTGTCCGTGGTCTTGTCGACGCTGGATTCGAAGTAGGCGCCGGGCGAACGGACGAGCTGCGAGACGACGACGCGCTCGGTGCCGTTGACGATGAACGTGCCCTTGTCGGTCATGAGCGGGAAGTCACCCATGAACACGGTCTGGCTCTTGATCTCGCCCGTGTTGTTGTTCATGAACTCGGCGGTGACGTAGAGCGGTGCCGAGTAGGTCATGTCGCGCTCTTTGCACTCGTCGATCGAGTACTTGGGAGCTTCGAACCGATGCTCGCGGAACGACAGCGACATGGATCCGCCGAAGTCTTCGATCGGCGAGATCTCTTCGAAGATGTCCTCGAGTCCCGAGGTCGTCGCGACGGAGTCATCTCCGATCTCAATGGCCTCGGCGACGCGGTCCTGCCACGCCTCCGATCCGATCAGCCAGTCGAAGCTGTCCGTCTGCAGACCGAGCAGATCGGGAACCTCGAGAGGTTCGCGAATCTTCGCGAAGGAAATTCTCTTGGGGGGATTAGCGGTCCTGGTGTTGTCGTTGGCGGCGGCCAATTGGTTCCTTCCGAGTGCTTCACCATCTGATACTTCGTCTGCCCACTCGTCTTCGCTTCGCCGAGCCGAAGGTGTGTCGGATTTCGACTCCCGGCATCGACGTGGTTCACTTGAGTGGAAATGACGTGCCCCCCGCTATATGAAGGCACACCACAGGCAGAACGATGCAAATATCAAGCTTATAGCATCTGGTCAAGTCTCGCAAGATCGTGTCAGTCAAGGATCTTCTTCCACAGACCGACCCAGCCCACGGCCGCGAATCCCGCTCGATCGTTGATCGCGAGCATCCACGAATTCTCTGCCGCATTCCAGGTGTAGACGCGCTCGATCGGCGAATCCCGACGGAGCGCGGCATGGTTGGCGATCTTCAGCCTCGCCCCGAGTCCGTGCCCGCGATGTTCGCTCCTGACGAGGGTGGCGCCCTGATAGGCCACATTCGGCCGCCCCGCATAGCTGACCACCTCGGTGAAGCCCACCCCCTCACCGTCGAGCAGCGCCAACGCCGTCTGAGTCCGCCCACCCGCGAACTCGCGATCGGCTTCGAGCGCGCGCACACGGTCTCCGTCCCACTTCGACTCGTCATAGAGTTCGGCGGCGCCGGGAACATCGGTCGACATCTTCTGCCGCAGCAGCGCGATCGCCTCGACGTGCTCGACCGGGGTCGGTCCCGCCCACGTGCGGATGGTGTAGTCGTCACCGGCCGCTGTACCGTCGGGTGCCTCGGAGGTCGTCTCGTCGCCGGTCGCAGAGCTCATCTCAGGCACGGGCACACCTGCTTCGCCTTCGATCGCAGCGCCCTGGATGCGGGCGGCCGAGCATCGCTCGATCTGCTGGAGGCGGTACCCGCTGTGCAGTGCGAAGGCGACCTCGCCGTGGTCGGCGGGCAGGCTCCCGGTGCCGGCGGCAGCGGCGATCCGAGGCCGGCGAGGGTCGGCGGAGAAGTCCAGTGCGGGCATCTCGCACCACGCGTTCATCCTCGTCCTGCCGTCCTCTCTCAGTTGCGTCTCCATAACCGTGAGCAGCTGGGTGCCCAGACCGTGACGCCGCGCCTCGGGCAGGACACCGGTGTAGACATCGGCGACGTCGGTGTTGTCGCTCAGGCTGAGATAGGCACCGGACTTGGCGACGAGGCGGCCTTCGATGCGCCCCAGCCAGATCTCGTGGGAGGTGAAGGCGTCACTGCGCACGAGTTTGCCGCGCACCGACCCGGGCAGCGGATCGAAGTCGGAGCCGAACCCGAGGGCGCGATTGATCGCCCGGTCGAATTCGACGATCTCGGCCAGCAGCTCGTCGACTTCAGGATCGGCGAGATCACCGGCCCGTATCCGTGTGATCTCCATGCGTGCACTCCGCAACTTCCGCGTCTCCGAGGCATCTGCGCCCCCTCGGGCTGACAGCCGATGACAGACATTCTAGACTCCGACCATGACGCGAGTGAATGTCCTCACCTTCTCCCCCGCCGAGGTCAACTGCGGGATCATCGCCGGCCGTGATCGCATCCTCCTCGTCGATGCCGGACCCGGCCCCACGGCCGCGGCACGCATGGTGGACAGTGCGGGCCGCCTCGGCGAGGAGATCGACGGCGGCGGGCAGGAACTCGACCTCGTGATCACCCACGATCATTGGGATCATTTCTTCGGCGCCGCCCCCGCCGTCGCCGCGGGGGTGAGCACCGTCCACGCATCCTCAGCGTTCTCCGCCGATCAGGAGGCCACCTCGTGGATCGCTCTCGACGCGGTGCGCGGCGGTGAGGCGCCGGCGGACTATCGCAGCGAGCTGCCGAGCGATCCGGCCGAACTCGTCGTCGACGTCTCCCCCGTCGACGGCGACGACGGAGCGATGGGCCATCTCGATCTCGGCGGCTGCCCGGTCGAATTCCACGTCCTCGGCGGGCATTCCACCGCCGATCTCGTCGTCCGTCTGCCGGAGCTCGGGATCGTCTTCACCGGCGACCTCGTCGAGGAAGCCGACCCGCCTCAGGCGGGCGCCGATTCCTCACTGAGCGAGTGGGCCGCCAGCCTGCGGATCCTGCTGTCCTTCACCGAGGCGAAAGTCCTCGTCCCCGGTCACGGAGTTCCGGTCGATCGGGACTTCGTGGCCCGGCAGCTCGACGATATCGAGGGGCTGAGAGCCGATCAGGGCGACACCGAGGTGGCCCTGCCCGCCCGGGCCATGCCCGGTGATCCGGACCGCGCGGTTCCCCGGGAGATACGACTCGCCTGAGACCCGTCCCGGGCACGGGCGTCGGCCGTCGGGTGCCGGGGTCAGTCCAGGTCTGAGCGATGCCGGTGCAGCTCGCTGACGAGGTCGCCGCCGATCGCCCCGAAGAGCGTGTCGGACCATACGCTCGCAACCTCGACATAGGGCCGGTCCCCGTCATAGATCCACTGCAGTTCTCTGCGGCCCCGCAGATCATCGAGGCAGGCCTGGCACACGGGCACGCGCACGGTGCGGCCGGCCTCGGCGTCGGCGATGACCCGCTCGGCGGCTGCGGCCTCACCGTGGAGCGGATTGATCGTGCACAGGCTCTGCGCCAGAACGCCCCCGTTGCCGGCTCGGGCACCGCGGGACCCGAGCCCTCGTCGGGACCCGAGCTTCGCCTCGGCGATCTCCCGTCCTGCCTGCCGCAACAGGACCATCGCTCCGGCGAGATCGATGCGCTCTGCCTCCTCATCGTCGACGATTCGGCGGGCGATCCGGTAGGCATCGAGCCCGCGTTCGACGCGAGCGGAGTCAGCGGCGGCAAGGCTGCGGGTCTGCAGGTCCTCGATCTCGGCGGCGAGCTGCAGGGTCTCGGAATCGATGGTCTCGCGCAGGGATCGGCGCTGCAAGGTATCGACGCGGTCGAGCAGCCGCCCGGGAAGCTGGAACTGCTGCTGGGTCCGGCGGGCAAGCACGCGCCGACGACGGCTGCGGAAGAACCAGACCCCGGCGATGACGACCGCGAGGACAAACACCGCGACACCGAGGAACAGGCTGGCGAACGAACCCGAACCGTCGACGGTCGTCACTTCGCTCGACTGCCCCTCCTGCACGGTCGACGTGTCACCGTTCGGGGCGGACTGGGGATCGGCGTAGAGGTCGAGCAGCGTATTCAGCTTCGTCGTCGACGGCGAACTCACGTTCCAGTCGCTGCGGGCGATCGTCAGCTGCTCCATGACCTGCATCTGCAGTTCGTGCTGGTCCTCGAAATGGATGTCGACGGCGATGTCGGAGCCTCCGTTGATCATGACGTACGACCCCTGACCGCCGTGGTGGACCTTGATCTGTTCGAGCAGGTCGGTATCGACGTGGTCCGTGTCGACGGCGATGACGTAGACGTCGAAATCGGCCTTCTGCGCGGTCGCCTCGGCTTTGTCGATCAGTGTCGGGTTGAGATCTCCGGCCACGGAATCCTCGACGTAGAAGGGATCGGTCTGCAGCGCCTCGGCGATCTGCTGTGCATCGATGCTCACGACTTCGTCTCTCCCCTCTTCACTCTTCTCCAGATCAGCATTCCCGCGGCGCCGACTGCCCCGCCGACGATGATGCCGAAGACGATGCCGGCCGCGGTGGAGCCGTACCCGTAGCGGAGGTCCCGCGGATCATTCGTCCGCTCTTCGGCGGCGACGATCGGATTCCCCTCACGGTCGAGGGACCGCGAGTATGCGTCCTCTGGGGGCACCGCCTCGGCGGCGGCGAGTGCACGCACATAGGCAAGCGCCTCGGTCGAGGCATTGTCGTCGATATCGGTCGCCGGCCTCTCATCGAGCTTGCGGACGGCACCCTTGTCACCGATTCCTTCGACGGTGTTGCCGATGACGAGCACTGTCGCCCGGTCGTCGGGCAGCTCCGCTGCGATCCGTGCCGCGAGGATGTCACCGTCTCCGTCGGCGTCATCGAGGTCGGAGGTCGAGAGGAATGCCACATAGATCGGGATGTCGAGGGCGTCGAGCTCGGAGCGGATGGCGTCGAGGTCGGCATCGTCGACGTCGAAGGCCTGATAGCCGTCGATGTGGATCGGGTCGGCGGCGAAGGAGTCGACGATCGCTTCGTACCGGGAACGGTCGTAGTCGGCGTCGTGTCGACCTTCGATGCGGTCGGTGTAGATCGAGTCGACGGAGATTTCGTCGCTCTCCTCAGCGGCGATGCGCGCACCCCGTGCCTCGTCGAACTTCGAGACGCTGAACATCGTCGCCGCAATGCTCACGAGCGCGAGGATGACTAGCGCGATTCCCCATTCCCACCATCTCGTGCTCAGCACCTTCATCGTCGCCCCCTGCTCATATTCGTTCTGAGGGTGTGCGCAGTGGGTGGGACGTCCGTGGTCGAAGTGTCCGGACATCCCGACTCGAGGAGCACGTCTTCGAGTGGTTGGAAGCTGCCGAAACCGGAATGGGCATAAGCGTCGTCGCGGAGATAGTAGGGCACGGGCCGTTTCGATCCCGGGCGCTTGGGCACCATGAGCCGAGCAGGTTCGTGCCCGGCCTCGACCTCGGTGCGACAGTCGGCACACAGGTCCACCGTGAGGTTCGTCCCCTGCTGGCGGAGGACGAATTCTTCGATGCCTTTCGTGTGGTGAGGGAACAGGAAGCAGAAGCCGGGCGGTTCGGTGCGCGTCCGCTGCCGCGAACGCAGTTGTGCGCGGACCCAACGATCGGTGCTGATCAGGGTGTTGACAGCGTGACGGTGGGCGAAGTCGGGACTGTCCGCCCAATCCGGGTGGTTGTCGATGAGGAGGGTGAGCGCATCCTGGACTCGTCGACCGCGGTCGTAGACGTCCCAGATTTCGGTGACCGCCTCGGCGGGTTCGGGAAGGGGTTCGAGTACCGCGTCGGCACGATCGGTCAGGGCCCGGGAGCGGACGAGTTCCGGCTGGGTCGTCAGCGCGGTCTTCCAGGAATACCGTTCGCGTCGGCGCATCAGCCAGGCGCCCAGGCCGAGGGCGGTCACAGCGACAGCGCCGAAGACGAGAGCGTCGGGGTTGCCGAGGGTGAGTCCGGTGGCGGAGATGTAGTCTTCGTGACGGTCGCCGGTCTCGCGGGTGTCGAAGTCGGGAGCGGCTGGGGCGTCGGTGCCCTCTGCAGCGGCGACGAGGGTCTTCAGCTGGTGCGGCACGGCCAGCTCGACGGGCAGGAAATCGTCGCTGGCCGATCGGGTGAGCTGTCGGGATTCCGGCGGGATCGCCGGCCCATTGTCATCGACGAGGTAGGCCTGCGTCTTCGCGCCGCCGCCGGCTTGGGAGAAGAGGACGAGCGTCTGTTCCGCGCCGCGTTCCTCATGCATCGTGTAGGCGAGGTCCGAGGAGAATCGCATCCAGTCGTCATCGGAGCCGATCGGAACCTCCGAGACGATGGCGATGAAATGGGGCAGACCGGTCTGCGCGGTCTCCGCTGAAGCTCGTTCGATCGCGCTCACCTGGCGGTCGGTGAGGCCGGGGGCGATGATCTCATCGATATAGATTCGATCCCCGGCCCAGGCGTCGAGGATTCTCGATCGCAGCTCCTGCAGCGCCGAGGCGGCGGTCGTCTTCTCTGTCACAGTTCAAGGATATGGTGCCGACGGCGGCTTCTCCGACTGTGTGCGTACCGGATCTGCAACACCGGCTCGATGTTCGTGACGGTTCGCCGCTGACGACGGCGCGACCTCCATGACGGTTCGACACTCAAGAGATGCGAAGAACCCCACAGTGCAGGACTGTGGGGTTCTTCGTCGTCAGGCGGCGATCGATGATGCCGCCTGCGGAATCACTTGAGGGTGACGGTGGCGCCGGCAGCCTCGAGGGTTTCCTTGGCCTTCTCGGCGTCTTCCTTCGAAGCGCCTTCGAGGACGGCCTTGGGGGCTCCGTCGACGAGGTCCTTGGCTTCCTTGAGTCCGAGGGAGGTGAGTCCGCGAACTTCCTTGATGACGGGAACCTTCTTCTCGCCGGCCGATTCGAGGATGACGTCGAATTCGGTCTGCTCTTCGGCGGGAGCGGCGTCTCCGCCACCGGCTGCGGGAGCGGCGGCAACGGCGGCCGGGGCGGCAGCCTCAACGTCGAATTCCTCTTCGAACTTCTTGACGAACTCGGAGAGTTCGATGAGGGTGAGCTCCTTGAAAGCTTCGATGAGCTCGTCGGTGGTGAGCTTAGCCATGGTGGCTAGTCCTTCCTGTTTTGGTCACCTCAGGTGACCGGGTTTGGTTGGGGGTGATGCTCAGGCGTCGGAAGCAGGAGCGTCGTCCTGCTTCTCGCGGAGGGCATCGACAGTGCGCGCGGCCTTGACCAGCGGAGCGGTGAAGAGGTAAGCCGCCTGGTGGAGGCTTGCCTTCATGGCACCTGCTGCCTTTGCAAGCAGCACTTCGCGGGATTCGAGGTCGGCGAGCTGGTTGACCTGCTCGGGGCTGAGTGCGGCTCCATCGAAGTAGCCGCCCTTCACCACAAGCTTGTCGTTCGCCTTGGCAAAGTTACGCAGAGCCTTGGCAGCCTCGGGGGGTTCGCCGTTGACGAACGCGATCGCGGTGGGCCCGTTGAGGTGCTCATCGAGACCGGTGATCCCGGCTTCCTTGGCTGCAATCTTGGTCAGCGTGTTCTTTACCACGGCGTAGCTGACGTTCTCACCGAGAGAAACGCGCAGTTCTTTCATCTGCGCGACGGTGAGACCGCGGTACTCGGTCAGCAACACAGCGTCGGAGTTCTCAAACTGCTGTTTGATCTCCTCGACTGCGGCTGCCTTGTCTGGCCTCGCCATGGTGTTCCTTTCATAAGTCGTCCGGTCTTCCCCGACAACGCAAAAAGCGCTCCACGCAGGAAGGCGTGAAACGCTTGATCGATGAGAGCGTGGCACTCATCGAGAAGAATCTCGAGCTCACCTGCGCGGGTCACTCACTGGGAGTCTTCGTCTGCGGGCATCGAGATTCGATGGCGAATTCCGATGGATCCACAGAGACCGACGGTCTTGGGTGGTTTGAGTCTATCGAAACTCCCCGCAACAAGTCCAATCCGCCCATTTGCTACCTGACGGCGGCCCAGCACCCTCGCGCGAGGTTGCTGGGCCGCCGTCGGGTAGTTCTGGGATGCGGTGGTCGGTTGCGGTCAGTATTCGATGACGACGCGGCCGTCGATCTTGCCGTGCTCCATCTCGTCGAAGATCGCATTGATGTCCTCAAGCGGACGCTTCGAGAACGTCGGGTGGATCTTGCCGGCGGCGTAGAACTCGAGCGCTTCGACCATGTCCTGGCGGGTGCCGACGATCGATCCGCGGATCGTCAGTCCCTTGAGAACGATGTCGAAGATCGGAGCCGGGAAATCACCGGGCGGCAGTCCGTTGAAGACGATGGTGCCGCCTCGGCGGGTCATGCCGATCGCCTGCCCGAACGCCGCCGGGTGCACGGCGGTGACAAGGACGCCGTGGGATCCGCCGATCTTCTCCTGGATGATCTCGGCCGGGTCCTCGGCGAAGGCGTTGACGGTGATCTCCGCGCCGTGCTTCTTCGCCAGGGCGAGCTTGTCGTCGGCGACGTCGACGGCGACGACGCGCATGCCCATCGCAACGGCATACTGCACGGCGATATGGCCGAGTCCGCCGATTCCGGAGATGACGACCCACTGTCCCGGCTGCACCTCGGTGCGCTTGAGGCCCTTGTACACGGTGACGCCGGCGCAGAGGACCGGGGCGATCTCATAGGGGTCGGCGCCGTCGGGGATCGCGGCGGCGAACTTCGTGTCGACGAGCATGTACTCGCCGAACGATCCGTCGACACCATAACCGCCGTTGACCTGGGATTCACACAGCGTCTCCCAGCCCTGGCGGCAGTGCTCGCACGTTCCGCAGGCCGTCCACAGCCAGGCGTTGCCGACCATCTGTCCAACCTTGACATCGGTGACGCCCTCGCCTACCTTCTCAACGGTGCCGACACCTTCGTGCCCGGGGATGAGCGGGACCTTCGGTTTGACCGGCCAGTCACCGTGGGCGGCGTGCAGATCGGTGTGGCAGACTCCCGAGGCGATGAGTTTGACGAGGGCCTGACCTGGGCCGGGTTCCGGGATCGCGTTGTCTCCGACAGTGAGGTCCTTGCCGAAGTCCTCGACGACTGCTGCTTTCATTCCTGACATCATTCGCTCCTTTGAGACGATGGTGGATTTCGTGATCACACGGGGTTTGAGAATGTGGCCGACACACCCGACGGCGGCCCAGCAACGTGGCGCCAGGTAGCTGGGCCGCCGTCGGGTAGCAATTGGGTCAGAAGAAGCCCTGAGCGTTGTCGGAGTAGCTGACGAGCAGGTTCTTCGTCTGCTGGTAGTGGTCGAGCATCATCAGGTGGTTCTCACGTCCGATGCCCGAGGCTTTGTACCCGCCGAAGGCCGCGTGGGCCGGGTAGGCGTGGTAGTTGTTCACCCACACACGCCCCGCCTGGATGTCCCGGCCGGCACGGTAGGCGGTGTTTCCATTGCGGGTCCAGACTCCGGCGCCGAGGCCGTAGAGCGTGTCATTGGCCGTGGCCAGAGCATCGTCGTAGCCGGAGAATGTCGCCACCGAGACGACAGGGCCGAAGATCTCCTCCTGGAAGATGCGCATCGTGTTCGAGCCCTTGAAGATCGTCGGCTGCACGTAGAAGCCCCCGGCAAGATCACCGTCGAGCTCGGCCTTCGCTCCGCCGGTGAGCACCTCGGCACCTTCCTGACGGCCGATGTCGAGGTAGGACATGATCTTCTCGAACTGGTCGTTCGAGGCCTGTGCGCCCATCATCGTGTCGGTGTCGAGCGGGTTGCCCTGGACGATCTTCTGGGTCCTGGCCACGACCTTCTCGAGGAAGGGGTCGGCGATCGAGTCCTGAATGAGTGCGCGGGACGGGCAGGTGCAGACCTCACCCTGGTTGAGGGCGAACATCGTGAAGCCCTCCTGGGCCTTGTCCGCGAACGCATCGTCCCGATCCAGCACATCTTCGAAGAAGATGTTCGGGGACTTGCCGCCGAGTTCCAAGGTCACCGGGATGATGTTCTGTGAGGCGTACTGCATGATCAGACGGCCCGTGGTCGTCTCACCCGTGAACGCGATCTTCGAGATCCGCTTGTTCGACGCCAGCGGCTTGCCGGCCTCGAGACCGAAACCGTTGACGACGTTGAGCACACCTTCGGGCAGCAGATCAGCGATGAGCTCGACGAGGACGAGGATCGAAGCCGGGGTCTGTTCGGCGGGCTTGAGGACGATTGCGTTGCCTGCGGCCAGCGCCGGGGCGATTTTCCACACGCCCATGAGGATCGGGAAGTTCCACGGGATGATCTGTCCCACGACGCCCAGGGGCTCGTGGAAGTGATAGGCCACGGTATCCTCGTCGATCTGTGACAGTCCGCCCTCCTGCGCACGGATGGCGCCGGCGAAGTAGCGGAAGTGGTCGACGGCCAGAGGCAGATCGGCATTGAGCGGCTCGCGGATCGCCTTCCCGTTGTCCCAGGTCTCGGCGACGGCGATCATCTCGAGGTTCTCCTCGATGCGATCGGCGATCTTGTTGAGGATGTTCGCGCGCTCGGCCACCGAGGTCTTTCCCCAGGACGGAGCTGCCTTGTGTGCCGCGTCGAGGGCGAGTTCGATGTCCTCGGCGGTGCTGGCCGGAATCTCGGTGAACACCTGACCGGTGACCGGGCTGGGATTCTCAAAGTAGTTCCCATTGACCGGGGGCACCCACTGTCCGCCGATGAAGTTCTCGTAGCGGGGCTTGAAGGTGACGAGCGATCCGTCCTGACCTGGCTGTGCGTAGACAGTCATTGCAACTCCTTTGATGCGTCTGCTTTCACCGGATGATCTCCGTGTGACCACGACGCTACAGAGGGCAACGTTGCATGTGCGTTGCATCACATGCTGCAGGGCCCGTTGGGGTTCAGCAGCCGAGTGCCTCCAGCCGCACAACGGCGGCGTTGCGCTCCGCCGCCTCGGGTGGGGCCAGACGCAGCACGGCCATCAGCACCTCGGCGTCATCGCGGAAGTCGGGCAGGCTCGCATAACGCCACAGCTGCTGCCAGGTGCCGTCCTGAAGCAGAGTCTCGCGCACGAGCGCATCGACCTCATCACCGATCTCACGCACCCCCGGGGCATCGGAGTCAGGCAGAACGGGTCCGCGGTAGTGCCCCAGGGCAGTGTCGACATCCCCGCGAGCCAGAGCCGCACAGGTGCGGTCGAGGTCGGAATCGAGGTCGCCGAGCAGTCGGTACGGACGCGCATCGATCCGCAACCCACCGAGGCCGTCGATGGCCTTCCGCAGTCGAGTGATCTCGGCGCGGACGGTGACTTCGCTGCCGCCGACCGGCCACAGCCGATCGACGAGACCTGAGCCGCTGATCCCGTCGGGGAAACGATGGAGAAGCAGCAGGATCTCAGCATGACGACCTGTCAGCGAGACCTTTGCCCCCTCCGGAGCCTGCAGGGTGGGGGCCGAACCGAAGACGCTGAGCTCGCTGCGGACCTCCTCGGCGCCGGAGCGATCCATGTGTTTCGGCCGATACAGCTGGGAGAGTTCGGCTCCGGCCGCCTTCGCCGTCGAGGCGAGCAGCGGCAACACGATCGATGACACCGCGTCGTCTCCCCCGGTGACGTCGATGATGCCGATGACCTGCCCGGTCAGCGGATGCGTCACGGGAACGGCGCTGCAGCTCCAGGAGTGGACGTCCGGGGCGAAGTGCTCGGCCTGACTGATCTGCACCGGTGACCCCGATCGCAGCGCCAGGCCCGGCGCCGAGGTGCCCATGACCTCCTCCGACCAGTCCGTTCCCGCCAGGAACCCCATGGCTTCGGCTCGATCACGAACAGCACGTTCCCCTTCGACCCACAGCAGGCGGCCCTGCTCGTCCCCGAGGGCGGCGAGCAGCCCGGCGTCTTTCGCCGGTTCGATGAGGTGCGAACGCAGCAGAGGCATGATCGAGTGGAATGGGTGACGGCGCCTGACCTCGGCGAGCTGGTCGGTTTCGTAGGCCACACGCACCCGTGCACCTGCGGGGTCGTGCAGGCGATCGATTGAGCGGTTCCATGATTCCAACACCGAAGAGCGCACTCCGCCGGGTCGCGAATCGCTGCCGTCCACCGAAGCTCCAAGACGCGACGAGGACGGTTGCAGTCGGTCGTGTGCCAGGCGCACGGTGGCCTGATAGTCGTCCTCGAGCAGCAGCGTCGAATGCATGGCTGACGGTCCACCTCCATCGGCGGTGTCGGAAAAAGAGCCTCGATTGTTCATAATCTAACCGCGAACCATCCCCCGAGCAAGACCAGTCTGACCCCCAAGACGCTCCCTTTTGCTACCTGACGGCGGCCCCGCAACCTCGCGCGAGGTTGCTGGGCCGCCGTCAGGTAGCAAAAGGGAAGGGCGGGGAGTGATCTCTCACTCCCCGCCCTTCCCTCGAGGCGACGCCTGTCTGCGTATCAGCAGATCACACGCGCAGTGCCGAGGCGTCGACCGGAACGGCGGGGCCGTTCGAGGTCGTCACGGTGGCCTTGCTGATGTAGCGGCCCTTCGACGAAGCCGGCTTCAGACGCAGGACCTCTTCGATCGCGGCGTCGAAGTTCTCCTGCAGAGCGTTCTCGGAGAAGGAGACCTTTCCGATGATGAAGTGCAGGTTCGAGTGCTTGTCGACGCGGAATTCGATCTTTCCGCCCTTGATGTCCGACACGGCCTTGGCGACGTCCATGGTCACAGTACCGGTCTTCGGGTTCGGCATCAGTCCGCGGGGACCGAGCACCTTACCGAGTCGACCGACCTTGCCCATCATGTCGGGGGTCGCAACGGCGGCATCGAAGTCGGTGAACCCATCGGCCACCTTCTCCAGCAGGTCATCGGAGCCGACGTAGTCAGCACCTGCTTCGCGGGCAGCTTCTGCACGGTCGCCGGCAGCGAACACCAGGACCCGGGCGGTCTTACCGGTACCATGCGGAAGGTTGACGGTGCCGCGCACCATCTGGTCCGCCTTGCGGGGATCGACCCCGAGGCGGAGGGCGACCTCGACGGTGGCGTCGTACTTCGCCACGGTGGTCTCCTTGGCCAGGGCGATCGCCTGACCCGGTTCATAGTTCACATCTGCGGCGATCTTCTCAGCCGCGGCCTGGTAGGCCTTCGAACGCTTTGCCATCTGCTTTACTCCTTGCAGTCGTGGTGTGGGCTGCGTGGGCCCTGCCACTGTGTGGGGTGAGGTCTCAGACCTCGATGTCGGTGGTGATGCCCATGGAACGCGCGGTTCCGGCAACGATGCGGTCGGCCTGATCCAGGGTGTTGGCGTTCAGGTCGGGCATCTTCGTGGTGGCGATCTCACGCACCTGATCGGCGCTCAGGTGAGCGACCTTGACGGTGTGCGGCGTAGCCGAACCCGACTTCACTCCGGCGGCCTTCTTGATGAGTTCCGCGGCCGGCGGGGTCTTGAGAACGAAGGTGAACGAACGGTCTTCGTACACGGTGATCTCAACGGGGACGATGTTTCCGCGCTGGGATTCTGTGGCGGCGTTGTAAGCCTTGCAGAATTCCATGATGTTGACGCCGTGCTGGGCAAGCGCCGGACCGATCGGAGGAGCCGGGTTAGCGGCACCTGCCTGGATCTGGAGCTTGACGAGGCCGGCTACCTTTTTCTTGGGAGGCATGTACGGTCCTTAATCTTGGAGTTTCGATGTGCCAGACAGATACGGCACATCGTCCGATGACGGCCTCGGATGCAGGCCGCAATCAAACCACACCAGTATTCCATGCGCGCGGGCTCGTGAGCAAATGCTCGTGAGCCACCTCACCCGGCCCACCGTCGGTTCAAGCGCAGGCTCGGATATCGACCTGAGGAAGGCTCGAAATCCGGGCGCAGCCTTGAACGGGGGAATACCGTCGCCGAGGCGGCTTCCCAGACAACAGCGGAGGGGCCCGGATTCCTCCGGGCCCCTCCGCTGCCGATCGCGAATGCGATCAGTTGATCAGTGCAGCATCACAGCTTCGACACCTGGTCGAAGCCGAGTTCGACGGGAACATCGCGTTCGAAGATCGAGAGCAGAACGGTGAGCTTCTGCGACTCCGGGCGGATCTCCTGGATGGTGGCGGGGTGGCCCTCGAACGAACCCTCCTTGACGAGGACGGACTCGCCGACTTCGAACTCCACCTCGGTGACCGGAGCCGACTTCGCAGCCGCCTCGGCGGCCGGGCCCTCGGCAGCGGCGGCTTCGGCCTGACGCTCCTCGAAGATCGGGGCGAGCATCGAGAAGACCTCATCGATGGACAGCGGGGTCGGATCGTAGGCGTTGCCGACGAACCCGGTCACACCCGGGGTGTGGCGGACCGCGCCCCAGGACTCATCGGTCAGCTCCATGCGGACGAGCACGTAGCCGGGGATGCGGACACGACGGACCTGCTTGCGCTGTCCGTTCTTGATCTCGACGACGTCTTCCATCGGAACCTGGGCCTCGAAGATGAACTCTTCGAGGTTGAGGCTCACGGTGCGGTTCTCGAGATTCTGCTTCACCCGGTTCTCGTAGCCGGCGTAGGAGTGGATGACGTACCAGTCACCTTCCTGCATGCGCAGTTCGGACTTGAACTCCTCGGCAGGGTCGAGCTCATCGCCGGCCTCCGCAGGCGAATCGCCTTCAGCCGCGTCGCCCTCGGCGACGCTGTCGTCGGCACCGGTCGCTGCGTCAGAATCCTCGGCGGCGGCCTCATCTGCAGAGTCAGCGGTTTCGTCGGTCGACTCTGCGGTGTCCGCAACGGTCTCGACGTCCGCATCATCGGCCACGACAGCCTCGGCGTCGGCGGACGGAGTTTCGGTTTCGGGCACCACAGCGGCACCCGACTCCTCGGGGGTGACGTCCTGGGTCTCAGGGGTCTCCTGCTCAGGTGAATTGGTATCCGACACCGATCAATTCCTCGCTTCGCGTGTTGTGATTCCCGTTTGGGAGTGAAGATTCAGCTTTAAGTGTGCCACTGGGAAGAGCGTGTCACCACAGAGGCCAGAGCGGCGTTCCGCCGAAGACGAAACCGACGAGCTTGCCGAACACCAGGTCGAGGACCGTGACGAGGAGCATCATGAACAGGATGAAGCCCAGCACCACCAGGGTGTAGTTGACCAGCTGCTTCCGCGTCGGGGTGACGACCTTCTTCAGCTCCGCCACAACCTCGCGGAAGAACTGCAGGATTCGTCCGAAGAATCCGAGCTTCTTGGGACTGGAGGCACTGCTGGGTGCGCTGCCAGTCTTCTTTGCCGGTGTGTCGCTCACACATCCTCACTCGGTCGGTTTCAGTCAGGGCTTCACAATTGTTCGTGCCAGTCGAGGACGGCGCCTAGCCGATGAGACTTCGGCAGAGTCAACTGCGCAGGGGTGACAGGACTCGAACCTGCAACCTACGGTTTTGGAGACCGTTGCGCTACCAATTGCGCCACACCCCTTCGATCAGACGACCGAACCTTGACGATCCGGTTGGTGTCCAACCACGAGAAACGAGCATACCGTGCCCGACCGCCGTTCGTCGAACCGGCGGCGCGACCGGGTCCGTGAGCGTGTCGGCGCTCACTCATTCGCCTGCCTCGTCCTCCGGAGGCTGGGCCGCCAGCGGCAGGGGTGCGGGGAAGCGCGCCCACGGGTCGATGATGATTTTCTGGTCGGGCGTGACCGTGATGATCTGCACGTCGATCGGGCGTTTTGTGGCGTTGTCGACGCGGATGATGCTCAGCTCAGCGTTCATCTTCAGCGGTCCCGGGGTCAGCGCATTCGCAAGCGCCCCGCCGGTCGTCGAACTGAGGTAGCGGACTCCCGATCCGAATGTCTCGGGACCGATCCGGCGGTGCCAGTGTCCGCTGAGGGCGTAGTCGACGCAGCCGGTGCGCAGGGACGGCGCACCGACCGCGGCATCGTGGATGAGCATGATGTCGAAGTCCGCGTCGCAGGCTTCCTCGGCCAATCGCTTCGCGTACTGGTCGGCGGTGAGATCGGTCTCGAGCTGCGGTCCGGAGCCGAAGACGGTGCGCCTGGGATCCGCTGCGCCGAAGAAGGTCACCCCGGCCATCTCCTCGCTCGAATCCTCGAGGACCTTCCACCCGCGCGTCTTCGCATGTCCGGTCGTCTCCATCGAGTCGTGGTTGCCTTTGACCATCATGCGCGGCAGCTTCTCCGGCAGTTCGTCGTCGAGGACGTCGAGGCAGTAGTTCTCCGCCGAGGTGCCCGTCATGGTGATATCGCCGCCGTCGATATAGGCATCGGCCCCGCTCATCTCGGCCACGGCTCCGACGACTCGGGCCATGCCGATGTTGCAGTGGATGTCGGATCCGAAGACGAACGTCGACACGCCGTCATTCGAATCATCGTCCTGGCCGCCGATCCCCGCAGGCGGGACCATCCCGCGGTCGTTCCAGTTGCCCGTGATCGGCCGTTGGTTCCACTGCGACCTCAGCGTGGTCAGCACCCGGTCGTAGAAGGCGTCATTGTCGTCGGCGAAGTCCTTCACCGCGGCGAACGCGGTGTCGATGATCCCGCCGAGGCGGCCGGTGACCTGCGCGCCTGCCAGCGGGGTGCCGTCGAAGGCCGGGTCCGGTGCGATGGGCTTCGGTCTCTGGGCCACGACGGTGCCGAGACCGGCGAGGACGAGCGCGACCACGACGGTGATGCCGATGAGCTCCTTGCCCGCGACGGCGCGCACGACGGTCTCCAGGCGCTGGGGGCCGAGCACGGCGGCAAGGCCGACCAGCCCACCGGTGATGAGACAGACGGCCAAGGCCCAACGGATGAGGATCTCCTGTAGGAGTCCGGCGACGACCTGATCGACCTGCGCCTGCGGGGCCGAGAACAGTGCCGCATAGGAGGCGACGTCTCCGCCGAGCGCGTCGACGGCTCCCCCGCCGGTCTCGCCACTCCCACCGTCGTCAACCCGATCCGGGTCCGCTGCCGGCCGGTCGTCGTCCCGGTCCTCTCCGGACACGGGGATCTCCCCGATGTCGACGTGCAGTCCGAGCCCGAGTGGAATGTAGTCCTCGGCCGGCACGAGGAGCGTGCCCAAGGGACCGAAGTCGACGGTCAGCCGGGAGTCAGCGGTGATCCGGTACTGCGCCTCATGTGGGCCGAAGGTGAGATCGGCCCGGGAGGTGAACACCGCCCACGGCAACGTCAGGAGAGCGACCGCCGCGAGGGCGATGAGGAGGCCGATGGTTCTGCGACGTGGTGACACTCCCCCAGTCTAAGGAAGTGCTCAGTTCGACAGGGAACAGCCCACGAAGGTCGGTTCCGGTTCGAGGGTGATGGCGAAGGCGTCCTCGACACCGGAGACGATGGTGCGTGCAAGATCGATCACGTCGACCGTCCTCGCGTGTCCCCGGTTCGTCAGCGCCAGAGTGTGCTTGCTCGACAGCGCCGCATTCCCCTCGCCGATGCTGAAGCCCTTGGTAAAGCCGGCGTGTTCGATCAGCCAGGCCGCGCTGGTCTTGGTCTTCCCCTCGATCTTCGCCCCGCTGAGCGGATCGGTCACCGGGTACCGTGGAGCCTCGGCCGGCAGCGCGGCGGCGTCGTCGACGATGGGGTTGGTGAAGAAGGATCCTGCCGACCACGAGTCGTGGTCGGCTGGGTCGATGACCATCCCTTTGGACCGGCGCAGCGCGATGACGTTCTCGCGCACGCGTGCGGCCGGGACGCGGGTGCCGATCTCGACGTCGAGCGTGGACGCGAGTTGGGCGTAGCGGACCGGCAGCGACTCTTCGCTGTGCTGGAGGTCGAAGGTCACCGAGAGCACGACGAACTGGGGGCTTCCCGTCGCGATCTGCGCACGCTTGAGCGCCGAGGTGCGGTAGCCGAATTCGAGTTCGACGGCGCTGAGGCGACGGACCTGGCCGACGACGCGGTCGAAGACTTCGACGGAGGTGATGAGTTCGCCGACCTCGGTGCCGTAGGCGCCGACGTTCTGGATCGGCGTCGCCCCGACGGAGCCGGGGATGCCGGAGAGGGCCTCGAGCCCGGAGAGACCGAGGTCGAGCGTGTGGGCGACGAATTCGTCCCAGTTCTCCCCCGCCTCGGCGGTCACCTGGGTGTCGGTGGTCGAGGTCTCGACGGTGCTCACTCCGGTGGTGCGCACGACGCACACGGTGCCGTCGAATCCTTCGTCGGCGATGAGCAGGTTCGACCCGCCCCCGATGAAGAGCACATCGGAGGCGTCCTCAGCCTCTGGCCCCAGCTGGTGGGCTGCGCAGAAGTCGAGAAGCTCAGCGCGGGTCTCGGCCACCTTCACCTGCTGGGCTGGGCCGCCGAGACGGAAGGTCGTGAATGTCGACAGGTCCTCACTCACGGCAGCGGTCACCTGGAGATCCGCACCTGGGTCCGGCTGAGGACATCGGTCTCGCCGGTCTTCACGGTGACGTCGATGCGGGCGGTGCCCACGGCGGCGTCGACCGCTCCGACGGTGGCGGTGAGCGCCAGCGACGTCGTCGGGGTCGCTGGTGTTCCGGACTCGGCATCAGGGACGAGGACGGGAGCGGAGAATCGGGTCCGGTAGTCGCTGATCGCGCCGGGATCGCCGAGCCATTCGACGATCGGAGCGATGACCGCGGCCATCGAGAGCATGCCGTGGGCGATGACGCCGTCGAGGCCGACCTCCCGGGCGAAGCGCTCGTTCCAGTGGATCGGATTGTGGTCGCCCGAGGCTGCCGCGTAGTCGATCAGGGAGGCACGCGAGAGGGGGATCTCGGCTTCGACGACGGTGTCTCCGATGGTCAGCTGGGAGAAGTCGATGGGGCTCATTCTCCGTCTCCTCTCACGACGATGGTCGAAGTCACGGTGACGACCGGCTGCTCGGCGGCGTCGGTGAGTTCGGTGCGGGTGGTGATCATGGCGTTGTCGCCTGCGGCGCGGACTCCGTCGACGTGGGTCACGGCCGACAGCACGTCGCCGGCGACGATGGGGCGGGTGAAGGAGAACTGCTCGGAGCCGTGGACGACCTTCGAGAAGTCGATGCCCGATTCGGGGTCGGTGATGTAGGCGGCCTCGGACTTCTGCGCGATGATCACGGCGAAGGTGGTCGGGGCGACGACGTCGCGATAGCCCAGCGCGGTGGCCGCCTCGGCGTCGAAATGGTAGTCGGCCTTCGCCCCGGTGGCGAGCGCGAACTCCGCGATCGCCTCCCGTGAGACCTCGTAGGGCTGAGGCAGGGCGAACGAGGCTCCCTGCTTCTCGGTATTCACCGGCATATCCGCTCTCTTTTCCGCTGTGGTCAGTATCGTTCCCAGCCTAAGGCACGGCCCCGATGCGATGCCCACCGGTGAAGAATTGACCGGTCGTTCGTGTCCGGTTCACACAATTCCTGCACCATCGGGCTCAAGACTTCAAAACTGGTATATGTTGTCCACATCACATTTGCTAAGGAGTAGTGCGATGACGAATGAACCCCGAAGTGCAGGCCCTGCGAGCCCCGATCTGCAGGAGGCGAAACCCGCGCCCGCGGCTCGCGAGGATGCCCCTGCCGAGGTCGAAGTGGCCGTCGCCACCGATGCGGCATACACCGGCGAAGAGGCCGAGCGTGTGCAGATCAGACGTCCTCTGCGCAACGTCTCCGAGGTGCGCCACTTCTTCCGGACGAATCAGACCCCGATCTTCTTCGTCGGCGCCACCCCGTTCAACCTGCTCGGCATCGACCGGTGGGTGCGCAACTTCTCCTACGTCACCTACTACGACGGGTGGGACGGCGCGCACCCGCGAGTATTCTCACCGCGGTACAAACCGTATGTGGAGTTCGATTCGGGTGAGGCCATCAACAATTGGCTTCTGCTCAATGCCGAGGTGCGGGCGCATATGACGCGCAATGTCCCCCACGGTGAGCGGGTGAAGGTGGCGATGGTGTTCTTCGATGAGGAGACGGAGAGGATCTGCCGGGAGCTCGGTTACGATCTCATCCTGCCCTCGGCCGCGCTGCGCAATCAGCTGGATTCGAAGATCGAGACGACGAAGCTCGGCAATGAGGCCGGAGCATTCTCCGTACCCAATGTGCTCACCACCGCCGATACGTACGCCGAACTGGGTGAGCGGGCCGCCGAGGCCGGGCTCGGTGACGATCTGGTCGTACAGACCCCGTACGGAGATTCGGGGAAGACGACGTTCTTCATCTCCGAGGCTGCCGATTGGGAGACGCACAAGGATGACATCATCGGCGAGCAGCTGAAGGTGATGAAGCGGATCAACAACACCCCGGTCGCCGTCGAGGCGGTCATCACCTCAAGCGGCGTCGTCGTCGGCCCGTATCTGACCGAACTCGCCGGCTTCGCGGAGCTCACCCCGTACAAGGGAGGCTGGTGCGGCAATGAGATGAAGCCCGATGTCCTCAACGCCGAGCAGCGGGCGCAGACCCGTGAGCTCGTGCGAAAGATGGGTGAGGGTCTGCGCCGACGCGGCTACCGAGGTTTCTTCGAGGTCGATGTCCTCGTCGATCTCGACAACGACGACTGCTACCTCGGTGAGCTCAATCCGCGCATTTCAGGGGCATCGGCGATCACGAACGTCACCGCAGGCGCCTATGCCGATGTGCCGCTGTTCCTGTTCCATCTGCTCGAATACCTCGATGTCGAGTTCGATCTCGACGTCAATGAGATCAACGAGCGGTGGGAGGAGCTCTCCGGCGCCGACGAGTGGAGCCAGATGATCATCAAGGAGACGGCTCCGATCACCGAGTACATCACGCATTCGCCGCTGACGGGTCAGTACTATCTCGACCAGTACGGGACGCTGACGTACAAGCGCGCTGCGCTCGACTGGCACCCGCTGCAGAACGGCAGCGAGGTGTTCTTCCTGCGCATCTTCGGCGCCGGGGACTACCGGTGGAAGGGTGCCGACCTCGGCGTGCTGGTGACGAAGAATCCGCTGCAGACCAATGTCGGCGGGCCCGATGCGCTGAGCATCAGGGCCAAGCATTTCATCGATTCGATCCGTGCGATGTACGCCGGGGTCCCGGTCGTGGCCGAGGATCCGGCTCCCGCCCTCGGCGGTCCGGGAGCCAAGGGCGACTGAGTCCGGGCCCGGTCGTGGGCCGGCCCAGACCCCGATAGCAGTGCACGATGGCACTGCACGATGGCACTGCCTATCACACGGTAGGTGGGGCCGCCTCGGTGATACTCTCATCACGACCCGAGGCGGTTCTGCACTGCCTCCCGCGCGGCCGATCCGCGCGGGCGTGACCGACCAGAGAACACGAGGTGAAGCGTGACCGAACCGTCACCGGAGCAGACTGTGCCCACTCCCCCGGCCGAGGCGGTCGCACCCGCCGATCCGTCGGCGGGGATCGACCGCGACAATTGGCAGGATCCCGGCAATGTCCGATGGTCGTTTCAGAACGTCATGCAGGTGCTGCCGACGACGCCGATCTCGCGTGGGACCGGCCCGGTGGCCGAACTGCCGGTCGATCTGCAGGACCTCGGTGAGGTCGAGATCCCGGCGACGGAGTTCTCGGAGGCGCGCAGCGTCCGCAGCGTCATCGAATCGACCGACACGGATGCGTGGATGCTGTTGCACAAAGGAACCGTGCTCACCGAGGAGTACTTCGGTGCGATGACGCCCGGCACCGAACATCTGCTGATGTCGGTGTCGAAGTCCCTCGTCGGCACCGTCGCCGGTGTGCTGGTGGGTTCGAGCGACCTCGACCCGAACCGTCTGATCACCGACTATGTGCCCGAACTCGCAGACTCCGGCTATGCCGGGGCCACGGTGAGGCATATCCTCGACATGCGCTCGGGCATCCGCTTCTCCGAGGACTATCTCGACCCGAAGTCCGAGGTCAGGCAGATCGAGGAGTCGATTGGCTGGTCCGAGGCGAAGCGGGAGAGCCCGGGCATCGGAATGTACGAGTTCCTCACCACGCTCGAGGCGAAGTCCGCGCACGGAGGGGTCTTCGAATACCGCTCGTGCGAGACGGATGTGCTCGGCTGGGTGTGCGAGAAGATCGCCGGCGAATCCATGCAGACGCTCATGTCACGGGTGCTGTGGTCGCGGATCGGCGCGGAGCAGGATGCGCTCATCGCCACCGACCAGTACGGGGTCGGAATGTTCGACGGCGGCATCAACACCACGCTGCGCGATCTGGCCCGCTTCGGCTACGTCTACGCCAACCGCGGCCAGTCGCTGACCGGCCAGCAGGTCGCCCCGACGACATGGATCGGCGATACCCTGACGACCACCGAGGATGTTCGGCAGGCCTTCGCCGACGGACCCGGGGACAATCGGATGCCCGGCGGGGCGTATCACAACCAGTTCTGGTTCCCCTTCCCCGATTCGCACGCCTTCCTCGCCCTGGGCATCCACGGCCAGATGATCTACATCAACCCCGGGGCGAACCTCGTCGGGGTCAAGCTCTCCAGCTGGGGCCTGCCGCAGGACGCCGCGAAGCTCTTCCCGACGATCCGGGCGTTCGAAGCGCTCGCCAAGGCCGTCAACTCGCCTGCCGCAGAGTAACCGGGAACCGGCGGTCGGCACGGGCGCGAACCTGTGTTCGATCCGCCACATGTGTCCCCAGATCCGCACACGGCCCGACATTCGTGGGCAGTGGGCCATGGCAGAATCGTGGTGTATCGACAACGTTTGTGATCGCAGAAGTGCGAAGGAGTAAGACGATGACACCGGTTCGCCACTCAAATTGGATGCCCCGCCTGATGACTGTGGCAGCGGGCACCGCCCTGGCCCTGTCGCTTTCGGCCTGCGGTGGGGGTGACAAGCCCGCCGAGGGGCAGAAGTCGGAAGCCGCTCAGGCCACCGAGGACTCTTCGGACGGCGGTGGATTCGGCGGAGGTGCCGCGACCACGCCCGCGGCTTCAGAGCCCGCCGAGGCTGAGCCGACCGACACGAAATCGACCGATCCGTTTGCCGACGCCGCCAGAACGACGAACTGGGCCAGTGACGATGGCATGAAGTTCGACAAGAAGGGCAACGGCACGGTGCCGGCCAGATCCATCGAAGCCGACCTCGTCGACCTGTTCGAGAACAAGGTCGGCATGAAGGTCAAGAAGGCCGAATGTGCCGACGATATGGAGCTCAAGGAGTGGTACGGCTTCGAGAGCTGTGATGTCACGGTCAAGGACAAGGATCGGGTCAAGGGTGAGTGGACGTACTACGGGACCGTGAAGATCGTCGATCACAAGGACAAGATGGTCAAGTACGAGCTCGTGTTCCCTGGCATCGATCAGAAGGACTTCGACTTCAAGGACTGATCACCGAGGCTGCCCATCCGCACCCTCCTCGTCGCCCGCACGGCTCTCGGTCGTGGGGGCGACGAATCGTCTCCGGGGGTGTCCGGACGAACCGGTGATGACGTATCGGCCGGCCGCCTCGGCGATGGATTCCTCTGAGTCCGAGACACGAGCCGTCTTCTCCTCCGCGGTCGGAGTTGTCGGTTCCGGCTCGGTCAGAGCCTCGCGGACGATCCGGCGCGGATCGTACTGACGGGGATCGAGTGCCTGCCAGTCTTCGACACCCATCGAGTCGACGGCCCGGGTCCGAGCACTGTCGATCTGCGCCCGGAGCAGGCGAACCGCTTCGCCGAGCTTGTGCGCATAGGCGGGCAGCCGGCGCGGGCCGATGACGATCGCGGCGATGATGCCGATGAGGACGAACTTCTCGAAGCTCAGGCCGAACACGTCCGGCTCCCTTCCGTGGTCGAGGTCGGATCTGCAGTCGAGCTCGGATCTATGGTCGAGCTCGGAGCCGTAGTGACGGTTCCTTCTGTGGTCGAGGACCGTGATCGGTCGATCCGCGGCGCCTCGCGCCGTGACCGATCGATCGGCGAGGAATCGTCGTAACCGCGCGACCGGTCGTGCACCCAGGCGATGGCGAGCGCCGCGAGGAAGAGCAGGGCCATCGGGGCGGCGACGAAGAACATCGAGAGCACATCGGCGGCGGGGGTGACCAGGGCTGCGAAGACGACGATTCCGACGATGCTCACCCGCCACGCCTTCGCGATCGTCCGCGCCGGCAGCACTCCGATGAAGTTGAGGACGACGAGGAACACCGGGAGGACGAAAGCGATGCCGGTGGCGATGACGATCTTGAACACGAAGTCGAAATAGTACGACGCCTGCAGGATCGTGCTGTCCTCGGATGAGGCGAACGAGGTGAGCACTTCGACCATCCGCGGGAAGACGTAGAGGCCGGTGAGGCAGCCGGCGACGAAGAGGGGAAGTGCCGCGCCGAGGAAGCCGAACGTGTACTTCTTCTCCTTCGCCGTCAGCCCTGGGGTGAGGAACCCGAAGATCTCCCCCAGCCACACCGGGCTGGAGAGGATGATGCCTGAGTACACGGCGATGCGCAGCTGGAGGTCGAAGGCGCCGGTGACGCTGTCGTAGTTGAGCGAGGCGCTGCGGGAAGCGGCGAGCTCGGTGATCGGTGCACGGAGGACATCCATGACCAGGTCCGAGGTGAGATAGCCGATGACGGTGCCGATGAGGAGCGCCACCGCCGCGCGCACCGCCCGTTTCCGGGCCTCCCGCAGGTGCGCGGACAGCGGCATCTTCTCGGCGGTGGCGGTGCTCATGAGCGGGCTCGAACGGCCGATGCGTCGGCGGAGTCACCGAGGTTGGGATCAACGTTCGGCTCGACGCTCGCCTCGGCGGAGGTGCGGATCGGAGTCCCGGGCGGAGTGCCGGCCACCGGATCCGTGACGATCGGGTCGGTCACCGCCTCGTGGCCCTGAGAGGAGGAGTCGTTCTTGCGCGTCTCGGTCGTCTCGTCCTTGAGGATGCGCACGGACTGTCCGAGGCTCTTGGCGAGTGCGGGCAGCTTGGCGGCCCCGAAGACGAGGATGATGATGGCGAGGATGACGAGGGCGTGCCAGCCCGTGAGGTTGTGCAACATGATGTTCTCTCTTTCAGATCTGCGTGTAGGGGTGGATCACTCTTCGGTGTCTTCGGAGCTCTCCTGATCCGGAGAAGTACCGCCGGGCGCTTCCCCGTCGGGAGGCGTCTGGCCTTCTCCGCCCTCTGGAGGTGTGCCGCCGTCTTGTCCTTCGGGGGCCTCGCCACCACCGCCACCACCACCGGTGTTCGACTCGGTTGAGGTGTCAATGGCTACGTTGAGGCTGGCAACGTATCCGGAGTCGACGTCCCCGCTGAGGGTTGCCATCTGGTTCACGCCGGAGTCGTCACCGAAGACGTTGTCATCGTCGAGCGTGACTCCCGAGAGGTTCTTGGCCGAACCGTCGTAGGCATCAAGAGCGTAGACGTCATTGCAGGCCTCTTCCGGGAGGGCCATCTGCGACGTGCAGATGCAGTTTTCGGAGTCGGTGATCGAATCGACGTCCGGATAGACCTCGAAATGGATGTGGGGCCAGCGACCGGTGTAGCAGCCGGGGAAGATCGAGATGAAGGTGACTTCACCGTTTTCGTCTGCGACTTGCACTCCGCGTAGCCAGGTATCGTCCTCGACTCCTTCGGAGTACATCGAGTACAGTCCTTGGGCGTCACATTGCCAGGCATAGACCGCAGCCCCTTCGAAGGCTTTGTTGTCGTTGACCATGTCGGTGACCTTGAGTGTGAAGTTCAGTGCCACACCCTCGACCGCGTCTCCTCCGTCGAGGTTCGTCCGGATGTCCTGTCGAACGATTCCTGACTCCTCGAGGATGTCTGGTCCGTTTGTTCCATCGGCCGGGTAGGGCCCATTGGTCTCGTCCGGGATCTCGGTGACATCGGAGCTCGTGGTCGATCCCGATTCGCTCGACGAGTTCGACGATCCGCATGCGGCAAGAGCCACAGTCCCGACGCCGGCACCGACGAGACCGATCACGCCGCGACGGCTGAAGAGAGTGCGGATGTCGAAGGAGACGCCCTGGTCGACGACCTCGTCTTCGGGACGGTCGAGGACGCGACCTTCGTAGGTCGGTCCGTTCTCGGTCTGCTCCGGTTCGGGTACGCGAGCCATGTTGTGTCCTTCCATTGATGATGTGATGACACCATCGTGCGGATCGGCTCTGGCCCGAGGCTGTGGCGTTCCTATGTTGGCGCTGAGGATGCTCAGGCGGGTGGTGTTCCGTCCCACCAGTCGAGGACCCGCCGGGCCTGCAGCGTCACCCATTTCGAGGGTTCACCCGGCGGCACATCGACGTGGAACCACACATCACCGTCGAGGCGGTGGTCCTGATTCCAGGTGCCGTCAGCGGATCGTCGTGTGCGGATCAACTCCACAGCCTCCGCCATCCGCGGATCCGGTGCGAGACCGTCGATCAACCGCGCCTCGCGGAAATGATCGAGTGCCGGAAGGATGCCGTAGAACCACCGCCGGGGATGGAACAGCGCCAGGGCACGACCGTCGAAGGGTTCACCGGTGCCTCGGCGGCGGAACAGGTCACGGGAGAGGAGGTACTCCTCTCCCCCTGCCCTCGCGTGCTGAACGCGGGCCCTGTCTCCGGTGACCTTCTCATAATCGAGGAGGGCGACGAGAGCGTTGAGGGTGGAGTGGAAGGACGCAACCTCCGACCCTTCGACCCATTCGCAGTTCCACCCGCCGTCGGGCAGCTGATGGTCGAGGAACCAGTCGACGAGGCCGTCGACGTCGGCACCCAGCCACAGGCCGTTCGACAGCGTCCACGAATTGATGCACACGTCGACCTCGCCGCCCCAGTAGGGCAGATCCTCGTATTCCCATCGTGCCGACTGAAGCTTCTCCGCCGTTCCCTCCAGCGCCGAGGCGGCCACTCCCCATTCGCGCAGATCCTTGAGCGCCCACGTCGTCGCAGTCCAAGGCTGCGGTCGGTCATCGTCGAAGGCGAAGTCCGCAGGGAAGAACGCTCCGCCGGCCCATTGTCCGTCGGCGTCCTGACGGGCGAGCAGGTCGGCCCCGAATCCCTCGAGGACGACTCTCGCTCGGGTGGCCTGCCAGGTCGCCTCGTCGGCGCCGAGCAGGTCGCGTTCGACCTGCCATCTCAGCGCCGGATCGGAGTCAAGCAGCCAGTCTGACAGTTGTGTATCGATCATCGTTGATCCCCCACCCTGGTCGAACGGTTCCTTCGAGGATAGGTGCCGAGGCGGCCCTTGACTACGTTTCGAACACAGGGTCTTCCATGGCGATCTGTGCGCTCTTCGCCGTCGGCGGAAGGATGAGCGCTCCGCTCAGTCGCGCAGTGACCGCTCCCAGGCCAGGGTCGCCAGCGCCGCTGCCTGGTCGGGGAGGTGAGCATCATCGAACTGGACTTCCGGCGAGTGATTCGTCGCAGCGGTCGCCGGATCGATGCCTTCCGGTGACACGAAGAAGAAGACAAAGGCTCCCGGCACCTGTTCGAGCACGTACGAGAAGTCTTCGGATCCCATGACCGGGTTCGGTGCTTCGACGACGCGTTCGGCGCCGAAGCGTTCGGTCAGGGTCGTCAGCGCGAACTCGGCTTCGTGACCGTCGTTGATCGTCACTGGGTACTGTTCGTTCCAGACCACCTCGGCGGTGCAGCCGTGGGCGGCGGCAATCGACTCGGCCAGTCGGGTCGCACGTTCCGGGAACTTCCGCGTCGTCTCCGCAGAGAGCGTGCGCACCGAAGCGCCGAGCTTCGCCGAGGCGGGAATGACGTTGACGGCGTCTCCTGCCTCCAACTGAGTCACCTCGGCGACGATGGGGTCGAAGACGCTGAACGATCCCGTGATCATCGAATACAGCGCCTGCCCGAACTCGAGAATCGGACGGACGGGGTCGACGGAGTCCTCCGGTCGAGAGCTGTGACCGCCCTTGCCGTGCATCGTCACATGCAGAGTGTTCGCTCCGGCCATGACCGTGCCCGGTCGGGTGACGAACGTTCCCGGCGCTCCGGGGGCGACGTGGATCGCGTAGGCCGCATCGGGAGTCTGGCCGATGGCTTCGAACATCCCCTCGTCGAGCATGATCTTCGCTCCGCCCATACCTTCCTCTCCTGGCTGGAACATGAAGGCCACGGTCCCGCGCAGCTCGGCCTGATGGGCGGCGAGCAGCTTCGCGGCACCGACCAGTCCGGAGACATGGAGGTCGTGTCCGCAGGCGTGCATGTTGCCGTTGGCCGAGGCGAAGTCGAGTCCGGTGCTCTCGACCACAGGGAGGGCATCCATGTCCCCGCGCAGCAGAACCGTTGGTCCGGGTCGTTCTCCGCGCAGGACCGCGACGATCGAACTGAGGTCTTTGCCGAGGGTGATGTCGAGCGGCAGTCCCTCGAGGGCTGCGAGGATCCGCTTCTGCGTGTACGGCAGTTCGAGCCCGATCTCAGGGTTGCGGTGGAGGTCGCGGCGCAGTTCGCGCAGTTCTGTGCTCAGGCTCGCGGACTCTGCGGTGAAGTCGATCGTCATGGTGGTGTCCTTCTGTCGTTGGTGTTCGTCGACCGAGTCGGTCGCGGAGGTTGTACGTGCCGTCCGAGCGACGGCGTTCATGGTGTCGGGAACAGCATCTCGACGAGGTGGCCGAGCATCACCCTATCTGCGAGAGACAGGGGTATGCCGAGTCCTGTGAGCTGCGGTGGAAGGTCGGGTGCACTCGCGTCCTCGTCGACGCCCGCGTCGGGGTCGGGTATCGGAGGCAGCGAACTGGCCAGATCCGGGTTCGGCCTGCGCAGATGATGATCGGTGTGCGACTGGAAGAGCTCGCCGACCGACAGAACAAGATCTTCTCCTCTCGGGCACGTCGTTCCCGAGGCTGTCGGTCGTGCGCCGGACCCGACTAATTGCAGCGACAACGGCAGACCCAGTGAGTCGAAGCCCATCGGGACGGCGAGTGCCGGATTTCCGGTGGCGCAGAAGGCCGCGGTCAGGTTCCAGTCGTCCTGAGGGGTTCCGCCTTTGAACACGTAGGGCGGTGCGGACGACGGCCACGTCGGCAGCGCCAGGACGGCACCCCTGTCGAGGAGACTCTCGAGTCGCCCGCGCAGCTCTGCGGCTGAACGAAGTGCCGCAGCGTAGGCTCTGTCGGACACCAGTGCACCGGCGAGCGCGAGGCGACGGAAGGACCGACCGTAGTCGTTCCAGTGCGAGACCAGCCGCTCACGGTGGACGTCGTACATCTCGCGGAGCATGATCGTCAGAGTCGCCGTAATGAGGTCGTCGAGGTAGGGCAGGTCCGCTGATCCGACGTCGAGTCCCAGCGTCCAGCGTGTACGCAGCCCGTCGTCGAAGGCGGCGGCCACCTCGGCGGAGATCCGCGGTGAGCCGATGACGTGCCTCGGAACGAGCACCCGTGTCGGCAGTTCCCGCGGTGAAGACCCGACAGGCACTCCGCGCATCACTTCGAGCAGCAGACGGCAGTCCTCGGCGCTTCTGGCCATCGGACCGACGATGTCGAGGCTCGGGGCCGCGGGCATGATGCCCTTCATCGGCAGCGAGCCGGCCGTCGGCCGCAGTCCCGTGACTCCGCAGTAGGCGGCGGGTATTCGGCAGCTGCCGGAGGTGTCGGTACCCAGTCCGGCCGAGATGATTCCGAGACTGATCGCGATCGCGGTTCCGCAGCTCGATCCCCCAGGCCAACGGGTCAGATCCCAAGGGTTGCGGGGAAGCGGGAATCCGAGCGCAGGATCCGGCCGGCCGGCAGCGTGTTCGACCATCGTCGTCGTACACGCAATCACTCCCCCGGCCTCACGCAGTCGGGCGACGACCTCGGCGTCACGGCCTCGGTGGAAATCTCGATCGAAGACTCGACTCTGGGAGCTCGGGACCGCCTCGGCGACGGCGATGTTCGCTTTGATCCCCAGCGGCATACCGGAGAGAGGTCCGCTGCTGTCCCCGCACGGGTCGATCGCCGATTCGTCGAAGCGTTCGAGGATGGCGCCGAATCTGTCGTTCACTGTGCCAGCAGAGGCCGGACGGGTGCCGAGTCGAACCACGCTGCTGTGTCCTTGACCACTGCACCGCCTTGCACAACGGCCTTGACGTTGTCCGGTGTCGCCTGCGGAGTGATGTCCTCGAGCGGGTCGAAGTCAATGATGATGAGGTCCGCGAGCTTGCCCTCTTCCAGGGTTCCCAGATCGGAGTCGAGGCGGAGCAGTTCGGCGGCGTTCTTCGTTCCTGCGACGATCGCCTGCATCGGGCTCAATCCGAGCTCGACCGCGTGGACGGGCTCGCGCAGGTTCTCACCGTGCGGGCACACCCCGGAGTCGGTGCCGAGCGCGACCTTGACCCCGGCCGCCAGTGCGGCGGCGACGCGTTCACGGGCAATGGCCGACCACTTCACCTTCTTCTCGTACAGGTAGCCGGGAACCGCTGCCGGGTCGGGGACGCGCAGGGCGCTGCTGAGAGTCGGGACGAGGAAGGTGCCGTGCTCGAGCATCAGCTCGATGCCCTCGTCGTCGATGCCGTAGCCGTGTTCGACCGACCTCACTCCGCCGCGGATGGCGGCTTTGATGCCTTCGGCGCCCTGCGCATGTGCGGCGACCGGCTGGCCGGCACGTTTTGCGGTTTCGGCGACGATGAGCCGCACGTGTTCTTCGGGGACACCGATGTCGTCTGGTGTGTCAGAAGGACTGGACACTCCTCCGGTCGTGCAGACCTTGATGACGTCGGCAGCGCCGCGAATGAGGAGGCGGATCGTCCGCCGCACATCGTCGTCGGTGTCGATGATCGGATTGACCGGCATGTGCATCGGCACTGCACGCCCGTTGGGCATCGTGAAATCCGTGTGCCCACCGGTCGGTGACAGTGGTGCGAGTGCGAGATGGGTGCGCGGGCCCTGGATGAGTCCGGCCGCGATCGCGTCGCGGTAGCCGCGGTCGATTCCGCCGAGGTCGCGGGCTGTGGTCACTCCTGCCATGAGCGTCTTCCGGGCGTTGAGCGCTGACCTGAAGGTGCGTTCCGACTCGAAGCGGGCCGCGTCGGCGGGCTGGTCCTCGATCGACATGCCCAAGTGGACATGGGCGTCGATGAACCCGGGCAGAATTGTTCTGCCTTCCAGCGCAACGAGCGTGGCGTCGGCTGGAGCGGTCTCACGTGCCGGTCCCGCATAGGTCACGCGGCCATCCCTGACCTCGACCTCGGCATCGGTGATCGGAGCTTTGCCGGTGCCGTCGATGAGGGTGGCTCCGCGCAGCAACAGGTGATCTGCGCCGGGAATGGTGGAGGGAAGCTGTGCAGTGGACATGGGGTTCCTTTCGCGGTGGGCAATGGGCAGATCGGTCAGGGACCGACGGGATCTGATGGCTCTTCAGACGCCTTCGCGCGTCTGGTCTGCCGCGGTGTCGGTGGCGGAGGCGGGTCCCTCCGTGTTGTTCTCGGGACGGATCAGCGCGAGAAGCACCGGGCAGAGACCGGTAGTTGCGGCGCAGATCACCCAGATGGAGATGTATCCTCCTACGCTGGAGGCTCCGGCCTCGGGAATGACGAACATCCCGAGGATGAGCGCGAACACGGCTCCGGCCAGTGCGCCGCCGAGTGTCTTCACGGAGTTGTACACACCGGTGGCGATACCTGTCTCGTCGGCGGGCGAGGCCTCGGTGGTCGCGGCGGGAAGGCCGCCGAGCAGGAGCCCGGATCCGAAGCCGGCGAGCGCGATGCCGATGACGACCAGCGGCAGCGAACCATGGCCGACGATGAGGAGCAGCTGGGAGATCGCCACGGTCGCCGAACCGAGAACGAGAACACCTTTGAGCGAGATGCCTTTTGCGATGTAGGCGTAGACCGCGGCACCGACTGCGGCGAGGAGCATGTTCGTGCCATTGGTCAGGGAGATGGTTCCGGCACTGAGGTCGAATCCATATCCGACCACCTCAGGTCGGCCCGCAAGGAAGGTCGTCGTGATGCTCTGAGTTCCGAAGAGCACCATTCCGAAGAGGAACGAGGTGACATACACGGGCCAGAGTCGGTTCGAGGTGAGTACACGCAGATTGAGCGCGGGAGTACTGGTGCGCAGCTCCCACCAGACGAAGACGCCGATGAGGACGATCGCAACGGCGATGAAAGCGAAGCCGAGGCCCGCCTGGGAGGTGACGGCCTTGATGCCCGTCAGAAGTGCCGGCATGAAGAGAGCCAGCAGGATGAAGCCGAGCCAGTCGATGACCGGTGCGGTCCTCGAGGTCGATTCCGGGACGAGGGTGAAGACGAAGACGGTCGAGACGGCGACCATCACCACCGGAACCATGAGCTGCCCAGCTGTGGACGACAGCAGGGAGGAGAACAGTCCGGCTGCGAGTGATCCGATCAGGGCTCCGATCGTCAGTGCGGAGATGAGCATGCCGATCGCGCGACGCGCCGTCTCGCCTTGGATCTGATTATGCACGATCGCCAGTTCCAGCGGCAGCCAGACGGCAATCGGTCCGGTCAGCACCCGGCCCAGCAGGACCAGCGGATAGCTGGGGGCGAGTGCGACGAGCACGGTGCCGATGAGAACGGTGACGATGCCGATACGCAGGATGCGCCGGTGTCCGAAGATGTCGCCCAGTTTCGAGAGGATCGGGACACAGACGCCCGCCGTGAGTGTCTGCACGGTGATGAACCAAGCGATCGAAGCGTCGGAGACGCCGAGGTGGTCGCGCACGGAGTCGAGCAGTGGCAGGTAGTAGCCCTGCAGGAATCCACTGGAGAATTCGACGAAGACGAGAAAGCCGACGACGGCGAGGATTCTCTTGTTCGATCTGGTGTCGAGTGTCGGATCGGGGATGGTCATTGAGGTCCTTTCACGGGGTATCGGGTCGGTGCGGCGACGACCTCGTCGCAACAGCACCGGATCTCATCAGCCGGTCGTCGACGAGCGGTCGACGAGCGGTCGACGAGCGAACACACGAGACTGCGGTAGGTGTCCCTGAGCGCGGCATCGTCGGTGCGACTGGCGTCGGGCTTGAGAGTGATGCGGAAGAGGGTGAAACCGGCGAGAGTGTCGATGATGAGGTCGTGATCGAGTTCGTCACTCATCTGGCCGCGGTCGACGGCCCTGGAGAGGATCTCTCGTCCCATGGCATGGCGATCCTTCATGAATGACTCCGAGATGATCGGAATGACGTCCATGTTGAACATAGCCAACAGCAATCCGTTGTTCTTCGCGTCGTCCTTCGACCGGCGAAAATTCTCAAGATTCTGCCACGCGTGCTCGACGAGGTCGTCCACCACGTCACCGGTGTCCGGCAGTTCACCGAGTGTGAGTCCATCGACGAGGGCCGCCGCGACGAGTTCGGGTTTCGTCGGCCACCGTCGGTAGATCGTCGTCTTGCCGCACCCCACGGCCGAGGCGATCTTCTCGATGTTGAGATTCACGAATCCGTGTTCCTCGAGCTGAGATCGCACGGCCGCGAGAACACGTCGGGTCAGAACATCATCGAGGGGCCGACCCTTCATTGTGCTCTCGGTCATATTCAGAGCATTGCATACGTCACATCTATTACGCAACACAACGTATCGTTTCGTAATTCGTCCCGTGAAACCGAAGATGTGCACATGGGCCTCAAGGCGGCCGAAGGTGTGCGTACTGGCCGCAAAGGAGCATCAAAGCGCGCTGACTGCGCAGCCGAAGACGAGACGAGGCCACCCAGAACTCGGTCACTCCCCAGGGCGCCGGGCACGGACACCCGGTACCTGTCGATCAAGCAGCAGCGCGCCTGACGACCCGCGCACCATTCGATATGCGCGCGCCCGCTTGATCGAGGTCGGAGTCCGGTTCTTGGGCATGAAAATAGCCCCTCACCGAGATCGAATCTCAGGTGAGGGGCCTGTCGGTAGCGGGAGGGGGACTCGATCCCCCGACCTCACGATTATGAGTCGTGCGCTCTAACCAGCTGAGCTACCCCGCCCCAGCGCCGCATTTGAGGCGGCACGAGAGCCCCGAAAGGGAATCGAACCCTTGACCTTCTCCTTACCATGGAGATGCTCTGCCGACTGAGCTATCGGGGCAACAGGTAAGAATTTACACGGGTTTGCGCGGCCGGGGCAAATCGGGATTCGGTGACCTCACTCACAAGCACCGAAATCGGCAGGATCGGTCGGCGACGATGCCCACATCACCCGTTGCCGCGCAGTACATCCGCCCTACTTCACCCGGTCGAATCGTCCCGCCAGGAACCCCTGCAGGCGGCCCGGATGATTGGTGATGATCCCATCGACCTCAGCATCGAGGAGTTCCCGCCATTCGTTCATCTCATCCGCGGTCCAGACGAACACGCCGAGGTCGTTGTCCCGGATCTCCGTGACCACGGACTTTCGCACCGAGAATCCCTTGTACGACGGGTTGATCGCCACCGCTCCGAGCTCGCGGGCGACCTCGATGTCCTCGGGCTTGGGCACCATCCGCAGCAGGAAGCGGGCGACCATCGGAAGCATGTCACGGCAGGTCTCCAACGTGACGGTGTTGAAGGACTGCACCACCATCCGATCCGCGATTCCTGTCTCGACGACCAGTTCGGAGATTCTGGCCACCGCACCCGATGACCACTCCCCCTTGAGTTCGAGGAGGAGTTCACCACCTCGGTGCTGGATCGAACGCATCACTGCCGACAGGGTCGGAACACGCACACCGGTGAACCCGGGCCCCATCCACGACCCGGCATCGACGAAGGAGAGCTCCTCGGCGGTGAGGTTGACGACCGGCCCTTTGCGATTCGTCGTCCGGTCGAGATCGGGGTCGTGGAGGATCACCGGCACCCCGTCGGCACTCGTCGAGGTGTCGACCTCGATGAAGTCGACCCCGAGCGCACGGGCGGCATCGACAGCGGCGAGGCTGTTCTCCGGCACCACCGCCGAATAGCCTCGGTGAGCGATCACCAGGGGTCGACTGCCCGAACCAGGGCGTTCGACCATGCCGCGTTCGTGGAGGAACTGCATGAAACTCATGCCTCCACCCTATGCCCTGACCTCGATGAGCGCCGCCCCGATGGGAGGGGTCGGGTCCCACCTATCAGGAAATCTCACCGAAACCTCCAAGCACGGCTCCTGGCGTAGTATCTTGTGATCCGGTTCACTTTCCAAATTTAAGGACCATCCATGGAAGCCATCTTCGCCGCCGCCATCGTTCTCGCCTTCATCGCCCTGGGCGAATTGATCTCGATCTGGTCGAAAGCCCGCATACCCAGCCTGCTCGTGGCGATGCTCGGCATCTTCGTCTTCGCGAAGATCGGCATCGTCCCCGACTCCGTCGTCGACGACTCGATGCTCGTGCAGATCTACACGATCCTCGTCGCCCCGCTGCTGTTCCATATGGGCACGCTCATCCCGCTGCGCGTGATGCTCAAACAGTGGCGCTCGGTGATCATCGCGGTGTCCGGCATGCTCGTGGCCGTCCTGCTCATCCTCGCGGTCGTCGCCCCGCTCTTCGGATTCGAGACCTTCGTCGCCGGTTCCGGCCCACTGGCCGGAGGCATCGTCGCCACCAGCCTGACGACCGAGGGGCTGACGGCCCACGGAGCCGCCTCGTCGATCATCGTGCTCCCGGCACTCGTGCTCATGCTCCAGTCCCTGCCGTCGATGCCGATGACGAACTTCCTGCTCCGCCGGTACGCCACGAAGCTGCGCGACAGCGGCGAACTCAACGATCTCGCCGCCGCTCACCATGAAGACGAGGCCGAGGCCGCGCAGAAGAAGAAGCTCATCACCCTGCCGTCCTTCCTCATCGACAACCAGCTGTTCATGCTCTTCCTCATCCTCGTCGGCGGATCGATCGCCACCCTCATCGAGATCCCCACGCACATCCCATCCTCGATCGTCGCTCTCCTCCTCGGTATTCTCGCCACAGCGATCGGCCTCTCACCGGATAAGGCGATGGAGAGGTCGAACTCGTTCGGCATCGCCATGGCCGGCGTCATCGCCATCGTCATGGCCCCGCTCGTCACCGCCTCGGTGCAGGACGTCATCAACGCCTTCCTGCCGACCATCTCGATCCTCATCGTCGGCGGCGCCGGCATCGTCATCGGCGGTTTCGTCGCCACGAAGCTGCTGCGGTGGAAGGCACCGCTGGGCATGTCGGTGGCGCTGACGGCAATGTACGGCTTCCCCGCCGACTATCTGCTCACCAACGAGGTGGCCCGTTCCATCGCCCGTGACGACGAGGAGAAGGAAGCCCTGCTCAACGTCATGCTTCCGCCGATGCTCGTCGGCGGCTTCACCTCGGTGTCGGCCGGATCCGTCGTCATCGCCAGCGTCCTCGTGAGCCTGCTGTGAGCGCGGCGCACAGCGGCACCCGGGACCTCCTCGCCGAGGGCGGAGCCCTGCTGTCTGAACTCCAGGATCTGCGGCGTGCACTCCACACGATGCCGGAGATCGGCCTCGACCTGCCCCGGACCCAGGCTGCCGTCCTCGAGGCCCTGGCCGGTCTCGATCTCGAGGTGACCACGGGCGAGAGCACCACCTCGGTGGTCGCCGTCCTGCGCGGCTCGCATCCGAACAGGCCCGTCGATGCTCCCGCCGTGCTCCTGCGCGGAGACATGGACGCGCTGCCCGTGGCGGAGGAGACGGACGAGCCGTTCGCCTCGACGAACGGAAACATGCACGCCTGCGGCCACGACCTGCACACCGCAGGTCTCGTCGGAGCCGCACGGCTCCTCCACAGCCACCGGCATGAGCTGGCCGGGGATGTCGTCTTCATGTTCCAGCCCGGGGAGGAGGGTTACAACGGCGCGTCGGTGATGATCGACGAAGGTGTGCTCGATTCCACCGGTACGCGGGCGATCGCCGCGTTCGGAGTCCACGTGCTTCCGCGCGCTCGCGGGGTCGTCGCGACCCGCCCCGGAACTCTGCAGGCGGGTTCGAACACGCTGCGGGTGACCATCCACGGACGCGGCGGACACGGGTCTCAGCCGCAGACCGCCGTCGACCCGGTGCCGGCTCTGGCCGAACTCGTCACGGCGCTGCAGAACATGGTCAGCCGCCGCATCGACGTCTTCGACCCCATCGCGATGTCGGTGACCCAGTTGCGCGCCTCGGACGCGATCAACGTCATCCCCGCCTCGGCGAGCCTGGGGGCGACCGTCCGCACGCTCTCCGACGAATCCCTCGACATCGTCCGCACCCGGTCGAAGCAGCTCGCCGACGGCATCGCCGCGGCCCACGGCTGCACCGCCGAGGTGGATTTCGACGTCCAATACCCCGTCACCGTCAACGACATCGACGAGACCGGGTGGGCGGTCGACGAACTCCGGGGCCTCCTCGGCGAGGACCGGGTGGACCTTCTGGAGCAGCCGATCATGCCGAGTGAGGACTTCTCGTTCGTCCTCCGCGAGGTGCCGGGCACGTATCTCATGCTCGGGGCCGAGCGCACGGACGTTCCCGCCGACCGACAGGGCAACAACCACTCCCCCTTCGTCATCTTCGACGATTCGGTGCTCGGCGATCAGGCGGCTCTCCTGGCACACCTTGCTATCGAGAGACTGGCGCAGGAGTCGCTGACGTCGTAGCGCCGAGGCGGTGGCCGCGGTCATGTGCCTCACGTCGCGGTCGCCTACCGGAAGCTCCCTCTCACCCTCACATCGAACCATCCGTCACCGCCTCACCTGCGGAAGAAGTGCCACCACCGCCGAGGTGACCCACCGGACCCAGCGTCACCGTCGGCCGCTCCCGGGCTACCGTCCGTCGCTTCCGGGCCACCGTCCGTGGGCGGTCGGCCTCTCAAGGGCGGGGCAACCTCGGCGCCGTCGGTCTTCGTGGTTCGGAGGCTGCGTCGCAGCCGCCACGCGCTGACTTCCTTCTCCACGTCTCGCGGAGGGGTGAAGACGGGCGGGCCCTCGCGCAGATCCATCACCGCTTCGCGGACACGGGCGTTGAACCCTGCGAGGTAGTCGCGAACGTCGGATTCGCTGGTGAAGGCGTCGATGGTGTCTTCGAGGACGGCGTTCTCCTTGCGCAGTTGGAATGCGGCAGGAGCGACGCCGTTGACGCCTTCGTTGTCCATCTTCTGCTTGATCCACCAGTCGGGATCGGAGGACCCGTGCAGGCCGGTCAGCGGCTTGCCGAGGCCGGGCAGATCGTCGAAATCTCCGCGCTTGATGGCCTTGTCGAGGGCGGATTCGACCACGGCGTTGCGGTCCTCGAGCGAATTCAGACGCCGAGGCGACCCTTCGTCAGTCGGTTCCTCACTCATCGTCTCGCCTCTCCTCACACCCGCGCACCGCGCGATGTCCCTCAACGCTAGGGGTCCGGTTCGGTCGTGGCAACCGCGGGCCGCGAGAATCCTGGGCTCCGCAACCGTGCTCAACACAACTGTCCGTCGAATGTGCATACGTCCCTGCATTTGTGCGCAACGCCCGCATTTCCGATGCACAGTCGCGAATGTCCGCGGCTGAAGAGAGCCTGGAGCAAGCACGGGGTACAAGAGAAGCTCCGTGACCGATCGGTCACGGAGCTTCTCCGTTCTGCGTGGCAGATATAGGATTCGAACCTATGAAGGCAATGCCGGCTGATTTACAGTCAGCTCCCTTTGGCCGCTCGGGCAATCTGCCGCAGTCAGCGCTCGATGAGCACCTGAAAAGAATACAAGGATCGGGACCGAATCACCAACTCGATTGACGCACATCACATCCGGGGCCCTCCACTAGACTTGCGGTGAGAGTCCCGCCCGCCGAGCCCGGGCACGATGCCCACGAGAACTAGGAGCACCCATGGCCAGCGAATCCTCATTCGACGTCGTCAGCAAGGTCGACCGCCAGGAGGCAGACAACGCGCTGAACCAAGCGGCGAAGGAGATCAACTCCCGCTACGACTTCCGCGGCACCGACGCCTCGATCGCCTGGAGCGGCGAGGCCGTGCAGATGAAGGCCAACAGCGAAGACCGGGTCAAGGCCATCCTCGATGTCTTCCAGTCGAAGCTGGTCAAGCGCGGCATCTCGTTGAAGTCCCTCGAGGACGGCGACCCCTACCCCTCGGGCAAGGAGTACCGCATCGACGCCTCGATCAAGGAGGGTATCGACAAGGACAACGCGAAGAAGATCTCGAAGATCATCCGCGACGAGGGCCCCAAGGGCGTCAAGGCGCAGATCCAGGGCGACGAGCTGCGCGTGAGCTCGAAGAAGCGCGATGACCTGCAGGAGGTCATCTCCCTGCTCAAGAGTCAGGACCTCGACGTCGACCTTCAGTTCACGAACTACCGCTGAGGCCGGCGCCGCTCATTCACTTCGCACTCTCTCGGCGACATCGAGCAGCTCGGCCGTGACGGTCGAGTTCATCTGTTCATCGTCGATGTGGGGCGAACCGTCGCCTTTCTGCGCACCGTAGTCGCCGAAGCTCGAATGGCTGGCTCCCTGAATCTCGATCATCGTCGCCGAGGCGGGGAGCTTCTCACGAGCGTCCGCGACTTTCTGCGGTGTGGAGAGTCCGTCCTCGCTGCCGGAGAGGCTGAGCACCGGAAGCTGATCGCCGGAGAGATCGGCGGCGCAATAGGAGCCGAAGAGCACCAGCGCGTCGGCTTCGTCGGCGGCGGAGCAGGCACGGACCCCGCCCATGGAATGCCCGCCGACCATCCACGACTCGGTCCCAGGCGAATAGTCCGTGAAGGTGGACAGACCGCGCGGGTCGACGATGGCCAGGCGCAGCCACGGTCTGACGATGACGACCGCGGCAGAGCCTTCGGCCACGATCCCGCTCAGACGCCGAGCGTAGGCTTCAGCGTCGACCTTCGCTCCGGGGTAGAAGACGAGACCGATAGATGTCCTCGTCTCCTCGGCCGGGCGCAGCACGACAGCGTCCGCATGCTCTTCGACGGTGATCGTCGGGTCGGTGAGAACGGATTCCCAGGCCCCCGCTTCGGCGTGCATCACTCCCGATTTCGCCCAGATCGCCAGCGTGAGAACGGCGAGGACACAGAGCGCCAGTACACCGGCCAGCACTCGGAGCGCCCAGCGGCGTACTGCTCGAATGGAAGTCACCCATGGAGTCTACGCGTGAGATTCCACGGGCACTCCCCCATACCCCAACCGGCCCCCGGCTGCTCGACTATGACGAACTGAGTCGCCTTCTGACCGAACCGTACGTTCCTTGACCCTCACGTGACGGGCTGTGACGCCGATCATCGGCTCGGCTCGCACGCATCCGCCGCCGCTGTGAGGATGGCGGCATGTCCACCACACTGACCACGCCGCGGATCTCCGCCTCGGCTCCGGCTTCCGCGATCGAATCGCAGCCGGCAGCCCGGCACCGCCTGCGCCGGGCACTGTCCTTCGAGGTCATCCCACCCCGGTCCGAGAAGCAGGCCACACGTCTGCCCGAGCTGTTGGCCTTCCTCGACTCGCTGAGCCCCGACTACCTCGCCGTGACCTCCTCGGCCAACAGCGGCTGGCTGCAGGGCACCGCGGACTTCATCGCCGACATCACCGCCACCACCTCCCTACGGCCACTGGCTCATCTGGCCTGCACGGCCGGCACCGAGGCGGAGCTGCTGCCCTGGATCGACCACCTCCTCGGCGTCGGAGTCCGTGGATTCCTCGCCATCCGCGGCGATCTTCCCGCCGGAGAATCGCACCTGCCGCCCGGACATCTCGCCCACGCCGATGCCCTCGTCCAGCTTCTGCGCACCGTCGAGACCGACAACGTCGCTCGGCTGGCCGCCGGACGTCTCGGCATCGGCGTCGCCGCCTATCCTTCCGGGCACCCCGAGTCCACGGGGCCGGAAGAGGACCTCGACGTACTGGCAGCCAAACAGCGCAACGGCGCCGACTTCGCGATCACGCAGCTCTTCTTCGACCCGAACGCCTATGCCAGGCTGCGCCGTCGCGCCGAGCATGCCGGCATCACCATTCCGATGATCCCCGGCATCCTGCCGATCACCGATCTCAAGCGACTGCACACGATGGGGCGCCTCTCCGGACTCCCCGTCCCCGACCGCCTCATCGCCCGCTTCGATCATGTCGGAGATGCCGCCGCCGCTCGACGCATCGGGCTCGCGATCACCGCCGAGCACACCGCCGCGATCCTCGACCAGGGAGCCGACGGCCTCCACTTCTACACCTTCAACGACCTGACTACCACCGAAGAGCTGCTCACCGCACTCGATGGCAAAGGAGTATCCGTGTCCTCATTCCCACCCCCGCCGCCACCTCGGCGGTGGCCGCCGACGACCGACAGCGAAACCACAACACAGAAGGAAGCACATTCATGACCACCGAATTCCCACAGGCAACGATCACCGGCTACCCGCGCATCGGACCGCGACGCGAACAGAAGAAGGCCCTCGAATCCTATTGGTCCGGCCGCATCGACGCCGCTGAATTCGCCCAGGCCGTGCACACCCTGCGCATCGACACCTACCATCGGCTGCATGCGCTCGGTCTCACCGAGGACTACGCGATCCCCGTGTCCTACAGTCACTACGATCACGTCCTCGACACCGCACTGAGCGTCGGTCTCATCCCCTCAGAGACGACCGGCACCGATTTCGACCTCGACGAATACTTCGCCCTCGCCCGCGGAACCGATCAGCGTTCCCCACTCGAGATGACGAAATGGTTCGACACAAACTACCACTACCTCGTGCCCGAACTCGAGGACTCGACGACGTTCAGGGCCCACCCGCAGCATCTGCTCTCCCTCGTCTCCGAAGCCAGGACCGCCGGCCACCTCGTCCGTCCCGTACTCGTCGGGCCGGTCACCCTGCTCACCCTGGCGAAGACAGCGCCGGGCACCACCACCTCGCCGCTGGATCGGCTCGAGGAACTCACGGCCGTCTACCTCGACGTCATCTCCATCCTCGCCGCCGCCGGCGTCGAGTGGGTCCAGCTCGATGAGCCGGCGCTGGTCACCGACGTCCCCGGCCTCTCCGATGAGCAGCTCGCCGAGGCGGCCGGTCGTGCCTATGCCGTCCTGTCCGGGGCGAGCACGCATCCGAAGATCTTCGTCACCGCCCCGTACGGGACCCTGCGGTCCGGACTCTCGGCACTGGCGACCTCGGGCATCGATGCCCTCGGCGTCGACATCTCCGCGGCCACCCGCAGCATCGACCCGGGGTACCTCGACCGCGTGGCCGCCGAGGTGCCCGAGTCGACCCACCTTGTCGCCGGCATCGTCGACGGACGCAACGTGTGGGCAGCTGACCTGGAAGAGAGCCTCGGCGTGCTCACCGGTCTGGGACGCGAATCGCTGAGCGTCTCGACCTCGACCTCCCTCCTCCACGTGCCCTACACCGTGGCCAACGAGTCCGCCCTCCCGGTCGACGTCGCCTCCTGGCTGTCCTTCGCCGAGGAGAAGGTCACCGAGATCGAAGCACTGTCGACCGCCCTGTCCTCCGGGGCCGAGGCCCGCACCGAGGCATTCAACCGTTCGGATCGTGCCCGCCGCACCCGGGCCGAGTCGGCGCGGGTCCACAACGCCGAGGTGGCTGCCCGCACCGCAGCCCTGGCCGATGATGACGGCTTCCGCACCGACTATGCGACGAGGCGGGAGGCACAGGCCGCCCTTGAGATCCCGTCTCTGCCGACGACGACCATCGGATCGTTCCCGCAGACGGCCGAGGTGCGTCGGGCGCGTGCCGATCATCGGGCGTCGCGGATCGATGACACCGCGTACGAAGCGGCGATGAAGGCGGAGATCGATCGGGTCGTGGCGCTGCAGGAGGACCTCGGACTCGATGTCATCGTCCACGGCGAGCCCGAACGCAATGATATGGTCCAGTACTTCGCAGAGAACCTCGACGGGTTCGCTACCACGGACAACGGCTGGGTGCAGTCCTACGGCTCGCGCTGCACCCGGCCGCCGATCCTCTTCGGTGATGTCTCTCGGCCGGCGCCGATCACCGTCGAGTGGTCGACGTACACCGCGACGCAGACCCGGCGACTCGTCAAGGGCATGCTCACCGGCCCGGTGACGATCCTCGCATGGTCCTTCGTCCGCGATGACGTGTCCTTGGCCGAATCGGCCGATCAGATCGCCCTGGCGCTCTCGGACGAGGTCGCCGACCTCGAAGCGGCCGGCATCGGCATCGTCCAGGTCGATGAGCCGGCCCTGCGAGAGCTCCTGCCGCTGCGGGAGGCCGACCGGGCGGCGTACCTCGACTGGTCGGTCCGCTCGTTCCGACTCGTCAATTCCCGAGTCGCTGCAGGAACGCAGATCCACACCCATCTGTGCTATTCGGAGTTCGGGGAGATCATCGACGCGATCAACGCCCTCGACGCCGATGTCACGAGCATCGAGGCGGCCCGGTCACGGATGGAGGTGCTCGACGACATCGCCGATTTCGACTTCGTGCGCGGGATCGGGCCCGGCGTCTACGACATCCATTCGCCGAGGGTGCCTTCGGTACCCGAGCTCACCGAGCTCATCGATGCCGCATTGGCGAAGGTTCCGGCCGAGCGGCTGTGGATCAACCCCGACTGCGGGCTCAAGACCCGCGGCTACTCAGAGGTCCGCGCCTCGCTGGCCAACCTCGTCGCCGCCCGTGATGCCGTCCTCTCGCGGAAGACGGAAACGGTCACGGTCTGATTCGGACGAAGAGTGAGGCAGCACTCGGCGCCGGGACGAAGGACGAGCCCCCGCGCCGTGAGGAGAGGCAACGCCGCTGAGCCGGGCGGGAGGACGAACCTCCCGCCCGGCTGTCGTCTCAGCCTCGGGGCAGTTCGAGGGGAATGTAGTACAGGCCTTTCGAGTCCTCCTCCACACTGACTCGCAGGCGATCGTCGACGGCGATGAAGTCGTTGACCTTGATGGTGCCCTTGACCTCGCTGAGTTTGCGCACGGCGAAGGCCGGGATGAGGCCCTGGCGGCCCGAACCGTCGACCGCCAGTGCGTATTTGGGTCCGGTGGCCCGCACTCTGACGTCGATGGCGCTCTGCTGCTCGCGCAGCGCCACGGGGTCGAGTTCGTGTTCGGGGTCGGTCAGCACGGTGAGCTCGACGGCCAGGGTGTCGGCCATGTCATCGACCGTGGCCAGCATGTTCGCCATCGCCCGGGCGAATTCCCCGTGCAGCTTGCTCGGCTTCATCGCCGCACCCGGTTTGTACATGTCCTCATGGGTCAGTTCGCTCCAGGCATCCTGGAGTCGGGTCTTGACCTGGATTTCGGCGAAGACCGGCTGCCCCTGGTCAGAGGGGATGCGGAGAATGACGTGGCAGGCTCGGTAGCCGCTCGCCTTCGGAGGATTCGTGTAGTCCCGCGACTCGATGAGGTCGAAGGAGCCGAGCTGTTCGGGGTCGCGCAGGGCCGCGAACATCATCTTCTGATCGCGCGGGGACTTGCACAGCACCTTGACGCCGACGATGTCGCGGATCTGGTCCTCGACATCGTCGGTGTCGCGGACCTCCAGCAGCGGATCCTCATCGAACTTCTCGGTCAGCTTGGCCAGGGTCCTCGCGGCGTCCTTGATCCGATGCCCGTCGACGTCGAGGCGGGAGATGTCCTTGTCCTTGAGCAGGCCCTTCTGCTGTTCTTTGAGCCAATGCTTGATCCGCACGGCCGCCGTCTGCCAGGCGTCGAGGCGTTCGACATAGGCGCGTTCGACGACCGTTCTCAGCTCCGATTCTTGGCTCACGGGGCCTCCCTGCCTGTTTTCGGCGCGCACACCGGTGCGCAGTGGACGTTTCCGACTCTACGCGTCGGGACCATCCCACACCGGCAACGACTCGTCACCCCGGTGCACCGGGTGGAGATGACGCTGCCGGTGCCGGATGGCGGTCGGAGTGTAGGACGTGCCGCCCCCGGTGCGGTGTGACGGAAACGGTGCGGGATGGCCCGGACTGCCCGAAAACCCGGTGGCGGACACAGCGACCGGTGGCGGACGCAGTGACCGGTGGCTGACACAGCGACCGATGACGGACGCAGTGACCGGTGGCGAACGCAGCGACAGAATCAGTGACCGGAGGCAGACTGGCCGACTGACTCGGAGGTGACATGTCCGCGTGCCTCAATGAGCATCGCCTCGCGGGTGGCGAGCTTGATCCGTTCGCGGCCCTCGGCCTCGCCGGCGGCCTTCTCGGCGGCCTCTACGCGGTGGTAGCCCTCCCAGTCGACGTAGTCGATGCCCTTGGACTCGAGGAGGTCGACGATCGCCGACTCGTCGGGGTACACCGGTTCGGTGAGCGCCCCGGCCTCACGGTCGGCGAAGACATGTCCGATCGTCTCGAGCGCATCACCCTTCGTGTGGCCGATGAGCCCGACGGGTCCGCGCTTGATCCACCCGGTGGCGTAGACGCCCTGGACGACATCGGCCCCGGCGGCCTGTGTCTGATCGTCGGCGTCGACGACCCGCCCCTCGTGGTTGGGGATCACTCGTCTGCGGTCATCGAAGGGCAGCTGCGGCAGCTGCGTGCCGGCATAGCCGACCGCGCGGTAGACCGCGTCGAGCTCCCAGTCGTGGAAGGCTCCGGTCCCGTTGACTCCGCCGGACCCGTCGAGCTCCATGCGCTCGGTGCGCAGACCGGTCACCCGGTCCTCGCCGAGGATGGCCACCGGTGCGTGGAGGAAGTGCAGGTGGAGGCGACGCTTCGCTCCCGTCTCCTCACGCATCGTGAAGTCAGTGAGGGTCTTCGCCACCTGCTTGACCTGATTGCTCGACTCGATGGCCTCCATGGAGCCCTCGTCGAACTCGAAGTCTTCGGGGTAGACGATGATGTCGACGTCCTTGACATGTCCGAGCTCCCGCAGCTCCAATGGGGTGAACTTCGCCTGCGCCGGCCCGCGACGGCCGAACACGTGGACGTCGGTGACCTGCGAGGACTTCAGGCCCTCGTAGACGTGATCGGGGATCTCCGTGGTGTGCATGTCATCAGCCTGCTTCGCCAGCACACGCGCCACGTCGAGGGCGACATTGCCGTTGCCGATGACCGCGACCCGCTCGGCATCCAGCGGCCAGGTCTGGCCTACGTCGGGATGGGAGTCGTACCAGTTGACGAAGTCCGCGGCCCCATAGGAGCCGGGCAGATCGATGCCGGGCAGATCGAGGGCGGCATCGACGAAGCAGCCGGTGGAGAAGATGACGGCGTCATAGCGGTCGGTGAGCTCTTCGAGATGGAGGTCGACGCCGTATTCGACGTTCGTGAACAGCCGGATGTCACCACGGTCGAGGACCTTGATGAGCGCGTTGATGATGCCCTTGATCCGCGGATGGTCGGGGGCAACTCCGTAGCGGACGAGGCCGAAGGGAGTCGGCAGACGATCGAAGAGATCGATACTCAGATCGAAGTCGCGTTCGGCCTTCGCCATGAGATCAGCAGCGTAGATCCCGGCAGGACCGGCGCCTACGATTGCCACCCGGAAGGGACGAGTCATTCTCACACCTCTCTAGTCAGTCGACCCCGAGTCTATCGCCAATGTAGGCAATCCTTACAACGACGTGACCAAACTCGCACTCCACCCTCGGCCCATACCAGCTGTCGGAACGACTCGCGAGAAGTCTGGGAGTTCCCTAGACTCACTCTGTGATCGCCTCTGCACCTGATGAGTCCGCGTTCCGGCGCGTCGGACTGGGATATGGAACCTCTGCCTACATCATCTGGGGGCTCATCCCCCTCCTCTTCGCTGCGGCCGCCCCGACCGGCGCGTTCGAGATCGTCGCCCATCGCATCATCTGGTCGCTGATCTTCTGCGCCGTCCTCCTCTTCTTCGCCAGGGGCTTCGTCCGCACATGGAAGATCGTGCGCTCGGGACGGACATTCGGCCTGCTCGCACTGGCGTCAGTCCTCATCGCGATCAACTGGACGACGTACGTCTACGGGATCGAGTCCGGCCACCTCGTCGAGATCTCTCTGGGGTACTACCTCAATCCGCTCATCTCGATCGGCCTCGGCGTGATCCTGCTCAAGGAGAAGCTGCGCCCACTCCAGTGGGCCGCGGTGGGCGTCGGTGCCGTCGCCGTCATCGTCGTCGGACTCGGCCTCGGCCGATTCCCCTACCTCGCCCTCACCGTCGCACTCTCCTTCGGCCTCTACGGCCTCGTGAAGAACAAGGTCGGCGGGACCGTCGGTGCACTCGAGGGCATGACGGTCGAGACCGCCGTGCTCACCATCCCGAGTATCGGCTTCCTGCTCTACCTCGCTTCCCAGGGTGTCGGCACCTTCACCGGCTTCGGTGCATGGCACGTGGTCATCCTCCTGGCCACCGGCCCCCTCACGGCAATTCCCCTCATCCTCTTCGGTGCCGCCGCGCGCAGGATCCCCCTGTCGTGGGTGGGCATGCTGCAGTACATAGCCCCGACGATGCAGTTCATCCTCGGTGTCGCCGTCTTCGGTGAGACGATGTCGACGACGAGGTGGATCGGCTTCCTCATCATCTGGATCGCCGTCATCCTGCTGTGCACAGACATGATCCGCCAGTCGCGCAGGCATCCTCGCATCGGCTGAGGCACCGGCCGACGGTCGACCGCGCCAGCGGGCATCGAATCCGACCGGGGCGCGCCCCGGCTCGGTCCGCCGAAACCGCAGCCAACCTCGCCGAGGCGGCCGACACCGACCGTGGATCAGCTCAGCACCGCCAGCACTCCTCCGGCGAGCATCGCGACCACCGCTACGGCGGCACCCATCGCCGCGGTCGTCTTCCATCCCATCGCCTTGCCGACCATGACCATCGACGGAATGCTCAGGGCCGGCAGGGCGATGAGCAGGACACCGGTGACGCCGGCACCGACCCCCAGCGGCAGGAAGGTGAGGATGATCGGGATCTCTCCCCCGGTCGGGATGACGAGCAGCGTCGCCACGATCGCCGCCACGAGCACCGCGCCGGCACCCAGCTGCGCTTCGAGTCCGTAGACTCCGGTCAGCCACGGAGCGAGCAGCCCGACGAGGAAGACGAGTGCGAGGTGCTCGGGCACGAGGATGAGTGTGAACCGGCCCAGCGACCGAAGGTAGCGCACGGGCAGGGAGGGCAGCCTCGGCGAGGTGGGGCTCGGGTCGGGCGCAGCCTCGGCGCCTCCCGTGATCCACCGTCCGATGAGCGCGCTGGCGCCGACGGCGATGAGGAGGGCGAAGACGATGCGCACGGCCACGTACTGCCAGGGCAGGACGAGGGCCAAGAAGATGAGCACGGCCGGATTGAGCAGCGGATTGCCGACCCAGTACGCCAGCGCCGCGGATCGTCTCACCCCGGTGTCGCGCAGACCCGCGGCGACGGGTGCCGCACAGCAGGTGCACATCATGCTCGGCGTGGACAGGGCGGCTCCGACGAGGGCCTGGCCCGTGTGGCTGCGACGGTTGAGCAGCCGGGCCAGCCAACCGCGAGGCACGAGGGCATCGATGGCCGCGGCGACGAGCAGTGCCACGAGCAGCGCCTTCCACACGGCGGTGAAGTACACGAGCGTGAAGTCCCAGGCCCCGGCGAACGAGATCGTGTCGCCGGCCGCGTCGAAGAGCGGGCCTCCGTCCCACATCGAGGTCTGGCTCATCGTCCGGGCCTTATCCCAGTAGGGCAGCCATTTCGACCAGCTCAGCCCCACCACGAGGACTGCGACGAGGACGCCCAGGCCGATCCAATCGGCGGGAGCCAGTCGTCGTGAGGAGTGTGAGGGCACCGGTGCCGTGGGGCTGGTCATCGCTGTTCGTCCTTGCTTCGGCCGCGGTGATGCGGAACGGAGAATTCAGCCAGAGAAGTTCAGGAGGTGCGGGCGACGACGGAGTCGGCGAACGCGAACAGGGAGTCTTTCACCTGTCCTGCCGGCAGCGGTGCGAGGGCGACCTTCGCCTCATCGGCCCAGCGCAGAGCCTCGGCGCGGGCACGTTCGGTCACGGGGTGCGCGGCCAGGGCGGCCCGAGCGGTCTCCAAGGCGACGTCGGAGCTCAAATCCTCATCGAGGAGGCGCACCACCTCTGCGGCGGAATCATCACCGTCGGCGGCAGCGGCCCGCACGTAGAGCACGGGCAGGGTCGGAACGCGTTCGCGCAGGTCCGTGCCCGGGGTCTTGCCGGACTCGGAGCTCGTCGTGGTGAGGTCGATGATGTCGTCGGCGAGCTGGAAGGCCACGCCCACACGCTCACCGAAGGTGCGCACGGGCTCGGCCAGCGCCGGATCCGCGCCGGAGAACATGACCCCGAACTGCGCCGAAGTGGCGATGAGCGAGCCCGTCTTGTCCGCGAGCACCTGGATGTAGTGATCAATGACGTCGGCGCCCTCGGGCGGTCCGGCGAATTCGTTGAGCTGACCGAGGACGAGGCGTTCGAAGGTCTCGGCCTGGATGCGCACGGCCTCGGGACCGAGCTTCGCCGTCACCCCGGAGGCCTTTGAGAATAGCAGGTCGCCGGTGAGGATGGCCACCGAGTTGCCCCACACCTCGTGGGCGGCCGGTGCCCCGCGGCGCACGGGAGCGTCATCCATGACGTCGTCGTGGTAGAGCGAGGCGAGGTGGATGAGCTCGACGGCCACGGCCGCGTCGATGATGTCCTCGGTGTCGGCCTGACCCAGGCGGGCGGTGAGCAGCACGAGGTTCGGGCGGGCGCGTTTGCCGCCGGCGGCCAGCAGATGCTTCGAGGTCTCGTCGGGCAGCCGACGCATCTGCGCGGTCACCTCATAGAGCCTGGCCTCGACGGCGTCCAACTGAGTCGAGATCTCCGCCGCGAGCTGGGCGTCGTCACCGGTGAAGGTGGCCTGAGAGGCTGGGTGGCTCATGTCCTCGTCATTCGTCGTAGTCGGTGTCTGTCCTCGCCCGAGTGCTCAGCCGTTGCTGGTGGCCGGGACGATTCGGGTCAGGGCGTCGATCACCCTGTCGATGAGATCGGCGTGGGAGACCTTCGGGTCGCGGTAGAGGTTCGCCAACAATTTGACGACGAACTCCATCACAACGTCAACACCCATACCGTACTTGATTCCGAACTGCATGAGCGCAGGGTGGCCGATGATCGAGGCGAAAACCCGTCCGAGGGTGAAGTAGCCGCCCAGGGAGTTCCCGAGCAGTTCGGGGTATTCGGCCAGTCGTGCACGCAGCACGTGCTGCGGGTAGCGGGAGTAGGTGGAGATCACCTCGGCGGCGATGCGCGCCGATTCCAGCGCGTAGTCGATGCCCTCCCCGTTGAACGGGTTGACCATTCCGCCGGAGTCGCCGACGAGCAGCAGCCCGCGGTGGAAGTGAGGGGTGCGGTTGAACGCCATCGGCAGGGCCGCGGACTTGATCGGTCCCAGCTCGGTAGTCTCATCGATGCCCCATTCGTGGCCCATGTCCGCAATCCACTGCCCCATCACCGAGCGCAGGTCGACGGATCTGAACTGCGGCGAGGAGTCGAGCAGGCCGGCGCCGATGTTCACGGTGCCGTCGCCGAGAGGGAAGATCCACCCGTATCCGGGCAGGGTCTCGGATTCGCCGTTCGCGTTGCTCGAGCGCATCTCGACCCAGGACTCGATGTAGTCGTCGGCGTGCCGAGGTGTCGTGTGATACGAGCGGGCGGCGATGCCCATGGGGCGGTCGTCGCGCTTCTCCAGGCCCATGGCCACGGCCAGGCGGGAGGAGACTCCGTCGGCGGCGATGACGATGGGGGCGCGGAAGTGGGCTTCGGGTCCGACACGGCGACCGCGGTGGTCGGTGCCCGAGGCGTGCACCCCGCGGATCCATCCGTCCTCGCCGATGTCCGGGGAGATCGCCTTGACCTGTTCGAAGAGGCGGGCACCGCTGCGTTGGGCATGCCGGGCGAAGGCTTCGTCCATGCTCATGCGGGGGCGGGTCAGTCCGTAGTTCGGGGTGCCGTCGATGTCGGGCCAGTCGAGTTCGAGGCGGTGGCCGCCTCCGATGAGTCGCAGTCCCCGGTTCGGGTGCCAGCCGTCGGATGCCTCGAGCTCCATGCCGAGGAACCCGGCTTCCTTGACTGCGCGTGGGGTCAGGGCGTCGCCGCAGATCTTGTCGCGGGGGAAGCCTGACTTCTCGAGGATGATCACCTCGTGTCCGGCCTGGGCGAGGTAGGCGCCGATCGCCGATCCGGCCGGGCCGGCACCGACGATGACGACCTCGGCGTCGAACTCGTTCACGGTTTGAGAGCGTGATGGACGGCGACGATTCCGCCGGTGAGGTTGCGGTACTTCACCTGGTCGAACCCGGCGTCGAGGATCTGGTGGGCGAACGCGTCCTGGTTCGGCCAGGCGCGGATCGACTCGGCCAGGTAGACGTAGGCCTCGGGGTTCGAGGACACGGCGCGGGCAACGGCGGGCAGTGCCCGCATGAGGTATTCCTTGTACACGAGGCTGAAGGCGTCGAGGGTCGGGGTGGAGAACTCGCAGATGACGAGCCGTCCGCCGGGTTTGAGCACACGCAGCATCTCGGCAAGGGCCGTGTCGACGTCGTGGACGTTGCGGATGCCGAAGGAGATCGTGACGACGTCGAAGCTGTCGTCGGAGAAGGGCAGATCCATCGCATCGGCGTAGATGAAGTCGATCTGCGGGTGACGACGGCGGCCTTCGGAGAGCATGCCCGACGAGATGTCCCCGGCGACCACCTCGGCGCCGTGATGGGTGAACGTCATCGACGAGGTGCCGGTTCCCGCCGCCAGATCGAGCACGCGTTCGCCGGGTCCGGCGGCCACGGAATGGGCGACGGTGCGCCGCCAGGTGCGGGCGAGACCGAAGGTGAGGACGTCGTTCGTGAGGTCGTAGCGGGAGGCGACATCATCGAACATCGAGGCGACGTCGTCGGGCTGCTTGTCCAGCTGGGCACGATTCATGCTCTCATTGTCTCAACACCACCGCGCAGACGGCGAATCCGGATCCCCGCTCTCACGCGGGCGCGGATGTGGAGATAGCCACATTCGCCGTTCCCACCATCACCGAGGCGGCGGATCGACAGCGGGTCCTCGTCTAGAATCGAAGCGACATGACTACGACATACGGCACCTCCGACATCCTCGCCGCTCCCCCGCGTCTGAACGTAGCCTCCCGCTTCGTCGACGACGTCGATCCGGGTCCGGGCTTCCCGTTCGAGTCCGGTCTGCCGACCACTGTCGAGCAGACCCTCGAGCTGCTCCCGACGACGGCGTTCTCGTGCTGGGTCCGCGACACCTCCGGGCTGATCGGCTTCGGACGGACGATGCGCATCAGCGCGCGCGGTCCCGAACGGTTCACCGAACTCTCGCGTGCCTGGTCGGCGATCGCCGAGGCGGCCAGTGTCGAGGACGAGGTCGACCTGCTCGGGTCGGGTCTGATGTGCTTCGCCACGGTCGCGTATTCCGGGGAGTCGAGCGTCGACTCGATCCTCCACATCCCCGAATTCGTGCTCGGCCGCCGCGGGGGCCGCGTATGGCTGACATCGATCACGACGTCCGACGAGCATCCCGTGCCGCCGGTGCTCCACCCCGAACCGCTGCGCCGCATCGAGTCGGCGACGTCCGAGCCGGGTGAACTCGATCCGAGCAGGTGGGCGCGGCTGGTCGAACAGGTTTCGGCGATGCTCACCCCCATCGACACCACCGCCGAGGTGGACGCGTTCACCGACGATCCGACGCTGCGCAAGATCGTCCTCGCCCGCGACGAGGTGGTCACCACCGAGAACGACATCGACGTGCGTGCCGTGCTCGGGGCGCTCAACCGCAGCTATCCGAGCTGCTGGACCTTCGACGTCGCCGGGCTGATCGGGTCGACCCCGGAGCTGCTCATCGGGGTCGAGAACGGTCGGGTGACCTCCCGCGTCCTCGCCGGTACTTATCGGGTGGAGAAGAACCCGATGGAGGAGATGCCGCAGGCGAGGAAGCTGCTGAGCGCACACAAGGACAGCACCGAACACGCTTTCGCCATCGCGTCGCTGCAGCGCAGCCTGGGTTCGGTCGCCGAGGACGTCACCGTCGATGAGCGCCCGCACCTGCTGCCGTTGGCCAATGTCATCCATTCGGCTTCGGATGCGCAGGCGACGCTGGCGGCAGGCTCCGACCTCAACGCCCTCGACATCGCCGCCGCCGTCCACCCCACCGCAGCAGTTGGCGGGTACCCGCAGGCGAGCGCCGTCGCCCACGTCGATGAACTCGAACCGCTCGACCGCGGCCGCTATTCTGGCCCCGTCGGGTGGATGGACGGGCGGGGCAACGGCCAGTTCGGCATCGCCCTGCGCTGTGGTCAGCTTGAGGACCGCAACCGGATCCGCCTCTACGCCGGTGCCGGGATCATGCCCGATTCGGATCCCGCCACCGAGGTGGCCGAGACGAATGCGAAGTTCGCCCCGATGCGTCGGGCGCTGGGTCTGGACTGAAGGTCCGGGTCAGACCAACCGGGCTGCCTCCCCGGCCACTCTGCCTCCCCGGCCACTCTGCCCGCCCGGGCCGCTCACACCATCTCGGCGCTCACACCGCCTGGGCCGCTCACTCACCGGTTCGGTTGAAGAACGCGTCCTGCACGGCGTGTTCTTCGAGGCAAACGATCAGTGAGCCGGATCAGCGCGGGATGGCGACCTCGATGATGCGGCGACTTCCGGCAACGCCGGTGCCGGAGACGTCAGCAGCGTTCGCACCGGAGGCGTCGGCGCTGCCTTCACCGGCGAAGGCGCGTTCGAACGCTGCCGCGCTCGTCACCTGCGCATAGTCCCACCCGTATCCTGCAGCGAGGTCGGCGAATCCGCGGCCGTGCGGGACGGTGAAGTACCGCTCCAGATATCCTGCGAGGTGGTCCTGGGAGTGTTCGAGTCCGGAGAAGATCGCTCCCCCGTCGTCGTTGAGCACCACGATCGTCACGTCGCCGATGGCCTCGGCGCTGGGGGTGAGCAGCCCGCCGATGTCGTGGAGCATCGCGATGTCCCCGATGAGCAGAACGACCGGCTCACCCAACCCGAGGGACAGCCCCGTGGCAGTGGAGACGAGTCCGTCGATGCCCGCCAGTCCCCGCGAGGCATGGATGCGGGCACGGATGTCGGCGGCATCGCTGAGATAGCGCACCGAGTTCGAACTCGCGACGAAGAGTGTGGTGTCCTGCCCGGCGAGGTATTCGGTGATCGCGCGTGCAGTCGACTGGAAATCCCCCGCCGAGGCGGCGCCTGCAGACCCGGTCGACTCCGCGTGCGAGGACCTGGTCGACTCCGCTGCCGCGGAACGTTCGTTCCGAGCGGCTGCGACAAAGCCCTCCCCCGCATCGATCCAGTCACGCACCCACACAGCGCCCGCAGCGGCATCGCCGTCTGCGACATCGGTCTTGACTGTGTCATCCGCGATAGTCGCTTCGTCCGCAACGATCGCCCCGCCCGTCACGGTCACCTCGTCCGTCACGGTCAGGGTCAGCGCATCGATATCGTCGGGCACGCGCTGCACGGTCACCCTTTCGTCGGCGAGCAGCGCGGCCACGGGTCGTGTCAGCGTCGGCTTGCCGTGGACGATGACTGTCCGGATCGCATCCCGCAGGTCTGTCCGCTCGTCGAGGACCCGCGCGTGGGAGGGCACGAAAGTCGAGGACTCTTCTGTTGCCCGCGCCAGCGGACTCGAGGGTTCGGCGAGCACCGGCAAGTGGTGAGCGGCGGCGAGCGAACGCAGCGATTCGGCCGGGTGACCACCCGCGTCGCCGGCGACGATGACGGTGCCGGAGGTGATCGTCACGGTGGCTCCGGAGCGTGCTCCCTCCGCCGGCCCGGCTTGGGCGACCCTCTCGGACGGTGCGGCGGTCATGGCCTGCCCGACTGTCGTCGCCGAAGGCTCGGACTCGGCCATCCCCTCGACCTCATCGGTCCACGTCCTCAGTTCGTCCGGGGTCGGAACCAGCGGGGTGTCGAACTGCACGTTGAACTGGACCGGTCCGGCCACCTCGGCGCCGGTTCCGCCGACCTGACCCACCGACACCGACACCGCAGTGGTCACCGCGCAATCAACGATCTCCGCGTCCTCACCTGCGGCAGTGTCAAAGCGGGCGCGGACATCGCTGAGCACTTGGGACTGATCGTCGATGGTCTGGTTGGCGCCGGTCGCCCGCAGTCGGGCGGGTCGGTCGGCGCTGAGCACAAGCAACGGCAGATGCCCGTAGGAAGCCTCGAGGACGGCAGGGTGAAGATTGGCCACGGCCGATCCGGAGGTCGTCACGACCGCCACGGCAGACTGCCGTTCGCGCGCACGCAGGCCGCGGGCCAGGCCGAGGGCGAGGAACCCGGCGTCGCGCTCGTCGATGCGCACATGCGTGCGGAGCAGCCCCGCCTCGTTCAGCGGTGCCAGGGCGTAGACCAAGGGAGCGGACCGGGAACCGGGGGCGATGACCACATCGGTCACCCGCGATCGGACCAGGCTCCGGGCTATCTGCTGCGCCACCGCGCTCGAATTCGACATCACCTGATATTCAACCACTTGCCCACCTGCGGTTCATCTCGACCCTCTAGCCTCGAGAAATGCGCCGCTCGTTGATCATCGCGATGGGAGCACGTGCCATCCGCACGCTGACCGCGGCTCGCGCACAGCGCGGACGGTACCCTGCCCTCGAACAGAACAGTGCCTTCCTCGGGCCCGAACCCCGCGGCAAGGATGCCCAGACGTGGCATATCCGTGACAAACGCAAACTCTCGCCGAGGCTGCGCGAATTCTTCATCTACTCCCCCGCACTCGGCCGCACCGTCGGTGTCCGCGTGCTCCTGCCCGGCATCCCCGCCGAGGTCAGCCCCGTCATTCACCTCTTCCACGGCGGCGGAGACGACTTCCGTTCGTGGACGGACTTCGGATCCGCCGAGGAGCTCACGCTCGAGACCCCCTACCTCGTCGTCATGCCCGACGGTGGGGCGGGGACCTATTCCCGGTTGGCGGTCGGCAGCGAGGTCCACGACTGGCCGCGCTTCCACACCGAGGAGATCCCCGCCTTTCTCAAAGCGAACTTCTCCGTCGATTGGGCACCGGCCAACCAGCTGCTCGCGGGACTGTCGATGGGCGGATACGGGACGATGAAATACGCCGCCTGGCACCCGGACCGCTTCGGCGCCGCGGCCGCGTTCTCCTCACCCCTGGACCCACTGTCGACGGTGCCGGCCTTCGATATCATCGCGATGCGCGAAGGGGCGAGATCGATGACGCTCTTCGGCGACCCGGTGGCCGACCGCAGCGAATGGCTGGCGAACTCCCCGTACGCGCTGGCCGAGAACCTCTTCGGCCTCGACCTGTGGTTCAGCGCCGGGTCCGGCAGCCTCGAGGAGTCGAAGGACCGCGATCTGCTCGAGTCGATGATCAACAGCCAGGGTGAGCGCTTCTCCGCCCGCCTCAACGGACTGGGCATCCGGCACTCGTGGTTTCCCCGCACCAGCGGTCTGCACAACTGGAGCAGCTGGGAGCGCGAGCTCGGCGCGTGGCTGACAACGCTGGGTCGCCGCCGGAACTATGCGAGTTCGGACCGTCGAGGGCCCGGCGTCGCCGACGGCAGTGAGTTCTCTTATCTCACCGGGCATGCCCTCTTCGACATCCACGGCTGGAGGGTGGAGATCTCCCGGCGTCGGGCTCAGATCGTGCGCTTCGACGCCGTCAGCGCCGCCGGCTTCTCCCTGTCCGGGACGGGCAGCTTCCGGGTGCGCACCCCGGGCCTGTTCGAGCCCAAGCGCCGCTATGACATCACGGTCTCCGGACCCAGCGGCGACAATGCCTATCAGCAGCGGGCGGACAAGAAGGGGCGACTGACTTTCACGGGGCGACTGGCCGCGGCCATGCACGACCCGATCATCCCCGGCAGACGCACTCAGCACTTCACCACGCTGGGACAGGATGAGGTGACGACGGTCCGAATCGCCTCGGCGCCGGTCGATGCGGACACGGGTGTGGGCGCGGACGGCGACCATGCCTCAGCGGTCGATGTTTCAGATCCGGCACAGCCTGAGTCCGCGGATGACGTGCTGGGCGCATATATTGAGAGCGGTCGTGATGCTGCGGCCGCCGATTCTCCTACGGAACGCTGACTCGAGAGGTCTATCATGAAACGCATACTCCCAGCCATCGCGCTCATCGCCGGTCTGACCCTTGTGGGCTGCTCGGGCGGCCAAGACGGCGGCGACAAGGCGCAGGAAGACGGCGGCGGCGCTGCGGCTCAGACCGAGGAGGCACCGCAGGCGACTCAGCTCGACGAGGCGCAGCTGAAGAAGATCCTCGAATCCACCGATGCGGACGGCCTGTCGTTCAAGACCATCGACACCACCGCGGCCTCCGGCAGCCAAGCTCTCAAGGCGCTCGAACAGGCCGAGTACGAACCCAGCGAGTGCAAGGACCTGTCGATGGCGGCGCTCAACGCCGCGAAGGCCAGTGACACCACCACGGTCACCGGTGTCTCGAGCGACAACACCATGTCCGTCGGACTCGTCAGCCTCGCCGACGATGAAGCCGCAGCGTCTCAGCTGAAGACCTCGAGCGCGGTGACGGAGAAGTGCAGCGACGTGAGCATCAAGTCCCAGGGCATCGAGATGAAGATGAAGTTCGAGTCCTTCGACGCCACCGTCTCAGGTGCCGACGAAACGGTCGGGGTCAAGGCGACGATCGATGCCGGCGGTCAGACGGTCCTCAACACGAGTTCCATCTCCGCTCGTGTCGGCAACAACGTCGTCACCGCGGCCAATGTCGCTGACATCGACGAGTCGACCGTGTCGACGACCGCCGAGACCTTCGTCGACGCCGTCAAGAACGCCGGCTGAGTTCGGGCCAGCTCGGTCGAGACCAGGCCCGGCTGGGTCGAGGTCGGCTCAGCTGAGTTCGAGTCCGGCTCAGCCGGGTTCGGGCTCGCGTCGCAGAAGCGACCAGCATTGCTGGAGTCGCTCTGCCCACCAGTCGTATCGCCCCGGATCCACCGCCAGCGTCTGCAGGCGGTCAGGGTCCGGGGCGATGCGCGTGACAGGGACGTATCCGTCGACCGGCCGCATCCCGGCGTTCGGGTTCGTGACGTCGTCGGCGAAGAGACGCACGGTGCCCAGTCCGCAGGCCGGATCATCACCGAGGAGTCTGCGACTGATCTCGGTGCGGGGCAGTCCGGCGGCCAGTGTCGCACCTGCGGCCAGACCGACTGATGATTCGAGCGCCGAGGACACCACGGCCGGCAGGCCGCAGTCGTCGATGACTGCACGTGCTGATCCGATGCCGCCCAGCGGCTGGACCTTGACGATGATGACCTCGGCAGCACCGAGTTCGGCCACCCGCAGCGGGTCCTCGGCTTTGCGAATGGATTCGTCGGCGGCGAGCACGACCGGCAGTCTGCGACGGTCGAGTTCGGCACGGAGCCGCGCCATGTCCTCGACCGCCGCGACGGGCTGTTCGAAGTACTGGAGACCGAAGTCGGCGAACTGCGCCGAGGCGGTCAGCGCCTCATCGAGCGAATAGCCGGCGTTGGCATCGAGGCGCAGAGTGGCCTGCGGGAAGAGTCGGCGGAACTCGCGCAGTCGTTCGAGGTCCTCAGCCAGAGAATCGAGTCCATGCTCGGCGACCTTGGCTTTGACGGTGCCGACGCGGCCGTAGCGGGCGAGGATGGTTTCGACCTCGCCGGGCGAACAGGCCGGCAGCGTGCCGTTGACCGCCACTTTTTCACGGTGCGGTTCGGCCGCCTCGGCGGGCGCTGATTCCGTGTCCGCCGAGCAGGCGTCCACCGACCGGACGGACGAGGCCGGGTGAAGACCGGTCGGCGACGTGATGAGGCCGGCGAATTCGAGGGCGGCCTGCAGCCAGCGGCTCGCCTCCTCGGTGCGGTATTCGACGAACGGGGAGAACTCGGCCCAGCCGGCGGGACCGGAGAAGAGCGCGACTTCGCGTTCGGTGATGCTGCGGAACCGGGTGACCATGGGCAGCCGCAGCACATGCAGATCGTCGATGACCTCGTCGAACCGTTCGGGGAGATCGGAGAGAGTGCACGCGTGGTCGGCCATGCCCTCAGACTATCCCTCGTCGTTGGGGCACGACAGCGTGCAGGGGCCGGTACCAGCCTGTGCTCAGAAACGCCGGTCCGAGCCTTGCGTTCAGAGGTCCTCGCTCTCAGAGGCCCTGCAGGAACGCATGCACCCGCGATCGCACCAGCCCGGCAGCATCGGCGTCGAACGCTTCGAGCGAGGAATCCGTGAAGAGATGCGCGTTGCCGGGGTAGACGAACAATTCGGCCGAGGGCGTCGATTCGGCGAGCTCACGTGCTGCCGTCAGATCCTCGTCGAAGAACTCGTCGCCGTCCATCCCGTGGATCTGTACCGGGAGCCCGTCGGGCCACGACTGCCCGAATTCGGAGACCGGGGCGCACGAATGCAGGAACAGGGCACCTCGGGCACCCGGTCGGGTCTGGGCCAGCTGCTGGGCGGTCATCACTCCGTAGGAGAAGCCTGCATAGACGAGCTCGGGCCCCAACCAATCGGCTGCTGCCAGGCCCTTGTCGCGGAGCGCATCGAAGCCGATCTCCTGGGCAAAGGCGAGGCCGTCGTCGATCGAGGCGAAGGTCTGTCCGTCGAACAGGTCGGGGGTGTGCACGGTGTGGCCCTGCTGCCGCAGATCCTCGGCGAAGGCGCTGACCCCGTCGGTGAGGCCCTGGATATGGTGATAGAGCAGAACTTCGGCCATCTTCAGTCTCCCATTGACTGTTATTTCGGTGCGCTCGTGGTTCCGGTCCGCCTCAATGATGTTCGACTCTAGACCTGCGTTGCCTGCCGCACAAGGTGCACAGGGCCAAGCGCTAGGCTGGGGACCATGACGGTTTCAGCAATCTTCGATCCTTCCCTGTGGCGTGAGGTCTCCGGTTTCGACTTCACCGACATCACCTACCATCGTGCGATCGACCCGGCGACCGGCAGCGACCTCGGTTGCGTGCGGATCGCCTTCGACCGCCCCGAGGTCCGCAATGCCTTCCGCCCGCACACCGTCGACGAGCTCTACCGCGCCCTCGACCATGCTCGCCAGACCTCCGACGTCGGAGCGGTCCTGCTCACCGGCAACGGTCCGAGCGAGAAGGACGGCGGCTGGGCATTCTGCTCCGGTGGAGACCAGCGGATCCGCGGTCGTTCCGGCTACCAGTATGCCTCGGGCGAGACTCGTGAAAGCGTCGATCCGGCTCAGGCCGGACGCCTCCACATCCTCGAGGTCCAGCGACTGATCCGGACTATGCCCAAGGTCGTCATCGCCGTCGTCCCCGGCTGGGCTGCCGGCGGCGGCCACAGTCTCCACGTCGTGTGCGATATGACCATCGCCTCCCGCGAACACGCGAAGTTCAAGCAGACCGATGCCGACGTCGGCTCCTATGACGCCGGCTACGGTTCGGCGTACCTGGCGAAGATGGTCGGGCAGAAGAAGGCCCGCGAGATCTTCTTCCTCGGCCGCACGTATTCGGCCCAGGAGATGGCCGACATGGGTGCCGTCAACGAGGTCGTCGACCACGCCGAACTCGAAACCGCCGCTTTGACCATGGCGCGTGAGATCCTCGGCAAGTCCCCGAACGCGCAGCGGATGCTCAAGTTCGCCTTCAACCTCGTCGACGACGGCCTCATGGGCCAGCAGGTCTTCGCCGGTGAGGCCACGCGTCTGGGCTATATGACCGACGAAGCCGTCGAGGGCCGCGATGCCTTCCTGGAAAAGCGCGATCCCGACTGGTCGCCCTTCCCCTGGTACTACTGACGGCTCGGTCTCAGATCACCGTGGACACCCGCGAACTGCGCACCGATGAGCTGCCCGAGGCCATCGACCGGGCTCTCGACGGACGCTCGATCCTCATCCTGCCGTCCTCCCGGACGGGCACCGTCACCGAGGCGGCTCCCCGTTCGTGGACGGGCCCGGGCCCCTGCCCGGCCCTCATCCTCCACACCTCCGGGTCGACGGGGACGGCGAAGGCCGTGGCGCTCTCCCCCGAAGCCCTGACCGCCTCGGCGCAGGCGACCGAGGACTCTCTGTCCGGGCCCGGTGATTGGCACATGTGCCTGCCGGTCAACCACATCGCCGGGTTCCAGGTGGAGCTGCGCGCCCGCCTGGCAGGGCGCCCACCGGTGCGGGCCACCTCGGCGAGGTTCTCCCCCATATCTTTCGCCTCAGCGGTCGACGAGCTGCTGGAACGGGCGGGCGAACGCCCGACGTACACGTCTCTCGTGCCCACCCAGCTCCACCGGATCCTCGAAGACGATCATGCGACCGACCTCGCGGCAAGCATCTCGCACATCCTCCTCGGCGGGTCGGCGATCTCACCGGCCCTGCTCGAACGCGCGGATGCCGCGGGACTGTCGATCGTGCGCACTTATGGGATGAGCGAGACCGCCGGCGGCTGCGTGTACGACGGTGTGCCCTTCGACGGGGTCGAGGTCACCATCACCGAGGCGGGAACGATCGACCTGACCGGCCCCGTCGTCGCCGACGGCTACGTCGAGATCTCGCCCGACGGCACCATCGCACCGGCGGAGTCGATGGCGCTGACCGTCGACGATGCCGGTCGGCGGATCATGCACACGAGCGATCTCGGCCGCCTCGATCACGGGGTGCTCACGGTCCTCGGTCGGGTCGATGACATCATCATCTCCGGCGGGACGAATGTCTCCCCGCACGCTCTGGAGACGGGTCTGCTCCCGCGCTGGCAGAAGGAGGGCATCGCCGAGGTGCTCGTGACGTGGGTGCCCGACGAGGAGTGGGGCAGACAGATCGTCGCGCTGGTCAGGTTCGCCGGCAGGGACGCCGCGGAGGCCGGGTCGGGGCTCGACGGTCGCTCCCCTCGCGAACTGGCTCGGCATCTCAACGGCCTCGATCATGGGATGGAGGGGCACCTGCTGCCGCACCTCGTGTTTCCCGTCGACGAGATCCCGAATCGGTCGATCGGCAAACCCGACCGTCGGGCCGCCGCCGAGCTTGCCGCGCGCCTTGCGGCGGACTGCGCCGAATACCCTTGCCGGTGAACAATCGGTAATATGAGACGGTTCGACGACATAAGAGGAAGGTGACCTGGGACTATGGCTGATGCCGCCCAGTGGATTTCGGGAGCTCGACTGCGAACTCTCCCCCTGGCTCTCGCACCCGTCCTCATCGGCACCGGCGCCGCGATCGGGTCGCTCGGCGGGTTCACCGCCTTCATCCTCGACGACATCTCGGGCGGGGACGACCACGTCAGCCTTGGACAGATCCTGTTCCGCGGGTTTCTCGCCCTGCTCGTCTCCCTCTGTCTGCAGATCGGTTCGAACTACGCCAACGACTACTCCGACGGCATTCGCGGCACTGACGACGAACGCGTCGGGCCGGTGCGTCTGACAGCGACCGGCCTCGCCGAGGCGCGCGAGGTCAAACGTGCCGCATTCCTGTTCTTCGGCATCGCCGGGGTCGTCGGGATCGTGCTCATCCTCGTCTCTCAGGCCTGGTGGTTCCTCATCGTCGGGGCCGCCGCGGTGGCCGCAGCATGGTTGTACACCGGCGGGAAGAAGCCCTACGGGTACATGGGCCTGGGTGAGGTGTTCGTCTTCGTCTTCTTCGGACTCGTGGCCACCCTGGGAACGATGTGGATGCAGGTCGGGCACCTCAGCCTCAGCGGCTGGGCCGGTGCCGTGGCGATCGGTTCGCTTGCGTCCGCCGTGCTCATGGTCAACAACCTCCGCGACATCCCCACCGACATCGAGGCCGGCAAGATCACGCTCGCGGTGCGTCTGGGCGACAATTCCGCCCGCATCGCCTATGCGGTGCTCGTGCTGCTGCCGTTCGCGCTCCTGGCCCTGGCCATCCTCGACGGGCATCCGGCAGCGGCGTTGGCGATCCTCGCCCTGGTGCCGGCGCTCAACCCGCTCAAGACGGTGCTCAGCGGTACGACGGGACCCGGGCTCATCCCGCCGATCAAATCGACCGGCCTGACCGGCCTGGCATTCGCTGCACTGATGGGGCTCGGCCTGGCGCTCTGAGCCCGTGGGTTTTGCGCCAGTGGGTTCTGAGCCAGTGCGTTCTGAGTCTCAGCTCTGATTGGCAGGGCACTGAGCGTGTCAGCTCTGGGCGGCAGACGGCCGGGGTCTATTTCTCTCGGCCGTTGCCGTCGGAGAGGTTCTCTTCGTCGGCAATCCGCTTCTCGTCGGCTGCGTGTTCCTCTTCGGTGAGGCGCTCTTCTTCGGTGAGGCGATCGTCGACGATCTGGTCCTCAGCCGCTTCGTCGGCACTCTTGCGCTTGGGTTTGGAAGCACGAGCGGCAAGACGGGCCTCGATGTCAGTGGCCACTCGAGCGCGCATGTTCCCGAGGAACAGGTAGCTCAGCAGCGCGCCGATGACGATGGCCGCGACCGCCATCAGCAGGTTGAGCCCGAGGAACGGGAAGAGGATGAGTCCGACGCCGACGATGATGCCGAGTCGAGCGAGAGTGTAGAGCCAGAAGGTGCGCATTGAGCCTATTTTAGCCCTCCATCGTGATCGTCTCGTCACCGACTGCCTGAGTCGGTGTTCAGGATCGTGGACTATCCTTGGTGCATGGCTCGTTTTCTCATTGCCGCGATCGTCCTAGCGGCAGCGGTGACACTGTATGGACTCTTCGATTGCCTGTTGCGCGATCGGGGTCTGATTCGAGTCCTGCCCAAACCCGCATGGGCCCTCATCATCCTTTTCATCCCGGTCCTCGGATTCGTCCTCTGGTTCCTCTTCGGTCGTGGCTCCGAAGCCAAACCGTCGGCGGCGCAGCGTCCCCGCGGGCAGGTCGCCCCGGATGATGACGATGACTACCTGCGACAGGTCGACCGGGACGTCAAGCTCGGCAAGCACGCTCCCCCGGCACATGAGAACGATGAGCCGAAGACCGAGAGCGATGACGCCTCCGAGTCCGACGATGACGACGATTCTGCAGCGGACTCTTCGGCAGACACCGATGATCGCGGTACCAAGGGCGAAGGCCGCGGCCGCTCCAACTGAGTCCCGTCGCATCGACCTCGTCGCATCGACGCCATCCGGCAGTTACAAGTTCGGCCCCATCTGCGCCGAGCAGCCCACGTTGAGAACTGGGCTGTCCAGCCTCAAGTGGGCCGAAAAGCCACCCTCGAGAGGCTGCAAAGGCCTCTCACAGGTCGTTCAAGGCGAAGCGCATCTGTGGAGCCGTGCAACGATCGACTACCGCGCTCGGGCTTGAACGAGGCTGTTCTCGCCGCACTCCGGCCTGAACGACATGTCGTGTCCGCCCAAGCGCCGGCACGAAGACGCCCCTCACCCGACTGGCGGTTTCTAGGGGCGTTTCGCCGCCGTCGGGTAGACGTCAGTCGAGGCCGGAGTAGGAATGCAGGCCGTTGAAGTAGACGTTGACGACGGTGAAGTTGAAGATCACCGAGGCGATGCCGATGATGTTGAGCACCGCAACCTTCGTCTTGCTCCAGCCGCGGGTCGCGCGAGCGTGCAGGTAGGCGGCGTAGATGACCCACACGACGAAGGTCCAGATCTCCTTGGTGTCCCAGCCCCAATAGCGGCTCCAGGCCACCTCGGCCCAGATCGCACCCGCGATGAGGGTGAAGGTCCAGGTGATGAAGCCGACGGCCGCGATCGTGTAGGAGGAGCGCTCGAGGTCGTCGCTCGCAGGCAGACGGTGCATGAACCGCAGCCACTTCGGGTTCTTCGTCTCGTAGACGCTCTTGAGGATCTGGAACACCGCGAGGATCGCTGAGATGTAGAGCAGCGACGTCGAGAGGATCGCGATCGGCACGTGGATGGCGATCCAGTACGAGTCCAGGGCCGGGATGAGCTTGGCTGCCGGGGTGTAGAACACGGTGATCGCCAGGCCCAGGCACAGCAGCACTCCCCCGGACACGAACGTGCCCAGGTAGCGCACGTCCTTCTTCGTCAGCACCACGAGGTAGACGATGACGGTGATCGTCGTCGCCGTGAGCACGTACTCCATCATGTTGCCCCACGGCACACGGGACACGGACAGGGCGCGGGTGAGCACGGCGGAGGCGTGCAGCAGGACGGCGAGCACCAGCAGCGATGTGCCGATGCGGGCTCCGCGTCGTCTGTTCCCGCGGCTCTTCTCCACCGGTGCTTCCGACTCATCATCGCCGGGCCGGTCGAGGACAGCAGTGGTCGCGGTCTTCCGGTTCGTCCGCCGCACAGCACTCGCCTTCGCGGGGCTGGCGACCTCTGTCTTGGCTGTCTTGAGTTCGCGCGATCCGAACAGGTCGAACGCATAGAAGATCATCGCGAAGGCATAGACGATCATCGCCGAGATGATCAGCTGGTTCGACCACATTGCGAGGTCAGTGTTGACGTCCATTCATCCTCCGCACCGTCAGGTGCTCTCATATCGCTCATTGTCGGCGTGCCCGTGTCCGAGCCCGCCGCCCTGTCGGGTGCGGTCTGAAACTCCGACACTCCGCGGCTATTCTACTCCGCGTAGTACCAGAGTCTCATCTTTCGACGTCGCCCTCGTCCTGACCCTCAGCGGGGTCGGGGTCGCGCAGGTCCTTCACGAGGTCGGAAACGGCGCGCCCGACCATCGGATCCTCACCGCGGGCGAGGGCGGCCACCTCGGCGTTCCCGTCCTTGATCCTCACCCACACGCGGCGGCGGGGAATGAACAGCGACAGCCCCAGGCCGGCGAGCACGAGGATCGCACTGATGAGCATGAGCGCCTGCGTCGGATCCTGCGAGATGTCGACGGCGATGTACTTCTTCACTCCGTCGAAGGTCACGGATCCGCCGCCGGGCAGGTCCTGAGTCTCACCCTCGGCGAGCTGGATGATCAGCGGATTGCCCGAGTCATCGGTCATTTCGGTCATCTTATCGGCATCGAGGGAGTACACCGACTGCGGGACTCCGTCGTCGAGGCCGAGGTCGCCGGTGTAACCGCTCATCACGAGGTAGGGGTTGCGCAGCTCGGCGAAGCTCGAGACGAGCTCGCCCTTGTCGTTCTGCGTTGCGGTCGGCAGGAAGACCCCGACGAAGCCCATCTGTGTGCCGGCCGAATCCGGGACCTTGATGACGCCCTCCGAGGTGTAGCCCCCGTCGCCGCCGTCGGGGATGAAGACCTGCGGCCCGGACTGGACGACGTTGCCCTGAGCGTCACGGACGGTCACCTCGGGGGCGTAGCCGTTGCCCGTGAGGTAGACGCCGACGCCGTTGATGCGCACGGGCTTGTTGACCTCGAGTGTGTGCGATTCGGTCTTGCCCTCGGAGTTCGTCGTGACCTTCGCATCGAAGCTGCGCGGCTGCCCGAACTGATTGCCCGCCGCCTGATCGTCGAAGCTCGAGGAGAAGCTGTCGAGCTTGAGCCGGAAGTCCGGCAGGTTGTCCGCATCGTAGTAGGACCCGGGGGTGAAGGAATCGTAGGAGACCAGGGAGTTCGAGAACGTCTCCCCCTCGACGAGGATGCGCTGACCTTCGTAGCCGAAGAGCGAACCGATAGCCATCGTCAGGGTGGCCATGAGCAGGGCGACGTGGAAGACGAGGTTGCCCGTCTCCCGCAGATATCCGCGCTCGGCCGCCACATGGTCATCCCGCCGATTGATCCGGTACCCGGACTTCTTCAGCCGGGCCTCGGCACGGTCGAGGAAGACCTGGTCGGCGTCCTCTCGAGTGTCGGCCTCCCCCGTAGCCGAGGTGAAGGCGGCGTAGCCGGGCATCCGGCCCAGCCGCCTCGGCGCCTTGGGAGGGGCCGAGCGCATCGCCTTCCAGTGCTGTTTCGTCCGCGGGATGATGCAGCCGACGAGTGAGATCATCAGCAGCAGGTAGATGGCGGAGAACCACACGGATGAGTAGACGTCGAACATCTGGATGGTGTCGAGGAACGTACCCCACGCACCGTTGTTCTCCAGGAACGTGTTCACCCGTCCCGGGTCCTGGATGCGCTGAGGCAGGAGGGAGCCGGGGATCGCTGCGAGCGCGAGGACGAGCAGCAGGATGAGCGCCACGCGCATCGTCGTCAGCTGCGTCCACGCCCACCGGCACATGCCGAAGAAGCCCAGCTGAGGTTGCGTCACCTGAGGCTTCTGGCTCGCCGACTTCGTCTTCTCCGCCACTAGATCACCACTTCGAATCCATTGATCAGACCTTGCAGAGAGGTCATCCACATATTCCATACGCCGCTGGCCATGAGCACACCGAGGATGATCAGCATGATGCCTCCGGCGCGCACGATCGCGGTCTGGTGTCTGCGCACCCATTCGAGTCGTCCCGCGCCCTTGTGGATCGCCACCGCCAGGATGATGAACGGGATTCCCAGTCCCAGGCAGTAGACGAATGCGAGCAGGGCGCCGCGCCAGATCATGCCGTCGCCGCCGAAGCTCACCGACATGCTCAGCACCGCCGACAGCGTCGGTCCCACACACGGCGCCCAGCCGAGCGCGAAGGTGGCACCGAGGACCGGTGCACCCCACAGACCCGCCTTCGGCCGCGCTCGGATCCGATGTTCGTTCTGCAGCAGACCGAACCCGCCCATGAACACGAAACCGGCGATGATGACGACGACGCCGAGGATGCGCATGATCACCGACTGCCATTGCGAGAACAGCGCCCCGAGGGCGGAAAAGCTGGTCCCCAGCAGCACGAAGACGATTGTGAAGCCGAGGACGAAGAGGCTGATGCCCACGACGACCCGCCATGTCTGCTTGTCGCGCAGCGAGGTTCCCGAGAGCCCGGTGACGTATCCGACGTAGCCGGGGACGAGCGGGAGCACGCACGGTGAGACGAAGGAGACGAGTCCTGCCAGTGCTGCGGCACCGGCGGCCAGCAGCAGCGGGCCGGAGAGAACCGTCTGGGCGAATTCCGCCCCGAGCCCGCTCACTCCGCCAGCACGTCCTCGACGAGTCCCTTGAGCGTCGAAGCGTCGACCTCGCCGACGACTCGGGCAGCGGCCCGGCCCTTCGCATCGAGCACGACCGTCGACGGGGTCGCCTGCGGGGGCAGGACACCGGAGAGGAGGGAGACCATCTCTCCGCTCGAGTCGAGCATGTTCGGGTACGGGACCTGGTAGTTGTTGATGAATGCGTTCGCCGCGGCGGCCTGATCTCGGACGTTGACGCCGATGAACTGCGCCTTGTCGCCGAATCCGTCGGCTACGGACTTGAGATCCGGTGCCTCCTTCCGGCACGGCGGGCAGGCCGCGTACCAGAGGTTGATGACCACGGGGGTCGGGCGCAGATCGGCCAGGGACATCGTCTTCCCTTCGAGGGTCTCGAAGCTCAGATCCAAGGGCTCACCGCGCTTGTCGACGGCCACCTGCGAGACGACTCCCGAACCGGAGACGTAGCCCTGGTCGGATCCGGCCTGATCGGCCAGTTCGTCGTTCTCACTGCAGGCGCTGACCAGAACGGCTGTGCCGGCGGCGAGGGCCGAGGCGAACAGGGTGCGGCGGTTCAGTGGGCTGCGGCCGAAACTCATGCTCCTGCCACCGGGGTTCCGGGCTGCAGATCGGCACAGATGCTCTCATAACTCACGGACACCAGTGTGGACGAGTCGAATGTGAAACTGGTGATAGAAGCCAGGTCACATTCGCGTCGGCGGGGGTCGTGGAAGAGGGAACGCCCCTCCCCCGACAGCCGCGTCATCCAGATCGGCAGCTGGTGAGAGACGATGACGCCTTCGGCCTCGGGACCGTGGCCGTCGAGCTTCGCACGCAGGCTGGCCATTGCCGCGCGCATGCGCAGCACGATCTGCTTGTACGGTTCGCCCCACGACGGGGTCAGCGGGTTGTACAGACGCAGCAGGTTCTTCGGTTCGGCCAGGCGCCGGGCGTCGACCTTCTGACCTTCGAACGAGTTCGCCGCTTCGATGACCCGGTCGTCGGTGAATACCGGCAGATCGAGGGTGCTCGCCAGCGGGGCGATCGTCTGTTGGGTCCGCAGCAGCGGGGAGGCGACGAGTTCGACCGGGGTCGTCGCCGCGGCGTCGAAGTGCTCGGCGACCCGAGCGGCCATCTCATGACCGCGCTCGGTCAGTCCGAAGTGCGGCAGGCGGCCGTAGAGGATCTTCTCCGGGTTGTCGACCTCACCGTGCCTGACCAGATGGATCGTGGTCATGCCTGTCCTTTCCCGGACTCCGGCACGGCGGCCGCGGCCTTCGCCGCCGCCGGCAGTGCGGAGATGATCCGATCGAGGATCTCATCGGTGTGGGCGTAGGAGAGGAACCAGGCTTCGAAGGCACTCGGCGGCATGTGGATGCCCTGATCGAGCATGGCGTTGAAGAACGCGGTGTAGCGGTCGACGTTCTGCGCGCGTGCCTCGTCGTAGTTCGTCACGGCACCATCGGTGAAGAACACGGAGAACATCGAGTTCGCGGACTGGATGACGTGGGCAACACCTTCGGCTTCGAGCGCTGAGGCGACGGCCGGGCGCAGAATGTCCGCGGCGCGGCCGATGTGCGAGTAGACATCGAGTTCGGTCGTGAGCTTGAGTGTGGCGAGTCCGGCGGCGGTGGCCACGGGGTTCCCCGACAGGGTTCCCGCCTGGTAGACGGGTCCGGCCGGTGCCAGATGCGCCATGATCTCGGCGCGACCGCCGAAGGCCGCCGCGGGGAATCCGCCGCCCATGACCTTGCCGAAGGTGAACAGGTCGGCCGGTCCTTCGGGGTAGCCGAGGGCCTGCGATTCGTAGCCGTACCAGCCGGCCGCGGAGACGCGGAAGCCGGTCATCACCTCGTCGCTGATCATCAGCGCACCGTGGGCCTTCGTCAGCCGACGGATGGTGTTGGTGAAGCCGTCGACCGGGGGCACGATGCCCATGTTGCCGGGGCTGGCCTCGGTGATCACGCAGGCGATGTCCTCGCCGTGTTCGGCGAAGACGGCTTCGAGTCCTGCGGCGTCGTTGTAGCCGACGACGATGGTGTCCTGGGCCTGCGCGCCCGTGACTCCCGGGGTGTCGGGCAGGGAGAAGGTGGCCAGGCCGGATCCGGCCTGGGCGAGCAGGGAGTCGACGTGGCCGTGGTAGCAGCCGGCGAACTTCACGACCTTGGACCGTCCTGTGTAGCCGCGGGCAAGACGGATCGCGGACATCGTCGCCTCGGTGCCCGAGGACACGAGCCGCACCTGCTCGACGGGGTCGACGCGGGAGACGATCTCCTCGGCGAGTTCGACCTCACCGGTCGACGGTGTGCCGAAGGAGAAGCCCTTGACCGCGGCCTCCTGCACGGCGGCGACGACCTCGGGGCGGGAATGACCCATGATCATCGGCCCCCACGAGCCGATGAGGTCGATGTAGTCGTTGCCGTCGGCATCGCGCAGCCACGCACCCGTGGCCTCGGTGATGAAGCGGGGCGTGCCGCCGACGGCCTTGAACGCCCGCACCGGGGAGTTGACTCCGCCGGGGATGACCGCCTCGGCACGGGTGAAGAGTGCTGCTGACTGGTCGGTGACGTGAGCGTTCGTCTCTGCTGTCGTCATGGGGTCTCCTCTGAATCGTCGCGGGTCGTTGTCGTCGCGGGATCGTGCTCGGGTGCGGGGCGCCTTAAGTGCCGTCGATGTCGCGCATATGATCGTAGACCTTCGTGAAGATGCGACCCAAGGTCGCCATCTCCTCGGGTTCGAGCAGGTCGACGAGGTGGGTCCGCACACCTCTGACATGGTCGGGTGCTGCGGCCTGGAGCAGCTGCCATCCGGCCTCGGTCATCACGCAGTTCACGCCGCGTCCGTCCTCGGGGATGGCGGAGCGTTCGAGCAGTCCGCGCTTCTCCATCCGTGCCACGCTGTGGGTCAGTCGGGACCGGGACATCGTGGTGTCTGTGGCCAGCAGGGCCATGCGCATGGTCCGGTCCTCGTGCTCGGACAGACGCACGAGGATCTCGTATTCGGGCAGGCCGATGCCGTGCGTGTCGCGCAGCTCCTTGTCGAGTTCGGCTGCGAGCAGCTGCGAGCCGTTGAGGTAGCTGCGCCACGACTTCTGGTCGACCGCGCTCAGCCAGCGGGGTTCGGTCATCACCGGCCCCCGGCTGTGTGGTTCTCGGCGGACTGGTTCCCGGTGAGGGTGCCTGCGGCTGCGGCTCGGAGGCGCTGGGCGACCTCGGTGGCCCAGTAGGTGAGGATCGCATCGGAGCCGGCGCGTTTGAAGGCGACGAGGGACTCCTCGATCGCCCGTTCCCGGTCGATGGCGCCAGCCTGAGCGGCGAACTCGATCATCGCGTACTCGCCGGAGACCTGATAGGTCCACACGGGCACGATGGACTCGGCTGCCACCTCGGCGAGGACGTCGAGGTAGGGCAGCCCGGGTTTGACCATGACGACGTCAGCGCCTTCGGCGAGGTCGAGGCCGAGTTCCCGCAGTGCCTCGCGGCCGTTCGCGGGATCCTGCTGGTAGGTCTTCCGGTCCCCCTGGAGTTCGGAGTCGACTGCTTCGCGGAAGGGCCCATAGAAGGCTGAGGCGTACTTCGCGGTGTAGCCCATGACGACGGTGTCGGTGAAGCCGGCGGCGTCGAGGGCCTCGCGGCAGTAGGCGACCTGCCCGTCCATCATGCCGGAGAGTCCGAGCACCTGTGCGCCCGCGCGAGCCTGGGCCAGTGCCATCGAGGCGTAGCGGTCGAGCGTGGCATCGTTGTCGACTCCCCCGGCGGAGTCGAGGACCCCGCAGTGACCGTGGGAGGTGAATTCGTCGAGGCAGAGATCGGCCATGACGACCGTGTCCTCGCCGAGGTCGTCGGCCAGGAGCCGCAGCGCGCGGTTGAGGATGCCCTCGGGGTCATCGGCCTGGGAGCCGATCTCGTCCCTGTGCTCGGGAATGCCGAAGAGCATGAGCCCTCCGACCCCGGCGGCGACGGCCTCTCGGGCGGCGGCCAGCAGCGAGTCAAGGGTGTGCTGGACGACGCCTGGCATCCCCGTCAGCGGCACGGGCTCGGTCAATCCCTCTTTGACGAACATCGGCAGGATGAGGTCGGCCGGGTGCAGCCGCACCTCGGAGACGAGCCGGCGCAGGGCGGCGGTCGAGCGGAGACGACGGGGGCGAACGGTTCCGGGAACCAGTGTCATGTCAGGCCTTCCTTCTGCGGCGTTTCTGGCTCGGACGCTGCGGGGAGATTCCGGCGTCCACGTCAGCGGCCCGCTGGGTGAGTGCGTATTCGACGAGTCCGTCGATGAGCGAGGTGAGGTTGGCTTCCTCGGCGAGGACGTCGACACGCAGTCCGTGCTCGGCCGCGGTGTTCGCGGTGGCCGGGCCGATGCAGCAGATCACCGAGGTGGCTGCGGGCTTGCCGGCGATGCCGACGAGGTTGCGCACCGTCGACGAGGAGGTGAAGAGGAACGCATCGAAGTCGCCGGCCTTGATCGACTCGCGGATCGGTGCCGGCGGCGGGGAGGCCCGGACTGTGCGGTAGGCGGTGACGTCGTCGGGGTCCCAGCCCTTCTCCAACAGGCCGGAGACGAGCACCTCGGTGGCGATGTCGGCCCGGGGCAGCAGGACGGTGTTCATCGGGTCGATGTCGTCGACGAAGTCCGGCCAGGCTGCGGCCAGCCCGCGGGCGGAGTGTTCGCCGTCGGGGACGAGGTCGGGGGTGATGCCCCAGTCGATCAGTGCCGCAGCCGTGCGGCCGCCGACGGCCGCGACCTTGACTCCGGCCATCGACCTCGAGTCGAGCCCGAAGTCCTCGAACCACATGCGCACGGCGCGGACCGCGTTGACCGAGGTGAAGCCGACCCATTCGTAGGAACCGTCGACGAGGCCGCGGATGGCCTTCTCCATCTGCGTCGGAGTGCGTGGGGGCTGGACGGCGATCGTGGGCACGACGGTGCCGACGGCACCGAGCTCGGCCAGTGCCTCGGCGGTGGAGGTTCCCTGTTCCTTGGTCCGTGGGATGAGCACCTGCCAGCCGAAGAGCGGTTTGGATTCGAACCAGCTGAGTTCGCCTCGCGACTCGACTCCCTGTCCCATGATCACCACCATACGATCCGAACCTGTCTGCGCCATGGACAGCGCCTGTTTCAGGGTCGTCTCCACGCTCGTCTGCTCGATCGTGGAGATCCCCCAGCCCAGCAGCACCTTCGTGTCCTCGTCCCAGCCGTCGGCGAGCAGGGCGCTGATGGCCTGCTCGTGAGCGGCGGCGGTGCCCGTGAGCACATGGGAGGTGTTGCGGTGGCGGGAGACGTCGACATGGGTCTGGGGTCCTGCCTCGATGAAGCGCACGGACCGGACCCGGCTCGTCGTCAGGGCGGTGCCTGTGTAGGCGGCAGTCGACGCGGACAACCCGACTCCGGGGACGATCTCGACCTCGACGTCGGCCTTGCGGCACACGGCCGCCTCGGCGGTGGTGTTCGTGAAGATCAGACCATCGTCGGAACACAGCCGCACGACGGTGTTGTCGGGGCGGGCCAGGTCGGCGAGCTTGCGACCGCGGGTCGACGCGGCGGCACCGAGGTCGGCGGCGTCGATGAGCTTCGCGGCCTGAGGCACGTAGGCGGTGACGATCTCCGAATGGACATCGGCATCATAGACGACGGTCTCGGCGGTGGCGAGGATCTCGGCTCCGCGCATGGTCATCAGGCCCGATTCTCCGGGTCCGCTGCCGATGAAGACCACCCGAGGAGCGGCCGGCAGAAGTCGGCGCGGTTGGACCTGACCGCTCAGAGGTGTGCTGTTCATCCCTGCTCCTGTGCCTTGACGGGGGTAAGGTGATCGGCGCTGGCGGCCGGGTCGATGCCGAGCCGATCGAGGAGGTCTTCGGCCGCGGCGGTGCCGAGTTCATCGGCGACGCGGGCGAGTTCCTTCGCGGTGACGCTCAGCTGCTGGGCCGTGTCGGTCGACCAGTCGGCGTCGGGGACGACGGGCAGGTGGGTGCTCTGCCGGGTGCGGGCCAGGTGCCCGTCATCATCGGCCATCACGGCGTCGACGACGAACCGGTCGCCGTCGATCTTCGCCAGTGCCCCGATGGGTGCCGAACATCCAGCCTCGGCGCGGGAGAGGATGGCGCGTTCGCAGGTCACGGCCAGGTCCGTGGACTGGTCGTGGAGACGCATGAGGGCGGCGCGCACCTCGGCGTCGGCGTTGAGGATGTCCTCGGAACCGGCGTGCGAGCTGTCGGCGCTGCGGGTCTCCACTGCCAGGGCTCCCTGGCCGGGCGCCGGCAGCATGACGTCGAAGTCGAGGATGTCGGTGGCCTCGGCCAGGCGGCCGATGCGGCGGACCCCGGCGGCGGCGAGCACGACGGCGTCGAGGCGGCCGTCGCGGACGTGCCCGATGCGGGTGTCGACGTTGCCGCGCACACCCCTGACCTCGATGTCCGGACGAGCGGCCTGCAGCTGCACGGCCCGCCTGGGCGAACCGGTGCCGATGACCGACCCGGCGGGCAGTTCGGCCAGGCTCAGACCGTCACGGCCGATGAGCACATCGGCGGGGTCGACGCGGGGTGGAATGGCCGCCATCTGGATGCCGGCCTCGGGAGTGGTGGGCAGGTCCTTGAGCGAGTGGACGGCGAGGTCGATCTTGCCCTGGTGCAGTGCCTGGCGGACGGCGGAGACGAAGACTCCGGTGCCGCCGAAGCCGGCGAGCGGGGACATGTTGACGTCGCCTTCGGTGACGACCTCGACGATCTCGACGCGCCACCCGGTCAGGGCGGCGAGTTGGTGGGCGATCGCCGTGGACTGGGACCGGGCCAGCTGGGACCGGCGGGTGCCCAGGCGCACGGTGCGTCCGCTGAAGTGTTCGGGTTCGACGATGTCGAGGGTGTGGTCGGCCACGGGACGGATGCCGTCGGCCTCGACGTGGTGGGCGCTGGCGGCCTTCGCGACCTTCGTCTCCGCGGGTGTCATCGCATGGGCGACCTTGTTCACGGGCAGGTCGAAGAGCTGCATGAGCGCCTGCGCATAGTCGACCTCGGATTCGCTCACGGCCAGTTCCTTGACCTTCACGGTCGGGGTGTGGATGAGCTTCTCGGCCACGCGGTGAAGGGACTTGCGGATCTCGGCGAAGGACTTCTCGTCGACGTTGGCGCCGAGCTTCTTCTCCAACCGCTCGGTCTCGGTGGCGAGCACGTCCTTGGCGTGGGAGCGCAGCGCGGTCACGGTCGGAGCCACGGCGCGCTCCTTGTTGCCGGTGGCGATGTTCTCCAGCTCAGCGGAGATGATCGCACGAACCTCTTCGACGGTGTGCACGACCTTCGCATCGCGTTCCTTGTCGGAGCCTCTGAGCAGGTCTCGGATCTCGCCGAGGCCGAACAGGGCGACGTGTTCGAACTCGCGGACGCTGGGGTCGATGTCGTGCGGCAGCGCGAGGTCGATGAACGCCTTGTTCGCCGCGCCCTTCGGGTTCTGGGACAGACCGGCGACGATGTCGTCACGGGTGACGACGACACCGCGCGCACCGGTGCACGAGACGATGAGGTCGGCGTCGGCGATCTCCTCGGCCATCACACGGGGGTTGAGTTCGCGGGCGCGTCCGCCCACCTCGGCGACGAGGCGTTCGGCCTTGTCCACCGTGCGGTTGAGCACGGTGATGCGGCCCACGCCCTCTCTGTGGAGTCCCGAGACGACGAGACCGGACATGGCACCGGCCCCGATGACCAGGGTGCTGGCCGCCCGCAGGGAGCCGATGTGCGCCGCCGATGCTTCGAGCGCCGCGCCGAAGAGCGACCGGGCGACCTCGCCGAGGTCGGTCTCCGAATGGGCGCGCTTGCCCACCCGCAGCGCCTGCTGGAGGGCATGGGAGAGTTCGGAGGTCAGCGCTTTGTCCGTCTGCGAATCGGTGAACGACGAGCGCAGCTGGCCGAGGATCTGGGCCTCACCGATCGCCATCGAATCGAGTCCGCAGGCGACCTTGAGCAGATGCTCCATGGCCTGATGGTCGTAGTGGGCATAGAAGTGCCCGGCGATGTCGGACCATTCCTTGTCGATCGAGGACACCAGGGCGTTGCCCAGGTCGGCCAGTCCCCCGTGGAAGGCGGTGACGTCGGCGATGAGCTCGAGGCGGTTGCACGTCGAGAGCACGGCGAGGCCGTCGACGTTCTCACCGGCCAGGGCGTCCCTGCGCAGGGATCCGACCTCGCCGGCACCGAAGGCCATCCGATCGAGCATGTCGATGGGAGCCGACTGATGCGAAATGCCGAGAACCAAGAGAGTCAATTCCTGTGCTCCTCAAAACCAGGGTTGAGCGGTGCCGTGTCCAGCGCCGAATAGTATGCGAGTACTTGCAGCTCACTGGCCAGATCGACTTGGTGGACACGCACGCTGTCCGGTGCGTCGAGCACGGTGGGTGAGAAGTTGAGAATGCCGCGCACTCCCGCCTCGACGGCGGTGCGGCCAGCGGCCGGCGCCGCAGCGGCGGGAACGGCCATGACCACGAGGTCGATGTGTTCGGGCCAGCTGGTCAGTTCGTCGATAGAGGAGACCATCAGCGATCCGATGGTGGTGCCGATCTTTTCCTCGTCGATGTCGAACACGGCAGTCAGCCGCAGGCCGCGCCGACGGAACCCGGCATAGTCGGCGAGCGCGGAGCCGAGACGACCGGCCCCGATGATGGCGACGCTGCGGTCGCGATCGAGGCCGAGGAAGCTGCGCAGCGTCGCTGACAGTTCCGGGCAGGAGTAGCCGACCCCGCGAGTGCCCGACCGCCCCAGCTGGGAGAGGTCTTTGCGCAGGATCGACGGGGACACACCGCTGCGCGCGGCGAGGTCCTCCGATGACACGGTCTCCTGACCGGTCGCGGCGATGGTCTCGACGGTCTGCAGGTAGATCGGGAGTCGGGAGATCACGCGTTCGGGTACGTCCTTGCGAACGACACCCTCAATCCTGTTGGCGGACAGAATCTCGCCCACGAATCCGCCTCACTCCTTCAATCGATCTCATGCGCCCAGAGCGCTCAGGGCCCTGGACAGCCGATCCTTCTCGACTCTGTGAAAACTGTGCTGGCGCCCGTTGAGGAGCACGACGGGAACATCCCAGCCGTACTGTCCGGCCAGGTCCTCGTCGGTGTCGATGTCAATCTCTCTCACGTCCACATCTCTGCCGGCCGCCACCTCGGTGACGGTTTCGCGCGCGAGCGCGCAGAGGTGGCAGTCGACGCGCGTGAGGAAGGTCAGTTCGACCATGGCTCACTCCTCATCGGGTGCAACAAACCCCGCCGAGAAATCACTCGAGCGGGGGCGTAGGACCGTTGGGTCTTACTTCTTGTTGCGACGCTGGTGACGTGTCTTGCGAAGCTGCTTGCGGTGCTTCTTCTTCGACATACGCTTGCGGCGCTTCTTGATGACTGAGCCCACGCGGGTACCCCTTGTGCTTGTCGGTGGAGGGTGAACATCACGTGCCCACCCATTGAACTAACCGTGCAATTCTATCGCTTGGCCGCCTGCTTTCCCAAAACTGTGTCGAGATCCACAGCGGTTCGACCGGTCATCCGCGCAGGCTCGCGGGTCAGTCGAAGTACGGGTCGAGGGCGAAGAACGGGAAGAGGTTCTTCCGGGTGCCCATCACAGCCCGGTCGAGCTCGGCCTCCGGGTCGAATCCCTTCGACCACGGTTCGAACTCACCGTCGAATCCGTCGGTCATCGACAGCGGCGCCTCGCGCCCGGTCTTCGTCTGCGCGTAGTCGGCCCACCGGCCGGGGATCCTCGTTGCCGGGTCGATGTCGCGGCCCGCGGAGATGGCCAGCAGGTTCGTCCAGGCCCGCGGCACGACATCGATGATCGCGTAGCCGCCGCCTCCGACGGACAGCCACTTCCCGTCGGCATGGTCCTCGGCCAGACGGCGGACCCGCTCGGCGGCGATGCGCATCGCGTCCACGCTCAGTCGCATGTGCGTGAGCGGGTCCTCGCGGTGGCCGTCGCAGCCGTGCTGGGAGACGATGACCTGCGGTTCGAAGGCCGCGACGACCGGCGGGACCGTGGCGTCGAAGGCCCGCAGCCAGTCCGCGTCGCCGGTGCGCGGAGGCAGGGCGACATTCATCGCCGAGGCGGCCGCCTTCAGTCCCCCGATCTCGGCGGGGAACCCGGTGCCGGGGAAGAGGTACTTCCCCGATTCGTGGATCGAGATCGTGAGCACCCGCGGGTCGTCCCAGAAGAACTTCTCCACTCCGTCGCCGTGGTGGGCGTCGAGGTCGAGATAGACGATGCGCTCCATGCCGGAGTCGAGGAATTCGGTGATCGCCCCCGCTGCGTCGTTGTACACGCAGAAGCCGCTGGCTCGGTCCGGCATCGCATGGTGCATTCCGCCGCAGAAGTTCACAGCGCGCCTGTAGCCGCCGGAGATGATCGCATTCGCCGCCTCGATGCTGCCTTGGAACAGCAGCGCCGAGGCGGTGTGCATATTCTCGAACCCGGGCACATCCTCGGTGCCGATCCCGTACCTGTGCGCATCCTGCTCGTTCAGGCCCTCTGCGGTCCCTGCCTGCCGGACGGCGGCGATGTAGTCGGGGTCGTGGAGCCGGGCGAGCTTGGCTTCGCCGATCTCGCCGATCGGGTGCACGTGGACATTATCGGCGTCGAAGAGGTCGAAGTCCATGGCGAGCTTCGCCGTGAGGTCGAGCCTGAGCGGGTGCATGGGGTGGCTGGGGCCGAAGTTGTAACCGGTCACCGCGTCGTCCCATGCGACATACACATCATTTTCGGCCATGGGCACCATGCTATATGGCGCACCTCACTTGCACCGATTCCGGGGCGGGCGGATCTACCATGGTGCTTGTGCCCAAGAATTCCACACAGCGCCTCGACCGGCTGCTGCGACCCGGCAGGTGGGTTCGCGACTTCGTCGACGACCTCGCCGTCGCCTCCCCCGCCCGGTTGGCGATCGGTTCGTTCGTCGGGGTCGTCGCGTGCTTCGCGATCCTGCTGATGCTGCCGGCGAGCATGCGTCATCCGGGTTCGGTGGACCTGGCCACGCACATCGCGAACTCCGTGTTCGTCGCCGTTTCGGCCGTCTGCGTCACGGGTCTGACACCGGTGGTCACTGAGGAGTACTGGTCGGACTTCGGAATCTCCGTCATCACCGCCGGCATCCAAGTCGGCGGACTCGGGATCCTCACCCTCGCCTCGGTGCTGGGGATGGCGGTCTCACGCCGGCTGGGAGTCCGGCAGCGCCTCATCGCCCAGCAGGCCACCTCGGCGCTCAATCTGGGTCAGGTCGGCACCCTCCTCAAGACGGTCGTCATCACCATCGTCACCGCCGAGGCGATCCTCGCGCTGCTGATGTTCCCGCGCTTCCTCATCCGGGGGGAATCGCTCGGCGATGCCACCTGGTATTCGGTCTTCTACTCGATTTCGGCGTTCAACAACGCCGGCTTCACCATCCATCCCGGCGGCGGGGCGTACTTCGCCTCGGATCCCTGGATCCTGTCCCTGCTGATGTTGGGAGTCTTCGTCGGTGCGCTGGGCTTCCCGGTCGTGCTCATGATCGCGATGTTCTGGAATCGGCCGTCGAAATGGGATCTGCACACGAAGCTGACCCTGACGACCACGACGACGGTGCTCGCGATCGGGCTGCTGCTGTTGGCGCTCTTCGAGTCGGCGAATCCGGCGACCCTCGGCGACAAGAACGCCGGTCACACGTTCGTCGAGGTCCTATTCATGGCCGTGATGCCGCGGTCGGGCGGATTCTCGACGATGGAGATCGCGGACATGAGCCAGGCCTCACACCTGCTCATGGACCTGATGATGTTCATCGGCGGCGGGTCGTCGTCGACGGCCGGAGGCATCAAGGTCACCACGGTGGCGGTGCTCGTCCTGGCGGCCTTCGCCGAGGCCAGGGGCCTGCAGGACGTGCATGTGTTCGGTCGGCGGCTGACTGCCTCGACGATCAAGCTCTCGATCTCGATCCTGCTCACCGGTGCCCTCATCGTCTTCGTCGGCACACTCGCGATGCTCCAGATCAGTGCGGAGCCGCTCGATCGGGTGCTGTTCGAGGTGATCTCGGCCTTCGGCACGGTCGGTCTGAGTTCCGGGGTGTCGGCGGCCGCGCCGAATTCGGGGCTGTACGTGCTGTCGGTGATCATGCTCATCGGCCGACTCGGTACGATTACACTTGCGGCGGCGCTGTCCATGCAGGACTCCGCCCGCCTGTACCGCTATCCCGAGGAAAGGCCCGTCGTTGGCTAACGAACACACCTCCATCCTGGTCGTCGGTCTCGGACGCTTCGGATCCTCGACGGCGGCCACGCTGGCCAAACTGGGCCGCGAGGTGATGGCGATCGAGCACAATCCGGAGCTCGTCAAGGACTGGAGCGGCAAGCTCACCCACGTCGTCGAGGCGGATTCGACGAACATCGACGCGCTGCGGCAGGTCGGAGCCGGAGACTTCTCGACCGCGGTGGTCGGGATCGGCACCTCGATCGAGGACAGTGTGCTCACCACGGCCAATCTCGTTGACCTCGGTGTCGGGCAGGTGTGGGCGAAGGCGATCTCGCCCGCGCATGGCAAGATCCTCCACCGCATCGGCGCCCACCACGTCCTCTACCCCGAATCGGATGCGGGTCGGCGCGTGGCTCACCTGGTCAGCTCGCGGATGATGGAGTACATCGAGTTCGACGAGGGGCATTTTGCTGTGGTCAAGATGCGCCCGCCGCGGGAGATCCAGGGCTTCACTCTCAGCGAGTCCGGCGTCCGCGACAAGTACGGTGTGACGATCGTGGGCATCAAGAGTCCCGGCCGCGACTTCACCTACGCCGACCCCACGACGCGGGTCGGCAAGCAGGACCTCCTCATAGTCGCCGGCCACGTCGAACTGCTGGGACGCTTCGCCGGCCGCCCGTAAGGTTGGGCGACTGCTCGTGCGGGGCTCGGCGGGGCCGGTTCGGGCAGAGCGGATTCGGGCACAAAGAGAGCGGGCGACGGGAATCGAACCCGCGTCATCGGCTTGGGAAGCCGAAGCTTTACCATTAAGCTACGCCCGCATGTCGCCACTATCCAGTCGGCAAACGCCCAGGTGAAACCCGGCGCGTTCCCGCCGTGTGCAGCGACTCGGACCAGTCTACAGCCTTGCTGCGGTTTCGCATCCGTCCGAACTTCCCGGAGGTATTGCGATGAGGCCTCGGGCCGCCGACCCGTCCGAAGCCGCACGCTCTGCCCAGCCCCGTTCGCCACGAGGGGTCTGATTTCTGCCTCAAGGCGCTCATCGGCAGCGAGTGTCCATTGAAAGTGCTGGCGTAGTGCATACATTCACTACGCGTGCACTTCGACTAGACAGTTGCTCAAGCATGGGCGTCTGTGGCGACTCGATCGGTCACCCGACCACCGCGGGCTGGCCACTACCTGGTCATCCGTGGCCCACTGGAGTCGCTGTTTTCGAGGATTTCGTACGTCTGCGCGACACATATGCCCGCAGTTGAGGCGCCTGACGAAAGAGCTTGGTCAACGTCTCTTCCAGATTTGTCACCTCGCTGAAGTTCAAACGGACTATGCGATACCCCAAATCGAGAAGACGATTGTATTGCTTGGCTTCCTTCTGCATGAGTCGGAATCCGTCGTCCGCATATTTCGTGACTCCGTCGATGAAGACAATCGTCTTCGACTCCTCATGTGCGAAGTCGACCCGAGCAATGACCCTGTTTCCGTCCGAGATACTCACCTGCTGTCTGAACCCGTTCAACTTCAGCTGCTTGAGGGTGTAGACGAATCGGCTCTCCGCATAGCTCTCGGACAGAGCACCGACCGCCGATAGGAGTCGTTCAGCACGACGCCTCCCCTTGGCTAGGCGATTGAGCACTGGCACGAACTCTTCCGCGATTCGCTGTTCGGCCATCATCATCGTGTCGGGTGGGTATCCGAAGCGAGCCGCCTCATCTGCTGCGGCAACTGAGCCGAACACTGATGTCCTCAGACACGATTCGAGGGCGGCGAATCCTTCCGCTTCACCGAGCTGGCCGATGAGGTCGAAGGCCGTACGTATCGGCGTCGTCAGGGTCATCTTGCCGATGCGCACGACGTCTTCGCCTGGGATCGAAATCTGCGATCTCTTGATGTCGCTGCTGGTGCCTCGCACGCTTGGATGCGCGATGTGCACCTTGCCTCGCGGGGGCCGATAGAGCGGAAGCTCGTGAATATATGCGGCGGAGGCCGACCAGACGACGTCGTCGACGCGATAGTAGGGATACGACGATGCACGCAGCTTCTCAATGGTGTCGAGAAGCGTGAATTGCTCTCTGCCCGTGTGTTCGTCGGTCTGCTCGATCACCTGAGCAAGCCACGATTCGTCCGTGATGAAGGCGGCTATCGCCGCGTGGCGTGGGTGAGAACACCGCCTGATGATCGAATACATCCCGCTGGTGAGCCTCAGCAGGCAGCAGCCGATCGCATCCTTGATGGTTCGGCTCAGCACTCCGTGGGCGTTGAGTTCGCAGGTACGGACGACGTTGTACATGCGGCAAATCTCTCCTTGTCGCCGTCATCGGCACAAGGACAGGCCGCCTACCTGTGGATACTCGTGTCGGATCCACAGGGCTCGGACGCTCGAGTCGGCCGACCGTCCACAACGTTCGGCGACCGACTGAAGCACAGAGCGAGTCACCATCTCCCTAAGGAAACCGGCCCTGCGCTGACTCCTCGGCATCCGCGTCGACGAAAACGGTACGTCGACCGGAGATGGCATTGCAGGCAGCCTCGTTGATTCGTCCACAACTGTACGGTCGAAGTGCAGGCGTAGTGCATACATTCAGGCCGCGTGCACGTTCGATAGACAGTCATTGGTTCAAGCGCTGATTTCGCGCTGGAGAGTCCCCTGCACACCACGAGGGAGCGGCCGAAGCCGCCCCCTCGTACGATGCCGACGAATCCGTGCCGACGAGCCCGTCCCGGCGGAGACCAAGACCCAGCGTAGTGAGAACTCGATCCCCGCCAGGCTTACCACACGGTCGGGTCACGGACGAATCAGTGCTCGACGGCCTCCTCGGCGCCGAACCCGGTGTGGGCGCGGACGTCCATCTCGGCGGCGAGCTCGGGGCTCTCCACCGTCCGGTCGGTGATCGAGGCGATCCACCCGAGGACGAAGCCGAGCGGGATCGAGATGATTCCCGGGTTCGACAGGGGGAAGATCGCGAAGTCGGCACCCGGGATCATCGCGGTCTCGGAGCCGGAGACGACCGGCGAGAACGCGATGAGCACCATCGCCGAGATCAGCCCGCCGTAGATCGACCACACAGCACCGCGGGTGGTGAAGCGCTTCCAGAACAGCGAGTAGACGATCGTCGGCAGGTTCGCACTCGCCGCCACCGCGAAGGCCAGGGCGACGAGGAACGCGATGTTCTGCCCCTGCACGCCGATGCCGCCGATGATCGCCACGGCACCGATGACGATGACCGTCCGGCGGGCGATCTTGACCTCCGCCTCGGAGTCTTCGACCTTGCCTTTCTTGATGACGTTCGCGTAGATGTCGTGGGCGAACGAGGCCGCGGCAGTGATCGCCAGCCCTGCGACGACCGCGAGGATCGTCGCGAAGGCGACCGCGGAGATGAAGCCCATGAGGATCGGCCCGCCGAGGCGGAGCGCCAGCAGCGGTGCCGCCGAGTTCACTCCCCCCGGTGCCGCAGCGATCTCATCGGCTCCCACGAGGGCCGCCGCGCCGTAGCCGAGCACGAGAGTGAAGAGGTAGAACGCACCGATGAGCCAGATCGCCCACACCACGGACCGGCGCGCCTCCTTGGCCGTGGGCACCGTGTAGAAGCGCATGAGCACGTGCGGCAGTCCCGCGGTGCCCAGAACGAGCGCCAATGCCAGGGAGATGAAGTCGAGCGGGTTCTCCCCGTACTGCAGGCCGGGATTGAGGACTCCCTCGCCGACTCCTTCGGCTGCGTTGTCGACCGCGGACGCCAGCAGAGTCGAGAGATTGAAGCCGTTGAGCGCGAGCACCCAGATGGTCATCGCAAAGGCGCCTGCGATGAGCAGGATCGCCTTGACGATCTGCACCCAGGTGGTGCCCTTCATCCCACCGACGAGGACGTAGATGATCATCAGCGCGCCGACGACGGCGATGACGAGCGACTGGCCGACCTTGCCGTCGATGCCCATGAGCAGGGACACGAGGCCGCCGGCTCCGGCCATCTGCGCAAGCAGGTAGAAGAAACAGACCGCCAAGGTCGACAGCGCCGCGGCCATTCGCACGGGGCGCTGCTTGAGGCGGAACGAGAGCACATCGGCCATCGTGAACTTGCCCGTGTTGCGCATGAGTTCGGCGACGATGAGCAGGGCGACGAGCCATGCGACGAGGAAGCCGATCGAATAGAGGAAACCGTCGTAGCCGTTGACGGCGATCGCACCGCAGATGCCGAGGAACGATGCCGCCGAGAGGTAGTCTCCGGAGATCGCGAAGCCGTTCTGCGGTCCGGTGAAGGACCTTCCGCCGGCGTAGTAGTCGGATGCGGACTTGTTGTTGCGGCTGGCCCGCAGGACGATGAACATCGTCACCGCCACGAAGGCGGCGAAGATCGTGATGTTGAGGACGGGGTTGTTCTCGACCTCGGTCGTGGCAGCGCTGAGGAAGTCCACTCCCGAGGCGACGATGTCACTGATTGCCGGTGCGCTCATGAGGGACGTCCCTCCGATTCGGCCTGCAGACGCTCACGGATCGCTTCCGCCGGCGGGTCGAGCTTCCTATTGGCGAACGAGACGTAGAACATCGTGATCGCGAACGTCGTGACGAACTGCAGCAGTCCGAAGACGAGCCCGATGTTGATCTCCCCAACGACCTTAGTGGACATGAAGTCGTGGGCATACGTGCTGAGGATGACGTAGAGGAAGTACCAGACGAGGAAGGCGATGGACAGCGGTATCACCACCGAGAACCTCTTGCGTTTGAGAGCTTTGAACTCAGGGCTCTCCTCCTCGGCGAGGAAGTCAACCCCGGTGTTGACAGAGTCAGTCATTCTTTCTCCTTTGAATGGACAGAACTTCAGTGTCCTGAATCACATGACCCAAAGGTAACGTTCAGCATGCGCTAGGGAATACCACCGAAAGTTGGTAGCTTGTTCACATGAATGCGAACGCCAGGAAAACGCGGGCACTCAGGGCCGAGACCCGCCGCCTGTTCGTCGAGGCCGTCGATTCGCTGCATCGAGGCGGCACGGGCGACGTCATCTTCGGAGGCACGGTCGATGAGGGCTCAGTGGCCGTCGAGGCCGTGGCCGGTGCCGGTCAGGATCTGCTCTCCTCTCTCATCGTCTCCACCGGACGAGGGCTCGGCGGTCGAGCGATGACCGAAGGAACGCCCCAGCTGACCCGCGACTACGAGGTCGACCCCTATATCACCCATCACTACGACGAGGAGGTGCTCGGAGAGGGCATCCGCGTCCTCGTCGCCGTCCCCACGCTGCGCGGCGGAGAGGTCACGGGGATGGTCTACTGCGGGCATCGCTCGGACTACGATGCCGCGGCCCCGCAGACGGGAGATCTCGTCCGACGCGTACGGCAGCTCTCGGTCGACCTCGCCCGGCTCGATCACCGGCGGGTGGCCCGAGAAGACGGCCGCGGCAACGGCGAACAGCTCTATTCCGACCTCGACGCCTCGGGCAGGGAGGCTCTTCGCCATACGTATGCGGAGCTGCGGGCGATCCGTGCGAGCATCCTCGACGATGAGGCCAGGGAGAGGCTCAGCGGAGTCGAGAACCGGCTGGCCGACATCCTCTCCGGGCACAATCCCGAGAACTGTCCGTCGCCGGTCCCAGCCGTGCGTCTGTCCCCACGGGAGACCGATATCCTCTCCCACGTGGCGCTGGGCTGGTCGAATGCCCGCATCGCCGAAGCCCTGAGCCTGCGTGAGTCGACGGTGAAGTCCTATCTCAACACCGCCATGGTCAAGCTATCGGCGCGGACCCGCCACGAGGCCGTGTCCATCGCCCGATCCTCGAACGTCCTCCCCTGACCGACCCATGGTCAGGGACAACGGCACTCAGCCGCTGATGACTCTCAGCCGTTGATGACCTCGGAATTCTCCCGCTCCATCTCCAGGGAACGGTCCGCTGCCGCCTGCGCGGCCGCCTCGGCGATATCGAAGATCCCGGCATCGATGAACTCCTGGAGTCCGGCCAAGGTCGTTCCGCCCTTGCTGCTCACGGCCTTGCGCTGAGCGGCCGGGTCGGGTTTGCGGGTGAGCAGGCGTCCAGCACCGTCGGCGGTGGCCACGACCATCTGTCGGGCTGCGTCCTCGCTCAGTCCCTGCTTGACGCCGGCGGCGATCATCGCCTCGGCCAGGAGGAAGAAGTACGCGACGCCGGACCCGGAGATCCCGGTCATCGCGGGGATCTGGGATTCGTCGAGATCGACGACGAGCCCGGCCCCGGAGAGCAGGGACCGCAGGGTTTCGACGCTGTCGGCGGCCACCTCGGCGTCGGGGGCCAGGGCGATGACTCCGTGGCCGATCGAGCTCGGCGTATTGGGCATGATGCGCACGATCGGGTTCTGCGGGGCGAGCTGTGCGAGGTCAGCGGAGGCGACCCCCGCGGCCATGGAAACGAGCACCGTGGTCGGCTCGAGGGCGGGGGCGAGAGCGCGCAGCGCATCGGCCATCATCCACGGTTTGACGCCGAGGAAGACGAAGTCGGCGCCGGTCGCGGCCGTGGCATTGGCGTCTGCGTCCTCCTCCACCGAGGTGACCGTCGCCTGGGGCATCTCACCAGCCAGGCGCTTCGCCGAGGCGGCCGAATTCGTCGTCGCTCGGACTGTGATGTTCTCGTCGGCGCTGAGGATTCCCTGGATCAGCGCGGTGCCCATGTTTCCGGTTCCGATGGAGGCGATCGTGGTCAAATCTGGCCAGCCTTTCGTCGTGGTGGTGTGATTACGGTGCGATGTCGCTGTGGTCGGCAGTCTGGAGACGAAGGCCGGACGGAGGAGGTCATCGCCTCCGATCGCCCCGGCCTTCGAGATGAGGCTCAGTCGGGGCTGGTGTCGGCGGAAGTCGCGGACCGGCCCTCCGAAGTGCGGGTGTGGCTGCGGGCGTTGCGCCGTGGAGCGCGGTCGCCCAGTCCGAGGTGTTCGCGGGCGAAGGCGATCGAGTCGGCGAGCATCTTCTCGCGTGTCGACTGTCTGCGGACGAATCGGGTGTTGACCTCGACGACGACGTCGCCGGCCCAGTTGTGTTTTGCGAGGTACTGCAGGGTCTCGGCCACGGGCATGGTGCCGACACCGGGCACGAGATGTTCGTCCTTGAGGGAGCCGGCGCCGTCGGTGAGGTGGACGTGGCGGAGTCGGTCGAATACCTCGGCGACGGTTTCGAGTGCGTTCATGCCAGCCGTCGAAGCGTGGGAGAAGTCGAAGGTGAGGTCGTCGTAGTCTTCGTCCAGCGGATTCCAGTCGGGGTAGTAGACGAGGATCTCGCGGAGTCCGGCTCTCCAGGGGTACATATTCTCGACGGCCAGTCGCACTCCGGTCTCCTGCGAGACCTGCCGCACGCCGTCGACGAAACCGAGCGCGTACTCGCCCTGCCAGCGGAAGGGCGGATGGAGGACGACGGTTTCGGCGCCGACTTCCTTGGCGAGATTCGCGGTGATGCGCAGCTTCTCCCAATGGTCTTTGTGCAGTACGCGCGGGAGGAACAGCAGGGTCGGGGCATGGAGCGAGATCACGTCGAGACCGGTGTCGGCAGCGAGTCCGTTGATGAGGTCGACGTCGCGGGTCTCCGCGTTGTGGGTGACCATGATCTCGACGCCGTCGTAGCCGTGTTTGGCAGCTTGGACGAAGGTCTCCTCCACCGTCATCGGTGACACGGAGGAGCTGGAGAGGCCGAGGCGGATTCGGTGGTCGGAGACGTGATGGGCATCGTGTTCGTAGACTTCGTGGCTGTCGAAGTACTGCCGGTGGCGCTTCGAATTCGAGCGCGCAGAATTCTTGGTGGTCAGCACCTTCCGCTGGGACTTCGACTTCTTGCTCATCACATCCAGTTTAACGCGGCCCCCGCCCCTCCTTGCTACCTGACGGCGGCCCAGCAACCTTGCGCGTGGTTGCTGGGCCGCCGTCAGGTAGTAATTGTCAGCCGTAGAGTTCTTCTGTGTCCTCGTCGACCCAATCCTTCGAACGTTCGACCGCCTTGTTCCACAGGCGGTACAGGCGGTCGATCCTCTCATCGTCCATCGACGGGTTCCAGCGCTCGTCCTCGCGCCAATTGTTGCGCACGTCCTCTTCGCCGTTCCAGAACTTCACGGCGATGCCGGCCGCATAGGCCGCACCCAGTGCCGTGGTCTCGACGACCTCTGGCCGGATGACGGGCACGCCGAGGAGGTCGGCCTGGAACTGCATGAGTGTCTCGTTGGCGACCATGCCGCCGTCGACCTTGAGCTCGGTGAGTTCGACGCCGGAGTCGAGGTTCATCGCGTCGAGGACCTCGCGCGACTGGAACGCCACGGACTCGAGGGCCGCCCGCGCGATGTGGTTCTTGTTCACGTATCGGGTCAGGCCCACGATCACACCCCGGGCGTCGGACTCCCAGTGGGGTGCGAAGAGACCGGAGAACGCCGGCACGATATAGCAGCCTCCGTTGTCGTCGACCTGCTTGGCCAGGGTCTCGACCTCAGGAGCATCGTTGATGATCCCGAAATTGTCGCGCAGCCACTGCACGAGCGAACCGGTCACGGCCACCGAACCCTCGAGTGCGTAGACGGCCTCGTCCTCACCGATCTTGTAGGCCACGGTCGTGAGCAGGCCGTTCTTGCTCGCCACCGGTTCGTTGCCGGTGTTGATGAGCATGAAGTTGCCGGTGCCGTAGGTGTTCTTCGCCTGCCCCTTCTCGAAGCAGGCCTGCCCGAAGGTCGCCGCCTGCTGATCTCCGAGGATGCCGCAGATCGGAGTGTCGATGATCAAGCCATTCTTCGCCCCGTAGCCGTAGATCTCGGAGCAGGACTTGATCTCCGGCAGCATCTCCACCGGGATGCCCATGTCCGCGGCGATGTCGGCATTCCAGTCGAGGGTGTCGATGTTCATCAGCATCGTGCGTGAGGCGTTCGTGACGTCGGTGACGTGGATTCCGCCGTTGGTGCCTCCGGTGAGGTTCCAGATCACCCAGGTGTCCATGGTGCCGAAGAGGAGGTCTCCGGCCGCGGCTGCTTCCTTGACCCCGTCGACGTTGTCGAAGATCCATTTGGCCTTCGGGCCTGCGAAGTACGTGGCCAAAGGCAGCCCCACCCGGTCCTTGTACTTGTCCGGGCCGTCGTCTCCGGCGAGTTCGTCACAGACCTTCTGGGTCCGTGCGTCCTGCCACACGATTGCGTTGTAGACGGGCTCCCCGGTGTTCTTGTTCCAGATCACCGTGGTCTCACGCTGGTTCGTGATGCCCACGCCCTCGAGCTGGTGCCGGTTGATGTTCGCCCGAGCCAGCGCCTGCCCGATCGCTTCGTTGGTGTTCTTGATGATCTCGGCCGGATCGTGTTCGACCCAGCCGGCGCGGGGGAAGATCTGTTCGTGTTCGAGCTGACCGGAGGACACGATCTGTCCGTCATGGTCGAAGACGATCGCCCGCGACGAGGTGGTGCCCTGGTCGATGGCGAGGATGAACTTTTCCTGACTCATTCTGACTCCTGTGTCGATGTGCTTGGACGTGATCGTACTCAGATGAAGACCCGGGAGGCCAGGCCGGCGATGATCCCTCCGGCCAGGGGGCCGAACACCGGAACCCAGGAATACGCCCAATCGGAGCCGCCCTTGTTCGGGATCGGCAGCAGTGCGTGGACGATGCGGGGTCCGAGGTCACGGGCCGGGTTGATGGAGTAGCCGGTGGGGCCGCCCAGCGAGGCGCCGACAGCAACGACGATGAGGGCCACGGCCAGCGGGCCGAGCTTGTCCGGTGTCCCGCCGAAGACGAGGATGACGAAGACGAGCACGAAGGTCGCGATGATCTCGGTGATGAAGTTCCAGCCGTAGGAGCGGATCTCCGGACCGGTGGAGAACGTGCCGAGGATGTTCCCCGCGTCCTTCTCCTCGTCGTAGTGCTTCTTGTACACGGCCCAAGCCAACAGCGCACCGATCATTGCGCCGATCATCTCCGCCGCGAGGTAGGCGATGGTGTTGCCGAAGGTGACGGCGATGCCCGGAGCGTACTCATCAGCCCCACTCGTCAGGATCCCGATGGTCACCGCCGGGTTGAGATGCGCTCCGGTCTTATAAGCGACGAAGACGCCGGCGAAGACCGCGAGGCCCCAGCCGAAGGAGATCAGCAGCCAACCGCCGCCGTTGCCTTTGGTCTTGCCGAGCACGACGTTGGCGACGACGCCGACGCCGAGCAGGATGAGCATCGCCGTACCGGCGATCTCGTAGAGAAAGATGGTGCCCATATCTCACAAACTCCTCATTGTTCGTGTGTTCTCACTCGCCACTGTCGGCACTGACAGACGGTGACGCTGGTGCGGATGCACCCGGGTGTTCCGGTGTCGCAGGTGGTGCGGTGGTGCGGATGGTACAGGTACTGATGGTGCGCGTACAGATCGTGCAGTATCGCGGGAGGTGCGGGTGCCGGGACAGCGATCGATTCGCTGCCCCGGCACCCGAATCGGCTTATGCCGGGGCCTCCCCCACCAAAGCCGCCGCCGAGGCGTCGTCCTCCGTTCCCTCGGCCGCGACCTGAGCCTCGACGTGAGCCTGGAAGTCCGCGACCTCGGCAGCCTCCCGCTCGGCGTCCCATCCGAGGACCGGGGCGACGATAGCGGCGACCGCCTCGGCGGCATCCCTCCCCCGGTCCCGGGTCTCGTAGTTCAGCCGCATCCGACGCTCGAGGACATCACCGAGGTGGACGGCCCCCTCGGCGGCCGCAGCGTAGTGCGCTTCGACGCGCAGATAGCGTTCGGCGCCGGGCAGGGGCTGACCGAGCTCGGGATCGTCATCGACGAGGTCGAGCAGGTCTTCGATCAGTGTGCCGTAGCGGCGGATGAGACGCTTGACGCGCGCCTCGTCCCATCCGTACTTCTCGGCGATCCCGGCCAGTCCGCGGCGCAGGGCACCGACACCCTGGGCACCGAGCAGCGGCACGGATTCGGTCAGCGACCGACGGTCCTTCGCATCGTCTCCGAGGACGAAGTCGACGGCGTCCTCGGCCATCACCCGGTAGGTGGTGAACTTTCCGCCGGCGATCGCCGCCAGGCCCGGTTCGACCTCCATCACCGTGTGTTCGCGCGAGACCTTCGTCGAGGCCTGACCCTCCTTGACCACCGGCTGGAGCAGGGGCCGCAGACCGGAGTAGACGCCGATGACGTCGTCGCGGGTGAGCTTGTCGGCGAGGATCGCGTTCGCGTGCTCGAGCAGGTAGTCGATGTCCTTCGACGTCGCCACCGGGGCATCGACGTCCTCGGTCCACGGGGTGTCCGTGGTGCCGATGACCCAGTACCCCTCCCACGGGATGACGAAGAGGACGGACTTCTCCGTCTTCGAGATGATGCCTGTGTCCGGGTCGGCCTTGATCTTGTCCTGGTCGACGGTGATGTGCACGCCCTTGGAGGCCAGCACCTTGAGTCCGGCATCGGCCTTCGCCAGGTCCTGCTGCTCTTCGGTCCAGACACCGCCGGCGAGAATGGTGCGGCGGGCGTGGACGTCGAATTCGTCTCCGGTCAGCTCGTCCCGGGCACGCACCCCTGACACCTGGTCACCATCATGGAGGTAGCCGATGACGGAGACGTGGTTGGCAGCGGCGGCACCGTATCCGACGGCCGACCGGATGAGGGTCATGACGAAGCGGGCGTCGTCGACCTTCGCGTCGTAGTATTCGAGCGCACCCACGGCCGCGTCGTCGGCCAGGCCCGGGAAGTGCGAGCTCAGCGCCTTCTTGCTCAGGTGACGGTGCATCGGCACGGCACGTTTGCGACCGGGCCGGGTGGCCATCGTGTCATAGAGGAGCACACCGGATCCGATGAAGGCCCGATCGATGAGGCGATGTTCGAAGGGGAACACGAAGGCGACGGGTTCGACGAGGTGGGGCGCCGTGTGCTGGAGCAGCAGGTCGCGTTCCTTCAGCGCCTCGGCAACGAGTTTGAAGTCGAGCATTTCGAGGTAGCGCAGACCTCCGTGCATGAGCTTCGACGACCGTGAGGAGGTGCCCGAGGCCCAGTCCTTCGCGTCGACGACGCCGACCTTGAGTCCGCGAGTGGCCGCGTCGAAGGCGGATCCTGCCCCTGTCACACCTCCTCCGACGACGAAGACGTCCAGGGGTTCGGCTGCGCTGGTCTTCTTCAGGGTCTCCAGCGCCTGTTCGCGCAGTTGTGGGGACAGCTCGCCATTTCGCATCGGCAGTTCTGTGCTTTCTTTCAGACGTTCGGGGTCACGTCGGCATCGTCACCTGCAGTTGGTGACCACAGGATTCGGTGCGGCGAATACTCACAAGCTAGCAGGCGAACCTTAATCGCGATACTGACCGGTTCTGATCGGTGCTGATTTCGTGTTCCTGCAGATGCTCAATCGCAGGCACAATTCCCGCACCCGCAGGTGCTCAAGCGAGGAGGCAACCCCGATGCCCGCAGGTCTTCAGTCGAGCGCTGCGACCTGCTCGACGCGCATCGCCGAGGACTGCTCCGAGGAGTCCAACAGGTCGAGTTTGCGCATGATGATGCCCTCGCGCAGCGCCCAGGGTGAGATGTTCATAACACTGATGTCGAAGATCGTGAAGGCCGCCTCGGCAACGATGGCTCCGGCGAGCACCTGTCCTGCGCGGGCCTCGGAGACTCCGGGCAGGGTCGCCCGCTCCTCCGGAGTGCGCGAGGCCAGGGTATCGATGATCCCTGAGAGGTCGCGTCGGAAGAGTTTGCGCGGCGCGTAGATCCCGTCCCCGCTCGGCGCGGCACCGGCGATGCGGGCCAGGGAACGGAAGGTCTTCGAGGAGCCGACGACTTGGTCGGGTGCACCCACCCGGTTGATCTTGCCGGCGATCTTGCCGATCTGGGCGCGAGCATGTTTGCGCAGATTGTGGAGGTTCTCGGCCGAGGGGATGGGGTCGGGCAGGAAGTCCGCATACGTCCGTCCTGCCCCTAGCGGAACAGACACCGCCGCCTGCGGGTACTCGTCCTGACCGGCAGCGATCTCCAAGGATCCGCCGCCGATGTCGAGCAGCAGGATCTTCCCCGCCGACCACCCGAACCAACGCCTGGCCGCGAGGAAGGTCACGCGGGCTTCGTCCTTGCCCGACATCACGTTGAGCGTCACGCCAAGCTGGGAATTGATCGAATCGATGAGCTCTGCGCCGTTGGGGGCGTCGCGCACCGCCGAGGTGGCGAACGCGAGGATCTGCTCGGCACCCTGATCCTCGGCGATCTCAACGGCGTCGGCGATGAATTGGTGGAGGCGCTGCTGCCCCTCCGTGCCGATCATTCCGTCCTCGCAGAGGTACTCGGCAAGGCGCAGCACCTCCTTATGCGAGGTGGCCGGCAGGGGCGGGGCTCCGACGTGAGCGTCGACGACGAGGAGGTGGACGCTGTTGGAGCCGATATCGAGGACAGCAAGACGCATTCGCTCAGTTTATCCCGTCAGCGGACTCCATCGCCTCAGCCCTGCCAGGCGGATTTGGCGAAGCCGAAAGCGGGCGGTCGCTTGGCGAAGAAGGCCTCCTGACCGCGTGCGATCTCCGCCCGGTAGGCGGCATCGAGCCATTCGGGCGGGGCCCCGTCGGCAGTGCCGCCGGCATCGTCGGCACCATCACCGGCCGCGGTATCGGCGGAGACATCCAGACCCGCCGAGGTGGCCCCGCCGGGGGCGTGTCCGCCCAGGATCGCTGTGGCCCCGATCTGGCTGAGCCGGGACAGACCGGCGATCCGCTCCCCCAGCGCCTGTGCCGCCTCGGCCGGGGTGCCGGAGACCTCGTGGAAGAAGCCGAGTCGCTCCATCGTTTCGAATCCCATGATCGAGGCGGTGATCAGCAGGTAGCGGGCCCACGCGTCCCCGAGGACTCGTGCCAGCCGCTGGGTCGGTCCGGGCGGGTAGACGAGCCCGAGCTTCGCTGCGGTGACGCCGAAGACTGATCCGGGGGCGGCGATGCGGATGTCGCAGGCCGCGGCGATCTCCGTGCCTCCGCCCACGCAGTTGCCCTCGATGGCCGCGATCGTCGGAGTCCTCGCATCGGCCACGGCCGCCTCGGCGGTGGAATTGAGCTCCCAGAAGTCTGCGATCGGCACGTCGAGGTCGGCGATGTCCGATCCCGCGGAGAAGTGTCCGCCGGCCCCGGTGATGACGAGCGCCCCGATCGAATCGTCGGCATCGACTGAGGCGATGATCTCCGGCAGAGCACGCCACATCGCACGCGAGATCGCATTGCGCTTGTCGGTCCGGTTGATGACGAGGGTTCCGACTCCACCGGTGAAGGTGAAGTCGAAACCCTCGAGATCGACCGGACGGTACAGACCGTCAGGTTCCATATTCAGATTGCCTTTCGAACGTGTCAGCTGCGGGCGTCGGGAACCTCGCGCTGGTCCTCACCGTCATAGGCGCTCAGGGGCCGGATGAGGGCGTTGTTGGCCTGCTGCTCGAAGATGTGTGCTGTCCATCCCGTGATGCGGGCCATGACGAAGATCGGAGTGAACTGCTCGGTGTCGAAGCCCATCAGGTGGTAGGCCGGACCCGAGGGGTAGTCGAGGTTCGGGTAGATGCCCTTGCGCCCGACGAAGTCCTCCTCGAAGGCGTTGTAGAGGTCAAGCAGATCGGTCGCGCCCTTGACCTCGACCATGTCTTCGAAGGCCTTGCGCATGGTCGGCACCCGCGAGTCACCGTTCTTGTACACGCGGTGGCCGAAGCCCATGATCTTCGCCTTCTTGGCCAAAGCGTCGTCGATCCATGCCGATGCCTTGTCGGCGGTGCCGACCTCTTCGAGCATCGCCATGACGGCCTCGTTGGCACCGCCGTGCAGGGGTCCCTTGAGCGCCCCGACGGCACCGGCGACGGCCGAATACAGGTCGGAGGTCGTCGAGGTGATGACGCGGCCGGTGAAGGTGGAGGCGTTGAAGGAGTGCTCGGCGTAGAGGATCATCGACACGTCGAAGCAGCGCACGACCTCCTCGGCGGGAACCTCGTCGAAGACCATCTTGAAGAAGTTCGCGGCGTAGCCGAGGTCCTTCGTCGGGGCGATGGGATCGAGGCCGTGACGGCGACGGTGGTCGATGGCCACGATCGTCGGCAGCTGCGCGTAGAGACGCTCCGCTTTGGCGAGGTTCGCCTCGGCACCCTCGACGTCGGCTTCGGGATCGACGGCGCCGAGGTAGGCCACCGCCGTCTGCACGACGTGCATAGGGTGGCAGTCCTTGGGCAGGTCGAGGATGAGCTGGACGAGCTTGTCGTCGACCTCGCGCTGGGCGTGCTCACGGGACTTGAACTCCTCGAGCTGCGCCTCGGTCGGCAGTTCGCCGTTCCAGATGAGGTAGGCGACGTCCTCGAAGCTGCGCTTGGCGGCAAGTTCTTGGACGGGGTAGCCGCGGTAGGTCAGCGAGTTGGTCTCCTGGACCACTTTGGACACGGCCGTGGTGTCGACGACGACGCCGGCGAGGCCCTTTTTGATTTCTTCGGTCACTGGTGACCCTCCTGTGAGAAGTTGAATACTGCGGCGTCGAACTCGTTGTACGCCGAGTAGTCGATGGTGTCGTACAGGTCCGCACGGGTCTGCATACCGTCGAGCAGGTCCACCTGAGTGCCCTTGTCCCGAATGGTCTGCAGGCCCGATTTGATCGCACCCATGGCGATGCGCAGAGTCGTGACCGGGTAGATCACGAGCTTGACTCCGACATTCGCCAACTGTTCGGTGGTGAACAGTTCGCTCTTTCCGAATTCCGTCATGTTCGCCAGGATCGGCACATCGACGGCCGAGGCGAACTTCTCGAACTCGCCGAGGTCGCGCATAGCCTCGGGGAAGATCATGTCCGCACCAGCATCGATGTAGGCCTTCGCCCGGTCGATCGCTGCGTCGAGTCCCTCACCGGCACGGGAGTCCGTGCGGGCGCAGATGACGAAGTTCTCATCCCGGCGCCCCTTGACGGCCGCGGCGATGCGCTTGTTCATCTCGGCCGCGGTCACGACCTCCTTGCCGTCGAGGTGGCCACAGCGCTTCGGGTTGACCTGGTCTTCCAAGTGCATGCCCGAGATGCCGGCGTCCTCGAACTCCTGGACGGTGCGGGCCACGTTCATGGCCTCGCCCCAGCCGGTGTCGGCGTCGATGAAGGTCGGCAGGTTCGTCACGCGAGCGATGTTGCGTCCGTGATCGGCCACCTCGGTGAGCGTGGTCAGTCCGATGTCGGGCAGACCCATGGCCGCGGAGAACGCTCCGCCGGAGATGTAGACGCCTTCGAACCCGGTCTGCTCGATGAGCTGCGCGTTGATCGGGTTGATGGCGCCGGGGAACTGGACGATGTCGTCGCCGGCCAGCAGCTCGCGGAACTTCGCGCGACGCTCGGCGGGTGTTGCCTGTGCGCCCAGCATCAGAAGATGCCCTTCGATCCGCTGTGCTCGAGTCCGTCGACTGTGAAGGACAGTTCGGCCACACCCTTGGCGTCGAGGTTCTCGAGGTTCTCGGCGAGGTCGATGAAGCGGTTCTGCTCGGACTCGGAGACGATGCCCTCGGCCAGGGTCCTGAACTTCTCGATGTAGTTCGCGCGGGCGAAGGGACGGGCACCGAAGGGGTGCGCGTCGGCCACGGCGATTTCGTCGGTCAGCGTCGAGCCGTCCTCGAATTCGATCTCCACACGGCCGCCGAAGGCCTTCTCATTCGGGTCGATCGAGTGGTAGCGGCGAGTCCACTCGGGATCCTCGGTGGTCTCGATCTTGTGCCACAGCTCGACGGTGTCGGGTCGGGCGGCACGCTCGGGAGCGTACGAGTGCTCGTGGTGCCAGCCCTGATCCTGCATGGCCACGGCGAAGATGTACATGATCGAGTGGTCGAGCGTCTCACGGCTGGCCCTCGGATCCATCTTCTGCGGATCGTTGGCACCGGTGCCGATGACGTTGTGGGTGTGGTGCGAGGTGTGGATGACGATGCGCTTGATCTTCGACAGATCCTCGATCTCACCGCCGAGTCTGCGGGCGAGGTCGATGAGTGCCTGCGCCTGGTACTCGGCCGAGTGCTCCTTGGTGTAGGTGTCGAGGATAGCGCGCTTGGCCTCCCCCTGACCCGGCAGCGGGATGGTGTAGCGGGCCTCGGGACCGGAGAGGATCCAGGCGATGAAGCCGTCCTCACCTTCGTAGATCGGGTTCGGTGCGCCCTCTCCGCGCATCGCCCGGTCGACGGCCTCGACGGCCATCTTGCCGGCGAAGGCAGGAGCGTGGGCCTTCCAGGACGAGATCTCGCCCTTGCGCGACTGGCGGGTCGCGGTCGTCACGTGCAGGGCCTGCTGGATGGCCTGGAAGGTGACCTCGGTGGGCAGGTGCAGCATGGCGCCGATGCCGGCAGCGGCCGAGGGGCCGAGGTGGGCGACGTGATCGATCTTGTGCTCGTGCAGGCACATGCCCTTGACCAGGTCGACCTGGATCTCATAGCCCGTGGCCACACCGTTGATGAGGTCCTTGCCCGAGATGCCCTTGTGCTGGGCGACGGCGAGGACCGGAGGGATGTTGTCGCCGGGGTGGGAGTATTCGGCGGCGAGGAACGTGTCATGGAAGTCGAGCTCGCGCACGGCGACGCCGTTGGCCCAGGCCGCCCATTCCGGGGAGAAGCGATCGGTCAGCGGCAGACCGAAGATGGCAGCACCCGGGGTGAAAGGGTGGGTCTGCGCCTGCTCGCGGGCGTGCATCGGGGCTGAACGACGCACCGAGGCGGCTGCGACGGACGCGTTGTCGATGACCCGGTTGATCACCATCTCGGTGACATCGGCGTCCACGGGAGTCGGATCGGAGGCGACTTCTGCGATCTTCCAGGCGAGCTGATCAACGCGCGCCAGGTTCTCTGAGCTCTTATGAGTGCGGACTTCATGATTGATCATGGATACCCCTTCATAGTCCTTGACCGGTTCTGGTCGGAAAGTGCTGACACAACTGTAGGCCACGTCACGTGGGCGGGTCCCTGCCGGTCGGAAATTTATCTCGACATCAAGATATTTTACCCGACGTGTGCGCTGGTTCACCAACATGGGTCGTGCGGCACTTCTGCCCGCGCCCACGATGTGGGACGATGACTGCATGACTCGCACTGCCCTGGACTTCGACGAGAACTGGTTCGACGACGAGGAGTTCGCCCGCGTGCGCAGACGCATGCCGATCCCCTATGTCAATGCGATTCCCGTGCGGGTGGGCGAATCGGGCAACGTCGAGCGCATCGGCCTGCTGCTGCGCAGCCTCGACGACGGGACGCTCGGCAGGGAGGTCGTCGGTGGACGCATCCGCTTCCACGAGACGATCCGCTCGGCTCTCATGCGTCACGCGGAGAACGACCTCGGCCCGATGGCGCTGCCGGTCATCCCGCCGGCGATCTCGCCGTTCCACATCGCCGAGTACTTCCCCACCGAAGGCTCGTCCCTGCTGCACGATCCGAGGCAGCACGCGATCTCCATGTGCTTCATCCTCGAGGTCCGCGGCGAATGCACACCGCGCGCCGATGCGCTCAGCCTTGACTGGCTGACCCCCGAGGAGACCCTGCGCGCCGACATCACGAGCGAGCTGTGCTACGGCCAGGAGTTCATCCTCAAGGCCGCACTCACCCATCTCGGCTTCCCGATCTGAGACGCAGGGTTCCACCTCCACAGTTTTTTCTACAATGCGTAGAATTGCGTTGGTAGACTGGAGGTGACGCGGACGATACCGCATGTCGGGGCCGTCGTCGGCGTTCAGGGTTGGCCAGGCCCCGATCGAGAGGTTTGCGATGTCTCCCCAGTCCCGCCAGACCGAAGCGCGTCCCACCGAAACACATCCGGGCGAAGCCCGTCCGAGCGAGTCCGGACTCAACCGCGAGCTCGGGGTCCTCGTCGGATTCGACGGCTCCGAACTCGCTGCCCAGGCCGTCCGCGTCGGCGCCGCCGAAGCACACCGCCGGTCCATCCCACTGACCATCGTCACCGCGTATGCGCTGCCGACGATGATCTATCCGAACATGGCCTCCATCCCCAGCGAACCCGAAGACGAGCGAGCGAAGAGGGCTGCGGAGGAGATCCTCGCCGAGGCGGTCGAACTCGTCCGTGATCACCCGGGTGAGAAGAGCTTCCGCACGGCTCCCGGCGATGCTGCCGGGGTGCTCGTCACGCTCAGCTCGTCGGCCGAGATCGCCGTCGTCGGCGCGCGCGGTCGCGGCGGCTTCATGGGGCGCGTCCTCGGTTCGGTGTCCACCGCCCTTCCCGCGCATGCACACTGCCCGACCATCGTCGTCCCGCACCACGCCACGGCCATCGATGCTGCCGACGGGCCCGTGGTCGTCGCCGTCGACGGCTCGGACACCGGGCGGGTCGCGATGGTCACCGCAGCCGCAGAGGCTGCCGTCCGTGGGGCCGCCCTCGAGGTCGTCGCAGTGCTGCCCGCGGGAGAGGAATGGCTCTACTGGTACCCCGAGCTCGAACTCAGCTCGGAGGTCACGGGACGGCGACAGAGGGAAGTCGCGGCCGGGCTGGAGAAGGAGGCGGCCGGCCTCGGTGAGCAGTTCCCGGACCTGCCGGTGACCACCTCGGTGCCGGTGGGCGATCCCAAAGAGGTACTCGCCTCTGCCAGCGGACGCGCACAATTGCTTGTCCTGGGCACTCGCGGTCGCGGTCGCATCAAGAGCGCACTGCTCGGTTCGGTCTCGCGCGGAGTCCTCGATCACGCCGAGGGGCCGGTGATGGTGGTTCCCAGCTGATCGAGAGTCGGCACCTCCGCTTGGGCGCTCCCCTGTTGTACAGTGGTGGCTACGACAGGGGAGCGCCGTCAGGGGCGCTGAGAGTGCAGAAGATGCTGCAGACCCTCGAACCTGATGCGGTTAGCACCGCCGAAGGAAGTCGAGACTCTTCACCCCTCCTTGCATGAGGAGGCGCAATGCCGAAAACCACCACGCCCGAATCCACGACGTCCACGGCGCCGGTCCACACACTGGCCCCGAAGACGAAGTCGTGGCGGGTCGTCGACTACGTCACCACCGCCGTGCTCGGCATCGCCGTCGGGTTGGTGTTCTGGGTGCTGGCGCTGAGCTGGAAAGTCCTCGAGCTCGCATTCCAGGCGTTCCCGCCTTCGATCGGCCTCATCGCCGGACTGTGGGTCCTCGCCGGTCCTCTGGCCGGGGCGATCATCCGCAAACCCGGCGCCGCACTGCTGTGCGAGCTCATCGCCGCCATCGTCGAGGCCGTCCTCGGCTCCCACTTCGGAGCCACCGTGCTGCTGTCGGGATTCCTGCAGGGCCTCGGCGCCGAACTCGTCTTCGCCGCCTTCGGCTACAAGCGGTTCACCCTGTGGGTCACCTCGCTGTCGGGGGTGCTGGCGGCGGCGTTCATGGCGGTGAGCGAGAACATCATGTACAACGCCGAATGGCAGTTCGGCTTCCAGGCCGCCTACGCGGTGTGCGCGATCGTCTCCGGTCTCGTCATCTCCGGCATCGGTGCCTGGTACGCCTATCGGGCGATCGCGAAGACCGGGGCGCTGAGTTCGTTCGCCTCCGGCCGTCTGCGCTGATGGCGCTGCCGATCACGGCGCGCGGATATTCGTGGACGCATGCCGACCGTGACGCTCCCGCTGTCGGTCCCCTCGATGTCGACATTCCCGCTGGTTCGACGGTGCTGCTCCTCGGACCGTCCGGAGCCGGGAAGACGACCCTGCTCCACGCGATCGCCGGGGTCCTGCCGAGCGAATCCGGTGAGGCCACGGGCGAACTCCTCATCGGCGGCCGTTCCACTGACCCTCGCCGAGGCGACACCGGGCTCGTGCTCCAGGATCCCGATTCTCAGGTGATCTTCTCCCGGGTGGGCGACGATGTCGCGTTCGGGATGGAGAACCTCGGCGTTCCTGTCGACGACATCGAGGCTCGGATTCCGGCCTCGCTGTCGGCCCTCGGCCTCGACCTCCGTGAGGATCATCCCACCGCGGCCCTGTCCGGCGGGCAGAAGCAGCGCCTCGCCCTGGCCGGCATCCATGCGATGTCGCCCGAGGTCATCGTCCTCGACGAACCGACGGCGAACATCGATCCGGACTCCGCCCCGGGCGTGAGGGATGCGATCCTCGCCGTCAGGGCCGCCACCTCGGCGACGATGATCGTCGTCGAACACCGCGTCGGACTGTGGCTCGAGCATGTCGACACTGTCATCGTCCTCGGGCGCGAGGGCGTGGTGGCGCAGGGGGCACCCGGCGAGGTCTTCGGGGATCCGGAGCTCGCCGAGGTGCTGCGCGAGTGCGGTATCTGGGTGCCCGAGGATCCCGAGGCCGCTGAGTTGCGCAGCGCCGGTAGGGCGCCCCGCCCCGACTCCCCTGCTCACTCGGTTTCCGAATCCGGGCCAGATGCGGGCGTGCGGAACGACGCACAGACGGGCCCACGGATGCAGGGCGAGGTGCTGCTGAGGGCGCGCAGCCTCGGCGTGGCCCGACCGGGAGCGAGCGCGCCGGCGGCCACGGGCATCGATTTCGACATCCGCACCGGCGGGGCCATCGGAATCGTCGGCCCCAACGGGGCGGGGAAGTCGACGACCGCGCTCACGCTTGCCGGCCTCATCCCTGAGTTCACCGGTGAGGTCCTCGCCGAGGCGGGGCTGCGGGATGGGGCGAAGCATGCCCGCCCGTACCGGTGGCCCTCCGCCTTCCTTGCTCCGCGGATCGGGATGGTCTTCCAGGAGCCCGCGCATCAGTTCCTCACCGCGAGCGTGGCCGCCGAACTCGCGCTCGGACCCAGGCTGGCCGGTTGGTCGACCGAGTCCGTCGAGTCCCGGGTGGCCGAACTGCTCGAGGTCCTCGGCCTCGGCGACCTCGCCGAAGCGCATCCGCAGAGCCTCTCCGGTGGGGAGAAGCGTCGGCTCTCGGTCGCGGCGATGCTCGCTCCTCGACCGGCAGTTCTCATCGTCGACGAACCGACCTTCGGCCAGGACGCGCTGACCTGGGCAGGCCTCGTCGAACTCTTCCTCGACGCGCTTGCCGGTGGGTCTGCGGTGGTCGCGGTCAGCCACGATCACGGTTTTCTCGACGCGATCGGAGCCCGCCGGTTCGCCCTCGGTGGGTCCGAGGGGGCACCTGCGGGGGCGTCGGCCGATCGGTCTGCTCGTCGGCCCGACGCGCACGACGAGGTGCGAGGTGAGCGCGTTGAGTGACAGAAACGCCACCGCCGAGGCGGCCGCCCCTGTCCACGATCCCGGTCAGCTCATTCCCGTGGTGAGGTCGACGGCGCTGGTGCGGTGCAATCCGCTGACGAAGATCGCCGTGGCTCTCGTGCTCATGATCGGGGCGTTGCTGAGCATCGATCTCGTCTCTGCCGGTGTCGTCCTCGCGTTCACGTTCCTCGGTCTTCCCGCTTCGGGGCTCGACCTGCGGGCAGCGCTGCGGCGGCTGTGGTTCCTGCCTGCCGGTGCTCTGCTCGCGGCGTGGGGCACGGCGATCCTCGCGGAGAAGACCGGTGCCGTCGTCGTCGACCTCGGTCCGATCCTCATGACGACCGGGTCGTTGGAGGCGGCCGCGGCGATCTTCGTCCGTGCTCTGGCCTTGGCGACTCCGCTCATCGTGCTCGCCTCGACGATCGATCCGCGCGATCTTGCCGATGCTCTCATCCAGCACGTGCGGCTGCCCGAGGTCGTCGTCATCTCCGTGCTCGCTGCCGGCCGGCTGCTCGGTCTGCTCGTCAGCGAGTGGCAGGTGCTGTCGATGGCCAGACGGGCCCGCGGCGTCGCCGGTGGGTCACTGGCCAGGCGCACAGCAAGCCTGTTCGGCGGTGTGTTCGTCCTCCTCGTCGTGTCCATCCGGCGGGCGACGACGCTGGCGATGGCGATGGAGGGCCGAGCGTTCGGACGCCCAGGCAGGATGTGGCGCAGGCGTTCGACGTTCGGCGCCCGTGATCTCGTGGTCGTGGCCTCGGCGGTGGCCGTGTGCGTGCTCGCGATCGTCTCCGCTCACGCTCTGGGCACGTGGAATCCGATCATCGGCAGCAACTGACAGGACCGGGCAGGCGCGGACCTCGGACATGCTCAGATATCAGGCACGCTCAGATCCGCTAGAGGAAGCCCTTGAGGAAGACCCGCCAGTCCTCGAGCGCTTCGGGACTCGGCAGCTTCGAGGCGGTGATGACGACGAGTGACTTGTCTTCGGACTTCGTTTCGGCCGCGATCTCGATCTTCGTTCCTTCATCGAGGTTCGTTCTCCAGAATGAGCGCTTCGCCGTCTCCGAGGTGCGGGGCTCAGCCTTGAGCGCGACCCCGTTGAGGGTGCCGTCGACGTGGGAGGCGAGCGCGGCGACGAGGTCGCTGCGTTGACCGGCGATCGTGCGGGACACGGCGACGTCGAATGTGCCGTCGGCTCGCTGCCCGGGTACGCGCCTGCCGATCTCCTGTTCATAGGCCACGACCGCACCTTGGACCCACCAGCCGTGTTTGTCGACGACGCCCTCGAACTGCGGGTAGAGGGCATCGGCGAGTTCCTTATGGCTCGCCGATGCCCCACCTGCATCCTCGAGGCGCTGTCGTGTCGTGGCCCACGGTTCGCCGAACGCTTTCTCGATGGACTCGATGTTCACTGCCTTCGTCGCCATGGCAGAAGTCTATTCGCTCGGATGACCGCGGTCGACGGATCAGACGATCTTCAGTTCGCCCATCTCGTCCCAGCCTTCGCCGTCGATCTTGCGGGAGATGATCTTCGGGGTCGAGACCAGGTGCGGGCGCATGGCCTCGAGGCCGGCGGCGAAGTGGTCGCTATTGACGTGCGGCTCGGCGCCTTCATCGGTGAATGCCTCGACGAGGACGTACTCATTCGGGTTCTCCAGGCTCTTCGACCATTCGAACCACAGGTTGCCCGGTTCGGCACGGGTCGCCTCGGTGAAGGCGCGCACCGCCGCGGGGAACTGCTCGACGCTTTCGGGCTTCACGTCATACTTCACGACGATGAAGATCATGATGGATTCTCCTCAGCTCAGTGATGGATCATTCGACTTCAGCCTAATCCGAGCCGCTGCCCGCTTCGAACGTACGACGCCAGCTCACAGCCGCTGGGCGATGAGCACGAGGAAGTCACTGCCCGGCTCGAACGGGTGGAGCTCCCAAGTGGAGAACTTCTGGTCGATGAACATGCCGGTGGACTTGATGTCCTCGGCGAAGTCGTCGAAGTCGTAGCCGCGTCCGGCACCGAATCCGGAGACGAGACGTCCCCCGTGTCTGAGCGTGGATTTGAGGTTGCCCAGGGTCTGTCGGCGAGAGGCGGGGTCGAGGAAGGAGAGGACATTGCCCGCACAGAATGCCACGTCGATCTCGTTGATCCCGGCCGCGGCGAAGTCGAACTCGGCAAGATCGCCGGTGTGCCATTCACCGCTCGGGAAGTCCTCCTCGGCGACGGAGATGAGGAATTCGTCGAGGTCGACACCGTAGACGGTATGGCCCTCGTCGATGAGCAGGCCGCCTGCCCGACCGGTCCCACAGCCGGCGTCGAGGATGCGGGCACCGCGCGGTGCCATCGCATTGACGAAGCGGGCCTCTCCCCCGATGTCGTGACCAGCGGCAACGCGTTTGCGCCACATCTGCGCGTAGTTCGCCGAATGTTCGGGGTTTGCCCTGCGTACCTGGTTCCACTTGTGATCGAAGCTCATGTCCTCATACTAGGACGAGATCATCCGCAGTCGAGCAGGCGTTCATGCGAAGACGTCCGCGACCACCTCGGCGACGGCTCGCACCGGTTCGCTCGGGTCCGGGGAGGTCAGGACGATGATCTCTCGGCCGCCCGCCTCGGCGACGGGATGGAGGTCGACATCACGCCCGCCCAAGGACATCATGATCGGCGTCGCCAGCGTCAGCCCCAGCCCGGTCCCGGCCAGGGCGAGCGCGACCGCGGTGTCGGTGACGATGTGCGTCTCCTTCGCATTGATCCCCATCGCCGAGGTCGCCAGGCGCATCGCTCGGCCGAAGAGCTCCTCGGCCGGTGGGAGGATCCAGTCGGCCTCGGCGAGATCGGCCGCGGACGGGCGGGGACGACCGGCGGGCACGACGATGCCGAAGTCCTCCGCGGCCACGGCCTGCCAGCGCAGCCCCCGCATCGGCGGCAGCGGCACGGCCGGATAATTGATCCCGATGCCGAGGTCGATGACGCCGTCGATGACCGACGCGGACATCGTCTCGACGTCGATCTCTCGGGCCCGCACCTCGATGTCGGGGTGGCGCCGTTTGAGCCTGGCCACCACCTGCGGCAGCGCCGTCATCGATGCCGAGCCGAAGACGCCGAGCGTGACGATGGCTTCGCTCCGGAAGTCGCGTCCGAGCATCGCCATCTCCGCCTGCTGCTGTGCGGCGAGGATGTTGCGTGCTCGCGGCAGCAGTGTGCGTCCGGCCTCGGCGAGGACGAGTCCGCGGCCCCGACGCACGAACAGGTCGGAGTCGACGACCTTGCGCAGGGCGGTGATGTGCTGCGACACGGCTCCGACGCTGTAGCCGAGGTGGTCGGCAGCACGCGTCATGGAGCCGAGTTCGGCCACGGAGACGAACGTGCGCAGCTGTCCGAGTGTCCAGGTCATGGAGGCATCGTATCTATCTTTAGGAATGCTGAACAGAGCGTTCACAAACTCTCCCTTGTCCTTAACTGTGAGCACCAGCACAATGGAGACACGTCACAGTTCGCCGACACCGCTGTCGGCATCCTCCGCGGCCGTGGCGGCCGTTGATGGTCGCCGCAGCAGCAGAAAGCGAGGTGCCTCATGGAAACCCCGTCAACCCCGAGCACTGCCGAAGACACATTCCCCACCACCGCCTCGGTCGTCATCATCGGTGCCGGCGTGATGGGTGCGTCCATCGCCTTTCACCTGGCCGAGCGCGGCATCGAGGATATCGTCATCGTCGAACGCGACTCCCCTGGCTCCGGCTCGACGTCGAAGGCCGCCGGCGGAGTGCGCTGCCAGTTCTCCGATGAGGTCAACATCGCCTTAGCCGCCCGCGGGCTCGAGGTTCTCTCGACCTTCGAGGGCGACTTCGGCATCGACATCGGCCTCGTGCGCAACGGCTACCTCTTCCTCCTCGATTCCGACGAATCCGCCGAAGCGTTCGCCGCCAATGTCGCTCTGCAGCAGCGGATGGGGCTCGATTCACGGATGCTCACCGTCGCCGAGGTCGCCGAACTGGCCCCGTATGTGAATACCGATGGCCTCGTGGCCGGGGCTTTCAACCCCGGTGACGGTCACTGCACCCCCGAGGCCGTCGTGTCCGGATACATCAGCGCCGCCCGTCGGCTCGGTGTGCGGGTGCTCAAGTCCTGCGAGGTCACCGGGTTCGAGACCGGGGAAAACACCAGGAGTGGGGATAGCACCGATCGGCGGGTCACCTCGGTGATCACCGACCGCGGCACCATCGCCTGCTCGCAGGTCGTGGCCGCGGCCGGGGCCTGGTCCGGACTCATCGGCGAACTGGCCGGAGTCGACCTTCCCGTCCGACCGCTTCGGCGGGAGATCATGGTCTCCGAACCCGTCGACTTCGACACGACGCGGATGCCCTTCACCATCGACTTCACGACCAGCTACTACGTCCATCCGGAAGGCTCCGGACTGCTCTTCGGCTGTCCCGATGAGGCAGACGACTGGTCCTTCAACGACAAACGGGATCCGAACTGGCTGGCCACCCTGGCCGAACACATCGAGGCCCGTACCCCGGAACTCGGTGATGTGGAGGCGAAGCGCGGCTGGGCCGGTCTGTACGAGATGACTCCGGACCACAATGCGCTCATCGGCGAGGCCGAGGAACTGCCCGGGTTCTTCTACGCCTGCGGCTTCTCCGGTCACGGCTTCCTCATGGGCCCGGCCGTCGGGGAGGTCGTCGCCGACCTCATGACCGGCCGCGAACCCTTCGTCGATGTGAGCCCGATGGACAAGCGCCGCTTCGCGACCACCGGTCTGCGCAAGGAGCTCAACGTGGTCTGACCCGCACGCACTCACCCTCGCCAACCCGACGCCCCACCAACACGACAGATCACCACCGACCGGCCGAACAGCCGATCCGCACAACAGACGACGAAAGGATCACCATGACCGCACTGCCCACCGACCAGACCATCACCGACCTCCTCACCGAGGGACTCAGCGCGTGCGGGGTCAGCGCTGACGCGCTCAAGGAATCGGCCGCCTCGGCCAACCTTCCTGCCCGCTCCCCCATCACCGGACAGGACCTCGGCACGATCGCCGCGGACACTCCGGATTCCGCAGCGGACAAGATCGCCGCCGCACAACAGGCCTTCGAGGCCTGGCGCGACGTGCCGGCCCCCGTGCGCGGTCAGCTGGTCCAGCGCTGGGGTCAACTGCTCGGCGAGCACAAGGAGGAGCTGGCGAAGATCATCACCGTCGAGGCCGGCAAGACTCCATCGGAGGCCGCGGGCGAGGTGCAGGAGATGATCGATATCTGCGAGTTCGCGCTCGGTCAGTCACGGCAGTTGTGGGGCAAGACGATGCCCAGTGAACGTCCTGGTCACCGGCTGATGGAGACGTGGCATCCGCTCGGCGTCGTCGGGGTGATCTCGGCGTTCAACTTCCCCGTGGCCGTGTATTCGTGGAACACCGCGCTGGCGCTCGTCGCCGGTGACGCGGTGGTGTGGAAGCCATCGGAGAACGCGGTGCTCGCCGCTCTCGGGGCGCAGTCCCTGCTCGCCCGGGCCGCCGCCGAGGTGGGGGCACCGGAGAATCTCGCGCCTGTCCTCATCGGGGGTCGGGACATCGGTGACGTCATGGTCCGCGATGGGCGCGTGGCTTTGGTCTCGGCGACCGGTTCCGTGCGGATGGGCCGCGAGGTCGGACCGGTCGTGGCCGCACGGTTCGGGCGGATCCTGCTCGAACTCGGCGGCAACAATGCCGCGATCGTGACTCCGAGCGCGGACATCGATCTGGCCCTGCGCGGTGTGGTCTTCGCGGCCGCCGGCACCGCCGGTCAGAGGTGCACGACGCTGCGGCGGCTCATCGTGCACGAGTCAATCGCCGATGACTTCGTCGACAAGGTCGTCGCGGCCTACCGGACGCTGAGCATCGGGTCGCCGACCGATGACGGCGTGCTCGTGGGACCGCTCATCAACGAGGGATCGTACGAGGCGATGCAGTCAGCACTCAAGCAGGCCGAGTCCGAGGGTGGCAAGGTGCGGTGCGGCGGCGGACGCGTGCTGGCCGATGAGCGGCCGGACGCGCACTACGTCGAACCGGCAGTGGTGCGCATGCCCGGGCAGACGGCGGTGATGAAGGACGAGACCTTCGCTCCGATCCTCTACGTCGTGACCTATTCGGACCTCGACGAGGCGCTCGAGATCCACAACGACGTGCCGCAGGGACTGTCCTCGGCGATCTTCACCTCGGAGCTGGCTGAGTCCGAGAGGTTCCTGGCCCGATCGGACTGCGGCATTGCCAACGTCAACATCGGCACCTCAGGGGCGGAGATCGGCGGAGCCTTCGGTGGAGAGAAGGAGACCGGCGGTGGTCGTGAGTCGGGCACCGATTCGTGGAAGGCCTACATGCGGCAGGCCACGAACACGATCAACTACTCGGGCGAGCTGCCGCTGGCCCAGGGCGTCGAGTTCCTCTGAGGAAGCGGTTTCCGCATCTTCTCCCTCCTCGTTCAAGGGTGAGCACGTCTATCGATCCGTGCACCTATCGAAAATTGCGCCAACTCTTGAACGAGCGTTGGGAGCCTCTGACCGGCTCCCGCGAACCCCGGCCGAGCGCGCGTCTGTCTGGTTCGTCACGCACAGGCCCCTGACCACAGCGTCAGCGGCGACAGCAACTAGAATCGACAGTGAATCGCGCGCAGTGGACACCCCGCGCACCGCAGAAACAGCGCGCACCCGTGCACTCCCGCACGCCGCAGAAGCCCCGCGCACCGTCGAAGGAGAACCCCTGTGATCGAGCTGAAGACACCCGCCGAGATCGACAAGATGGCGGTGACCGGCCGTTTCGTCGCCAAGACTCTGGCCGAACTGTCTGAGATCGCGGAACCCGGCATGGACATCATGCACCTGGAGAAGCGTGCCCGAAAGCTCATCGAGGACGCCGGAGCCAAGTCCTGCTATTGGGACTACGCCCCGTCTTTCGGCGAAGGCCCGTTCCGCAACGTCATCTGCCTGTCGGTCAATGACGGAGTCCTCCACGGCAAACCGCACAGCTATGTCCTCAAGGACGGCGACCTGCTCACGCTCGACTTCGCCGTGTCCATCGACGGCTGGGTCGCCGACGCGGCACGTTCCGTCGTCGTCGGAAACGGCAGCGACGAGGACCAGCGACTCATCGACTCCACCTGGAACGGGCTGGAGGCCGGCATCAACGCCGCCCAGGCCGGGAACCGCCTCGGCGACATTTCGAAGGCCATCGGAGACGTTGCCGACGAACAGCGCATCCCGGTCAACCTCGACTTCGGCGGCCACGGACTCGGCCACACGATGCACGAGGATCCGCACGTGGCCAATCGCGGCAAGGGCGGTCGTGGGCTCGTCCTCAAGCCGGGCCTGACTCTGGCCATCGAGCCCTGGTGGTCCTTCACCTCGAAGAAGCTCACCGTCGACAAGGACGGCTGGACCCTGCGCCTGGCCGACGGATCGAACGGCGCACATTCGGAAAACACCATCGCCATCACCGAGGACGGGCCCCGAATCCTCACCACGCTCGACTGAGCAGGCTTCCGCACCCCCGTCCGAAAGGGCATCCGACGATGCGATCGTCGGGTGCCCTTTCGCATTTCCGCTCCTCGTGTCAGCTCCTCGTGCCAGAATTGCGGTATGTCATTCACCTGCACCGAATGCGGCTATTCGACCGTCAAATGGCTCGGGCGCTGCCCCGAATGCCAGGCTTGGGGCACCCTCGAGGAGAAGGGCGCGAACGCTTCGAAGGTGAAGACCAAGGTCAAGAAGTCCTCGGGCGCGAAATCGATCAATGAAGTCGACTCCTCCCAAGCCCAGGCACGGTCGACCTTCGTCAGTGAGTTCGACAGGGTGCTCGGCGGCGGAATCGTACCCGGTGCCGTCGTCCTCCTCTCCGGCGAACCGGGCGTGGGCAAATCGACGCTGCTGCTCGATGTTGCCGCCCGCATCGCGAAGTTCGGCACCAAGGTCCTCTACGTCACCGGTGAGGAATCCGCCGGTCAGGTCCGACTCCGTGCCGAGAGGATCAACGCCCTCGAAGACTCGCTGCTGCTCGCTGCGGAAACCGATCTCGGTTCGGTGCTGGGCATGATCGAGGCCGAGGCGCCGGAACTGCTCATCGTCGATTCCATCCAGACGCTCGCATCCTCAGAGGTCGAAGGAGTCCCCGGCGGCGTCACCCAGGTCCGGGAGGTCGCCGCGGCACTCATCAGGGAAGCCAAGGCCAAGTCCCTGCCCACAGTGCTCGTCGGCCACATCACGAAGGACGGCACGATCGCCGGTCCCCGCCTCCTCGAGCACCTCGTCGACGTAGTGTGCACCTTCGAAGGCGAGAAGCATTCACGTCTGCGCATGCTCAGGGCAGTCAAGAACCGCTTCGGACCCACCGACGACGTCGGCTGCTTCGACATGGAGGAGAACGGGATCAAGAGCCTCGAAGACCCGTCAGGACTCTTCCTCTCCCGCAGCGGATCGAATCCGCCGGGAACCTGCCTGACCGTCACTCAGGAAGGCAAGCGTCCTCTGCTCGTCGAAGTGCAGTCGCTCATCACCGAGTCCTCCGGGGGTCAGTCACGGCGATCCGTCTCCGGTGTCGACTCCTCGCGAGTGGCGATGATGTTGGCCGTGCTCAGTCAGAACATCCCTGGTGTCCAGTTGGCGAAGTCCGATGTCTTCGCCGCCACCGTCGGCGGGGCGAAGCTGTCCGAACCGGCCAGCGATCTGGCGATCTGCCTGTCCCTGGCATCGGCAGCGCTGGGCAGGCCGTTGTGGACGAAGTTCGTCGGCATCGGCGAGATCAGCCTGTCCGGTGAGGTCCGCAACGTCCCCAACCTCGGGCAGCGTCTCAACGAGGCCAGACGCTTAGGGATCACACATGCCATCGTCGCCAAGGAAGCCATGCGCAATGTCCCGGCACCGGACAATATGAAGATCAAGGAATGCGAGCACATCGCCGAAGCGGTGCAGGTTCTGCTCAAGACCTCCTGATTCGGGCGCCGGGTGCAGGGCCGGGCGCAGGCCATGTGCGAGAAAGTTCGGGACTTTCCCGCCTGAATGGAGCATCCTGGAGGTATGACCACGACAGTCTTTCCGGCGCTGAGGACCTCGGATGCGAACGCCACGATCGCTCTGCTGCTCACGCTCGGGTTCACTGAGCGTCTGATCGTCCGCAACGAATCGGACCCGGCGGTCGTCGACCATGGCGAATTCGCGCTCGGCGACACGGGCGGAATCATGATCGGCTCCGTCCGCAATGACGGATCGGCGCTCGACGCCGTGGGCGGCAGTTCGATCTATGTCGTCGTCGATACCGAACGTGAAGTCGACCGCCTCTACCAGGAGATCGTCGACATGGGACACGCCATCGTCAGACCAGTGGCGACGCAGGAGCACGGCGGCCGCGAATTCGACTTCCGCGACCACGACGGAAATTCGTGGGGAGTCGGGTCCTACCGCGGAGCGTGAGGTTCACCCCTCACCGTCATCGGACGTCTCGTCCGCACCCGACTTCTTGTCCTCGTCGGCTTTCTTCTTGTCCTCGTCGGCCTTCTTCTCGTCGGCCTCTTTCTTCTCTTTCGCCTTCTCGGCGGCGCTCTTCTCGAGTTCGAACTTCGCCGGCTTGCTCTGCTTGTCATCGAGTTTGACGACGAGTTCGTAGTCCCCGGACGCGAAGTCCTTGTTCGTCTTGTTGCAGTTCTTGTCGACCTGGATCCGATTCCACTTGAGCTTCGCGGTCTTCTCCGACTGCGGCGCGAACTCGGTCGAGACCTCTGCGTTCTCATCCTTCGATGCAGCACAGTACTTCGACGACCAGACCACGTCGCCGTCCTTCTTGACGATGAATTCCTGCTTCTTCGTACCGACCTCGATGAGGCAGGTCGCGTCATGGTCGTTCGCGATGACCATCCCGAACTCGGGTTCGTCGCCGTCCTTGACTGATTCCGGGTCGACCTTCGCCTTGAGCGAGATCTTGCCCTCGGGACACTTCCCGCTCGCAGCCTTCTCATCCGGCACAGGCGCCGCCGTCGTCGTCTCCTGTTCTGATGGTTCGGCCGTGACTTCGCCGTCGTCTCCCCCGCTGCTGCCGATCGCTTTGACGATGCCGACGATGCCCAACACCAGCAGTCCGAGGACGACGAGACTGAACACCGCCAGCGTGATGCGGCGTCTGCGGTACACGTGGGCAGGCAGCTTCCCGCTAGACTGACGGGGCTGGCCAGCAGCTCGCTGCGGCTGCGAACCACGATTGGAAGGAGTCATCGCTTTGAGCCTAGGCAATTGCGAATGAGCATCCAAATGACACACCGAGTCACTCCCGAATCGACTTCGTCAGCGCCGGATTCGTCCTTCCCCGAGGTTGCCGAACCGGTACTCAGACGTGTGCAGTCCACGATCATCTCCTGGTTCGAATCGGCCGCCCGAGACCTCCCGTGGAGGCACCCCGAGACCAGCGCCTGGGCCGTCCTCGTCAGCGAGATCATGTCGCAGCAGACCCCGGTGTCACGAGTCGAACCGCGCTGGCGAGAGTGGATGTCGGTCTGGCCGACACCGGCCGACCTTGCTGCGGCCCCCACCGCCGAGGTGCTCCAGCGCTGGGACCGCCTGGGCTATCCGCGGCGGGCGCTGAGACTTCAGGAAGCCGCACGCGTCATCGCCGAGCAGAAGGACAACACCGTTCCCGACACCGCCGAGGAGCTCGAGGAGCTGCCGGGGATCGGATCCTACACGGCGGCCGCCGTCGCCTCCTTCGCCCACGGTCGTAGAACGACCGTTCTGGACACGAACGTGCGGCGCGTCCTCATCCGCCTCTTCGGCGGACGGGAACGCCCCACCACCTCGCCGAGCCGGAACGAGACTGCCTGGGCTTCCGGATTCGTCCCCGAGCACGACCATGTGCAATGGAACGCAGGCGTGATGGAGTTCGGGGCACTCGTGTGCACGGCGCGCAATCCCGACTGCGCCGCCTGTCCGCTTCAGGACATCTGCATGTGGAATCAGTTGGGCAGGCCAGCCTCGGCGACGAAGCCGAAGACTCAGAAGTGGGCGGGCACCGACCGGCAGCTGCGCGGGGCGATCATGGATGTGCTCAAGACCGGTCACGCCGCCGGTGCGGATCAGTCGGGCGTCGACATCGATCTGTTCACGACCTCGGTGACCGCGCTCGACCCGGATCTCCTCGACTCGCTCGATGAGCCGACGGCAGCAGCGTTGGCTCGCGTGCGCGAGCTGAGCACCGACGCGGAGAGGATCTCCCGCCTCATCGGCGACCTCATCACCGATGGTCTGGCGCAGAAGGACGACCGCGCGCTGACATTGCCGGGATGAGTCAGAGGTACTTGATCATCCGCGAATTGCCCAAGGTGTTCGGCTTGACCCGGGCCAGGTCGAGGAACTCCGCCACACCTTCGTCGGTGGAGTGGAGGAGTTCGACGTAGACCTCGGGAGAGACGGGGATGCCCTTGATCGGTTCGAAGCCGAGGGAGCCGAAGAACCCGGTTTCGAAGGTCAGGCAGAAGACCCGGTCGACGCCGATCTCACGGGCATCGGTCAGCAGCTGGCGGATGATCGCCTTGCCCACTCCCCTGCCCCGATAGTCGGGAGAGGTCGCAACCGTGCGTGCCTCGGCGAGGTCGGACCAGATGATGTGCAGGGCTCCGCATCCGGCCAGGATCTCGGAGCCGTCGGGCCGAGGATCGACAACCAGCCAGAACTCCTGCAGCGATTCGAAATAGGTCACCGTATCCTTGGCCAGCAGGATCCGTTCGGACGCCAGTGGAGCTACGAGTGCTTCGATGCCCTTGACGTCGCCCGTCCTGGCGCGACGCAGATACAGACCGCTGGGGAGTTCATGCTTGTGATGATGGTCTGTGGAGATCTGTTCGTGATCGAAGCCGGCGCCTGAAGAGCTCATGTCCTCATTCAACACCATCCGCCGACGCACGGGCGAAAGTCCGACTACCCTGCAGAGCCGAAACAACCGACTCTGCCGCGGACACGAAAGAGTCTGACTCCCTCGCGGACACGAAGGAGCCCGGGGCGACGGCCTCTGCCGTCTCCCCGGGCTCCTTTCGACTCAGTCGATCAGGCGGAGGTCTCCGACGATCCGCCGGAGCTTGACGAACCCGCGCCCGCGAGTTCGTTCTCCTCACCCTGATCGGGTGTGAGGCTCTCGGTCTCGGTGCCTTCGAAGGTGAACTCCGCGTCCTTGCCTTCGCCCTTGACGTCGACCTTGATGGTCTGCCCGCGGCCGATCTCCTTGAACAGGATCTTCTCGGACAGGGTGTCCTCGATCTCGAGCTGGATGGTCCGACGCAGAGGTCGGGCACCCAGGACGGGATCGTAGCCGCGTTCGGCGAGCAGGGTCTTCGCCTCGTCCGAGACCTCGACCTTCATGCCCTGATCGGCAAGACGGGTGTCGAGGCGTTCGAGGAAGAGGTCGACGATCTTGATGATCTCTTCCTTGCTCAGCTGCGGGAACACGATCGTGTCATCGACACGGTTGAGGAACTCGGGGCGGAAGTGCTGCTTGAGCTCTTCGTTGACCCGCTGTTTCATCCGGTCATAGTTCGTCTTCGTATCACCCTCGACCTGGAATCCGAGCTGGAGTCCGCTCGAGACGTCGCGCGTACCGAGGTTGGTCGTCATGATGATGATCGTGTTCTTGAAGTCGACCTCACGGCCCTGGGAGTCGGTGAGACGACCGTCTTCGAGGATCTGCAGCAGCGAGTTGAAGATATCCGAGTGGGCCTTCTCCACCTCGTCGAAGAGGACGACGGAGAACGGTTTGCGACGCACCTTCTCCGTGAGCTGACCGCCCTCTTCGTAGCCGACGTATCCCGGAGGCGAACCGAACAGCCGCGACACGGTGTGCTTCTCGGAGTACTCCGACATATCGAGGCTGATGAGCGAGTCCTCGTCACCGAAGAGGAACTCGGCCAGAGCCTTGGCCAGCTCGGTCTTGCCCACGCCGGTGGGACCGGCGAAGATGAACGATCCGGACGGCCGCTTCGGGTCCTTGAGACCGGCTCGGGTGCGACGGATCGCCCGCGAGATCGACTTCACCGCATCGTTCTGACCGATGACGCGCTTGTGCAGCTCGTCTTCCATCCGCAGCAGACGCGAGGACTCTTCCTCGGTGAGCTTGAAGATCGGGATGCCGGTGGCAGAGGCGAGCACCTCGGCGATGAGATCGGCGTCGACGACCTTCGAGGTGTCGGTGCCGGACTTGCGCCAGGCTTCGGTCTGCTCTTCCTTCTCCTTGACCAGCTTCATCTCGGAATCGCGCTCAGAGGCGGCGAGTTCGAAGTCCTGCGCGTCGATCGCGGCCTCCTTGCGGTGCCGAGCCTCGAGGATCTTCTCCTCCAGGTCACGCACCTCCTGAGGTACGGACAGACGTGAGATGCGCAGTTTGGCACCGGCTTCGTCGATGAGGTCGATCGCCTTGTCCGGCAGGTACCGGTCGTTGATGTAGCGATCGGACATGTTCACCGCCGCCGCGAGGGCACCGTCGGTGACGGTGACCTTGTGGTGCGCTTCGTACTTGTCGCGCAGACCCTTGAGGATCTCGATCGAATGCGCCAGCGACGGCTCGGGAACCTGGATCGGCTGGAAACGACGCTCGAGGGCGGCATCCTTCTCGATGTGCTTGCGGTACTCGTCGAGAGTGGTCGCACCGATGGTCTGCAGCTCTCCGCGAGCCAGCATGGGCTTGAGGATCGATGCGGCATCGATTGCGCCTTCGGCGGCACCCGCCCCGACGAGGGTGTGGATCTCGTCGATGAAGAGGATGATGTCGCCGCGGGTGCGGATCTCCTTGAGCACCTTCTTCAGGCGTTCCTCGAAATCACCGCGGTAGCGCGAGCCGGCGACCAGCGAACCGAGGTCGAGTGTGTAGAGCTGCTTGTCCGTGAGGATCTCTGGCACATCGCCGTTGACGATGGCCTGAGCCAGCCCCTCGACCACAGCCGTCTTGCCGACACCGGGTTCGCCGATGAGCACAGGGTTGTTCTTGGTCCGGCGCGAGAGGACTTGCATCACGCGCTGCATCTGCTCATGTCGTCCGATGACCGGGTCGAGCTTCGCCTCGCGGGCCGCTGCGGTGAGGTTGGTGCCGAACTGGTCGAGCACGAGCGAACCCGACGGAGCTCCCTCTTCGCGCCCGCCCGCGGAAACAGGTTCCTTGCCCTGGTAGCCGGAGAGCAGCTTGATGACTTCCTGGCGGACCCGTCCGAGGTCGGCTCCGAGCTTGACGAGCACCTGAGCAGCGACTCCTTCACCCTCACGGATGAGGCCGAGCAGGATGTGTTCGGTGCCGATGTAGCTGTGGCCCAGCTGCAGGGCCTCACGCAGGCTGAGTTCGAGGACTTTCTTCGCCCGTGGTGTGAAGGGGATGTGGCCGCTGGGGGCCTGCTGTCCCTGGCCGATGATCTCCTGGACCTGGTCCCGCACCTGTTCGAGGGAGATGTCCATGCCCTCGAGAGCCTTTGCCGCCAGGCCCTCACCCTCATGGATGAGGCCGAGCAGAATGTGCTCGGTTCCGATGTAGTTGTGTTTGAGAAGTTTCGCTTCTTCCTGCGCGAGCACCACGACGCGTCGTGCTCGGTCGGTGAACCGCTCGAACATATTCATCCTCCTCGGTCTTCTGATTCTTCTGAGCCTAACGACCATCGGCGCGGTTCTATTGCACGTTTCGCCATGAGCCGAAACCGTTTGGCTGTGGGCGAAATTCCCTAGACTCGAGGGATATGCAATCTGGTCAGAAGGGCCGTTTCTATGCCCGCCGATCGTTCGACAATCCGGGAATACGCTCTCGATCACGGTCTCGACCTCGTTGCCGAGTCCATCATGATCAACGAACTCGGCCTCGATTTCCAGCTCGCCATCGGCGAGGCCGTCGACGGCCGATCCTGGGTGCTCCGGATACCTCGCGCCCGGACGTCGCCGCCCGCGCCGCCGTCGAGGGGCGTTTCCTGAGGAATATCGCACCGCAGCTGAGCATCGCAGTCCCTGACTGGCAGATTCACACAGAGGAACTCATCGCCTACCCGCTTCTGCCGGGCACTCCCGGGTTGACGCTCGGCGATGACGGGCAGCCGCGGTGGCATGTCGATGTCGAGTCCCCCGAATACGCCGAATCGCTCGGTGGTGTGCTCGCCGAGCTGCACACCGTCGATCCGGATGCCGTTCGGGGCTCGGGCATCCCGATCCTCTCCCCCGCCGAGGTGCGGCAGCGCAAGCGCGATGACGTCGCACGAGTCGACGCCGAGTTCGACGTGGCGCCGAGCCTGCGTCGGAGATGGAGAGAGTGGCTCGACGACGACAGCTTCTGGCCGACGTTCACGGCTGTCACCCACGGCGAGGTGTATCCGGCTCATCAGCTCATGGATGGCCCGATCAACGTGGGCATCCTCGACTGGACGACCGCTGCCGTCAGCGATCCGGCACGGGACTTCGTGTTCCACCGCGCCAGCGTCTCTGCGGCTGCCTTCGAGATGACGATCGCGCGGTATGTCGAAGCAGGCGGTCGCGTCTGGCCGAGGTTCGCCGAACACTGCGATGAGCTCTACTCCGCCACGCCCGTGGAATTGGGACTCTTGGCACTGCAGACCGGCGAGCCGGAGCATCTGCAGGCTGCACGGACCCAGCTGAATGAACCCGCGTAGCGGCTCCGCCTGGATATCGGATATCCGCGTCGTTCATGCACCACAGGCTCCCTTGATGCGGCCCGGAATTCGCTGTCGTATTTGACTGCCCCTTCGCCCTCATGTCTTTCAAATTCTTAATTCCTGGCAATTGGCTGAGTTTGCGTATCCGCGAGGTTCTGCCCACGTACCTTGCCGTGGAACCCGCGGAATGCTCGTGATCTCAACACGAAAAAGTCCTGAGGGACCAGCGATGGAATTCGCTGGTCCCTCAGGACTGTCTTCGGAGTTCGCGGCTGCGAGCCGAGCCTCTTATTTCTCCGCGGCCTCGTAGGCCTCGACGATCTCAAGAGGAATCCGGCCGCGGTCACCGAGCTGGTAACCGTTGTTCTGGGCCCATTCGCGGATCTTGGCGGTGTCCCGCTTCGGGCCGGCGGGGCCGCCGCGACGGGCACGACCGCCGGTATTGGCTACGCGACGTGCTTTGGCGATGAATGGGGCGAAAGTCTCACGAAGCTTATCGGCATTCTCTGTTGAGAGCTCGAGTTCGTACGTTGCCTGGTCCAAGCTGAAGCGCACGGTTTCTGCCGCTTCGGTTCCGTCGAAATCATCCGTGAGAACGAGGCGCATTTCCCTTGCCATGTTCACTCTTTTCGTAATCAGAGGTTTTTGTCGCATTCATCCTAACATCTGATTCCGAATTGTTGTCGACTTCGTTAGCGTCAATCTCCGAATAGTATTTATCGACCTGTTCGCGCTCATTGCGATCGGCGCGGAGGATGTTCCTAATCACATACCAGAACAGCAGTCCGACGCAGATCGAGGGAAGCAGCGCTTTGAGGATTTCCATCATGTCGATCAGCCCTCCTCGACTGTGTCCTCGTGAGAAGCCGCCAAGGGCTTCGTGAATGGGAAGAGAATGGTTTCGCGGATTCCCAATCCGGTCAGCGCCATGAGCAGACGGTCGAGGCCCATACCCATGCCTCCGGTCGGCGGCATTCCGTGCTCCATCGCCATGAGGAAGTCCTCGTCGAGGCCCATGGCCTCATCGTCGCCGCGGGCGGCGTCGGCGGCCTGGGCTTCGAAGCGCTGACGCTGGATGACCGGGTCGACGAGCTCGGAGTAGCCGGTGGCCAGTTCGAATCCGCGCACGTAGAGGTCCCACTTCTCCACGACGCCCTTCTTCTCCCGGTGCTCGCGCACCAGCGGTGAGGTGTCGACGGGGAAGTCGGTGACGAAGGTCGGCTCCCACAGCCTGTCCTGGTAGAAGTGCTCCCACAGCTCCTCGACGTACTTGCCGTGCGAGCGGAACACTCCGTTGAGATCGACGTCGTGATCCGCTGCGATCGCATCGAGCACGTCGAGCCCTGTCTCGGGGGTGACTTCGACGCCGGACTCCTCTGACAGCGATTCGTACATGCTCACAACCGCCCAGTCGCCGCCGAAATCGTACTCCGAGCCGTCGTCGAGGGTGACGACGAGCGAACCGGTGGCGTTCTGCGCCGCGTTCTGGATCAGCGTCTTCGTCAGGTCCGCGATCGAATGGTAGTCGCCGTAGGACTGGTAGGCCTCGAGCATCGCGAACTCCGGGGAATGAGTGGAGTCAGCGCCCTCGTTGCGGAAGTTGCGGTTGATCTCGAAGACGTTCTCGATGCCGCCGACGATGGCCCTCTTGAGGAACAGCTCGGGCGCGATGCGCAGATACATGTCGATGTCGTAGGCGTTCATGTGCGTCTTGAAGGGACGCGCCGAGGCACCGCCGTGCATGGTCTGCAGCATCGGGGTCTCGATCTCGACGAAGTCCTGCTCGGCGAAGGTCTCCCGCAGCGAGGACATCACCTTCGCGCGGGTGAGCATCGTCTCGCGAGCCTGTTCGCGGGTGATGAGGTCGAGGTAGCGCTGGCGCACGCGGGTGTCCTCGGCGAGTTCGGTGTGCAGGCCCGGCAGCGGGCGCAGCGCCTTCGAGGCCAGCGTCCAGGCGTCGGCGAGCACCGAGAGCTCGCCGCGCTTGGACTTGATGACACGACCGTGCAGGAACAGGAAGTCGCCGAGGTCGACATCGGTCTTGAAGTCATCGAGGCGCTCCTGACCGACCTCACGCAGCGAGAGCATTCCCTGCAGGCGGGTGCCGTCGCCGGACTGGAGGGTGACGAAGCACAGCTTGCCGGTCGTACGGACGAAGACGACACGACCGATGACGCCGACGATGTCCTCGGTCTCGTCTCCGGCCTCGAGCCAGTCATGGGCGGCGTGGACCTCTGCCAGCGTATGGGTGCGCGGCACCTCGACAGGGTAGGCCTCGGTTCCGTCGTCGAGGAGACGCTGACGCTTTTCCTTTCGGATCCGGATCTGCTCCGGATCGAGATGCTCGGGTGAAAGGTCTGCGTTCTCAGTGGTCTTCGACTCGGTATTCGCCATGCTTCAAGGCTACCGTGCACCCGCCGCACGGGGGAATTCGGATGCCCTCGCTCACACCCGCCGGAATCGGTCGAGCAGCACCGCTGGGGTCGACTCAGGACTCGAGCAGGGCCTGATCGAGGACGCCGAGGATCTCCTGCGCGGCCGCTTCGGTGATGCGTCCCATCGCCAGCGCCTTCGCCGTCGTCGACCGCGCCAGTGCGATGTAGCTGTTGCGGGCCGCAGGGTTCGACCGACTCAGGCTGTATTCGCTCAGCGCCGCCAGGTGCGCCTCGACCGTGCCGACGTCACCGCGGCTGACGGGCCCCGTCAGCGCCTTCGCGCCGCTCTGCAGGGTGTTCGCGGTGCTCGCGTCGATGAGGGCGTGGAGCACGTGAGACGGATCCTCGACCCCCGCCTCGGCGAGCATCTCCATCGCTTCGGCGATGATCGTGATCGAATGGTTCGACGCATGCGTGATGGCCGCGTGGTAGAGCGGGCGGTCGGCCTCGGCGATCGCGATCGGTTCGGCGCCGAGTTCGACCACGAGTGCCTCCCCCACCGGTCGGATCGGCGCGGCGGCCGTGACGGCGATCGTCGCCTGCCGCAGCCGGGTGAGGTCGACGTCGGTGCCCGTGAACGTCAGGGACGGGTGCAGGGCGATGGGCAGGGCGCCGAGGCGGGTCCCGGCTTCGAGCACATCCGTTCCGTACCTGCCCGAGCAGTGGATGAGGATCTGCCCGGAATGGATCCGACCGAGGTTCGCCAACCCCGTGGCCAGGGGCGCGATCTCATCGTCCGGTACGGCCAGCAGCACGAGTTCGGCGCGTTCTGTGATGGCGTCGGGATCGAGGATCGGCACACCGGGCAGCATGTCCGCGGCGCGTTCGCGACTGGCCGCCGAGGTGGCGCTGACTCCGATGATCGCGTGGCCTGCCTGCCGCCAGGCTGCTCCGATGCTGGCTCCGACCCGACCGCAGCCGATGACTCCGATGCCCAGCCGTGGAGCCTCGTCCTGACTCATCGTTCATCCTCTCTGCCGCCCGGGGCGGTCTTGGCCGCGGCGTCGAAGCGCTGACGAGCGATGCGGGTGCGTTCGGCGTGTTCGATGAAGAACCGCTTGGCGTCCTCATCGCTCTGGTGGGTCACGGTCGGGTGGATGGGCCCGGCGGTCGAGTGCACCGACACCGTGCCGAGTCCGCGGGCGCGCATGAGCGGGCCCTGGTGGTATCGCAGGGACTGCACGCGCACATGCGGGACGAAGTCGACGCGGCGGTCGAGTGCGCCGAGGCGCAGGACGAGCAGCGAACCGGTCAGCGCGTAGGCCCGCCGCCTCCACACCAGCGGGTCGAGGATCCGGGAGGAGCGGGGTTGGCCGTGGAAGAGGGCTTCGGCGTCGGCCGCCTGCGGATGCGTGGACTTGCGGTCGTACATCGCCGAGCGGACGAGGGTGTCGGCGGCGACCCCCTCAGGCAGCTGCGGGTCGGGCAGTGCGAGGCCGACCATGAGCAGGGCCTGGTCGACATCGCCGACGGGCAGCAGCAGGTTCGAGTCCTTGTCGCTGCTGTCGCTGGCGATGTTGTATTCGGCCTGCCACCATCCGGCCCACCGCCACAGCAGCGGCTGGTGCAGGCAGACCGCTTGGATCCGATCGAGGGGGATGACCTTGCGGGAGGTGGAGAACAGTCCGTGGTTGACCGCGAGCCCGGATTCGCCGAGGCGGACGACGAAGTTCGCGTTGTCGAGGTTCTTCCGGAACACGGAGAAGGCCGCGAAGACACCGGGCAGGACACCGACGAGGATCGGGATGAAGGCTTCCTTGATCCCGAGCGCCAGCATCACGATGGCGGCGGTGATGACGGCCAGCACGACGATGACGGAGATGAGGGTTTCGGTCTTGAGCAGCGAGGCGACGACGACGCGGTGGACGGGCACCCGGATGATCTCACCCTCCTCCCCGATGCTCGGCGCGAGGTGGTACGGGGCGAGCAGATCGCCGAGGCTGCCTTCGGCTTCGGACGAGACGCCGTCGGCCATGGCACCGAGTCGTTTGGTCAGGCGCACACCGAGGCTGTCGTCGCCGCGTTCGGGAACGGACCGGTCGACGCCCGACTCCGGTTCGTCTCCGAGGCCGCCGGCTGCCGGTGCGACTGGCGTCCCGGGCGTCTCGGCCGTCGGGCTCGCAGCCGCCGGTCCCCTCGCCGCCTGCGCAGAGGCCGCAGACCCGCCCTCCGGAGCGGGGGCGTGCGTGTGGGCTTCCGCACCCTGCTGCTTCTTCGTCCTGACGGTGCGCAGGAGTTCGTCGCGCAGTTCTTCGGCGCGCTTCTTCGACAGGTACTTCAGGGAGATGTTCGAGTCGGTGCCGCCGGCGACGTCGAAGACGAGTTCGGCCATGCCGAGCATCCGCGGCAGCAGCTTCTGCTGCAGGTCGATCGACTGCACCCGGTCCAGGCGAGCCTTGCGCAGCTTCTTCGACAGCAGTCCACGCCGGTAGTAGATCGCCTCGTCATCGACGCGGTATCCCATCACCCTCCACGCCAACCAGCTGAAGAAGGCGGTGAGCAGGAGGATGAGGATGATTCCGCCGACGACTGCGAGGATCACGAGCGGATGCGTACGCAGCCAGCCGGCGAAGGTGAGGTCGACGGACTTTCCGTTGGCCAGGTCCTCGACGGCCGACTGGAAGAAGTTCTGCAGGCTGTACGCAGCGGCGATGACGATGCCGACGAGGACGCCGATGCTCTCGAGGATCGGCGTCAGCGGATGGACACGATGCCAGACTTCGGGGGCGGCCGCCTCGGCGACGGCACCCCCGGTTCCCGCATCCGCTGAGGCACGGGTCTGCTCTGCTGAGGCACGGGTCTCCTCGGTGGGCTTCGGTTCCTCGCTCATCGTCACAGTCCCGCCAGGTTGGCCTGGCCGAGTCCGGCGAGGCTGTCGCGCAGCCGGTCGGCCTCGGCGCGGGGCAGTCCGGGGATCGTCGCATCCGTGGCCGCCGAGGCGGTGTGGAGTTTGACGGTGGCCAGGCCGAACATGCGGTCGATGGGGCCGGCGTCGACATCGACGAACTGGAGGCGACCGTAGGGCACGACGGTGGCCTTGTGGAACATGATGCCGCGGCGGATGAGCAGGTCGTCCTCGCGTTCGGCGTAGCCGATGGCCCGCGCCTGACGGAGGATGATGATGGTGGAGATGATCCCGTAGACGAGGATGGCCGCCCAGATGAGGTGGAGCCAAGGCACATCGGCGGTGAAGATGATGGCGAAGACCAGGGCGACGATGAGCATCGGGATGAGCAGGGTCAGTGAGGCGAGGACCTCTTTGAGGCCGTACTTCGGGCTGACGCGGTTGAAGGGCACATCGGCTCCGATGGAGAACGAGAGGTCACGGTTCATGCTGTTTCAGCTCCAGGCGGGTCTTGGGGCGGGATCTCGCAGAATCCCTCGACGATGATGCCGACGATCATGAGTGCCGCGGCGGAGATCATCGCGACAAGCATACCTGCCGCGAGGTCGTTGCGGATGCCCGGGGCCGACAGGAAGTAGTAGCCCGCGTTGCCGAGGTACCAGCCGGCCAGGCCCGCCCCGGTCAGGGCGCTGGCCTTGGCCATGACGGCGACCCGGGCGGCTTGGAGCGGGTCGATCTCCTTGGTCCGGTCCCCGTCGTTCCACTTCTTGATCGGCCAGCCGAGGACGAGCAGGACTGCGGCGAGGACGAGCATGCCGATGATCGCGAACCACGGCAGGCCGGGCAGTGCGAAGCCCTGGCTTTCGAGCACCACGTCGACCACGATCGCGAGCACCGTGCCGATCACGGCCCAGACGGCGAGGGTGGACGAGGAGGTTCTCTGCATGGAATCCAGTCTCTCAGATCGCGGTCGGTCTCGGTCAGGTGATCCGGGTGACTTCTTGGTCGTCGAGGTCGTCGAGCAGCTCGCCGATCGGGCGTCTGCCCTGCGGGGTCAGCACGGTCACACCTGCGTCGAGCTCGGCCCAGGGGGCGAGCACGAAGGCCCGTTCATGGGCGCGCGGGTGCGGCAGCGTGAGACGATCCGTGTCGCTGACCAGTTCGTCGTCGCCCGCGCCGAAGCGGATGAGGTCGATGTCGAGTGTGCGCGGCCCCCAGCGCAGCTCCCGGGTGCGCCCGCAGGCGACTTCGATGCCCTGGGCGACCGCCAGCAGCTCGGCGGCGTTCAGGGTGGTGTTGACGATGAGCCCGAGGTTGAGGAAGTCGTTCTGGTCGACCCCTCCCCAGGGCGCCGTCCGATAGAGCGAGGAGCGTTTCTCGACGCTGATCTCAGGGTGCCGCTCGAGCGCCTCGACGGCCTGGTCGAGGGTGTCGCGGGCATCACCGAGGTTGGCCCCGAGGTTGAGGTGGGCCTCGCTGCGTCCGGCCGACCGATCAGTTCCGTTCGCTGCTGCGCGGCGGCGTTCGACACTGACGCTGACGTCGTTGAAGGTCCGTCGGATCGGTGCGGAGGGTTTGTGGACGACGACCTCGACGTGATCGCACAGGTTCAGGCAGTGATCCGCGATGGTCTCGGCCAGGGTCTCGATGAGGTCGAAGGTGGTGTTCTCGACGATGCCGGCGACGTCTTCGGCGAGTTCGCCGTAGTGGATGGTCTCGGTGAGGTCGTCGGTCGCCGCCGCCCGGGCCACGGAGGTGTGCAGGGTGACGTCGATGACGAAGTCCTGGCCTTCGCGCTTCTCGAATTCGAAGACGCCGTGGTTGCCGTGGACGCGCAGTCCGCGCAGCTCGATCCGGTCCGGCGCCGTGGCTGCCGCACTCTCGCTCATACCGCTCCCCCGCTCTGCGCCGGCCCGGCAGAACCGTCAGTCCCGGCTGAACCGCCGGTCCCGACGTGCGCCGGGGCGTGGTCGACGACGGCGTCGACGACTCGGCAGGCGATCGCCGAGGTGGCCGGATCGTGGACGCGGACCGCCCAGGCGCCGGCCTGTGCGGAGATGGCCGAGATCGTGGCCGTCGCCTGATCCTTGGCCGCCTGTTCGGCGAGCTTCGGGTCCTCAGGGCTGATGAGGCTGGAGATGAAGCGTTTGCGGCTGGCGGCGACGAGGAGTCGGTGGTCGAGGACGGAGAACGCGTCGAGGGCGGCGAGGATCTGCCAGTTGTGTTCGGCGTTCTTCGAGAATCCGAGCCCTGGGTCGACGATGATGTTCGCAGGGTCGACCCCGACGGCGATGGCTTCGTCGATGCGGGCGCGCAGCTCGTCGATCACCTCGGCGACGACATCGTCGTAGTGGAAGGTCGCTGATGCCTGATCGAGGTAGCCGCGCCAGTGCATGAGCACGACGGGTGCGGCGGACTCGGCGGCGAGCGCGAGCATGCTGGGGTCGGACTGACCGGCGGAGACGTCGTTGATGATGTGGGCACCGGCGGACAGGGAGTCCCGGGCGACGCGGGCGCGCATCGTGTCGACGCTGATCACAGCGCCGGCGGCGGCGAGTTCACGGACGACGGGGATGACGCGACGCAGCTCTTCGTCTTCGTCGACGCGCACGGAGCCGGGCCTCGTCGACTCCCCTCCGACGTCGATGATGTCGGCGCCGGCGGCCATGAGTTCGAGCCCGTGGGCGACCGCCTTCTCGTGATCGAACCAGAGTCCTCCGTCGGAGAACGAGTCCGGGGTGACATTGAGGACGCCCATGATCTTCGTGCGTTCGCGCCGTCCGGGAACGTGCATCGCTGCCTCCTGCTTCGCAGACATGTCCATCGTCGGTTCTCTCACGTCCGAGTCTCTAGCGGCCGAGGATCAGGCTCATCGCTTCGGCGCGGGAGGCGCTTTCGCGCAGCTGCCCGCGCACGGCCGAGGTGATCGTCGAGGCTCCGGGCTTGCGGACCCCGCGCATCGTCATGCACAGGTGCTCGGCTTCGACGACGACGATGACGCCCTGAGGTTCGAGGTGTTCGACGAGGGCGTCGGCGATCTGCGAGGTCAGGCGCTCCTGAACCTGCGGACGGCGGGCGTAGATCTCGACGAGGCGGGCGAGCTTCGACAGGCCGGTGACCTTGCCCTGCTTGCTGGGAATGTAGCCGATGTGGGCGACGCCGTGGAAGGGCACGAGGTGGTGTTCGCACGTCGAGTACAGGTCGATGTCGCGGACGAGCACGAGCTCTTCGTGGCTGATGTCGAAAGTGACGCCGAGGACCTCGGAGGGCTCGCGGTGGAGTCCGGCGAAGATCTCCTCATACGCCCGCGCGACACGGCCAGGGGTCTCGACGAGTCCTTCCCGGTCGGGGTCCTCGCCGACGGCGATGAGGATCTCACGTACGGCAGCGGCGATTCGGCCCTGGTCGACCTTGTTCTCGTGCCCTGCCGGAGGCTCGCCGAGACCGGCGACTGCCCCTTCGATGTCGGCCATCAGATGCTGTTCCCTCTGTCATCGTTCGGGTTCTGGGATCCCTGTGTGCCCGGATCGTTCGGGTTCTGGGGTCCCGGCGGATTGTGCGGCACGTTCGGTCCGCTCACACCCGAAGGTCCGGCGCCGGGGATGTCGGTCGTGTCCACCTCGGCGTCGGTCGAACCCTCACCTGAGGTCCGGCCGTTCTGCGGGGCGGGCGGATCGATGGGTCCGCGTTCGGACACCGGGCGGTCGTCGTGGGCCAGCCACACGTCGCGGACGGGGCGCTTGACGACGGCGGCGAAGATCGCCTCGAGAGCCGCCTGGTCGAGGGTCTCGCGTTCGAGCAGCTGGTAGGCGAGATTGTCGAGGACGTCGCGGTTGTGCGTCAGCGCCCAGTAGGCGTCGGCGTGGGCGGAGTCGATGAGTCCGCGGACCTCGACATCGATCGAGGACAAGGTCGAGTCGCCGTATTCGTCGCCGCCGCCGTAACCGCGTCCGGCGAAGGGCTCGGACTGATCGTCGCCGATCTTGACCATGCCCAGCTTCTCGCTCATGCCGTACTGGGTGACCATCTTCCGGGCGATGTTCGTCGCCTTCTCGATGTCATTGCTCGCTCCGGTCGTCGGATCGTGGAAGACGATCTCCTCGGCCACGCGTCCGCCCATCGCGTAGGCGAGCTGGTCGAGCAGCTCGTTGCGGGTGGTGGAGTACTTGTCCTCGCTCGGCAGCACCATAGTGTAGCCCAAAGCCCGACCGCGCGGGAGGATCGTGACCTTCGTGACCGGGTCGGTCTGGTTCATGGCCGCGGCCACCAGAGCGTGTCCGCCCTCGTGGTAGGCGGTGACGAGGCGTTCCTTGTCGTTCATCAGACGGGTCCGCTTCTGCGGGCCGGCGATGACCCGGTCGATGGCTTCGTCGAGGATCCGGTTGTCGATGACCTTCGCACCTTCGCGGGCGGTGAGCAGGGCCGCCTCGTTGAGGACGTTGGCGAGATCCGCGCCGGAGAACCCGGGGGTGCGCTTGGCCACCTGGCCGAGGTCGACCTCGTCGGCCAGCGGCTTGTCGGCGGCGTGGACCTCGAGGATGTGCTGGCGGCCCTTCATATCCGGGGCTTCGACGGGGATCTGCCGGTCGAAGCGGCCGGGACGCAGCAGCGCCGGGTCGAGGACGTCGGGACGGTTCGTCGCGGCGATGAGGATGACGTTGGTCTTGACGTCGAAGCCGTCCATCTCGACGAGGAGCTGGTTGAGCGTCTGCTCCCGCTCATCGTGACCGCCGCCCATGCCGGCGCCGCGCTGGCGGCCGACGGCGTCGATCTCGTCGATGAAGATGATGCACGGGGCGTTGGACTTCGCCTGTTCGAAGAGGTCGCGGACGCGCGAGGCACCGACGCCGACGTACATCTCGACGAAGTCCGAACCGGAGATCGAGTAGAACGGCACACCGGCCTCACCGGCGACGGCCTTCGCCAGCAGGGTCTTACCGGTGCCGGGCTGGCCGTAGAGGAGCACGCCCTTGGGGATCTTCGCGCCGACGGCCTTGAACTTCTCGGGTTCGGCGAGGAACTCCTTGATCTCTTCGAGTTCTTCGAGGGCTTCGTCCACGCCGGCGACGTCCTTGAATGTGACGTCCGGGTTCTCCTTGTTGACGAGCTTGGCCTTCGATTTGCCGAAGCTCATCATCTTCCCGCCCGACATCTGGGAGATGAGGAACCAGAAGACGATGAAGATGATGACGAACGGGATGAGGGTGCCCAGCAGCGACATCAGCCAGGACTGTTTGGGCACCTCGTCGGTGAACCCCTTGTCCGGCTTCGCGGTGTCGACGGCCTTGACGACCTGGTCGCCGCGCTGTTCGATGTAGAAGAACTGGACCTTCTTGCCGAAGTCCTTGCCGTCGACCTTGTAGTCGTCCTTGAGGGTGAGGTCGACGCGCTGATCCTTGTCGACGATCTTCGCCTGTTCGACCTTGTCGTCTCCCAGCAGCTCCAGACCCTGTTCTGTGTCGATCTGGCTGAAACCGGTCTGGCTGAAGAGCAGAGCGCCGATCGAGACCACGAGCAGCGCCATGACGATCCAGACCAGTGGGCCCCTCGTCGCCTTGTTCAGCAGCGGGCGACGTTTCTTCGACTCGGCCATAAGTCCTCTCAGGAAAAAGATGTGGGCAACCGTTTCAGGCTACCTAGGCTGCCTGGGAACATCCCCCACAGCCTAGTACTTCGCACCGGCACAGCCCGAATCGACGGGCCCTGCGATGCCGATGCACCGCGACCGCGAGTCACCGCGATGCCGACGCACCGCGATGACAGTGCACCGGCATAGCCCGAATCCGAGCGGATCTATTCCGCCGCGGACAGTGGGAGACAGGCCGGTTCGCCGCGAGCGTAAAACAGACTCAGCTGTAGACGTGCTGAGCCAGCGTCGCCACGAAGGGCACGTTGCGGTACTTCTCGGCATAGTCGAGGCCGTAGCCGATGACGAATTCGTTGGGCACGTCGAAGCCGACGTACTTGACGTCGATGTCGACCTTGACGGCCTCGGGCTTGCGCAGCATCGTGCAGATCTCCACGGTCGCGGCACCGCGGGTGCGCAGGTTCTGGACCAGCCAGGACAGGGTCAGACCGGAGTCGATGATGTCCTCGACGATGAGGACGTGACGATCAGTGAGGTCGGTGTCGAGGTCCTTGAGGATGCGCACGACGCCGGAGGACTTCGTCCCCGATCCGTAGGAGGACACGGCCATCCAGTCCATCGTCACCGGTGAGTGCAGGGCGCGGGCGAGGTCGGCCATGACCATGACGGCACCCTTGAGCACGCCGACGAGGAGGATGTCCTTGTCTCTGTAGTCGTCATCGATGGCGGCTGCCAGTTCAACGAGTCGTGCGGCTATCTGCTCTTCCGAGACGAGTACTTTGTCGATGTCATTGCCGAGATCGTTGATGTCCACGAGTGTCGATTCTCCTCAGATGGGGTCCTGGTGCTTCCATTATGGGTCAGTCTCTCGCCCCTGTGCCACCGGGACCGCCGTGTGGTTCGAGTTCGTCGTCGACGCTGCCGGGCCCCGCCGAGGCCCAGCCGGTGATTCCCATGAGAGCGGAGACTGCGACCATGAACATCAGCGGCACGCTCCAGCCTCCGCTCCAGCCGAGCAGACCGCCGACCACCAGCGGTCCGACCGCGGCGAGGACGTAGCCGGTCGACTGCACGAACGCCGAGGTGGAGGCCGTGACGGACACGTTCCTGGTCCGAGAGGTGATGAGGGCGAGCGCTGCGGGGAACGCGAATCCTCCATAGGCGAGGAAGACCGCCCACAGCGCGGGCAGGGTATCGGGAGCCAGCAGCAGGCCGAGGTAGCCGGCGACGGCGCTGACGGCGAAGGAGACGAGGAAGGCGCGCGGGGCGATGTTGCGGACGATGATCTGCGGGGCGAGGAATCCGCCGGGCAGCCCGCCGAAGCTGACGATGGTGAGCATGATCCCGGCGAGGAACGGGTCGAGGCCGGCGTCGCGGTAGATCTGCGGGACCCAGCCGAACTGGACGTAGGCGTTGGCCGATTGGAGCCCGAAGAACATCGCCATGTACCGGGCCTTCGGAGAGGTGAAGACGGATCGCCGAGGCGGCGCGTCCTGCGACTCCTCACCCGCCTCGGTGCGCTTCCGCCCTGGGTCGGGGACGGAGCCCAGCAGCCTCAGGGCGGTCCAGGTGATGAGGGCCGAGGCAGGGATGAGAAGCCAGAAGCCGAGGCCGAAGCGCCAGCTGCCGAATGCCTCGACGATGGGGGCGGTGAACAGCGAGGGCAGCATCGAGCCGAGCCCGAGGGAGACGGTGAAGGTCGTGGCTCCGAGCGTGGGCCGGTGCGGGAATCGGGTCTTGACGTAGACGGGCAGGATGACGTTGCCGATCGACATCCCGGCCAGCGCGAGGACCGTGAGCAGAGCGAAGAACGTCCATTCGCCGACGACCGCGCGCAGCCCGACGCCGAGGACGATGAGGGAGCAGCTGAGCGCCAGGCTCGCAAACAGCCCGAGCCTCTTCAGCAGGGGTACGGCGATGATGCCGCAGATCGCGAAGACGAGGCCGGGCAGGGCCGTGAGCAGACCAGTCTGCCATTCCGCGAGCGAGAACCCGTCGCTGACCTCGGCGAGCACGGGTCCCAGCGACGAGGCGGCCGGTCGCAGAGAGGCGGCGATGAGGACGAGGCAGGCCAGTGCCAGCACATCGAGTCCGCGCGAGCGGCGGAACCCGAGCTCGGGCGAAGTCGTCATGAGCTCATCCTTTCAGACGCCTGTCATCGTTAGGCGGCGGGGACCGCGACAGGCCCACGCCGCCTCCGATGGTATACCGTTTTCTCGGCTTAGGCTGAACCCATGACGACTGTGAAGAATGTGCGACTGTTTCCGCGTGTGCCCGAGGCCCCGGCGGTCGATGTCGAGATCTCAGAAGGCCGGTTCTCCGGCTTCTCCCCTGCCGCCGGTGCTCCGACCGCGGGGGCCGACTCGGCAGACCAGCACAGCTTGGGACCTGATTCGGTCACCGGCCCCGAGGTCATCGACGGGGCGGGGCGGATCCTGCTGCCCAGCCTCGGCGATGTCCATGCGCACCTGGATTCGAATCGGATGGGTCAGACCTTCCGGCCGCACACCGCCGACGGCACCCTGCACGGATACATCATGAACGATCGGGAGAACTGGCGGTCCGGGGAACGCAGCGTCGCCGCCCAGGCCGCCTACGCGATCGAGACGATCATCGCTTCGGGTGGGACCCGCATCCGCTCGCACGCCCAGGTTGATGCCGACTGCGGGCTCGAGCGGTTCCACGGGGTCAAGGAGGCTCTGGCTGCGCATGCCGATGTCCTCGACTTCCAGATCGTGGCGTTCCCGCAGGCCGGGATCGTTGCCGAGCAGGGTGTGCGGGAGCTGCTCGATGCGGCACTGTCCGAGGGCGCCGATCTCGTCGGGGGTCTCGATCCGCTGCTGTACGACCGGGATCCGGTCTCCCACCTTGACGTCGTCTTCGATCTGGCCGAGAAGCACGGCAAGGGCATCGACATCCATCTCCACGAGGCGGGGACGGCGGGGCTGTTCTCGCTCGAGGAGATCGCGGCCCGCACCCGGGCGGCGGGCATGGACGGGCAGGTCACGGTCTCTCATGCCTTTGCGCTGAATACGAACCCGGAGTCCGAGGTCGGACGGATCCTCGATGTCCTCGCCGATGCCGGAGTGTCCCTGACGACGGTGGCACCGGCCAAGGGGGCGCTGCCGCAGGCGCTGATCGCTGAGCGTTCCATCGCCCTCGGCCTCGGTGAGGACGGTCAGCGCGACTACTGGGGTCCCTACGGTGATGGTGACCTGCTGCGCCGGACCTGGCAGCTGGCGTTCACGAACGGCTTCCGGCGTGATGCCGATATCGAAGGCTGCCTCGACATCGCCTCCCGCGGAGGTGCCCGGGTGATGGCCGGAGCCCGCCCGGACGGTACGGAGCTGCTCGATGACGACCGCTTCGGTCTGGCTCCAGGCGCCCCGGCCGACTTCGTTCTCCTCGATGCCGACACGGTGACCTCGGCGATCATGGACTGCCCGACGGAACGCGACGTGTTCAAGGCGGGAAGGCTCATCGCCTCGGGTGGGCGGCTGCTCGACGGAACCCGGCTGAGCTGATCACGCCCGGCCGGTCACGGTCGGTGACGAGCCGCCCGGGCCGGTCGGTGACGAGCCGCCCGGGCCGGTCGGTGTCAGCCGGGACCGGTCAGGTGTCCGTGCGCGCCTTGGCCGCCGCCTGGAACACGATCAGGCCGCGATCGATGACGACCTCGGTATCGCCGGGCAGCGACAGTCGGCCGCGGTTCCGGCTGCGGATGAGGGTCATCAGTTCGGCCACCCGGGCGGCGCCGAGGTTCTGCGCACTCACCCCGAGGGAGAGCACCCAATCGCGGACGACGCGGCCGAGCACCGCGTCGTCGAGGGCTGTGAAGGAGTCCACCGGCACCGAGGCGACGCCGAGGAATCGTGCCCCCGCCTCTTCCGCGCGGTCGTCGAGGAAATCCGCATCGGCGCGACACAGGTCGGCGGTGCGGGCGAGGTTCGCGGTGATCGGCTGTCCGAGGTCGGTCTCGAGACCGGCGAGCAGTCGCCGGGTGCGGACCCGGGCGAAGGAATCGTCGTCGTTCATCGGGTCGTTCCAGACCTCGATGCCCTGTGCCGAGCAGGAGGATTCGGTCTGCTCCCGGTCGAGGCCGAGCAGGGGGCGCAGCACTCGGCCGGTGCGCGGGCTCATCCCGGCCAGGGAGCGGGTTCCCGAACCGCGCATGAGTCCGAGGAGCACGGTCTCGGCCTGGTCGCTGCGGGTGTGGGCGGTGAGAATCCATTCGGCGTCGGCGTCGATCCGTGCGTCGTCGAGCGCGGTGTAGCGGGCGTCGCGGGCGGCGGCTTCGAGCCCTTCCTGTCCGGCGGTGATGGTCACGGTGCGGATCTCGGCGGGCACCCCCCAGGACTCAGCGGCGGCGACGACACGGCGGGCCACCTCGGCGGACCGGGACTGGAGTCCGTGGTCGACGGTCACGGCCCGGGCGCAGACCTCCCCGCGCCGGTGCAGGAAGGCGGCCGCGTGGAGCAGCGCCATCGAATCCGCTCCCCCGGACACCGCGACGATGGCACTCGGGACGGCACCAGAACCCGACCTCGCGGTGCCCGCCTCACCAGCGTTCGGGCCTGCGCCGACGGCGTCAGCCTCGGCCAGCCCGGCCCGCACGGCGTTGCGGACGGCTCCGCTGGCCGGGTCGAGGGTCGGCCGCCTCGGCGAAGGGGAATCAGCCATGGACACGGTCGAGCCAGAGCTGCGGCTGATGGATCTCGTTCGTCGACGGCAGATTCGCAGGTTCGGCGTAGATGCGGGAGAAGCCCTTCTGCCCGACCTCGCGGCGCACGGCCCGGACGAACTTCGCGCCGTCGCGGTATTGGGCGAGTTTGAGATCCATGCCCAGCAGATTCGACAGGAACCCGCCCTGTCCGGCGTCCCGGCGGGCCTCGAACTTCCGCCGCAGGCGACGCACGCTGGGGATCGCCCCGGCCCCGACCTCGTCCATGACGACGTCGGCATGCCCTTCGAGGAGGGAGAGGATCGCGGTGGCCTCGTCGAGGGCGGCGCGCATGTCATCGTCGCGGATGAGGTCGACGAGGCTGGCCTCACCCTTGACGATGCGTCCGAGTGTCGCGAAGAGGTCGACGATTCCGCCGACGCCGGGCATCGTCACCCGTGTGGACACTACCCCGGAGAGGAGGGTGCGCATGTGGTCGCGCAGCCATGGAGCGGTCGCGAACTGGACCTGGTGGGTGGCTTCGTGGAGGGCCACCCACATGCGGAAGTCGCGCGGGTCCACCCCCATCGCCTCCTCGGCGACGAGCACGGCAGGGGCGACGAACATCAGCCTGCCGGTCTCGACGGCGAAGGGGTCGAACTGTCCGAGCACCCGCGTCGAGAGCAGGGACAGGACACCCGCGACCTCGACGGCTGCCCCCTTGGCGGTGGCCGGGGTCACCGGCGCCAGCAGGGCCGCATCGTCGACCACGCCGTTGATCGACTGGGCGTTGGCCTTGACCCAGCTGACCTGGTCGAGGACGAGCACGGTGCCGGCGGCCAAGCGGGTGCGCACCGCATCGGCGTGGTCGGCCTCGAGCAGGAACGAGTCGAGGACGAGGTCCTGGGCGGTGAGCGCGTTGTCCTTCATCCCGGTCACGAGCGCATCGAGATCGTCTGAGTCGGGGACCTTCTTCGCGGCGACGAGCTCACGGGCGGTGCGGGCGGCGAACTTCTCATCGACGATCATCGGCAGCCGCAATCCGCAAGGGAGGTGACGATGTCGTCCACGGTCGTTCTGGCTTCCAAAATCTTGTCCTTGTCCACGTCGTCGATCTGGATGGAGAACACGAGGTAGCGGCCCTCGGCGTCGAGCACGCCTCCGGCCAGTGAGGTCACGGTTGAGAGCGTGCCGGTCTTCGCGTGCACGATCCCCGAGGCGTTCTTCTCATCGAGGAACCGATCGTGCAGGGTGCCGGTCAGCCCGCCGACGGGGAAGTAGCTGATGAGGCCGGCGAGGGAATCATCGGCGACGACCGAGGCCTGCAGGACGGTGGTGAGATCGTGCGGGGCGATCCGGTTGTCATAGGACAGCCCCGAGGTGTCCACGAGGTCCGTGCGACCGAGGTCGACGGTCTCGCCGAGTGCGGAGAGCACCGCCTTCGGCCCTTCGGTGAGGCTGCCGTCCTGGCCCTCGGCGATGGCGACTTCGTTGCCGAGCACCTCGGCGACGACGTTGTCGCTGTGGACGAGGGCGTACTGAACGATCTCGGAGATCGTCGCCGACTCCACCCGGGCGAGTTCGGCGCCGTTGGTGTTGTCGGTGCCGTCGGCGTTGTCGGTGCCGTTCGCACCGCCAGCGAAGTCGCCTCCGGAGTCGCTTGCGGAATCCTTGTCCCCGCCGCCGTCCCCGCCGGTCACGTCGATGCCGGCCTTCTTCAGTTCCTTCGCGAATGCGGCGAGCGCATCCTTGGCCGGGTGTTCGCTGCGGGCGCGCCATTCGCGGTCCTTCGACCCGATGTAGCCGGTGTCGATCATGAGCGGTTGGATGGGGGTGATGACTCCCTTGGCGATGTCCGCCCGCTCCCACCCGGAGGCGAAGTCCTCGCCCGTGTAGCGGCTCGTGTCCAGGTTCAGCGTCACCTCGGCGACGTCGTCGTCCTTGAGTGCCGCAGCGGTGTCCTCGGCCAGAGTCCGCAGCCCGCCGTGTCCGTTGACCGAGGCCGGATCGGAGTCGCCGGCCGAGAGCAGCGGGTCGCCTCCCCCGGTCAGGGTCAGGGTGTTCGTGGACTCGTCGAAGTTCGTCGTCGTGGCCAGGCGGGTCTGCCCGCCGATGGATTTCAGTGCCGCGGCCGCGGTGAACACCTTCGTCACCGAGGCGGGTGTGCGCGGCGTCGTCTCGTCCTTCGCGTACAGCACGTCATCGGAAAGCCCGTCGCGGACCTCGAGGCCGAATCCCTTGACCTTCGAATCTTTGAGGATGGCGTCGACCGTCTTCGCAACCGTCGTCGGCACGGGGGCGGAGTCGTCCACCGCCGAGGCGGGGGCGGGCACGTCCTTCGCCTCCGCCTGCGGAGTGGGAACGGTCTGGACCTCGATCTGCGGAGCCGTGGTGAGGAAACCGGGCAGGTCGGGGACGAGGTCGTAGGCGTCGACGGCGGCGTACCCGCCGAGGATGAGGACGAGGACTCCCGCGGTAATGCCCGCGGCCTTGCCCCGCCTGCGTCGGCGTGTCCGCTGCGTGCGTTCTGCGCGTGGGGATTCGGGGTCCGTCGACTTCGGCGCCTCCGGCTCATCGGGGCTGTCGTTCAAACGCGTTCTCATTCCTCGGCGACCGCGATCCGGCCGCCGTCGGTGGACGTGACGGGGACTTGTACCATCTATTCTAGTGATGCACCCCAACCGTGAAGGAGCACTATGGAACTGTTGGCCACAATCGAGATCCCCCGCGGATCCCGCAACAAGTACGAGGTCGATCACGAGACCGGTCGGGTGAAGCTCGACCGCTACCTCTACACCTCGATGCAGTACCCCGCCGACTACGGCTTCATCGAAGACACCCTCGGCAACGACGGCGACCCGCTCGACGTGCTCGTGCTGCTGCCCGAGCCCCTGTTCCCTGGTGTGCTCGTCGACGTCCGCCCCATCGGCATGTTCCAGATGGAGGACGAGGCCGGCGGCGATGACAAGGTCCTCGCCGTGCCCGCCGGTGACCCCCGCTGGGACTCGTACACCGACATCTCGGACGTCGACAAGTTCACCCTCGACTCGATCGAGCACTTCTTCTCCCGGTACAAGGATCTCGAGCCCGGCAAGTACGTCAAGGGTTCGAGCTGGGTCGGCCGCGAGGCCGCCGAGGCCGAGGTCAACGCCTCGATCGAACGCTTCAAGGCAGAGGGCCACTGAGCCTGCGCGACTGATGCATCCGGCCGACGGACAATCCGGCGACCGAGTGACGATGCCCCCGCCCGTTTCGGGTGGGGGCATCGTCGTCTCTGCGGACGACATCGTCGACTCAGACCGGCATTTCGTCGACTGCAGCGACGATGGCATCGGGGCGATCGAGCATGACGAGGTGCCCGGAATCGTCGAGCATTGTCGGCTCGTGTAAGCCCAGATGGACTGCGAGCAGACGGAGGTGCCGCCGTGAGGGTCCGGGCTGGGCGAAGATCGCCGAAGTGGGAGCCGTGACCGCGCCCGTCCTGGTCCTCAGTGCGCGCAGCTGCGCTCCCTGAAGCCGGTAGCTCAGCCACTCAGCGAGAGCCGACCGCAGCACCTCGGGCCGGGCGTAGGGGTCGCGGAAGATGTCGGGGTCCAGCCGGCCCGGGGAGACCATCTGCTCACGGAAACCGCGGTGCGCGGCTCGTGCTGCGAGGCGGCGCAGCCGTGCGTGTTCGAGCAGCGACAGCGTCGCATTCAGTCCGCGGGCCCGGGCCAGGCGGGCGGCTGTCCCGGGATCTCGGTAGTCCTCGAGTGAGGGGTCGACGAGCACGAGGCCGACCACGAGGTCCGGGCGCAGTCGGGCGAGCGCTTCGGCGCGGAAGGCCGCCATCGAATGGGCGACGAGGACTGCCGGCCGGCCTCGACCCGGCCCGTCGATGACCCGCTGGACCGCCGCGACCTCGGACGTGAGGTCGGGCATGCGCCCGTCCCAGGCGGTGCCCGCGAAGCCCGGTCGGTCGATCGCGAGGATCTCCCGGTCGGGCAGCGCTTCGATGACCGGCAGCCATCCGGCTGCGGGCAGGGCACATCCGTTGAGCAGCAGCACCGGTGGCCGCCCACCGTTCGCGCTGCCGCGGAAGGCGGCGCCTTCGGCCCCCTGCCCGGGACTGTCCCCGGGCCGGAGGTAGTGGGTGAAGCCATCGACTGCCTCGACGGCGCAGTGCCGCAGCGGATCGACCGGCTCCGGCGGGTTCGCACGGGTGTTCATCGATCTCTGTCCTCTCCGCGCCGGGACACGGCGACAGGTTCAGCTGCAGGCATCCCGTCGCGGAGCATGAGACTCAGGCGCGCAGCCCACAGGGACACGAGAAGGACCTGGATCGCTTGGACGTATCCCTCCCCCGTCCCAACCGTCGTCTCGACGACCCAGGAGCCGAGTGTGAGGACGAGCACGATCCCGCCGAGCGTGAGGTATCGGCGAGGTCGTCCGCTGCCCCAGGCGGCGCAGACGAAACTCGCGAGGAAGCCGAGGCTCACCATCGTCGAGGTCAGGGTGTGGAGGGTGAAGCCGGGTCCCGAAGGCGCCTGTGGAAAGAGCAGTCGGCAGCTGGCATCGAGCGTCGGAGCGCAGGGCATATGGACGATCGTGTCGGCGAGGGTTCCGAGTCCCGCTGTGGCCACTGCGAGCGCCAACCACGGTGAGGCGCGCCCGAAACGTCGTCCCCAGCGGCGGCTGCCGAGGACCGCGACCGCGATGAAGAGCACACCCGCGAGGATGTCTCCGGAGCGGAAGAGCCAGTGATAGGGCTGACCTGCGGCGGCGAGCTCGGAGAGGTAGCCCGACAGCGAGGCAGGATGCGGGTTGACGAACGCGAACAGCCACGAGTTGTAGCAGACGACGATGACGACGGCCGCGACCAGCGGCCAGTGCGGGCGGACACTCGATGCCTCCGACACCTCAGTATCCCTTCGGTTTAGCCAGCGGGAACGTGATCGTCGACCGGATCGACTGGTTCGTCAGCAGCATGACCAGCCGGTCCAGTCCCATGCCCATGCCTCCGGCCGGAGGCATCCCGTGTTCGAGGGCGAGGAGGAAGTCCTCGTCGAGAGCCATCGCCTCCGGGTCGCCGCCGGCGGCCTCGAGGGACTGGGCGGTCAGGCGCTGGCGTTGGATGACGGGATCGACGAGTTCGGAATAGGCGGTGGCGAGCTCGGAGCCGAAGATGATGAGGTCCCATTTCTCGGCCAGCATCGGATCCCTTCGATGCTGACGGGTCAGCGGCGAGGTCTCGGCCGGGAAGTCGGTGTAGAAGGTCGGGGCGATGGTACGGGCCTCCGCGACCTCCTCGTAGATCTCCTGGAGCAGGGTGCCCCAGCCCCAGCGCGGTCGCGGGTCGATCCCCACGGCGCGGGCGTGGGCGCGCATGGTCTCAAGATCCGTCGCCGTGGTCACCTCGACGCCGAGGCGCTCGGAGACGGCCTCGGTCAGCGAAATCGTCATCCACTCCTCGGCGAGGTCGATCTCGTGGACGACCCCGTCGACTGTTCCGCGGATGACCGTGGTGCCCAGGGCCGCCTCGGCGGCGGAGATGACGAGGCTGCGGGTCAGCGTACGCATCGTCGCGTAGTCACCGCCGGCCTGGTAGGCCTCGAGCATCGAGAACTCCGGGTTGTGAGTGGCGTCGACGCCTTCGTTGCGGAAGTTGCGGCCGATCTCGAAGACCCGCTCGAAACCGCCGACGAGAAGCCGTTTGAGGTAGAGCTCGGGGGAGATGCGCAGGAAGAGGTCGAGGTGGTAGGCGTTGATATGGGTGTGGAACGGCCGGGCGTTGGCTCCCCCGTGGACGGTCTGGAGGATCGGGGTCTCGACCTCGAGGAAGTCACGGTCCTGCAGGGTCTCACGGACGGCCCGGACGGCTCGGGCCCGCGAGATCATGGTCGACCGCGACGAGAGATCGAGTGTGAAGTCGAGGTAGCGTCTGCGGATCTTCGTCTCGGGATCTCGGATGCCCTCGCGCGGACTCGGCCACGGGCGCAGCGACTTCGCCGCCATCGACCAGGACGTGACGAGAACACAGGCGGTCCCGTTGCGTGACGTTCCCGGGGTTCCTGTGACATCGATGCGGTCGCCTCGGGCGACCCACCGGCGCAGGTGCCGGAAGGATTCGGAATCGAGTGCGCGGCGTTCGACGAGCAGCTGGACGTCGCGGCCCTCACCGCGCAGATCGACGAAGACCACTCCTCCATGGTCGCGGACCGCGAGGACACGTCCGCTCACCGTCTCTCCCCTGGCCTCGGCGGGATAGGGCTCGGCACCGGAGTCGAGCATCGCTTCGCGCACCTGAAGACGGTGCCTGACCTGCGCAGGCACGCGTGGAGCGGAGGCGACAGGTGCCGCGACAGGTGCGGCGGGAAGGAGGTCGGCCGCCTCGGCGGCGGTGTAGATCGGTTGGCTCTCGGCACGAGTGCCGAGCATGGACGGCGCGGTGAGGAAGCCCTCGGCGATGCTCACGGCCAGGCCGATGCGGGCGAGATCCGAACTGTCGGAGTAGCAGAGCATCCGCGGCACCCATTCGGGATGGTACTTCTCGTTCGAACGGTAGAGGGATTCGAGCTGCCAGAACCGGGAGGCGAAGAGGAGGATGTTGCGCCACAGCTTCTTGATCGGACCTGCTCCGAGTTCCTTCCCCTGTTCGAAGGCGGAGCGGAAGACGGCGAAGTTGAGCGACGCCGAGGCGATCCCGAGCTCCGGGGCCTCCTCCATGAGGCCGGCGACCATGAACTCGGTGACGCCGTTCTCCGCCAGGGGATGACGGCGCATGAGATCGAGCGAAACTCCATGCGTGCCCCAGGGAACGAAGCTGAGCAGACCCGCGGTGGAGCGGGCGTGCGGGGCCTCGCTGTCGGGGAAGAGTGCTTCGACGACGAGGCATTGGCCGTCGGCGCCGTCGCCGAAGCGCCCCAGCGCCATGGAGAAACCCCGTTCGGTGTCCCCTTCGCGCCAGTCATCGGCGAATCGGGCCAGGGCTCTCAGTTCGGTCTGCGGGATCTCGACCTGGCGGCGGATGCGCAGGGCGTAGCCCTGAGCCCGGAGTTTGGCCACAGAGCGGTGGACCCCTGGCAGTGTCTGGAGGGAGAAGTCATGGCTGTGGAGCACCGCTTCGTCTCCGACGAGGAGGACCTTGAGGCCGGCTGTGTGATAGGCCTGCGCTCCCTGCCGGGAGGCTGCGAGCACGGCCGGAACCCAACCGTATGACTGGGCGTGGGAGACGAAGGCGCGTGCCGCGTCATTCCATTGGGAGTGCGGACCGATCGGGTCTCCGGCGACGAGGCAGACACCCTTCTCCACACGATAGGTCACGGCGCAGTCACCGGTGAAGAGCGCTGAACGGTCACGGCGAGTGGCGAAGTAGCCGAGGGAGTCTGAGGCTTCGGAGGACAGCAGCCGGCGAATCGTCCGCTCTTCGTCGAAACCGATGCGTTCGGCATGGCGCTGCGAGCGCAGCAGCGTCCAGAAGGCGACGATGATGGTCGCTCCCGAGCAGAATCCGAACAGAGTGAGCATCCAGCTCGATTCGGTTTCCGTGGCCAGACCGAAGAGCTCGGCGAGGATCTGCCGGGCGTGGATGAGCGTGAGACCGCCCATGAAGTACTGAAGAGCGAGCACGAGGACGCTCGAGAGGACGAGGCCGATGATGAGGACGGTGATCGACTTGAGGAAACCGCGTGGCTGGGTCTTGGCGGTGTAGTGCCGACGGTGTCGGAGCAGCTCGATGAGAGTGACCACCGGCAGGATCGAGCCGGTGGCGAAGTCCCAGGTCAGCAGCTTCGGGTCGTACATCGCGTAGAGCAGCGCGATGAGGGCGATGACGACGATGATGAGCACGATGAGGATGAGGAAGTTCCACCATGCGGCGCGTTTGCGGATCGCCAGTGCGGCAGCGAGCATGATGAGGATCACCGAGGACACGAAGTCGACCGGAGCCATCGGCACCACCCATGTCCACAGCCAGGTGAAGCCCGTGTCTACCCAGCTGCCTTCCGGCACCACGAGGTAGGCGAGCATGAGCAGCGCGAGACCAGTGAGCAGGCGGGGCAGCCACCGAACGAAGGCAGGGGACGACGTCGACGGCGAGACCGGGGAGGTAGTCGGCGGAGTCGCGGAGGGAGCTGCGGTTCGATTCGGGCTGCGGTTGGTGGGGACCATGTGCGGATTGTGCCATGGGCACCTGATCTCGACCTTCAGATTCTCGACCCCTCGGACCGGTGAGACTTAGGTCACCCTAAGGAGCGGTGTGAGCCAGGTTATGCCATCGTCGAGTCATGAAACTCGATCATGTGTCATACGCCAGTGAACCTGACGGCTATCGTGCAACGGCCGAGCGGATCTCGGAGAAGCTCGGAGTGGTTCCCTACGACGGCGGTGTGCATCCTCGATTCGGCACCAGAAATCTCATCTTCCCCCTCGCGAACGGCCACTACCTCGAAGTCGTCGAAGCCTTGGAGCACCCGGCCGCTCTCTCCACCCCGTTCGGCCAGGCCGTGCGCGCTCGTTCCGAGCTCGGCGGCGGCTGGATGGGCTGGTGCGTCTCGGTCGATGATCTCGCCGAAGTCGAAGCCCGCCTCGAGCGCAAGGCCGTCGACGGCAACCGCACACCGGAGTCCGGTCTGGAACTCAGGTGGCTGCAGATCGGAGTCAAGGGGCTCATCGCCGATCCCCAGCTCCCGTTCTTCATCAAGTGGTCCGCCGATTCCTCTCAGCATCCGTCGACCTACAAGACCAACAGCGAAGTCGCCATCGACACCCTGCAGATCGCCGGGGATCGTGACCGTCTGCGCGACTGGCTGGGCACCGAGGATGCCAAGCCGATCCCGGAGATCCACATCGACTGGTCCGCGCCCCATGGGACGCCGGGCATCATGTCTGTGAGCTTCGAGACGAAGAACGGTCCCACCACCATCTGAGGCCCGACTCTCTTCAGCGCCGAGACAACGCCGGAGCGCCGAAACCCCTGTGTGCGCACAGTGGTCTCGGCGCTCCGGCGTTGTCTCGATCTCCGTGAGCCGCCTCGGCGGGACTCAGTCGCCGCTGATCTCCTCTTCCGGCGCGGCCTCCGCCTCGGCACCAGCGCCGTTCTTGCGGCGCAGATGAGCTGCCGTGGCCATCGCGCCGCCGACGGCGAGCAGCCCGGCGCCGCCGCCGAGCAGCGGCAGAGTGCTGTCCGTGCCCGTCCAGGGCAGGTCTCCGCCGTCAGCACCCGACCCTCCGGAGCCGGAGCCGCCCGAGCTGGAACTCCCGGACCCCGAGCCGCTGCCTCCGGAACCTGAGCCCCCGGTCCCTGTCCCTCCGTCGGCAGCGGCGCTGGACGCGACGCCCGCGGCGGCTGCGTCCTTCGCTCCGTCCTGCGACCCGGCGGTCGAGCCGGAGCTGTCGGCGTCCGTTCCGGTTGTGTTCCCGCTGGAGTCGGCGTTCTCACCGCCGCCATTGGCATCGTCGCCGTCGGAGCCGCCGCCGGAGTCTCCTCCGTCGGCGTCGGCGTCTTGGTCCTTCGGAGGTTCCGTCGGGTCGGGAGCCGAACCGCCGTCGCCCTTGATCACCTGGACGACGGTCGGTCGCGGCAGGGCGGCCACGCCGGTGTCGACATCGGTCGCGTCCACGTAGTCGGGGAACTGCGAGTGCTGATCGGACCATTCACCGTCCTCACCCGGGTGCTGGACGGCGACGAAGGCCGAATCGTACTCATCGTGGACGAGCGGGCCGCAGACTTCGGCCTCACGAGGCACGGACAGGAACTGTTCGACGCGTCCGCGGTCATCGCCGTCGATGGTGACCTTGAACAGGCCGTCGCAGTAGCCGATGCCGTCGGGGGCACCGTCGGTGGAGATCCACAGGTTCCCGGCGGTGTCGAAGGCGACATTGTCGGGGCAGGAGATCGGTGAGACCTGGTCGGCCGGGAAGCCCGAGAAGTAGGTGGCGTCACCCTGCTTCGGGTCGCCGCAGACGATGAGCAGCGTCCAGTCGAACTCGACTCCGGTGTGGTCGCCGGAGCGTTCGGTGATCTCGACGATATGCCCGTCGCGGTTCTCGGTGCGCGGGTTGGCTTCGTCGGCGCCGGCCTTGCCGTCGGTGCCGCGATCGGAGTTGTTCGTGCAGGCGACGTAGATCCGACCGTTGACCGGGTTCGGTTCGACGTCTTCGCAGCGGTCCATCTTCGTCGGCCCCACCTTGTCCGCGGCCAGACGGGTGTTGACGAGGACCTCCTCGACGGAGAAGCCGGAGACCCGCGACTTGCCGTCCTTGATCAGCGGCAGCCACTGGCCGCTGCCGTCGAATTCGCCGTCGGAGGGCACGTCTCCGCTGCCGTCGATCTCGGCCTTCGGCGAGTTGCCGGTGAACTTCGCGACATAGAGATCACCCGCAGTCAGCAGGGTCTTGTCGTGCTCGCGATCGCCCTCGACATAGGTGTCCTTCGACACGAATTTGTACAGGTAGTCGAACTTCTCGTCATCGCCCATGTACGCCACCGCATGGCCCGAATCGGAGATCGTGATGTTCGCACCTTCGTGCTTGAATCGGCCCATGTTCGTGTGCTTGACCGGGGTGGAGTTCGGGTCCCAGGGGTCGACCTCGACGATCCAGCCGAAGCGGTTCGTCTCGTTGCCGTAGCCGGCATTGTTCGTGTCGAAGCGGTCGACGTCTGATTCCCATCCGTTGGCCGATTCCTCATTGCTCAGCCCGTAGCGCTTGTCCGCCGCCGAGGTGCCCGGAGATCTGAAATACGAGTTGAAGTTCTCCTCCCCGGAGACCAGGGTTCCCCACGGGGTGAGTCCTCCCGAACAGTTGCCCAGCGTGCCCTGCACCTTGTCGCCGCCGGGATAGTCCTTCGTCCGCAGCAGGTCGGATCCTGCCGCAGGACCGGTGAATGCGTATTCGGTGTCGATGAGGAAACGACGGTTCCTCCGCCCGTTGACGTCGACCTTCCACGCGGACTTCTCGTCCTTGCGCATGAGTTCCGCCACGGTCAGTCCGTGGGCTTCGCGGCTGATCGCCCGCTGGTCCGCCGGGTCCATGTCGGTGGGGTACATGATGGCGTCGTTCGTGTACTCCTGGTTCGAAAACAGCAGGGCCCGGTTCGGGTCGCCGTCGTCGACCTGGATCGAGAGGAAGTCGTTGTTGTAGCCGAACTGTCGACGCTGGGATTCGGGGCTCTGGTTCTCCGGATCGAATTTCGGCGAGTCGGGGAACAGCGGGTCGCCCCAGCGCACGATCGGATGCCACGAATACCCTTCGGGGACGATGAACTCGTCGATCTCGTGCTGGACCGGGTCGATGGCGTCGAAGGCGAGGGTGCCAGCGGTGGCGGCCGCCGCGCTGCGGGCGGTCGGGCTCGGGGCCGAGGTCACGGCGATCGCGAGAGCTCCGGCGGCTGAGGCGCCGAGGACCGCACGGCGGCTGAGCTTCGCACCGACGATGTCGCGGAAGTACCCGTTCGACGAGGTGTTGCAGGTGGCCTTGAGGCAGGCATTGTCGCATTTCAGGGCGCAGGTCACGGGACTGCGTTTGCCTCGCACGTGGTCGGCCATCGGCAGCAGGGTTCTCATCGGGTCTCTCCTCGTCTCGGGTTGTTCCACCCGGCGCCTGCAGCGAATGAGGCTCGACGCCGGTCGGCTCACCCGATCGACCCTCCCACCGGCACTTGTCCCGGACCCTACCCGGCAATGAACGCAGGGTGAATGCCCGCGCGGTCAGCCGAAGTCGACGAGACTGAGGACCCCTGGGGCGAGGAATCCGACCGCATCGATGATGAAGTGCGCCCACACCAACGGCATCAGTCGGCCCTTGCGCAGGAAATACCAGCCGAAGATGAGGCCCATGGCGACGTTGCCGAGGAACGGGCCGATGCCCTGGTAGAGGTGGTAGCTCGCGCGGAAGAGTGCGAGACCGATGATGATCGTCCACGGCCCATACCCCAGCTGGCGCAGCCGCTGCGCTCCGAAGCCGAAGATGAGCACCTCTTCGAGGATGCCGTTCTTCGCGGCGGCGAGGATGAGCACCGGGATGGTCCACCAATGGTCGCCGAGGTTGGCCGGCTGCACCTCGGCGGTGATCCCGAGTGCCCTGCCGCCCGCGTACACGCCCAGCGTGCCGATGCCGATGATGAGGAAGATGAGGGTCCCGTGCCCGAGGTCTCTCGCACGGTGCCCGTCGACGCCGAGACGCGCGCTCAGGCGGGGCTGATCGCGGTCACGGGTGAGCAGGTAGAGAGCCAGCAGCACCGGCACGAGGGTGAACGCGATGTCGAGGAGCTGGTAGACGAGGTCGAATCCGGGACGCGGTGACAGTGAGGTGTTCAGCTTCGCCTGGGCCTCGCCGATCGGGCCGCGAGTGACGATGTCGGCCAGCCGCACGATCGCGTAGATCGCGGACTGGCCCAGCGACAGGGCGGCAACGAGTCCGAGCTCGAACCACAGGCGCTTCTTCTCCTGCGGTCCGAGCTCGGTCGTCATGGACTCAACTGTAACCGGGTCGGCTCAGTGTTTGGGTTCGCTGCCCCCGTCAGTGTCGCGGGGCGGCGAGCTGCGCAGCGTGAAGTCGGTGTCCGACTCGGGCCCAGTGGCCGACGAGCTCTCGGAGGGTCGCTCGGTCGCAGCCGCCTCGGCGGATCCGTCCGACCTCACCGAGGTGGCCGTGCCCGTGGATCCGGTCGCCGTCGCCGTGGAGGCCGTCCCATCGGACCCGACACCGGATCGTGCAGCGCCGGACCGGACACTCGATGGGCTCTCCGTGGCCCGCGCTTCGGCGGCGTCGAGGACCTCTCCGCGGGCCATGTTCTTCACGTGCTTCTTCTCTGCCCGGCGCTCCTTGACCCCTTCGAGCAGGAGGTAGAGCACGGGCACGAGGATGAGCGTGAGCAGCGTCGAGCTGACGAGCCCGCCGATGACGACGATCGCCAGCGGCTTCGAGATGAACACTCCCCCGCCGGTCAGGCCCAGGGCCATCGGCAGCAGCGCGAAGATCGTCGCCGCCGCGGTCATGAGGATCGGGCGGTAACGCAGCCTGGCGCCGTGGACGACGGCGGTGCGCAGATCGACACCGCGCAGTCGGAAGTGGTTGATCAGGTCGATGAGCACGATCGCGTTCGTGACCACGATGCCGATGAGCATGAGCAGACCGATCATCGACGTCAGCCCCAGCGGGGTGTCGGTGATGAGCGAGAGCGCAATCGATCCGGTGGCCGCGAACGGGATCGAGACCAGCAGGATCAGCGGCTGCAGCAGCGACTTGAACGTGGCGACCATGATGACGAAGACGATGAGGATCGCCGCGAGCATCGCCAGTCCCAGCTGCGAGAACGCTTCGTTCTGCTCCTGGGTAGCACCGCCGGTGTCGACGGACACCGAATCGGGCAGGTCCACCTCGTCGAGGGCGGACTGCACGTCGGTCGACACCGCACCGAGGTCATCGCCTTCCGGAGTCACCGACACGGTGGTCGAGCGCTGCGAATCCGTGTGGCGGATCGTCGGGGCGGTCTTGACCTCCTTGACGTCGGCGACGTCGTCGAGCTTGATGAACCGCGGCTCCGAGGTCACGGGCGCACCGGCGTTCGGGTCACCGGCTGCACCGGCACCCCCGGCTGCGCCCGCGCCACCGGCAGCACCGCCGCCGGCCGCACCTGCGTCGCCTCCGCCAGCGCCACCGCCAGCGCTACCGGCTGCGCCGGCGTCACCAGCCGCACCGCCCGCGCCGACGGCCGCACCTGCGTCCCCGGTCGCACCGCCTGCTCCGCCGGCTCCTCCGGCTGCACCCGCACCACCCGCGGCAGCAGTCTCCTTCGGTTTGCCGGGAATCTTGAGATCCCGCAGCTTCTTCACGGTGTCGGCATTGCGGTCGAAGAGCAGCACCGAATGGGAGACATCGTCGATGACGACCTCGCCGATCTGCTGACCGTGCATGGCACGCTGAACGTACTGGCCGATGGCGGCCTCGGTGAGGTTCTCCTCGGCGGCCTTCTTGTGATCGACCTTGACCTCGATGACGGGCTGGACCGCCTCGATGTCGCTCGTCACCGACTGTGTACCGGAGACGCCGTCGAGTTTGTCGGTGACCGTCTTCGTCGCGTCCTCGAGCTCCTTCGGATCCGAGGCTGTGAGGGTGACATCGATCGTCTGCGCACCGGGGGTCGAGCTCTGGCTCGCCACCTCGACGTCGCCGGCGCCCTCGAGGTCGTCGAACTGCTTCTGCAGGTTGGCCGAGATCGACTGCGCCGAGACTCCGGACTTCGTGTTGACGATGTAGGTGCCGGTGAGCGAGGAGTCGTCGGTGAACCCGAAGGTCGTCCCGCCCAGCGACAGCTGATAGTTCTCGACATCGGACTCGTCGGCGAGGATGTCCTCGACCTTCTCCGCCTGCTTCGAGGCCTCATCGAGATCCGTTCCGGGATCGAAGGTCTGCGAGACCTGCAGGGAATCCTGTCCGGTGTCACCGAACAGTTCGGTCTTCAGCTGCGGGATCATCGCACCTGTACCGGCCAGCACGAGCACGGCGATGAGGATCATGACGATCGGATGCTTCGTCGAGAACGCGATCGCCGGCATATATGTCTTCTGCAGACGGGTCACCGGCGAATGCATTCCGGCGAGTTCGTCGACGGCTTCCGTCTCATCCTCCGACTCGCCGTAGCGCGGACCGTCGGCGGCCACTCCCGCCGTACGGGCTCCCCCGGCACCGGTGCCCACAGCACGAACGCCGTCGCGACCCGTCGTGTCTTCGGCCTCGGCACCGGCGGCGACGATGTCGCGTCTCTTCTCCGCCTTCTTCGCGGTCTTCTTCTCCGACCTCCACGTCGAGAGCATCGACCTGCGGTTGGCTCGGATCTCCTTCTTCTCAGCACGGGTGAGCTTGACCTTGGCCTCACGCTGCCTCAGGAACCAGTAGGCGAGGACCGGGACGATCGTCAGCGCCACGAACAGCGAGGACAGCAGCGCGATCGTCGCGGTCAGGGCGAAGGGTCGGAACATCTCTCCGGTCTGCCCGGTGACGAACGCCAGCGGCAGGAACACCGCCACCGTCGTCAGGGTCGATGCGGTGATCGCACCGGCTACCTCGGATACGGCGGCGAGGATATTGGAGAACTTGTCGCCTCCCGAGGCGTGTCTGCGTCTGATCGCCTCGATGACGACGATGGAGTCGTCGACGACGCGGCCGACGGAGATCGTCAGCGCCCCGAGGGTGAGCATGTTGAGCGTCTCTCCACCCATCCACAGGCCGACGAGCGCAATGAGGAGGGACAGCGGAATCGAGATCGCTGTGATGATCGTCGCGCGCACCGAGAGCAGGAAGACGAGGATGACGAGCACGGCGAAGAGCAGACCGAGCCCGCCTTCGTTGAGCAGATCGTGGATGGACTGTTCGATGAAGGGCGCCTGGTCGAATGCGGAGACGAATTCCGTGTTGTCCCCGACCATCTTCTCCAGCTCGGGCAGCTTGTCGGCCACCGCGTGCGAGACGTCGACGGTGTTCGCGTCGGATTCCTTCATCACCGACACCGACAGCGACGGCTGTCCGTTGGTGCGGGAGATCGACTCGATGGGTTCATCGACGAGCTTGACGTCGGCGACGTCCGAGAGAGTGATCGGGTCGTCCTTGCCGCTGATGACGAGGTCCTTGATCGCGTCGACCGAGCGGATTCGGGTGCCGACCTCGACCGGGGCGGATCCGTCGTCTCCCTTGAGTTCACCCGCCGAGGTGGGAACGCCGTTGGACTGGAGGATTCCGGCCACCTCGTCGAGGTTCGCACCCTCGTCCTCGAGATCGTCGCGGCGGATATTGATCTCGACCTGCTTCGTCTTCGCACCGGAGATCTGGACCTGGGAGACGCCGTCGATCTTCTTCAGCTCGGGTTCGACGATGTCGTCGAGGTTCGCGGCGAGTTTGTCCTCGTCGGCATCGGAGGTCACCGACAGCGCAAGCACCGGGATATCGTCGGTGCCCATCATCATGACATTGGGTTCGACCCCGTCGGGCAGGGACGGCTGCACCTGGGACACGGCCCGCTGCAGGGCCTTGACGATATCGTCCGAGTCGTCGCCGTACTTCGTGCTCACCGTGATCTGCGCGCTGCCCGCCGAGGACGTCGAGGTCATATCCTCGACCTCGGGCAAAGCGGTCAGCGCGCCTTCGAGCGGGTCGACGACCTCGGATTCGACCGCCTCGGGGGTGGCTCCCTCGTAGGAGGCGGTGACCGTGGCCTGGGGATTCTCCAGAGAGGGGAACAGTTCTTGCTTGAGAGCTCCGGCCCCGATGACACCGAAGATGACGGCGACGACGGAGATGAGCGCGATGAGCGCCCGGTTCTTCAGGCTCAGGCGGGTCAGGAAACTCACACGGGGACTTTCTCTTCGGGGCACATGGCGGCAGAGACACCGCCAGGCCCATCCTAGTGAGTGTCCCGTCAACGCGACATGAGGATAACCTGAATTCGCAGAATCCGACCCGCCGGCAGCAGGTCGCTTCGATCACCAGCTTGGTCCCTGCACCGAGCTGGTGCAGGTTCACCGAGCCGAAGCGTGAGCGCGGGGCGTCATCCAGCCGATTTCACTGCTCGGGGCCGGGTCTCGCGGCCGAAGAGCCACAGTCCCGCGGCGATGATGCCGAGGACGCCGGTGAGCAGGAACGCCCACGAGTAGTCGAAGTGGTCGACGACGGCTCCGGCGATGACGGGACCGAGGATGGCGCCGCCGTCGAGTGCCATCTGGTAGCGGGCGAGCACCCGTCCGCCCTTCCGGTCGCGGCCGATGACGTCGGCGACGGTGGCCTGCTGGGCGGGATTGGCCAGCCCGGAGCCGATGCCGGCGATGACGGAGAAGACGAAGAACAGCCAGATGGCGTCGGTGAACGCCAGGGCCGCGGTGGTCACTCCGAGGACGAACAGACCCCATTGGATGAAGGGCTTGCGGCCGACAGTGTCCGCGAAGCGTCCGACGACGGTCACGGCCGAGGCATTGCCGATGGCGAACATCGTCAGCGCCAGACCCGCGACGGCGGTATCGGCCTTGAGGGCCTGGATCGCGAACAGCGGGTAGATCGCCACGCGGATGCCCATCGCCGACCAGCCTTGGACGAAGGCGGAGATGAGCGCCGAGCGGTAGGCGGAGTCCTTCCAGGCTTCGCGGAAGGACATGACTTCCTGCTGCTTCTCGTTCTTCTCCGCCTCCAGACGGGCGCGTCCGGACTTCGTCGAGGATCCGAAGGACGCGGTCGAGGCGAGGAAGATCCGCACGACGACGGCGGCGACCAGGAGGCCGACGGCGTAGATGATGAAGGGGATGCGCATCCCCCACCCGGCCATAGCACCGCCGAGCACGGGGCCGGCGATGTTGCCGACGAGGAACGCGGTGGCGTACGTCGACGACGCCTTCGCGCGGGCATCGACGGGTGCGAGGCGGACGATGAGCGCCATCGCGGAGACGCTGAACATCGTCGATCCGATGCCGCCGAGGCCGCGGAAGATCAGCAGCTGCCAGTAATCCTGGGCGAAGGCCACGGCCGCCGTGGAGGCGGCGACGATGAGGAGACCGGTGATATAGATGCGGCGTTCGCCGAAGGCATCGACGAGGCGGCCCGATGAGGGAGAGAAGACGAACCGGAAGAACGCGAAGGAGGAGACGACGATGGTCGCTGCGGTGACCCCGAAGTCGAAGCTCGCCGCGAACTGCGGGAGGACGGGGGCGATGATTCCGTAGCCGAGTGCGACGATGAACGCCGCGGCGACGAGGACGTAGATCTCCTTCGGCAGACGCCGAGTTTCCGCCTGCGCGGCAGCATCCGCCGAGCCGGCGTCGCCGGGTGGGGTCACGGCCGCCTCGTCGTGGGTGCCGTCGTTCTCGTGCGCGGTCACAGGGTGTCGAGGAACTGTTCGGGCTTCGGCAGCGGTCGGGTGCTCGTGGCCAGACGTTGACGGTACCGTTCGGGCACGGCACCGATGTAGAACCAGCCCATGAGGAGTTCGTTCTCCTCCAGCCGGTGGAGGTCGCGCACGGGCTGCGCGTTCGTCAGGGTGCCCGAGCGCCACATCACTCCCCAACCGGCCTGCCACAGGGCGAGTTCGAGGAGGTTCCCGGCACCGGCGGCGGTGGCGTGCTGCTCCCATTCGGGAACCTTGTCGTGCTCGACGGGTGAGGCGACGAGGGCGAGGAGGAGTTCGGCCCGCAGGGGTTTCGTGTTGGTCTCACCAGGTTTACGGACCACTCCGGCGGCTTCGTCGAGGGCGGCGCCGAGGCGAATCCGGTTATCGCCGCGGAGGATGAGGAAGCGCCACGGACGCAGTCCCTTGTGGTCGGCGACCGAGGAGACCGCGCGGATGATCTCGAGCAGGTCGGAGTCGTTCGGGGTCTCCGGTTCGACCTTCGAGATCGACCGGCGGGTGCTCATGGCGTAGAGGACGGGATCGGCGACGATGTCGATCGACGCCGGAACCGAGTAGTCCGGACCGCGGCGAGGCGGCTCGCTCCCAGCGGGGCGCTCGTTCCCAACGGCCGCCTCGGCGGATTGCGGCTTCGCCGAGTCTGCGACGGGACGGGCGTTCTTCATGTCCTCGGCGGCGAGATTCTTGGCCCACGGGCCGGTGTTGCCGTCGAGGAAATGGGCGCGGACACGATCCTTCGTCACCTGACAGGCGTCTTCCTCCTTGCCGCCGGCTTTTCGGCACTTTTTGGACTTGTGCTTTTTGTCCTTGTGCTTCTTGTCCTTCTTATCGCCGCCCATCAGCTCAGCCAATCGGCGAATTCGGTGCGGGCGCGGCGCAGCTTCGGATCGATGATGACACGGCAGTAGCCGTTGTCGGGGTTCGCAGTGTAGAAGTCCTGGTGGACAGCCTCGGCGGGATAGAACGTACCGAGGGGTTCGAGCGTGGTCACGATCGGTGAGTCGAAGAGGGTCTGCGCGGATTCGACGGCGGCGGCGAAGCAGGCCTTCTCCTCTTCGTTGCGGTAGAACATCGCGGACCGGTACTGGGTGCCGACGTCGTAACCCTGCCGGTTGAGGCTCGTGGGGTCGTGCCCGGTGAAGAAGAGTCCGAGGATGATCTCTTCGGGCACGATCTCGGCGTCGAAGGTCACCTGCAGTGCTTCGGCATGACCGGTGGTCCCGGAGCAGACTTCCCGATATCCGGGGTTGTCGGTGTGGCCACCTGTGTATCCGGAGATGACTTCGGTGACTCCGGTGGTCCGCTGGTAGACGGCGTCGAGGCACCAGAAGCAGCCGGCACCGAGGGTGAGAGTACGCAGATCGCTCATAACTCGTATAACGATGACGGATTCAAGTTATTCCCGCAACGAGGTGGCCCCACCCACCCGGCGAAGCTCACATCACCATGCCGCTGGGCAGGGAGAAGCCGAGTTCGGCTGCGGCCTTCTGCGTCGAGGGCTGATGCCAGAACTTCGCCACCGAGGTATTCGTCGCCAAGGAACGCATCTCGGCCTTGTCGAGGAACAGCACCCCGGACAGGTGGTCGGTCTCATGGGCGACGATGCGGGCGGACCAGCCGGTGACCACCTCGGCGATGGGGGCACCCTGGAGGTCGGTGCCGGTGAGTTCGATCTCGCGAGGACGAGCGACGACGGCCTGGTAGCCGGGAATCGACAGGCAGCCTTCATAGAAGGCGACGTCATCCGCACTTGCCCGGGAATAGGCGGCGTTGAGGACGACGCGCAACGGCATGGGCTCGCGCTGCCGCACCGCGGCGACCTCGGGGTCGCGGGCGCCGGGGTCCTCGGCGACGAACATCGACAGGCTCACCCCCACCTGCGGTCCGGCCAGGCCGACTCCGGGGGCGGCGAGCATGGTCGCGCGCATCACCTCGGCGAGCTTCTCAAGCTCCGCATCGTCGACCTGTCCGTCGAAGGGTCGGGTCTCGGCGCGCAGCACCGGGTCTCCGGCCTCGACGATGGGTGCGGTCCCATCCCCCGACTCGGCGGCGGTGAGGACAGCGCGGATCTGGGCGGCGATGGTCGCGTCGGCCTCGTGCAACTTCGAAGTCCCTCCGTGGTTCAGTTCGCGCGGGCGACGATGAGTTCGGCGTGCTTGAGCAGTGGTGCGTCGATCATCTTGCCCTCAAACGCGAAGGCGCCCTTCTCGGTCTTCGCGAGTTCGAGCACGGACTTCGCCCAGGTCAGCTGTTCGTCGCTGGGGCGGAAGGCGTCGCGGATGACGGGGACGTGGTTGGGGTGGATCGAGACCTTGCCGGAGAACCCGGACTGCACGGCGTCCTCGGCCTCGAGCGCGAGTCCTTCGAGGTTCGGGATGTCGGCCCAGATCGAGTCGAGGGCGAACTTGCCGTGGGCGCGGGCGGCGAGCAGGGTCTGGCTGCGCACGTGCTTGGCGACGTCGCGGTAGTCGCCGTCGGCATTGCGTGAGGACCCTCCGCCGAGGTCGGCGATGAGGTCCTCGGATCCCCACATGAGGGCGTAGGCATTGGGTGCGGCGGCGATCTCGGCGACGTTGAGGGCACCCAGTCCGGTCTCGATGAGGGCGATGACCTGGTAGCCGGCGAGGATCGTCAGGTCGGACGCGCGCTGCGACTTCGGCAGCATCACGGCCGTGTAGTCGGTCTTCGCGAGCATTGTGAGATCCTCGCCGAGGTGCTCTGAGTCCCTGGCATTGACACGCACGACGGTGCGAGCAGGGTCGAGCGGGTAGTCGATGATCGCCTCGCGGGCGGTGTCTTTGTCCGCGTCGTTGACCGCGTCCTCGAGGTCGAGGATGACGATGTCGGAGCGTTCGGCGGCTTTCGTGTACCGGTCGGGACGATCGCCGGGGCAGAAGAGCCAGGCGGGTTTGAACTCGAGGGCCATGGGAGTACTCACTTTCCTGATTCGGGCCGGTCGTCCGCGGCGGCCGTCGCGTCGTTCGCAGCCGCGATCGCGTCGTTCGTCGCCGCCGTCGCGTCTTTAGCGTGGCTCGAGTCGAACATCATGGTCTGGCGCACGGCCTTGGCCACGAGGGTGCCGTGCTGGTTGTAGCCGCGGTGTTCGAGGGTGACGATGCCCTGACCGGGGCGGGACTTCGAGTTGCGCTTGTCGAGGATCGTCGTCTCCGCGTAGAGGGTGTCGCCGTGGAACAGGGGCGCCGGGAAGCTGACCTCGGAGAAGCCGAGGTTGCCGACGATCGTACCCTGGGTCAGCTGAGTGACCGAGAGTCCGATGAGCGTGGCCAGGGTGAACATCGAGTTCACGAGCCGCTGGCCGAAGGGTTCGGTCTCGGCGAAGGCCGCGTCGAGGTGGAGGGCCTGGGTATTCATGGTCACGGCCGTGAACCACGTGTTGTCCGCCTCGGTGATGGTGCGTCCCGGCGCGTGCTTGTAGGTCGCGCCGACTTCCATCTCATCCAGCCACAGACCTCGTTGTTCGATGACCTTCTCACCCATGTGTCACTCCTCACTCGTCGTACTGTGAGCTTATCGTCTGGCGTGGTCACCGAGGTAGCCGGGGGCGGTCTTCGTGTCGGGTAGCCTCGGGTTCACTATGGCCCTCACCCGCACGCTCTACGTCGTCACCCACCCCGAGTCCCGCCACCATGTCGAGGGCCGCGTGGGCGGATGGTTCGACTCGCCCCTGACCGAGCGCGGACGGTCCCAAGCCCGGTCCATCGCCACCGAGCTCCGCAGACGGATCCCGGCCGATGCCTCGGCGGAGGTGGTCACCTCCGATCTGGCCCGGACCCGGTCGACCGCCGAGGTGGTCGCCGAGGCCCTCGGCACCCGCGCCCAGGTGGCGGCGGGCCTGCGGGAGAAGTCGTACGGGATCGCGGAGGGCCGGGAGCAGTCCTGGCTCGACGAGCGTTTCGTCTTTCCGCCGAAGCCCGAAGATGTGGCGGGCAGCGAGCACATGCTCGATCATCAGGCTCGCCTCGATCACGACGAAGGCATCGAGGGTGCTGAGACGAGGCGCGAGCTCGGCACTCGGGTCTATGCGGCGATGGATGAGATCCTCGCGCGCCCCGCGACTCATCAGGTCGTCGTCACTCACGGGTTCGCGCATACCTTCGTCATCGGTCGGTGGCTCGAGGTGCCGCTCGACGCGATGGGGTGGGCGGCGTTCGCGGCTCGCTCGGGCTGCATCACGGAGCTGACCGAGGATGCCGCGTTCGGCAATCGCACTCTGCGCAGGCTGGCAGACGTGGGCCACCTCGGCGAAAGCTGAACCGGGCTGCTTCGATCAGAACTGAGCCGGGCCACCTCGGCGATTACTGAGGTGACCCGGCACCAGGTCAGGGATACAGCCAAACGGTCAGCCGATGATCTCGGCGTCGAAGACGTTGAACGCGGAGTTCCAGCCGTCGTAGGCGCTGGCGTCGGATCCGGAGTCGTTGGGGAGTCCGACGACGGTGAAGGTCATCCGCGTGGTGGCGGGGTCGATTTCGTCGAGGATGACGCTGACGAGCGGGGCGTCGTCGATGGCATCGGGGCTGCCCCACGTGAAGTCGAGTCGGCGCGGTTCCTCGATGCGGCGGTAGCGCCCGGCTGTCGGGAACTCCTGCCCGGTGTCGGGGATGCGCATCGTGTAGGTGTATTCGCCGCCGACGCGGAGGTCGACGGTGACGGATTCGCGCGGGGTGATCAGGGTTTCGGGGTGAAACCACCGGGCCATGGTGTCCGGGTTCGTCCACGCATCCCAGACCTGGGCACGGGGTGCGGCGAAGTCCCTGACGATGGTGAAGCTCGGCTGGTCGGTGGCCTCGGTGCTGGTGTTGGTGGTGTTCATGATGGTTCTCCTCCTTGAGTCGATCATGGTTCTGTTCAGTTCGTGCGCTGGTCCTCAGGGTGGCGGGCGGACTTCGGAGCATCCTCGGCGAGGATGTCATCGAGGTTGTCGAAGCGCTGCTGCCATTCCTCGTGTGCCGCCAGCAGCCACTCGGTGGCGCCCGAGAGCTTGTCGGCATTGAGCGAGACGATGCGTCTCTGCGCGCTCTTCGACCGGGTGATGAGCCCGGCGACTTCGAGCACCTTGAGGTGCTGTGAGACGGCGGGTCGGCTGATCGGCAGCGGCTCCGCCAGGTCACCGGAGCTCAGATCACCGGCGCGGAGACGCTCGATGATCGCCCGCCGTGTCGGATCGGCAAGAGCGCCGAAGACCAGATCCAAATTCATTGAAGTCCTTCCTTAATTAAGTAGCCCCTACAATACAGTTCATAGCTCCGGTGTCAAGGGTCGATGACGATGAATTCGCCATTCGGCTCCCCCACGGACACGGCGGGTTCGGCTCCCGGGTCCGCATCGGCGGCCGGGCCGACTAGGCTGGGGGTGTGCCGCTTCGGCCCACCCGCTGACTCGAGGAGAGACATGGATCGCGATTCCATCGAATGCTGGCTGACCGATATGGACGGCGTCCTGGTCAAGGAGAGCAATCCCTTGCCCGGCGCCGCCGAGCTGCTCGCCCAGTGGCGGCAGGCTGACATCCCCTACCTGGTGCTGACGAACAACTCGATCTACACCGCCCGTGACCTCTCGGCGCGACTGCGGTCGAACGGTCTCGACGTTCCCGAGTCGAACATCTGGACCTCGGCGATGGCGACCGCCGATTTCCTCTCCAACCAGGTCGAGCACGGCACGGCCTACGTCGTCGGCGAGGCGGGCCTGACCACGGCCATCCACGAGGCCGGGTTCGTCATGACCGAGAAGGATCCCGAATTCGTCGTCGTCGGTGAGACGCACTCCTACTCGTTCGAAGCGATCACCAAAGCCATCCGACTCATCGAGGGTGGGGCGCGCTTCATAGTCACGAACCCGGATGCCACCGGCCCGAGCCCCGAGGGCATTCTGCCTGCCACCGGTGCGATCGCAGCGCTGATCACGAAGGCCACGAACCGTGAGCCCTATGTCGTCGGCAAACCGAACCCGATGATGTTCCGCTCGGCGCTGAACAAGATCGGTGCGCACTCGATGAGCACTGCGATGATCGGCGACCGCATGGACACCGACATCATCGCCGGGATGGAGGCGGGGATGCACACCGTGCTCGTCCTCTCCGGGATCTCGACCGCCGAGGATGTCCGCGCCTTCCCGTTCCGACCGAACGAGATCGTCGCCGGCGTCCACGAACTCCTTGATGTCCCGCTCGAGCAGCAGAGCGATCTCGGCCCCGACGTCACCGGTTCCGCCTGAGCCTCGATTTCCCGTCTGCATCCGATCCGTCGGCCGCGGAGGCGATGCACCCAAAAATTTAGGTCACTATCGGATACTTCTGACCGCGGAAAAGAATCCGATAGTGACCTGAATTTTTGGCGAAAGTGTCCGATAGTGACCACAAGTCCGCGCCAGGAAGTGCGGGGACCGCTCACTGCAGGGCGGAGGTCAGCCTCATCGCGGATTCGAGGTAGCGGCGGATGAGCGGTCGCTTCTCCCACTCCTCGAGAGTGAGTTCGTGGCTGGCTTCCTGGTAGTCGGAGATGACCCCGTCGATGTCACCGACGAGATCCCCGCCGGTCGTGAGCAGGCTGATCTCGTAGTTGAGGCCGAAGGAGCGCATGTCCATGTTCGATGACCCCATCACCGCGTATCGGTCGTCGACGACGAAGCACTTCGTGTGGAGCACCTGCGGTTTGGGGTATTGGAAGATCCGCACCCCGGCTTCGAGCAGGGACCGGTAGTACGAGGACTGTGCGTAGTCGACCATGAACTGGTCGGCCTGTTCGCTGACGTAGAGTTCGACGTCGACGCCGCGCCGGGCGGCAGTGCTCACCGCAGCCAGCAGCGATTCGTCGGGCACGAAGTACGGGCTGACGATGGCCAGGCGCTCCTGCGCCAGATACATCAGCGAGGTGAAGACCTTGAGGTTGGGTTCGGTGGTGAATCCGGGCCCGGAGGGCACGAGCTGCATCGCGCTCGTCTGCCCACCGACCTCGGGCTCGACCTCATCGCCTTCATAGGGTCGGATGCCCAAGGAATCCCCGCACTCGGTGTACCAGTCGGTGGCGAACACCGCCTCGACGGTGGCGACGATCGGACCACTGAGCTCGACCATGATGTCGTGCCAGTGCCGGCCGATCGTCACGTTCTTCTTCTTGAGGTAGCTCGAGTCGATCATGTTCTGCGAACCCATCATCGCCTTCCTCCCGTCGACGACGAGGAGTTTGCGGTGATTGCGCAGGTCGATGCGCCGCAGCTTCCCGCGCCACGGGATGAACGGGAGCATGAGGTGCCATTCCATGCCGGCCCGGCTCAGGCGTTTGCCGAGGCGGTGGAAACCGGGGTACTTGCGGGAGCCGATGTGGTCGAAGAGGACCTTGACCTTGACTCCGCGCGCGCTTGCTCGCTCGAGCGCTTGGAAGAAGACATCGGTCGTGGCATCCCAGGCCATGATGTAGATCTCGACGTGGGCGTATTCCTCGGCCGAGTCGACGAGTTCGGCCATCCGAGCGATGCTCGCCTCGTAGTCGGAGATCACGCCGTGACTGTCACCGGTGACCATCGGCAGCGCGGTCAGCGCCCGCCCCAGCTGGGCGACGGAGACGAACTCCCGTGGTGCGCCCAGGGAGGGAGGCACATCGGGTAAGTCATCGGCGCCTTCGTGCATGAGCTCATTGGCCTGGGCCTGGATTCTCGCCCGCCGCTGATTGATGTATGGGCTGCCGAGCATGAGGAAGAGCGGGATGCCGACGATCGGCACGAAGAGGATGAGCAGCAGCCATGCCGATGACGATGAGGGGCGACGGTTCTCCGGGACCACACCGATCGCAACGATCTTCGCGATGTACTCGAGGACGATCCAGCTGATGGACAGCACGGACGGAATCGAGCCCAGCTCGAAATCGAAATTCAGCCGCATGTCCCCCGCTCCTGCTCGTCCGTGGTCGCCGGCGGTCATCTGCCGGTCCGCTCACCCCACCTTAGCGGGTGCCGCATGGCGTAGTTCGGCACGCACCGAGGTTCGCCGCACGCCGGAGTTCGGAACACGCGGGTCCTGCATACGGCACCGCCCGCCGTCTCCTGATTCGGATGACGGCGGGCGGATGTGTGAGGGTCCCCGCGCCGAGGCGGCCCCGCGCACCGGATCGCCTGCCCGGCTCAGCGGGTGTGCCCCCTCAGATGGCCGGACTCAGATCCCGAGTTCGCGGGCGATGAGCATGAGCTGGACCTCGGTGGTTCCCTCCCCGACCTCGAGGATCTTCGAGTCCCGGTAGTGGCGGGCGACGAGGTATTCGTTCATGAAGCCGTAGCCGCCGTGGATCTGTGTGGCGTCGCGGGCGTTGTCCATGGCCGCCTCACCGGCGATCATCTTCGCGATCGCCGCTTCCTTCTTGAACGGCAGTCCGGCGAGCATCCTCGAGGCGGCGAGGTAGTACGCCGAGCGGGCGGCGACGACGCGAGCCTCCATGCGGGCGATCTTGAACGAGATGCCCTGGAAGTCGGCGATGGGGTGGCCGAAGGCCTGCCGTTCCTTCGCGTACTTCACCGACTCGTCCACGCAGCCCTGAGCGGCACCGACGGAGAGTGCACCGACGGCGATGCGGCCCTCGTCGAGGATGCGCAGGAAGTTCGCGTAGCCGCGCCCGCGTTCGCCGAGCAGGTTCTCTTCGGGCACCTGCACATTGTCGAAGCTCAGCGGGTGCGTGTCCGAGGAGTTCCAGCCGACCTTGTCATAAGCCGGTTCGGCGGTGAAGCCGGGAGTGCCGGTGGGGATCATGATCGTCGAGATCTCGGGGACCTCGCGACCGGACTTCGAGGTCCGGGTTCCGGTCACGGCGGTGGCGGTGACGAGTCGGGTGATGTCGGTGCCCGAGTTCGTGATGAAGCACTTGGAGCCGTTGATCGTCCACGTGCCGTTCTCGAGCGTGGCCTTCGTCTTCGTCCCGCCGGCATCGGAGCCGGCTTCGGGTTCGGTCAGCCCGAAGGCGGCCAGACCGGAGGCGTCGGTGAGCTTGGGCAGCCATTCATTCTTCTGTTCCTCGGTGCCGAACCGGTAGATCGGCATCGCACCGAGCGAGGCTCCCGCCTCGAGCGTGATCGCCAGGGACTGGTTGACCCGGGCGATCTCCTCGATGGCCAGGCACAGGGCGAAGTAGTCCCCGCCCATGCCGCCGTACTCCTCGTCGAAGGGCAGTCCGAACAGGCCCATCTGCCCCATCTTCGCGACGAGGTCGTAGGGGAATTCGTGCTTGGCATCGAGCTCGGCGCTGACGGGAGCGACCTCCTCGTCGGCGAACTTCGCGACTCCCTGGCGCAGATCTTCGTATTCTTCGGGAAGCATCCCCGGAACAAAGGTTTCCATTGTCTCTTCTCCCGCTTGTGGCGTGGTTGTCGGTGCAGTCGTGTTGCTGATGTGTCAGTTGGCTGGTTGCGAGGTCGCGGCAGATTCCTCGGCAGCGGCCCCTTCGGCCGCTCCTTCGTCGACGACTGTGGCGAGCACTTCGTCGAGTCCGACCTGCCCGCCCGGCACGGCGGTGACGGTGACGATTCCGGCCGCCGGTGCGGTGAGCACATGTTCCATCTTCATCGCCTCGACGACGACGAGCGGATCGCCTTGCTCGACCCGGTCTCCGGTTTCGACCTTGACGGCGACGACGGAGCCGGGCATCGGGGCAAGCACCTCAGCGCCCTCGAGTCCGGGCGTGAGCGAGGAGTCGGCCAGCGGTCGGGTGAAGACGTGGACGCCTTCATGTGTGCTCACCCAGATACTGCGATCACCGGAGTCGGAGAAGATCCGCGCCGTGTGCTGGATCCCGTCGATGGCGACGTGCCATACGTCGTCCTCGTCGATAGTCACGGAGTCTGCCCGTGCGATCACCTCGACTCCGGGTGCGAACTCGGTTGTCGGTGCCGGACCGAATTCGACTTCGGCAGCGTCGTCGACGGTGATCTCGCCGGCTCCGACGAAGTCGAGGCGCACGGTGGGTTGGAAATCGGGGCGAGATGCCCGGAAGGCTGTCGGCCTCCCCCACGCCGAGGCGGTCCCGCCGACTGCGTCCGCTTGGTCCCGAGCCGTGACGGCCCCGGTGATCTGTGTTCCTGCACGGCCGAGTGTCTCGAAAACCGCTGTCGCGGCGAGCTGAGCATGGGTGTCGGTGGCCGGGTGCACCAGCTGCTCCTCATCGAGATTGTCGATGATCGAGGTGTCGAGGTCACCGGACACGACCTCGGGCAGGGCGAGCAGGGTGCGGAGGAAGTCGATGTTCGTCACGATCCCCGGCACCGCCGAGGCGGCGAGCGCACCATCGAGGCGGGCGATGGCCTGGGCCCGGTCGTCGGCGTGGACGATGAGCTTGGCGATCATCGGGTCGTAGTCGGAGACGATCCGCTGCCCGGCATCCAGGCCGGCATCGACGCGGATTCCCTCACCTTCGGGGAAGACGACGTCGAGGGCGCGCCCACCGGTGGGCAGGAACCCGCGCGAGGGATCCTCGGCGTAGATGCGAGCCTCGATCGAGTGCCCGGTCAAGGTGATGTCATCCTGGGTCAGCGGCAGTTCCTCACCGGCACCGACGCGCAGCTGGAGTTCGACGAGATCGACTCCGGTGACCTCCTCGGTGACGGGGTGTTCGACCTGCAGGCGAGTGTTCATCTCCATGAAGAAGAACTCGTCGGGACGGTCGGCGCCGACGATGAACTCCACGGTGCCGGCACCAACGTAGCCCACGGACTTCGCAGTCTCGCAGGCCGCCTGCCCGATCCGGGCCCGGGTCGCCTCATCGAGCAGGGCCGAGGGAGCCTCCTCGATGACCTTCTGGTGACGGCGCTGCAGAGAGCATTCCCGTTCGCCGAAGTGGATGACATTGCCATGCGAATCGGCCATGATCTGGACCTCGATGTGCCGCGGGGTGGCGACGAGGCGTTCGAGGAAGAGTGTGTCGTCACCGAAGGAGCTCGCGGCCTCCCGGCGGGCGGTCTCCAGTGCCGAAGGAAGTTCGGCGGCATCGAACACGGCGTGCATGCCCTTGCCGCCGCCACCGGCCGAGGGCTTGATGAGGACGGGGAAGCCGATGTCGCTCGAGGCGGCGATGAGGTCGTCGTCGCTCATGTCGGCATCCTTCGTGCCGGGCACGAGCGGGACTCCGCGGGAGGACACGGCCTGCTTGGCGGTGATCTTGTCACCCATGGTCCTGATCGCGTCGGGACCCGGCCCGAGGAAGACGATTCCGGCGGCGTCGCAGGCGGCGGAGAAGTCGGCATTCTCGGACAGGAATCCGTAGCCGGGGTGGATGGCCTCGGCACCGGTCGCCTCGGCGGCGGCAATGACCTTGTCGATGCGCAGATACGATTCGGACGCTGCGGCCGGGCCGAGGTGAACGGCGGCGTCGGCGGCTTTGACGTGCGCGGCCTGGGCGTCGGCGTCGGAGTAGACGGACACGGTGCGGATGCCGAGCCTGCGGCAGGTGCGGATGACGCGCAGGGCGATCTCTCCGCGATTGGCGATGAGTACGGTTTTGAACATTGGTCTGCTCACATTCTGAAGACGCCGTAGCCGCTGGCACCCAGCGGGCGTTCCATCGGTCCGAAGCGGGCGAGTTCGAGGGCCATGGCCAGCACCTGCCGGGTGTCGCCGGGTTCGATGATGCCGTCGTCCCACAGCCGGGCGGTCGAGTAGTAGGGGTTGCCCTGGGTTTCGTACTGGTCGCGGACGGGCTGTTTGAACTCGTCTTCGGCCTCGGCGGACCAGGTCTGTCCGCGTCCCTCGATCTGGTCGCGCTTGACGGTTGAGAGGACGCTGGCGGCCTGTTCGCCGCCCATCACGGAGATGCGGGCGTTGGGCCACATCCACAGGAACCTGGGCGAATAGGCGCGGCCGCACATCGAATAGTTGCCGGCACCGAAGGAGCCGCCGATGACGACGGTGAACTTCGGCACTCGGGCGGTGGCGACGGCGTTAACCATCTTCGCTCCGTGCTTGGCGATGCCGCCGGCCTCGTAGTCGCGGCCGACCATGAACCCGGAGATGTTCTGGAGGAAGATGAGCGGGGTGCTGCGCTGGTCGCAGAGTTCGATGAAGTGGGCGCCTTTGACGGCGGACTCGCCGAAGAGGATGCCGTTGTTCGCGACGATCCCCACCGGGTGCCCGTCGAGGTGGGCGAAGCCGGTGACGAGGCTCGTGCCGTATTCGGCCTTGAACTCGTGGAACTCGGAACCGTCGACGAGGCGGGCGATGACCTCGCGTACGTCATACGGGGTGCGGGAGTCCACGGGCACGACCGAGGTCAGTTCGGCCGGGGCATGGGCCGGTTCCCGGGAGTCGACGACGTCCCAGTTGGCCGCCCCCTTGGGCCCGAGCGTGGAGACGATGTCGCGCATGATCTCGAGTGCGTGGGAGTCGTTCGCAGCCAGATGGTCGGTGACTCCGGAGACGCGTGAGTGCAGTGCTCCGCCGCCGAGCTCTTCGGCGGTGACTTCCTCGCCGGTGGCGGCCTTGACCAGGGGTGGGCCGCCGAGGAAGATCGTGCCCTGTTCGGAGACGATGATCGATTCGTCGGCCATCGCCGGGACGTAGGCTCCGCCGGCGGTGCAGGAGCCGAGGACGGCGGCCAGCTGCGGGATGCCTGCGGCCGACAGGGTGGCCTGGTTGTAGAAGATCCGGCCGAAGTGTTCGCGGTCGGGGAAGACGTCGTCTTGGTTGGGCAAGTTCGCACCACCCGAGTCGACGAGGTAGATGCACGGAAGGTTGTTCTCCTTCGCCACTTCCTGGGCCCGCAGGTGCTTCTTCACCGTCACCGGGTAGTAGGTGCCGCCCTTGACGGTCGCGTCATTGGCGACGATGACGCATTCGCGTCCGGCAACCCGGCCGATTCCGGTGATGATGCCGGCCCCGGGGCTCGCGTCCTCGTACATGCCGTTGGCCGCGAGCGGTGAGAGTTCGAGGAAGGGCGTGCCCGGGTCGAGCAGATGCTCGACACGGTCGCGCGGCAGCAGTTTGCCGCGGTCGACGTGACGCTGTCTGGACTTCTCCGATCCGCCGCGGGCAGTGACCTGCACGCGCTCCCGGAGTTCGGCGATGAGCTCGGCATGGGCGTCGGCGTTGACCTGCCCCGTTGCCGGACTGACCGCAGTTCCCACTGCTCTCATTCCCACCCTCATTTCAGTTAATAGTTCTTAACTGACTGCTATGATACTGCTCACAGGCGAAAGTGACAATGCGCGAGCCCTGCTGCACACGGATCACCGGACACAGGCTCAGAGCGAGGGAAGGAAGTCGGACATGTCGACCGACGACACGGTCAAGCCGACGGCACGCGCGGCCGCCAAGGCGGCCAGGCGTGAGCAGCTGTTGGCCGTGGCGAAGAACCTCTATGCCCGGCACGGATTCCACGGCGTCCGCCTCGATGACCTGGGCAAAGGCGCGGGGATCTCGGCACCGGCGGTCTACCGGCACTTCTCATCGAAGGAAGCCGTGCTCGAAGAGCTGCTCGTCGGGATCTCGGAGTATCTGCACACCGGCGGTGGCGAGATCGTCGCCTCCGCCGATCTCCCCGCACAGCCCGGTTCGGATACCGGCACCGAGGCGGCCGCCACGGCTCATACGGACGCGCAGTCGGTGCTGCGCCGCCTCATCGACTTCCATGTCGACTTCGCGATGAGCGAGCCCGAGCTCATCCGCATCCAGGACCGCGACCTCGCGGCTCTGCCCGATGAGTCGCGCCGGACGGTGCGCCGGCTGCAGCGCTCCTATGTCAGTCGGTGGGCCGAGGTCGTCGCGCAGTCCCAGCCGGAGTGGACCCTGGAGGCCGCGACGGTGCGCGTCCACGCGGTGTTCGGGATGATGAATTCGACCCCGTACCAGGCCCGACGCTCAAGCGCCGAGGTGGTCGGGGTCGAATTGCGCGCCGCCGCAGCCGCGGCGCTGGGCATTGACTGAGGCTCACGCCTCAGGGGACGATGACGAGCTTTCCGCGGGTGTGTCCTTCGGCGTTGTCGCGGAAGGCCTGCGGCACTTCGTCGAGGCCGTAGGTTCCGGCCACCTCGACGGTGACCCGGCCTTCGTCGACGAGCTGGCCGAGTCGGGCGGTCTCCGATCCGTCGGGGCGGACCCAGATGTAGCGGCCACTATGCTCGGTCACACCCGGATCGGCGACCGAGGCGTGAGCTCCGCCCTCGGCGAGAACGGCCAGAGTCGTCTCGAGCTGTTCGCCGACGAAGTCGACGACTCCGTCGACCTTGCCGCCGGCCGCCTCGAGGATGCGCTCGACCACGCCGTCGCCGTAGGTGACAGGATCAGCGCCGAGTTCCCGCAGATAATCGTGGTTGCGTTCGGACGCGGTGCCGATGACGCGGGCACCGTAGGCGACGGCGATCTGCACGGCGAAGCTGCCCACTCCCCCGGCCGCACCGTGGACGAGGACGGTCTTCCCGTCGATCTCACCGAGCGACTCGAGAGTGCGCAGGGCGGTTCCGCCGGCCAGCGGCAGTCCGCCGGCCTGTTCCCAGCTCAGGCTCTTCGGCTTGCGCGCCACGGCACGGACGGGGACGGCGACCTTCTCGGCGAACGTGCCGGTGGAGAGCACGTCCTTGCGCGCGTAGGCGACGACCTCGTCGCCGATGGAGAATTCGGGGGTGTCGAAACCGAGGCCGACGACGACGCCGGCGACGTCCCAGCCGGGTGTGACCGGGAACTGGGTCGGCATGAAGGCATCGAGGTGACCGCCGACGAGCTTCCAATCCACCGGGTTGACCCCGGCGGCCCTGACCTCGATGAGCACAGATGCCGGGGGAAGTTTGGGATCGGGCAGGTCCCTGACGGTGATGTCGTCGAAGTTCTCGGTGTAGGCGTCGTAGACGGCGGCGCGCATAGCAATGGCCTTCCGGTAGCTGTCAGTGCGGCTGAACTCAGCGTCAGCGTGACTGGACAACGCCGGAAGGCCATCAGGCTATTCCTGCGAAGAAGCTGGGGTTACCAGGCTCTCATTCGTAGGTCTCGCCGGTCTTCGCGCGCTCGACGAGCGAGGCCGGCGGGGTGAAGCGATCTCCGTAGGTCGCGGCGAGTTCCTTCGCCCGCGCGACGAACCCGGACAGGCCGCCCTCGTACTGGTTGACGTACTGGAGCACACCACCCGTCCAGGCCGGGAAGCCGATGCCGAAGATCGAACCGATGTTCGCATCCGGCACCGAGGTGAGCACACCCTCGTCGAGGCACTTGATCGTCTCGATCGCCTCGGCGAAGAGCATCCGTTCCTGCAGGTCGGCGAAGGGTTCGGTCGTCGACCCGGATTCGAAGTGCTCTCGCACACCGGACCACAGTTTCGTCCGCTTGCCGTTCTCGTCGTAGTCGTAGAAGCCCGCACCGTCCTTGCGCCCGGTCCGACCCTGCTCGACCATCCAGTCGACGACGGCCTCGGAGGGGTGCGCCTCCCAGGTGCCGCCCTCGGCCTCGACGGCCGTCCGGGTCTCCTGACGGATCTTCTGCGACAGCGTGAGCGTGAGCTCATCGGTCAGCTGCAGCGCACCGGTCGGGTAACCGGCCTGGAGGGCCGCCTGCTCCACCGTCGCCGGCTCCACACCCTCACCGACGGCGGCGACCGCCTCGGCGATGAAGGTGCCGATGACACGGGAGGTGAAGAATCCGCGGGAGTCGGTGACGACGATCGGGGTCTTCTTGATCTGCTGGACGAGGTCGAACGTCCGGGCCAGGGTCTCATCCGAGGTGTTCGCTCCGCGGATGATCTCGACCAGGGGCATCTTGTCGGCCGGTGAGAAGAAGTGGATGCCGATGAAGTCGGCGTCGCGGTCGACGCCCTTCGCCAACTGAGTGATCGGCAGCGTCGAAGTGTTCGATCCGAGGACCGCATCGGGTTCGACGATGCTTTCGATCTCGCCGAACACCTTGTGCTTGACGGACACGGACTCGAAGACCGCTTCGATGACGAAGTCGACGCCGGCAAGGTCCTCGGCCGAGGCGCTCGGAGTGATCCGATCGAGCACGGCCTGCGACTTCTCTTCGGTCGTCTTGCCCTTCGACAGCGCGGATTCCTCACGCTTGGCGGCGTAGGCCTTGCCCTTCTCGGCGGCGGCGAGCTCGACGTCCTTGAGCACGACCTCGATGCCGGCCTTCGCCGCGGTGTAGGCGATGGCCGCACCCATCATGCCGGCGCCGAGCACGCCGAGCTTCTTCACCTGTCGGGGCTCGTATCCGTCGGGGCGTGAGCCGCCGGAGTTGATGTGGCCGAGGTCGAAGAAGAAGGCCTTGATCATGCTCTTCGCCACCGGGGTGTGGGTGAGGTGGACGAAGTAGCGGGATTCGACGCTGAGCGCGGTGTCGATGTCGACCTGGGCGCCTTCGACGGCGGCGGCGAGGACCGCACGCGGGGCCGGCATCGGTGCACCCTTGGTCTGTCGGCGCAGCAGGGCGGGCATGGCCGGGAGCATCGCGCCGAGCTTCGGCGATGAGGGTGACCCGCCGGGGATCCTGAAGCCCTCGGTGTCCCAGGGCTGGGCCGCTTCGGGGTTGTCCTTGATCCATGCCTTCGCCTGAGTCTCGAGTTCGGCGGTCGGGGCGAGTTCGTCGACGAGGCCGAGCTTCTGAGCATCGGCGGCCTTGAACTTCGTCGAGGGCAGGATGACCTTCTGCAGTGCGGTCTGGAGACCGAGCAGACGGACCGTGCGGGCGACTCCGCCTCCTCCGGGCAGGAGTCCCAGGGAGACTTCGGGGAAGCCGAAGCGGGCCGCGGGGTTGTCGTCGGCCGCGATCCGGTGGTGGGCGGCCAGGGCGATTTCGAGTCCGCCGCCGAGAGCCGCGCCGCCGAGGGCGGCGACGACGGGACGACCGAGTGTCTCGAGGCGGCGCAGGACGGCCTTGACGCCTTCGACCGCGGCGAATTCCTCGTCGGACTTCGCGGGGTCGGCGGCGCGGATCTTGTTGAGGTTGCCGCCGGCGAAGAAGGTCTTCTTCGCCGAGGTGAGCACGACGCCGGTGATGTCCTCGACGTTGGCTTCGAGCCACTCCACGGTCGCCTCCATGGCGGCCGAGTAGTAGTCGTTCATGGTGTTGACCTTGGCGCCCGGTTCGTCGATGACGACGGTGACGATGCCGTCGGCATCGGTCTCGTGGCTGTATGCGGTGGCTGTCGTTGTCGTCATGTCAGACCCTTTCGATGATCGTCGCGATGCCCATGCCTGCACCGATGCACAGGGTGACGAGTCCGCGCTTGAGGTCGCGGCGTTCGAGTTCGTCGAGGACGGTGCCCAGAATCATGGCACCGGTGGCGCCCAGCGGGTGGCCCATGGCGATCGCCCCGCCGTTGACGTTGACCTTCTCGTGCGGGATGTCGAGGTCCTTCATCCACTTGAGCACGACGGCTGCGAAGGCTTCGTTGAGCTCGAAGAGGTCGATGTCGTCGACGGTCAGTCCGGCCTTGTCGAGGGCCTTCTGCGTCGCCGGTGTGGGTCCGGTGAGCATGATGGTGGGTTCGGAGCCGGTGACGGCGGTGGAGACGATGCGCGCACGCGGCTTCATCCCCATCGTCTGGCCGACCTCTTCGTCACCGAGGATGACGAGGCTGGCCCCGTCGACGATGCCCGAGGAGTTCGCGGCGGTGTGGACGTGGTCGATGGCTTCGACCCAGTGGTACTTCTGCAGGGCCACCTCGTCGAACCCGGTCTGGGCGGCGAGCTTGGCGAAGGCCGAGGGAAGCTTCGCCAGCGACTCGGCGGTCGATCCGGGCCGCATGCGCTCATCGCGGTCGAGCAGGGTGATGCCGTTGATGTCCTTGACGGGCACGATCGACTTGTCGAAGCGTCCCTCGTCCCAGGCCGCGGCGGCGCGCTTCTGCGATTCGGCGGCGAACGCGTCGACGTCGGCGCGGGTGAAGCCCTCGGTGGTGGCGATGAGGTCGGCACCGATGCCCTGGGGGACGAAGTAGGTGTCGAAGTTCGTCGTCGGGTCCTGGGCCCAGGCGCCGCCGTCGGAGCCCAGCGGCACGCGCGACATCGACTCGACGCCGCCGGCGAGGACGAGGTTCTCGAAGCCGGAGCCGACCTTCTGGGCGGCGATGTTGACGGCTTCGAGGCCGGAGGCGCAGAACCGGTTGACCTGGACGCCGGCCACGGATTCGTCGAGGCCGGCGGCGATCGCGGCGACACGGGCGATGTCGCTGCCCTGTTCGCCGACCGGAGAGACGACGCCGAGGACGATGTCGTCGATCTGGGAGTCGTCGAGGTCCGGGTTGCGCTCGCGCACGGCGTCGATGAGGCCGGTGACGAGATCGATGGGCTTGACGCTGTGCAGCGCCCCGCCGCGGTTCTTGCCGCGTGGGGTGCGCACTGCGTCATAGATGAACGCTTCGCTCATGTGTTCCTCACAGTCTGGATGGAAGACCGACCACAAGATCTGATCGATCGTTCAGTAACATTCGCACCCCCATTGTGTCCCAGTTTCGGGTGACGGGCAACACACGCACGAGCGCCGACGCAAGCAGAGTGAATTCGACCGTAAACCCGCACTTCCGCGACTTCCTCAGTTGTCGAATACCTGGCGTTTCCTTTCGACGACAGAGGTGATTATGATAAGTCGACACATCAGCTCGGAATCCCTTGGAGAATCATGTCCTTGACCGCCCCTGCCCGCACGAAAGCGGGCTCGAAGCTCTTGGCACTCACTCTGGCTGCCGGCCTCCTCGTCGGCCCCATCGCCCTCGATGCCCAGCCTGCCGAAGCGGCAACGAAGAAGTGCTCGGCGAAGATGTCGATCTCGAAGCCTCGCCAGTACTCGTACACCAACGTCAACGTCTCGAAGGTCGGGTCCAAGGCAAAGGTGACGACGACCGCCCATTACAAGACCACGACGACAAAGAAGAAGGCCACGGCTTCGAAGAAGGGCAAGGCGTCACTGAAGTACTACATTTCCAGAGCCACACCGGGAAAGAAGGTTTCCGTGACCATCACCGCGAAGAAGGGCAAGACGACCTGGAAGTGCTCCACGTCGTTCAAGCCGAAGAAGCGGTAATGCTCCCGCCGCGCCTTCGGGCACACTGACGACGGGCATCCTCGTCCGAATACCCTCTGGTCGGAGCCGGTCCCCAACCTACAGCTCGTCACCAACAGCGCCGTTGTCGTGACCACCCTCGGGCCGAGCGTCGAGGATCAGCGGAGTTCAGATCCTCGAGCGAAGCCCGGGTCAGCCGCTTCCGACCACTATGATGCAGGTCGGCGACCGGAGATTGGTTGACCTGAGTGAGCACAAAGCGTAGCGTCCGGAATCAGATACCCCTGGGTGGTATCCGCAAAGGAGGTGCTCGATGAACAGCCACATGCAAAGCGGACACGACGATGCTCCCGACGCCCACATCGGTCACGCGACAGGCCAGGCGCATGACATGTCGGGGATGGCGGTCGGGGCGACGCTGCACTGCCTGACAGGGTGCGCGATCGGCGAAATCATCGGGCTGTTAGTCGGGACCGCCGCCGGGTGGTCGAATCTGCCCACCACAATCCTGTCGATCGGTCTGGCCTTCGTCTTCGGCTATTCCCTCTCAGCACTGCCGCTGGTGCGCGGAGGCATCGCACTGTCCGCCGCACTGAGCCTCGTCCTCGTCGCCGACACTCTGTCCATTGCGACCATGGAGATCGTTGACAACCTGGTGATGTTGGTGATTCCCGGTGCGATGAACGCCGGTCTGCTCAATCCCATCTTCTGGGTGTCTATGGCGATCTCTCTCACGGTGGCCTTCTTCGCCGCTTGGCCCGTCAATCGTGCTCTGCTGAGGCGCGGAAAGGGCCACGCCGTCACCCACCGCGCTCTCGGCGACGCTGCAAACATGGACAATCGGCCGCTGGTCATCGGCATCAGCGCATTTCTGGTCGGGGGCCTGGTCGCTTCGCTCGGTTCGCTGCTGGGCTGATCTGAAGAATCTGCCCGCTTTCGGACGGAATCACTCGCGTACACTCTGGTCGACGAACTGACCGGGCCGCGAAATTCTGGCAACAGGAGCACCTGCCTGAGGAAGGCAAGGAGCGATGACACCGCGTCATCACCGAACCTGTTGAGCACTCGTGCACGAAGAAGCCCCTCGCCATCCAGACGCATCTTCTGGTGGGAGGGGCGTTGCCGAGCCGCCTGCGGGAATCGAACCCGCGACCTATTCATTATCCGGAGATTCATCACCTCGACGCAGGCCACGACCAGTGTTTCAGCAGGTCATTAGGGGGTTCTTGAAGTCCACAGAGGTCACAGAAGGCGATAGAAGGAGACACACGGGGACGACTGCGTGTCCAGTTTTGTGTCCAGGTTCAAGCGTCCGTTCACACGGCTCGCAGGCGGCGCACGGAGTCAGCCAGCGGGGTCATGTCCCGCAGATCGGTGTAGCTGCTCCGGTTGACGGCGGCCGTGTGCCCTAGGTGCGCCACCCTGACTGCCTCGGGAACACCATCGGCGGCGGCGAGCGAGTTCAGCGTCGCCCTCCACACATGCGTCCTCTCGACCCGAAGCTCGGGGATATCGAGGGCCTCAGCCAGCTCGTCGTAGAGCTTCGCCGTGTGCATGGTCCGATTGCGCTTGTTCCAGATCGCCTCAGGCTTCGCCGGTGATCCGATGATCGGCCAGTCAACACCCGCGTCGCCGCGCCGGGAGAGGAGCCGGTCGCTCACAGCACGGTCGGGGATGCGAACGTCCCGGCCTCGCTTGGTCTTTGTCACTTCCGGGGACAGACTCAGCACCATCATCCCGTCGTCGTCCGTGCCGACCATCGCCCAGGTGGCACTGCTGGCCTCACCGACTCGCAGGCCCGTGACCGCCTGCATGAGGGCGAGGTCGATGCTGTTGCGCCGCACGGCGATCTTGTCTGCCAAGGAGTACATGCCCTGCTTCGGATTCGTGACGCCCTCGGCGGGATCGAGGTCGAGGAGGTAGTCGAGGACCGCGTTCCACTGCTCCGCCGACAGGGCCACGCCACCGCGGGCGGGCGCTCGGTCCTTCCCACCGGATAGGTCGACCCTCCTGCCCTTGAGGGGGTTGGTCTCGATCAGCTCGTCGATCTCGAGCTGATCGAGGACGTAATGACCGAGAACGATCCGGGCGTGATGGGCCGAGCCGGGCCCGTGCTCGTCGGCGATCTCTTCGAGGCATTCGATGAGCGTACGCCTGCGGACCGCCGCACGGATGGAACCGTCCAGCGCCTTCGAGTGCTGATGAGCTTCGTTCGAGCACTCGCCGACGAGGAAGCGAAGTACCGCCTTGTAGCGGTCGCGGGAGACTTCGGAGAGCTTTGCCTTTTCGACGGCCGGCCGCGCTACTTTCTCAACGTACTCGGTGATGGCGTCGCCGAGTCTCCACTCACTCGCCGACCGAGCTTCGTTGAGCTTGGTCAGCTTGTCGCGAGCACGCTGGAGTGCTTCGCCCCGGGTCGGGCCCTGGTTGGTGAAGCGCTTCAGTCTGGCGTCCGGCTCATCCGGCAGGTATGACCACTTGACAGTCCATGTGCTGCCGACCTTCTTCGGCTTCGCCCGGTTGATGGTGTCCTCGCCTGGGGCAAGTTTGCTGTTGGATGCTCGTGTGGCGGTCATGATTTTGAGTCTAGGAGTTACAGAGGTTCGATTCAAGCTGCAGCTATCGCCCTTGATCAGCGCTGATCGCCTCGGGTAAACTCGACCTCAAGCTGTTCGCTGCGCGGATAAGAGCCCCGAGTCTTCGGGCGCAAACGTACAGATGCAAGCAGCCGAGGGCACGAGGCCAAGAGTCCGTTTTCATACCTGAGCACTAAAGAAGGTGCTAGTGTCCTGCTCCGTTAATTCGTTTCAGGTACCGGGCGATGGATTCCAGGATCTCTTCAGCCGTCTTCGTCCAGATGAAGGGCTTCGGATCTTCATTCCAGGCCTTGACCCACTCACGTAGGTCTTTCTCCAGCGCTTGGACACTGCGATGATCCGACCGTTGCAACAAATCCCTGGTGACCTCGGCGAAGAGCCGCTCGACCTGGTTGATCCACGATGAATAGGTGGGTGTGAAGTGCATGTGGAACCGCGGTCGTTTGGCCAACCAGTTCCGGATCGTCGGGTGTTTGTGCGTCGAGTAGTTATCGCACACCACATGAACGTCCAGATGTGCGGGCACGGTCTTGTCGATCTTGATCAGAAACTTCTTGAACTCTACAGCCCGATGCCGCCGGTGGACCGACGAGATCACCGTACCGTCTGAGACATTGAGGGCAGCGAACAGACTCGTTGTCCCGTGGCGGACATAGTCATGGCTGCGACGCTCCGGAGTCCCGACGGTCATCGGGAAAGCCGGCTGCGACCGGGTCAGGGCTTGGACCTGGGACTTCTCATCGACCGAGAGCACGACCGCCGATTCCGGTGGGTTCAGATACAGGCCCACGATGTCGTAGACCTTCTCGGTGAACAGCGGGTCGTTCGAGAGTTTGAATCCTTCTTCCAGATGGGGTTTGAGTCCGAATGCTTTCCAGATCCGACCGACAGTCGACTTCGACAGTCCCGATTTCTCGGCCATCGTTGATCGGGACCAGTGTGTGGCGTTCTTCGGTGTCGATTCAAGAGTGTCGACGACGACCTGCTCGACTTTGTCGACGCTGATCGTGGCCGGCCGGCCAGGCCGCGGTTCGTCGACCAATCCGTCGAGTCTGTGCTCGAGGAACCGATTGCGCCACTTGCGCACCGTCGGCAACGACACGCCAACCTGGCCAGCAACTTTCGAGTTCGATGCTCCGGTGGCGCACTCGAGGACGATCCGTGAGCGCTGAGCCAGGTCTTGTGCTGACTTCCTGCGTCGGATCCATCGCTGTAATTGTTCGAGTTCCTCTGCTGAGAGTGTCAGCTCGGTCAGTCTCGGTCCTCGTTGCGACATACTTCATCATATCAAAAACTAGAAACGAATTAACGGCGCAACAGACTAGGTGATCGATTCGTCACGCAATCTGTATAGTAGCGACCATGACACTTACCACAGTCTCAGCCGCCAGACGGTTCCTAGTGTCTTCCATCGCCAGCATCGCACTCATTGCCTCCGGGGCGGTCGCGTCACCGGCCGCAGCCGATGACAGCAACGATTGGTCAGCTGACTCCAGTACTGATGATATTGTCCGCTACGTAGAGGCCGATTCCCCTGCTGAAGCACTGGAGACCCAGGAGAAGCTTGATAAGGGGCTCTCGGCACAAGCAGCCGGAGTCAAATTCGGACCATGCACGCTCAACATGAGCAATGTGTGGAAACGCAAGTCGACCGGCGGAGTCGGCTCGAAGCCTTACACCGTCTGCACGCAGAACGTCACCTCGATCAAGCACAAATCGCAGCTCGCACAACGCACCGCGCTCCTATGGTGGAAAGTAAAGGCAACTCGCGGGGGCGGCAATAAAGGCGTCAAGCGATACGAGCAGAAGAACTTGTCCGCCGCTTGCAAGAGCAACAAGAAGTCAGTGTGGAGAGCATCGACCACCGGGACAATCGTGTACAAGGGCAAGACCTACTACGCGACAAACATGACCGCAAGCTACAAACTGCCCTGCCGGGCCTGACCACAACGGACGATATGAAGAAGAAGCCCACAGCAACGATGTACTTGGTCTGGCGCAGAGTTTCAGGGGATACCAGCGAACTGATCGGCCTATTTGATACAGAATCGGCGATGAACGACTACTACGAGTTGGCTATGAAGCGAGTTGATCCGAAGGAGCTCCACTGGACTGAGGTCCCAGTGGGCTGGTCGTACTACTCGTAGCGCCGCATTTCGGCCCGTGCGCTATGCGCATCATCTGCCGACTTAGAGGACGCTCTCAGGAGTTTCTTGGGTATAGACGGTAGTAAGCCCCCGCGATCACAATGATCGCGGGGGCTCTTCGTCAGGCCACGAAACGCTACTCTTGCCCTTGGCGACGCCGAGAACCTGCAGGGAGGGTAGGGCATCCCAGCCAAAAGGTGCCTCGCAGTGTGAGCGTCGCGGGACACTCTGCCCTGCCCGAAGCCTAGGGAGGTCCTATTTGTTCTCTTGGCCGTCGCCGTATGCCCATCGCCTTCCCAGTGGTTCCCGCGCACAGATCCGCTTTCTGAGCGAGTCTGACAAGTCCTCGAAGCAGGGATGGCGCTCGATCAATGGCCAGAGATCTTGCCGCTCGTGTGCCAGTTTCGCAAGCAATATCGGATCCATAGGGTGCGGTAACTGCTCTTCACTCTGTGATGCGTGGTTCATGGCGGGGCCACCTTTGGACGACTGCTGCCGCGGTCTCGGCAGACAACTCTGAACCGAATCTAGCATTCAAATAGGCGCTTTTACGCTACTGTTCGATCGGCGCGTTTAGGTGACTGTTGAGTGCATGACTGCTCCGACTGCTGACCTGCGCGCGCTTGGAATAGAGGTTGCTCGTCGTCGCCAAGGGCAAGGTATGTCCGATCGACAAGCTCGCTGAGGCCGCTGAGGTCCATCGGAAGTCGATTATTCAGATCGAGGCTGGCAGGGTGGCCGCGCGAATAAGCACACTCCATTCCATTGCCCACGCCCTCGATGTGCCTCTAACCGAGCTCGTCGCGCCGGTGTGCGTCAGGCATCCCGAGTAGCGGGTAGGCCCACCGAGCGCACACTCATGGCCGCCGGAGTCCAGCCTAAGCCGCTTACTCGTGGTCATGAGCCTGGTCCGCACCGTCGCGCCCAGCCCCCCGTATACCCGCCACCCGGCGGCAGCGAGCAGCCTCGGCGCGGACACGGCTCGTCAGCTCGATCCGCCGGGCGCGACCGCCTCCCTCGCCCTCCAGGCCGCAGGCCTGGCCCACGTCCGGCGTCTTTCGCGCGATTCGTGTGTCCAGTTTTGTGTCCAGGTCGGCCGGTCTCGGGATAAAAGAAAGTCTCTGAACTGGAAATAATCCCAGTTCAGAGACCTTGTTGCCGAGCCGCCTGCGGGAATCGAACCCGCGACCTATTCATTACGAGTGAATCGCTCTGCCGACTGAGCTAAGGCGGCAACCGACCCAACTTTAGCCAACCTGAGTGCCGGTGGTCAAAACGAGCGACGAACCGCTCCGACGTCCCCGCGGGGACGTCGCGGACAGCACATCCGTTCCGCTCGGGAACCGAGCATTCAGGCGTCGTGGCGGACCACCTCGGTGCCGTCGGACTCTGTCGGAGCGGCGGGTGAAGGCGTGAAGTCAGAGCACGCTAACCTGGACAGGACAGACGATCAGCGAGCACAGAAGGTGGCATCCGTGGCAGAGTTCGACTCCGACGACTTCATGAGTGACTTCCAGGCGCTCATCGAATGTGAGTCGTTCTCCAACGACCCCGAATCGCTGGCCCGCAGCGCCCAGCTGGTCTCCCGCATCGGCACCGGGCTGCTCGGCGCCGCGCCGCGCATCATCGAAACCGATGGTCACCCGCATGTGCTCTGGCGCTTCGGCACCGGTCCCCGCACGGTCGTGCTCATCGGACACCACGACACCGTCTGGCCGACCGGAACAATCGAGAGCTTCCCCTACTCGGTCAAGGACGGCGTCGTCCGCGGACCCGGTGCCGACGACATGAAAGGCGGACTTCTCATCGCCCTCTACGCGCTGGCGAAGGTCCGTGCCGAACAGGGCAGCCTCGACGGAGTCAGCCTGCTGATCACCGCCGACGAAGAACTCGGCTCCCCCGGCTCCCGACCGCTCATCGAGGAGGAAGCTCGCGGCGCGAAGGCTGCGCTCGTCTTCGAAAGCGGAGCAGCCGACGGTGCGGTGAAGATCGCCCGCAAGGGAGTCGCGATCTACCAACTCGAAGTCACCGGCCTCGCCGCCCATGCCGGAGTCGAACCGGAGAAAGGCATCAATGCCACCATCGAGGTGGCCAATCAGGTCGTCGACATCGCGAAGTTGCACAAGCCCTCCGCCGGCACCTCGGTGGTGCCGACGGTGATGTCGAGCGGATCGACGACGAACACGGTGCCAGCCAAGGCCGTCGTCGGGATCGACTCAAGAGCCGCCTCGGCGAGTGAACAGGTGCGCATCGACGACGCCCTGCGCACGCTGGCCCCCACAGTCGCCGGCGCGAAGATCGAGCTCAAGGGCGGAATCAACCGGGCCCCGCTCGAAGAGGACATGGCCATGGGGCTCTACGCCCGGGCCCAGCGCCTGGCCGGGAAACTCGGGCACCCTCCGCTGCGATCCGTCGCCGTCGGCGGCGGTTCGGACGGGAACTTCACCGCCGGAGTCGGCACGCCGACCTTGGACGGTCTGGGCACCGTCGGCGGGGGCTCCCATGCGCGCACCGAGCACGCTCTGCAGATCTGGATTCCCCGCCGCATCGAACTCACCGCTGCCCTCGTGGCAGAACTCCTCTCAGAAGCCTGAGACAAGGCCCACTCCCCCGCAGTCGCGACCGAGCAGGTCGGCACCTACGCGGCCGCAAACGAGCGGATCAGTACCTGATCGGCCTCGACCGAGCGGGTCAGCGTCAAATCGCTCCGGTCCGGTCGTCCTGCAGCCACGGATTCGACAGCAGCACGAACGCGGATTCGACGACGAGGACCGGTGACATGTTCGTCTGCAGTCGCCGCCTGGCTTCGGTGATCGCGTCGATGCGCAGGAGAGTCGTGTCCGGCCCGTCACGGTTCGCCTGTTCGGCGATGAGGTCGACTTCGCCGGCGTTGATCCAGCCGTCGCGGATGCCCAGCTGATACATGAGGATGTCGCGGTAGAGGCTCATCAGTTCGAGGAAGATCCGGTCGAGCTCGTCGTTGCGCGCCCGCACGGACCGCCTCTTCTGCTCTTCCTCGAGCTTCCTGATCTGAGCCCTGGCCGAGGGCGGGATGGTCTTCTCCCCCTCGATGCCCAAGGTGGTCATCAGTTCGCTGCGTTCGGCGGCGTTGCGCTCCTCGACACGCGACTTCGCCGTCTCTGCGGCTTCGTCGACGATACGCCCGGCCAACCGGATCGTCGCCCCCACCGAGGTGAGTTTGCCCGGGATCGCGAGGATCTGCTTGCGTTCAGCGTCGGCTGATTCGTTCAAGGCCAGGTACTTCGCCCGCCCGATGTGGTTCTGAGCCACGGCCGCGGCCCACTGCGCCCGTTCCTCGCTGACATCGTCACGCTGCATGAGCAGCTGAGCCACGGCCTCGCGCGACGGGATCCGCAGACGCACCGGTCGACACCGCGATCTGATGGTGGTGAGCACATCGATCGGGCTGGGGGCGCACAGCAGCCACACCGTCGCCGGCGGCGGCTCTTCGATGGCTTTGAGCAGCACGTTCGCAGTGCGCTCCATCATTCGGTCGGCATCTTCGATGATGACGACGCGCCACTGCGAGTTCACCGGCGCCGACTGCGCCTTCGCCACGAGCTCCCTGACTTCGTCGATCGCAATGACCGACTTCTGGGTCGACATGATCGTCAGCGATTCGTGGTGTCCCGAGAGCACCCGGGACGTCACATCGTTGGACTCCGTCCCGCCTGAGATCAGGGCGGCCGCGAACGCTCTGGCCGCGTTCGATCGCCCCGAACCGGGTGGGCCGGTGAACAGCCATGCGTGGGTCATCGCGGCAGGATCGTCCAAAGCGTAGCCGAGCTGAGTGACCACGTCATCCTGGCCGACGAGTTCGTCGAAGACGCTCACCTCAGGATCCCTCCGGGTTGTTGAAGCGGCGGTTGTTGCGTTCGCGCTGTCTGCGCAGCCGTTCCCTGGCCTGGCGTTCGATCTCGGCCTGTGCCTGCAGGCGTTCGCGGCTCATATCGCGGGCGCTGCGGACCGGCAGAACCGTGGTCTCGGCATCGTCGGTCGAGTCGACGTGGTCGCCGTCATCGGGCGAATCGCCCGGGTCGACCTGCTGGTCACGGCTGGAGCGTTCGACGACCCGTGTCTCCGCTTCCTCCGGGTCGACCTGCTTGACCACACGGGTTTCGGCCTCGTCGGGATCGACGTAGGTGACGACCCGGGTCTCGGCCTCCTCAGCGCTGTAGGTCTCGATGCGGTTCGTCGGCACGCTGTCCTCGTCATCGGTGTCATCGATGAGTGCATCGGTGGTGCGTCCTCGTGCGGGCAGCACCGTCGTGGCGTCATCCTCGCCGGTCGGAGACGCCTTGGATGGTTCGGGTGACGATTCCGTCGAATCGTTCGCCGAGGCGGCCGCATCGTCACGCAGATCGGCACCGAGATCGACCCGTTCGGTGGGAACGGCTCCGGATTGTGCGACCTCGTCGTCGGTGATGGCGCTGGGGGTGAACCGATCGTTGGTCACCGGCACGAAGCGCGGCCCCCGCTCATGCCAGGAACCGGCATCGGGATGGGCGGTCGGATCCTCGTTCGGCTCCGCCGCCGACTCAGCATCCGCAGACTCTTCGGGCACCGCACCGTCGTCTGCGCTTGAGTCCGACTCCGCGGAACGGTCGCGACCGTCTGGCTCGGATCCGCCGTCCGATTCGGACTGCGTGCCCGACGCGGACTGCTCGCCGGAATCGGACTTCGCCTCCGAATCAGACGGGACATGCCCTGACTCCGCCCCCACCTCGGCGACGGCGGAATCACTGCCGGAAGCGCTGTCACGGGTGACGAGTGCCTGCGGAAGCCGGTCACGGATCGCCTGCAGGATATACCCGGTGAGCTCATCGGCTCCGACCGCGGCGTCGAGGACGACGTAACGGTCGGGTTCCTTGTGGGCACGCGAGAGGTAGGTCTGGCGGACGCGCTGGTGGAACTGCTGGTTCTCCGCGTCGAGGTAGTTGCTCTCGCCGCGCTTGCCCATCCGCTCGGCCGCGACCTCGGGTTCGATGTCGAGCACGATCGTCAGATGCGGGACGAGTCCCTGGGTCGCCCACCGGCTCAACGCGAGAATCGTCTTCTCGTCGAAGCTGCGTCCGGCTGCCTGGTAGGCGATCGTCGAATCGATGTACCGGTCGGTGATGACGATGGCGCCCTCGTCCAGGCTGGGATCGACCAGGGACGCCACATGGTGGGCACGGTCGGCGGCGAAGAGCAGCGCCTCGGCGCGGGTGCTCGGCGGTTCGGCATCGAAGAGGACGGAGCGGATCTTCGTGCCCAGTTCGGTTCCGCCGGGTTCGCGAGTGGACTCCACGTGGTAGCCGTCATCGGCGAGAGCTCGGGAGATCCGCTTGATCTGGGTGGTCTTGCCGGATCCGTCCCCACCCTCGATGGCGATGAAGAACCCGGCCCCGAGGCGTTCGGCCGGATTGCTCAGACCGCCGGCCGAGCTCTCGGCCTGATTGGGCGGACGGAAGCCGTGGACGATGTCGACGGACAGACCCTGCAGCTTGTGCGGATCGAAGGTGAAGAGGCCGATGACACCGGCGACGAGCGAGGCGACGCCGAAGACGAGGAAGGCGACATCGCTGGGAGCGAGCACCCAATCCGGACTCGAACCGACGTCGACGGTGCCGCCGAGATCGAGCGCATTGATGACCATCGCCAGGCCCGCACCGCCGACGGCCCCGTACCGGCGGGAGAAGTCGTAGGGCTGGGCGCGCACGCCGATGCCGACGAGGAAGGCGATCGCCGCAGACAGCACGACCTTGCCGGAGAGTTCACCGATGGCTCCGGTCGCCAGCAGCAGAACGCCGGAGACGAGGAGAGCGAAGGTCGACACCCGGGGACGCGACATGCCGGGAGCGAAGGTCGGTCCCATCTCGAAGCCGATCGCCCACCCGACGAGGCAGCACGCGATGATGAGCGCGAAACCGGCCTGACCGTAGCCGTGGCTGACCGCCGTGGGCTGAGCGAGGATGAAGGTCGCGCCGAGAACGGCGAAGAGTCCGACGCACACCCAGGGGTTCGCGATCGCCTCGGGCGGCCTGGCCACGCGAGCCTTGAGCTCCGGGAAGGAACCGGTCGTCGCTGTCTCCGCGTGCAGGACGCGTTCGGGCGTGAGGAAGATGATGATGGCGCCGATGGCCATGCCGATGCCCACCAACAGGCTCATCCACCCCAGCGCCTGCGTGCCTGCGGCCGAACCGCCGAGGATCTGGAACGCACAGGAGACGAAGACGAGGACCGCCGCGGGAATGCCCACACGCCGCCACGGCTTCTCGTTCGTGAACGGGTTGATGCTCATGAGCAGTCCGACCACGGCTCCGAGGAACAGACCGGCGACCCAGGTCAGCCAGGCGCTCGGCGCGAGGCTGAGGATGACGAGCAGGGCCGCCTCGACGATGGCGGAGATGCTCAGAGCAGTCTTGCGCACGGCGGGCGGTCGTTTGGCGAAGACCTTGGTGGGGATGAAGAGACCGGCGCAGGAGAGGACGAAGACGATGAGCAGCGACAGACTGCCCATGCGGTTGTCGAACCCGCCTGCGCTGATGGAATCGGCAATCGTGGTGAACGCGCGTCCGCCCACCGTGGCCGTCAGTCCGCTGGTGCCGGCAACCACATAGCTGATCGCGACCAGAGCGATCAGGGCACCCCAGGCGGCGGTCTCGGTGACCAAGCGGCCGGGGGCTCCGGGCAGTCGGTGTCCTGTAGTCGTCAACATGCTCACGGCTCTACACTATCTGCCCGAACTGACATATCTCTTGGAACCCGGTGCGATCTCGGACAACCTGCACACCGAGGACAGGACAACCAGTGCCCCGACGACCAGCACCGATCCTCTACTCTTGATCTCGTGCACACAGACAAGACCGCGATGACCACGGTGGCCGCCGAAGGCCTGGGCCCCGTCGAGGAACTCGCCTTCGCCCGCGTCCTCCTCGATTCGGTCAAAGCCGGCAGGCGTGGTGCGACGCTGCGGATGTATCGGCCCGCTCCCACCCTGGCCTTCGGTGCCCGCGATCGGTTCCTGCCCGGGTTCGCCGCCGCCATCGAGGCGGCTCGGGACCACGGTTTCACGCCTGCGCTGCGCAGCCTCGGCGGGCGTGCTGCTGCCTACCATCCGGGGTCGCTCGTCATCGATCACATCGAACCGAGTGATGCGTTCATCACGAACACGAACGCGCGGTTCACCGGTTTCGGTCTCGACTACGTCGAGGTGCTGCGCGGAATCGGCATCGATGCCCGCCTCGGCGAGATACCCGGCGAGTACTGCCCCGGCGAGCACAGCGTCAACGTCGCCGGACGGATCAAGGCCATCGGCACCGCTCAGCGCGTCGTCTCCGGTGCGTGGCTGTTCTCCTCCTCCGTCGTCGTCGAGGATCCGGATCCGATCCGGGCGGTCCTCACCGATGTCGAGGCCGCGCTCGGAGTCGAGTGGGATCCTGCGACGGGCGGGTCGATCAGTGAGATCCATCGCGAGGTGACGACCGATGCCGTCGCCGAGGCGTTCGCCGCCTACTATGACTCCGCCGCCCCGCAGTCGCCCCAGTCCCCCACCGCCGCGGAGCTGGCCGAGTTGGCCGGGTACGTGAACAAGCACGTGCTGTGAGGCCCCGGCAACCCACCACATCAGAATCTCAGAACTCCAGAATCCCAGAGGAGCATCGATGACCGTCACCGTCCGTGAAGCCACGCCTGAGGATCTGCCCGATATTCTCCGGCTCGTCCATGGGCTGGCCGAGTACGAGAAGGAACCGGACGCGGTGGAGGCCACGGAGGCGGACTTCGCTGCGGTGATGTTCCCCGCCGACGGTCACCCGAACACCTTCGGGCTCGTCGCCGAGGCGGACGGGCAGATCATCGGCATCGCGATCTGGTTCCACACGTTCTCCACCTGGACCGGTAAGAACGGCATCTGGCTCGAGGACCTGTTCGTCTCCCCAGAGCTTCGCGGATCCGGTGCCGGCACGGCGCTGCTCGGTCGGCTCGCCCAGATCTGCCGGGAGCGAGGATACACCCGCCTCGAGTGGTGCGTCCTCAAATGGAACACCCCCTCGATCGGGTTCTACGAATCGCTCGGTGCGAAGGCACAGGACGAGTGGGAGACCTACCGCCTCGACAGGGAGGCGCTTAAGGAGTTCGCTGACTCAGTGAGCAGCTGACGCGGAAGCTGCAGCTCTGGTGGCCTCTATGCCAAGGTAAGTCTCGAGAAACCGCCGTTGTTTGGTCATTCCAACGTGTTTTCAGCGTCGAAAACACGTTGGAATGACCAAACAACGACGTGCACACGGCGGTCAGCGGCTCAGGGAGTCTTCGGTGAGTTTGAGTTCGATTTCCTCGAGGCGCTCGACCGGTCGGAACCCCATCTTTCTGTTGATCGCCAGCATGTGCCCATTCGTCTCAGCGTTGTAGGTGATGATCGCTCGTGCCGACAGTCCAGACTCATTGAGCAGTCGAGCAGTTGCCGCCTTGACCGCCATACCTAGTCGGTGCCCACGAGCCTCAGCCTTCACCAGCGTTCCCCATTGATACACCATGGACTCTGCTGAGGAATGCACGAGCTGGCTGTAGGCGACGATCTGACGATCAGCGTTGAGGGCAACGGCGCCGAAACTGGTCCTGCCCTGTGCGCGGAATTGATCTTCCTGCTCCCGGACATCGGTCGCAGTCGACGCTCCCGGTTCGATCTCGAGATCGCCGGTCGGCGCTTCGGTTTCGACGAGGCCCTCCATCAGCGCCCACCCATCGACGAATTCATCGGGAACAGGTCCCTGCCAGCAACGGATCTCATAACCAGCAGAGCGTTCATGCGCTTCTGCGGACATGCTGTCCACGACCGCGCTATTGAGGGGCAGAGGACATTCGCTTCGCAGATCGCCGAGTGCGAACACCGCGCTCTGCCGTCGCGCGAATTCGATCCCCGGCACGCCTTTCTCGCCGCATCGTTCTGACGAATCGCTGCTCGTAGAGTAACCGCCTGAGTCGTCGCGTTCGAGCGGGCAGCAGATTTCGGACGCGATGACCCTTCGCTGACGTTCCCGGGCACGTCGCGTTACGAATTCCAAGAGTTCGGTGCCGAGGCCCTGACGCCGCTTTTCAGGAACGACGAAAAGCTCGACTTCGACGCGATGAAGGTTGTCCTTAAGCGGGAATTTCAGGCGAGCGCCGCCGATCGCCTCACCCTCGCCGAACGAAGCGAGATAAAGCTCTGTCGACGTGGATTCCGTGTCCGTCCGAAGAGCGACCCTGAGTTCTTCTTCGGTCCACCGCGGTGCCTCGGGACCGCGGTCGAACGATTCGACGGCATCACGAATTGCGAACCATCGTGAGAACTCTTCTTCACCGGTTCGATCGATCTGGGAGATCGACAGCTTCGAGATGACTGACCTCGGGCTCAGGGAGTCTTCGGCTTCGCCGAGCTCGTCTTCTTCGCCGCAGTGGTCTTGCTCGCCGTAGTCTTGCTCGCCGTAGTCTTCTTCGCGGCAGTGCTCTTCGCCGCAGTTGACTTCGCGGTCGTCGACTTCTTCGCAGCCGTCGACTTGGAAGCCGTCGACTTCGAGGCTGTCGTCTTCGCCGCGGTCGTTTTCTTCGCAGGAGCCTTCTTCGCCGCGGTCTTCTTGGCCGGTGCCTTCTTCTTCGCCGGTCCCTTGGCTCGCTTCTCGGCCAGCAGGGTCGCGGCGCGTTCGAGGGTCACGGCTTCGACGGAGTCGTCCTTGCGCAGGGTCGCGTTCGTCTCCCCGTCGGTGACGTAGGGGCCGAAGCGGCCGTCCTTGACGACGACGGGCTTCTTCGTCTCCGGGTCCTCGCCGAGTTCCTTCAGCGGTGCCGCGGCACGGCGACCGCCGCGCTGCTTGGGTTCGGCGTAGATCTTCAGCGCCTCGTCGAGGGTGATGGTGAAGATCTGCTCCTCCTCGGTCAGCGACCGGGAGTCCGTGCCCTTCTTCAGGTACGGGCCGTAGCGACCGTTCTGCGCGGTGATGTCCGTGCCCTCTTCGTCCTGGCCGACGACGCGCGGCAAGCTGAGCAGCTTGAGCGCGGTCTCGAGGTCGATCGTGTCGAGATCCATCGACTTGAACAGAGAACCGGTGCGCGGCTTCGGCTTCTTGGCACCACGCTTCGGCTTCTCCTCGGACTCGGGAAGCACCTCGGAGACATAGGGACCGAAGCGGCCGTTCTTCGCCACGATGGTGTGTCCGGTCTCCGGGTCCACGCCGAGTTGGCGGTCCTCGCCGCCCTGGGTCTCGATGAGCTCGGCCGCCTTCGCCGCCGTCAGCTCATCGGGGGCGAGATCCTCGGGCACGGAGACCCGCTTCGGGTCTTCGCCCTCGGCTCCCGAGACCACCTCGAGGTAGGGGCCGTAGCGGCCCACGCGCAGGTTCACACCCTCGCTGATGGCCACGGTGTTGACCTCGCGGGCGTCGATGTCGCCGAGGTCGTCGACGATCGCCTTGAGACCTTCCCGGTCCTGCGTCTGGTCGCCGAAATAGAACCCGGCCAACCAATCGTTGCGGTCCTCTTCGCCCATCGCGATGCGGTCGAGTTCGGACTCGAGATCGGCGGTGAACGCATAGTCGACGAGCCCGGTGAAGTGCTCTTCGAGCAGGCGGACGACGGAGAACGCCAACCAGCTGGGCACCAGGGCGTTGCCGCGCGTGGTCACGTAGCCGCGGTCCTGGATGACCGAGATCGTCGCCGCGTACGTCGAGGGACGGCCGATGCCGAGCTCTTCGAGCTGCTTGACGAGGCTGGCCTCGGTGAAGCGCGGCGGCGGTGCGGTCGTGTGCCCGTCGGCTTCGGCCTTGACGACCGACAGCGACTGGCCCTCTTCGACCTGCGGCAGCCGCGACTCGCCGGACTTCGTGTCGTAGCGGGACGCATCCTGGCCCTCTTCATAGGCGGCGAGGAATCCGCGGAAGGTGATGACGGTGCCGCTGGCGCTGAATCCGGCCTCATGCCCGTCAGCGAGTGCGGCATTGACCTTGATGGTCGCGGTCTTGCCCTTCGCATCGGCCATCTGGCTGGCGACGGTGCGCTTCCAGATGAGGTCGTAGAGACGGAATTCGTCCCCATTGAGCTGCTTGGACACCTGTGCCGGGGTGCGGAAGGAGTCACCGGCGGGACGGATCGCCTCGTGGGCCTCCTGCGCCGACTTCTGCTTGCTCGCGTACTGACGCGGCGACTGCGGCACGAATTCGGGGCCGTAGAGTTCGGTCACCTGCTTCCGGGCGGCCACGATGGCTTGACCGGACAGCGCCGAGGAGTCCGTACGCATATACGTGATGTAGCCGTGTTCGTACAGCGACTGCGCGGTGCGCATCGCCTGGCGGGCGCTCATGCGCAGTTTGCGGCCGGCCTCCTGCTGCAGCGTCGAGGTGGTGAACGGTGCGGCCGGGCGGCGGGAGTAGGGCTTCGACTCCACCGCGGTCACGGTCAGCGCGTCCTTCGCGGTACCGTTAAGTTCCGTGGCCAGCGCTTCCGCACGGGCCTGGTCGACGACCGTCGCCGAGGTGGTCTTCAGTTGGCCCTTGTCGTTGAAGTCCCTGCCGGCGGCGACCCGTGACCCGTCGAGGGTGGTGAGGTTCGCGGCGAACGGGTTCGTCCCGTCGGGTAGTCCGAGGTCGATGTCGAGGTCCCAGTAGTCGGCCGGCACGAACGCCATGCGTTCGCGTTCGCGTTCGACGACGAGGCGGGTCGCCACGGACTGCACTCGTCCGGCGGAGAGGCCCGCTCGGATCTTGCGCCACAGCACAGGTGAGACCTCATAGCCGTAGAGACGGTCGAGGATGCGCCGGGTCTCCTGCGCGTCGACGAGTGAGGTGTCGATGTCGCGGGTGTTCTCAAGTGCCCGTTCGATCGCTTCGGGGGTGATCTCGTGGAAGACCATGCGCTTGACGGGGATCTTCGGCTTGAGCACCTCGAGCAGGTGCCACGCGATGGCCTCTCCCTCGCGGTCCTCATCCGTTGCCAGATAGAGTTCGTCGGCGTCCTTGAGCAGGCGCTTGAGTTCGGTGACCTTCTTCTTCTTGCCCGGGTCGACCCGGTAGTAGGGGTCGAAGCCGTTGTCGACGTCGACCGCGAACTTCCCGTACGGCCCCTTCTTCATATCCGCGGGCAGTTCCGAGGGGGTGGGCAGGTCGCGGATGTGGCCGACTGAGGCCTCGACGTCATAACCGTCGCCGAGGTATCCCACGATCGTTCGCGCCTTCGTCGGAGACTCGACGATGACGAGGCGACGGGGCTTCTTCTCGGTTGTGGTCACGCTTTCACATTCCTCTCACGGCACCTGCTGCTTCATGCAACGGACGATCCGGCCCAATGTAACACTGTTGTTCGGGCCTGCTCCGCATCGGGCCGACCAGGCCGGACACCGACCGGACCAGGTCCGGACACGGCGTCAACGGTTTTCGATCCTATCCCTATTCCTCGACCGGTCGAGTCACTCTTCCTCATCCCGCCACGTCGCTCAGCCGTCCTCGGGGCCGCTTCCGGGCAGCAGGGCACCTGCCGCGGCCAGGGCTCTGACCTGGGCGATCAGCTGGTCTTCCAAGGCAGTGGCATCCACCTCGAGCAGCTGCGCAAGGGCACCTGCCGTCTGCCGCAGCGTCAGCGATCCGTCGGCCACGGACACGAACCCGGCCAGTGCCGTGTCGAGGTCGAAGACCTGCCCGAGCCCGATCCCCTGTTCCAGGGTGATCGAACTCGGTTCCGACTCACCGGGCACGAAGTGGCGGTGTTCGACGAGGTCCGGTGACCGGGTGAAGGTGGTCTGAGCGATCTCCTCGGGCCCGGCCCCGGCCAACCAGGTGCGGATGGCGATGACCGTGGTGAGGAATTCGGCGAGTCCGTGCGGATTGTTCGCCGGCGCCGAGGTGATCCGCACACTGGTCCTGAATGTGCCGGTGTCAATCGTTGGCACATCGTTATCGGCCCGGACCATGAGCACGTACCCGAAGACGATCTCCTCCACAGCTCGAGCGTCGAAGTCGTCGAGCCAGTCGGTCACGGCGGTGTTCCAGGAGTCGCTGGCTCGCGGGATGCCGCCGTCACGGACCCAGGTCTCGGCGTAGGCGACGGGGTCGAGGGCTTCGCGTTCGATGACGAACACGGAGGTGTCATTCTCGCTCACCCAGGTCTCCGGCCCGCCCCCGCTGCCCGAGGTGGTCTCCCAGTTGCCGAGGCAGACGCTGCGTCCGCCGGGGGCGAGGACGGTGGGGATTCGGGCGAAGAGGGCCCGGACGAGGGCGTCGCCGGTCATTCCGCCGTCGCGGTATTCGAAGGTGGTGTCAGTGCTGCGCGGGGTGATGACGAAGGGAGGGTTGGACACGAGGAGGTCGACCCTCTCATGCAGCGGTTCGAGCAGGGATCCGTGGCGGAAGTCGATGGTGTCCACCCCGTTGATCTGCGCCGACAGGGACGCCAGGTGCAGGGCGCGGTGGGAGATGTCGGTGGCGATGACCTTCTGGCTGTGGCGGGCCAGCAGCAGGGCCTGGATGCCGCAGCCGGTGCCGATGTCGGCGGCCAGTTCGACCGGTTCACGCGGGGTGATGGACACGAGGGTGCGCCCGGCCCCGCCGAGTCCGAGGACGAACTCCCCGTCGAGGACGTCGGGGTTGGTCAGGGTGCCGTGGTCGGCCACGAGGTAGAGATTCTCATCGCCTGGCCTGAAGCCTCGCGGGACGCCGACGGGGAGGTCATAGGGGGTCAGCGCGAACGGGGCGCAGACCTCGGCGTCGGTGATCTCGATCAGCCCCGCCTCGGCGGCGGTGTCGAAGGACTCCCCCAGCACGGTGCGGATCGTCTCGATCTCGACGCTGCGGTGGAGGTGGAAGAGCAGCGCCAGGCCGGCCAGCCCCCGGTCGGCGGATGCGGTCGCGTCATCTGCGAGCAGACGTGAGCAGGCGCGGATGGCAGGTGCGGCGTCGTTGCGCAGCAGCGCCTCCGAGGTCGGCCCACCCCAGAGCTGTCGCAGTCGCGGTTCGGTGTAGCCGGCACGGTAGAGGGTCTCGCCCAGGCGGGTCAGCGGTAGATCGGTCACAGAAGAATCCTAACGACTGCGCCATAATTGACCCATGGCCTCCTCTGCTCTCCTCGACATCGTCACCGGTTTCGGTGCCCGGGATGAGCGCATCGTCCACGTCCGCGACGTCCCGCAGCGCTTCGAGTCCGATGCCGCCTGGCCGGACTGGATCGACGAGGAGCTCAAGCACGCCTGCCACGCGATCGGCGTCGACGCGCTGTGGCAGCACCAGTTGGAGGCGGCGAGCACGGCCAGGGACGGATCCGATGTCGTCATCGCCACCCCCACCGCCTCGGGCAAGTCCCTGGGGTTCTGGCTGCCGGTGCTCGAATCGATCCAGGCGACGAGGGACAAGCTGCGCACCGCCTCGGCGATCTACATCGCTCCGACGAAGGCACTGGCCGCCGATCAGCTGGCGAAGTTGGAGCGCTTCATCGTCCAGGGCATGCGACCGGCCGCCTATGACGGGGACACCTCGCAGGCGTCGAAGGACTGGGCCCGGCGGCATGCGAACATCATCTTCACCAACCCGGACATGCTCCACCGGTCGATCCTGCCCCAGCACGAACGCTTCACCCGCATGTTCAAGAACCTGCGCTTCATCGTCATCGACGAAGCCCACCGGTACCGCGGGGTGTTCGGATCTCATGTCGCATTGATCCTGCGGCGTCTGCTGCGCATCGCCGCCCATTATGGTGCCTCTCCTGTCGTCATCGGCGCCTCGGCGACGATGGCCGACCCGGATGCGGCGTTCGCGAAGCTCACCGGCCGGCCCGCGCATGCGGTGACCGAGGATTCCTCGCCGCGAGCCGCCGGCAGCTTCGCCCTGTGGGAGCCTCCGGTCTCGCCCGGCGGGGACCGGCGCAGCGGGCTGGTCGAGGCTGCCGACATCATCACCGATGCGATGTGCGCAGGCTACCGGTCGATCACGTTCATCGCCTCCCGCCGCGGCACCGAGGCGCTGGCGCAGACCGTCCGTGACCAGGTCGGAGCGGTCGATGACTCACTGACCGGGAAGGTCGCCGCCTACCGGGGCGGGTACCTGGCCGAGGAGCGTCGAATGCTCGAGACCGCTCTGCGGTCGGGACAGCTGCTGGCGGTGGCCTCGACGAACGCCCTGGAGTTGGGCATCGACATCTCCGGTCTCGACCTCGTCATCATCTCCGGCTGGCCGGGCACCCTGGCCTCCCTGTGGCAGCAGGCGGGGCGCGCCGGGCGAGCAGGGCAGCGGTGGATGGCCGTGTTCATCGCCCGCGACGACCCTCTGGACACCTACGTCGTCCACCACCCCGAGGTCATCTTCGACTCCCCCGTCGACGCCGGGGTCATCCACCCGGGCAATCCGCATGTGCTCTCCGGGCATCTGTGCGCGGCCGCCGCCGAGGTGCCTCTGAAGGCAGGCGATCTCATGCACTTCCCGGACAATGCGCGTGAGGTCATCGACGACCTCGTCGAGCGGAAGATGCTGCGGGCACGGCCCACCGGATGGTTCTGGGCCAAGGACGAACCGGCGACGGATCTCTCCGACATCCGCGGGGCCGGGGGTGGACAGTTCCGCCTCGTCGAGTCGAGCACGGGCACACTGTTGGGCACCGTCGACGAGTCTGGGGCGCACACCGGCGCCCATCCGGGTGCGGTGTATACGCATCAGGGCGTCGACTTCACCGTCCTCGATCTCGACCTCGACGAACGCATCGTCTTGGTCGAACGCAGCGAGGTCGATTACACGACGCAGCCACGTTCGGCCACGGAGATCGAGATCGTCGACACCGACGCGCAGCGGGTGCTGCCCTCTGGAGTGGCAGTGTGCAGCGGGACCGTCGACGTCAAGGACCAGGTCGTGGCCTACCGGATGCGAGCGAAGCGCGGTGGGGCGATCATCGCCGAGCACGAACTCGACCTGCCCGAACGCACCCTGCAGACGAAGGCCGTGTGGTGGACGATCCCGCAGACGGTCCTCGATGAGGCCGAGGTCGCCTCCGGTGACCTGCCCGGAGCCGTCCATGCCGCCGAGCACGCCTCGATCGGGCTGCTGCCCCTCTTCGCCGGCTGCGACCGGTGGGACATCGGCGGGGTGTCGACGGCGCTGCATGCCGATACCGGCCTGGCGACCGTGTTCGTCTACGACGGGTTGGCCGGAGGTGCCGGTTTCGCCGAACGCGGCAGCGAGGTCATCGAAGACTGGCTGGCCGCAACTCGGGATGCCATCGCGGCGTGTGAGTGCATCGACGGCTGCCCCTCCTGCGTGCAGTCACCGAAATGCGGCAACGGCAATGAACCCTTGGAGAAGGACGCCGCGCTGCGCCTGCTGCGCACCGTGCTGCAGTGACGGCTCTACTTGCCCGCCACAGCCTTCTCCCTGACCTTCGGCAGCGGTCCCGGGATGTCGACCTCGACGACGACGTAGGCGGACTGTTCGCTCATCGACGCCCGACAGTCGCCGAGCCTACCGCCGTTGCGCTCAGCCACCTCCTTCGCGATCTCACAGGGCTCGCCGGTCGCGAGTCCGCGCACGGCATCGGCGGCGGCCAGCGCCGCCAGGTCGGCGGCACTCTGGGCTCGACTGTGAGCGACGAACGCCTGCCCGAGACTGCCGATCGCGGTGACGAGGACGAGGATGATCGAGCACAGTCCTACGACGATGTTCGTCATGACGTTCCTCCTCGGTCCCCTTCGTATCTGGCGGTGGCGGCGGCATCGACGGTGTCGAGGAAGAAGATCGCGGCCGGCAGACGGATGGTCACGGTGACGACGGAATAGCCGCCGTCGGCACGGACGGTGACCGATGAGGCCTCCCCTGCGTGCTTCTTCGCTTCGGCGACGACGGCCGCCTGCGACTCGCCGCGGGCGATCTCACGGGCCGCCGAGCGTGCCGCGTCGAAGGCTCGCAGCTGGGAGAAGCCGACCGCGGCGGCTCCCGTGAGCAGAACGATGAGCAGGACGATGGCGGGCATGACGACGGCGAATTCGGCCGTCGCCGTGCCCGCGTCACGGCCCTGCCTGTCGTCGACAGCACGGGAGCCTCGCCGGTTCATCTCGGTTCAGCTTCCCAGTCCGAGCGCGGTCTGGATGACCCCGGTGACGAGTTCCTTGATCGGTTCGGATTTGAGAATCACGACGAGCAGGGCTGCGAATCCGCAGGCGGCAAGCGTGGTGATCGCGTATTCGGCGGTGGTCGCTCCGGTGTCGTCTCCCCAGAACTCGTCGATGCCGAGATTCTCAGGGGCCGATTCGATCTGCTCGTCCGGTGGGTCGGCGATCTCCGGGGGCGGTGACGTGGTGCTCATGTTCTCCTCCTTGGCTGCGGATCCGCTCGCGCTCTGCAAGCGGACCTTCAGCCTGGGAGGCAGGAGGCGGGGCTGTCCAGGGTCGGAGTTGAGCCTGTGGATACCGTTTCGTCGTCCACAGGCAGATCACGTTCGAGTCGCGGCGGTGTCCACAGTCATCGGCGTGTGAGTGACCGCCTGATCGGCGGGATCGGTCCGAAGCCGACGGATGGTGCGGCTGCCGAGGCCGACTGTTGCCGCGGCCGCTGAGCCCGACTCCTGGGCGGCTCAGGTGTTTCCGGCCCAGTCATCTCGGAGAATGGCCATGATCACCTCGTCGTGGCGGCGTCCGTTGAAGAACACGGCCTCGCGTCGACGTCCTTCCTCGACGAATCCGGCCTTCGTGTATGAGGCGATTCCGCGGGTGTTGAACGCCCACGTCTGCAGCTCGATGCGGTTGAGTCCCAACTGGAGGAACCCGTACTTCACAGCCAACCGGACCGCATCGGAGCCGTACCCGCGACCGTGGAACTCCGGACCCAGGACGATCGCCAGGGTCGCGGACTGGTTGATCGGATTGCGTCCGTAGAGGGTGACGTGACCGACGAACTCCTCGGTCTCGATCAGTTCGATGCTCAAGCCCACGGCCTCGCTCGAGGTGTTCGCGCTCCACTGGGAGAACTGTTCGGAGACCCCGCCTTCGGGCCGCGGCAGAATCGTGTGGTTCTGCAGGACGACGATCGAGGGATCGAACCACCACTGTTCGAGGTAGGGCAGGTCCTCCTCACGCAGAGGACGCAGTCGCACGGTTCGGCCGACGAAGAGGTTTTCGGCGTAGTCTTCGGCCTGTTCGACATCGGACAGCTGATTGAAGGGTGTTACCTGTGCCATACGCCGACCCTACCGGCCGAATCTGAAAACCGGTTCCATACCACCGCCGTGCAGGGCTCGGGGGAAGCGTGCAGGGCTCGGAAGAACCAGTCAGGTCCCAGAAGCATCGGTCAGGGTTCAGAGGAAGACCGTAGTGAGATCCGAGAGAAGGGAGATGACGACGGGCACGACCGACAGCAGCAGGAACGCCGGCAGGATGCACACGCCCAGGGGCAGCACCAGCCTCACTCCGAGTGCCGCGGCGGCCTCCTGACGCCGTCTGCGGGAGGAGTCACGCAGCTCCTTGGCCACGGATTCGATGAGCGGTGCCGGGCCGACTCCGGTGTGTTCGGAGAACTCGAAGACTTCGAGCACGGGCAGCAGCCGGTCGTCCTCGGCGAGCTTCTTCCCACCGATCGTCATCGCCCGTCCGATGCGCTGCAGACCAGAACGGTCTCCCGTGGCGTCGGCCGTCAGCGTCAGTGCCACAGGGATCGGCAGTCCCGAGGTCAGGCAGATCGCCACGAGGTCGAGATCGAAGGCCAGCTGATCATCGGCCACGGCCGCAGGAGTGCCGGCGCGAACAGCTCCAGATTCGTCCTTACCGGCATCCTCGCGGGTTCCGACGTCACCGGCACCGCCACTGCTGCGAGCCCTGTCCCCAGCACCGGCAATGCTCCCGCCCGCACCGCTGCCGATTCTCCCAGCACCGAGCAGGCCCTGCAGTCGACCGCCGGTCGAGCCCGACCACAGCAGCACTGCGAGGGCGACGAGGATGCCGATGAACACAGGTCCCATGACGCTCACCGCTGTGCCCGCAGCATCATGGTCCGCATCCACCAGCGACCGAGCACGTAGAGGACGATTCCTCCGCCGATGCTCAGCTGACCGGGCAGACCGGAGACCAATTCGACCGGTCTGACGCCGATGAGCAGTCCCAGGCCGATGCCGATGAGCGGCAGCCAGCTGAGCACCCGCACTGTCGATTTCGGCCCGGCCATGGCGATCTGACGTTCCCGCTCCGCATCCAGGGCATCGCGTTGGGCGGCGGCATACCGCAGAATCATCTCGGCCGCCGGTGCCCCGGAACGTTCGGAGACCGTCCACACCGCAGCCATGCCGGCGAGAACCTCGGCGGCGGACGCCGGCAGTCCGACGCTGCGGGTGGCAATCGCCCGGCCCGGCTCCTCGCCCAGCGAGATGGCCCGCGATATCGGTGACAGGGCATCGTTCTGCCGACTCAAGGTCGCCATCACCGCCTGCGGGGTCATCCCGACCTTGAGCAGGTGGGCGCAGTTCTCGACCGCGGCGATCGCCCACAGTCTCTCGCTCTGCGCGTCCTCGACACTGCCGCCTCGGCGCAGGAGTCGAAGAGGGGACCATCGAGTAGATTCCTCGCGGCCGCCTCGGCGAAGGAGTTCGCGCAGACGGGCGCCCGGGTCCGGTGGGGCGGTGAGGATGACCCCGACGGCCACGAGGACGGCGGTGAGAACGATCATCCGGCGGACTTCTGTTCGAGCACGGCTTCGAACCGGGCCAGGGCACGACGGTTGACAGTGCCCGGCGACGACGGCGAAGGTCTGCCCCACACGGGTTCCATCACCACCCCATCGGTGCTCGTCCGCGTCGGAATCGCCAGTTCGGTGACCCCACGGTCGGACCCTGACCTGCGCAGATGGACGACGAGATCGATTGCGGTGGAGAACTGCGAATACACCGCCTCGGGGCTCATGTGCGCCAGCGCACCCAGGGCGGCCACACGGCTGGGCACAGCATCGGCGGTGTTCGCGTGGATCGTCGCGCACCCGCCCTCGTGGCCGGTGTTGAGCGCGGTGAGCATGTCCCTGACCTCGGCCCCGCGGCACTCGCCGACGACGAGGCGGTCCGGGCGCATCCGCAGGGCATTGCGGACGAGATCGGTCAGGGTCACCTCGCCGCCGCCTTCGACATTGGCCTGGCGGGCGGCGAGCTGGACGACGTGGGGATGGGCGACGATGAGCTCACGGGAGTCCTCGACGATGACGATGCGCTGGATGTCCTCGACGAGGGTGAGCAGGGCACCGAGGAGGACCGTCTTGCCCGTGCCCGTGCCGCCAGAGATGAGGATGTTCGCCCGTGCGGTGACCGCCTCGGCGATGAGCGGGCTGATCTCGTCGGGGATGAAGCCGTCGGCGCAGAGCACCGCGAAGGGGAATCCGGAGCGTTTGGGCACGCGGAAGGAGATCGTCGTGGTCTCGCCGGAGATCGGCGGGACGATCGCGTTCATCCGCACCCCGTCGGGCAGACGCACATCGACATAGGGACTCGAATCGTCGAGGCGGCGCCCACCGAGCGCGGCCAGCCGCACCGCCAGGGACCGCACCTCGTCCTCGGAACCGAGCGAGAGGTCGAGCAGGCGGGGACCGTCGCCGGTGTCGGCGAAGATCTCCCGCGGTCCGTTGACGAACACGTCGGTGGTGCCGGGGACCTCGAGCACGGACTGCAGGGGCCCGGCCCCGGACAGCTGCGCGGAGAGGCGGGTGACCAATTCGAGCAGGGCGGCCGACCCGAGGACCCGGCCGGTGCGTTGGACCGCCTCGGCGACGGCGGCGGTGGTCACCGGTCCCGGTTTGTCGAGCAGGGTCTTGCGGACGTCGGCGACGAGGGAGGCGTCGAGCCATTCGCTCATTCCACCCACTCCCCCAGCAGTCGGTCGACGAGGCGGCCGAGGTGGGCGCCTCCGGGGATGCCCTCCCCACGGTCGACGGCGGCGGACAGGCCGCGGTCGTCGCGGATGCTTCCGGCCAGGCTCAGCCCGATGGAGTCGGCGAGGAGTTCGGCGTCGAGTCCGCCGGCGCCGGTCTCGCGGACGACGAGGCGGACATCCGGGTGGGCTTGGGAAAGGCGTTTGGCGACCTGGGAGGCGGCGACTGCCGATCGGACCCGTGCCGGGGACACGAGCAGGACGTGGTGGCAGCGCCGGGTCCATTGGGGTGGGGCGTGGCGGGGCAGGTCGACGATGACGAGGTCGAAGGCCTGACCGGCGGCGGCGAGGAAGTCGTCGAAGACGTCCGGGTCGAGGTCGACGGTGTCGTCGCGTCCCCAGGACAGGAGGGCGAGCCCGTCGTGGCGGGGCAGGGCATCGGCCAGGGTCGAGGGGCGCAGCTGACCGCGGGAAGCGCTGAGGTCGGTCCACCGGGGTCCGGGCACCTGTTCGGCTCCGAGGACGAGGTCGAGTCCGCCGCCCAACGGGTCGGCGTCGACGAGGACGGCGCTGCTGTCGGCGGCGGCCCGGCGGGCGAGCGCGCAGGCCAGCACCGAGGCTCCGGCTCCGCCGCATCCGGCGACGACGCCGACCGTGGTCCCCGGGGCGACCGGGGGTTCGATGGCGGCGATCATCCGCCCGCTCAGCCATTCGGCCGCCGCCGGCAGCACGGCGAGCTGATCGACGCCGAGGTGGCTCGCCCTCGCCCAGGTCGAGCCGGGTTCGTCGCCGTCGAGGACGACGAGGATCCGGTCGGCTCGGTCCGTGGCGGGGGCTTCCTTCACATCCTCGCCGAGGAGGATGAGGGAGGCCGACTGCCAGCCTCCGGAGTCGGGCGGCAGGACGGTGAGGGTGACGCCGATGCTTTCGGCGACGCGGGCGCATTCTTCGGTGATTGCGCCGAGGTCGGTGATGAGGGCTACCTGCATGGCATGAAGCCTGTCGGCGGCTGGGTGTGCCGGGCCAGGTCGGAGTCGGTGCCTGTGGACGAGGACAACGAAGGGGCGCCTCCTGTGAGTTCGAGTCACAGGAGACGCCCCTTCGGTGCGTTGCGGACCTTCGGCCCTGGTCAGCGACGGTATCGGTCGCTGCGGCTCAGCTGGTGTGAGCCGGCTGGGGGCCGTTCGGTGCGAGCTGCGTCCACAGTTGAGGCGTCCGAGTCGGCCCCGGCACGATCAGCCGCGCTGGATACCGTCGATGTTGCGCAGGACGCCTTCGCGGCCGTCGGTGTCACGGACCTTGAACCAGGAACCGTTGTCCTCGAGGCTGAGGTACCAGTCGCCGGGATAGATCGTGAACACCGGCATCCCGGTCGTCGGGTCGACGGCCTCGCGCGGTTCGGGCACCGCGAACCAGAACGCCTGGATGATGGTGCGTCCACCGTCCTGGTTGTTCGGGTTGTTCTGGACAGCGTCGGTTCGGCCCTGACCGCCGACGGCGGGGCCCTGTCCGGCATCGGCCGGAACGGGCTCGCTGTCGATGGCCGTCTGCGCCACGGTGTCCTCGTCCGAGGAGCCCGACACCGCAGGCGCCTGGTTCTCGGTTTCGGGCCGGTCGTTCTCGGTTTCGGGCCGGTTGCGGTAGTTGGCGACGGGAACGTACTGTGTCGGTTCCTCGCTCTCGGGCGCTTCGATCCTCTCGCCCCGAGACGACGGCTGGTCCCCGGATTCCCCGGCCACGACGTTCTCGCCTGCCGGCCTGCTGACGACCGTCGCCTCTGTGGAGCGGATGTTGGCGTTGTCGCCCGAGTCCTCTGACGAGGTGCCCCCATCCGTTGACGAGCTCTCACCGACTGACGAGCTCTCACCGACTGACGAGTCGTCGGTCTGGCGCTCACCGGAGACGGGCTGCGCCGGGGAGTCGGCCTTCCCTGCCTCGTCGGCCCGCCCTACCTTGTCGGTCGAGGCCGCCGTCTCGGTGTCCCCACCGCCGATGGCCACTCCCTCGGAGGCAGGTGTGCTCGTGTCCGAGGACTTCGAGTTGACCTTCGAGACGAGGTCGCTGCTTTCAGCGGGCGAGACGACCGTCGGGGTCTCCTCGTCGGCGCGTGATTCCGCTTCCTTCGCCGAGGCGGTGGTGACGGAGTCCGAGCCCGTCGCCGCGTCGGCCGGGGCAGAATCCGAACCCGTGGTCGAGGCCGTTGAGCCGTCGCTCGGGCGTGCCGCAGAATCGGCGGTCTCGTCGGAATCCGATTCGGGGGCGGCGTGGCGTCCGCGGCGGCGCTCAAAGTCCGCATTGGCCGCGGCGGTTCCAGCGGCCACAGCTCCGGCGCCGGCACCGACCGCACCGACGCTCGCGGCGGCTGCCGCGGCACCGGAATCCGAATCGCTGTGCTCCGAGACCTGCTGGCCGGAATCACCCTGCGGCTGGTCGGTGCGGGAGCCGGTCTGATTGTGGCCCGCTCCGACGCCGAAGGCCTGAGTCGGTTCGCTCTGCGAGTGCTGCGGAGCCTCCGAATCCCGACGACCGAGGTAGGTCTGTCCGTCACCGGTGCTGTGCACAGCGCCGTCAGCGGAGTCGTCCGCTGACGTTCCCACATCGGCCGAATGAGCACCGGCGGCACTCCCGTGCGTGGAGTCGACAGCAGAATCGGCGCCAGAATCAGGGGAATTCTCAGCCGGCGCGGCGAAGGCATTCGCTGAGCCCACGGGCTCCTGCTGCTGAGGCGGAGCATAGGGGTTCGGCTGCTGTCCCTGCTCGGGAGCACCGAACTGGTTCTGGTTCTGTGCGAACTGATCGGAGCCGGACTGTCCCTGACCGCTGGTGGGGTCCTGCTGACCCGGCTGACCGGGCGCTGCGAACTGTGCCGATCCCGACTGGCCGGAATCATCAGGCTGACCGGGCTGACCCGGCTGTCCGAATCCCCCGAATTCGTCCTGACCGGCCTGACCCGGCTGACCACCCTGACCTGGCTGGCCGAACTGACCAGGCTGAGCCTGCCCTGGCTGTCCGGGCTGCCCCTGACCAAACTGAGCACCCTGAGCGGCACCGGCCGGAGCCGAACCGTACGGGACGAAGCCGGGAGCTCCGGCGTTGCCGCCGGGGACGTTCGCCACGGGGGCCGGATGCGGGGTGTGCTTCGCTACCGGGCGAGCCTTGGGATGAGTCTCGATGGCCTCGCGACCGTCGAATTCCTTCGCGAAGAAGGGAATCATCGTGAACACGCCGGCGAAGAACGCGATGAGAGCCGCGAAGAACGTCAGGTAGGAGCCCACATGCCAGTAGACGGCCGAGGTGAGCAGGTCGACGAAGACATAGGTGAACGCGATCGCCGAGAGCACCGAGATGAACTGGTCGAGTCCGAGCGATCCGACCCGCATCCGACCGCTGCCGAGCTTGTTGACCAGCACGGTCGCGACGATGAGCAGAATCGTGAGCACGGCGAAGACGAGTGCGCCCATATCGGCGACGTTCCAGTGCCACAGGGTCGTCGACTCCCACGAGTAGGCGCGGTAGGGCACGAACAGAGCGATGAGTGCCAGCAGACCGGCGAACAGCAGGAACAGGTCACGCAGCGTCAGCGGTCCGATGAGGCCCGGCCCCGTCTTCTGCTTGGGCGCGGGCGCTCCGCCGAACTGTCCGGGTGCCGAACCGTACGGACCAGGCGCCGAACCGTAGGGTCCGGGTCCCGAGCCGTATTGGGCGGGTCCCGAGCCGTATTGGACCGGTCCGGACCCGTACGGTCCGGGAGCAGACCCGTACTGCGCGGGCCCCGACCCATACGGTCCCGGCGCAGAGGCGTTCTGCCCGGGCGCTGCACCGTAGGGTCCCGGTCCCGATCCGTAACCCCCGGGCGCACCGCCTGGCTGCTGCTGATTCTGACCGGGGTACTGCGGGGGCTGATCCTGCCACGGCTGTGGCCCGGACCCGGTTGGATGCTGCGGCGAACTCATCGCTTACTCCACTCGATCTCGGGGAAAGGTAACAGTACTACTGTGCCTGCGCAGGTGGTTTCCCGACAGGTTCTGACCCCCATCCTTGCAGAACACAGGGCACCTGTGCACTCGTTCGCACATTCTGAACCGTTCGAATCGCCCTGCCTTCCCTTCGCCGAGGCGGGTCTCCGTGACCGTGGGTCCCCACCGTCTCCCTGTGACCCATAGCACGTCGATTCCGTTGTGGCTACCCCCGATCACACCGTTCATCCGGTGAAACACAGCGTCTCGTCCCGAGGCTGCGGGTATACAGTTCAAGAGGAATTTTCGATCCACCAAAGAAGTCGGAGGGAAGAATGACTGAGACCAGTGCCGAGCAGACCGAGACCTTTGCTCCACCCGAGCAGTTCGCGGCAGCCGCCAACGTCAAGGCCGACGAATACGAACGCGCCGATGCCGACTACCTCGGCTTCTGGGCCGAGCAGTCGCGTGATCTCGTCGATTGGAACGAGGACTTCGGTGAGGTCCTCGACTGGACGAACCCGCCGTTCGCGAAGTGGTTCGTCGGCGGCAAACTCAATGTCGCGTACAACTGCCTCGACCGCCACGTCGAGGCCGGCAACGGCGACCGCGTTGCGATCAACTTCGAGGGCGAGCCGGGCGATTCCCGCGTCTTCACCTACGCCGAACTCCTCGCCGAAGTGTCGAAGGCGGCCAACACGCTCACCGATCTCGGCGTCAAGGCCGGCGACCGCGTCGCCATCTACCTGCCGATGATCCCCGAGGCGATGATCTCGATGCTCGCCTGCGCCCGCCTCGGCGCCGCCCACTCGGTCGTCTTCGGCGGATTCTCCGCCGACGCGCTGCGCTCGCGCATCATCGATGCCGAGGCACGCGTGGTCATCACCGCTGATGGCAGCTACCGCCGAGGCAAGCCCACCAGCCTCAAACCGGCCGTCGACGAGGCACTGTCGGCCGGTGACACGCCCGTCGACCACGTCATCGTCGTCAACCGCACCGGTCAGGACGTCGATTGGGTCGACGGCCGCGACAAATGGTGGTCCGACACGGTGGACAAAGCCAGCGATCAGCACGAATGCGAGTTCTTCGACTCGGAGAACCCGCTGTTCATCCTCTACACCTCCGGCACGACGGGGAAACCCAAGGGCATCCTCCACACCACCGGCGGCTACCTCACGCAGGTGCTGTACTCGATGAAGGCCGTCTTCGACGCGAAGCCGGAGACCGATGTCTTCTGGTGCACCGCCGACGTCGGCTGGGTCACCGGACACTCCTATGTCGCCTATGGTCCCCTGGCCGCGGGGATGACGCAGGTCGTCTACGAGGGCACCCCCGACACTCCGCACCAGGGCCGCTGGTGGGAGATCGTCGAGAAGTACAAGGTGACGACCCTCTACGCCGCCCCGACGGCGATCCGCACCTGCATGAAGTGGGGCGAGGAGATCCCGGGCAAGTACGATCTGTCCAGCCTGCGCCTGCTCGGCAGCGTCGGCGAACCGATCAACCCCGAGGCCTGGCGCTGGTACCACCGCGTCATCGGCGGCGAACGCTGCCCGATCGTCGACACCTGGTGGCAGACGGAGACCGGTGCGCACATGATCGCTCCCCTGCCCGGAGTGATGTCGACGAAGCCCGGTTCCTCGCAGCGCCCGATCCCCGGCATCTCCGTCGATGTCGTCGACGACACCGGGAAGAATCCGGCCGGACCGGAGGGCGGTCTGCTCGTCATCCGTCAGCCCTGGCCGTCGATGCTGCGCGGCATCTGGAAAGATCCGGAGCGTTTCAAGGAGACCTACTGGTCACGGTTCGAGGACACGTACTTCGCCGGTGACGGTGCCCGCCGCGACGAGGACGGAGACATCTGGTTCCTGGGTCGCGTCGACGATGTGATGAACGTGTCCGGCCACCGTCTGTCGACCGCGGAGATCGAGTCCTCCCTCGTCGCCCATTCCAAGGTCGCCGAGGCGGCTGTGGTCGGTGCCGCCGACGAAACCTCCGGTCAGGCGGTCATCGCCTTCGTCATCGTCGTGGGCGGCGTCGAGGACTCCCCGGAGACCGCCGAGGAGCTGCGTCAGCACGTGGGCAAGGACATCGGTCCGATCGCTAAGCCGAAGAAGGTCCACATCGTCACCGATCTGCCGAAGACCCGGTCGGGCAAGATCATGCGTCGACTGCTCAAGGACGTCGCGGAGAACCGAGAGGTCGGCAATACGATGACGCTGGCCGATGCCTCGGTGATGGAGGGCATCGAGAAGTCGGTCGCCGAATCCTGAGTCGAAGCCCCTCGGCGGCGACACGGTCCGTTCGCTGAGGACGACCCGCCGGTGACGGACGGCTGCAGCGCAGCTGCGCGGTCCGGATCCGGCGGGTTTTCTCAGTTTTCGCCCGGTTCGCCTTTGGCCGCAGGGCGCCTTCAGACTACTCTTTAGTTAGATTGTCCTCTCGTTCTCGATTTAGGAGCACTCATGGCCGAACGGTCGATCAGCGAACTGATCAAAGGCATCAGCGACGATTCCAAAGCGATCGCCGAAGAAGAGATTGCGCTGGCCAAGGCCGAGGCCACTGCCGGAGCCAAGAACCTGGGCATCGGCGCCGGTCTCGCCATCGTCGCCCTCTTCCTGCTCTTCCTCTCCTCCTTCATGGTGATCTTCGCCGGCGCGGCCGCCTTCCACGAGGGCCTCGACTGGCCGTGGTGGGGCAGCTTCCTCATCGTCTTCGGCATCCTCGCCGTCATCGCGATCATCCTCGTCCTCGTCGCCCTGCCGCTGTTCAAGAAGGGCAACCCGGTGCCGGGCACGGCGATCGGCTCGGCGAAGTCGCTGGTCGCTTCGGTCAAGCGCGCGGTCAAGAACCCCTCAGGCCCGAGGTACTGAACACGCTTCGCACCTGAGAGCCACCGCCAGAGAACCCCCGAGACACACAGGAGGCGCCGGACATCACGTCCGGCGCCTCCTTGCGTATTCACTATGCACCGATAAAGAAGCGCAAACTGTGCGAAAGCGTGTACTGGCAGAGCGTGCCCGCTCAGTCGCCTGTCCGCTCAGAAGTCGATGGCGATGGGAGCCTGCTTGTCCCAGCCCCCCGCCCAGCCGAGGTGGTCGAGGGCGAAGTCGAGGATGCCGGCGGTGAAGCCCCACACCTTGAGCACACCGACGTCGAAGGCCGGGGTCGTGAGCCCCAGATCCGGGCGGGCGAAGGTGCCGCGGTTGGCCGGGGCGACGAGGTCGGCGATGGCCACACGGTAGACGGAATAGGACTCGCGGTGGTCCATCACCTGCACCGCTCCGGGTGTCCTCCAGTAGCCGATCACCGGGGTGACCTCGAACTTCGAGACCGGAATATAGAGCGGATCCATCTCCCCGAGCACTTCGACGGTGTCAGGTTGGATTCCGGCCTCCTCTTCGGCCTCACGCAGCGCCGCCGCGGACATCGATGCGTCCTCGGGGTCGCGTCCGCCGCCGGGGAAGGCGACCTGTCCGGGGTGGTGCCGCAGCGTCGCCGCGCGCTGGAGAAGGACGATGTCGACGTCGGCGACGCCGAGGTCCGACAGGCGACTGGCCTCGGCCCGTCCGGCATCGGTTCGCGGCGCTCCCCCACGCCCGAAGAGCATGAGCACCGCGGCGTCCCGCGCCTGGTCCTCCGCCGAGTCCTTCTGCCGCCGCAGCCACAGCGGCGAACCGTGTGAGGTCGCGAGCTCCTCGAGCTGGCCCCTCAGCGCTCCGTCCGCGATCGTCGCGGACTCGGGTGGCAAGTCGGGGATCCCGGTGCTCACTTCTCGGCCTCGGGAGCGTCAGCGGTGGTCACGGCCGTCATGTCGGCGGCGGCTGCCTCGGCGGGGGTGGCCAATGGGGCCATTTCGAATCTGAGCATGGCGCGGGCGTTGTCCGGGTCGAGTTCCCCGATCCCGAAGGACGGGCACAGATCCGTCAGCGGGCAGGCTCCGCAGGCTGGCCTGCGGGAGTGGCAGATGCGGCGGCCGTGGAAGATCACCCGATGCGAGAGCAGGGTGAGGTCCTTCTTCGGGAACAGGGCGGCGATGTCGTGTTCGGCCTTGACCGGGTCGGTCTCCTCCGTCCATCCGAACCGGCGGGCCAGCCTGCCCATGTGCGTGTCGACGGTCAGACCAGGGGTGTCGAAGGCGTTGCCGAGGACGACATTCGCGGTTTTGCGACCGACACCGGCGAGCTTGACGAGCTTGTCCATCCGGTCCGGCACGACTCCGTCGTAGTCATCGACGAGTTCGTTCGCGAGCTTGACGATGTTGCGGGCCTTCGCGCGGTAGAAGCCTGTGGAGCGGATGAGCTCCTCGACCTCGATGAGGTTGGCCACGGCCAGGGAATGCGCATCGGGGAAGGCGGCGAAGAGGCCCGGGGTGACGGCGTTGACGCGGATGTCGGTGGTCTGCGCGGACAGGACGGTGGCGATGAGCAGCTGGAACGGGGTGTCGAAGTCGAGTTCGCACTTCGCGTTCGGATACACCTCAGCGAGGATGCGATGGATCTTCCGGGCCCGTCGCGTCCGCCCCAGCGGGGTCTCCTTCGCGAACTTCCGTGCGCTCTTCTCTGCCACCGTCAACACGACTCACCATCCTAATCCGTGCCTCCACAATCCGCAGTTAGGCCGCTCACATCAGGTGGTCAGGTGCCCGGAGGAGTAGAGTGGCGCGGGCTGTGACGTCGGCTCGGCGGTGATGTGAGGGTCGCGGGCAGGGCGGGTTTTCATACTCATGGGCCACACTCCCGCGTCTTTGCTGGTATCGATGCTGTTGACCAGGTAGATTTATGTGTGATTATCACGACAAGGAGGAACCAGTGGATATTGAAGTGGTGCGGGGCGCGACGCTCTTCGCAGGTCTGGACGATGAAGCCACCAGTGCATTGATGAAGTTCATGAACCCGCGGAGTCTCCGTCGGGGAACCGTGCTCTTCCATGAAGGCGATGCCGGCGATGAGCTCTACATCGTCTCCAGCGGCAAGCTCAAGATCGGCCGGGAGTCCTCCGACGGTCGCGAGAACCTGCTTTCCGTGGTCGGCCCCGGCGAGATCATCGGTGAGCTCAGCCTCTTCGATCCGGGCCCACGCTCGACCTCCGTCACCGCTGTCTCCCAGTCCGAGTTGCTCAGCCTCAAGCACGAGGACCTCACCACCTGGCTCCATGAGCGCCCGCAGGCCGCGATGAACCTGCTCAAGGCTCTCGCGCAGCGTCTGCGTCGGACGAATGAGACCGTCGGCGACCTCGTGTTCTCCGATGTGCCCGGACGTGTCGCCAAGGCGCTGCTCGACCTGGCCGCCCGGTTCTCGAAGCCGGCCCCGGACGGTGTCCTCGTCGCCCACGACCTCACCCAGGAAGAGCTCGCGCAGCTCGTCGGTGCCTCCCGTGAGACCGTGAACAAGGCTCTGGCCGACTTCGCCGCCCGCGGCTTCATCCGCCTCGAGGCCCGCTCGGTCGTCATCCTCGACATGGACCGGATGCGCAACCGCGCCCGCTGATCCTCCCGCGGCCCCGATGCCGCACGCGTGACGAACGCCCCAGCCGATCGGCTGGGGCGTTCGTCATGTCCGGGATCAGAGTGGCGGTGGAGTCCTGGCCGCCGCTCAGACGAAGGTGTTTCAGGCGTCGTCGGTCTCTCAGGCGTCGTCGGCGACGGGAAGGGCGTCGAGGTAGGCCAGCTGGGCCTTGACGATCTGCTCGGCGGCCGGTCGCACGCTCGCATCGACGTCATGGTAGACGATGTCGCACACCTCGGCGGCGGTCGTCGCCCCCTGCGTCAGAGCGGACCTGACCTGCTCGATGCGCTCCAGGCGGTGGGTGCGGTAGTAGTCGATCACCTTGGCGGGGTCATCGATGCGCGGGCCGTGGGCGGGTTCGATGATCGCGAACTCGCCCTCGTCGAGCAGCGTCCTGAGGCGTCCGAGGGAGTCGAGGTAGTCGCGCAGCGACCCTTCGGGGTGGGTGACGATCGTCGTCCCCTCCCCCAGGATCGTGTCGCCGCTGTAGAGGGCTCCGGCGTGGATGAGGCTGATGCTGTCGCTGGTGTGGCCGGGGGTGGCCACGACGCGCAGGACGTCGGCCGGGGTGTCGCCGAAAGCGATCTCGTCCCCGTCAGCCACGGGATCGGTGTGCCGGGCGAAGCGCTCGAGCACGGCATAGACGGGCACCTCGGGGGCCCACTGGTCGATGCTGCCGAGAATCTCCGAATGGTCGGCGTGCTGGTGGGTGAGCACGATCGCGCGCAGATCCCGGTCGGCCACCTCGGCGAGGAAGGCCTCACGATGATCGGCCATCTCCGGGCCGGGATCGATGACGACCGCCGAGGTATCGTCCTGGCTGGTGAGCACGTACGTGTTAGTTCCGGTCAGGGTCATCGGGCCGGGGTTGTTCGCGCGGATTCTCATGAGTCCTCGCTCTCCTCGTCTGTTCGGTCGTCTTCGTCGTCATCGCCGCTGAAGGTCAGGAAGCCAGGGTTCTGGTCGTTGTCGTTCTCACCGACGGCAATCGCCCGGTCGCGCAGCGATCCCTTCCCGTGCGGGTCCTTGCCGGCTTGGATGACGACCTTCCACTCGCCGTCGACGCTGATGACCTCGGGGCGCAGAGGATGGACGTTGCGCACCTGTGCCATGGCTGCTCCGACGGTGGCGACCTCGGCGAGGCTTTCGACGATGAGTCGGGCGCTGGCACCGATGCTGTTGGGGTCGCCTCCGGCTTCGGCAAGGATCTGACCGGGGCGTTTCCACCCGCCGGAGGTCTCGTTCGGTGACAGGAAGTCGACCTCCTGTCCGAAGGGTACGGTCGCGATGAAGAAGGTGGTGTCGAAGCGGTGCAGCTGGGTGGGCGTGTTGATCCAGCGCAGCCACGGTTTGCACAGGTCGGGGCGCAGGCGCAGGTCACGGTCACGCAGGATCTGCGACCAGGAGACTTCGTTGGTGAACAGCCGGGATCGGGTGCCTCGCCAATCTGTCTGCGGGGCGGCGACGATCTCACGGTCGACGTCTTCGGCGAGCAGAACGCCGGTGGCGGCGAAAGCGATGCGTGCGGCTGCGGAGAAGTGGTGGAGGGCGCGGGATCTGTTCTCGATGCTCAGTGCCCGTGCGCAGCGGGCGGAGTTCCACCCGGCCAGCGGCAGTTTGCGCACATCGCCCGGGCGCAGGCTGGTGGTGGGAAATGCCCACCGATTGCGGTCCTCGACGCCCCGGGCGTCGAGCTGTCGGGTGATGAAGACTTCAAGACCGTCGACAGCGTCCCTGATCAGCACGATCGCCGAGGTGGGGCGTGGGGCCTCAGGGACGGGCCACCGTCCGTCGGACTGCCACTGGTCGAGCAGCCAGCGCAGTTCCGACGAGACGGGAAGGGTGCGTCCGCTAAGCGGCATCGCCTGCAACCTCGACGACGACCTCGACCTCGACCGGGGTGCCCAGGGGCAGGGTGTTCACGCCGACGGCGCTGCGGGCGTGCTGACCGCGGTCGCCGAAGATCTCGCCGTAGAGTTCGGAGACGCCGTTGATCACGGCCGGCTGCTGGGTGAAGTCATCGGCGGAGTTGACGAAGCCGGTGACCTTGACGACGCGCACGATCTGATCCAGGTCGCCGATGACGCCGGCGATCGCGGCCAGGGCGTTGAGTCCGGCGGTGCGGGCCAGCTGGTAGCCGGTGTCGAGATCGACGTCGGAGCCGATGTGGCCGGTGGCCGGCAGTTTGCCGTCGACGACAGGCAGCTGGCCGGAGGTGTAGACGTAGTCACCGGTGCGCAGTGCGGGAACGTAGGCACCGGCAGGAGCGGCGATCTCGGGCAGCTCGAGGCCGAGTTCGGTGAGGCGGTCAAGAGTTTTCGACATGGTTGCTCTTTCGACGTTGGTGGTGTGAACGATGACGGCGGACCCGGGAGGGCTGGCAGCTACCTCGGCGCCGGGGTTTCGCCTATTCCTTCGGGCGCTTGAGGTAGGCGACGAGGCCGTTGTTGTCCGGACCGGGGACGACTTGGACGAGTTCGTAACCGTCCTCGCCCCACTGATCGAGGATCTGCTTCGTCGCATGGACGATGAGCGGCACGGTGACGTATTCCCACTTGGTCATGATTCTCCTCGGTTGTCTCTTCAACATTGGCAGGTGCCAATCCCAACACTATCCGAGAAGACCTTTTTCAGTGAGGCCGTTGCGTCAAGTGGGGAGACACGGCGGCGGCGCTCTTGATAGCTCGCTGAACGCCGTCGGTCAGTCGATGAAGGAGGCGGCCGTGAACCAGGCGGCGGTCCCGACGGGGCCGGCGCAGAGTACGCCGGTTGAATCAGAGGAGGCGCGGTGGTCGTGGTGACCACCGCGCCTCACACGATCAGCGGGCCCGATCGACCGGACGCCGGGATGACGACGCGGACGTCTCAGTTGCCGCCGAGACCTGGTGCCTCGTCGCCGCCATCTCCTCCGCCGTCGCCGCCATCTCCTCCGCCGTTGCCACCGCCACCGCCGCCGGTGCCTCCACCGCCGCCGTTCGACGAGCCGCCGCCGGTGCCTCCACCGCCGCCGTTCGACGAGCCGCCACCGCCGGTACCGCCACCACCGCCGCCGCTGCGGCCGTTGGTCGACGATCCGCCGCCGCCTCCGGAGCCGCCGCCCTGGAAGTACTTGCCGCTGGGCTTGGGGAAGCCGGTATTGCCCTTGGTCTCCTTGACCGCCTGGCTCATGTAGGCCTGCCAGGTCTTACCGGAGATCGTGGCACCGTAGATGTGTCCGCGCACGGCACCGGCGCCGTTGGTACGCCAGTCGCGGGTTCCGCTGGGGTCACCTGTCCAGACCGCAGTTGCCAGGGTCTTCGTGAACCCGAGCAGCCAGGTGTGGCCGACGTCGAAGTTCGTCGTACCGGTCTTCGCACCGGCAGGCACGCCGATTCCGAGACCGGTGGTCGTACCACCGTTGAAGGTCTGCGTCAGCGCATACGCGACGCCCTTGGCCACGTCCTTGTCGAGGACTCGTTTGCAGCCTTCGCCCGGAACATCGACCTTTTTCCCGTTGCGGTCCTTGATCTCGGTGATCGGCTTGGGGCCGCAGAACTCTCCTTCGTTCGCGAAGGTCGCGAATGCCGCGGCCATGGCGATCGGGGTGGTCTCGGTCGTACCGAGGATGGATGAGGGCGACAGGGCCTGGATGAAGCCCTGCTTGTTCTTGTAGTCGAGGGTCTCGCCGCTGCCGTAGCGGATGCCCAGATCCATCGCAGTGTCCATGATGTCGCACATGTTGAGCTGATTGCCCATAGCGGCGTAGCCCGTGTTGACGGACTTCTTCGTCGCTTCGAGCGCGGTCATCGAGCCTTTTCCCTCGCCGTCGCCGGCGTTGTTCGGATCCCAGTCGCCGCCCATGTTCGGGCAGCCGCTGTACTTCCAAGAGCTCGCTGGGAAGTTGCGCTTCGTGGCGTTGACTGTGGTGTTGAGGCTCTTGCCTTCCTTCAGCCATGTGGCCAGCACGAAGGGCTTCCATGTCGAACCGACCTGGAATCCGCCACCGCCGTTGTGCTTCTTGTCGACGGTGTAGTTGATCGAGGTCTTCTTGTTCTTGTCCTTCTTCTTGACCTCTCCGGCGGTGTACTCACGGTTCTCGGCCATGGCGATGACCTCACCGGTGCCGGGTTCGATCGTCACCAGCGCGTGACCGGCACCGGAGGGGTCACCGACGGGCACACGCTTCTTAACCTCTTTGTCCGCGATCTTCTGGATATCGGGATTGAGGCTGGTCTTGATCGTCAGGCCGCCACGCTGGAGGAAGGCGAGTCGCTTATCGACTGTGTCGCCGAAGGTGTCATCATTCATGATGACGTTCTGGACGTAGTTGCAGAAGAACTCTGACTTGCTCTTGGCCGCCGAGCAGCCGTTCGGCGTCTCATGCAGATCGAGGTCGAGGTCGGTCTTGACCGCCTTGTCGTATTCCTTCTGCGTGATGTGCTTGTACTTGAGCATCTGCCCGAGCACAGTATTGCGGCGTTTGAGTACCTGGTCGGGGAACCGCTGCGGGTTGAACGCGGAAGGGTTCTGCACGATTCCGGCGAGCATCGCCGACTGCTGGATGTTGAGATCCTTCGCGTGGATGCCCCAGTACCGGTAGGCGGCGGCTTCGACGCCGTAGACGTTCGGAGATCCCGAGTAGTTGTTGATGTTCATGTAGCGGTTGAGGATTTCTTTCTTGTCATACTTCTTCTCAACCGCAACAGCGAGCTTGGCCTCACGCAGCTTACGCGCGTAGCCGGCGGTGCCTTCGGACTCCTTCGCCGCTGCGACGCCTTCTTCGTTCTCCTCGGCGTGGGCGTTCTCGGCGAGCACGTTCTTCACGTACTGCTGGGTCAGTGTCGATCCGCCCTGCGTCGTCGAGGACACCATATTGTGCACCGCTGCACGGGCGATGCCCTCGATATCGACGCCGCCGTGTTCGAAGTACCGATAGTCCTCGACGGCGATCGTCGCATTCTGCATGTTGTCCGAGATTTCGTCCAGCGGCACCTCTTGGCGGTTCTGCCAGTAAAAGTCCGCGAGCTTGGACCCATCGGAGGCGAGCATCGTCGACTTCTCGCCGAGATCCTTGATCTCCAAGGTGGCGGGAAGCGAATCGAAGATCTCGACCGCGCTGTTCGCGCTGGCTGTGGCTACGCCGACTCCGGGGATGGCAAGACCGGCGGCGACGATGCCCGCCACCGCGCTGACGGCGACGAACTGCATGAACGCGCCCATCTTGGTCGGAGTGGGGTTTGACTCAGGAGACACCATGAAAACAAGTTTAGCGAATTCGCCTTGTGCAAATCTTCAGAAACCGCTGAACGAGTCAGACCCGGGCGACGAGTTCGAGGACGCTGACTTCCGGTCGGCAGGCGAAACGCACAGGTGAGTACGGTGAGAAGCCGAGGCCGGCGGAGATCTCGACGAGGCTGCCACGATAGGAAAAGACGCCTCTCGCGCGTGTCCGATCCAGATCGCAGTTCGTCACCGGTGCTCCCCAGAAGGGCACCCGGATCTGTCCGCCGTGCGTGTGCCCGGCCATGATGAGATCCGCCCCCGCCGAGGCGAACGCCTCCAAGGTCCGCGAATACGGGGCATGCGTCACGCCCACCTTGAGACCGGCCTCCGGGTCGAAGCGCGGATGCTCGAGCACGCCGTCTCCCGCCGCTTCCCCACTCCACCGGATGCGGTCACGGTCGATGTGAGCATCACCGAGACCGGAGAAATCGATGCGGGTGCCCTTGATTGTCAGGGCCGCCTCGGCGTTGTCGAGGAAATGCCAACCGGCCCCGCCCGTCGCGGATTCGCCTTCGAACCCGCGAACAAGGGCCTTGACGTCGAGGTCGGGGTCGACACGGTGCTTGACCTCCGAGGGGGAACGCAGATACTTCGCCGGATTCTTCGCCTGCGGAGAGAAGAAGTCGTTCGACCCGAGGACGAAGACGCCGGGAACGTCGAGCAGGCCCGAGAAGACGTCGAGGACCTCGGGCACGATGTCGGCGGAGAGGTTGTCGCCGGTGTTGACGACGAGATCCGGCTGCAGCCGGGTGAGCGCCTTGACCCAGGAGGCGCGGTGCTTCTGCCACGGTGCCAGGTGCAGGTCGGCGACGTGGAGGACGCGGATGCTCTGCGCCCCGGCCGGCAGGATCGGCAGGGTATGTCGACGGATGGCGAAGAGATGCGGTTCGATGACCGCACCCCAGATGCCGGCGGCCGCGGGGACGGCGAGAGCACCGGCGAGGAGAGCGCGCTTCTTCATTTCCCCAACTCTATCCCCTCCCCTTGCTACCTGACGGCGGCCCAGCAACCTCGCGCCACGTTGCTGCGCCGCCGTCAGGTAGCAATTAAGGGGTGGCGGGCTGGGATGTGTTGTGGTCTTTGGCCGCACGAGCGGCGCGGCGTCGGTGCAGGGACTTCATCCGGCGTCCCCCGACGAGGCGGCAGACGACGTAGATGAGGAACGAGATCGTCGTGACGAACGGGCTGATCGGTACCACGGGAGAACCCAGGGCGATGAGGATGCCGCCCACCGAGGCTGTCACCGCGAAGATCACACTGAGCACCGGCACCCACACTGGGGAGGCGGAGAGCTGCGTGGCCGCGGCCGCCGGGGTGATGAGCAGGGCGAGGACGAGGAGGACGCCGACGACCTGCACGCTCAGCGCCACCGCCAGTCCGAGGGTGAGCATGAAGACGATCGTCAGCAACGAGACCGGCACTCCCTTGGCCCGGGCCACCTCGGGATCGAGGCTGGAGAACAGCAGCGGGCGCCACACGATCACAAGCACCACCAGAACCGCGAGGGCACAGATGATCAGGGTGAGGATCTGGCTCGGGGTGATCGCGACGATCTGCCCGGTCAGCAGCCCGAACTTGTTGGCTGCGCGCCCGTCATAGAGGGCGAGGAAGAGGATCGCCAACCCCAGACCGAACGGCATGAGCACACCGATGATGGCGTTCTTCTCCGAGGCCTTGGCTCCGCCGACTCCGATGATCAGTGCCGCCACGATCGATCCGACGATCGATCCGGCGACGACGTCGAAGCCGATGAGCAGGGCGAAGGCGGCTCCCGCGAAGGAGAGTTCGGAGACTCCGTGGACGGCGAAGGGAATGTCGCGGGCCATGACGAAGACGCTGATGAGACCCCCGACGACGCCGAGGAGTGCGGCAGCGATGAGGGAATTGGCCAGCAGACCGACGAGTTCGCCGTAGTCTTCGAAGGTGAAGAGGTTGCCGAAGATCTCTGTGATACTCATCGGTTCACCGCCGCGTCCAGATCGAATTCCTCATCGGGCATGTGATGGTGGTCCACGCACTCCTCTTCGCCGCCGACGACGACGAGGCGTCCACCGACCTGCACGACCTCGACCGGGGAGCCGTAGAGGCGGGACAGCGACTCGGTGGTCATCACCTCGGCGGGGGTGCCGACGAGGAAGTGTCCGCCGACGATGTAGAGGATCCGGTCGACGTAGGGCAGGATCGGGTTGATCTCGTGGGTGACGAAGACAACCGCGGTGTCAGGTTCGACCCGCTGCTCATTCAGCAGTGCCGCGACGACCTTCTGGTGATGCATATCGAGAGAGAGCAGCGGTTCGTCGCACAGGAGCACGGAGGGATCGTTGGCCAGGGACTGGGCCACTCGCAGTCGCTGCAGCTCACCGCCGGAGACGGTGCCCGCGGGCGCATCGGCGTAGTCGGTGGCACCGACAGCGGCGAGCAGCTCGTCGACCTTCTTCTTCCGGCCTCGCGAGAGCAGGCCCATCCCCCATTTGTGACCGTCGATGCCCATCCGCACGAGGTCGCGCCCGCGCATCGGGGTGTGCGGGTCGATTCCGCGCTGCTGGGGTATGTAGCCGATGGCCGGGTTGCCCGAATGGACCTGCCTGCCGCCGACCTCAGCAGTGCCGGCGGACAGCGTGTTCTGCCCGAGTAATACCTTGAGCAGCGAGGTCTTGCCGGTGCCGTTGGGGCCGAGGACCGCCACGAACTCCCCCGGCGCGACGTCGAGGTCGAGATCATGCCAGAGCACGCGGGGACCGAACCGCAGTTCGGCCCCGCGCAGGCGAATCACCGGCTCCCGGAGTGACGTCGGTGCGGAAGCGTCGGATTCTTTTGCCATTGTCAGTGTTTGTGTCCTTCGAGAGCTGTCGAGATGTCGGAGACGTAGCCGCCGATCCAGTCAGTGTAGTGCTCACCTTCCGGCATGGTCTCGGCGAGGTCGACGACCGGAACATCGGAGTCCTCAGCCGTGGACTTGAGCTCTTCCGCCTGCGGACCTGCCGCCTGAGTATTGTAACCAAGAACCACGGCTTCCCCGTCGGAGATCTGCTTCTTCGCGGCCTTGAGCACCAGAGGCGGCACATCATTGCCTTCTTCGACGGCCTCGAGGAACTCATCAGAGGTGATGTTCTCCAGACCCATATCGTCAAACAGCCACAGCGGCACAGGTTCGGTCGCCGCGGCCTTCTCGCCGCCGTGCTCCTTCTTCACCGCATCGATATCGTCCTGCAGCCCCCCGAGTTCACTCTTGTAGTCCTTCGCATTCGCAGCGAAGTCGTCCTTGTGCTCCGGCAGAGCCTCGCCGAGGTGGTCGGCCACTTCGTCGACGAGCTTCGTCATCGTCGGCACCGAGTACCAGACATGTTCGTTGAACTCGCCGTGATCGTGGCCCTCGTGGTCATGTCCTTCGTGCTCTTCCTCGGAGTGCTCATCGCCCTCGTCGGAGTGCTCGTGCTCGTCACCCTCTTCGTGGGTGTGACCGCCACCGTGGGCCTCTTCCTCATCATCACCGTGTTCGTGCCCGTGGTCGTGAGGTTCGTTGCCGAGGCCCTCGGAACCGGGAAGACCGGAGATCGAGACAGCATCGATCGTCTCCACATCAGCATCCGAGGCTTCGAGCATCGTGGTCATGAAGGCGTCGTAGCCGCCGCCGTTCTCCACGACGAGGTCGGCCTTCGACAGCTTGAGACGGTCCTGTGTGGTCGCCTCGTAGGAGTGCGGGTCCTGGTTCGGGTCATCGATGATCGGGGTCACTTCCGCGAAGTCTCCGGCAACCTGGGAGACGATGTCGGCGTAGACGTTCGTCGAGGTGACGACCTTCAGATCCCCCGAACCGGAGTCAGAGCCGGAAGCGGCAGATCCTCCTCCGCAACCGCTGAGGACCAAGGCCGTCGAGGCGGCGATGGCTCCGGTGGTGAGAGCGATGCGGGAAGATGTCATGGTGGGCCTTTCAAAACTGAGTTCAACGTGGTCAACATCGACGACGATACTCAGATCAGCGGCTCGCCACTAATATAAATATTTATATATAGCAACGCTTTTATGTGTTGCGGCGCGCTCGCCGCACCTCCGGCCCTCAGGTAGCGCAAAACTCGAAAAGCACGTCGCTGACGACGCGTCTTTCGAGTTTCGCGTTACCCGAGCGGCCAAGCGATGCTCCCGCGAGACGACGAACCGCCCGGGAGAATCCTCCCGGGCGGTTCATGGTCTCAGCTGCCGCGCTGCCCCCAGCCTTTCGGGGGCCGATCGCGACGATCACCTCACCGAGGCGGCTGCGATCAGGCGGCCTGTGCCTCGAGCTTCGCGGCCAGCAGGCCGGCGATCTGCACGGTGTTGAGTGCCGCACCCTTGCGCAGGTTGTCGTTGGATACGAAGAGGACGAGTCCCTTGCCGGCTGGTGCCGACTGGTCCGCGCGGATGCGTCCCACGAAGCTGGGGTTCTTCCCTGCGGCCTTGAGAGGGGTCGGAACCTCGTCGAGGACGACTCCGGGAGCCTGACCGAGCACCTCTGTGGCCTTCTCGGGGCTGATCTCCGAGTCGAACTCGGCGTGGATGCTCAGGCTGTGGCCGGTGAAGACGGGCACGCGCACGCAGGTGCCGGCGACCAGGAGCTCGGGCAGGCCGAGGATCTTCCGGCTCTCGTTGCGCAGCTTCTTCTCTTCGTCGGTCTCGTTCTGACCATCGTCGACGACCGATCCGGCCATCGGCAGAACGTTGAACGCGATCGGTTCGACGTAGTTCTCCGGTGCCGGCAGGTTCACAGCGTTTCCGTCCGTGGTGAGCTTCCGGGCATCGGGGATGCCGGCCTCGAGCTGGCTGGCGAGTTCCTCGACTCCAGACAGGCCCGAACCGGACACCGCCTGGTAGGTCGCGACGATGAGGCGGGACAGTCCCGCCTCGGCGTGGAGAGCCTTGAGCACGGGCATGGCGGCCATGGTCGTGCAGTTGGGGTTCGCGATGATGCCCTTGGACACCGCGTCGAGAGCCTCGGGGTTGACCTCGCTGACGACGAGCGGAACCTCTGGGTCCGAGCGCCAAGCCGAGGAGTTGTCGACGACGATGACCCCGGCGGCGGCGAAACGCTCTGCCTGGGCACGCGAGGTCGTTCCGCCGGCGGAGAACAGGGCGATGTCGAGTCCGGACGGATCCGCCTCGGCGGTGTCTTCGACGGTGATGGACTGGCCCTTGAAGTCAACGGTCTTCCCGGCCGAACGGGCCGAGGCGAACAGGCGCAGGGTCCCGATCTCGAACCCGGGATCGTCGGCCAGGAGGTCGAGCATGACGCCTCCGACTTGGCCGGTTGCTCCGACTACTCCGATATTCACACTCATCGTCCGGTACCTCCGTACACCACTGCTTCGTTGTCTTCGCTGTCGAGTCCGTAGGCGGCGTGCGCGGCCCGGACGGCGTCGTCGAGCAGGTCTGCTCGGGTGACGACGCTGATGCGGATCTCCGAGGTGGAGATCATGTCGATGTTGACCTGGGCGTCGCTGAGCGCCTCGAACAGGGTCGCGGTTACGCCCGGGTGGGAGCGCATACCGGCGCCGACGACAGAGAGCTTTCCGATCTGGTCGTCGTAGCGGACCTGGTCGAAGCCGATCTCGGCCTTGACCGCGTCGAGAGCTTCGAGCGCCTTGGCTCCGTCGTCCATGGGCAGGGTGAAGGAGATGTCCGTCTTGCCCGGCTCACGGGTGGAGATGTTCTGGACGATCATGTCGATGTTCGCCTCTTGCTTGGCCAGGGTCTTGAAGATCTCGGCCGCCTTGCCCGGGACATCGGGAACGCCGACGATCGTGACCTTGGCCTCCGACCGGTCATGGGCGACGCCAGAGATGATTGCCTGTTCCATGGTGGACTCCGTTTCTGATTCCGCTTCCGGGGTCGATGGTCCCCGTCCCTGTCGGAAGGCTTCTGGGATGGGTGAATCGGTCACCCAGGTTCCTTGGTTGCGAGAGAATGAGGACCGCACATGCACGGGCACGTTGTAGCGGCGGGCGTATTCGACGCAGCGGAGCATGAGGACCTTGGCGCCCGAGGCGGCCATCTCCATCATCTCCTCATACCCGATCTCATCGATCTTGCGTGCCGTGGGCACGATGCGCGGATCGGCGGTGAAGACGCCGTCGACATCGGTGTAGATCTCACACACATCGGCATCGAGGGAGGCAGCCAGCGCCACGGCCGTGGTGTCGGAGCCGCCGCGGCCGAGTGTGGTGATGTTCTTCGCAGTCTGGCTGACTCCCTGGAATCCGGCGACGATGGCGACGTATCCCTCGTCGAGGGAGGAGCGGATGCGGCCGGGGGTGACGTCGATGATGCGGGCCTTGCCGAACTGCTCATCGGTGATGACGCCGGCCTGAGAACCGGTGAATGACTGGGCTTCGAAGCCGAGGTTGGCGATCGCCATGGCCAGGACCGCCATCGAGATGCGCTCACCGGCGGTCAGCAGCATGTCGAGTTCGCGGGCGGGGGGCATGGGAGAGACCTGTTGGGCCAAGTCGATGAGATCGTCGGTACTGTCTCCCATGGCCGACACCACGACGACTACCTCGTGGCCGGCTTGACGGTACTCGACAATTCGTTTGGCCACCCGCTTGACCGATTCTGCATCGGCTACCGAGGACCCACCGAACTTCTGGACGACTATGCTCACTGAAGTATCTTCCTTATCGCTGATAAGTTCCGTGCCAGGCGATCGATTCCATGGTTCCAAACATGGAGATCTCGTGCTCCATCGATCAGGATTTCAGCCGTGTCGGGCTCCCGGCACCTCGACCATTGTATGAGGTAGGTCATTTCGGTTCACCTTCGACCGCCATTCAGACAGCCTCTGACCGGGCCGGATGCCGACCATCGGCGCCCCCTCCGTTCGCTGTCCTGATAGGCGAGACGCGGGTCGGTCGCAGGCCGTTCAGCCCCTGCTCAGAAATCGTTATATTGCAGGCATTGCGAGCCGCCGAGACCTCGACCGCTCACCTCGGTCGGCGTTCGACCGTGAAGAGGTCTCCGGGCTGGCAGTCGAGGACCTCGCACAAAGCGATGAGGGTGGAGTAGCGCACGGCCTTCGCCCTGTTGTTCTTGAGCACGGAGAGGTTCGCCAGGGAGACGCCGACGCGCTTGGACAATTCGGTGAGGCTGAGATCCCTCTGTGTGAGCAGCGCATCGAGGTGGCACATGACGCGTGATGAGTCGAACTCTTCGACCATCACACAAGCCCTTCGAGTTCTTCTTGGGCCTTCCGGCCCGAACGGAAGCAGCGGCGCAGCAGCTCGGCCCCGCCGAGGATTCCGAGAACCAGCCACGACTGCATCACGGTGATGCCCGGTCCGACTCCGTCACCGATGCCGATATCGGCGGCGATCCAGTTGCTGCCGAGCATCATGGTGATGAAGTAGATGATCCATCCGATTACCACGATCCAGGTGAGCACGCTGAAGGCGCGGGACGCCCGGGACGTGAAAGGGGTGCCTGCGGCGATGTCACGGATGACCGGCACAAGGGAGATCGCAGCGCCGAGAACGGTGAGGATGAGAGCGATCTTCGCGATGATCACGAAGACCACTGCCCCCGCGGAGACATCGCCGGTAGCCACGGAGATCTCGGTGAGTCCGCGCAACGAGGCGGTGCCGTTCGGGACGTCGAGCGCGGACACCGCGTCATCTTCGAAGTCCACCGACAGCGAGACCTCGGAATGGACGAGTCCGGTGATGAGATCGGTGACTGCGTAGACGACGTAGAGCCCCACCGCCAGACCGATCCAGAGTTCGTAACCGGTGCCGAAGGCCTTGCGCTTCTGTGGATCATCGTGCGGCTTCTGTTCGGACGTCGGTGACATGACAGTGCCTTTCCGCCTGGACGGGCGATCGACCGAGCACTCGGTCCTCGTCCCGCCGTTGTCGAACGCTTATCGTTTCTCGATATATCGATAAACAATATATTTCACGATTATCGATATGGTGTCAAGGGTGCGAATGACCGCGGTTCAGTTCAGGACAAGCCGACTGGGCGAAGGCCGGGACGGCGTTCAGTCGATCTCGCGGCGGCCGGAGAATGCCCGGCCGAGAGTGACCTCATCGGCATATTCGAGGTCACCGCCGACGGGCAGGCCCGAGGCCAGGCGAGTCACGGTCACACCGAGCGAACCGAGCAGCCTGACGAGGTAGGTGGCGGTTGCTTCGCCTTCGAGGTTCGGGTCGGTCGCGATGACGGTCTCCTTGACCTCACCGTCCTGCAGGCGGGTCATGAGTTCCTTGATCCGCAGGTTGTCCGGACCGACGCCGGCCATCGGATCGATCGCTCCCCCGAGGACGTGATAGAGACCCCGGTATTCGCGGGTGCGTTCGATCGCGACGACGTCCTTGGGCTCTTCGACCACGCAGATCATCGACCGGTCGCGACGCGGGTCCTGGCAGACCGTGCATTCGGCCTCTTCGGACACGTTGCCGCAGATTTCGCAGAACCGCACACGTTTCTTCACGTCGGTGAGCGCCTGCGCGAGCGCGTTGACGTCGCTGGAGTCGGTCTGGAGGATGTGGAAGGCGAGTCGCTGCGCCGATTTCGGCCCGATGCCCGGAAGCTTGCCGAACTCTTCGACGAGATCCTGGAGGGCACCTTCGTAGACAGCGCTCATACTTCTCTTTCGTCAATGATTTCGCCGCCGAGGACGCGTGCGATCACGTCGACCCCGATCTGGGGTGCCTCGGAGACGTCGAGGTCCGTTTCCGGATCATACTCGTCCTCGTCCGATCCCGTGGCCTGCGGGTAGGGGTCGGACCCCGGCGCCGAGGCGGCGCTGGGCTGGGTGCTGGCCCCGGCGTTGGTCTGTGGGGCAGATCCGAAATCAGTTCCACCGGGCGGAGTCGTGTGGACACCGTGCTTCTCCGCGAGGGCGGCGAAGCGGGACTTGAAGGGTTTGGATTCGTTTGCGCGGTTCGGCGGCGGGGTGTGGGCGAGGGACGATGTCTGCACGGCCGATGCCGCGGCCTCTCCCCCGAAGTCACCGGTGTCACTGAGGTCGGGGTAGTCGAGGTCGTCGTCGGGTGGAGGCACGACCACGGCTCCGACATCGACCGCACCGCTGCCTGCGCTCGTCGTATCGACATCGGCGGAAGCGGTGGCCGTCGGACCGGTGTCGGGTCCATCGTGCCAGTTCGGCTCGTCCCACCGCGGCTGGACGTATTCCATCGTTGAGTTGTCGTCATCGTGCGACAGACCCGGTTCATCGGATGGCTGCGACTGCGCATCCGGGGAATGCGCGTGCCCTTCATCGGCCGGTGTCTCGCCCTCGGGATGTGCCGACCGACTGTCGGATCGCCAGTCCTGGTCGCCAGAATCTGCGCCGCTGCCACCGACACCTTCGGGCGCCTGGTCGACGGGAGCTCCGAAGAAGTCATCGTCGGAGAGATCGGGCACGACGATCTCCGGGGCATCGGCTTCGGCGCCATGTTCGTCGGCAACGGTGGCGGGCTCGACCGGTGTGTCCGATTCGTCCGGGTGCGCCTGTGTGGCGGCACCTTCGTTCGCAGCGTGGTCGTCGACAAGGTCGGCGATGCCAGACTCGGGGGCGCCGAACTCTGGCTTGTCCGGATTCGCCGGAGCCTGTTCGGACTCGCCCTCGTCGTCGGGGCGGTTGTTCTCAGGAGTCGGTTCGCTGGGTGGCCCCGGCTGTTCTCCCTCCTCGTCGTCGGAGGACCAGGGGCCTTGAGTCGGTCCGCTGGGCTCCCAGAACTTCTCGTGATCGACCCGTGGTTTGTCGACTTCGCGGGTGCCGACGACCGCGGCGACTTCCTGCGGGCTCGGGCGGCGCTGGCTGGGCGCCGGGCCGTGATTGCCCCCGGCGTCGTTCATAGGCGGGGCCGAAGCTCCCTTGCCCTGATGTCCGCCGGATGCGTTTCCGCCTCCGATCCGGCCGACATCGCCGACGTCGATGCGCGCCTGGATGCCGAGCACGTCGTTGATGGCGGCGGCCAGTTTGGCGCCATGGTCGCGCTGTTGGAAGCCCTGGACGGATCCGGGATTGTTGAAGCCGAGGTAGACGACCCCGTCGGAGAATGACTGCGGAATCGCGTTGGCCGCGATGATCGCGCGGGTGAGGCGGCTGCGCTTCTCGACGGCGGCGAGAATGCTCGGCCAGGCGCGACGGATCGCTTCGATCTCTCCGCCGATATCTCCCGATCCCGCCACCGAGGTGGCTTCGGGTGCCGCTGCCTGCTCAGTCTGCGAGGTCTCCCCCTGCCCGGAGGGCGACGACGAGTCCGGTGCCGACACTGGCCCCTGTTCGGAAGCGGTCGGTTCGGGCACCTGACGCTGTGGTTCGGCCGGTGGCGCGGCCGGTTCGGGCCGCTGGTTCTCGGGCTGCTGGTTCCCCGGCTCCGGCGCGGATGCTGATTCGCGGCGAGGATCCTGCGCTCGTTCGTCGCTACGCGGAGATGCTGATGCGGCCGCAGATTCCGACGGGTGAGTGGGCCGCTCCGGCTGTGCGGACCGATCGGTCTGTGCAGATCGGTCAGTCTGAGCGGATCGGTCATGCTGCGCGGGCCGGTCGGACTGGACCGGTCGATCCTGCTGGGCCTGCTGCGGCCGCTGAGACTCCTGAGACTGCTCCGGCCGCTGCACCGGCTGCGCCCCCTCCGGCTGAGACTGACCCGGCTGGACCGGTCGATCCCGCTGGGCCGGCTGCGCCTGAGACTCCTGGAACTGATCAGGCTGAGCCGGTGTATTGGGCTCGTTGAGCATCGATTCTGCGGCGACGGCCATGGCGGCGATGTCATCGAAGTCGTCGTGATCGGCAGTCCGGGGCTGTCCCGCAGGTGCGTTTGCCGCCTGCGCTCCGTCGCCTCGTCCGGCAACGCCCGTCGGCTCCAGCCCGGCGGGGCGCCCCTGACCCGACGCCTGACCAGGCGCTTGGCCCTGCGTCTGGCCAGCAACCTGCCCCGACCCCGGAGCCTGACCCTGGTCCGGTGCCTGCGCCGGGGGCAGATTCGCTGCCACACCGGTGGCCGACATGCCGATCCGACGCTCCATCCGCTCCATGCGGCTGAGCACGGCGTCGCGGCTGCGACCGGAACCAGGCAGCAGAATGCGCGCGCAGATGAGTTCGAGCTGCAGCCTCGGCGAGGTCGCCCCCGACATCTCGGTCAATCCCTCATTGAGCAGATCCGCGGCGCGGGAGAGCTCCCCCTGGCCGAAGCCGGCGGCCTGCAGGGTGAGCCGTTCCAACCGGTCCGGCGGCACCTCGGGCAGGAAGGCATGGGCCGCCTCGGGGGCAGCATTGATGACGATGAGATCGCGGAAGCGCTCGAGCAGGTCCTCGACGAAGCGCCTGGGGTCCTGACCGGATTCGATGACGCGTTCGACGGCACGGTAGACCCCTCCACCATCACCGGCGGAGAAGGCATCGACGATGTCGGAGAGCAGCGAGTCCGGGGTGTAGCCGAGCAGCGCGATGGCCCGGCCGTAGTCGACTCCGTCGGGCCCCGAACCGGCGATGAGCTGATCGAGCACGGACAGGGTGTCGCGCACGGAACCGCCGCCGGCACGCACGACCAGGGGCAGCACGCCCTTGGCGACGTTGACATCCTCCCGACCGCACAGATCCTCGAGGTAGTTCGTCAGCGCCTCGGGCGGGACCAGCCGGAAGGGATAGTGGTGGGTTCGCGAACGGATCGTGCCGATGACCTTCTCCGGCTCGGTGGTCGCGAAGACGAACTTGATGTGCGGCGGCGGTTCCTCGACGATCTTGAGCAGGGCGTTGAATCCCTGCGATGTGACCATATGCGCCTCATCGAGGATGAACACCTTGTACCGGTCGCGGGCAGGCGCATAGATCGCCCTCTCCCGCAGGTCACGGGCATCGTCGACACCGTTGTGGCTGGCCGCGTCGATCTCGACGACGTCGAGGGAACCGGGGCCGCCGTTGGCCAGGTCCCGACAGCTCGGGCATTCACCGCAGGGCACCGGTGTCGGCCCCTTCTCACAGTTGAGGCACCGGGCGAGGATCCGCGCCGAGGTGGTCTTTCCGCACCCGCGCGGCCCGGAGAACAGATAGGCATGGTTGATGCGGCCGCGGTCGATCGCGGCCTTCAGCGGATCGGTCACATGCTCTTGACCGATGACCTCGTCGAAGGTCTCTGGGCGGTATCTTCTGTACAGTGCGGTGGACACGTCCCCTAGCCTAATGCCAACGACTGACACGAGACACGGCCCCTGCGCCCTCCCCCGATCTCTCAGCTCCCTACCCCGTCACGGCCCCCGAGACTCCCGCCGTTGTCGCTCACCGCACGATCAGGCACGATAGAGATCATGACCCAGCCCAACCTCTCCGGTCCCGCCGACAACGACCCCGCGAAGACCTTCCGCATCGGCCACAAGGAACGTGACGAGGCGATCGAAGTCCTCCGCGAAGCCGCCGGGGACGGACGGATCACGGTCGATGAGCTCGACGAACGGATGGAGAAGGTCCACGCCGCGAAGTTCCCCATCGACCTCGACGAGGTGCTCGCCGACCTCACCACCGAACTTCCCTCCGATCGCTTCCGCCCCACCTCGGCGATCGCGCCCGCCGCTGACCGCGGGCAGGCGATCCAGGGACACAACCTCCTCGATCCGCTCGTCATCAAGGCCGGCTGGGAGTCCGAGGTCCGCCGCGCACGCTGGGCCGTGCCGCCTTACATCCGCTGCGAACCCTCGATGTCGAACATCGAGCTGAACTTCCTCGAGGTCGACACGGATCTGCAGACCATCGACGTCGAGATCGTCGCCGGCATGGGTTCGGTCACGGTCGTCATCCCCGATGACTGGGCTGTCAATGTCGACGAACTCTCGAAGTCCTGGGGCAGCGTGAAATCCGTGGTCAACGCCGTCCCCACCGGTCGCAAGCCGATCGTGCGGGTGGGCGGTTCGATCGGCATGGGCTCGTTCAAGGCCCGCTTCGCGAACTACTTCGACCGTCGACGAATGGCCAAATGATGGAACCCGGTCTCGGTGCGGTCATCTTCCTCACCTTCGCCATCATCATCGTCTTCAGCCTCGGCGCGTGGCTCGTCTACCGGGTGATGACCAAACCCGGCGCGCACATCGGCTCCCGCCTGCCCAAGCACGACCCCCACGCCGAGGCGGACCCCACCGATCCGTCCCACCTGGGCCCGGGTGACAGCCCCGATGACGGCTCCGACGAGCCTCGGTGAACCGGCTCCAGCGACCCCGATGTGCTTGAAAACACCTTCGGGCCGTGGTCGACTCATCTCATGTCTGAGATTCGGATCACCCGCATCGATCACACGGATGAGGACGCGCTGGTCGCATGGAACGACCTCATGCGCATCGCCTACACCGACGATCGCACTGCGGCCTGGTGGCGCAGCCCCGAAACGACGGTGACCCAGTTCGCCCATCCGCGCACGGACAAGACGGACATCGCATTGGTCGCCCACCTCGGTGAGGAGGCCGTCGGCGGAGCCGAGATCAACCTCACGGACGAATCGCCGGCGTATGCCGAGCTCGGGGTCATCCCGCCCCACCGTCGCCACGGTGTCGGCACTGCCCTCGCCGAGGCGGTCGAGCAGATCCTCGCCGACGTCGACAGACCGTCGGTGATCGTCCAGACCGAGACCTACTGCCCGGCCGGGGTCGCGTTCGCCGAGACACGGGGCATGAGTGTGGGCAATGAGGAGCACCGGCTGCTGCTCGATCTGCCCGCGTATCTGCGCGCCGATGCCGACCGGTACAAGGACTCTGGGGCCTCGACGACCGTGCCCGTGCTCAAGACGGAGCCGGACTTCTCGGTCACCTCGTGGATCGGTGCATGCCCGGAAGAGGTCCTCGAGTCCTGGACCAGGCTGCGGGAGCAGATGGATGAGGACGTACCCGTCGGTGACCTCACCCGACCGGTCACTCACGCGAGCACCGCCGCAATCCGCAGCCATGAGGAGCGGATGGACGATCAGGGGTGGGTCCTGGTCAGTTCGATGGCCCATGTGGGAGATCTCGCCGTCGGGTATACGGAGATCATGGTCTCGGTCCATGCCCCGGAGATCGTCATCCAGGAGGACACGCTCGTCGACCGCGCCTATCGGGGGCGGGGAATCGGTCGGGCGCTCAAGGTCGCGAATCTGCGTCAGCTGCCGGCGGTGCCGGCGACCGCCTCGGCGAAATGGGTGCAGACGTACACGGCGACGAACAACGGACCGATGCTCGCACTCAACCGGGATCTCGGCTTCAGCGTCGCGGACACGATGACGGCCCTCGAGTGTTCCGTCGGACACAGCGAAGCGGCGCCTCGCCCTCAGAAGTGAGGATGCGAGACGCCGCCGACCGGGGACCGTGGGCACTGCCGAGAGGCGGCCAGGTGGCCGAGCCGGACTCAGCCTGCCATGAGACCGGCGAGTCCGCTGACGATGCCGAACGAGATGCCGAGCACCCAGCCGAGGACGAGCAGTCCGAGGAAGACGTAGCCGAGGATGAGTCCCCACTTGCCCATCTCGTTGTCGGCGCGACCGTCCTCACGCGAGCGCCTGCGAGCGATGTGACCGGTGATGATGCCGACGACGGGGCCGATGAAGTTGAATCCGAGGAAGGTCGAGAGCGTAGCGACCAGTGAGATGATGCCGAGCACCTTGCCCGGGTCCTCCTCGGTGCGCTGATGCTGATAGCTGCCGGCGGCCTGGTAGCTCTGCGGGGCGTCCGGGTAGCCCAGCGGCGAATGGGGCGGCAGGGCCGGGCCGGTGCTCTGGGGCTGGTCGAACTGTCCGGGGGTCGGTGCGGGTGCTGCGTTCATGATGTGTGAGTCTCCTCTGCGATGGCTGATGAGACCAGCCTAGGAAGCCGCAGCCGCCTCGCGACAGGGACCAATCCCCCGATCCGGTGGAGGAAATCCCGACCTTCAGCGCACGTCGACGAGGGCGTGGTCCTGCCTGCCCATGAGGTAGAGGAGGAGCTCGAGCGGTGCACCGGTGATCGTGACGCCGTCGCCTTCGCGCTTCTTGCCGGCGGAGCGGGTGCCGAAGCCCGGTGCCTCGATCGTCACGGGGCCGTCGGCGTTCGCGGCAAAGGGAAGGAGTGCGACCTTCGTCTGCGCCCAGACGGTCGCGGTCTCCGACTGTGAGAGCCGGCGCGGGATCCACTCGATGGCTGCGCGGCGGATGTCCTCGTGGTGAACGAGGAATTCGGTCGTGTTCATCGCGGACTCGACGCCGGGCAGAGCACCCGGAGTCCACTTCGGCGGGGAGGCGACGAGGCCGAGCAGCTGAGCATAGGGCATCGACGCGTAGTCGTTCTCCTTCGCCCGTCTGCGGTCGTCGAACTTCGAGACGAAGATGCCCAGAGCCGCCGAGGGGTGGCGTTCGCGGATGATGAGGTGGGTGGCCAGGTCCCTGGTCGTCCACCCTTCGCATAATGTGGGGGCGTCCTCGCCCGCACGGCGGGCGGTGTCGACGAGTCGCAGTCGTTCGGCGCGAGCCAGATTGTCTCTCATGATTCTCAGTCTTTCATCCTCGGCTTGGACTCACCTGGACGTGGGCGAACCGCCTGACCTGCAGGCACGCCTCCACGGATGCGGGCCGCCTCGGCGGTAGTCTCACCTCGCTGCCCACCGGGTGACGAAATCGGCGACCCGGGAGATCGACCGATAGTCGGCGAGGTCGTCGCCGCGGGTGGGACCGTCGGTGACGATGACGACGGGCTTGCCGTCCTTCGCTGCGGCACGGACGAAGCGCAGGCCCGAAAGCACGGCGAGAGAGGACCCGAGCACGACGAGCCCGCGCGCGTCATCGCAGATCCGGTTCGCCTTCTGCAGCCGGGCCGGCGGCACCGAGTCGCCGAAGTAGACGACATCGGGTTTGAGCAGTCCCCCGCATTCGGGGCAATCGAGGACGACGAATCCCGCGGTGTCTTTGAGTTCGACGTCACCGTCGGGAGCGGTCTCGACGTCGATGGGGTCGATGCCGACCTCATGGGCGAAGTCCGGGTTGAGTTCGCTCAGTCTCCGCTGCACCCAATCGCGAGCGAACAGGTGCCCGTTCTTCAGGCAGATGACCCGGTCGAGGCTGCCGTGGAGGTCGATGACGGGACTGGGCGCGAGATCCGCGCCGCGGTCGGCACGGTCGGCGGCGACCGCCTCGGCGGCGGCCTGATGGAGTCCGTCGACGTTCTGGGTGACGATCCCGGCCACGGGCAGCCCAGCCAGCGCAAGGTGCCCGGCGTTCGGTCGGGCGCCGCGCATCCGGGGCCAGCCGACCCAGGAGCGCGCCCAGTACCGTGCTCGCTGATCCGGGTGGGAGAGGAATGTCTGGATGGTCATCGGGTTGCGCGGGGTCGCGTCGGGTCCCCGATAGTCGGGGACGCCGGAGTCCGTGCTCATCCCCGCGCCGGTGAGCACCGCCCAGTCCGCGCTCGCATAGTCGCCGGTGAGGACGTCGACGATCTCATCGTCGGGGTGGCTGGCTGCCGGACGGGTGCGTCCGCGCATCGGATCGAAGATGACGGCCATGGCACCACCTTATGCGCGGGGGCTGACCCGAGTCATTACCGGAGCTAGGGTGGGGACATGGTCAGCGTGCTGCTCGTTCATCACTCACCGTCCGATGCCACTTCGCAGATCGCCGAGGCGGCCCTGTCCGGGCTGCGCCTGCCCGAGCTCGGCGACATCGAGGTCACCGTCCGGCCGGCTTTGGAAGCCAGCGCCGAGGATGTGCTGGCCGCCGATGCGTATGTGCTCGGCACGACGGCGAACTTCGGCTACATCTCCGGTGCCCTCAAGCACTTCTTCGACACCACCTATGACGCCGTGCGCGAACCCACAGCGGGCCGGCCGTTCTCCTACTGGATCCACGGCGGCTACGACACCACCGGGGCCGAGACCGCAATGAAGCAGATCACGACCGGCCTGGGGTGGACGCTCGCCTTCGATCCGTTGATCTTCACGGGCGAGGTCACCGAGGACCACCTCGAGAAGGCCACAGAGCTCGCCGCCACGGTTGCCGCCTCGGCGCTCTGACGCACATCTCACCTCAGCACTCTGAGGCACCGGCCACCGCCGTTGAAATCCTTTTCGCGAAACTACTTTCCATATTGGAAAGTAGTTGGTACTGTGAAACTACTTCCACAGATCGCATCGGACTTCCGACCGATGCCCGAGCAGAGGATCCGACGTGAACACCACCCCCACCCCGGAACAGGCCAACGAACTCCTCGCCCAGGCCGAGGCCAGTCAGACACAGGCCCGCACAAACGACGCCTGGCCGCTGGTGACGCTGTTCTTCGTGCTCTCGGCCGGACTCTCGGTCGGGCTCGTCGCAGTCGGTCTCATCGAGGACAACACCACTCAGCTCATCGCCCTCGGGGCCGGACTCGCCTGGCTCGTGCCTGCCATGATCGTCTACCTCATCAAGGCTCTGAGCTGGAGCCGCCGCTCAACTGCCGTACTCATCATCTGGCTTGCCGTCATCTTCATCGGCTTCATCGGCGGCGTCATGGCCGACTCCCTCGCCACCTCGACACCGATCCCGTTCATCGCCGCCGGACTCCTCTGGGTCGCGGCTCCCATCTTCTCCCTGCTGGCCCTGCGCCGCTGAGGCAGCACTGAAGCGACGCGAACCGAGCGCAATACACCGATTGTTCGGTCGATCCACTGCGTTTCGAAGCACGATTTCGAGGCGGATCGACCGAACAATTTCGCCACCGCAGTCAGCAAACGGCACCTCGGCCAGTGGCCGGAACAACTCGACGAATTCATTGAAGGAGCACCCACGATGACGGCGAAACAGAACTCCACGACAGACCCCGACGACCCGCATGCAGCCGACGACGCACACGCGGCGGAGGAAAACGAGGTGATCCCCAACCTCGGCGATTCGATCGCACAGCTCGAACCGGACCTCAACAACCCCACTCGGCTGGGCATCGTCTCGAGCCTGAAGAACCGGGAGCGGGCGGAGTTCAAGCTGCTGCGCGACAGCCTCGGCGTCTCCGACTCCGTCCTCTCGCGCCACATCACCGCCCTGGAGAAGGTCGGACTGATCGACGTGAAGAAGGGGTATGTGGGCAAGCGGCCGCGCACCTGGGTCTCAATCAGCACCGAGGGACGGGGACGACTGGAGTCCCACATCCGTGCACTGCGCGAGCTCGCCGGCGGGTGAACCTACCGCACGCTGAGGCCGCGTATTCTGAGGCCGTGACCACGATCAAACCGTTCCACTCCCGGGACTCGGCCTCGGAGCACGTGACCGAGCGCCGCCTACCCCGCTATTCCGCGGGGCAGGTGCGTCTGCCGATGCAGATCCTCGGCTCCGCGGAGACGATGGACCGTGAGACCTACTGGGCGGAGCACTCGCATCCGACCCATGAGCTGCTGTGGCGGGACAGCGGTGTGGGAACGGTGACGATCGGCGCCCGGACGTGGACGATCACACCACCCTTGGGGATGTGGATTCCGGCCGGCGTTCCGCACTCCGGGTGGACGCCCGCCGGTGTGGTGGTCAATGCGGCCCAGTTCGACGTCGACGAACCCCCGATCAGCGATGTGCCGACGGCGGTGAGAATCTACCCACTGCTGCGCCTGCTGCTCGCCAGACTGCAGACCCTGGAGCCGCAGACCGAGTCCTATGTGCTGACCGAGGCGATGATCCTCGATGTCATGTCACCGGCCGAGCACGAGGTCCTCCTCCACCGTCCGACCGCCGAGCTGCTGGCACCGATCATCGACGCCGTGCTCACCGACCCGAGCGATCCCACGACCCTGCAGGAATGGGCAACGCGCCTAGGCACGAGTGCCCGCACCATCACGCGCGCCTTCGCTGCCGAGACGGGCCTGAGTTTCAACCGGTGGGTCACGACCGCCCGCATCCAACATGCGATCACCCTCATCGGTCTCGGCCATGAGATCCAGGACGCCGCCGTCGATGTCGGCTACGCCTCGGCGAGCGCCTTCACCACAGCATTCAAACGGATCACCGGGACCACCCCGGCCCAATTCAGAGCCGAGCCTCCCATCATCGTGTCCGATTGACGAAACCGACTGTCGGAATTGCTCGATTGCGCCAACCCTTTCCCTCGGATAATTTGATGAGGCACACCTAATTAATTCTTCTTTCCAGGTGTGTCTCAAGCATCTTGCGAAAGGCAGCAATGACCCGTTCAGTCCGCGCCCTGGCCATCTCCGCCGCCATGGCCACCGCCCTCGTCCTCTCGGCCTGCTCGTCACCGGACTCCTCCGCCGATGCCGATTCCGGTGACGGCTCCTGGGAGCCGGTGACGATCGAACACGCCCTCGGCACGACGAAGATCGAGAACAAGCCCGAACGGGTCGCCACCGTCAATTGGGCCAACCACGAGGTGCCGCTGGCCCTCGGCGTCGTCCCCGTCGGTATGGCCAGTGCCGACTTCGGCGACGACGACGGCAATGGTGTCCTGCCCTGGGTCGAGGACAAGCTCGAGGAGCTCGATGCGGAGACCCCGACCCTGTTCGACGAGACCGACGGCATCGACTTCGAGGCCGTCGCGGACACGAAGCCCGATGTCATCCTCGCCGGCTATTCGGGTCTGAGCCAGGAGGACTACGACACTCTGTCGGAGATCGCGCCGGTCGTCGCCTACCCGGAGACGGCGTGGGGCACGCCGTGGCGGGAGATGATCGAGATCAACAGCGAAGCCATCGGCATGAAGGACGAGGGCGAGAAGCTCATCGGCGACCTCGAATCCGAGATCGATGAGAAGGTCGCCGACCACCCGGTGATCAAGGACAAGTCGACGATGTTCCTCACCCACGTCGACCCCTCCGACCTCTCCGAGGTCAACTTCTACACCACACATGACACCAGGGCGATGTTCTTCGACGACCTCGGAATGAAGGCACCTGAGAGCATCGCGAAAGCCTCGGAGGAGACCGACCAGTTCTCCTCGAAGGTCAGCGCCGAGCAGGCCGATGTCTTCGACGACGTCGACATCATCGTCACCTACGGCGATGACAAACTCGTCAAGACCCTCGAAGACGACGAACTGCTCTCGCAGATGCCCGCGGTGAAGAACGACGCGATCGTCAACCTGCCCGGCGATCAGCCCCTGGGCACCGCGGCGAACCCGACTCCGCTGTCGATCTCGTTCATCCTCGACGACTATCTCGACGAGCTCGACGCGGCCGCGTCGAACGGCGAGTAGGACGCACCGACCTCGATGACCGTTCCCACCACCGTCGAGTCGACCGCCGCCCGGCTGCGGCGGTCGACTCACGTCCGCCTCCTGTGGATGTGTGCCGCCCTCGTCCTCGTCGTCGCCCTCATGATCGCCTCGATCATGATCGGCTCCCGCAGCGTCGACCTCGGCGATGTGCTCGCCGCACTCGGCGGATCCGCCACGGGCTTCGACCAGGCCGCCGTGGCCAAACGCATCCCGCGGACCCTGCTGGCCGTCTGCGTCGGCGCCGCCCTCGGCGTCTCCGGCGCCGTGATGCAGGGAGTGACCCGCAACCCTCTGGCCGATCCCGGCATCCTCGGCGTCAACACCGGCGCCTCCCTGGCCGTGGTCATCGGCATCGCGAGCTTCGGCCTCACCAGCGCGTCCGGCTACATCTGGTTCGCCATCGGCGGTGCCGCCATCACCTCGGTGTTCGTCTACGCCGTCGGCTCGCTGGGCCGGCAGGGAGCGACCCCGCTCAAGCTCGCCTTGGCCGGTGCCGCCACCGCTGCCGCCCTGTCCTCGTTCATCTCCGCCGTCGTCCTCCCCCGCGGTGACATCGCCGACCTCGCCCGCGACTGGCAGATCGGCGGAGTCGGCGGAGTGACGATGGACTCGGTCGAACTCATCCTGCCCTTCCTCGCAGGCGGCTTCCTCCTCAGCATCTACTGCGCGCCGGGGCTCAATGCCCTGGCCCTCGGCGACGAACTTGCCGCCGGCCTCGGTCAGCACGTGGGCCTGACCCGAGCCCTGTCCGCCGCCGGCGCCGTCGTCCTCTGCGGTGCCGCCACCGCCGTGGCCGGGCCCATCGGCTTCCTCGGACTCGTCATCCCCCACGCCTGCCGGCTGCTCATCGGCGTCGATCACCGGTGGCTGCTGCCGTTCTCCGCGGTCACCGGCGCCGGCCTGCTCACCGCCTCGGACAGCCTCGGACGCATCGTCGCCCGCCCCGCCGAACTCGACGTCGGCATCCTCACCGCGCTCATCGGCGCACCGCTCTTCATCGTGATCGTCCGCCGTCAGAAGGTGAGGTCGCTGTGAGTCCGACCCCCACCCGTTCGCTGATTCCGTCCACCACCGCCGAGGCGGTCGCCGGGCTCCGTCGTGCCCGCACCCGACGGTGGGCGTCGGTCGTGACCGTCCTGTCCGTGCTCGTCATCGCCGTCTTCGTCGCCAGTCTGATGATCGGACAGACCTTCTACCCCATCGACGAGGTGGCCCGTGTCGTCGCCGGCCAGCAGGTGCCCGGGGCCTCGTTCACCGTCGGTCGCCTCCGCCTGCCCCGAGCGGTCCTGGCGGTGCTCGTCGGACTGTGCTTCGGCCTCGGCGGAGTGACCTTCCAGACGATGCTGCGCAACCCCCTGGCCAGCCCCGACATCATCGGCATCAGCTCCGGAGCCTCTGCCGCCGCGGTGTTCGGCATCGTCACCCTCGGCCTCGGCAGCACGGGCGTCTCGGTCCTCGCGATCGTCGCGGGCCTCGGAGTCGCCCTGCTCATCTACGCCCTCGCGTTCAAGAACGGGGCCGCCGGAATCCGCCTCATCCTCGTGGGCATCGGCATCTCCTCGATGCTCACGGCACTGATCAATTGGGAGCTGACCCGCGCCGCGCAATGGGATCTGCAAGAGGCGCTGCGGTGGCTGGCCGGCAGTCTCAACGGAGCGAACTGGGATGCGGTGATCCCGGTGCTCATCGCGCTCGTGATCCTCTCCCCGCTGCTGATCGGCCAGTCGAAGAGCCTCTCGATCACCCAGCTCGGGGACGACACCGCCGAGGCGCTCGGCGTCGGGGTCTCCCGGACCCGGCTGTTCGTCATCGTCACCGCCGTCGGACTCATCGCCTTCGCGACCGCGGCGGCCGGGCCCGTCGCGTTCGTTGCGTTCCTGTCCGGTCCGATCGCCGCCCGGCTCACCGGTCCCGGCCCTTCCCCGCTCATTCCCGCCGGACTCGTCGGGGCGCTGCTGGTGCTCACCGCAGACCTCGTCGGCCAGTTCGCTCTGGGCACCCGATATCCGGTCGGCGTCGTCACGGGCATCCTCGGTGCCCCGTACCTTCTCTACCTCATCATCAGGATCAATCGTTCGGGAGGCTCCCTGTGACCACGGATCATTCGCTCTCAGCTGAGGATCTGCACCTGTCCTACGGAGACGCCGACATCATCTCCGGCCTGAGCCTGGAACTGCCGGCCGGGGACATCACCGGCATCGTCGGTGCCAATGCCTGCGGCAAGTCGACCCTGCTGAAGTCGATGTCGCGCCTGCTCACCCCGCGCCAGGGGCGGGTGATCCTCGACGGGCGTCAGGTGCATTCGATGCCGGCCAAGCAGCTGGCCCGGACCTTGGGCCTGCTCCCGCAGACGCCGATCGCCCCGGAGGGCATCACCGTGGCCGATCTCGTCGGGCGCGGCAGGCATCCGCATCAGGGGGCGTTCTCCCGGTGGAGTGCCGCCGATGATCTCGCCGTCGCCGAGGCGCTCGATGTCACCGGGACCGCCGACCTCGCCGATCGGTCCGTCGACGAGCTCTCCGGCGGTCAGCGGCAACGGGTGTGGATCGCGATGGCCCTGGCTCAGCAGACCGACATCCTGCTGCTCGATGAGCCCACGACGTTCCTCGACGTCAACCATCAGGTCGAGGTGCTCGACCTGCTCACCGAACTCAATGCACGCTCCGGGGTCACGATCGTCATGGTCCTCCACGACCTCAACCTCGCCGCCCGCTACTGTGATCGGCTGGTCATGCTCGCCGGAGGTGGAATCCACGCCGCAGGCACCCCCGCCGAGGTGCTCACCGAGGACAACGTCGAAGAGGTGTTCGGTCTGGCGAACCGGATCATCGACGACCCCGTGTCCGGTCAGCCGCTGATGCTGCCGATCGGCCGCCACCGGACCCTCTGCTGAACCTCAGCCCTCCGTGCCCCGACGCACCATCTCCCTGATCCAGATGGGGGCGAAGGGCGAGGTGCATCCCGGGGACGTCGGGTAGTCACGGAGCACACCGAGGCGCTCGCCGATGTCGATGGCCCGGTCACGCAGCCCCGGGTTCTCGATGCCGATGGCGGCAAGGGTCTCATTCATCGCCCACTGCAGTCGTTCGGGCGCATCGGCCATCTCGGCCTCGATCACATCCAGCAGGCCGGGCAGGTCGAGCCCCTGGGGACGACGGTTGACCCGTTCTGCGGTCAGCGCCCAACCGGCAGAGGCCACCACCGGGTCGGAGTGATCCATCCAGGACCGCCGGAGTGCTTCGACGTGTGGAGACTTCTTGACGATGTAGCTGACCAGCCAGCCATGGACCTTCGGAACCCGGGAATCGCGAAGCATCGCCTCGAGCTGTTCCCGACTCCACGATTTGGGGCGCATGATGAGGATCGCGACGAGACGGGCCGCAGTGTCACCGGTCTCCCACAGCTCAGCGGCGAGTTCGTCGTTCTTCTTCAGGTCTTTCGCCACGGCGCGCAGCTTCGTGAGGTTGACTGCGTGATCGTCGCCGTGACGCTGATTGACCGCGCGGATCTTCTCGTCCTCAAGTGAGGCCAGGGTGGAGAGCACCTCGGTGCTGGTGGTCATCGTTGCCTCCCGGATCTGGTCGGACGGTGTGAGCCGATGATAGCGAAGAAGCGGCCCGACCGCCGCAGGTCGCTCTCAGCGGTCCACTCAGTCGTCATCATCGGAATGCGGAGACGCCGCGATCTCGGCCGCACGCTTCCTCTCCCGACTGAACCCGAGGAGGACGACGACGAGTCCGACCAGGACGCCGATGACGGTTTCGATGGCCCGTGAGGTCAGCAGTTCCGCCACCGGCTGCGGGTGGCCGAGCTGCGTCATCAGCAGCGCCAGCGGGGTGATGAAGAGCAGCGCCACCGAATAGTTGCGCAGCACGAAGATCTCGGCGAAGAACTGCAGCAGAATGACCCAGACGACGAGCTGCCAGTCTGCGGTGGGGAAGGACAGCAGGAAGGCGGTGACGACGACACCGCCGAGGGTGCCCACCACTCTGTGCAGGCCGCGTTTGAGCCTGGCCGAACGCCCCGGCGGGGTGATCGGGGCGACGGCGGCGACCATCGCCCAGTAGCTGTGGGAGAGGATCGGCAGCACGTCGATGAGCAGGGTGCCGAGGATCCCGGCGACGAGCGGGGCGATCGTGAAGCGGGTGGCGTGGGCGGCGAGGTCGGCCTTGCCCACCGGGGAGAGTCCGACCCGGACATAGGACTGCTTCTCCGGCGGCATCCGTTCCCCGACGAGGTGGGCGAGTGCTCCCAGGCCGATGCTCACCAGCGCCGAGGCGGCCGCCACCCCGATCGCGATCGGCACCGGCGATCCGTGCGGGATCGACCCGACGGCTCCGGTGGCGAAGATGAAGAAGATCGACCCGCCCGGTTTGAGGCGAAAGCGCAGGGCCAGGGCCGCGCCGAGTCCCGAGACCAGTGAGGTCACGACGATGAGCACCCAGATCGAGGCGTGCGCGGTGGACAGCGTGGCACCGATGCCGACGCAGACGACGAGGATGATCGCCGCGATCGACTGCCGCCGGGTGCGTGAACGTGGGGCTTCGAACCGGGCGTAGATGCCGGTGAATGCTCCGAACGCGGCGTAGACGGCGAGGTCGAGGCGGTCGATTCCGAGCAGCACGAGCAGCGGGATGGCGACTCCCAAGGCGATGCGGAACGCGGGGATGTGGTCGCGTTCGCCCGGTGGGATGCGGAAGAACTCCTGCACGTGACTCAAACGGATTCGGCCTCTTTCGGATTCGGGAACGGAACCCGGTGACGGGTTCGCTGATTGGGAGGATGAGCTGGACGCTCCGTTCGATCGTAGTCGGCCATCGGCGCAGGTGACCGGTTTCTGCCGGTAGGAGTGACCAACCTCGCTCGCCGAGGCAGCTCATCAAGACCGTGATCACCTGGGCTCTCGCCCCGACCGTGTGCGTGCCGCCTGCCGGTTGAGGTGGTCGCGTTCGGCGAGGCTGGCGGCCCGTTCGGCGGCCCGGGCGTAGAGGCGGGCGGCCGTCTCGAGGTCTCCCGAGCGTTCGCGCAGGTGCGCTTCGACGGCGAAGTAGCGAGGCAGATCCTCATCGAGTCCGCGCAGTTCGGCCAGTCCTGCCGCCGGCCCATCGGCCTCGCCGACGGCCACGGCCCGGTTGAGGCGCACGATCGGGGTGTCTCGCAACCTCAGGAGTTCGTCGTACCACTGGGCGATCTGCACCCAGTCGGTGTCGTCGACGTGCTGGGCGTCGGCGTGCAGTGCTGCGATCGCCGCCTGCGCCTGGTATTCGCCGAGGTGGTCGCGGGCGAGCGCGGCTTGGAGGATCCCGATGCCTTCGCCGATGAGTCGGCGATCCCACACCTTGCGATCCTGATCGGCCAGGGCGATGAGCCGGCCGGCAGAGTCGAAGCGGGCGGCCCGGCGCGCATGGTGGAGGAGCATGAGGGCGAGCAGTCCGTCGACCTCGGCGGAGTCGGTCATCGTGCCGAGCCTCCGAGTCAGGCGGATCGCCTCGGCGACGAGGTCGGTCTCCCCGGAGTGGCCCTCGTTGAACACGAGGTAGAGGGTGGTGAGCACCGAGGACAGGTCGCCGGGCCGGTCGAGGCGGCGGCCGGCGATCGTGGCCTTCGCGCGGCTGATGCGTTGGGCCATCGTCGCCTCGGGCACCATATAGGCCTCGGCGATCTGCTTCGTCGTCAGTCCGCCGACGGCCCGCAGGGTCAGGGCGACCGCCGAGGCGGGGCGCAACCGCGGGTGGGCGCAGAGGAAGTAGAGGTCGAGGGTGTCATCGGCGTTCCGGGCACCATGGGCCCCGGGCTCCGCCGAGGTCACGGGTGCGGCGAGGGCGGCGGCCACGACTCTCTCCTCGCGTCTGGTCCGCGAGTCTTCGGCGCGGATGATATCGAGGAACTTCCGCCAGGCTACGGTCACGAGCCATCCGCGCCGGTCCCGGGGCGGGTCCTCGGGCCACGTGCGCAGGGCCTCGATGAGCGCGTCCTGAACGGCATCCTCGGCGGTCGCGAAGTCTGCACCACGGCCGACGAGGACGCCGATCACGGCGGGGACGAGCTCACGCAGCTCGACCTCGGCGAGGGGATCCGCATCGATCATCGCGGGCTCCGTTCGCGTCCCTGCTCACTCGTCCACGCACGGGGCGTGATCGAGGAAGGGCCGCAGTTCGAGCCATTCGTTGATCGGTTCCCCGTCTTTGCCCGGTGCCGCCGAGAGCTCCGCGGCGAGTTCGAGGGCGCGGTCGTAGTTCTCGACGTCGATGACCATCCACCCTGCGATGAGGTCCTTCGTCTCGGGGAACGGTCCGTCGGTGACCGGCGGCCGGCCCGCCCCTCCGGATCGGACGAAGGTGCCGTCGGGCTGCAGCGCCTGGGAGTCGACGAACTCGCCGGAGTCTTTGAGACGGTCGGCGAAAGCGTTCATGTACGCGATGTGCGCATCGACCTCCTCGGGTGTCCACTGGTCCATCGGCGTGTAGTCCATGTACTGCTCGGGCATCCGGTAGTGCTTGAGCATGAGGTACTTGGCCATGATCGTCTCCTTGTCTCGTGCCGCTCGCACCGGTTGTGCTTGCTGACACCTCTGGGACGAAGCCGCGAGTCGGTTCTCGACATCGTCGCCGGGAAATCCTTACCAGGATAGGCCGATGTGTCCGACCTGGAACACGAGTCACCGGATGCGAACACGAATCAGCCCCGGTGAGAAGCCCGCGCTGAGAAGCTGAGCAGGTAAGCAACACCGACAGCCACTTGCTTGATCGCACATGAGACCAGGAGCAGACCATGAAGACCAACATCCTTCTCAAGACCATCACCGTCGCCGGAGCCGTGGCCGCGACCCTGTCGCTCTCGGCCTGCGATATGCACATCTCCTTCGGCCAGGACCGCCAGGGACAGGAGCAGACCCAGGAACATGGCCCGGAACAGGAGCAGGATTCCGACGATGCCGGCGCTCCCGCTGCCGAGGAGACCGCCCCCGATTCGGACGCCGGGCAGGGCTCGACCACGGGCAGCGATTCCACCACATCGAACGATTCGGTCACCGACGGCACCACGTCGAACGGAAGCACGAGCAGCGGCGGATCCACGGATTCGGGAAGCGCCACCTCGGCGAGCGATTCCGGATCGTCGTCGAGCGGCTCTTCATCGAGCGGGTCGAGCGGTTCGACCGAGAACGAGGGCTACTCGGGCCCTCGCATCGGTGAGGACGGAGTCGAACTCGACTAGGACGGCTATGGGAAGATTCCCGCCGAAGTCTTGGAAAAGGACATCACGAACGCCTACGCGAAGCGGGGCACCACGGTCGACACGGTCGACTGCTACGCGGATCTGCGGATCATGGCCCACCGCGGTTCGCAGAGCTGCACCGTCACCGCCGCCGGCAAGAAGCACTACGGCACGGTGAAGGTCACCTCGGCGTCGCAGTCGGGCATCGGCTACAGCATCGAGTTCCCGAACATCTGAGCCGGCCCCCTCGGCCGCTCCCCTCGAGCATCCCGCGATCCGCTCGCCTCGAGCGACTCGCATCCCCACCGCACTCCCCTGGTCATCTCGACCCGGGGAGTGCGGTCATTTCTGGCATCGAACACCTCGAGATGGAACAAGTTCGCCTCCGTCATCGTTGTCCCTGCTGTGGGCATCGGCGCAGGCCGTGACCCCGCCCTCGTCAACCGATCAGGAGACAAGATGGCACGACGCGTCCAGTACACCTCCAACGGCGACATCGATCAGCTCCACCTCGCCGAGGCGGCCACCCCCGAGGTCGGCCCCGGCCAGGTCCTCGTCACCGTCCTCTACGCCGGGCTCAACCCCCTGGACTGGAAGATGCTCCAGGGCGGTCGCTTCGGCACCGTCGACGGCAGTTCGGGCAACGGTGTCGACTTCTCCGGTGTCGTCGCGTCAGTCGGTGCCGGAGTCGAGGACTTTGCGCCCGGCGACCTCGTCTACGGCGGGTTGCCGAAGCAGGCGCAGACCGAACAGCTGCTCATCGAGGACCCCGCGGACCGTCTCGATCGGATCCCCCGCGGACTCGGAATCGACACCGCCGGCGGTCTCTACATCACCGGGCGCACCGCGATGTCCGGGATCCGGGCCTTGAATCTGAGCGAGGGCGAGACGCTCTTCGTCTCCGGGGCCTCCGGAGGAGTCGGCATCATCGTCGCTCAGCTCGCGCGCAACCTCGGCGCCCGGGTCATCGGCAGCGCCAGCGAGGGCAACCACGAATTGTTGAGAAGCCTCGGCATCGAACCGGTCACCTATGGTCAGGGCCTGTGGGAGCGGGTCCGCGAGGCCGCCCCGGACGGGATCCAGGCCGCGTATTCGACCCAGGGTGAGGACGAGGTCGAAGCGATGATCGGTGCCGGCGTCCCGGCCGAGCGCATCGTCTCGATCGGTGCCGGACCCGCCGTGGCGGAGAAGCACGGGGTGAGCACCGCCGGAGAGTCCGCCGCTCGCCGGGAGGACATGGTCTGGCTCGGTCAGGCGATCGCCTACGGCCATATCCATGTGCCCATCAACCGAGTCTTCGACGTCGACGAGGTCCAGGACGCCTACCGGCACCTGCTCAACGCCCATCCGGCCGGGAAGGTCCTGCTGCGCTTTCCCGCGAAGCCGCTGACCGATGAGCAGCGGGCTCACCTGCGCTGACAGCAACGACGACAATCACGACCGATCACAATCCACCACAGATAGATCCACCACAGAAAAGGAGCACCATCATGGCCATCTCCGATAAGAAGATCGCATTCCTGCTCACCCGCGGCGTCGAGCAGGTCGAACTGACCAGCCCCCGTGCGGCGCTCGACGAGGCGGGCGCCACCACCGTCATCGTCTCCCCGTCCGAGGGAACGCTGCAGGCGATGGAAGGCGATTGGGAGCATGCGCAGACCTTCGATGTCGACGTTCCCGTCGCCGATGCCTCGGTCGATGACTTCGACGCTCTCGTCCTGCCAGGCGGAACCCTCAACGCCGACGCACTGCGGCTGGATGAGGACGCCGTCGACCTCGTCAAGGCGTTCTTCGCCGCAGACAAGCCCGTCGCCGCGATCTGCCACGCGCCGTGGATCCTCGCTGAGGCGGGCGTGGCGAAGGGACGGAAGCTCACGTCGTTCATCTCGACGAAGACCGACCTCATCAACGCCGGTGCCGACTGGACCGACGCCGAGGTCGTCGTCGACGGCAACCTCATCACCTCCCGCAACCCCGGCGACCTCGACGCGTTCAACAAGGCGATCGCCGACAAGCTGAGCTGAGCAGGGACGACGCATCCCTCGCCGAGGTGGGGCCACCTCGGCGAGAGATCATTCGTCCGGGCCCGGCAGGGCCGCAGAAGAACTCCCCGAAACGATCGTTTCGGGGAGTTCTTCCCTAGGCACAGGTCACGCACTAGTTGCCTCTGTAGCAAGTGAGGCTATGGATCACTCATAGCAACATTGCTACAATTGATCTCCAAGCAGGAGGAACACCATGTCCGCTGAGGCGTACGAGCCCATCCAGATCAGAACCGCCGGCAACCACGTCGAGATCGACGGTCTCAACCAGGCTGACGTCTCGGCCGCCATCGACCTGTATCAGGCCGTGGTCCAGCGCCAGGTTGAGGCGCGCGCTGACTTGTCAGCTCAAGTCAACAAGGCCTTCGCGGAACAGAACCTGGACCTGATCTCCGGGGAGTCACAGAAACAGGTGATCCAGAATGTCGCCCTCCGCGAACGACTCCTCAAAGAGGAAGGGTTCCTCACCTACGCCTCACTCGCCGAGCTGCGGGACTCCACCGAGAAGGCAGCACGCACCTGGGTAGCCCGCCAACGTGACAGGAAAGAACTGTTCACGGTCGAGATCAGAGGCCGAACACTGATTCCGCAAGTTCAGCTGACCTCAGCAGGCGACGTTGATCCATCGATCGCAGAGCTGACTCGACCATTGCTGACCTCCGGTCTTGGTGGTTGGAGCCTCTGGGCGTGGTTGACCAACCCGACGGGTCGGTTGAGTGGCGAGGTCCCTGCGAAGCTGGTCCGCACCGACATGGCCAGAACGCACCGGGCTGCTCAACGGTACGCGTCGGAACTTCGCCTGGCGCAGGGCGCGGACTCCTGATCGTGCCAACCCCACCCGAAGATCTGGTCTGCCCCGATCCTTCAGGGTGCCCCGTCGCTGTCGACGAACTGTCGGATCTCGCAGCGGCGGGAAACCTCCCCCAAGCAGACATGGATGCCGACCACGACTGGTTCAGGGTCTACGACGCTCGAGACGGGTACGCGGAACCGAACCCCGGCTTCGGGGACACCCGGTTCGCGCCCTTCGACGACGCCGACGGCGTTCGCGTCCCCACCTTCTATGCGGCAGACTCTCTGGCTGCGGCGCTGTTGGAAACCAGTCTGCATGACGTGACCGGGATGAAGCCTCGACTTGTGTCTGAGCATGCTCTGCTCGGGAAGCACCATGCCCGTTTGGTTCCACCGGAACCTCTTCGTTTGGCGGATCTGCGTGACTCGTCTCTGCAGACGCTGAACATCCCACGACAGGCTGCCGTCACAAGTTCTCAAGAGCACTACCCTTGCACACGTCGGGTGGCAAAAGCGATGCACTCCGGCCCCCAGCAGGCGGCCGGAATCATGTGGCACTCCCGTCAGGCCGAGCTCAACGGCCAGCCAGCCGCGGTGACTGCCGTCCTGTTCTGCGACCGAGTGCCTGCCCACCGCGGCGCCTGGACCTTGGCGCAACAGCCGGGGGCCTCCGGTTCACTGCTGGAGGGGCACGGACGCCTCATTCTGGACAAACTCGCCGTCGAGCTGGGCGTCACCATCGTGGACGAGGGGCTCTAGCGGGCAGGCGTCACGTGAGATCTTGACAGCCCAGCATATGATCTGATCATGCCAGCTTCCCCGTTCGTCAAGGCGACGACTCCTGCCCTCGCGGCTCTGCTCATCGGGCTCCTGCTCACACTCTTCGCTACTCCGCCCCCTGCCCATGCCGCGTACCCCACATCCGGGGCGATCGGGTCCCTGCACAAGACGCTCGGAGGGAACGCGGGCAAGCTCGGCCCGGCCACCGGTCCGCAGCGGTGCACGCTGATCCAGAAGGGCTGCTATCAGTCGTTCAAGAACGGCAGCATCCATTGGACGAAGGCGACCGGTGCGCATGCCACCTGGGGCGCGGTCCGCACCGCGTGGAAGAAGTCCGGCTGGGAGCGCGGGCCGCTCGGATACCCGACGAGCAATGAGTACCGGTCCGGGTCCGAGATCAGGCAGAAGTTCCAGCACGGTCGCATCGCCTGGACGGCGAAGTCCGGCGCGAAGATCACGCCCACAAAGACGGCGAAGGCGGCGGCCCCTTCGTCGTTCACGGTGACGGGATCGGGCTTCGGCCACGGTGTCGGTATGAGCCAGTACGGGGCACGCGGAATGGCTGCCGCCGGGAAGTCCTCGACGCAGATCCTCGAGCACTACTACCACTCGGCGAAGGTGACGACGACGTCGAAGAACGCCGATGACAGCCTCAGGGTGCAGCTGCTGACCGGGAAGAAGTCGGTGACGGTGACACCGCGATCCGGGCACCTGCGCGTCAAGGCCGGGTCGAAGACCATCGAATCGGGGGCGAAGGTCACCATCGAACGCACCTCGTCCGGCACCGTTCAGGCGAAGATCGGATCGAAGAGCTATGCGGGCGCGAAGCTCGTCGTCGAATGGCAGGGCACCCGGTATTGGAAGGGCTCAGCGGCGACGACAGTGTCGGTCAGTGGGGCGCAGAACGGGGCGAGCGGCACCTACCGGCACGGTCGACTCGAGATCGGGCAGCTGAACAAGACGCTCAACGTCATCAATGTCCTGAAGCTCAACAAGGAGTATCTGCCTGGGATCGCCGAGATGCCGGCCTCCTGGCAGTCCGAGGCGCTGCGCTCCCAGGCGATCGCCTCCCGCACCTACGCCTACCGCAACCTCGGTGCGCCGAAGGCCGCGTGCGGGTGCAATGTCTACGATGAGGTGGCCTCGCAGCGCTTCCTCGGGTGGAACAATGAGAACGCGAAGGATTCGGGTCCGTGGCGCAAGGCCGTGGCAGCGACCCAGACGGCGAGTGGGTCGACCGTGAAGGCGGCCCGCGTCATCACGTACAAGGGCAGCCTCATCGACGCCGTCTACTCCTCTTCGGCAGGCGGCAAAACGCATTCGGCCGCCGAGGTGTGGGGGTCGCCCGTTCCCTACCTCGTCTCCGTCGATGACTCTCCGTCGAAGTATGCCTCGGCGAAGAACCCGAATGCCTCGTGGACGGTGACGGTCAAACAGGCCGCTATGGCCAAGGCGTTCGGTCTGAGGGACGTCCGTTCCCTGTCGGTGTCGAAGACCGGGTCGGGCCTGGTGAAGACGGTCAAGGCCACCTCGATGGCAGGGAAGACTGCCAGCCTCACCGGCGCTCAGCTGCGGACGAAGCTGACGCTGAAGTCCCCGTCGTTCAGTGTGAAATGACGAATTGCGCCCCGGCACCCGCGGAGGGTGTCGGGGCGCGATCACGATCAGGCGTCAGTTCGCACACTTTGGTGTTTCACACCGATTCGAGTCAGACTCCTGCGGGGGTGAGCAGACCTTTGTTGACGAGTTCGGCTTCTTTCTCCCGCACGATCGGGATGACGGTCTTGCCGAACGCCTCGAGTTCTTCCTGGAAGTGGAGGAACGCGGTGAGGACGAGGTCGACGCCGAGCTTCTTGTATTCGATGATCCGGTCGGCGACCTGTTCGGGGGTGCCGATAAGCTGGGTGCGGAAGCCGTCGTTGTACTGCACGAGGTCTTCGAAGCTCGAATCGGCCCACATGCCCTTCTTGTCCGAGGTCGAGGCACCCGCCTCCTGGACGGACTCGCGAAAGCCGTTGACCGATCCTTCGTCGGCGTGGGCGATGATCTCGCGCAGCTGTTCGCGGGCCTCTGCCTCGGTGTCGCGGACGATGGCGAAACCGTGGAGTCCGAAACGGACCTTCCTGTTGTTCGCCTCGGCGACCTTCGTGACATCGGCATACTGCTCGCGGAAGCCGTCGAAGTCCTTGCCGTTGGAGAAGTACCAGTCGGCGTGACGGCCGCCGTTGTCGCGGGCGGCCGTGGAGTTCCCGCCCTGGAAGATCTCCGGGTAGGGCCGGCCCTCGACAGGGTAGGGACCGGGCCGGAGGGTGAAGTCGTTGACGGTGTAGAAGTCGCCGCGGAACTGCACGTTCTCCTCGGTGAAGAGTTTGCGGACGACCTCGATGAACTCGGCGGAGCGTCGGTAACGTTCGTTGTGGTCGAGCCAGGGCAGGCCGAGCTTCGTGTATTCGTCCTTGAACCAGCCGGAGACGACATTGATCGCTGCGCGGCCCTTCGAGAACTGGTCAGCAGTGAGGATGTACTTCGCGAGCACCATCGGCTCCCAGATGCCGGGGTGGATGGCGGCGATGACCTTGAGCCGCTCGGTAGCGAGGAGCAGTGCCAGGGAGATCGAGGTCGACTCGTGCTGCTGGGCCGCTCCGTAGCTCGAGAGGTATCGGACCTGACTGAGTGCGTATTCGAAGCCGACGTTCTCGGCGGTCTGGGCGAGCTTGACGTTGTAGTCATACCCCCAGTCGGTGCGCTGCTCGACGTTCGAGACCACCAGGCCGCCGGAGACGTTGGGCACCCAGTAGGCGAACTTGAGGTCTTCGGGCTGCCCCGTGTAGATCGGGTTGGCGGAGATGAATGGCTGCGTGCTAGCTTCGGTCATGGCGTTTCGCCCCTTTCCGCCACTGTCGGCGGTCGCAGGTGATTGACTCAGCCAGCGTAGTGAGACTCACATCACACCGTGCACCGGGACTTCGCACGCCGACGCACGCTGTCACAATGACGCACTTCGCCATACACCGTCATCTGACTTGCGCAACGCCTGAGCCATCCGGACCCGCCGCAGCACCAAACGCCCATAAACGAAGTCCCGGCCCGCAGCATCTGCGAGACCGGGACTTCCGTGGCGGAGGATAGGGGATTCGAACCCCTGAGGGCGTTAACCCAACCCGCGTTCCAGGCGAGCGCCATAGGCCACTAGGCGAATCCTCCGCGGATCAGCTTATCCGAGTCGTGACGACAATGCGAAATCGCAGTGGCCGAGTGTGAACCATCACACGATCCGCAGGTGAACGGGTGCCTCGTCGACCGCACCGGCGACTGCTCCGTCGTCCGTTCCAGCGAGCACCTCGGCGCGTCTGCGCTCGATGCTGCCGTCGTTGATCCACCCGTGCAGGGTCTCCAACCGCGACCGGGTGAGCGAGTCCACGGGCTGGTAGACCGAGAGCGTCAGCCGTTGGTTCTCCTGCGCGATCATCGTCGTCATCGTCATCTTGAGTGTGCCGACGTACGGGTTCTCGATGCTCTTGACCCGACCGGCCGAGCGTCCCACCGCGCCCGAATCCCAGAATCGGCAGAACTCCTCATGCCGACGCAGACGGCTCAGCAGCGGCGACCATTCCGGGTCGTCGATCGACTCCGCGTACGAGGCCCGCAGCTTCGCGACCAGGTGCGGCCGGTGCCCGTCGTCGCTGCGGAAGGCTCGCGCCCATTCGGGATTCTCGAACGTCTGGATGGCACAGTTGCGCTCCCCCGCCGCGAACTCCTCGAGGTCGGAGGCGAGGTACCGCTGCACCGTGTTGTGCGCGAGCACCGTGTTCCGCGGGTCCGTGACCATCGCCGGCAGCGGCAGCATCTCGTCGAGCAGGGTCCGCATCGCCTCCCCCACCGCGGAGTCGCCGGGGTTCGCCACCCGGTCGGGATACCCACCGAGCAGGAAGAGATGGGCACGCTCCTCACGGTCGAGCAGGAGCGCCTCGGCGATGGATTCGAGCACCGATTCCGAGGGTTGGACGTCGCGTCCCTGCTCGAGCCACGTGTACCAGCTGGTGCCGATGTTCGCGAGCACCGCGACTTCTTCGCGGCGCAGCCCCGGCACCCGACGGCGTCCGCCTGTCGCCAGGCCCACGTCGCAGGGGCGCACCCGGTTGCGTCTCGAGCGGAGGAAGAATCCGAGCTCCTCGTTTCTCACTTGTGCCATGCCTCCATTGTCCGCCCGAACCGCCCCACCTAACCAGGTGGTGCGACCAACACCATCCACACGCCCTCCCGGAATCGGCTGGCGGACTCGACACTGGAGACATGAGAAACCTCCCCGAGCACACGACCGCCGACGGCACGGCGCCCACCGACACCATCACCGAGGCGGCTCCCCGCCCCGATCCTGCCGACGTACCGGCCCCGACCCTTTGGCCGCTCCACCTCGGCGCATTCCTCGCCACGTTCATGTTCTCCGTGTCCAACGTCGCCATCCCCGCGGTGAAGACGAACCTCGGCGCCGGGGAGTCGACCTCGGCGCTCGTCGTCGGCCTCTTCTCCGCGGCCTTCGCCGCCGGCCTCATCCTCTGCGGCCGGATCGGCGACCGCTTCGGTCGTCGCCGCCTGTTCACCATCGGCACAGGCGCCCTCGTCCTCGTCTCCCTCGCCGTGGGACTCGCCCCGGACTCACTGACACTGCTCGTCGCTCGCACCGCACAGGGACTGGCCGCGGCGGTGATGATGCCGCAGATCCTCGCAAGCTTCCAACACGCGCTGGCCGGGTCCGCCCGGCTGAGGGCGCTCAGCCTCTTCGGCGCCTTCTCCGGCGTCGGCACCGTCGGCGGCCAGGTCCTCGGCGGGGGTCTGATCTCGGCCTTCGGCGGCACCTGGGGCTGGCGCGCGGCCTTCCTCAGCTGCGGAGTCGTCGCCCTCGCCGCCTTCCTCGGCTCGCTCAAGCTCACCGAGTCCCGCAGCGCGCACCCGGCACCCCTCGACGTGCCCGGCGCCGTTCTGCTGGGCATCGGCATGGTCAGCCTCGTCATCGGCCTCGCACTCGGACCCGTCACCGGATGGCTGCCGCTGCCGACGATCCTGCTGGCCGCCTGCGCGTCCGCCCTCATCGCATTCGCACTCTGGCAGAACCGCGCCGAGGTGACCGGACGCGACCCGCTCATCCCACCGCAGGTGGTGCGCGTGCCCGCCGCCTGGATCGGGATGGTCATGGCCCTGCTGTTCTTCGCCGGTTTCGGCACCTTCCTCTATAACTTCGCGCTCACCTCACAGACCGGCCACGGGGACCCCGCCGCGGTCTCCGGACTCACCCTCGGCCTCTTCGCCGCGGCCTTCCTCATCGTCTCGCTCCTCGTCCCCCGCGTCGTCGGTCGCCTCGGCGGGCCCGGCACGATGATCCTCGGCACCGCCCTGCAGGTGATCAGCCTCCTCGGCGTCGCATGGGCCTCGGCCGAAGCACCGGCCACGGAGTGGAATCTCTGGTTCCAGCTGCCGGGCATCGTCCTCGGCGCCGCTCAGGCACTCCAGTTCGGGCCCCTCGTCGGCACCGTCGTCGGAGCGGTCCCCGACCGGGTCGCGGGCTTAAGCGGCGGACTGATCTCGACGATGCAGCAGGCGGGCATCGCCGTCGGCGTGGCCCTGCTCGGGGCGCTCTTCCACGTCTTCACGCTCAGCCTCGGGTACGACTCGGCGTTCGCCCTCGCCTGCCTCGTCCAGGTCGGGCTGAGCCTGGCCTTCGGTGCGGGTGCGCTGGTTCTGCTGCGTCTGAATCGGCAGTCACGGGACCACGAGACGACCATCGTTTTGTGTGCCGAGGATGCTCTCGACTAGACTGGTCGCTGGCTCCCCGTGCGGCGCCATCTTGTGAACTCCCCCAGGGCCGGAAGGCAGCAAGGGTAAGCGAGCTCTGGCGGGTGCACGGGGAGTCCTCTTTCCCCGAAGATCACAATTCCACAACTCCCCTTATCCTCCGTCGGCCCAGGTCAGCACCGACCTCTCCCGCCTGCGAGCGCTCGATCCGGGGAAGATATGCGGATTCTTTAATACTTTCGTGATTTCACTTCACTACCATTGCTCGAAGTTCTCATCCCTGTGCTCGAACGAGGTTTCCCTGTTGTCCACGAAGATCCATGGGGCCGTTGCCGCCCTTTCGGCGTTGGCCCTGCTCACGGCGTGCACGCCGTCGAGCTCCGACCCTGATGCGACCCGCAATGATGCGAAGACCGCCGAGGCGGCCGACGAACCCGTCTTCCGTGTCGGAACGGTCACCGACGAGGACGCCGAGGCCGGGGCGACGTCCGCTCCGACGTCGACGGCCCAGCCCAGCGGGGACCCGACCTCCTCGGCTTCAGCGAGTGGCGATGCGACCTCTCCTGCCGGGATCCCCACCGGCGAGGAGTTCGGCGAGGCCGTCGAGACCGGCGACAAGCTGACCTTCGACCCCGGGAACCGGGTCGGCATCTCCGTCGAGAACGCCACCCTCACCGACATCACCCTCACCGAGGAAGACCACCCACGCATCTCCGCCGACTCCGGGAAGTTCTTCGACACCGACGGCCAGGCCCTCAAGGCAGATGAGGACGCACAGGCCGGATCGTCGACACCGAGTGAGACCGAGTCCGAATCGACGAAGGATGCGAAGAAGGACGCCGAGGCGGTCGAGGCCCCCGATGATTCCGCGGCATGGGTCTCGACCTACGACCTCGTCGCCGAAAGCAGTTACACGCTCACGGCCACCGCGACCACACCTGATGGCGACGAGGTCGATGTCACCACCGACGTCACCGTCGGTTCCTCCGATGCCTCGCCGATGTCGGTGCGCACGACCCTCGCCGATGATCAGACCGTCGGTGTGGCGGCTCCGATCATCCTCACTTTCGGCTCCACCGTGTCCAAGGAATTCCGGGACGATGTCGAACACCGCCTGTCTGTCAAGGTCACCGACAAGGACGGCAAGAAGCACAAGGTCGAAGGGTCGTGGGCCTGGCTGCCAGATGACCCGCAGTCCCGCCTGCATTTCCGGCCCAAGGAGTTCTGGCCCGCACATTCGAAGGTCTCCGTCGATGTGCCGCTGAAGAACGTGCCCACATCGGAGAACAGTGTGGGGCAGAACGACCTCACCCTCGATTTCGACATCGGACGCAAACAGGTCGTCGAGGCCAGCGCGAAGACCCACCGGATGACCGTCACCCGCGACGGCAAGGAAGTGATGAACTTCCCGGCCTCGCTCGGCGCCCCGAAGTCACCGTCGTACAACGGCACCCACGTGGTGATGGCGAAGGCCGCCGACTATACGATGACGTCGGAGCAGTGGGACTACGAAACCGACGTGCAGTGGGCCGTGCGCATCCACAACAACGGCGAATTCATCCACGCCGCACCCTGGTCGGCCGGCGTGCAGGGTTCGCAGAACGTCTCCCACGGCTGCATCAACCTCACCACCGAACGCGCCAAGCAGTACTACGACTCCGCGATCTTCGGCGATCCCGTCGAGATCACCGGTTCGGACGTCAGCCTGTCGACCGAAGACAGCGACATCTCCGACTGGGTCTACAGCTGGGACGAGTGGAAGAAGCTCAGCGCCCTGAACTGACCGGCGCTGCTACTTGTCGAGCTTCTTCACGGCCTCATCGATCATCGGCACGTAGCGCTTGAGCGTCCACGGCACGGTGAGCGGATTGATGATCGAGGAGCCGGTGACGAACGGCTGATCGTCCGGCGCCACGACGGCTCCGGCCTTGACCGCGGGAATGTTCGCGTACAGGCCCTGCCCTTCGACTTCCTTCCGATTCTTCTCGTCCGAGTAGAAGGTGAAGAGAAGGTCGGAGTCGTTGAGCTTGTCGGCGTTCTCCAGACCGATGAGCGCCGAGTCCGTGCCCGGCTCGTCATAGTCCTTCTTCAGCTCATCGATGACCGGGTCCGGGGTCAGCCCGAGGGCCGAGACCATGGCCACACGCTGTTCGGTGGGGTAGAAGACACCGAGCGTGCCTGGGCCGTCGTTGTAGACGAAGGAGAAGGTGAGGTCCTTGTACTCATCGCGCTTGGCGTCCTTGAGCTGCTTCTTGACGTCCTCGACGAGGCCTTCGGATTCCTCTTCGTGACCGAGCGCCTTGCCGATCGTCGTGATCTGATCGTCCCATTCGATCGTCCACGGCTGCTTCGGATACGCCACGGTCGGAGCGATGTCCGTGAGCTTGTCGTACTGCTTCTGAGTGATGCCCGACCACGGGGCGAGGATGACGTCGGGGTCGAGTTCGGCGATGGCTTCGACATCGAGCTCGGTGTCCCCCTGGACCTGCTTCGGCAGCTCGTCACCCTTCTTATCGATGGCTTCCTTGATCCACGGCATGTAGCCGGAATCATCGCTGCCCCACGCGTACTCCTCCATCCCGACCGGGGTCTTGCCCAGCGCGATCGCGGTCTCGGTCGAGCCCTGCCCGAGGGTGACGACCCGTTCGGGTTCGGATTCGATGACGGCCGTGCCCAGCGCATGCTTGATCTTCACCGTCTCGAAGTCTCCGGAGCCGGACCCCTCGGCGGCCTCCGACCCTTGGCCGCACGCGGTTGCGGTGAGCGAGAGGGCGACGAGTGCCCCGGCGATGACAGCACGACGGCTGCGAGGAACTGACATTCCTGTCCTTTCGACAGTGGATGGGGCCTCAACAGCCCCAGAGCATTGGCATAGGACAGCCTAACCTGACTCACCACGGTCACCGCAAGGCATGTGAGTCACTTCACGTCACACCGTCAGCTCGCCTTGCCTACTCACCTCGTCTGCTCAGAGCAGAAACCCTCGCCGAGGCGGCCCTGCGAATCGTAGGATCGCCCCATGACCGCTCCCTCGCCTTCCACCCCGACGCCGCCGCTGTGGCGTGAGGCGCTCGGCCGTGCCCTGCGTCTGCGCCGCACCGACCTCGGCCTGACCTTGGCTCAGGTCTCACGTCGCTCCGGGGTCTCCACGCAGTTCCTCTCCGAGGTCGAGCGCGGGCTCAAGGACCCGTCGTCCGAGGTCATCGAGGCCGTCGCCGTCGTCCTCGGACTCGAGCTGCCGCAGGTCCTCGTGCTCGCTGCCGGCGTCATGGATGCGAGACGCTTCGCTTCGGCAACCCTCACGTCGATCCGCTCGACTCAGGCCGCACCCGGTCCCCCGACAGCGGGCCAGGCACAGCTCTCCTTGGCCGCCTGAGTACTCTGGCTGCCTGAGCTCCCTGACCGCCTCGCTGGGAGGACAGCGGCCCGGCGGTCAGACGATGGCGTCGATGAGCCCGAACTCCTGTGCTGCCCGAGCGTCGAGGACGAGGTCCCGGTCGAGGTCGTGGTGGATCTGTTCCTCCGTCCGCCCGGTGCTGGCAGCGAGCATTCCTTCGACTTCGCGACGCTGCCGGACGATCTCGTCGGCGGCGACGATGAGGTCGGGGATCGTCCCCCTGGCGCCTTCGGCATGAGGCTGACGGAGGACGGCGCGGGCGTGTTCGAGCATGGTCCGCTGTCCCGGCTCCCCGGCGGCGAGCAGCACCGCGGCATCGGCGGCGGCCTGGCCCACGCAGGTGGTGGCTACCGGGGAGCCGATGTGGTGCATGGCGTCATAGATCGCGGTCATCGCTGTCAGCGATCCGCCCGGAGAGTTGATGTAGAGACTGATCGGCAGCTCCCGACTGCTCGCGTCGAGGTGAAGCAGCTGCGCGATGATCGTGTTCGCCACCCCGTCGTCGATTCCGACACCGAGGTAGATGATCCGCTTGCCGAGCAGGTGGGAGTAGACGTCGACGATCTTCTCGCTGCCGCCGGAGCGGTCGACGACATTGGGGATGGTGTACTGGCTCATCGGCTCGCTCCGATCGTTCCGCGCAGATCCGACGGGGACTCGAGGATCCGGTCGATGAGTCCGTACTCGCGGGCCGCCTCGGCGGTGAACCATTTGTCACGAAGGGAATCGGCGAAGATCGTGTCATAGGTCTGCCCCGCAGCCTCGGCGAGTCGGCTGAGGACGGAATCGCGGACGTCGCGCAGGTCGCTGCCCTGGAGTTCGATGTCAGCGGCGGCACCGCCGATTCCCGACGATCCCTGGTGGAGGAGGATGCGGGCGTGGGGCAGCGCGAGGCGTCTGCCCGGGGTGCCGAGGCTGAGGACGAACTGCCCCGCCGAGGCGGCCCACCCGAACGCGATCGTGACGACGTCGTTCGGCAGGGTTGCGATCGTGTCGGCGATCGCGTGCATCATCGGCACGGACCCGCCCGGTGAGTTGATCCACAGGTGGATGTCGGACTCGGGGTCTTCGGCGGAGAGGAGGACGAGGCGGGAGATGATCTCCATGCCGTTCTCGTCTCTCAGCTCCCCGTTGAAGACGACGGAGCGGTAGGCGTAGAGCATCCGCTGGGATTCGGGGATCGCGGTCATCGCCGGAGACTCGTCCGCTTCGGAGAACTCCAATGGGCTGGTTGCGGTTCGTGTGTGCATGTCTCAACTCTGCGACCCAGCGACGGCGAACCGAACACGGATCCGCTGGAAGCGGGACCGTGCCGCTGTGAGCAGATGGGCACCGGCATCTGAGGCTCCGGCGACCCTTGACTCTTCGACTGGGCGCGGACTTAGGATCGACGGCATGAGCACACAGCGAGATCGGGCCGGTCACCTCATCGAGGCGCACGGTCGCACATTCGCCGCGGAAGCCGCGATCACGCTCCGGGACAAACCGGCCCCGCTGTGGCAGCTGCTCGTCCTCAGCCTGCTCCTGTCCACGCGCATCAGCTCCGACATCGCCCTCGCGAGCGCGCGCGAGCTGTTCTCGGCGAAGTGGAGAACGCCGCAGCGTCTGCGCACGAGCACATGGCAGCAGCGCGTCGTTGCACTCGGACGCGGCGGGTATCGCCGCTATGACGAGAGCACCGCCACCCGTCTGGCCGAGGCCGCCGATCTGCTCATCGACCGATGGGACGGGGACCTGCGGAAGCTGCGCGACGAGGCCGAGGGGAAGCCTCATCGGATTTCGCGGCTCCTGCAGGAATTCACCGGGATCGGTCCGACCGGGGCGTCCATCTTCCTCCGAGAGGTCCAGCAGGTCTGGCCGTCGGTGAGGCCTGCCTTCGACCCTCTCGTTCGCAAGGGCGCGAAGACGGCGGGGCTGCCGGAGCAGGACGAGAAGCTGGCCGCGTTGGTCGACGACGAGGACCTCGCAGGACTCGCGGCCGCGCTCGTGCGTCTCGCCCGAGATCCGGACCTCGCCGCCGACGCGCAGGACTGAGACCTCCGCACAGGCTCGCGTGCTAGCATCGGGGCATCCGGAAAGGGGATGAGATGCTGGCGAATCTGTGGCTGACTCTGCAGCTGCTCGTCGTCGTGCTCTCCGCCGACCTCGACTCGGTCGTCCCCCAGTCCCCCACTCACCTCATCGTCCTCGCTCTCCTCGGCGCAGCCCTGCTGACGCCGATCGCCGCGTGGGCGAGCATGGCGCTGCTGCGCGTGCTGTCGCTGTCGGTGCGACCTCCGTCTCTGCCGGACGCGCGCCGAAGCATCCGCGAATTCCGCATGCCCGAAGAACCGGGCACCCCGGGTACGGCTCTCGCCAGAGCACCCTCATCCGTCGCTCGCCTCATCGGCTGAGCGACGTCTCCGCGCCTCCTCGGCGCTCCTCTGCCTCCGCAGGTCCTCTGACCCGCCAGGCTCCAGGGTCCTCCGCACTGTCACCGTGCCCGTGAGTCCCGATGTCGCAGTCATGTCGATGATCGCTCTGCCCCCATCGACCTCTGTGCCGAAACGCCCGACCGAGTGCGTGGCACACCACCTCTGCGAAGGACATCTATGAACATCTACGAATTCCTGCCCATCCGCCTGCTCGTCGAAGCCGCCTATACGGTGGTGACGACGATCAGCTCGTTCCTCGAACCCCTGACCGGCGGCTTCAGCGCGGCCCTGGCCGTCATCGTGCTCACGATCCTCGTCCGGGCCGTTCTCATCCCCGTCGGAGTCTCCCAAGTCAAGGCCGGAATCACCCGCAAACGACTGGCCCCGAAGATCAGCGCGCTGCAGACGAAGTACAAGAAGCAGCCCGAACTCATGCAGCAGAAGCTCATGGAGCTGTACAAGGAGGAGAACGCCTCCCCCTTCGCCGGATGCCTGCCGGTGCTCGCTCAGACACCCGTGCTCATGGCCGTCTACGGTCTGTTCATCCACTCGACGATCAGCGGTCACGCCAACGAGCTGCTCGGACACACGCTCTTCGGACTGCCCCTGAACACGAGCTTTTTCAAACTGCTCGGCGCCGGGGACCTGACCGGGACCGCGATCACGGTCTACCTCGCCCTCGTCGTGCTCATCGCCGTCGTCGCCGGATTCTCCCGCCGCCTGCTCACCCCGGCCGCGCCGGAGAAGACGCCAGCCGCGACTCCGTCTGCCACACGGTCAGGGTCGGACGCACCGACCATGCCCGATCTCTCGGGAGTGATGAAGACTCTGAGCTTCATGCCCTTCCTCACTGCGATCTTCGCTCTCTTCGTGCCCTTGGCCGCCGCGCTCTACCTGGCGACGACGACCACGTGGACACTCTGCGAACGACTTGTCCTCAACCGGGTTCTGGGCGCGAACGAGCCGCAGCCGGCGACGAACACCCGCGTCGCCGGCTGAACCAGGCGAAAGACGTCTGAGTCATGAATATGAACGAGCCCGGGGCGAAGGATCGGAATCCTTCGCCCCGGGCTCTGATTCAGTGACCGATGCGTGACCGGTGCACGACCGCCTCGGCGATCAGGCGTCGACGATCTCCGGTCGGGCCACGGCCTCGACCGAGAGTTCCCCGTCGACGACGGCGGCGCGGATGCGTCCGCCCTCATCGACCGCCTCGGTGACGAGGAGTTCGGCGATCCGGTCATCGAGCTCACGCTGGATCACCCGACGCAGCGGACGGGCGCCGAACTCGGGTTCGTAGCCCTTCTCGGCGAGCCAGTCGAGGGCGTCGGAGTCGACGTCGAGGGAGATCCCCTGCGCCTCGACCCGTGCCCGGCTGGCGGCCAGCTGCTGCTCCACGATGGACCGCAGCTGCTCACGGTCGAGCCGGGAGAACATCACGGTGTCATCGATGCGGTTGATGAATTCGGGGCGCATGAACTCCTTGAGTCGGCCCATGACCTTCGCCTTGAGGTCCTTCTCCGCATCCACAGCGGCACCGGAGCTGAAGCCCAGCGGGTTGCCGGACATGAACTCCGAACCGAGGTTCGACGTCATGATGATGACGGTGTTGCGGAAATCGACCGTGTGGCCCTGACCATCGGTCAGGCGTCCGTCGTCGAGGACCTGCAGCAGCAGGTTGAACGCATCCGGGTGCGCCTTCTCGACCTCGTCGAGGAGGATGACCGAATACGGGCGCCGACGGACCTGCTCGGTCAGCTGCCCGGCCTCGTCATAGCCGACGTAGCCGGGAGGAGCACCGACGAGGCGCGAGACCGTGTGGCGTTCGCCGAATTCGCTCATATCGAACCGAATCATGGCGGACTCGTCGTCGAACAGGGTCTGTGCCAGCGCCTTGGCCAGTTCGGTCTTGCCGACGCCGGTCGGTCCGAGGAAGAGGAAGCTTCCGATCGGCCGGTCGGGGTCGGCCATTCCGGTCTGGCTGCGGCGGATGGCACGCGAGACCGCGGTCACGGCCCCGTCCTGGCCGACTACCCGGTCGTGGAGGACGTCTTCCATCGTCGCCAGACGAGCCTTCTGGCTCTGCGTCATCCGCGCCGCCGGGATTCCGGTGGCCCGGGAGACGACCTGAGCGATCTCCTGTTCGCCGATGACCGCCTCCGCGGCGGTTGTCGCCGACTCGACCGTCTCAGGGTTCTCTGCGGATTCGATCCGGGTGCTCAGCTCGGTGATCTCGTCGCGCAGACCGCCCGCACGCTCGTAGTCCTCGACCTCGATGGCCGACTTCTTCTCGGCTTCGAGCTCGGAGAGCTTGAGCTTGAGGGCCTCGACGTCGACGCCGGGTCCGCGCGAGAGCGACATCCGAGCACCGGCCTGGTCGACGAGGTCGATGGCCTTGTCCGGCAGGAACCGGTCGGTGATGTAGCGGTTCGACAGTTCCACCGCGGCCCGGATCGCCTCGGGCGTGTAGCTGACCCCGTGGAATTCGGCGTAGCGGTCCGACAGCCCTTCGAGGATCGTCACGGCATCCTCGACGCTGGGCTCACCCACGGTCACCGGCTGGAACCGACGCTCGAGGGCGGAGTCCTTCTCGATCGTCCGGTACTCCTTGAGGGTGGTCGCGCCGATCATGTGCAGATCGCCGCGCGCGAGCCTCGGCTTGAGGATGTTGCCGGCATCCATCGAGTTCGACTCGCCGTTGCCTCCCGCGCCGACGAGGGTGTGGAGTTCGTCGACGAAGACGATCATGTTCCCGTCCTCGGCGATCTCATTGAGCGCCCCGGTCAGCCTCTCCTCGAAGTCACCGCGGTAGCGGGTTCCTGCGAGCATGCCCGGCATGTCGAGGGAGACGATGCGCTTGCCCTGCAGCTGCCTGGGCACCTCGCCGGAGTGGATGGCCTGGGCCAGACCTTCGGCGATCGCGGTCTTGCCGACACCGGCCTCGCCGAGGAGGACGGGATTGTTCTTCGTCCGGCGGGCGAGGATCTCGATGGTCTGTTCGATCTCGTCTGCGCGTCCGATGACGGGGTCGAGGCGACCCTCGGCCGCGAGCGCGGTGAGATCGGTGCCGTATTTCTGAAGCACCGTCTCCTGACCCTCGTCACCCTCGGCGCCCTGCCCGGGCTGCACGCCCTGGGCTTCGGCGGCCTCGGCTCCCGCCTGCAGGGCGGCCTGGGTGACACCGGCCTGGGCGAGGATGCGCCCGGCAGGCATCTCCTGGTTGAGCACGAAGGCGAAGAAGATGTGCTCGGGGTCGATGTAGGTCGAGCCGAAGGCACGCGCGACCTGGTAGGAATCGAGCAGCGCCCGCTGGGCCGAACCGGTCAGCGACGGAGAGGACTCCGCCTCGGCGTCGGTGGTCGCCGGCAGGCGCTCCTCGATGCTGTGAGCGATCGCCTCGGGATCGGCACTCGCCTGACGCACGGCCGAGTTACCAGGTTCGGAGTCGACCATGACGCGCAGGATGTGGAGGGCATCGATCTCGGACTGACCGTGCCGGCCGGCGAACTCCGCGGCGGCCTCGATGACCTCGTGGCTGCGCTTGCTCAGCAGCCGATTGATGTCGACGGAGCGTCCTCGACGGGCTCCGTGCTGACCCTGGAGGAAGCGCGCGAGGAACTCGTCGAACGAGTCGCCGCCCGACCCTGCGGATCCATAGAACGTGGCCAAAGCTGACCTCCTCTTTCAAAGTTGAGCGTATACGACTCAATCAACAGGGGGTGGGGCACGGATATTCCCGCGCACTTCCCGCCATCCAGTGACGTGTGAACAACATCACGGCCGATAAATGCATCGAATGCACTTCTGCACTTGATGCAATTTTGCAAGAGGTGCATAATCTTCAGGTGACTTCCGAACCGACCGAATCCCTGCGTGAGCGTCAGACTCGTGAACGCCGTGCGTCCATCCACGCTGCGGCCGTCGAGCTCGTCTTCGAGCATGGGCTCGACGAGGTGACCGTGGCTCGGATCGCAGAAGCCGCGGAGGTCTCCGCCCGCACGTTCTTCAACTATTTCCCCACCAAGGAGATGGCGATCGTCGGACTGACGATCTCCGACGACGTCGCCGCCGATCTGCAGCGGTTCATCGAGGAATTCGAGCCCAGGCGCGAGCGTCTGGTGGAGGATCTCTCCTTCACCATCCGCGCCGCCTTCGAGTTCCTGTTGCCGCGCTCGGCGAACAAGCAGAAGCTGCGTGCGATCCAGGCTCGGCATCCGCAGCTCGGCATGCTCAGCATGGAGACGAAGCGGCATTACTCCGAGCAGATCATCACCGGCATCCGCCGGCGGGTCGAGCGTCGCGGAGTCGTCTTTCCCGACGACGAGACTGCGGCTCGAGGCACGCGGATGCTCGCGCAGCTGTGCAGCATCCCGCTCGAGCATGCTTTCGCTTCCGCGAGATTCGACTCCGAACACGAATTGGACGACGAGCGTGTGGACCAGGCGTTCACCTCCTCGGTCGAGCTGTTCCTGACCCTCTTAGAAAGGCTGAAATGACCACCACCACCGAATCTGCTGCCGCGAAGCAGCACGGCGCTGAGGAGGAGGCCGAGATCGAGACCCCCTCGGTGATCCTGCTGTTCGTCGGCCTGATGCTGGCAATGTTCATGTTCTCGCTCAACCAGACCATGCTGGCCACCGCCCTGCCGACCATCGTCGGCGACCTCGACGGCGTCGACCAGATGCTCTGGGTCTCGACGGCCTTCATGCTGGCGTCGACGATCATGATGCCGATCTACGGCAAACTGGGAGACTCGTTCAACCGCAAGAAGATCTTCATCTTCGCCATCTGCATGTTCATCCTCGGATCGATCGTCGGATTCCTCGCCCACAATATGGCCGTCCTCATCACCGCACGCGTCATTCAGGGGCTCGGCGGCGGCGGCCTCATCATCCTCGCTCAATCCCTCATCGCAGCGGTCGTCCCTGCCCGCAAGCGCGGCCCGTACATGGGCATCATGGGGGCGAACTTCGCGGTCACCTCGGTGGCGGGACCACTGATCGGCGGCTGGATCACCGAGGGTCCCGGCTGGCGCTGGACGTTCGCGCTCAACCTGCCCTTCGGCGTGCTCGCACTCATCGCCGCGGCACTCTTCCTCAAGGTCCCGAAGTCGGACCGGTCGGTCAAGCGCCATGTCGATGTCGCCGGCATGATCCTCATCGCCGAATTCACCTCGGCGCTCATCCTCACCACCTCGTGGGGCGGACATCAGTACGACTGGGACGATCCGATCATCATCGGCCTCATCGCCATCGCGTTCATCAGTGCCGTCGTCTTCGTCTTCGTCGAGAAGGCCGTGGCCGAACCCGTCATCCCGATGTTCGTCTTCCAGGACAAGAACTTCGTCCTCTGTACGATCGCGGGCATGTGCATCGCCATCGGCATGTTCGGCGTCCTGTCCTACATGCCCACGTTCCTGCAGATGGCCCACGGCATCGAGGCGACGAAGGCCGGACTGCTCATGGTGCCCATGATGGCCGTGATGCTCCCGAGCTCCGTCATCGTCGGCTTCATCGTCTCGAAGACGGGACGTTACAAGTGGTACCCGGTGCTCGGCAGCGCGATCGTCGGCGTCGCCCTCTTCCTCATGGGCACCTTCGTCACAGCCGATCAGAACGTGCTCGTCGTCATCGGCTGCCTGTGTGTGCTCGGACTCGGTCTGGGGCTGTCGATGCAGATGCTCGTGCTCATCGTCCAGAACTCGTTCCCGGTGGCGATGGTCGGCACGGCGACGGCGTCGAACAACTTCTTCCGCCAGATCGGCGGCACGCTGGGTATGTCACTGATCGGTTCGCTCTTCACCTCGCGGCTGGCGTCCAACCTCGAGGACGGCATCAAGTCGCTGGGCCCCCAGGGTGCCCAGGCGATGAAGGGCACGGGGTCGAATTCGCTCACCCCCGAGGTGGTCAAGTCACTGCCGGATCCGATCCACTCGATCATCGTCAATGCCTACAGCGATGCGCTGGTGCCGATCTTCCTGTGGGTCTGCCCGCTGGGGATCATCGCCGCCGTCATCCTCATGTTCGTGCGTGAGAAGGCTCTGGCGACGAAGGTCGATGCCGGTGCCCCGGCCGACCACAACCGTGAGGTCGTGGCCACCGACAGCATCGCGATCGTCGAGCAGCCAGGTTCGCTGACTCCCTCGGGCACGAGCTCGGTCACCGATGAGGTCGAGTACGAGCATGCGACGCAGGGGGCCGGAGAATACTCCTTGAAGCCCTCTCGCTCACCCAAGCACTGATGAGCGCACTCGAGCGCTGATCCGCGCATCCCAGTAGAGACAGCGCAGGCCCCGCAATCGCGGGGCCTGCGCTGTCTCTGCGGAGAACTGTCCGCGACCGCCGAAACTAGCCCTTTGAGGGCCAGCCGTTGGGCTTGCAGCCCTGCAGGCCCTTAGTCTGCTGCTGCATGAGCGGAGCGGTCTTGCCCTGACCGGGGCAGGATTCGTGGCCGTGGCCGAGCGCGTGGCCGACCTCGTGGTTGATCAGATACTGCCGGTACTGGACGATGTCGTCGAACTCATCGGTCGCCGAGACCCAGCGTTTGGCATTGAGGATGACGTTGTTCCCGTTGCGGCAGGACAATTCGCCCAGGGTCCGCAGGGGCAGGCACATCTCGTCGACGGTGTCGGGACTGGCGATCGAGATCATCGCATCCTGGTCCTCGTCGACGAGTTCGATGGACACATCGTCGAGGTCCTGCCAGCCTCGTTCGTCCTGCAGGGTGCTGATGATGAAGTCCCCCGCCTCGTCGACGTCGATGGGCAGATTGTCTTCGACGCGCAGGGCGACCTTGAATGTCTTACCCTCATCGCGATTGGGGCCCGTCTCCTCCTTCGGGCGGTCCCACTTGCCGCTGCCGTGCATGTCGATGTCGTCTTCGCTGACCCCGGCGGCTCCCGCATCGTCGATGTTCGCAGTCTCCGTCGGCGAGGGCGATTCCGTCGGTTCGTCCGACGAGGCGGGGGCGGTGGAAGCGTCGCCGATCGTCTCCGCCGCATGCGGCGTCGGCCGAGTCTCCTCATCGCCGGCGGGTGCGCAGGCGCTCAGCCCGAGAAGCAGGGTCGCCGCAGCGATCGTGGGGACGAGACGGGAGCGAAGACGGAGACGAGTGACCACGTCTGCGAGTCTAGCCGCATTGTCAGAACTCGAGGAGACCTCCGGGTCCGCGCAGCTTCGCGCGCAGCCGGCATTCGCTGCCTTCGACGACCTCAGCGTCGCCCGCACCGAGCACCTCGAGCACTTCCCTCGCCGCGTCGGGCTGCGGAGATTCCACTCGGAATTCGAGCAGTTCGAGGGTGGGCAGGGCCGCCTCGGCGGGGTGCGTCGATTCTCCCCAGTCGATGAGGAACGGCTGCGCTCCCTCGTGCGGCAGCGGGGATCGGCTGGTCAGCCGCCATTCGAGCAGCTCCCCCTCGGCGGTTTCCCGGGACATGTCCCTGACCTCGCCGAAGTCGATGCCGGCGGTGTTCGCGGCCGCGATCTTCGCGAGGAACGCCGCCGGATGGATGGCCCACGTCTGCAGTGTCAGACCCTCTGCGAGGTGGGCGTCGAGTGGGAGCGTCCCGCCGACCGGCGCCTCCTGCTGCGGATCAGGGCCGAGGATCTCGAGGTAGGTGTGCGCGCCGTCGGCCCAACCGGTCGGTGCCAGCCCGAGCAGCGCATTCGCGGTCCCCAGGCCGGGGTGGCGACCGCCGGGGACGGCGCGGACGCCGGTGGCGGCTTCGACGGCGGCGATTCCCTCCTCGAGGTCGGGCACGGTGATGATGAGATGGTCGAGTTCGGCGGGAATGTTCAGAGCGTCCATGATCCACCCGGACCTTTCAGTATGGCGTGCAGGGAATCGGTGGCCCCTGCCTCGACTTCGAGGGTAGCGTCCAAGAATCGCAGAACACTGCGAGTCCTGTCGACCTCCGAGGTTTCGGCCCACAGCCGTTCAAGCTCGACGCTCGGCATGTCCTGCTCGGCCGGGTGCGGCGAATCCTTCCAGTCGATGAGGAACGGTTGGATCCCGCCGAGGGCGAGCGGAGTCCGCCTGGTCAGTCTCCATTCGAGCAGGCCTCCGTCCGGTGTCCGGCGCGTCATATCGTGAACCTCGCCGAGGTCGACCCTGCCTTCAGCCGCGGCCTTCGCGACGAGGCCGTCGAAATCGCGCGGACGGATCGCCCACCGCTGCACTGTCGGTGTGGTGATGCCGCTCAGCCGCGCGGCGGCGAGGCTCGGATCCTGGTCGGGGTCGGGGCCGAGGATCTCGAGATAGGAAAGAGCACCGGGGCCGAGAGTCGGGACCTCGAGCCCGAGCAGCGCATTGGCCGTCCCGAGCCCCGGATGTGCTCCACCGGGAATGGGTCGCACTTCGAGAGCGTTGTGGCATTGCTCAACAGAATCGGCAAGATTCGGTACGGCGATGACCAGATGATCGAAATCGGCAGATGGCGACATGTCTCAATGTTAAGCCGAAATTGACGCTCCCCGCACCGATCGGCTTAACTCGACTCATGCGCACGAACGGAGCAGATTGTTGAACCATACGACCACGACTCGCCGTGGCATGCTCGGCCTCGGACTCGGGATCGGATCGATCGCTCTCTTCAGCGCCTGCACTCCCACGGACACCTCACCCCTGGCCGACGGCAAACCGGAACAGGGTGGAGTGCTCACGTACTTCGAGCCGCAGACCTGGACTCTGCTCTACCCGCCGTCGGTCGGCTTCTACCCCAACGGCGGGATCATGAACAACATCTCTGCCCGTCTGCTGTGGCAGGATCCGAAGACCCTGGAGCTTCATCCATGGCTGGCGACCGAGCTGCCCGAGACCAACGCCGATGCCACGACCTACACGTTCACTCTGCGTCACGGAGTCACCTACTCCGACGGGACTCCGCTGACGCCTGCGAACGTGGCGAAGAACTTCGACCTGTACGGCAAGGGCGACGAAGCCCGCACCCTGCCGGTGTCCGAGCAGATCTCGAACTATGAGCGCAGCGAGGTCCTCGACGACCGCCGTGTGCGCTTTCACTTCTCCGCGCCCTCCCCCGGGTTCGCGCAAGCGACCTCGACGATGAACGCCGGTCTCCTCTCCGATTCGACCCTCGACCTCGATGCCGAGGGCTTCGGTCCCGGCGGAGCAAAGCAGATCCACACCTGCGGGCCCTTCCACATCACGGACGAGACCATCGGCACGAAGCTCTCGGTCCGCGCCCGCGAGGACTACGACTGGGCTCCCCCGCATCTGAAACATCAGGGCCGGGCCCACCTCGACGGCATCGACTATCTGACGAACAACGAATACTCGGTGCGCATCGGAGCCGTGCTCTCCGGCCAGGCCGACGGCGTCCGCGACGTCCAGGCCCCCGACGAATCCCGCGTTACCGAACAAGGCCTGCGCCTCTATGCGAAGGCGACGAACGGGATCAACAACAGCATCAACTTCCGGTTCCGCCACGATCTGCTGGCCGACCTCGACGTCCGCCGGGCCCTCATCGCCGCCGTCGACCGGCAGGAGATCGTCGACAAGCTCTTCACCCCGAACTATCCGCTGGCCACCGGTCTCCTCGCCAAGGGGGCGATGGGGTACAAGGACCAGTCGGGTTCGTGGGTCTACGACCCCGATGAGGCCGACCGACTCCTCGACAAGGCGGGCTGGTCGGAACGCAACTCGGCGGGCTATCGCGTCAAAGACGGGCAGCTCTTGGCGCTGACCGTCAACATCGCCCTCCCCCAGCCCCGCTCGAACGAGGTCCAGACCCTCATCCAGCAGCAGCTGCGCCGCGTCGGCGTGCGCCTGTCGATCAACCCCGGCGACCAGTCGAAGCAGACGCTCGACGCCCTCGAACTCGACACTGTGCAGATCTACCATTCGATGGTCGCCCGCGCCGACTTCGACAACCTGCGCTCGAACTACTCCTCGGTCAACCGCGACGTCTTCCTCAACGGACCCGACCGCACCGATGCCGACGACGACTCCGTCGATCCGAAGGTCGACGAACTCCTCGACGCCCTCGCGGCCGAACCCGATGCGAAGAAGCGCCAGAGGGCTGCGGAGAGAGTCCAGGACTACCTCGTCGACCAGGCCTACGTACTGCCGTTCTTCGAAGAGCCGCAGGTCTTCGCCTTCCGCCGCCGCGTTCATGGCTTCGCCACCGAACCCGTGGGCCGTCCCGACTTCTACAGCACCTGGCTGGCAGGAGAGAAATGATCCTCGACATCCGCTACCTCGCCCTCCGCCTCGGTCAGGCGATCCTCGTCCTCCTGCTGGCGTTCACTGCGGCGTTCATCCTGCTCAGCCTCATTCCCGGCGACGGCGTCACCGCCCGCTTCGCCGATCCCGCGCTGGGCCTCTCCCCCGACCAGATCGCGCAGATCCGGGAGGCGACCGGCGCCGACGACTCGTGGATCACCCGCTACCTCCTCAGCCTCTCAGGCTTCCTCACCGGAGACTTCGGGTACTCGGTGCAGACCGGTGCCGCCGTGTCGACGATCATCGCCGCGGCCCTGCCCTCGACCGCGGTGCTCGCGGCCTCGGGATTCGTCACCGCCGTCGTGCTCGCCGTCATCATCGCCGTCCTCGCCACCTCCGGCCCGGCCGCCGGTCCGCTGTCATGGATCCGCCGGATCCTCGATTCGGTGCCGAGCCTGTTCATCTCGATCCCCGTGTTCTGGCTCGGGATCCTCCTCATCCAGGTCTTCTCCTTCCAGCTCGGATTCGTCTCCGTCGTCAATCCCGGCCCCGCCGAGGCACTCGTCCTGCCGACACTGACCGTGGCGGTGCCGCTCTCGGCCCCGATCGCGCAGGTCCTCATCCGCTCGATCACCGAGGTGCAGGCGTCCGGGTTCGTCAAGGTCACCGCCGCGAAGGGCGCCTCCCAGACATGGCTGCTCGTCCACACCGTCGCCCGCAACGCGGTGCTGCCGGGACTGACGATCATCGGACTGGTGTTCGGCGAACTCGTCGCCGGCGCCGTGGTCACCGAGACCGTATTCGGCCGCAACGGCATCGGGCTCATCACCGCTCAGGCCGTGACGCACCGGGACAATCCGATCCTGCTCGCCGTCGTCGTGATCGCGACCTTCGGCTACGTCATCATCAACCTCGTCGTCGACCTCCTCTACCCCGTCATCGACGTCCGTCTGCGCACGAAACGCAGCGCCGCCTCGGCGAATAAGGCCCTGCGCACCCACGACGAACCCACCCGGCGAGCGCTGACGGCATCCGCGGCCAGCGTCGGGGTCGACCTCGACTGGGCCCAGACGCCTGGGGACACCGAATCGAAGGGCCGCGAATCATGAGCCTCACCGACGTCTTCACCCGCTCCAGGAGCCCACGCCCACAGGGCCGGCGACCCAGGCTGAGCGAATCCGCGATCACCCCGGCCACCGTCGTCTCCGCCCTGATCCTGCTCATCGCGATCGCATGGGCCCTGTTCCCCGGCCTCTTCACGCATTTCGACCCGAACGACGGCGGGGACACCCCGGCCCTGCTGCCGCCGAGCCTCGAGCACTGGTTCGGCACCGATCAGACCGGTCGTGACGCGTTCACCCGCGTCGTCTACGGAGCCTCCCAATCACTGTTGGCCGCGCTCGTGGCCGTCGGGGTCGGGCTCGTCGTCGGCACCGCGATCGGACTCATCGCCGGCACCCGGAAGGGGTGGCTCGACGATGTGCTCATGCGGCTCATCGATGTGCTGCTGTCGATCCCCGCGATCCTGCTCAGCCTCTCGATCGTCGTCGTCCTCGGCTTCGGCACGATCAACGCGGCCATCGCCGTCGGCATCACGGCCATCGCCCAGTTCGCCCGCCTCGCCCGTTCGCAGGCCGTGCAGATCAACACGAGCGACTTCGTGGCCGCGGCCTACGGTTCCGGCGGCACGTTCGGCTCCGTGCTCGTCCGCCACATCCTCCCGAACTCGATCTCGCCCGTGCTCTCACTGGCGGTGCTGCAGATCGGGTCCGCGATCCTCCAGATCTCCACGCTCGGGTTCCTCGGCTACGGCACCCCGCCGCCGACCCCCGAATGGGGCCTCATCATCGCCGAGGGCCGCAACTTCGTCGCCACCGCATGGTGGCTGACCGTGTTCCCCGGCATCGTGGTCATGGCGATCGTGCTCGCCACCCACCAGATCGGCAACACCCTGCGAAAGGTGACATCATGACCGAGTCCCCGCTGCTGCGCATCGACGGGCTCACCGTCGACTACTCCCGCCGAGGCGGCCCCACGGCTCCGGCCGTGAGCGAGCTCGACCTCGTGGTCCGTCCCGGTTCGATGACCGCCGTGGTCGGCGAATCCGGGTCGGGGAAATCGACGACGGCCAACGCCGTCATCGGTCTCCTCCCCTCCGCCGCGCAGGTCACGGCCGGGCGGATCCACCTCGGCGATGTCGACCTCTCGCGCCTCGGCGCCGCCGGCTGGCGCGGGATGCGCGGAGCCCAGATCGGGTACGTCCCGCAGGATCCGGGAGCCTCGCTCAATCCGCTGCAGACCGTCGGGAAGTCCGTGGCCGAAGCGCTGCGCATCCACAGCCGGGCCGGGCGGGTCGAAGCGCGCAGGCAGGTTATCGAACTGCTCGAGCGGGTCGGCATCGACCAGCCGGAGAAGCGGGCCGACCAGTTCCCGCACGAACTCTCCGGAGGCATGCGCCAACGCGTGCTCATCGCCGCCGCCATCGCGCTGCGCCCGCGCCTGCTCATCGCCGACGAACCGACCTCGGCCCTCGATGTGACCGTGCAGAAGCAGGTGCTCGACCTCCTCGACGAACTGCGCGCGGAGACCGGAATGGGCATCCTCTTCATCACCCACGATCTCGCCGTCGCCGGCGAACGCGCCGACGAAGTGCTGGTCATGCAGGCCGGCCGCGTCGTCGAATCGGGGCAGGCCGATCGCATCTTCTCCCGCCCGGAGACCGAGTACACCTCGCGGCTGCTCGCCGACGCTCCGGCGCTGCGGACGAAGGTGTGCAGGCAGACCCCCGCCGAGGCGGCCGGCACCTCCGCGCGCCCGTTCGTGTCCGTCGACTCGCTCACCCAGGTCTTCGACCGCACCGGCGACCAGGTCATCGGCGTCGAGGACGTCACCTTCACCGTCGACCGCGGAACCACGCACGGCATCGTCGGCGAATCGGGGTCGGGCAAGACGACGACGGGCAAGGCGCTGGCCGGTTTCCTCAGCCCCCAGTCGGGTCACCTGCGCATCGGCGACGTCGATGCCGCCGACTTCGGTCGCTCGGGACGGGATCGGGCGCGGCTGCGGCAGTTCCGCCGCACCGTCCAGCTCGTGCACCAGAACCCCTTCTCGGCCCTCGATCCCAAGCATTCGATCCGCTCGACCCTGACCGAGCCCCTGCGCAACTTCCGCATCGGCGACCGCTCGAGCCGGCCCCGCCTCGTCGCCGAGATCATGGACCGGGTAGCGCTGCCGCAGGACTTCCTCGAGCGGCGACCGGCCGAACTCTCCGGCGGACAGCTGCAGCGGGTGGCGATCGCCCGAGCCCTCATCGTCGAACCCGAACTCGTCGTCTTCGACGAAGCGGTGTCGGCCCTCGACGTCACGGTGCAGGCACAGATACTCACCCTCCTCGACCAGCTCCAGCGGGAGTCGGACCTGACGTACGTGTTCATCACCCACGACCTCGCCGTGGTCCGGCAGATCGCTGATACGGTGTCGGTGATGTCGCGCGGACACCTCGTCGAGTCCGGTGGTACCGAGCAGATCTTCGCTCACCCCGCCACCGAGTACACGCGTGCCCTCCTCGATGCGATACCGACCCCGGTCGCGCTCTCGGTCGGCGCACAAGAGACCGGTTCGCGACCCTCATCCCCGACACTGCTGACCACAGCAGCAGAAAGCTGAGACACATGACAGGCTCCACCAGCGACCAGAGAACGACCGGACCGAAGCTCGGGTTCTTCACCCGCCTGCTCGAGGACGCATCGGCAGCCCAGCGCTACCGCTTCGCCCTCGAACAGATCGAGGCGGCCGAACGCGTCGGCTTCCATTCCGCGTGGATCGCCCAGCACCACTTCTCTGCGGCCGAGGGCGGCCTGCCCTCACCCTTGGTCTTCCTCTCCCATGCCGCTGCCCGCACCTCCCGGATCCGATTGGGCACGGCGATCATCACCCTGCCGATGGAGAACGCGGTGCGCGTGGCCGAGGATGCCGCGGTCACCGATATCCTTGCCGGAGGTCGCCTCGAGATCGGTCTCGGTTCGGGCGGGAACCCGAAGTCGTTCCCCGCGTTCGGCACGGCCTTCGAGGACCGCCGCGAGGTCTTCGCCGACAATCTCGACACTCTGCGCACCCTCCTGTCCGGTCAGGCGCTGCCGACCGAGCATCTCCTCTACCCCGGACCGGACTCCGCCCCCGGCGATAGCACCGCCGCGGCGACGGGCCCGGCCGACCGGCTGTGGCAGGCGACGTTCTCCTCACGTGGGGCTGGATCGGCCGGCGCCGCCGGCGATGGACTCATGCTCTCGCGCACCCAGCCCAGGCCGGAGGAGAACACGGGTGCCAGCCTCGATGAGGTGCAGCTGCCCGTCATCGACACCTACCTCTCCCAGCTGCCAGCGGGCACCAAACCGCGGATCCTCGCTTCCCGCACCGCGGTGGTCGCCGATGCTGAGGATCTGCCCAGACTGCGTGAGATCACCGAACCCGCCCTGCGTGCCGAGGCCGACCGCCTCGTCGGCTATGACACCTCGGGTCTGAGCCTCGACGAACTCCTCATCGCCACCGACACATATCTCGGCACCCCCGAACAGGTCATCGACCGACTGTCAGGTGATCGCGTCCTCAACCGGGTCACCGATGTCAGCTTCCAGGTCCATTCGGTGCCCGCGACGAACGAGACCGCCCTGCGGTCGATCGAACTGCTGGCCACCGAGGTCGCCCCCGCACTCGGTCTGAGCGTGGACGCGGAGCGGGTGGTCTGAGATGCCCGACGTCATCAATGCCCTGGCCGGGATCGCGACGGGAGATCCCCTCGATCAGCTCCGCGATCACCGCGCGCAGGCCAAGGAGAATGCCCAGCTGAGCTTCGAAGCTCTTCTCGAACCCGAGGATCCGCGGGGTGTGTCCTACCGGGAGCGTTATGCGGTGGCCGCGTTCACCGCCGGGCTGCTCGGTTCGGACAGTGCCGAGGAGTTCTACCGTGATCTGCTCCGGGATGAGGATGAGGCCGCCTCTTGGTCGGTCGCGGAACTCCTCGACGAGGCGGTGCTCGCGCTCGATTCGCGTGCCGAGGTGCGCGGACCCTATGGGATCTTCGAATCCGCGGCGCTGTCGGCGGAGAATGTGCCCGGTCCGTGGTTCACCGCCGACGCACAGTCACAAGAGACGTTGGGGGCCCGGCTCATCGCGGGACTCGAGTTCGCTCATCTCCTCGCGCTCCATCCGCGGGATTCGCGGCCGGCGCACCTCGCCCTGCTGTTCGAGGCCGGATGGGACGAGGACGGCATCGTCACCCTCGCCCAGCTCGTGTCCTTCCTCAACTTCCAGATCCGCATCAGCACCGGACTGGCGGCACTCGCCCACGCGCCGACGGCGACCGGTGCCCCGGTCCCGGACTCCCCGCCACGGGAACCCGACGATGGGGGCACGGACGGTGCGGCCGCCTCGGCGCGGGGAGCAGATGCCCTGGCCGCTGTCGGGGATCGGGTGAACATGTACCCCGACCTCAAGCGCCCCGAACTCTTCCAGCAGTCCGGGCTCGGGTGGGTGCCGTGGATCGCCCCGGTCGCCGAGGCAGATCTCACGAAGGTTCAGCGGGAGGCGGGGCGGGCGAAGAACCCGTACTTCCGGCTGCTGGCCCGGGATCCGGCGGCCCTGCGGGCGCGGACGCTGACGGATCTCGACATCTTCTTCAACACCACCGACGGCCTCGGACGGGCCGAACGCGAACTCGCGGCGACGGCGGCCTCACGGCTCAACGGGTGCCTGCTCTGCGCCTCGATCCACTCGGATCGGGCGACGGAAGAATCGGGTCGGCGCGACACCGTGCAGGTCCTCCTCGATGAGGGAGTCGCCGGTCGCCTCGGCGATCCTGTGTGGGATGCCGTCGTCGAGGCCTCGGTCGCGCTGACGCTGACTCCGCAGGCGTTCGGACCCGCGCATGTGAGCGCACTGCGGGAGGCCGGTCTCGAGGATGGCGATATCGTCGATGCTCTCAACTGTGCGGCGTTCTTCAACTGGGCGAACCGGCTGATGCTCTCGCTCGGGGAACCGGAACAGCTGACGCCGGGGAAGTGACTTCCCCGGCGCCGGCGGTCCCACGGACGTGCCTCGTTTCAGGCGACGTCCATGAGTGCTGAGCGGATGATGAAGCGGTTGCCCGTCGGCGATTCGACGCTGAAGCCGCTGCCGCGTCCGGGCACCACATCGATGGTCAGATGCGTGTGCTTCCAGTACTCGAACTGCTCGGTCGACATCCAGAAGTCCAGACCGGCCTTCTCGGTGTCGTCGATCGGCAGTTCGAAGTGGCCCAGCAGCACATCGGCCTCCGAGGTGAGGAAGTCGCCCTCGGGGAAGCACATCGGCGACGACCCGTCACAGCAGCCGCCGGACTGGTGGAACATCAGCTGTCCGTGCTTGTCGACGAGGTTGGTCAGCAGGTCGACGGTGGCCTGAGTCATCGCCACCCGCGATTTCTCTTCGCCCTCGATCGTCGGGGTCGACTCGAGTGCGGCTGTTTCGGTGATATCGCTCATCAGAAGAATCCTTGTGCATTTTCGGAGTAGCTGACCAGCAGGTTCTTCGTCTGCTGGTAGTGGTCGAGCATCATCAGGTGGTTCTCACGTCCGATGCCCGAGGACTTGTAGCCGCCGAACGCCGCGTGCGCGGGGTAGGCGTGGTAGTTGTTCACCCAGACGCGACCGGCTTGGATGTCACGGCCGGCACGGTAGGCGGTGTTGCCGTTGCGGGCCCAGACTCCCGCGCCGAGGCCGTAGAGGGTGTCGTTGGCCGTGGAGATCGCATCGTCGTAGTCGGTGAATGAGGTGAGTGCCACGACGGGTCCGAAGATCTCCTCCTGGAAGATGCGCATCGTGTTCGTGCCCTTGAAGATCGTGGGCTGGATGTAATAGCCGCCGGCGAGGTCGCCGTCGAGTTCGGCCTTGTCGCCGCCGATGAGCACTTCGGCGCCTTCGTCCTTGCCGATCTTGAGGTAGGACATGATCTTCTCGTACTGGTCGTTCGAGGCCTGCGCACCGACCTGGGTGTCGGTGTCGAGCGGGTTGCCCTGTTTGACGGCGCGGACGCGTTCGATGCCGGCGGCGACGAAGTCGTCGAAGATCGATTCCTGGACGAGTGCACGGGACGGGCAGGTGCAGACCTCACCCTGGTTGAGGGCGAACATCGCGAAGCCTTCGAGTGCTTTGTCGCGGTAGCTGTCGTCGGCGGCGAGGACGTCGTCGAAGAAGATGTTCGGTGACTTGCCGCCGAGTTCGAGGGTCACGGGGATGATGTTCTGCGAGGCGTACTGCATGATCAGGCGCCCGGTCGTGGTCTCACCGGTGAACGCGATCTTGCGGATGCGCTTGTTCGAGGCCAGCGGTTTGCCCGCTTCGACGCCGAAGCCGTTGATGATGTTGAGGACTCCGGGCGGCAGCAGGTCGCCGATGAGTTCGGCGAGGACGAGGATCGAGGCGGGGGTCTGTTCGGCGGGTTTGAGGACGACGCAGTTGCCGGCGGCGAGCGCCGGGGCGAGTTTCCACGTGGCCATGAGCAGGGGGAAGTTCCAGGGGATGATCTGTCCGACGACGCCGAGGGGTTCGTGGAAGTGGTAGGCGACGGTGTCGTCGTCGATCTGCGAGATGCCGCCTTCCTGCGCCCGGATCGCCGAAGCGAAGTAGCGGAAGTGATCGACGGCCAGCGGCAGGTCGGCAGCCAGGGGTTCGCGGATGCCTTTGCCGTTGTCCCAGGTCTCGGCGACGGCGAGCATCTCGAGGTTGGATTCGATGTGGTCGGCGATCTTGAGCAGAATGTTCGCGCGTTCCGTTGCCGAGGTCTTCCCCCAGGTCGGTGCCGCTGCCCAGGCGGCGTCGAGGGCGGTTTCGACGTCGTCGGCGGTGGAGCTGGGGATCTCGGTGAAGACCTGACCGGTCACGGGAGTGATGTTCTCGAAGTAGTTGCCGTCTTTCGGAGGCACCCACTCCCCGCCGATAAAGTTCTCGTAGCGGGGCTTGAACGTGACGAGCGAACCGTCGGTACCGGGTGCTGAGTAGACTGCCATGACACTCCTTCGTGTGAGTCCATCCACTCCGTCTCACATGCGGTTTGGCACGCTGCGCCGGGTCTCTGACATCGGCGCGAAGCGGATGAGTCCGTGTCCTCTCACCATAGGCCGGAGTGTCGTTGCGGACAATAGTTGTCATCGCTTCGTCACCAAGTTCGCCGGTCCCGTTCGGGTCGGAGTCTAGAGTGAGGTCATGACCGACCGCGTGGATCGTGCCAGACGGATCGCAGCCGAAGTCGACCAGCTCGATGATGCCCAACTGCGAGCTCTCGTGGACAATGCACGGACCGTGGGAGTCGGCATCGGCGGGACGACCAAAGTCGGGACCATCAATGGAGAGCCTGTCTTCATCAAATACTTGCCCGTGCCCCGCAGCGAAGAGAACGATCCCTACTCGACTGTCGATCGTTTGAGCCTTCCGTTCGTCTCGCACTACGGGATCGGAAGTCTGGGGCACGGTGTCGGCCGAGAACTGGCGGCACATCGGATGACGTCTGAGTGGGTTCAGACCGGCAAGGCGGACTTCTTTCCGTTGCTGTTCGGCTCGCGAATCCTCGACCTACACTGCGATATCGATCTCAGCGAGTTCGACGGCGAGGGCCCGCGACGTCAGTGGGGGCCTTATTGGCACCAGCTCACGAAGAACCTCCAGGAGTTGAAATCAGCGACTGCCGGCGTGGTGCTTCTGTTGGAGTATGTGCCGGAGACTCTGGGGGCGCAGCTTCGCCGAAGAATAGGTGATGGCGCGGGCGAGCCAGTCGTCGCAGACGCCGTGCACCAGATTGTTGAAGCTACGGAGTGGATGAACGCTGAAGGGTTCCACCATTTTGACGTTCACCCGGGAAATACTCTGGTCCATGAGGGCAGGTTGCTCTTCACGGACTTCGGGTTGTCCCTTCATCATGAGTTCGAACTCACCGTCGATGAAAAGGCGTCTCTACCCGTGCATGCGGGCTTCGACCGCGACTCCGGCTTGATGCATCTCTTCCACTGGGTGCTCTTCGAACTCGGTTTCACATCAGAGCCAGAACGGATGGCGCTCTTGCGTGCTGCTTCTCAGTCGAATGCACCCGAACTCGAACCTGTTCGAACCGCACTCGGCGAGTCTGCTGATCTGATTTCACACTATGCGGAGGTCGCAGTCGACATGACAGAGATGTTCTCAGTGCTCATGGAGGACGTGTCCGCTGCCAGCTACAGTTACGGCCAGGCCCATTGATTGCTCAGCGGCTCGACGAGAATCCTGCAAGTTTCGAGCAGGCAGTCTTCCACTCAGGTCGTCTGCGTCTACTTCATTTAGCCGGTCAATCGTCGCGTAGTTAGCGGGCGACCTCTGCGCTGAGCAGGCTGAGACTGAAGTCCCATCCGTCGGCGTAGAAGTCATAGGCTCCGCCTCGCCGATGAGCAGGGAGATCCGGGAACGAATGGTGCAGACGGACGCGGGCCCGAGAATCCTGTTCGCCGAGGTTGATGCTGACCTGGTCACTGTCACCGAACCGACCGTTGGTCTTCCGCCGAATCGTCACCCCACGAGGCGGGTCGAGCTCGAGAATGTCACCGTCAATCGCATACGAGTGGGTTCCGTCGTCGTATCGCTCCGAGTAGGCGGCACCCGGGTGGGGGTCGAACGTGATTCGGATTGCCGGCGGAGGGCACCACCACCGGCTCAGCAATCTCGCGTCCCGAATATGAGGCCACACCTCGGTGACCGATGCCCTGATCAGCACCGACTTCTCAATGCCCCACACTTCGCTGCCGTCAGCCATGATCTCATTCTCCAGGCTTGAGAGTGCAGAAACCACTAAACGGGCTTCTAGGTCGCTCCGCACTTGTGGCTCAATCCGAAGTTCAAGGCACCGCCGGGCCAGCGCACTGATGGCTCAGTAGCTCTCGTTCACTCACGAGCACGATGCTGGAACTGGTAGTTTGCACACGTGGACGAGCCGAAGATCCACCTCGAGTTGCTCACAACAATCACCGACGAAGATGCAGATAGCTTGTCGGCCCTACTGAAGCAGCTGTCGTCGACCGCCGCCTTCGACCGGGCTCGGTTCCAAGCCGGACTCGAACACGACGGTGTCGACGTTCTTGCTGCACGCTCAAGAGGCAGGATCGTCGGTATGGCCACATTCGTGGATATTCCGCTGCCGACAGGCAGACGCGGTCATGTCGAAGACGTCGTGGTCCATGAAGAAATGCGTGGGAGGGGTATTGCCAGAATGCTGCTTCAGCGCATGACAATGATGGCTGCGGAACGAGAGATGCGAAGCCTTGACCTCACGTCGCGACCATCGCGAGAATCGGCGATTCGACTCTATGAGTCTATCGGATTCGTTCGGCGAGAGACGAATGTTCTGAGGTTCACTCCTGAGCACTGAGTCGACCTGCTTGACCTAGGCAGCCTGCTTCGAAGCCACATAGACCAGCATCTCTCTGGTCTCGCCATTGAAGATCCGATGGTCGGCTGTCGCTTCGTGCCGCACGTACTTGGCCCGTTCGGCCGTGCGCTGCGACGCGGTATTCCATGGCTCGATATGGAGGACGATTCGGGTGAGGTCTGGCATTGTCCAACCGAAGGCAGTCAGCGCCAGAAGTGCATCCGTGGCGTAGCCGCGCCTCCGCTGTGAGGGGACAATCGCATAACCAGCCGTCGCCAGTCCAGCATCGAGATCGCTCAGCCACAGCCCGCAGTGCCCGACGGCCCGACCACTCGTTCCCGTAGCAATGGCGAATGAAAACCCCACTCCCTCCGGATGCCGGCCCTGCTGCCTGGTGATCCAGGCACGTGCGTCATCAATCGAGGCATTAAACGGCAAGGATCCTGTCTGAGGAACATACGGATCGGTCGAGAGTTCCCGTGCCATTCCTACATCTTCCGGTCCGACTTCGCGAAGGAAGACGGACCCATGCGCAGGTGGTCGGCTCGGCCATGGCGGAAGTGTCATGTCAAAGGTTTGGCCATGATGAGGCAGGGGGTATCGGCACCCCACAGGTCGATCTCCTCGAGCGGAATGAATCCCATCGTCTCGTAGAAGTTCCGAGTGCGCGCGTAATTCGGATCAGGGCACGAGGCTCCGAGAGTCTTCACCATCAGCATGTCGACTCCGCGACGGCGCAGATCATCGACGATCGCGCGAATCAGCTCCGACCCGACGCCCTGACCGTGCGCGCTGCGGTCGACGACCGTGAAGTGGATTTCGCTCGTCTGCGGGAAATGATGAACCACAAGAGTGACTCCGACGACGCGACCGTCATCGTCACGCACCGTCCACGTCTCCATGGTCCGAGCGTCGTCAATGTACTCGGCATTGGATTCGGGACGACCGAACCATTCGGGCGCGGTGACGAGCAGTCGTTCTACGTCCTCGGGTACCGCCTCGTCGCGGTTGGCCACCCAGTCAGCCTCGGTCATGATCTCCACCATAGACTCCGTGCCTGCCTGCCGACACATCATTGTGAGTCTCACCGCCACGAACGATTCAGAACCTTCGATTTCCGGACAGACGATCTACACATCTCAATGATCTCTGTAGATCTCTCGTCTGTGGCCAATGGCCACTACCACGATCAGAAGCTTGCCGTCTTCGATCAGATAGATGATTCTGTAGTTTCCGACTCGGACGCGAAGTCCAGATCGTCCCTTGAGCGCGATAGCCCCCGGCGGCCTTGGGTTCGTCGCCAGCAATGCAATAGCCCCACGAATACGAGCCTGATCCTTGCGATCGATCCGTCGAAGCGCCCGGAGCGCTGCCGGCCGGACCTCGATTTCGTAGGCCACCATCACTGCCACCCAAGGTCGGACTTCACCTGCTCCCAGGGGATATTGTCGCCTTCCTCGGACATCGCTTCGTCAAACGCAGCGACGTCCTCAATCTCCTCCGCCGCTGCCATCAGACGTTCGTATTCGGCAGCACTGATGACGACGACCTGAGGTTCCCCGCGGCGCTCGACGAAGACAGCCTCGGACATAGCAGTCTCGATAACTGAGGCAAACGACTTGCGAGCATCGGAGGCACTGAGCGTAGTCATAACTCAATTGTACATTTCGAGAGGTGAAACGTACATGATTAGTCTGAGCCGCATCTCTGTTGGTCGACGCAGCAGGCGACCATTCAACTTCGAGACCCTCAGTTCCCCCACTACGGCCCGTTGATATGCTCGCTTCCATGAGCGAGACCGACACTCCCATACTGCGGCTGATCCCGTATCTCGCGGCGATCTCTGCCGCGATCTTCGCGGGACTGGCCATGGCCGGAACCGGAGAGAGCAACCTTCTCGTCACTGTGGTCGCAGCAGGGGTCGGGTACTTCGGCGCCTACTACCTCGCGAAGCTCATCATCCACGCGATCGTCACCCGCATTGGCGGCGACGGTCAAGACTGACTCTCTTCCGTCGATATGGCCCGACCGGCCACGGCGACCGCTCCGAAGAGCGCGAGAGCGAACACCGCGTAGGCGACGCTCAGCCCGGTGTCACCATTGACTGATCCGATGGCTCCCCCGACCATCCTGCCCATCAATCCCCCGAAGTCTTCGGCAGTGATGACTGCGACCGCCAGTTCACTCGGGCCGATTCCACTCTTCTCGGGCCTGCTGGCCAGCACATACAACGAGGGGTAGGCCAATCCCACACCCACTCCCGAGAGCGTCCATGCGACGAGAGCCAAGGAATAAGAAGGCCACAGCTCGAGGCCTGCCACCAACGTCATCGCCGACAGTCCTGCTGCTGCCAAGCCCAGCTGAGACAACCGCGGCGAACCGACGCCGCGCACCAGGGAGGTCTGGATCAGACTTGTCACTCCCCACGCCAGCGGTGCCGCGCTGAGGACGATTGCGGCTTTGCCCAAGCTCACTCCGAATCCGTCCGCCAAGAGGATGGTGATGAGACTGTCAGCACCGAAGTAGCCGAAGCCGAACAACAGCATCGCCACCAGTGCCGAGGGCACTCCCCGGCGCAATCGCGCTGTCCCTCGAGGCATCACTGCGCCGATCCCGACCGCCGCGATGACAACCCCGATCACGGACGTGACAATGAGTTCAGAACCGAACATGACGCAGGCGGCACCGATCGGAATCAGCATCATACGCCCGACTGGCCCCTTCGATCTGGGACCCAGTTCGTCATCCTGTACGGCTCTGACGATGAGCAGACGTCCGATCAGGACAATGGGAATCGGCACGAGGAGTGCCCAACGCCACCCGATGAGATGTTCCAGTCCCAGAGTGGCCGCGGGACCGATCAGCGCGGGCAGAATCCACATCGATGCGGAGATCGCAACGACCCGCGCACGCGTCGAATCGTCAAGGTGCTTAATTGCCGCGCTGAACCCGAAGAGTGCCAGCAGACCCCCGGAAGAACCACTGACGAATTGTCCGAGGGCGAACACCAACCCCGTGGGAGCCGCAGCCGATACGCCAAGCCCAGCGAGGTATCCGACGACGCCGACACCTAATACCCCACGCGAGCCCAAGCGGCGAAGCGCGGGCCCGGTCAGCGGAATCGCGACGAACAGACCCAAGCTGGAACCGGCGAGCAACAGCGCGAGCTGACTGCGGGCGTCCAGATCCGGTGCGATCACCGGAAGCAGCGTCGATGCGACGAAGCGCGAGACCGCGGTCGCGAACTCCACCACGACGATGCCCGTGGCGAGTGCGGCGACGCTGCCGCTCCCTCGCGCCCTCTCGGTCATTACGTATACAGCTCGCGGTCGAATCTGTTGATTTGGACCCAAGCGCCGTCGGGGTCGCGAAGCCGCAGCGACCGCCCGAAGTTCTCGTCCACGATCACTCCGGCGTCGAACCCCGCCGCCACCATCCGCGAGGAGATCTGCTCAAGGGGTTCCTCGGCTTCGAACGCCAGTTCGCACTGACCTCTGTCGTCGTTGGTGGCCTGATGGATCGCCAAGACACCTGCTTCGGCCGGCAGCTCGACCCAGGTGCCCGGTCGCGACGAGGTGCCTTCCTGCAGCCCAAGGGCCCGGTAGAACTTCGTTGATGTTTCGACATTGTTGGAATAGCGAATCGGCAGCAGTTTCATTCGGTGCTCCCTTCTTCATCGTTTTCGAGGTTTGAAAGGTGACGCTCCAGGGCTTGTTCGACAAAGACGGACAGCGAGACCTGCTCATCGACCGAAGCGTGTTTGACTCGTTTGACCAGATCCGGCGGCAGCCAGATATTGAACTGCTGTTTCCCTGCAACCATGAACACTAGCGTACTAGAACACTAGTGTTCATGGGACGAGATGGTCACGACGAAGACGAACGATTGACCCCGATCCCGAACGAGTTGCGCCCGCCCTACCTCTTCGCCTGCGCGGGCACGACGACTTTGCGGATGATGATCATCACCGAGGCGGCCACCGGCACCGCGACCACAGCACCGAGCACCCCGCCCAAGGTGCCTCCGGCGATCGCGGCGATGATCACCAGGGCGCCGGGCACATCGACTGCGGCCTTCATGATGCGCGGGCTGAGCAGGTACGCCTCGACCTGCATGTACACGAGGTAGTAGATTCCGGCGGCGATGCCCAGGCCCGGGGAGACCATGAGGCACGAGGCGGTGATGATGATCGCGCCGGTGATCGGGCCGACGAGCGGGATGAGCGAGGCGAGGAACGCCACGAACGCCAGCAGCGCCGGCAGGGGTGCACCGATGATGCTGAGGAAGATCGCCGAGCACACGCCGTTGACGATGCCCAAGGACAGCTGACCGAGGACGTAGCGTCCGATGGATCGGGTGACCTCCTCGGTGACGGATTCGACCGTCGGCCGTGACGAGGCCGCGACGAGGGAGAACATCGCGGATTTGATCGTCGGCATGGTCACGGCGAAGTAGATGGTGAGGATGACGACGATGATGACGCCGGTGAGGAAGCTCAGGATCCCCGCCCCGATGGACACGACTCCCCCGCCGAGCGAGAGCACGTTCTTCGGATCCGAGACCCATTCGCCGATGTTCGCGAAGATCTCATCGACGTCGATGGCGCCGGTGAACTGGCGTTCGAGCTCCATCACCCATCCGGTCGTCGCCAGGTTCGCCACGATCTCGGGCAGGTCGCCGATGAACGTCTGGATCTGGCTGATCACCGCCGGCGCGATGAGCAGCCCGGCACCTGCGACGATGAGGATGAATGCGAGGACCACGAGGATCACCGCCACCGACCGCGGGATCCTGCGTGCCACCAGCCACCGCACGATCGGGTCGAGGCCGAGGGCGAGGAACAGTGCCAACCCGATGTAGATGAGCACCGTCGCCACGGACTGCAGCGCCGTCATCAGTGCGATCGCCAGCCCCACACCCAGCGTGCCGGTGAACCCGACCCTGAATGCGCTGTTGAGTGTGAGGGACTTGCCCTGCCCAGTGCCCATGCACTCCAGTGTAATCAGCGATCATGCGCGGGTCGGCCGACTCACGTTAGGATCAGTGGGAGATCCCAATCATGAAGAAAGTGGTACGTCGAGAATGAACGCAGAACCGAACGACATCGATGTCTGGGAGGCGTTTCTCGACCCGCAGGGCGACTATTCCCTGCCCGACTTCTCCGCGGTGACCCCCGAATCCCTGCTGACCGCGGTGCGCACGGCCACCGATTACGCCCGCGCCGAGGTGGCCGGAATCGTCGCCGACGACGCTGAGTCGACGTTCTTCACCACCACCGTCAGGTTCGAATCGGCGTCCGTGCCGATGACCCGCATCGCCTCCGTGGCAGCAGCCATCGAGTCGAACCATCTGCGCCCGGAACTCACCGACGCCATCGCCGAGGTGTGGGAGGTCCTGTCCGCGACCCGCACCGAGATCCTCCTCGACGTCGACCTCTTCCACCGCATCGAGCAGGTCTCCGTCACCGACCTCAACCCCGAGGACAAGCGCCAGCAGGAGCTGACGATCGAACTCTTCGTCCGGGCGGGAGCCCGCCTCGGCGAGGAGGAGCGGGAGCAGATGGCCACGATCGCGGCCGAGCTGACGACGCTGGAGAACTCCTTCTCCCGCGCCCTGCAGCTCGATACCCGGGAACTGGCCGTCCACCTCGGCGATGCCGAGTCCCTGGCCGGAATGAACGACGATCAGATCGCCGCCGCGCAGAACCGGGCGAGCGAACGCGGCATCGACGGGTACCTGCTGTCGCTGAACAACTTCACCCAGCAGCTCGTGCTCGAGTCCCTCGACACCGCGCAGACCCGCCGACATGTGCTGAATAATTCGATGGCCCGCGGATCCCGCGGCGGCGACGGCGACACTCGCACCCAGGTCGCCGACACCACGGCGCTGCGGGCTCTGCAGGCGAACCTGCTCGGGTACCCCTCCTTCTCCTCCTACGCCATCGACAACCAGACCGCCGGCAACCCCGACGCCGCCGCCGACATCGTGTCCTCCCTGATCAACCCCGCCAAGGCTCAGCTCGACGAAGAACTCGGCCTGGTCCGGGACCGCTACGGCCTCGACGATGTCGCTGCCGAGGACGTCAAGCACTATCTCGCGAAGTACCGGGCCGACGAATTCGGCATCGACCCCGACGAGGTGGCCCAGTACTTCGAGTTCGACACCGTCCTGACCGAGGGCGTCTTCCGCGCAGCCACCGGACTCTACGGCATCACCTTCGCCCCCTATGACGGCGTCACCGCCTGGCATGAGGACGTGCGCGCCTTTGAGGTCACCGACGTCACCGAACGCCCCCTGGGCCTCGTCCTCATCGACCCCTACGCCCGGGATACGAAACGCGGCGGGGCCTGGATGGACCAGCTCGTCCCGGCCTCACGACTGACCGGCCTGCACTCGGTCGTCACGCTCTCGCTTAACCTCGCCAAGCCCGGATCCGGACGGCCGACTCTGCTCAACCCGACCGAACTGACGACCCTGTTCCACGAATTCGGACACGTGCTGCACGGCCTGTTCGCGAACTCGACGTACCCGTCGACCGCGGGCACAGCGGTTCCCCGCGACTACGTCGAATTCCCCTCCCAGCTCAACGAGATGTGGCGCTTCCACCCGCAGGTCCTCCCCCACTTCGCCAAACACGTCGACACGGGTGAGCCGATGCCGACCGAACTCGTCGACGCCCTCATCGCCAGCGAGAAGTTCGGGCAGGGCTTCGACACCATCGAATACCTCGCTGCGGCCATGCTCGACCTGTCCTGGCATTCGCTCGAGGCCGGGGAGCACATCACCGATGTGCTGTCCTTCGAATCCGAGGTCCTCGCCGCCGCCGGCTTCTCACCGCTCGTCCCGCCGCGCTACCGGTCGACCTACTTCGGGCACATCTTCGCCTCCGGCTATGCCGCCGGCTACTATTCCTACCTCTACTCCGAGGTCATCGCCGCCTGGGTGAGCGAATGGTTCGACGCCCAGGGCGGACTCAACCGGGAGGCCGGAGACGCCTTCCGCGAAGCCATCCTCGCCCCCGGCTACTCGCTCGACCCGATGTCGGCGATCGAACGCTTCTTCGGCACCAGCCCCGATGTCGCGCCCCTGCTGCGTCGCCGTGGACTCGCCGAACCCGTGGTCGAGGAGGACGAGGTCGCGGACCCCGCTGACGAGGCGGACCCGACGGCCGCCTCGGCGAGCGATGAGGCGCCCGCTCAGCACCCCAACCATGCGAAGGTCGAAGAGCAGCTGCGGGAGCACGGAATCGACCCGGAGGTCCGCGTGTTCGCCGAGGCCACCCCGACCGCGGCGGCAGCGGCGGAGAAGATCGGAGTCGACGTCGGCGCCATCGCCAACAGCCTCATCTTCTCCTCCGGCGGCGACCCCGTGCTCATCATGACCTCGGGAGCCCACCGCGTCGACACCGACCACGTCGCCGACCAGCTGGGCATCGATGGCCTCGACCGGGCCGACAAAGACCTCGTCCGCGAGGCCACCGGCCAGGTCATCGGCGGAGTCGCCCCGTGCGGGCACCCGGTGCCGATCCCCACCTACGTCGATGTCGCGCTGAAGAGCCACCCGGTCCTGTGGGCCGCGGCCGGCACCCCGAACTCGATGATGCCACTGAGCTACGAGCAGCTGCTGACGATCACGAACGGCAAGGAGATCACCGTTGCCCGCGACGACACCTGACAGCGATCCCGGACGACCGGAGAGCGAGTCTGGACAGCCGGATCGCACCAGCGATTCGGCGCCCTCGAACACCGCAACCCGACTGGCGGCCTTCGCGTCCTCGCGAGGCCGTTACTATGCGGTCTTCCTCGCCGTGTTCTGCGCGGTGCTCATCATCTCGAACATCTCGGCCACGAAGGTCATCGGCTTCGGACCCGTCGTCACCGACGGCGGTGCGTTCCTCTTCCCCATCGCCTACATCCTCGGCGACGTGATCAGCGAGGTGTACGGCTTCAAGGCCGCCCGCAAGGCCGTGATCACCGGGTTCGGCCTGCAGATACTCGCGACCTTCGTCTTCTGGCTCGTGCTCATCTCCCCTCCGGGACCCGGGTATGAGAACCAGGACGCCTTCGCCGCGGTCCTCGGCTTCTACCCGCGCATCGTCGCGGCCTCACTGGCCGGATACTTCGTCGGCCAGCTACTCAACTCGTGGGTGCTCGTGGCCGTGAAGAAGCGGATGGGCGAATCGAAGCTGTGGGTCCGGCTGCTCACCTCGACCGGAGTCGGCGAATTCGTCGACACCCTGCTCTTCTGCATCATCGCGTTCGCCGGGGTCATCCCGGGACTCGACTTCCTCAACTACATCATCGTCGGCTTCGTCTACAAGGTCGCCGTCGAGGTCATCCTCATGCCCGTGACCTACCGGGTGATCACGATCGTCAAACGCCACGAACCCAGCTACGCTCACTGAGCCTGCCACTCAGGTCACGCGAATGTCGAAAAAGTCGTCGCCGGCGGCGGGTCTTTCGAGTTTCGCGTGACCTGAAGCGCTGGCTGGGGCGGCACACCGCAGCTGGGCTAGCGCTGTTTGGCGTAATAGCGGCCGAGCACCTCGGCTTCGAGGTCGGAAAAGCGACCGTCGATCATTGCCTGGCGGATCTCGGCGACCATTGAAACGACGAAGTGTTCGTTGTGGATCGTGCACAGGGTGGAGAACAGCATCTCCTTGGCTTTGTACAGGTGCCGCAGGTAGGCCCGTGAGTAGTTCTGACACGTGTAGCAGTCGCAGTCCGGGTCGAGTGGGCCGAAGTCGCGGCGGTACTTCGCTCCCGTGAGGTTGTACCGACCGTCGCGGGTGTAGATCGCGGCGTTGCGGGCCACGCGGGAGGGTGAGACGCAGTCGAAGGTGTCGGCGCCGGTCTTGATCGCCTCGAAGAGGTCGTCGGGTTCGGAGATGCCGAGGAGGTGCCGCGGCTTGTCCTCGGGCAGCTCTTCGCACACCCAGCGGATGATGATGCCGAGGTTCTCCTTCTCCAGCGCCCCGCCGATGCCGTACCCGTCGAAGTCCATGGCGCCGAGGTCACGGGCGGCCGTGCGCCGCAGGTCCTCGTACTGTGCACCCTGAAGGACGCCGAAGAGTGCCTGGTAGGGCCGATGAGAGCGGGCCTCGGTGAGCCGGAAGTGCTCCTCGATGCAGCGGATCGCCCACAGTCGGGTCCGCTCAACCGATTCCTCCTGGTACCCGCGAGTGTTGACCAGCGTGGTGAGCTCGTCGAAGGCGAACATGATGTCGGCGCCGAGTTCGTGCTGGACGCGCATCGAGATCTCCGGGGTGAACCGGTGCATCGATCCGTCGAGGTGGGACTTGAACGTCACCCCGTCGTCATCGACGTTCGACAGCCGTTCCTTGCCGACGGCGACGAGTCCGTCGTTCTGCTCGCCCGTCGACTCCATCGAGATGACCTTCTTGAACCCGGAGCCGAGGCTCATCACCTGGAATCCGCCTGAGTCGGTGAATGTTGGTCCCGGCCAGTTCATGAAGGCACCGAGCCCGCCGGCCTCGTCGATGAGGTCCGATCCGGGCTGCAGGTAGAGGTGGTAGGCGTTGGCGAGCACGGCCTGTCCGCCGAGTTCGGCGACCTCGTCGGGGCGGACGGCCTTGACCGTGGCCTTCGTGCCGACAGGAATGAACGCCGGTGTCTGGATGTCCCCGTGCGGGGTGTGGATGACGCCGGTGCGTCCGCCCGTGTCCAGGCGGGTGCCGACCTCGAAGCCGAACTGCGTTCGGTCGTTGACGGCGTCGCCCGTCGGCGCAGGGGTCGACGTCTCAGATGATGCGGGGGATTCGATTGAGCTCACCGGTCAAGCTTAACTGGGACCATGACGTTCACGCAGATGCTCGCCTCCGCCGAGGCGGCCCATCCACTCGTCCTCGACGGCGGGCTGGGCACAGCGCTCGAGACCCGCGGCGTCGACCTCAGCCATGAACTGTGGTCGGCCGACCTCATCCGCGAAGACCCCGACACCCTGTTCGCGGTGCACTCCGCCTTCGCCGCCGTCGGCGCCCGGATCCTGACGACCGCGAGCTATCAGGCGACCCCGCTCGGGTTCGCACGAGCCGGCCTGTCCCCCGCGGAGGGACGTGAGCTCATCACCCGCAGCGTGGAGATCGCCCGCTCCGCCGCGGTGTCTGCCCCGTCGTCCGGCACCGGTCCTGGCGCCGGCGATGGTCGCGTCCTTGTCGCGGGCTCCGTCGGCCCGTACGGTGCCGCCCTGGGCGGAGGCGAGGAGTACACGGGTGACTATCGATTGACTTCCGAGGAGTACACCGCCTTCCATCGACCCCGCATCGCCGCCCTCGCCGAGGCGGGAGCGGATCTGCTCGCCGTCGAGACCCAGCCGCGTCTCGACGAGATTCGCGCGATCCTCCTCCTCGCCGAGGAGGTCGGGCTGCCTGTGTGGGTGAGTGTGACCGTACGCGAGGGCACTGACACGCCGGTCGCTCTGCCCGACTGCAGCTACCTGGCCGAACTCGCCGAGGTGGCGTCCACCTCTGCGACGGTGCAGGCGGTCGGGGTCAACTGTGTCCGGCCCTCCCTCGTCACCCCGGCGCTGACCGAGCTCGCCACGCACACCGACCTGCCGCTCATCGCCTACCCGAACTCGGGTGAGACCTACGACGCGGACACCATGGAATGGCGGGATGACGGTGCGGAAGCCGGGGTCGGGTCCTGGCCGGTGGAGACGTGGACCCGCCTCGGCGCGCGGATCATCGGCGGCTGCTGCCGGGTGCGACCCGATGACATCGCCGTGCTCTCGGAGCGGACTCGTCGCTGACGTGCGGCTCAGGCCTCGGCGCCGATGAGGCCCGGATAGTACTTCTCGGCGACGTTCGGGTGCGAGCGCAGCCGGGAGGCGAACGCGTTCTCACCGTAGACGGCGTGGAGGGCGTCGCGTTCGTCCTGAGTGACACCGCGGGCTTCGGCGGCGAGCTCTGTGGGCAGCAAGACCTCGGGCAGGCGGGCGTCGAGGGCAGGATTGCAGAAGAACGGGATCGAGATGCGGTCCTCGCCGGGGCCGGTCGGCAGGACGCGGTGGACGGTGGCCTTGAGGTAGCCGTTCGTGGCGACCTCGAGGAGTTTGCCGATGTTGACGACGAAGGCGTTCTCGATCGGGTCGGCGTCGATCCAGCCGTCATCGGTGCGCACCTGCAGGCCGGTGGTCCCCGGCTGCGGGTAGAGCAGGGTGAGGGTGCCGCCGTCGCGGTGCTCGCCCACACCCTGAGTGACGGTCTCGTCCTCGGCCGCGGGATAGCGAACGATCTTGATGAATGAGGCGGGGTCCTCGGCGAACGCGGACGCGAAGTGGTCGGCGGACTGCCCGAGACTGAGCGCCCATTCGCCAAGCAGCCGGTCGCAGACCTCGCTCAGTCGTGCGTGCCAGGATTCCGTGGCCTCCCGCAGTTCGGGCAGACCTTCCGGGTACTGGTTGGGGCCGGTGAGGTGGTCGAAGTCGTGGACGGGTTCGGCCACGGGTGCGCGTTCGGGGCCGATGTCGATCTGCTCCCGCCAATCCACTCGGCCCTGCGTGCGTTCGCCGCCGGTGCGGGTGTAGCCGCGGAAGTGCGGGGAGTTCGTGTTCTCGATCGCGAGTTTGTCGGCCTCGGGCAGGGCGAAGAAGCGCTGTGCGACGTCGATGATGCGGGAGAACTCGCCGTCCGGGATGCCGTGTCCGACGAGGTAGAAGAAGCCGATCTCGTGAGTGACGCGACGCAGCTCGGCACGGAAGTCTTCGGCAGTCGCAGGATCGTCGGCCCGGCCGAGGTCGAGGATGGGCAGCTGGGTGAGAGTCATGTCCTCACGGTAGGCCGCATCGGACGATCTCCGTGTGAGCGATGTCACGGAATTCCACACTTCGTCATCGTCCTGTCACGAACGCAACCCGCCAGACTCCGTTGTGCACAGTGCGCTCTCCCGGCACACCTGCTTGAATGGGTCGGGTGACCCATTTCTATCGCCCGTCCGAGGGCCACCGCCTGCCGCATGACCCCTTCAACGCCATCGTCGCGCCGCGGCCCATCGGCTGGATCGGCACAGTCGATGCAGAGGGCCGCCGCAATCTCGCCCCCTACTCGTTCTTCAATGCGCTGAACTACTCTCCACCGCTCGTGGGCTTCTCCAGCAACTCCTGGAAGGACACCGTCGCCAACTGCCGGGAGATCGGAGAGTTCACCTGGAACCTCGTCACTCGCACCCTCGCCGAGGCGATGAACGCCTCCTCGACCACTGCGGAAGTCGACGAGTTCTCCGCCGCAGAGTTAGAGGCGGCCGAGTCGGTGGAGATCTCTGCGCCACGCGTGGCAGCATCACCGGCGACCTTCGAATGCCGAGTCACCCAGATCATCGACCTCCGCACCTCGGACGGTGAGAACTCCGGCTCGTGGTTCACCGTGGGCGAAGTGGTCGGTGTCCATCTCGACGAATCCCTCCTCGTCGACGGGATCGTCGACACAGTCGCCGCCGAGCCGGTGCTGCGCGGCGGAGGACCGACCGCGTACTTCGGGATCAGCTCGGATCAGCGCTTCGACATGCGCCGACCGGGCTGATTTCGGTCACCCGAGATCTCAGCCGAGCATCTTGCCGGGGTTGAGGATCCCCAACGGATCGACCGCTGACTTGATCGATGCCTGCAGCGACTGAGCACCGGCATCGAGCTCACGGCCCAGCCAGTCCTTCTTCAGATACCCGACCCCGTGCTCACCGGTGATCGTCCCGCCCAGGTCGAGACCCAACTGCATGATCTCCGCGAACGTCACCTTCGCCTCGGCGACACTCGCCTCATCCGAAGCGTCGAAGAGCACACTCGGATGCATGTTCCCATCCCCGGCATGACCGGCCGTGGCCACTTCCACGGTGTGCGCGGCGGCGATGTCGGCCAATCGAGCGAAGAACTCGCCGAGGCGGGAGCGCGGAACGCACACATCATCGATGAGCTCTCCCCCACCGAGACCGGCGACGTACTGCTCCATCGCCGGTGACACCGCCCGTCGGGCGGCGACGAACATCTCCGAGTCCGCCGGATCGTCGGAGAAGAACACCTCGGCCGCGCCCTGAGCTTCGGCGATCGCCTGGAACGACTCGAGTTCGGCGACACCGGCCTGACCGGGTGCATCGGACTGGACCAACAGCAGTGCCCCGACCTCGTCGGGCAGACCGAAGTCCCCATACGCGTTGATCATTCCCACGGTCGCTCCGTCCATGAGCTCCAACAACGAGGGTGCCGCCCCCGAGGACATGAACTCCGTGACCGTGCGCCCGGCCGATTCCATATTCGGGAAGATCCCGACACCGGTCACCGGGGCCGCCAACAGAGGTCTGAGTCCCAATGTGATCTCCACGATGACGCCCAGCGTGCCTTCGGAGCCGACGAACAGTCCGGCCAGGTCGAGTCCGGCCACACCCTTGGCCGTCTGCCGGCCGAGCTTCGTCACTGTCCCGTCAGGAAGGACGACGGTCATGCCCCGCACATAGTCCTTCGTCACCCCGTACTTCACACAGCACATGCCCCCGGCATTCGTTGCGACGTTGCCGCCGATCGTCGAGATCGCCACCGACCCCGGATCCGGCGGATACGACAGGCCGTGCCCGGCCAGTGTCATCTTGAGATCCTGGTTGATGACTCCGGGCTGGACCCGGCACGTCTGATTCACCTCATCGATGTCGATGATCGCGTTGAGCTTGGCGACATTGAGCAGGATCGCCCCGTCCACGGCGTTCGCCGCCCCTGACAGCCCGGTCCGTGCACCTTGGGTGACCACAGGGATCCGATGCTTCGTGGCAAACCGCATCACCGCGGCCACATCATCGACACCGCCGGCCCGAACCAGAGCCGCGGCCTGCCCGACGGGGCAGAACAGGGCCTTGTCCGACGAGTACGCGTCGATGACGTCGCGGTCGGTGACCAGCGCCTCTGCGCTGAGCTCGGCAGCGAGCTCGCCGAGCAGAGTGTCCGTCACAGCCGCACCCGTCTCAGTCGCGCCCACACTCATGGTCGGGCAGCCGCCGCGACCTTGAGCACGCGGTCGAGAGCCTCGTCGGGTCCGATGCTCACACGCACACCGCCCTGCAGTCGGCGCACCGCCACGGCCTGCTCGGCGCAGGCACCTTCGAAGGCGACAGCCGCTTCGGGGTCAAGCGCGATCCAGACATAGTTGCCCTGCGCATCGGGCACGTCGAATCCGAGCTCCCGCAGATCATGAGCGAACCGGTCGCGCACGGCCGCGACCTCCTTGGCCCGCACGGCCACCTCGTCAATCCGGGCCAGGGATTCCCGAGCCGCGGCCTGAGCGGGCGCGGTGACGGAGAAGGGGGCGATGACCTGGCGCAGGGCCGTGGCGATCTCGACATCGGCCACGCCGTAACCCACCCGCAGACCTGCTAGCCCGTAGGCCTTGGAGAAGGTGCGGGCGAGCACGAGGTTCGCATGCTTCTTCCGCGCGGCCAGACCGTCGGCGGCTTCGGAGGCGAATTCGAGGTAGGCCTCATCGAGGACGACGATGACGTTGTCGGGCACCTCGGCGAGGAAGCCCTCGAGCTCGGCATCGGCGATCGTCGGACCGGTCGGATTGTTCGGCGAGCACAGCAGCACCAGCCGGGTCGTGTCGTCGATCGCGGCGGCGAGCCCGGCGAAGTCGTGACGGCCGTCGGGCAGGAGAGCGACGGGTCGCTTCTCGGCCCCGCGGGCGGAGGCGAGGATCGGGTACATCTCGAACGACGGCCACGGGTAGACCACGGAGGTGCCGGATTCGAGAGTGATGTTCGTCAGTGCGGACAGGATCTCTGAGGCACCGGCGCCGGGGACCACCTCGGCAGGGTCGACATCGAGACGGTCGGCGATGTCGGCCACGAGGGCGGCGGCGGTCGGATCGGGATAGTTCGCGGGAACCGCCGCGGCGGCGGTGAGCGCGTCGAGGACACCCGGCAGCGGCGGCAGGTGATTCTCGTTCGAGGACAGCTTGTACGGGGTCAGACCGGGGGAACTGACGGGAGGCTTGCCGGGAACGTAGGGGGGGAACTCGGCCAGCGCGTCACGGAGGAGGAAACGATTGGACATGTGCCCATGTTTGCACACCTTGTGGCAGGCGACACAGAGTGTCCGCACAAAGTGTCCGAACGGTCGGAAACGGGCAGGCGGGGCGGACGCCCATCCGCTGTGAGAATGCTCCCACGCACGGGTGTTCACCCTGCCCGGGTTACAGGTGAGCCGATGCCGAAGAGTAGTCTGAGTAGCGAATAGAAGCAGTCAGTGACGAGGAATGAGAGTCCAAATGCCCTCACCGCAGGAAAAGGTCGACGTCGTCTTGATCGGCGGCGGCATCATGAGCGCCACCCTCGGTGCCATGTTGACCGAACTTCAGCCCGACTGGGACATCCGTGTCTACGAGAAGCTCGACTATGTGGCCTCCGAGAGTTCGGACCCCTGGAACAATGCGGGCACCGGCCACGCCGCACTCTGCGAACTCAACTACACTCCCGAGGACTCCAACGGTGACATCGACCTGAAGAAGGCCTCGACGATCAACCAGCAGTTCCACCACTCGCGCCAGTACTGGTCGCACCTCGTCGACACCGGTGTGCTCACCGACCCGAAGTCGTTCATCAACCCGATCCCCCACGTCAGCTACGGCCGTGGCGAGAAGGGCCGCGACTACATCAAGCGCCGCTACGAGACGATGGTGCGCAACCCGCTGTTCTCGCAGATGGAGTACTCCGACGACCCGGCGACACAGGCCGAATGGCTGCCGCTGATGTTCGAAGGCCGCGGACCCGGACAGGTCAACGGCATCTCGCGGACCGAGCTGGGCACCGACGTCGACTTCGGTTCCCTGTCTCACCAGCTGCTCAGCTATATCGCCGACAAGGGCGCGACCGTGCGCACCAGCCATCAGGTCAGCGACCTCGAACGCGCCTCCGACGGATGGACGCTGACGGTCAAGGACCTGCTCTCGCACGAGACCCACCGGATCGGCGCGAAGTTCGTCTTCGTCGGCGCCGGCGGCGGGGCCCTTCCCCTGCTCCAGAAGTCCGGGATCCCCGAGGGCCGCGGCTACGGCGGCTTCCCCGTGTCCGGAATCTTCCTGCGCACCTCGAACCCCGATGTCGTCGCCGGCCACCAGGCCAAGGTCTACGGCCAGGCCGCCCAGGGTGCTCCTCCGATGTCGGTGCCGCACCTCGACACGCGTGTCGTCGACGGCAAGGACTACCTGATGTTCGGCCCCTACGCCGGCTTCTCGCCGAAGTTCCTCAAGAAGGGCCGCTTCACCGACCTGCCGTTCTCCGTGCGCGGGAACAACCTCGCCACGATGCTCAACGTCGCCAAGGACAACACCGACCTCGTCACCTACCTGCTCGGTGAGCTGGCGGCGACGAAGAAGGCCCGCTTCGAGGCGATGCACCAGTTCATCCCGAACATCGACCCCTCCGACTGGGAGTTCATCCAGGCCGGTCAGCGCGTGCAGGTGATGAAGAAGGATCCGAAGAAGGGCGGCGTCCTCCAGTTCGGCACCGAGCTCATCTCCTCCGCCGACGGATCGATCGCGGCTCTGCTCGGCGCCTCACCGGGTGCGTCGACGGCAGTGCCGATCATGGTCAACCTGCTCAAGACCTGCTTCCCCCGCCAATACGCGTCCTGGGAGTCCGACGTCAAGGACATGATCCCCTCGCTCGGCCGCGACCTCGTCGAGGACGAGACGCTGCTCAAGGAGCTCTCCGAGTACACCGCGCGGACCCTGCAGCTCATCTGAGCCCGCCACCCTCGAGCGCAGAGACAACCGCGCTGCGAGCGTGACAACAAAGAACGGCGGACCGAATGGTCCGCCGTTCTTGTCATGTCGCCTCAGAGTCCGAGAGGCTCAGAGCCCGAGCGCCTCAGAGCTCGAGCGTCTCAGAGCTCGACCTGACGGTTGACGTCCTTGTACAGCAGGTAGCGGAAGCGCCCGGGACCACCCGCATAACAGGCCTGCGGGCAGAAGGCGCGCATCGAGATGAAGTCGCCCTCCTGCACCTCGACCCAGTCGCCGTTGAGCCGGTAGACGGCCTTGCCTTCGAGCACGTAGAGCCCGTGCTCCATCTCATGCGTCTCCGCGAACGGGATGACCGCACCGGCTTCGAAGGTGACGATGTTGACGTGCATGTCGTAGGCCAGGTTCTCCGGATCGAGCGGCCGGGTGGTCCGCCAGCGTCCGTCGGTGCCGGGCATCGGCGAGGGGTCGACGTCGGTCTCGTTGCCGAACTTCGCCTCGGGCGTCAGCCCCGCCACCGGCTGGTAGCGCTTGCGCACCCAATGGAATCGGGCCGCCTCGGTGCCGGTGGATTTCGCACTCCACGCCTCACCGGCAGGGAGGAACGCGAACCCGCCGGGGGTGAGTTCGTGCGCCGTGCCCTCATGGGTGACCTCGAGGGTGCCGGCCATGACGAAGAGGAATCCCTCGACCTCGGACTGTGGTTCGGGCTTGTCCGACCCGCCGCCGGGGGCGACCTCGAGGATGGTCTGGGAGAACGTCACCGCTCCCCCGGCCACGGGCTTGCTGAGCACCCAGGATCGGGTCCCGGTCCATTCGGGCAGGTTCGAGGTGACGATGTCGCGCAGCACCCCGCGCGGGATGACCGTGTAGGCCTCGGTCACCAGCGCCCGGTCGGTGAGCAGGTCCGACTGCGGCGGATGCCCGCCGGTCGGGGCCCAGTAGGTGTAGGGATCGGTCGTCGTCATGGGTGGGATCTCCTTCGTCAGGTGGTTCAGTTGAGGTGTCCGGTGCGGGCCAGCTGTGCCAGCTCGCCGAGGCTGAGCTCCGTGTGCGTGGTGACGAACTCTTCCGTATGGGCCCCGCACACGAGTCCGCGCTGCAGGTACCGGGCGAGTGCCTTCGCCGTGGCCGGTTCGTCGAGGACCGTCGAGTCCTCCTTGTACACGTAGCTGCGCAGACGATGGGCCGCCGGGGCCCCGCCCTCACGGAAGAATGCGAAGGTCGCTAAGAACCGTGTCGGCAGTTGGTGCGGGTGGAGGTCCCAGCCCTGGTAGATGCCGCGTTTGAGGTGACGGCGGATGAGTCCGGCGTGCAGGGCCCACGCGTGGTGGACCTCCTCGGGTTCGCCGAGCGGGAGGATGTTCGTCGATCCGTCGGAGAGGTGGACGCCGGTGCCGGCGACGGCGAGCATCATCTGGTTCTTCGCGAAGTCCGCGACCGGATGGTCCATCGCCTGGTAGGCCGCGGCCACGCCCATCGACGCCGAATAGTCATACGTGCCGTAGTGCAGGGAGGTCACGCGTCCTTCGCCGGCGTGGATCGCCGGAGCCAGGGGCACCGTCCCGTCGGCGCCGAGGACGAGCTGCGGGGTCTCGACCTGGATCTCGAAGGTCAGGGTCCCCTCGCCGAGGTTGTGCTCCCTCTCCAACGCCCGACACGCGAGCACCATCGCCCTCACCTGGTCCACGGTGCTCACCTTGGGCAGGGTGAGCACGAGGTTGTCCGGGACCTCACCGCCTGCGGCGATGAGCTCGGCGAGGAACAGATCGAGGGTGCGCAGTCCCCGTTCCCGGGTGGCCGCCTCGAGGCACTTGAATCGGATGCCTGCGAAGGCCGGCGCCCCGGTCTCCGAGCGTCCGGTCACCACATCGCGGGCGGCCTTGATCGCCCATTCGTCCTCGACTTCGTCGCCGCGGTCGCCGAAGCCGTCCTCGAAGTCCAGGCGCAGGTCCTCGATGGGCTCGGTCTCGAGCTTCGTCGTGACCGCCTCGGCGAGGAGTTCGGCCTCGCGGGCGACCTGGTGGAGGCTGGGCATCTGCGAAGTCGGAAGGGGACCGGCCTCCTTGCGGGTGGCCGTGATGACCTTCCCGGCGAGCTGGAGCATACCTCCGTGCTCGTCGACGAAATCGAGGGCCTGCCGGCCCCAGCGGCGCGGCAGATCCGGTGTCGTCCTGTCACCGGGCACATAGACGGTGTGGACCGGCTGGCGGACGTCACGCTCGCCGGGGTAGCTTCCGGCCAGGAGCTCATCAGTGTCCCCCAGCAGTGAATCGATGTCGGCCAACGTTGCTTTCTCCACTTTCACATTCACTTTCTCTGCACGGGATTCGACGGCGAGGCGACTGTGCGAAGCCTGGCCTCATTGTCTCTCATTGCACTGCCCTGGGCACGGTGACTCACAGGGCAGACGACAATTGCGTCGCCTACGACGAGACGGCGGTGACCGCCTCGGCGACCTTCTTCGCGACCTCGGGATCGAAGACCGAGGGGATGACGTAGCCGGGATGGAGTTCGACCTCGGGGATGCACGAGGCGATGGCGTCGGCGGCGGCGACCATGATGTTCTCGTCGACGTCGCGGGCCTCGGCGTCGAGCAGGCCGCGGAAGATGCCGGGGAAGGCGAGCACATTGTTGATCTGGTTCGGGTAGTCGCTGCGTCCGGTGGCGACCACGGCCGCGTACTTGAGCGCCTCGGCGGGGTCCACCTCGGGGTCGGGATTGGCCATCGCGAAGACGAGTGCGTCGTCGTTCATCGCCTTGATGTCGTCACCGTCGAGGACATTGGGAGCCGAGACGCCGATGAACACGTCGGCCCCGACGACGGCCTCCTTGAGGGTGCCCTCGAAGCCGTCGGGGTTCGTGTTCGCCTGCAGCCAGCGCTTGTGCTCGGTATCGACGGTCGAGTTCGGTCCGATGGCACCGGACCGTCCGCACGCGATGATGTTCGTCGCACCGGCGACCTGAAGGAGGCGGATGATCGCATTGCCCGCGGCCCCGACGCCGGAGACGACGATGCGCAGGCCCTCGATCCGCTTGCCCACGACCTTGAGCGAGTTCTTCAGCGCGGCCAGGGTGACGACGCCGGTGCCGTGCTGATCGTCGTGGAAGACGGGGATGTCGAGTTCGGCGCGCAGGCGGGCCTCGATCTCGAAGCAGCGCGGGGCGGCGATGTCCTCGAGGTTGATGCCGCCGTAGGCCGGAGCGATGGCCTTGCAGATCGCGATGATCTCCTCGGTGTCCTTCGTGTCCAGGGCCACCGGCCAGGCGTCGACGCCGGCGAACTGCTTGAACAGCACCGCCTTGCCCTCCATCACAGGCATGGCCGCTTCGGGGCCGATGTCTCCGAGGCCGAGGACCGCGGTGCCGTCGGTGACCACGGCGACGGTGTTGCGCTTGATCGTCAGCCGCCTGGCGTCTTCCTTGTTCTCCGCGATCGCCATGCACACTCGGGCGACACCGGGGGTGTAGGCGCGGGAGAGGTCGTCGCGGTTGCGCAGGGGCACCTTCGGAGCGGATTCGAGCTTGCCGCCGAGGTGGAGGAGGAAGGTCCGGTCGGAGACCTTGCGGACGTCGACGCCGGGCAGCGCCTCGAGTGCGTCGGAGACCTCCTGGGCGTGGGCGGTGTCGCGGGTGTCGGCGCTGACGTCGATGGTCACCGAGTTCGGGGTGGATTCGACGACGTCGAGGGCGGTCACTCCCGCACCGGTGGACGCGGCGGCGGCGACGAGATCGGACGTCGACGCCTCACCGACGGTGGTGTCGACGCGCAGGGTGATGGAGTATCCGGGGCTTGTTGCGGCCATGGCAATATCCTCTCTGATATTGGTTTTCCGTATTGCGGATATTTAATTCTGCTTTATGGAAACTATAGAGCCTATTGCCGGATTCGGAAAGTTTCTTCCATTTCGGTCTAGACTGAGCGGAGTTTCACTGCCGAAGCTCCCCACTGAAGAAGGATGATCGATGAGCAGCAAGGACACACCTGCGATCCGCCAGACGAAGGGCGGTGTGCAGTCCGTCGAGCGCGCCTTCGGCCTGCTCGAATGCATCGCGAACTCCTCGGGTTCGGCGACGCTGAGCCACATCGCCGCCGACGTCAGCCTGCCCCTGCCGACGATCCACCGGCTTTTGAATACGCTGGTCAACCTCGGCGTGGTCCGGCAGCTGCCCGACCGCGGCTATGCCCTCGGACCGGGGCTCGTCCGGCTGGGCAACCTCGCCGGCTCCCAGCTCGGCCAGTTCGCTCGCCCGTATCTGCGGGATCTCGTCAGCGAACTCGGTGAGTCGGCGAATGTGGCGACGATGGACGGCGACATGGTCGTCTATGTCGATCAGGTCGCCTCTCAGCGTCAGATGCGCATGTTCACCGAGGTGGGGCGGCGTGCGCACATGCACGACACCGGCGTCGGCAAGGCGATGCTCGCCGGGCTCGACGCCGAGCAGGTGCGTCACATCGTCACGACCGCGGGCATGCCGACGCCCACGGAGTTCAGCATCGGGTCGATCTCCGCACTCGAGGCGGAGCTCGAGCGCATCCGTGAGCGCGGCTATGCCATCGACGAACAGGAGCAGGAGCTGGGGGTGCGCTGCTTCGCCATGGCGATCCCCGATGCCCCCGCTCCCCTGGCGATCTCGGTGTCCGGGCCGGTCAGCCGCGTCGATCAGACCTTCGCCGACCGTGCGATCCCGCTGCTGCGCTCGGCCGCCGCGCAGATCTCGGTCGATATGCGCGGCGGAGCGTAGACTCTCACTTTTCGTCGAGACAACGCCGGAGCGCCGAGACCACTGTGCACACACCGTGGTCTCGGCGCTCCACCGTTGTCTCGGGCAAGCAGCCTCAGGAATCGCCGCCGGCCATCCCCGAGGTCCCCGCGTTGACGTCGTTGAGTTCGTAACGGCGGGCCGCCTCGGCGGGGGTGCCGGGGTCGATCTCACCACGTCGGGCCAACAGCTGAAGGGTCCGCACGACCATCGAGTGGGCATCGATCTTGAAGTGCCTGCGGGCTGCGGCACGGGTGTCGGAGAACCCGAACCCGTCGGCGCCGAGGGTCGCGAACGTCTGGTCGAGGAACGGCCGGACGAGGTCGGGCTGGGTCGAGTCGAAGTCGCTCGTGGCCACGATCGGCCCCGGCTCCTCGCCGAGTCGCTGCCGGACGTAGGGCACACACGGTTCTGCCTCGACGTCACTCAGCAGCTCTGCCTCGCACTCGAGGGCATCCCGGCGCAGCTCCGCCCAGGAGGTCACCGACCACACGGCCGCATCGACACCCCAGTCCGCGGCGAGCAGCTCGCGGGCCTCCAGCGCCCAGGGCACGGCGACCCCGGAGGCGAGCAGCTGGGCCTGCGGACGCGAGCCCTGCCCAGCCTCGGCGGGGGTCTCCGCCTCGGCGATGCGATGGATGCCTTTGAGGATCCCCTCGACGTCGACGTTGTCGGGTTCGGCTGGCTGGACCATCGGCTCGTTGTAGACGGTGAGGTAGTACATGACGTTGCGCTCGTCCTCGCCGAGGTCGTGCTCGCCGTACATACGGTGCAGGCCGTCGCGGACGATGTGGCCGATCTCGTAGCCGTAGGCCGGATCGTACACGCGCACGGCCGGGTTCGTAGCCGCGAGCACCGGGGAATGACCGTCGGCATGCTGCAGGCCCTCACCCGTCAGCGTCGTCCGCCCGGCGGTCGCGCCGATGATGAACCCGCGGGTCATCTGGTCACCGGCTGCCCAGAAGGCATCGCCTGTGCGCTGGAAGCCGAACATCGAGTAGAAGACGTAGATCGGGATCATCGGCTCGCCGTGCGTGGAGTACGCGGTGCCGGCGGCGGTGAACCCGGCCGCGGCTCCGGCCTCGTTGATGCCGACATGGAGCAGCTGACCGGACACAGCCTCCTTGTAGGAGAGGAAGAGCTCGCGGTCGACGGCGAGGTAGTTCTGCCCGTTCGGGTTGTAGATCTTCGCGGTCGGGAAGAACGCGTCGATGCCGAAGGTGCGAGCCTCATCGGGGATGATGGGCACGATCCGCTCCCCCAGACCCTTCTCACGCATGAGGTCCTTGAGCAGGCGGACGAAGGCCATGGTGGTGGCGGCGAGCTGCTTGCCCGAGCCCTTCTTCGACTGCGAGAAAGCCTTGTCGCTGGGCGCCGGCAGAGTCTTCTGATTGTTCTCCGGCTTGCGAGCAGGCAGGAATCCGCCGAGCTGGCGGCGACGATCGAGCATGTACTGGATCGCGTCGTCGTCGGCGCCCGGATGATAGTAGGGCACCGCGTAGGGATCGTCGTCGATGACCTTGTCCGAGATCGGGATGTCCATCCGATCGCGGAAGGCCTTGACGTCGTCGGCGGTAAACTTCTTCATCTGGTGGGTGGCGTTGCGCGATTCGAAGCTCGTGCCCAAACCGTAGCCCTTGACCGTCTGGACGAGGATGACGGTGGGCTTGCCCTTGGTGTTCACGGCCTTCTGATAGGCGGCGAAGACCTTGTGGTAATCGTGGCCGCCGCGCTTGAGGTTCCAGATGTCGTCATCGGACAGATGCTCGACGAGGCCCTTGGTCGTCGGTGATCGACCGAAGAAGTTGTCGCGGATGAATCCGCCGGATTCGGCCTTGAACGTCTGATAGTCCCCGTCGAGGGTCTCGTTCATGATCCGCACGAGCTCGCCGGTGTGGTCGGCCTCGAGCAGGGAGTCCCATTCGCGGCCCCACAGCACCTTGATGACGTCCCAGCCGGCGCCAGTGAAGGTCGCCTCGAGTTCCTGGACGATCTTTCCGTTGCCGCGGACCGGTCCGTCGAGGCGCTGGAGGTTGCAGTTGATGACGAACGTGAGGTTGTCGAGTCCCTCGTTCGCGGCCAGCTGCAGGGCGCCGCGCGATTCGGGTTCGTCCATCTCGCCGTCGCCGAGGAACGCCCATACCCGCTGGTCGCTCGTGTCCTTGACGCCGCGGTTGTGCAGATAGCGGTTCATCTGCGCCTGATAGATCGCGTTGATCGGGCCGAGCCCCATCGACACGGTCGGGAACTGCCAGAACTCGGGCATCAGCCGCGGGTGCGGGTAGGAGCTCAGACCGTGCGGTGCCTTCGAGGCTTCCTGCCGGAATCCGTCGAGGTCGGCCTCGGACAGGCGACCTTCGAGGAACGCGCGGGCGTACATTCCCGGTGAGGCGTGGCCCTGGAAGAACACCTGGTCGCCGCCGCCGGGATGGTCCTGGCCGCGGAAGAAGTTGTTGAAGCCGATCTCATAGAGAGTGGCGGCTCCGGCGTAGGTGGAGATGTGTCCGCCCACGGAGATCTCGGGGCGCTGCGCTCGGTGGACGAGCATGGCCGCGTTCCAGCGCAGCCACCTGCGGTAGCGGCGCTCGACGCTCTCCTCACCGGGATAGATCGGCTCCTGATCGGCGGGGATCGTGTTGACGTAGTCGGTGGTGGTGACCTTGGGCTGGGCGATGGAGTTCGTGGCCGCGCGGCGGCGCAGCGCCTCCATGATCTCGCCGGCGCGCTGGGTGCCGCGCGCGCCTACGAGTCCCTCCCAGGACTCGAGCCATTCATCGACCTCTTCGTCGGTGGTGGTGCTCCTCAGGTTCGCCGAGGTGGTGTCCTGTGTCATTGCGGGGTTTCCTTCTCACGGGGTCCGGACTCCCGGAATCGTATCGCGACCGGGAGTCCGGTGTCGGAACTGTCCGAACTCAGCAGGTGTGCCGGCTCAGCAGAAACCGGCGATCTGTGCCCAGGCGTCCTTGTTCTCGTCGACGCCGTCGCGGGTGAAGGTGGCCTCGATGAGGCCGTAGGGGCGGTCGGCGACGATGAAGACCTCGTTCGGGTTCTCGAGCCCGAAGCGCTCGATGTCGTAGAGGAAGTGGTGCTTGTTCGGGCAGGAGAAGCGGATCTCGTCGATCTGCGGCACGGCCTCGATGACCTTCTCCCCCATCTGGTAGAGCGTGTGCTGCAGCGCGTGGGAGAAGTGGTCAGTGAAGGAATCGAGGATGATCTCCTTGACCTGGGTGTACACGGCCTCGAAGTCGAGGTCGGTGGTGTTGTAGATCCACCGGGTGGCGATGTCGGTGGCGAGGATGCGGTCCTCGGTCTCCGGCAGCGTCGTGTACTTGTCCTTCGGGTAGCCGACGAAGCCCGATTCGGTGGTCTTGAGCACGGTGAGGCCGTTGAAGCCGGAGATCAGCGTGTCCTTGTCTCCGTCGCGGGTGAACACGACGGTGCGGACCTCGGGTGCGGACTTGAAGAACGAGTGGTTGTGGTCGTTGATCCGGTCCCAGCCGTATTCCTGGGCCTCCCACCGGCCGCCGGTGACCCAGTCGAAGCTCGAGGTGAAGTGATCGGCAAGGCCGATGAGGAACTGTTCGGGCGAGCTCACGCCGAGTTCCTTGGCCTTCGCGAAGACCGTGTTCTTCTGCGTATCGGTGGCGACTACGTGGGCGTTGTCGCCTTCGGTGTGGGCGGTCTCGAAGTCGCCCCACAGCTGCGAGGTGACGTTGAGGTCGCGGATCTCGTGACGTTCGGTGTCACGGTAGACCCGCATGAGTCGGTTCTCTGCCTTGCCGTACTGGTTCGATGTCAGTCGGACTGTGCTCATTGCGGTATTCCTCCAGTTCGTCGGCGTGCGCACCTGCGCGCGCCGTGTCCATTCGATTGGCGAGGCCCGCCGGTGGTGAGCACCGGTCGGCTTCGGCGGTTTGTTGAGGACCTGGATCCTGCAGGGGGCCTGCTTCCCCTGATGGTGATTGAGGGTGCGGCTCAGCTGCCGCGGTAGGTGCTGTAGGCGAAGGGGCTGAGCAGCAGTGGGATGTGATAGTGCGCCTGCCCGGCCTGGACGCTGAAGTCGATCGTGACCACCGGGTGGAAATGGTCCATGTTCCGGGCGGCGAAGTAGTCGCCGGTGCCGAAGACGATCCGGTAGTCGCCGGGTTCGAGGTGGTCGGGTCCGAAGTCCGAGACCCTCCCGTTGTCGTCGGTGCGGGCGGAGACGATGACCTCGGCGCCGTCATAGAGAGTGACCTCGAGGCCTGCGGCCGGTGTACCGACGGTCGAGTCGAGTGCGTGGGCGGTGATGAAGCTCATGCGAGGATTCCTTCGAGTCGGAGGGCGGCGATCTGAATCAGCTGGTCTCCGACTTCGGCTTCCTCGTCGGCGGCGGAGTTGTCCATGCGACGGTCGAGTTCGGAGAGGATCTCTTCGGGGCTGCGACCGGCGGCGCGGATGAGGAAGACGCGGTCGAAGCGCTCTTCGTAGGCGGCGTTGCCGGCGGCCAGCCGCGACTGCACATCGGCCTCAAGGGTGCCGAGCCCGGCCTGTTCGCGGCTCGAGTGGGCAGCCTCGGCGCTTTCGCTCTTCGCCTTCTCACCGATCCTCGGATGGTGGGACATTGCGGCTGCGATCTCGTCGCTGCTCAGCGGGGCGGCATCCTCGCGCGCCGAGTTGAGGGCGGAGTCGAGGTCGGTGAACGGCCGTGCGGCGACGACGGCATCGATCCAGCGGTCGACGTCGAGGCAGGGGCGCAGCAGCGTGCGTGCGTCGTCGGCTGGGAGTCGGTTGAACTCGGCCAGGTCCACGATGACCTCCTTGGCTGGCTGTTAAGGCCGTCTCTGATCAGACTGTCACGGTTCGGGATACCATTTCCGAACGATTGGTTCGAGTCTGCTGGCCGCCTGCACCGATGTCAAATTGCTCACACATTTTTGTGGAAACTTTCTTCCGGATCGTGGATAATGGACCATGGATCACCCCGGACAGACGATGAGGTTGAATGAGGCCATGAGTCACGACACAGTGCCACAGTCCACCCCAGCGCCCCAGAGCGCCCCGACGATCGTCTGCGCCCCCGACTCCTTCAAGGGTTCGGCCTCCGCACCCGCGGCCGCGGCCGCCATGGCCCGCGGCGCACGTACCGCCTTCCCCGCAGCCGACGTGATCGAGCTGCCCTTCGCCGACGGCGGAGAGGGCACGCTCGAGACCCTGCTCGCCGTCTGGGGCACCCAGCCGCGCACGGTGGACACGGTCGATGCGCTCGGTCGGGCCACCTCGGCGGCCTTCGGGATCTCCCCCGACGGCACCACCGCCGTCATCGAGGCGGCCCAAGCCAACGGACTGCCGCAGGTCTCGGACGTGCCGCTGCGCCCCGAGCGTGCCGACACCTTCGGGGTCGGACTGATCGCTCGCGCCGTGCTCGAGACCGGCGTCGAGGAGATCCTGCTGTGCATCGGCGGTTCGGCGAGCACCGACGGCGGCGTCGGCATCGCCACGGCCCTCGGCGCGCGATTCACCGATGCCGAGGGCGAACCGATCGCCCCCGGCGGCGGTGGGCTGGTCTCTGTCGCTGCCGTCGATGTCTCAGAGCTCGATCCGCGGGCTACAAATGTGCGCTGGCGCATCGCCGTCGATGTCGACAATCCGCTCACCGGCCCCCGCGGGGCGGCGGCGGTCTTCGGTCCGCAGAAAGGTGCGGACGGGGACTCCGTGACCGTGCTCGACACCGGTCTGGGCCACCTCGCCGAGGTGCTCACCTCCTCAGCGGAGGAGGCCGAGACGCTGTCCGCGACCCCCGGCTTCGGCGCCGCCGGCGGGATTCCGCTGGCATTGACGACGCTGCTCGGCGCCGAGGTGGTGCCGGGATCGCAGATGGTCGCCGAGGCCGTCGGGCTGAGCGCGGCACTCGCCGGGGCCGATCTCGTGCTCACCGGCGAGGGCTCGTTCGACTCGCAGTCCCTGGGCGGGAAGGTCGTCGCGGCCGTGCGGCACCACGCTCCCGCCTCGGCGCGGGTGATCGTCATCGCCGGACGGGTCGGGCTGAGCCCGGCCGAGTGCCGGGAGGCGGGAATCACCGCGGCTCTGTCGATCGCGCCGGGGCCTGCGGACCTGGACACGCTGTCCGAGCGCGCCGCAGCGCTCATCGAGGACTCGGCCGCGCATGCGTGTGCACTCGTGGCCGCTGGAAGCACCATTCCTGGAAGCACCATTCAACGATGAAAGGACCCACCATGACCGTGACGACGACTCAGCTGCGAGCCGGAGACATCGCACCGGACTTCACGCTCACCGACTCAGAGGAACGGACCGTCTCGAAGTCCGACTTCGCCGGCAGGAAGGTCATCCTCTACTTCTACCCCAAGGCGTCGACGCCCGGCTGCACCACCGAGGCCTGCGACTTCCGCGACAACCTCTCCGCGCTGGCGGCAGCCGGCTTCGAGGTCCTCGGCGTCTCGCCCGATGATCCGGAGTCGCTGCGGGCCTTCGCCGCTGACGAGGGCCTGACGTTCTCGCTCCTGTCCGACTACGGCGGGGTCGTCGCCCGGGCCTACGGCAGCTACGGGCAGAAGACGGACGGGGAACACACCTTCCAGGGCACCCTGCGCTCGACGTTCGTCATCGCTGAGGACGGCACCCTCACCCATGCGGAATACAACGTCGATGCCCAGGGCCACGTAGCCCGCCTGAGAACCCACCTCCTCCACCCCTAATTGCTACCCGACGGCGGCCCAGCAACCTGGCGCGAGGTTGCTGGGCCGCCGTCAGGTTCTTTGGGGGCGTTCATTCGGTGCGCAGCCGCGTGGCGAGCACACCGAGGATCCGTTCGAACGGTGCGGCGCGGAAGAGCTCCCCGAAGGTCAAGCGGATGACCTTGTAGCCTCGGGCTTCGAGAGCCGCTTCGCGCGCCTTCTCTGCCGCGATGCTCTCACGAGGAGTCCGCCCGTTCATCGTGTACTTCTCGAGCCCGTCGATCTCGATGATCAGCCGGGCGTCGCGGTGGCAGAAGTCGACGCGGGCGATCACCTCGCCGTGGTCGCCGAAGAATTCGACCTGCGGTTCGAACCCTGCGATCCCGTGCTCGAAGAACCGGACCGCGGCGATCGACTCCGATGGCGCTTCTCGCCTCCCATCGGTCAGGTGCAGCGCACGGAGCACGGCTGCGTCGCCGCGGGATTCGGGACATTCCTCGAGGACCGCCTCGAGCCGGAGCCGACTCGTCCGGCCGCGGCCGATCGCCTCGTCGAGCATCGGCACGGCGATGTCCGGGCTGTAGTCGCGGGCGACGTCGATGAGGGTGCGCTCGAGCGTGGTCACCGCGTAGATGCCGACCATCTTCCGGTGCGCCGAGGGGATCTCCCGGTTGCGGACGTAGAGGTGTCGGTACCTGCGGCTGACGTTGGGACGGAACACCTCGACTCGAGTCTGCGCCGAATAGGCGATCGGCAGTCCGTGGACGAGGGCGGCCGAGAGGTGCGAGAAGACCTCTCGCCCCTTCGTCACCCGCCAGCGCCCCGAGGCGGTGTGGATGCGTTCGGCGCGAGTGCGGATGAGCACGCGCAGAGGTTCGATCTCGTCGCGCATGTCCCCGCGGTGAGCGAACTCCTCGAAGTCCTGCTCGCTCAGCGCCGCCCAGATGGCTTCATGGCGGGCGTCCTCGCAGGATCCGGTCGCGACGTACCGGCCGCGGGCGATGCGCGAGAGGCAGCACTTCTCGCCGCGCCGGACCTCGTCCTTGGAAAAACCCAGCCGGTAGAGCTTCTCGGTCGTCATGCACAGATACATGACACCAAAGTGCACTACTCACTATAAAACGGCAATAGAAAACAGCAATCTGTGGATAACTTCTTCCTCAAACAACCTGACGACGGCCCAGCAACCCCGCGCAAGGTTGCTGGGCCGCCGTCAGGTAGTAATTCAGCGGGCGGTGAGGAGGCGACCGGTCGGGGTCTCGAAGTCCACTGAGGCGCCGCGCAGCACGGTGCGGGACACGCGGCCGCGGACGGTGCGGGCATCGTACGCGCTGATCTGATTGCGGTGATAGAGGTCCGTGGCGCGCACGGTCCACTCCTCATCGGGGGCGAACACGGCGAAGTCCGCGTCGTTGCCCATCGCGATCGCGCCCTTGTTCTCCACCCGCGCCACCGCCGCCGGTGCCGCGGACATCCAGCGGACGACTTCGGCGAGTTCGATGCCGCGCTTGGCCGCCTCGGTCCAGACGAGCGACAGGCCCAGCTGCAGGGATGATATCCCGCCCCATGCGGCACCGAAGTCCCCGGTGTCGAGCAGCTTGAGTTCGGCCGTCGACGGCGAGTGGTCGGAGACGATGCAGTCGATGGTGCCGTCGATGAGTCCCTGCCACAGTGCCTCGCGGTTGGACTCCTCACGGATCGGCGGGCAGCACTTGTGTGTCGTCGCCCCGTCCGGGATCTCCTCGGCGGTGAAGACGAGATAGTGCGGGCAGGTCTCGACGGTGAGCTTGACGCCTTCCGCCTTGGCCGCCGCGATCTGTTCGAGCGAATCGGCTGAGGACAGATGCAGGATGTGGGCACGGGCACCGGTGGCGCGGGCGGCGTCGATGACCCGCGCGATGGCGACGTTCTCGGCCTCACGGGGGCGTGTGGCGAGGAAGTCGGCGAATTTCGGGCCCGAGTTCTTCGGCGCCCCGGTCATCACCTCGTGATCCTCGGCATGGACGATGAGCATCGAGTCAAAGGACGCGATCTCGGCCATGTCGGCCTGCATCTCGGCCGGTTCCAGGGGTGGGAACTCGTCGACCCCTGAGTCCTCGAGGAAGCACTTGAACCCAAAGACACCGGCCTCGTGCAGGGGGCGCAGGTCGGCGGTGTTGCCGGGGATCGCCCCGCCCCAGAAGCCGACGTCGACGAATGCCTTCGGTGCGGCGACCTCGCGTTTGGTCTCGAGCGCGGCGACGTCGACGGTCGGCGGCAGGGAGTTCAGCGGCATGTCGACGATCGTCGTCACTCCCCCGGCCGCGGCCGCGCGGGTGGCGCTGGCGAAGCCCTCCCACTCGGCCCGGCCGGGGTCGTTGACGTGGACATGGGAGTCGACGAGTCCGGGCAGCAGCACCTGATCGGCGCCGACCTCGACGACCTCCGCCCCCGCCGAGGCGGCCGGATCCAGGCCGTTGTCACCGCGGGCGATCTCGGCGATCCTCCCGTCCCTGACGCCGACCGTTGCCGGCTCGATTCCCTCGGGCAGCAGGGCCGCCTCGGCGCGGATGATCAGATCGAAGTTGGCGTCATTGCTCAATGTTCCTCCTCAGTCGTCCGGCCCGGCAGGCCGGCGGCACGTTTTCGGTATACCGTTCTAGCCTACTCGGCCCGGACGATTCGGCACAGGCCTTACCCGGCCTATTTCGCGGCGGCCAGCTCACCCATCGGCGTCAGTGCCGTCGGGGCGTCCGCCGGGGTCTGGGCGAGGGTCTCGAACTCGTTGATCGCATCGAGTGCGGTGCCCATCGAGATGTTCGTGACTCTTTCCAGGATGACCTCGACGACCACGGGCACCTGGTGTTCGTCCATGAGCTCCTTGGCCACGCGCAGTCCCTCGCCGATGAGTTCGGGGTCCTCGACGCGCAGGGCCTTGCAGCCGAGCCCCTGGGCCACGGCCACATGGTCGACCCCGTATCCCGACGATGCGGATCCGGCCGAGTTGATGTTCTCGAACGCCAGCGACACCTCGTAGTCCATCTCGAATCCGCGCTGTGACTGCCGGATGAGCCCCAGGTAGGAGTTGTTGACGACGACATGGACGTAGGGGATCTTGTGCTGCGCGCCGACGGCGAGCTCTTCGATCATGAACTGGAAGTCGTAGTCGCCGGAGAGCGCGACGACAGTCTCGCCCGGCTTGCCCTTGGCCACGCCGAGCGCTGCGGGTCCGGTCCAGCCCAGCGGTCCGGCCTGGCCGGCGTTGATCCAGTGCCGGGGCCGGTAGACGTGGAGCATCTGGGCACCGGCGATCTGGCTCAGACCGATCGTCGAGACGTAGGTGACGTCCTGCCCGAAGGCCTGGTTCATCTCCTGATAGACGCGCTGCGGCTTGATCGGCATCTCGGTGAAGTTCGTCTTCCGATGCTCGGTCGACTTCCGTGCCGTGCACTCATCGGCCCAGGCGGTGAAGTCCGGGAGGCCGCCCGACCGCGATCGCGCGGCGGCGAGCAGGGCGTCGAGGGCTGCGCCGGCATCCGAGGCGACCCCGAAGTCGGGGGCGAAGACGCGGCCGATCTGCGTGGGTTCGATGTCGATGTGGACGAACTTCCGACCCTTGCGATACACGTCGAGGTTGCCGGTGTGGCGGTTGGCCCAGCGGTTGCCGATGCCGATGACGAGGTCGGATTCGAGGAAGGAGGCGTTGCCGTAGCGCACGTGAGTCTGGATGCCGACCATGCCGGCGGCCAGCGGGTGGTCGTCGGGGATCGCACCCCATCCCATCAGGGTCGGCGAGACCGGGATCGAGGTGAGTTCGGCGAATTCGACGAGGCGGTCGGCGGCATCGGCGTTGATGATTCCCCCGCCGGCGATGATGATCGGATGGGCCGCCTCGGCGATGAGGTCGAGGATCTTCTCCGCCTGCGCCGAGGTGGCCGCGGGCTTCGCGGGGGCGAGCGGTTCGTAGGCGTCGATGTCGAAGTCGATCTCGGTCTGCTGCACGTCGATGGGCAGGTCGATGAGCACGGGGCCGGGGCGGGCCGAGCGCATGAGTTGGAAGGCGGTCTGGAAGACTCCGGGCACCTGCCCGGCCTCGAGGACCGTCTTGGCCATCTTCGTCACCGGCGCCGCGATCGAAGCGATGTCGACGGCCTGGAAGTCTTCCTTGTCGAGCACGGCGACGGGTGCTTGGCCGGTGATGCACAGGATCGGCTGGGAGTCGGCGGCGGCGGCATAGAGACCGGTGATCATGTCGGTGCCGGCCGGGCCCGAGGTGCCCAGGCAGACTCCGATGTTGCCCGGGGCCGAACGGGTGTAGCCGTCGGCCATATGGGAGGCTCCCTCGACGTGGCGGGCCAGCGTGTGGCGGATTCCGCCGTGAGCCTTCATCGCCGAGTACAGCGGGTTGATCGCCGCTCCGGGCAGGCCGAAGGTCTCGGTGGCGCCTTCCTTTTCGAGGATGAGCACTGCGGCGTCGACTGCGCGCATACGTGTCATTGTTCGTCCTTTGTTCGTGAGCCGGCGACGACGCTGTCGCCGGCTCGGTTCGTGGTGGGCGGGGCCGTCGGTGTCGTTGGGCCGACGGCCCCGCCCGGCTGGTGGGGCGGTCGTGTCAGTTCTCGGTCTTTCCGGAGAGCTGTTCGATGACGGTGAAGAGACCCGAATGGTCGAGTCCTCCGTTGCCCTGCCGCACTGTTGCAGCGACGAGCTGGGCGACGGTGGCCCCGAGCGGGATGGCCACTCCTGCTTCGCGTGCGGCGGCGGCGACGATGCCCATGTCCTTGTGGTGGAGTTCGAGCCGGAATCCGGGGCCGAACTCACGGTCGAGCATCTTCTGCCCCTTCTGGTCGAGCACCTTGGATCCGGCCAGTCCTCCGCCGAGGACCTGCAGCGCCGCACCTGTTTCGACTCCGTAGGCTTCGAGGAAGACGACGGCCTCGGCGAGCAGTCCGATATTGCCGGCGACCATGAGCTGGTTCGCGGCCTTGACGGTCTGGCCGGCTCCTGAGGGGCCGACGAGGACGATGGTCTTGCCGACGGCTTCGAAGACATCGGACACCGCGTCGAAGTCGGCCTTGTTCCCGCCGACCATGATCGACAGGACACCGTCGATGGCGCCGGGCTCTCCGCCGGAGACGGGTGCGTCGAGGGGCTTGAGTCCGGCCTCGGCGGCCTTGCCGGCCAGCTCCTTGGCCACATCGGGGCGGATGGTGGAGAAGTCGATCCAGGTGGCCCCGGCGGAAGCGTGGGCGAGGATTCCGTCGTCGCCGGTGAGCACGGCTTCGACGTCGGGTGAATCGGGAACCATGGTGATGATGACGTCGGCCCCGGTCACCGCCTCGGCGATGGTCGATGCGGCACTTCCTCCCGCCTCGGCGAGGGCGTCGGCCTTGGCCGGGGTGCGGTTGAAGCCGCGGACGTCGAAGCCGGCATTGACGAGGTTTGTGGCCATGGGCAGGCCCATGATTCCGAGTCCGATGAATGCGATTGTCTTGCTCATGGGGTTTCCTCCGTGAAGGTGAGGGTGGTCAGGCGGTCTGGGTGACGTGGCTCAGCCAGTCGAAGGCGGTGGCGCGGTCCTGTTTGTATTCGAGGGCGACCTGCCCGGTGTAGCCGAGCGCGTAGGCGCGGTCGATCCAGTCGCGCAGCGGCAGCGAGCCGGTGCCCGGTGCTCCGCGGCCCTCGGCGTCGGCGATCTGGATGTGGCCGAAGTTCGCGGCTTCGACCTCGATGACGGCGGCGACGTCGTCGCCGTTGACGGACATATGGAAGAAGTCGGCGAGGACGGCGATGTTCGCGGGGCCTTCCGATCGGACCTTCGCGACCACCTCGGCGGCGTCGGCGTAGCGCTTGAGCGGGTAGCCCTCGGCACCGGAGACGGGTTCGACGAGGACGGTTCCGTCGATCTCGGCGACCGCGCGGGCAGCGAGGTCGAGGTTCGCCGCGGCCGTCGAATCCTGACCGGAGGGGTCCTGGCCTTCGGTGCGCAGGCCGTAGAGGGCGTTGAAGGCGCGGCAGCCGGTGCGGCGGCCGATCTCGACGACGATGGCGACGTTCGCGGCGAAGTCGTCCTCGGCGCCGATGACGGAGACCATTCCGCGATCGCCGCCTGCCATGTTCCCGGCCCAGAAGTTCAGTCCTTTGAGTTCGACTCCGGCGTTTTCGAGTGAGGTGATGAACTCATCGACCTCCGCCGAGGTGGGGGTCGGGTTGCCGTCGAAGGGCCACCAGAACTCGACCTGGTCGAAGCCGGCGTCCTTCGCGGCCTGGGCACGTTCGAGGACGGGCAGTTCGGTGAGCAGCGTCGAGCAGTTGAGGATATAGCTGTCGGGAGCGGTGAAATCGAATGCGTGGACCATGGGCTCTCCTTTGAGTTTCTCGCTGTTTTCGTATCGTGGAAGTTTATTTCCGTTTCACGAAATAAGCATAGACAGCCCGCGACCCGAGAGTCAAGACCTTCCCAATTGCTACATGACGGCGGCCCAGCAACCTGGCGCGAGGTTGCTGGGCCGCCGTCGGGTAGTAATTAGGGTTTGACTGGGGTGCCGTCGATCCAGACTTGTGTGATGTCGGCGGGGGTTCCGAGGGCGAAGATCTTCGCCAGCGCGGCCTCGTCGTCCTCGGCGTGCCTGATGCCCACCTCGAGTGGCTGCCCCGCGGCGGGAGAGACGTATGCGGCGTCGAAGCGCTTGCCCAAGGACAGGTCCCCGACCTCGTCGGCAAGTCCGAGCGCATCGGCACCCGCGGCGGTCGCGAGGTGGAGCAGGTGGGCCGCGGACAGGGGCAGTCCCCCGGCCGGGTCCAGCTGCTGCATGAAGTACGCCTGCACGCCCTCCTTGAGCAGCGAGAATCCGTTGCCCGCACCGACGTCCGAGCCCAACGCCACCCGGACACCGTTCTCGAGGTGTCGGCGCAGCGGGAAGAATCCGCTGGCCAGCGCCGAATTCGAGGTCGGGCAGTGCGCCGAGGCGGCCCCGACCTCGGCCATCCGCGCCAGCTCCCGATCGCTCGGGTGGACGTTGTGCGCGAGGATCGTCCGCCGCCCGAGCAGCCCCGCCCGGTCGTAGGTGTCGAGGTAGTCGATCGCCTCGGGAAACATCTCCGCAACCCCGGCGATCTCGTCGCGGTTCTCGTTCAGATGCGAGGTCACCCACACGTCCGGGTTGGCCTCGAGGAGTTCCCCGCCGGCGGCCATGAGCTCCTGCGAGGCCGAGAACGAGAACCGCGGGGTGACGGCGAATCGCAGTCGACCGTGCCCGTGCCACCGGTCGATGAGCTCCTGGCTCTCGGCGGTCGCCCGCTCGGCGGTCGTGAGCAGCGGTTCGGGCAGGTTCCGATCGCTCGTGACGAGGCCCGTGGTCATCCGCAGCCCCACCTCGGCGGCCCTGGCGAAGAGGATGTCCACCGCGTTGGCGAAATGCGAACCGAAGACCATCGCCGAGGTGGTCCCCGCCGAGGTCAGGCCGGTGAGGAATTCCCCGGCCACCGCCCCGGCGTAGGCCTCGTCGCGAAGCTTCGCCTCTTCGGGCAGGGCACAGTCGTCGAGCCATTCGAGCAGCGGTTTGCCGAGGTAGCCGATGGCGCGCACCTGCGGAAAGTGGACGTGGGTGTCGACGAGGCCGGGGATGAGCACGCCGGCCCGCAGGTCAACCACCTCGGCGTCGGGGTGCGATGCGCGGGCGGAGGCGAAGTCGGTGCGGGCGATGATGAGCCCGTCCTCGACGACGAGGGCTGTGTCGGAGTCGGCGCGCAGCCGCCCTCCGTCGAAGGGGTTGTCCGGCGTATCGAAGACGCGGGCACGGTAGATGACCACAGTGGTTCTCCTTGAGTCAGTGGTGAAGGTCAGTGGTGAAAGCAGTAGTGAAGCGCAGCTTCAGGCGAAGCGGGAGAGCAGGTCCGCGGCGACGCTGACGGCGATGGTCGCCGGCGCCTTTCCCGGCAGGTCGGGCAGTCCGATCGGGCAGCGGATGGTGTCGACGACCTCGGGTTCGAAGCCTTCGGCGGTGAGGTTCTTGCGGAAGCGCTGCCATTTGGCGCTCGAGCCGATGAGCCCGATGGACCCGAGGTCGCCGCGGGTCAGCGCCGCGGAGCACAGGTGCAGGTCCTCGGCATGATCGTGGGTCATGATGAGCACGTGGCTGCCAGCCGGAAGTGCGGTGAGCACTTCCTCCCCCACGACGGCGAATTCGCGGCTGATCTGCGCCACGGGGGCGCCGATTCCGTCGATGGCCTCGAGCTGTTCGGGCCGCGAGTCGGAGACGACGAGGTCGATGTCGTGCCGGGACAGGATCCGGGTGAGTTCGAGTCCGATGTTGCCGATGCCGAAGATCGCCACCGAGGCGGGCACGGGCAGGGGTTCGAGCAGCACCGCGACCTCCCCGCCGCAGCACTGCCTGCCGTACTTCGCCGGCGCCTTGTCGTTGAGTCGCAGGGTGAGCATCTCCGGGGCGCGCACGCCCTCGGCGAGCAGCTCCCGGGCACGGGTGACGGCCGTCATCTCGAGATTGCCCCCGCCGATGGTCCCGAACAGGTCATCGACGGTGGCGATCATCTTCGCTCCGGCTTCGCGCGGGGCGTGCCCGCGCACCGAGGCGAGAGTGACGAGGACGGCCGGCACCCGAGCCCTGCGGAGCTCGGATGCGGTGTCCATCCAGGTCATGACGGAACTCGTTGTCCTTCCGTCGCCGAGGTGGCCGCCCCCGGCTCTGCCCGGCGCACGTCCTCGATCGCCCAGAACACCGCCTCGGGGGTGGCCGGTGAGGCGAGTTCGACCGAGGTTCCGGCCGGCCCGAAGGCGCTCACGGCCTCCCGCAGGGCCTCACGGACGGAGAAGGCGAGCATGAGCGGGGGTTCGCCCACGGCCTTCGACCCGTACACGGCCCCTTCCTCGTGTGCCTTGTCCAGCAGGGAGACGTTGAAGACGTCCGGGGTCTCGGAGAAGCTCGGGATCTTGTACGTGCTCGCCGCCTGGGTGGCCAGGCGGCCCCGGCTGGGTCGATCGGATTCGTCCCAGCGCAGGTCCTCCAGGGTCAGCCAGCCGGCGCCTTGGACGAAGCCGCCTTCGATCTGGCCGACGTCGATGAGCGGGGACAGGGAGTCCCCGACGTCGTGGACGATATCGACCCGACGCAGCCGGTAGGAGCCGTCGAAGCGGTTGACCTCGACCTCGGCGGCAGCTGTGCCGTACGCGAAGTACTTGAATGGTTCGCCGCGCATCTGCGCAAGGTTCCAGTGCAGCCCTTCGGTCCGGTAGAACCCGGAGGCCGAGAGCTGGATGCGCTGGAAGTACGCGGTGTTGATCAGCTCCTCCCAGGTCACGGTCTTCGGCGAGGACAGGGCGGAGACGATGCCGCGGTCGATGCTCACCTCGTGCGCCGGCGCCCCGAGCAGACCGGCGGCGACCTGCCGCAGCCGGTCGAGGATCTGATCGCAGGCGTTCTTCACCGCCCCGCCGTTGAGGTCGGAGCCGGAGCTCGCCGCCGTCGCCGAGGTGTTCGGGACCTTGTCCGTGCGCGTGGGCGCCAGGCGCACCGTCGACAGCGGCACCCCGAGGGTCGTGGCCGCGACCTGCAGCATCTTCTGGTGCAGGCCCTGCCCCATCTCGGTGCCGCCGTGGGTGACGAGGACGGATCCGTCCTTGTACACGAGCACGAGTGCCCCGCCCTGGTTGAAGGCGGTGAGGTTGAACGAGATCCCGAACTTCACCGGGGTGATCGCCAGGCCGCGTTTGATGTGCTCGTGACCGGCGTTGAAGGCCTCGATCTCGAGTTCGCGTGCCTCGAGGTCGGATTCGGAGATGAGCTGGTCCCAGCAGGCATCGATCCGATCGGGGTGGCGCACCGGCTGGTAGTAGGGAGTGTCCTGGCCTTCGGTGTAGAAGTTCCGACGCCGCAGCTCTCGGGCGCTCAGGCCCAGCTGAGGTGCGACGCGGCCGAGGATGTCCTCCATCACGAGCATGCCCTGGGGCCCGCCGAAGCCGCGGAAGGCCGTCTGCGAAGTCTTGTTGCACTTCGCAATGCGACCGGTGACGCGGATGTTCGGCACCCAGTACGCGTTGTCGATGTGGCACATGGCTCGGGTGAGCACCGGTTCGGACAGGTCGAGGCTCCACCCACCGTCGGCGGTGAGCGTCGCGTCGAGGGCGAGGATCTTCCCGTCCTCGGTGAAGCCGATCTTCCATGACGAATGGAAGCCGTGGCGCTTACCGGTCATCGTGATGTCGAGGGTGCGGCTCAACCGCAGGCGCACAGGTCGACCGGTCAGCTTGGCTCCGAGTGCGGCGAGCGCGGCATAGCCGTGGGGCTGCATCTCCTTGCCGCCGAAGCCGCCACCCATGCGCAGGCACTGCACGGTGACCTCGTGGGCGGGGACCCCGAGGACGTGGGAGACGATGTCCTGCGTCTCGGTCGGATGCTGGGTGGAGGACTGGATGAAGATCTGCTCGTTCTCGTCGACGTGGGCCAGGCAGGCCTGCGTCTCGAGGTAGAAGTGCTCCTGGCCGGCGAACTCGAACTCGCCTTCGAATACGTGGGCGGCATCGGCGAACGCGGCGTCCGCTTCGCCCTTGTCGATCGTCAGCTCCTGACCGTGGTAGCTGTTCGCGGCGATCGCGTCGCGCACACTCACGAGCGAGGGCAGCTCGTCGACGTCGGCGACCACGGCGGCGGCACCTTCCTTCGCGGCCTCGAGGTCCTCGGCGAGCACCCAGGCCAGAGGCTGGCCGAAGAACATGATCTCGTCGGTCGGCAGCATCGGTTCGTCGTGTTTGACGCCCTGGTCGTTGACCCCGGGAATGTCGGAGGCGGTGATGACGCGCACGACACCGGGCACTTCGTAGGCGGGGGCCACATCGAGGGAGTTCAGCCGCGCGTGCGCCGTCGTCGACTGCACGGGGTGGGCGTGGAGGACTCCGGTGAGACGTCCGACGAGGTCGTCGGTGTAGAGCGCGGACCCGGTGACGTGGCCGAATGCGCTTTCGTGGTGGTGGCGTTCACCGACGATCGGGTCGGCGGGGCGCTGGGAGAGAGTGCTCATCACTTGACCTCCTGTCCGGTCACGGCCGGCTGGCCGAGCTGTTCGGCGAAGAAGCGTTCGAGGGAGGAGCGCAGCATCGCGGTGCGGTACTTCGCGCTCGCTCGGTGATCATCCATCGGGGTGCCTTCGCCGGCGAGCGTCTCTGCAGCGGCGTGCACGGTCTCGAGACTCCACGGCCGGCCCTCGAGAAGAGCCTCGGTGGCGGTGGCCCGCAGCGGGGTGGCGGCCACACCGCCGAGGCCGATCCGGGCCTTCCTCACCACGCCGTCGGTGACGTCGACGGCGTAGCCGATGGCCACCGATGAGATGTCGTCGAAGCGTCGCTTCGCGATCTTCTGGAACGAGGTCAGCGGCGACAGGGGCAGCGGAATCCGGATGGCGGTGATGAGCTCATCGGTCTCCCGCACGGTCTGCCGGTAGCCGGTGAAGTAGTCGGCGAGTGCGACGACGCGATCTCCGCGCACCGAGCTGAGCACGAGTTCGGCCTCGAGCGCGAGCAGCGCCGGCGGGGTGTCGCCGATGGGTGAGCCGGTGCCGAGGTTGCCGCCGATCGTGGCCCCGTTGCGGATGAGCCGGGAGGCGAACTGCGGGAAGAGCTTGCCCAGCAGCGGGATGTCGCCGGCGAGTTCGCGTTCGAGTTCCGACAGCGTGTGTGCGGCGCCGAGTTCGATGTGGTCTGCGGTGCGGCGGATGCCGCGCATCTCGGGCAGGCGGTCGACGGCGAGGAGGTTCTTCGCGCGTGCGCCCTTGATGTTGACCTCGACTCCCCAGTCGGTGGCCCCGGCCACGACGGTGACGTCGGGGTCGGCGGCGAGGATCTCGACCGCCTCGGCGAGTGTGGCGGGCCGGCGATAGCGGCCGACCTTGCCCGTTGCGGTATCGGCGCGGCGGTAGTCGGTGGCGACGGGGGCAGGGGCCGAGCGGTCGCGGCGGGCAGCCAGAGCATCCTCGGCGCTCGGCTGTCCGAGGGCGAAGGCGGCATCGCGGATGGGGCGGTAGCCGGTGCAGCGGCAGAGGTTGCCGGACAGGGAGTGGAGGTCGAAGCCGTTGGGTCCGCAGTGGTGGTCACCGTCATCGCCCGGCTCGCAGGCGGCTTCGGCCGCGCGTTCGGGACGGTAGTATTCGGCGGCCATCGAGGAGATGAAGCCGGGGGTGCAGTATCCGCACTGGGATCCGCCGCGCACGGCCATCTCTTCCTGGACGGGATGGGCGGTTCCGCCGTCGGCGAGTCCTTCGGCGGTGACGATCTCTCCGCCGTCGAGGGCTGCGGCCGGCAGCAGGCAGGAGTTGATCGAGGTCCAGCGGGTTCCGCCGGACGCATCGGGGCGGGCGACGAGAATCGCACAGGCCCCGCACTCACCTTCGGCGCAGCCTTCCTTCGCTGCGGTCAGTCCCTGACCGCGCAGGAAGTCCAGCGCATTCGTATGAGGCGGACCGTCGAATCGGGTGACGGTCCCGTTGATCGTCACTTCGGCAGTGGCGAGATCCGTTGCTGCGGTCGACATTGCACTTCATACCTCCCACGTCTCATCACTGAGACGCACAGTGCATGGTTGGAACAGTGGCATCGTTCTTCGGAACTTCTGGTTATCCATGCGAACAGCAGCGAAGAACGTCAGGTGATGAGGTCGTCACCTCGAGGTTCATACCCCGTGCGCGATCTGGCCCTTCTGCCAGGCTGTGCTTCCGATCACAACTGTCATCCTCCCAAGATAGCCGAAATCGGTCCGCGAACGAAGTACAGGAGGAATCCGGCCGAAACGACCCACAGGAGCCAGTGGACCTGGCGTGCGCGGCTGCTCATGGCGTGGATGAGCGCCCAGGAGATGAAGCCGACGCCGATGCCGTTGGCGATCGAGTAGGTCAGCGGCATCGTGACCATGGTGAGGAAGACGGGCAGCGAGACGCGGAAGTCGCTCATCTCGATCTCGCGGATCTGCGTGACCATCATCGCGCCGACGACGACGAGCGCGGCGGCACCGGCCTCCATCGGAATGACAGCGATGAGCGGGGAGAAGAAGATCGAGAGCAGGAACAGCACACCGGTGATGCAGGCGGCCAGACCGGTCCTCGCACCTTCGGCGATGCCGGCGGCGGAGTCGACGAAGACGGTGTTCGACGACGCCGAAGCGCCTCCGCCGACGACAGCTCCGAGACCCTCGACGACGAAGGCTCCGCGGATGCGCGGGAACATGCCGTCAGAGGTCTGGACACCGGCCTGGCGGGCCAGACCCGTCATCGATCCCATCGCGTCGAAGAAGTTCGTGAACACGAGGGTGAACACGAGCATCGTGGCCGCGAGGACCCCGATCTGCTGGAAGACGGCGACAGGGTCGAATGCTCCGATGAGAGAGAAGTCCGGCAGCGCCAGGATCTGCTTGGGGATCTCCGGTGCGGAGAGGTTCCAGCCCTTCGGATCCGGGCTGACCGGGTCGCCGACGGTGCCGAGCTTGGCGAAGGCCTGGATGATGATGGCCGCGATGGTGGCCACGATCATCCCGATGAGGATGCCGCCGGGAACCTTCCTGGCCACGAGGATGCCGATGAGCACGAGCGCGAAGACGAACACGAGCGTCGGCAGGGAAGAGATCGATCCGTCCTGGCCCAGCTGCACCGGCGGACCCGAGGGGGTGCGGGTGACGAAGCCGGAGTTGACGAAGCCGATGAAGGCGATGAAGAGTCCGATGCCCACGGTGATCGCGATCTTCAGCGCGTGAGGGACGGCGTTGAAGATCGCCGTCCGGATGCCCGTGGCACCGAGGAGGACGATGATGATGCCGTTGATGACCACCAGGCCCATCGCCGCGGCCCAGGTGACCTCCTGCACGACGGACACGGCGAGGAAGCTGTTCATCCCCAGACCCGCGGCGAGTCCGAACGGGAGCCGGGCGACGACGCCGAAGAGGATCGTGATGAGCCCGGCGGTGAGCCCGGTGACCGCGGTCAGCTGGGCGAAGTCGAGGGCGCCTCCGGCGATGTCCTCGCTGCCTCCGAGGATGAGCGGGTTGAGCACGACGATATAGGCCATCGCGACGAAGGCGACGATGCCGCCGCGGATCTCCTGCTTGACCGTCGAGCCGCGATGGGTGATTTCGAAGAATCTGTCGAGAAGCCCCGGTCTCTCGGTTGCGGTCTGTACCGCTTGATCATTGTCTGCCATTTTCATGGACCACCTCAGGTTGTTCGATTTGGTCAGCCGCCGACATCATCGTCGCCGGCCCTGCGCCTTGAACGTGCGCAATGAAACAGACAAGCCATCGGTGCGACACCGACACCAGAACTTTCACATCCCGGAAAACTTCTTCTATTTCATCGGCCCAGTCTCGCCGTTCGACCAACATGTGTCAATCATCACACTTCTTCACGCGCGCACGCGCACCGCAGTCGAACCTGGTGCCAGACCGCCACCGAACCCGGATTCAGACAGAGAGAACCCCTGGCCGGACGGAGCCGGTCAGGGGTTTTCCTCGGCGGTGGCGGTGGGATTTGAACCCACGGTACGGGGTTACCGTACACAACATTTCGAGTGTTGCACCTTCGGCCGCTCGGACACGCCACCGCCGACAACTGTACAGCGGCGTGGATTCGACCGCCAAATCGGAATCGAGTGAGCTGAGCCACGTCAGCGCCGGCTCGCGAAGAACTCGCGCAACAGCGCCTTCCCCTCGTCAGCCCGAACCCCCGAGACCACCTCGGGGTGATGCAGCGCAGCACGGTCGCGCAGCAGATCCCACATCGACCCCACTGCCCCGGCCTTGTCGTCGAAGGCCCCGTAGACGACGCGGGCGATGCGGGAGCCCACCAGCGCCCCGGCGCACATCGCGCAGGGTTCGAGGGTGACCACAAGGGTACAGTCGTCCAACCGCCACCGGCCGACAGCCTCCGCGGCGGCCGACAGCGCCATCAGCTCGGCGTGGCCGAGCGGATCGGCATCGACTTCCCGACGATTGTGGCCGCGGCCGACCACGGTACCTCCGGAATCGATGACGACGGCCCCGACGGGAACGTCGTCATGAGCGGGGGCCAGGGCAGCCTCGGCGAGGGCGAGACCCATCCAGTCATCGAACCGCGCCGCCTCCGCAGAGGAACGGGTGCCGGCACCAGCGCTCAGCGGGCGGCCTCGAGCTGATCGGCGAATCCGACGGTCTCCCCGATGTGGGCGACGACGCGGGCCGGGTCGGAGCGGTGCGCCTCGACCTGCTCGATGAGCGTGGCGGCGGGCACTCCCCGGTCGGCATAGATGTCGGCGTCCCCGCCCCATTCGGCGTCGGGGTCGAATTCGAGCATTTCGACCTCGTCGCCATCCTCATCGTCGGTGTCATCGGCCTCGACCTCCTCGGCTCCGAAGTCCTCCTCGGGCTCGGCCTCGTAGGCGTCGGGACGGGCGTCGAGGAAGTCGGCGAAGATCTCCGCGAAAGGGCTCGCCTCGACCGCGGCGAGATCGGAGAGGAAGACCTTGACCTCGTTGTTCTCGCACAGGCGCACGAGGCCGAACCATTCGTCCTCGTGTTCGATGACGGCGATCGCCTCCCCGTCCTCCCCCGCGGCCGAACGCATCGTATCGACCAGATCGTCGAGGTCGGATGCGTCGCGGACGTCGACGTCGAGGGCGCGGAAGCCGTCGCCGGAATCGGCCAGGATCTCAGTGAAGTACGACATGCCTCCATTGTGTACGCTCGGACCCGCGTTGACCACTGCCGGATCGGGGAAGTTCTCCCGTACCATTTGGGTATGGATCTTCACGTCGCCGATCACCCGCTCATCGACCACAAACTCACTGCTCTGCGCGATCGGACCACGGATTCCGCTCGATTCCGACAGCTCACGGAAGAGCTCGTCATGCTGCTGGCCTACGAGGCCACACGGTCGGTCGCCGTCGAAGCCAAGGAGATCGAGACCCCGGTCTCGACGTTCACCGGCACCCGCATCGCCGAACCCCGCCCGATCGTCGTCCCGATCCTCCGCGCGGGGCTCGGCATGCTCGACGGGATGCTGCGCATCCTTCCCACCGCCGAGGTGGGCTTCCTCGGCATGGTCCGCGACGAGACGACGTTCGAGCCCAGCGCGTACGCCGACCGTCTGCCCGATGACCTCACCGGACGGCAGATCTTCATCGTCGATCCGATGCTCGCCACCGGCGGCACCCTGGCGATGGCGATCGACTTCCTGCTCGCCCGCGGAGCCCGCGACGTCACTGCGATCTGCCTCGTCTCCGCACCCGAGGGAGTCAAACGCATCGAACGCGACTACAGCGAATCCGCCGAGGTGAAGATCTGCACCGCAGCCCTCGACGAGCGGCTCAACGAGAAGGGCTACATCGTCCCGGGCCTCGGCGACGCTGGGGACCGGATGTACGGAATCGTCGACTGACGCCGCGCGGGCGGCGCGTGCCCGCAGATGACGAAATCGGTCGGCCGCCTCGGCGAGGATGTCGTCATATTTCGTCACAGTCGTCTCATTTTCGGCTTTTCCTTTGCACCGCCGAAGTTTTGTGACAAATAATGAAGCCATGACTTCAGCCACTCACCTGATGCGAATGCCCGCAGCAGCCATGTGTATGCGCTGCGTTCGCGGTCGGTGATCGCCCTCCCGCTGTCCGGCCTCGAACGAGAACACGCACACTCAAGCAGCGGACTCATTCAGTCATATCGACCCGATGGTCGGAGCAAAGGACAGTCATGTCGAATCCAGAACCCGCCTACGTCCACCCACGCAGTGCCGTGGCCACCCGACGCGCAGGAGCCAGGTTGAGCGCAGTGGACCCGCAGAACGCCCCGCACACCTTCGGCCCCGCCGGAGTCGTACCCTCACCGAAGGCCGCTCGCGGCATCATCGTCTACATCGGACTCGACGAGTCCAAGGCCGCCGCCGACGGCACGAACCTCTCCGCCATCGCCGGCGAGCTTCAGGCCTATGCGAAGGAACTGGCCAGCCAGGCCGAGACCCAAGCCGTCATCGCCCTGGCCCCCGAGGGGCGCGGCAGCGACATCGACGCCGTCAGAGCCGTGGCCACCGGCTCCCCCGCTGCGACCGGAGCGCCGGCGGCGACGCATGGACCGGTGCGCTCGAGGATCCCCAACCGCATCCACCCGCCGACGTTGCGGGACGAGGACCAGGCGCCTGCCGCACCGGCACCGCGCGGATTCGGCGGTCGCGCCGGGAACACCTACGCCGATGCCGCCGCCGAGCGGCTGCGCATCGACATTCCGCGCCGCGAGGTCCGCATCGACGGTGAGCTCGTCGACGTCACGACCAAGGAGTTCGATCTCCTCGCCACGCTCGTCACCCACGCCGATGAGACCCTGCCCCGCGAAGACCTCATCAGCGCCGTATGGTCCGGCAGCGAGGTTCCCGATGAGCGCACCGTCGACGTGCACATCCGCCGACTGCGCCGCCGTCTCGGCGAATACTCCCCCGTGGTGCGCACGATGAGGGGTTCGGGCTACCGCTACGACACGCATCCCGACGTCACCGTCTGGAGCGCGACAGCGCGTCGCTGACCTGAACGCGACAGCCCAGACCCGAGCACACGACTTCGTGCAGGATGCCTTGTCCTGCGCCCGGAGGCTGTGAGCCGCATCGCATCGCCCACCCAGCGTGGAGCCAGACTTCGCGGTTAAGATTCTTTAGCGATGAACCAGGCATATTCTCCAGCGCGCAGACGGCACAGCCCCGCAAAGGGCATCACCGCATTGATCTTCGGGATCCTCTATGCGGCGTTCCTGCTTCTCCACGAACTGCTTCCGACGAGGATGGGCTTCGCGCTCGTCGTCGAGACGATCCTGCCGTGGACGGGGATCGTCCTGGCTCTCGTGCTGCTGATGACCCTCATCCGCTTCTCCTGGCTCTCGGCCATCGGGTTCCTCGTTCCTGCTCTCGTGTGGGCGGGCATGTTCGGGCCCGCACTGCTGCCGAACGAGGACTCCGGAGAACCCGACATCACGGTGGCCACCCACAACGTCGGTGCGCGGATGCCGCAGCCCACGGCCGCGGCGCAGAACCTCGTCGACCGCGACCCCGACATCGTCACGATCCAGGAGCTCGAGTCGCTGTCGGGCAAGATCATCCACAAGGAGCTCGACTCCTCGTTCGCCCATTCCCGGGTCCTCGACACCGTCGGGGTGTGGTCGAAGTGGCCGATGACCGAGCCCGAAGAGGTCGACCTCGGCCTGCAGTGGCCGCGCGCCTTCGCCACGACGGTTTCGACCGACCACGGCGACATCCGGTTCTATGCCGTGCACATGCCCTCGGTCCGTCCGGGGCATGAGTCCATGCGCAACGCCGCCCTGCGTCGACTGGCCACGACGGTGGAGACCGACGGGGCCGACCATGTCATCGTCGCCGGCGACTTCAACACCGCATCGACCGACAACAACATGTCCACGCTGGTTCCCCCGCTCACCGATTCGCGGGAACAGGCCCGAGGCGGCTTCGGCTTCACCTGGCCCGCACAGTTCCCCGTGACCCGGCTCGACCACATCCTCTACCGCGGCTTCGACGCCACCAGCGACGAGGTGCTCGACAAGGGATCGAGCGACCACCGTGCCGTGCTCGCCGGGTTGGACCTCAAGTAGGCCTTCAGCTGGTGCACCGGTTCAGCTGGTGCACTGCTTCAATTCGTACACTGTCCCGTCGGCTGCGGGGTGCGGTTGTTCGCCCCGGCTTCGAGTTCATCGGCGATCTCGGCGCGGGTGAGGGCGTAGCCGGTCTCGTCGTCGGTGGCCGAGCGTGCGAACACCATGCCGACGACCCTGCCCTGAGCATCGATGAGCGGGCCGCCCGAGTTGCCTTCGCGGACGATGCCGCGCACCGAATACACCTCACGGACGACCGAGCTCTCGTCGTAGATGTCGAGGCCGCGGGCGTTGATCTTCTCACGCACCCGCGTCGGTGAGATCGTGTAGGGGCCGTTGGCGGGGAACCCGACGACCACGGAGTCATCCCCCGGTCCGAGCCCGTCGCCGAAGTCGAGCGCGGGAGCCTCGAGTTCGGGAACCCGGAGGACGGCCACGTCGGCTTCGGCGTCGAATTCGACCACCTCGGCGGGATAGGGCCGCCCCTTGCCGCCGACCTGGACCGCCAGGTCCGAAGAGCCGGCCACGACGTGGGCGTTGGTGGCGACGAGGCCGTCGCGGTAGACGAAGCCCGAGCCTTCGGAGCCGGTCGGGCAGGTGGTGGCCGTGGTCGTGATCTTGACGACGGAGTCTTCGACGCTGCGGCCGACGTCGACCATGGCTTCGTCGGGTTCGCCGACACCGCGGATCTGTTCGGGTTGGCCCGAGAAGACCTGCGGGAATCCGGTGGCGCTGAGTCCCTTCGCCAGACCGCCGAGGGCCATCTGGGAGGAGTAGGGGATCGTACGGTCGATGGAGGCGATGACGGCGGAGTCCGCGACCCACCGGTTCGGTTCGACCAGCGGGGTGGTGCGGACGAAACCGGCGGCGAGCCACACGACCAGGACGTAGACGATGCCCGCGGTGATGGTGCCCCCGACTGCATCGATGCCCTGCCCGAGATCGGAGTCCATCGAGCGTTTGATCCACGCGCCCACGCCGCTGCCTGCGAATGCGAAGAGGACGCTGAGGACCAGCGGCATCGAGGCGAGCAGCATGAGGACGCCGGGGTTCTCCATCGCGGTCGTGCCCTCGCTCAGCGTTTCGACCAGCGGCGAGAGCAGGCGTCCGAGGATCCATCCGACGACGAATCCTGCGGCGGTTCCGAGCCCGGTGATGAAGCCCTGGCGGAAACCGGCGAAGAGCGCACCGATCCCGAGGACGATGAGGAGGATGTCGAGGACGGTCACTGCTGGTGCTTACCCGGCCGTTCTTCTCGACGCCGCCAGCAGACGCTCGCGGGCATCGGAGAACTGCTTGAGTTCGGCACGTTCGATCTTGCGCTCCTGGTCACCGCCGATGCCGGCGAGGACGCGCATCCGTGTCGTCGAGAGTTTCCCGGAGGTGCGGATCATGGTGCGCATCTCCTCTTTTCCGCCGGGGAACGATTTGGCCCAGTCGCGGCCGTTCTTCCGTCCCTTCCAGGTGCCGAGCATGTCGACCTCGGCGTGGGTGAGCCATCCCGAGTTCGCATAGTCGCCGAGCATGTTCTGCGTGTGCATCCGTTCGCTGCGGCGCAGCATGAGTCCGAGTGTCACCCACGCTCCGGAGAGGATGATGCTGAGGAGGATGAGGCCGATGATCTGTGGGAGCATACCGCCCATGATGTCACGGGTCAGCTGTCCCAAGACCCCGAGGAGCGTCATCGATCCGTTCCAGAAACCGTGGAGGAGGATGCCGACGATGAGGCCCGGCAGCCACATGAGGGCCGTCGCCCACCAGGGCCATTTGCGAGCCGCGAAGCCGATGGACACACCGGCGCAGGTCGAGAAGGCGATGTGCAGCAGCGGCGAGCCCAGGCAGCGCATGGCGAACGTCACGGCCAGTCCCCCGAGCTCACCGTCGTTCCATGACTGGCCGAGATAGAGGATGTTCTCTGTGAAGGCGAAGCCCGCACCGATGAGTGAACCGTAGACGAGTCCGTCGAGAGGTCCCTCGAAGTAGCGACGGGCGGCGAGGACGATGACGACGAGGAGGACGGTCTTCGTCGACTCCTCGACGGGTGGAGCTTGGAAGATGGCGCCGAGAACGTTGGGCACCCCATTGATGCCGACCATGTAGAGCGCGAGATCGGTGAAGAAGGAGAACACAAGGGTGAGGATGACCGCGGCGACAGCACCCCAGAGCAGGCAGATGCCGAGGAGGAGCTTCGGCTGAGGTTTCCACCGATCCAGCCAGAGCACATAGGCGACGATGCCGACGAGCGGAATGGCCGAGAGACCGATGAGCGCGAAGAGACGGACGCCGAAGCTGAATCCTCCGGCGATGGCGAGGAGGATCAGCCCGACGACGAGTACAAAGAGCACAAGGATGGCGGCGACGAGCCGGACGATGTTGCCGGTCGAGTCAGGCTCGGTCGGCGGCTGGTTCTGTCGGACCGCACCGGTCCATGGGGTCTCGGTGACCACCTGTTGGGGTGCCTGCATCCCCGCGCGGATCCGCATCTCCTGGGTCACGGTCGGGGCGAACCTGGGCTGGGCGTAGACGCGCGCCTGCGCCGGCGGCGGTTGCATCGGCGGCTGCATCTGCATCGGGGGCTGGGTCGGCATCGGCTGGCCCGGCATGGGTTGCTGAACGTACGCCTGCGGCTGGCCCTGCATCGGTGGCTGCTGGAACGGCGGCTGTCCCGGTGCTGGCTGCTGCTGCCGCGCCTGCTGGGTGCCCTGAGGCTGCGGCTGCTGGGTACCCTGCGGGCGCGGACGAAACCGATCATTGTTCTGCTGCGGCGGCACCTGCTGCGGCACCCCGTGGGCTGGCGGAGCGCCCTGAGTCCCGGGGCCCTGTACCTGGGGCGGCTGCGGGCGCCGCGGCCCTGGCTGGTTCGGGTCCTGAGGACCGGGACCGTTCTGTGCCGACATAGATCGTCCTTCTCACGTTGGGGGAATGCACCGCTCTCTTCTAAGTTTAGAGTCGAACACCGACATCACGTTGCCGAAGTTGTATCCGTCCAGTAACACTTCAGCGGACTGTCACCGCACGCGAATGCGCGCAGTGGGCCTGATCAGCCCCGCTCCGCGATCACCATCAGCTCCCACTCCGACGTACTCGACTGTGGAAGGAAGGGAAACGGAGCGGCCGCCTCGGCGGGGTCCGGCGTCGTCGAAATCATCAGATCCCCCGTTTCCCGCGGGTGACTCGCCACCTCGGGCCACGCCCACATCGGCGCCACTCGAGCGTGAAATCCTGTGGATGCAGAATCGTGTTTCCACAGGCTCACATTCGACCCTGGTCACCGTCTGTGTCCGCCGTGTCGAATCAAGGCATGACTACTTTCAGACTCGCATCGCTGCGCACCTTCCTGCTTCTCACCATCCTCACCGTGGCCTCCCTCATCGGGCTGGGACCGGCCATGGCCGCGGGTCCGCCGGTCAACCTCGGCGAGGTGCCCGTGCAGACCGCTCCGAACGCATACGGTCCCGGAATCTGGCATCACGCGAAACAGGGGAAGACCTGGTACGGCTCGTATCGGACCTTCCCCGACACTTCGTCTTACTGCATCGACGCCGGGAAGAAGTCCCCGCTGCCGAAGTACTTCGACGATGCGAAGTCCGAGCAGGTCACCACTGCGCAGACTGCGTGGGCACTGCACGAATACGCCGGCTCGACATCGAAGGATGTGCAGGCCGGGCTCAGCGCCATCGCCCGACTCGACACGGCGCTCCCCCACGACCACATGGTGCCGCCGCAGAAGCCTGCCGACTTGGGCAAGAAGTTCGCCGGTGCCGCGAAGAAGCACTCGTCGATCCTCGCGAAGGCGAAGAAGTACGCCGGTCCGTACACCCTCGAAGTCAGCCTCGAACCGGTCCTGCGAATGCCTGTGCTCGAACCCCACACCGCCCCGGAGTCCGCCTCTTCTCCTGACTCCTGGGCATCGGATTCGACCGACTCGGATTCGAGTGGCACAGATGCGAAGGGGCTCGGTTCCGAGGAAAACGGCCCCGGCGACGACAAGGACGACCAGGGCGACGACACAGGCAGGATCCTCGGCACTCCCACCGATGAGGCGACCCTGACGCTCTCGCTGCTCAGCGCCTCCGGGGCACACGTCCCCGACGTCCCAGTCACCCTCAAGGCGAGCGGCGCGAAGAACGCCCCGACGACCCTGACCACCGGGGATGAGGCAGTGACCGCGACGCTGCAGGCGAGCGCACCCGGCACACTCGCCGTGACTGCGAAGGCGAAGGTCGCCCCGCAGACCGTGCGGGTGTTCGAACCGACGTCGGGTACCCGGGTCCAGCGAGTCGTCACCCCGGACACGCCCGCCTCGGTCGCTGGAAAGGCTTCCGTGGACCTGAGTTCTCAGCCGAAGGTGACCACGGAGATCTCGGACCAGACGCCGACGCCCGGCGAGACCGTCACCGACGAGTTCACCGTCTCCGGACTCATCGGCGACCACACAGTCACCGTCGAACACACCCTGTGGCGGACGGCGACGGAGCCGAAGCAGGGAACGAAGAACGACGACGCCCGCGAAATCGGGTCGGTGACCTCGAAGGACATCGGCAACGGCACTCATACCTCCGGTGAGGTCACGGTGCCCGAGGACTTCCGCGGCTGGCTGTACTTCACCGAGACGATCGCCGGGGACAAGGCGACGAAGGAATGGAAGGGCATCCACGGCCAACCTCGAGAGACGGGGTTCGTCCCGTGGACTCCGACCGCCGACACCGAGGCGGTGCTCGAAGGAAAGCAGACCCACGACGAGGTGGCCGTGGCCGGGCTGCGGCCCGATTCCGAGGCTGTGGTCACCGTCACCGCCTACCACGTGGAGAGCGAACCCGAGCAGTCGGAGGAGCCCGAGGGCAAGGAGATCTCCACTCAGGACTTCACTGTCGTCGCCGATGCCGACGGTCGGGCCGAGATCAGCACCGAGGCCATCGACATGCCCGTCGGCTGGGTCACCTACGTCACGGCGATCGAGGGCAGCGACGTCAATGCGGAGTGGACGAGCGACTGGGGCGTTCCCGCCGAGACCGTGCACCGACCACCCGAGGAGAAGCCGAGCACTCCCCCGGCACCGCCGACACCACCGGAGGAACCGAGCTCGCCGCCGGCGCCGCCCGAGCAGCCAACCTCGCCTCCCGAGCAGCCGACCTCGCCTCCCGAACAGCCGGAGACCCCGCCGGTCGCACCGGTCGCCGAGACTCCCGCGGCCCCGGCCCCACCGGCCGAGCTGCCTCGAACCGGCACCACGGGCAACGGCATGCTCATCGGATTGGGCATCGTCCTCGTCGGCCTCGGGTCCACAATCCTGCTGATCTCCGGCAACCGCCGCAGAAAGGACTGAGTCCGGAATGAACACACTTCACCCCCGACCGCACTCAGGCGGACCGGGGGTGAAGCGTTGTCAGTCCTGCACCCATTCCTTCGCCCAGGCACGGGCACCGTTCATCATCAGGCCGACGTCGGCTCCGACGAGGACGAACGAGGCACCGGCCTCCAAGTACTTACGAGCCTGCTCGGGGTCGAAGGCATTGACGCCGACCGGTTTGCCGGCCGCGCGCACCGCCTCGAACGTCCGAGTCACCGCTGCGGTGACGTCCGGATGCGTCTGCTGGCCGAGCAGGCCCATCGAGGCGGCGAGGTCCGAAGGTCCGACGAAGACGCCGTCGATGCCGTCGACCGCGGCTATCTCGGCGGCGTTGGCGACCGCGGTCGCCGATTCGATCTGCACGGTCAGCGAAACGAGTTCCTCGGCTCGGCCGAGATACCCGTCCACGGCATTCCACCGGGAGGCCCTGGCCAGGGCCGATCCGACTCCGCGCACACCTTTCGGCGGGTAGCGGACGGCGGCCACGGCCGCCTCGGCGTCGGTCTTCGTGTCGACCATCGGCACGAGCAGATTCTGCGCACCGAGGTCGAGGAACTGCTTGATGAGCACCCGATCGTTCACCGGCACCCGCACCACGGGAGTGGCCGGATAGCCATTCATCGCGCGCAGCAGACTCGTCGTCGTCTCGAGACCGATCGGGGAATGCTCGGCGTCGATGAGCACCCACTGCATCCCGGAGGCCGCGGCGATCTCGGCGGCCACGGGCGAACCCGAGCACACCCACATCCCGGCCAGGTACTCTCCCTCGCCGAGGCCGGCCACCCGGTCGGCGAAGGTCTGCGGAAGTTCTAGGCGAAACGGCATGTGATGGCTCCCAGCTCTCCGTAGTCGGCGTGGACGGTGTCACCCGGATGGACCCACATGGGGCGGGTGAACGACCCGGCGAGCACGGTCTCTCCGGCACGGAGCACATCACCGTGTTCGGCGAGTTTGTTCGCCAACCACACGATGCCGCGGGCCGGATGGTCGAGTACGGCGGCCGCGACTCCCGAGTCCTCGATCGTCTCGTTGCGGTAGAGCAGCGCGTTCACCCGGCGCAGGTCCACGGCGTCGACGGTGATCGGACGACCGCCGAGGACCATCGCACCCAGCGCCGCGTTGTCGGAGATGGTGTCGACGATCGTGCGGCCCTCCATCTCGATGCGCGAGGACAGCACCTCGAGTGCCGGGACGACGTATTCGGTGGCGCGGAGGACGTCGAAGAGGCTGACATCAGGTCCGGCCAGCTCCTCGCGCAGCACGAAGGCGAGTTCGACCTCGATGCGCACGCCCGAATACTGCGCATGATCGATCACGGACCCGGTGTCGTAGACCTGGTCGGCGAAGATCGCCCCGTAGTCGGGTTCGGTGATGCCCGTGGCCTGCTGCATCGGCTTCGAGGTCAGGCCGATCTTGTGGCCGAACAGCCGACGGCCGGCAGCCTCACCGCGACGGCGCCATTCGTTCTGCACCGCATAGGAGTCCTCGACGGTCATATCCGGGAACTGCGAGGTCAGCCGCGGGATCTTCGTGCGGGTCCGCTCCGCCTCGGCGAGGTCGTCGGCGATCCTGGCGATCGTCGCTTCATCAAGCATGTGGTGTCCTTTCAGCGGTCAGTGCCTTCGAAGGTCAGAGCTGGTTGCCCAGCTTGCCCTCGTTCTCATCCGCGCGGGTGTAGGAGAAGCCGTCTGCACCGATCGTCACTGCCATCTCCGAATCGTCCGTGCGTGCATGCACCGGCTGTGGGTTGCCGTCGAGATCGAGGACGAGGGAGGCATCCGTGTACCAGGACGGCACGACGGGGTTGCCCCACCAGTCGCGGCGCTGATTGTCGTGGACGTCCCAGGTGACGACCGGATTGTCCGGGTCGCCGGTGTAGTAGTCCTGCGTGTACACCTCGACGCGGTGACCGTCGGGGTCACGCAGGTAGAGGTAGAACGCGTTCGAGACGCCGTGGCGGCCGGGACCGCGCTCGATCGAATCGGATCGGCGCAGCGCACCGAGCTTGTCGCAGATGGCGAGGATGTTGTGCTTCTCGTGGGTGGCGAAGCACACATGGTGCATGCGCGGTCCGTCGCCGCCGGTCATCGCCGTGTCATGGACGGAGGGTTTGCGGCGCATCCACGCAGCGTAGACCGTGCCTTCCTCGTCCTGGATGTCCTCCGTGACGCGGAAGCCGAGGTCCTGCATGTACTTCACCGCCCGCGGCACATCCGGGGTGACCTGGTTGAAGTGGTCGAGGCGGACGAGTTCGCCGGGGATGTGCAGGTCATAGCGCCACGACATGCGCTCGACGTGGTCGGACCGGTAGAAGAACTCGTACGGGAAGCCGAGCGGATCGACCACCCGCACGGAGTCGCCCACACCCTTGACGAAGCCGTCCGGGTTGCGGCGGACATCGCAGCCGAGTTCGGTGTAGAAGGCCACGGCCTTGTCGAGCTCTTCCGGGCTGCGGACCCGGTAGGAGAACGCGGCCACAGCTGCGACCTCGCCCTTGCGCAGGACGAGATTGTGGTGGATGAACTCCTCCGTCGAACGCAGGTAGAGCGTGTTCTCGTCCTCCTCGGTGACATAGAGTCCGAGCACGTCGACATAGAACTCCCGCGAGGCGGCGAGGTCGGTGACGACGAGTTCCATATAGGCGCAGCGGAGGATATCGGGCGGACTCGCCTGAGGTGTGGCGATGGGATTGTCCGTGACGATCGGCGCCTCCTGGCTGACGAAGTAGCCGGCCGAGGTCAGTGTCATATCTTCGCGATTGGTCATCTCCGCCTCCCTTACTTCCCGAAGACCGGGTTGTGGACCTCGCCGAGGTTGATGTGCACGGACTGCTGTTCCGTGTAGAAGTCGATCGACCGGTACCCGCCCTCGTGGCCGAGGCCCGAGGCCTTGACCCCGCCGAAGGGGGTGCGCAGGTCGCGGACGTTGTTCGAGTTCAGCCACACCATGCCCGACTCGACGGCCTGCGAGAAGTTATGCGCCCGCTTGAGATCCGAGGTCCAGATGTAGGCGGCGAGACCGTACTTCGTGTTGTTCGCCAGCTCCAGGGCCTCCTCGTCGGAGGAGAACGGGGTGATCGCGACGACGGGACCGAAGATCTCCTCCTGGAAGATCCGGGCCTCAGGGGCGACGTCGGCGAAGACGGTGGGCTGGACGAAGTTACCGGTCTCGAATCCCTCGGGACGTCCGCCGCCGGCGACGAGGCGGGCCTCGGTCTTGCCGATCTCGACGTAGGACATGACCTTCTCGAAGTGTTCGGGGTGGACGAGGGCGGCCACCTCGGTGTCGGGATCCGAGGGCAGACCGACCTTCACGCGCTTGGCCTGGGCGGCGTAGCGTTCGACGAACTCGTCGTAGACCGAGTCCTCGACGAGGATGCGCGAACCGGCGGTGCAGCGTTCCCCGTTGAGGGAGAAGACGCCGAAGATCGTGGCGTTGACGGCGGCTTCGAGGTCCGCGTCGGCGAAGACGACGGCCGGGGACTTGCCGCCGAGCTCCATCGACAGGCCCTTGAGCCAGGGTGCGGCGTTGGCGAAGATCGTCTGTCCCGTGCTCGATTCGCCGGTGAAGGAGATGAGCGGAACGTCCGGGTGCTTGACGAGCGAGTCGCCGGCGAAGCCCTCCTCACCGAAGCCGTTGACCATGTTGAACACGCCCTTCGGCAGTCCCGCCTCTTCGAAGATGCCCGGCCACAGGGAGGCCGAGAGCGGGGTGAACTCGGCGGGTTTGAGCACGACGGTGTTGCCGGTCGCGATCGCCGGTCCCAGCTTCCACGACTCGAGCATGAACGGGGTGTTCCATGGGGTGATGAGTCCGGCTACACCGATGGGCTTGCGGTTGACGTAGTTCGCCTGGCGGCCCGGAACCTTGAAGGCATCGTCGACCTGGGCGACGATGAGGTCGGCGAAGAAGCGGAAGTTCTCCGCGGCACGGGACGCCTGGCCCTTGGCCTGGGTGATCGGCAGACCCGAGTCGAAGGATTCCATCGCGGCGAGTTCGTCCTTGCGGGATTCGACGATGTCGGCGATGCGGTAGAGGATCCGGGCGCGCTCGCGCGGCAGCATCGTCGGCCAGGGGCCCTCGTCGAAGGCCGTCTTCGCCGCGGTCACAGCCGCTTCGATATCGGCTTTCTTCCCCGAGGCGGCGGTGATGTAGGGCTCGTTCGTCACGGGGTTGAGGACGTCGAACTCCTCCCCGTCGATCGAGTCGACGAACTGCCCGCCGATGTAGTGGCGGATCTTCTCCGGCAGTCCGGCCGGGGGTGTGATGGACTCTGTCATGATCTGTCCTTTCGTGAGTCAGTGTGCAGATCCGTGGCTGATTCTGCGGTCGTCTGGGAGTTCTGGAAGCTGTGCAGTGTGGCCGAGCGGTGCTCGCGCACGGCCCGTTCGACCTCCTGCGCCGAGGCGCGGGCACGGATGAGGGCGACGATGCGAGAGTGCTCCTCCACCGACTCCAGTGCCCGTTCGGGGACGAAGGAGAACGTCGAATCCCGCAGGTGGTTGAGTCGGTCCCATTCGAGTTCGACGAGGGTGCACAGCCGCTCGTTCGGGCAGCGCCGGTAGAGCGTTTCGTGGAACTCGTGGTTGAGCCGGGTGAATTCGGCCGGTTCGAAATCGTCGAGCAGTGCGCGCATCCGATCGTTGATCTGCTCCGCGGCATCGAGATCACCGGCACCGAGGTGGCCCTGCGCTTGGGCGACGGCCGCGGCTTCGAGGATCGCGACCGTTTCCATCGACTGGGTGTAGGACCCCTGGTCGACCATGGCCACGCGGGCTCCGACATTGCGCTCGAAGGTCACGAGACCGTCGGCTTCCAACCGGCGGATGGCCTCCCGCACCGGCACGACCGAGGTGTCGAGTTCGAGGGCGATCTGCGCGAGCACGAGCTTGTGCCCGGGCTGGTAGGTCTGATCGGCGACGCGTTCGCGGATCCACCGGTAGGCGGTTTCGGCCTTGCTCAGTGACGGCGGACCGGCCCCGGCAGTGGCTGCTGATTCGGTCTTCACCGGGAGGCCTTCCAGTCTTCGAACTTCGTCTTCCATTCGCCCTTGGGCGGGAAGAGTCCTTCGATCGGGTTGCCGGCGGCGACCTGTTCGGCCACCCAGCCGTCCTCGGTCTCCTTGGCCAGTGCCGCGTCGAGGACTTCTTCGACGAGGTCACGGGGGATGACGATGGCTCCGTCATCATCGGCGACGATGACGTCGCCGGGCAGGACTGTGGCGTTTCCGCAGGCCACGGCCACGTCGGACTCCCACGGCACGTGGCGGCGGCCGAGCACGGCGGGGTTCCTCGCGGTCGCGAACACGGGCAGGATGCCGGCCACCTCGGCGGAGTCACGGACTCCTCCGTCGGTGATGACTCCGGCGGCGCCGAGGGACTTCGCGCGCAGTGCGAGGATGTCGCCGAGTGTGCCGGAGCCCGATTCGCCCCTGGCCTCGATGACGATGACTTCGCCGGGTCGGATCGAATCGAAGGCCTGCTTCTGCGCGTTGTATCCCCCGCCGTGGGACTTGAACAGGTCCTCGCGGTTGGGTACGAAGCGCAGTGTCTTCGCGGTGCCGACGATCTTCGTTCCCGGCTGCAGCGGGGCGACCCCTTCGATGACGACGTTGTTCAGTCCCCGAGAGCGCAGCTGTGCCGACAGGCCCGCGGTCGGGGCGTCGGTGAGCTTGGCGACGAGGTCGGCGCTGAGGGCGTCATCTTCGGCAGGCAGCCCGGCGGCCTCGCGCGATCCCCAGGCGTCGACGGTCAGGGCCTCATCCACGGCGGGCGTGCTGCCGAGTGACTCGTCGAAATCACCGGGGCCTTCGACCACGGTCGTGGTCAGTCGCCCGGAGCTGCGCACTTCCCCGTTCGCCGAGGTAGCTGTGACCTCGACCTCGACAGTGTCCCCGGGGGCGACGACCGAGGAACCGGCGGGGGTGCCGGTGAGGATGACGTCTCCGGGTTCGAGGGTGAGGTGCTGACTGAGGTCGGCGACGATGCGCGGCAGGTTGAAGATCAGCTGCGCGGCACTCGTTCCGTCGTCCTGGACGATCTCGCCGTTGACCCAGGTGCGGATGCGCAGGGACTCAGGGTCCGCCTCGGCGGCGGGGATGAGTTCGGGACCGAGCGGGGTATAGCCGTCACGGGACTTCGAGCGCAGGTTCGACCCCTTGTCGGGGGTCTTGATGTCGTAGAGGCCGAAGTCGTTGGCCGCGGTCACTCCGGCCACATGGGACCAGGCATCGGTCTCGGTGACGCTGCGGGCGGCAGAGCCGATGACGACGGCGATCTCGCCTTCGAAGGCCAGCAGCGAGGTGCCGGCCGGGCGGGCGATCGTCTCCCCTGATCCGGCCACGGAGCTCGCGGCCTTGAGGAAGTAGGACGGCTGGGCGGGCCGCTTTCCGCGCTGCGCGGCCCGGGACTCATACGCCACATGAACGGCGATGATCTTGCCCGGTCGGGCGGGAACACCGGCTGGAGTCGACATCGATCTCACACCTCTTTTCGATTGGCTTCATCACAGATCGTATATGATACGGTTCCAGCAGACAAGTAATCCGGGACACAGCTTCACCGCTGAAACAGCTGTCCCGGATGCAGCATTCGCACGTGAGGACACCGGAGTCATGACAGCACAGCACACCCAGACGAGGGTGGCGTTCGCGACGATCGTCGGCACGAGCATCGAGTGGTACGACTACTTCCTCTATGCGGCGGCCTCGGGACTGATCTTCAATCAGCTCTTCTTCGGCCCGCTCGGTTCGACCATGTCGACTATGGTCGCCTTCGCGACGGTCGGCATCAGCTTCCTCTTCCGCCCTCTGGGAGCCTTCCTCGCCGGTCACTACGGCGACAGGCTCGGTCGGCGGGTTGTCCTCATCATCACCCTCATCGCGATGGGTGCGGCCACGGCCCTCATCGGCTTCCTGCCGACCTATGAATCTGCAGGCGCACTGGCCCCGATCCTGCTCATCGCCCTGCGCATCGTCCAGGGCGTCTCCGCCGGCGGCGAATGGGGCGGGGCGGTGCTGCTGGCCGTCGAGCACGCGGACGAGAAGTCCCGCGGCCTCCGCGGCTCCTTCCCGCAGATCGGCGTCTCGATCGGCCTGCTGCTCTCCTCCGGAGTGCTCGCGCTGATGACGTCGATCGCCCCGGGTGACGCCTTCCTCGAATGGGGCTGGAGGGTGCCCTTCTACCTCTCCGTCGTCCTCGTGGTCGTCGGGTACTGGATCCGCCGCGGCGTCGAGGAGTCCCCGGTCTTCCACGAGATCGCCGAACGCAAGGAGCGGGTGTCGAATCCCCTGGGCCGCCTGTTCAAGAGCCACTGGCTGCTCGTCATCCTCGCCTCCCTGGTGTTCATGGGCAACAATGCCGCCGGGTACATGACCACGGGCGGATACATCCAGAACTTCGCCACGGACCCGGCGGGGCCCATCGGCCTCGAGCGCGGTCCGGTGCTGTGGGCGGTGGCCGCCTCGGCGGTGTCCTGGCTGGTGTTCACGATCATCGCCGGTGCGGTCTCTGACCGGATCGGGCGGCGGAGCACCTACATCCTCGGCTGGATCCTGCTGCTGGTCGGCATCGCCTCGCTGTTCCCGCTCGTCAGCACCGGCAGCATCCGGATGCTGCTGCTCGGCCTCGTCATCCTCACCGTCGGCCTGGGCTTCACCTACGGTCAGCAGCCGGCGATGTACGCCGAACTCTTCCCCTCCAGCGTCCGCTTCTCCGGGGTCTCGGTCTCCTATGCGATCGGGTCGATCCTCGGCGGGGCCTTCGCCCCGACGATCGCGAAGGCCCTCGTCTCCGCGACGGGCACGACCACCTCGGTGGCGGTGTATCTGGGGGTCGTCGCCCTGCTCGCGCTCATCGCCACGCTCATGCTCCGCGATCGCACCGGGATCCCGCTGGGACCCGACCACGAGGCCGAGCAGTCCGTGAGCCCGATCATCGGATTCGGGCGGTCCTCGACGTCGATGCCCACAGAGGCTCCCGACACCGCGGAGAGCTCACGCGGATGACCAGCGACGACGGTGACCGGCACCACCCTGCCGACACCAGATCGTATATGAACTGATAGCATTCAAGTATCACGACGACGTGTCACGAACCGGAGGTTGACATGCATTTCCATCAGAACGGCTACGTCTCTGCTGACCCGCGGATCGAGCAGGCCGCAGGCTTCGGAGTCGATCGCAGCGAGGACCTGCCCGATGAGGTCGATGTCCTCATCGTCGGCAGCGGACCTGCGGGCATGATTGCGGCTGCGCAGCTCTCGCAGTACCCCGACGTCAACGCTCGGATGATCGAGAAGCGTGATTCGCGTCTGGTCATCGGTCAGGCCGACGGCATCCAGGCGCGCTCGGTCGAGACGTTCCAGGCGTTCGGATTCGCCGAGGAGATCATGCGCGAGGGCTACCACATCACGGAGATGTCGTTCTGGAACCCGGATCCGGAGAATCCCGAGCACATCATCCGCACCGGCCGCCCCAAGGACGATGAGCACGGTATCAGCGAGTTCCCGCACCTCATCGTCAACCAGGCGCGCGTGCTCGACTACTTCGCCCAGTTCGCCGCTCAGTCGCCGGGTCGGATCACACCCGACTACGGCATCGAGTTCGTCGATCTCAGCGTCGACACCGGCGTCGACGGGGAAGCCGCGTCGTCGGCGAAAGAACATCCGGTCTCCGTCACCGTCCGCTACACCGCCGGCGAGCGCGCGGGTCAAGAGCGGACGATCCGCGCCGGCTACGTCGTCGGCTGCGATGGGGCCAGGTCGAAGGTGCGGTCGGCAATCGGCCGGACCATGACCGGCGACCAGGCCAATCACGCATGGGGAGTGATGGACGTCCTCGCGAACTCCGACTTCCCCGACATCCGCACCAAGTGCGCGATCTCGTCGAAGCACGGCAACATCCTCCACATCCCCCGCGAGGGCGGTCATCTCTTCCGCATGTATGTCGACCTCGGCGAGGTGCCGGAGGACGATGCGCGCAAGGTGCGGTCAACGAGCATCGACGAGATCATCCATCGGGCGAACGCGATCATCGCCCCGTACAGCATCGATGTGAAGAACGTGGCGTGGCACAGCGTCTACGAGGTCGGGCACCGTCTCACGGATGCCTTCGACGATTCCGATGCGTCGGATCCCGGCTCGCCCTGCCCGCGCGTGTTCATCACCGGCGATGCCTGCCATACGCACTCGGCGAAGGCCGGTCAGGGCATGAACGTATCGATGCAGGACGGGTTCAACATCGCGTGGAAGCTCGGGCAGGTCATTTCGGGTCGGTCGTCGACGGAGCTGCTGCGGACCTATTCGGCGGAGCGTCAGGTGGCGGCGAAGAACCTCATCGACTTCGACAAGGAGTGGTCGACGCTCATGGCGACGCCGCAGGAAGAGCTGCCGGACAAGACCTACCTCGAGGAGTTCTACGTCAAGACCGCAGAGTTCCCGGCCGGATTCATGACCGAGTACACCGAGTCGATGATCACGACGCCGACGAGGCATCAGGAGCTGGCGGCCGGCTTCCCGATCGGCAAGCGGTTCAAGTCGGCGAGGGTCAAGCGCAGCTGCGATGCGAACTTCGTCCACCTCGGCCACGAGGCCCGCGCCGACGGTCGCTGGCGCGTCTACGTCTTCGCCGATCGTGCCGCCCCGAGGGTGAGTGCCGCCCAGACGGTGAGTGCCGGGTCGAAGGTGAACGGATTGGCCTCCTGGCTGGAGTCTGATCCGGCCTCTCCCCTGGTCGCCTACCGGCGTGAGGGTGAGGACATCGATGCCCTGGTCGAGCTCAGTGTGATCTACCAGCAGGAGCACAAGGAGTTCGCGTTCCCCGATGTGCCGCAGGTCTTCCGTCCGCATGTGGGCGCCTTCGACCTCGAATACGTCGAGAGGATCTATGCGACGCTGCCAGACGAGGACATCTTCGACATCCGCGAGATCAGTCGCGACGGTGCCGTCGTCGTGGTCCGCCCCGACCAGTACGTCTCAGGAATCTTCCCCATCGACGCCCATGAGGAGATCGGTGAGTTCTTCGCGGGGGTCTTTGCCCCGGTGCAGTGAGATCGTCGCTCACACGGCCGAGCCATGGTTCTTCCTCATGCAGCGTCTGATCCGATCGCGGCGTTCGCGTGTCCGTCGCGCCTGCGCGATGAGTCCGCAGATTCCGGCTGCGAGGAAGCACAGGCTGCCGGCGATCCAGAAGACGAAGCCCGCTGCCGGGTAAGCGATCTCCATGCCGCCGGTGGGCATGCCGTTCGCGGTCTGTCCGTCCCAGAGCAGGTAGGGCGGATCGACGACCATCTGCAGCATGCGCAGGCCCAGCCCTGTCCCGAGGACGATCGCGGCCACCGACCACCACTTCGAGGCCCGCATGAGCCACGCTGTGACGGCACCGACGATAATGACGACCCACAGCAGAAGATAGACCTCGTCGAGGTCGTTCATGTCGATCGGTGAGAACCCGAGGGACGTGACCCGGATCCGCAGGGAATCGGGTTCACCGCTGTCGAGCACGGGCACGAAGATCGTGATCACCCAGCAGGCGACAGCACCCCACGGCAGTGCCTGGGCCACGAGACCGAGACCCCACCCGATGCCGTCACTCGATCCTGCGTCCGTGGTGCTGTGCTCCCTGCCCATAGGAACGATCCTCGTCTGCGGGGGTGTTCCAGGTGTTCCCGTGATGTTGCAGATCCGCCACGGTCGGGCTGACAGACCGGTCGCGTCCGTCGCATCAGCCACGGTCGATGATCTGCGCGACCAGCTGCCGCTCGACCTGGCTGTCGCTGCGCACCGGCTCCGACCGCATCTGCCGGATGACGGTGCGCCTCCAGGCGTCCCTCTCGGCGCGGGTGCAGTGCCTGCGGGGAAGGCGTTCGGCGAATTCGGCAGGCGGGTCGATGCTCCACCACTCGCCCGAGACCCCGGCGAGCTTCTCGGCCTCTGTCGAGGTGATCGGCAGGAAGGGAAGACCCACATCGACCTCGCGCGGGTCCGCATCGTCGGCGGGCTCGGGCGGATCCGTCCCGTCCGCAGGCACGGGCTCGCCTTCCGCGCCATTCCCACCGGGCTTCTCCGGTTCGAGGAATCGGGAGAAGGCGAGGCGCCAATCGGCTTCGTCCGGTGGGGAGTTCCCCGACCGGGGCACCGCCTCGGCGCGGGGGAACCTCATTCGGCGCGCCAACGCCGGGGTCGTCACCTCGTAGGTGCGGCCGCTCGGGGTGGTGACCTTGAGCCCCTCGGCGGTGGCTTCGTGGAGCCAACCTGGGTGCTCCTTGGCGTAATTGCAGGCCGTGCACAGTCCCGAGCCGTTCTCCCAACTCGTCTGCCCGCCGTCGGCGTAGGACGCGGCATGGTCGGCATGCCGGATGGGCGCATCGCACCACGGAGTCCGGCACACGTCGTCGCGGAAGACGAGCATCTGGCGCAGGCGACCGGTGAATTCGCGGCCCCGCGCCTCCATACCCACCAGTTGCCCGTCCTCTGGGCGGGTGAAGATCCGGTTGATGAACATCTGAGCCTCGTTCGCGGACACGAACTCGCGCGCCGTCTTCGCCGGCAGCGGGCCGAAGCCCGGCAGCCAGGCCGGCACCATTCCGTCCGAGAACAGCGATTCGGCCTCGACCAGCAGATGGATCTCCGCCGGAACCGCGGCCGCCTCCGCCTGTCCGCTCAGTCGTTCGACGAACAGGTCGGCCATCACCTGCTGACGGCCCCGGCCGTCCGCGCCGCCTCCGGCGGTGATCGTCTCGGCCCCGTCACGGAGGCTCTCGAAGGCGGCGACCGCCTGAGGCAGCGGCAGGATCGCCGAGATCCTGCCCATGCCGTCCTCGATCGGGGTCAGGCTCACCCGACGGTTCGCCGCCGCCTTCGCCGCACGCTTCGCGGCCGCCTCGGCGTCCATCTCCGCGCTCAGCGCTCGCGCTTCGGCGCGCAGGCTGCGCACTCCCGCCGGCCCCAGACTGCGCTTCATGCGTGTATCGACTCGGCGACGGTCGGCATCGCCGAGCACGGCAGTCTCCTCGACCATGATCCGCGCCTTGTCCTCGGAGATCTCCCCTGCCGCCAGGGCCTTGAAGGTATTGGGCATGCCGGTCACGACGGTGCGGGAGGTGCTGAGGAACTTCCGTCCCGAACCGGGCGAAACCTTCTTCGCCAGCCCCACCTCGTCGCCGGCCCGGACTCCGCATTCACGGGCGGGCACACGATTGGCCCGGTCGCGCTCGACGCGCAGTGTCTCGAACGCCACGGCCTCTTCTGCCTGCACGGAGACGACGGTGGCCTTGAGCTCCTCGAGCGCGGTGATCCGCGCGAGCGTCTCCGTCTCGGTGTCGCCGACGTCGAAACCGCGCAGGAGGGCACCGAACCGAGCGATCTCGGTCAGTGCTGCGGAATCCTCCATCGGATCCCGGGCGGGGTCGGTGTCCATAGAACTACGGTACGACGCGGCACTGACACGACTTTCGCGATCACCTCGTCAGCGACCATCATTCCCGGTCAGGAGGGGCGTTGCGCCTCAGTCGGCCAGTGGGCAGGCGGCCGGGAAAGGCTCTGCCTCAGCCGACCCCGCGCTGGATCCGGTTGAGGATCATGTCCATCGCGACGATGTTGTGACCGCCCTCGGGGATGATGAGGTCGGCATTGCGCTTCGAGGGCTCGACGTAGAGCTCGTGCATCGGCTTGACCGTGCCCAGATACTGATCCTCCACCGACTGCAGGGTCCGACCGCGATCGACGACGTCGCGTTTGATCCGCCGCAGCAGCCTCACATCGGCGTCGGTGTCGACGAAGAGTTTGATGTCGAGCAGACCGCAGATGCGCGGTTCGGCGAAGATGAGGATGCCCTCGACGATGATCACCGGGGCGGGTTCGACCAGGGTCGTGTCATCGCTGCGGTTGTGGTTCGAGAAGTCATAGACGGGGCTGTCGACCGCCTGCGAGGCCCGCAGCGCGGTGAGGTGGTCGACGAAGAGGTCGTTGTCGAAGGCGTCGAGGTCGTCGTAGTTGACCTGCTCCCGCTCCTCGTACGTCAGCTCGTCGCGCCGCTTGTAGTAGTTGTCGTGGTAGAGCACGGAGGGCAGTCCCGCGCACTTGTCCAACAGCGCCTGAGTCAGCGTCGTCTTTCCGCTGCCGGTGCCGCCAGCCACGCCTACAACCAAAGTCTCCACGCCCCAAATCTATACCACCACCCCCGCCGAGGCGGCTCCCGCCTCCCGTACTCACGCGAGGCTGCGGGTCAGCTGAGTCCACAGCTCCTGGTCGAAGCGGCGCCGCCCGAGCAGGCCCGCCATGTGCCTGACCGCATTGTCGACCTTTCCCCTCCAGACCTCGATCGCGGTCTTCGCGTCCCCGCGGCTCAGGCCCGCGAACATCGCCCGGTCGTCGCTGACGATGCGGTCACTGGCCGGCGAATAGTCGAGCTGGAGCACGGAGATGAACAGCCTCAGCCGCAGCGTCAGGGCCTCGAACGCCCGGGCCGACTCGCGCAGCCCCGAGGCCCTGGCCAACTCCTGCTGGAAGTGCAGGTCGGCGTCCTCGACGTCGATCCCGCTGCGTGTCGGCGCCGACGCTTCGACCTGCCGCAGAGCCAGCTGCACGGGCACGAGGTAGCGCTGCGGGCGCAGGGCGAGGGATCTGAGCACCACCTCGCCGATGGCCATCCGGGCCGCATAGAGATCGAGCACATCGACGGTCGTGATCAGCGGGATCCGCGCACCGCCGCGAGATCCGTCGAGCAGCTTGTCATCCACCATCCTCCGCAGGGCCGCGTCGACCGAAGCCCGGGGCACGCGCATGCGTCGGGAGAGCAGGCGAGGATTGATCCGATCCCCGGGCTCATACGCGGAGTCGATGATCTCCTCCCGCAGGGCGATCGCGAGGTGTTCGGTGATCGACCGCGTCTCCTTCGGCAGCCACGAGGAGATCTCCATTGAGTCAGAACTATTGAAACTTCTCGCAGGCTCGGCGCTGCCCGAATCGCTCCAGAACACACCTTCGAGTCCGTTCCTCACTCGGCCGGAGAGCAGGTCGAGCAGCGAGCCGGGTATGTCCTGACATCCGGCGAGGTCGCTCTTGAGGACCTCGAGGAACTCGGCGAAGTCCCGATGCACCTCCACCCGGGAGCCGGGTCCCTCAGGCACGCCGCCGGCGACCTCACCCAGGGGGTCGAAGACGAGGACATGATCGCTGCCGGCAGAGTCGATGAGTTCGAGCAGTTCCTTCGTCGGCACCTGCCGATGCTCGCTGTCGAAGCGCTGCGCCCATCGCCCCACTCCTGCCGAACGCAGCGCGGCCGCGACCCCTGCGATGCGCCGCTGAATCCGCCGAGGCGGCACCGCAGGTCCGCCGGCACCGCCCTCGCCATCGGGATCGACGGTGCGCACACCGAGGACGAGAAGGGGGAAACCGACGGCGAAGAGGGTGAGATCGCGTCCTCCTCCAGCCTCGGCGAGGGGGACGGTGAGTCCGCGCACGGAGCGCGAGACGATGCTCTGACTCAGCCCCGTCGCCTCGGCCAGCGCCCGTGTGGAATAGTCCCTCCCCGAGATTCGAGCCCCGGCAGTGGCGACGAGCGCCTCGACGACCTGATCGGCAGTCTCCTGAATCGGCGGGCGCCCGCTGCGGGGACGATCGGAGAGATCGGAGCGAGCGACCCAGCGACGCAGACTCGACGGTGACGCACCCGTGTGCGCGGCCACCTCGGCGAGGGTGGAAGTCCTCAGCGCCGCCACGGCCTCACGGCGGAAATCCGGCGAATACATGCCTCAATACTACGACTTCTGACTCAATCACTTCTCATGGTGTATCCAACCTCTTCACCGCCGGATTTCCGCGGCGCATACTGAAGCCGACGACAGCTCCACGGTCAGCGCCGATGCGTGAGAGCACCGCGAAAGACAGAACATCAGGAAAGACAGAGAGGGAAGCACCGTTGCTGCACACCGATACCGATCTCGAAGCGCTCACCGCCCGGTCCATCGATACCGTCCGCCGATGGCTGCGGGTGGCGACGTCGAAGACCTCCGCGAAGAACCCTGCGGCCGAACGGCTCTCCGCGGTCCTCTCCGATCCCAACGGCCTCGACTTCACGGTCGGATTCGTCGACCGCGTGGTGCGCACCGATGACGTCCACGCGGCCGCCGATGCGCTGACCGAGGTCGGCAAGCTCGCCCCCGAGACGATGTCCGCACTCGACCGTGCCCAGATCAAGGCCGGCGCCGCGCTCGGCCGGATCGCCCCGCAGGTCGTCGTGCCCGCCGCCCGCACCCGCCTGCGCCAGATGGTCGGGCACATGGTCGTCGACGCTCGCGACAAGCAGTTCGGCAAGACCGTGGCCACGCTCACCGGAGACGGGCACCGGCTCAACATCAACCTCCTCGGCGAGGCCGTGCTCGGTGACGGCGAAGCCGACAATCACCTGGAGCAGACCCACCGGCTGCTCGCCCGCGACGATGTCGACTACGTGTCGGTGAAGGTCTCCTCCGTGGCCTCGCAGATCTCGATGTGGGCCTTCGACGAGACCGTCGACTATGTCGTCGACCGCCTCCGTCCGCTCTACCAGCAGGCCGCGAAAGCCCCGACCGGCGCGAAGTTCGTCAACCTCGACATGGAGGAGTACCAGGACCTCGAGTTGACGATCGCGGTGTTCACGCGACTGCTCTCCGAACCGGAATTCAAGGATCTCGAGGCCGGAATCGTCATCCAGGCCTACCAGCCCGATGCGCTCGGAGCGGTGCAGCGGCTGAGCGAATTCGCTTCCCGCCGTGTCGAGAACGGCGGAGTCGGGATCAAGGTCCGCCTCGTCAAGGGCGCGAACCTCGCAATGGAGACTGTTCACGCCGAGATCGCCGGCTGGCCGGCGACGACGTGCGATTCGAAGCAGTCCACGGACGCGAACTACAAGCGCGTCCTGCACTGGCTGTTCACGCTTGAGCGGATGAAGGGTCTGCGCATCGGCGTGGCCGGGCACAACCTCTTCGACATCGCCTTCGCCCACCACCTCGCCGATGACCGCGAGGTCACCCACCGCGTGGAATTCGAGATGCTCCAGGGCATGGCCAGCGAACAGGCCGCGGCCGTGACCGAGGACGTCGGCGACCTCCTCCTCTACGTTCCGGCCGTGCACCCGAAGGAGTTCGATGTCGCGATCTCCTACCTCGTGCGCCGCCTCGAGGAGAACTCCGCCTCGGAGAACTTCATGTCCGGCATCTTCGACCTCGCCAACGGCAACGAGGTGTTCAAGCGCGAGGCCGACCGGTTCACCGCCGCCGTCAACCAGCTCGAGGGCATCCTCGAGGCCGAGGGAGAGACCGCACCGAAGCCGAACCGGACCCAGGATCGCGCAGCCGAGGCGGATTCCACGGCCGCCGCGGCCGCCTCGGTGGTCCCCGAGCAGTTCGTCAACGAACCCGACACCGATCCGTCCCTGCCGGCGAACCAGGCCTGGGTGCGAAAGATCATCGCCGAGGCGACCGCACCGGGCTACCTCGACGACCGTCCTCATGCGCCGACCGTCGAATCGACGGACGAACTCGACGAGATGATCGCCCGCGGTCGCGCCGCGGCGAAGGAGTGGCGCGGACTCGGGGCCGCCGGTCGCGCGGAGATCCTCCACAAGGCGGCGGACATCTTCGCTGCCCGCCGTGGTGAGTTCATCGCCGTCGAGGCCGCTGAGGTCGGCAAGATGCCCTCCCAGTCGGACCCCGAGGTCTCAGAGGCCATCGACTTCATCCGCTACTACGCGCTGAATTCTCTCGAACTCGAGAACCTCGAGGGTGCGACGTTCACCCCGGATGAGATGGTCGTCATCACTCCCCCGTGGAACTTCCCCATCGCGATCCCCACCGGCGGCACGGTCGCTGCCCTGGCGGCCGGGTCCGCGGTGATCCACAAACCGTCGAAGCCGACGCCGCACTGCTCGGCGCTCATCATCGACTGCCTGTGGGAGGCCGGCGTGCCGAAGGACGTCCTCCAGCTGTGCGCCCCCGTCGAACGCGAGCTCGGCCAGCACCTCGTCTCGCACCCCGATGTCGACCGGGTCATCCTCACTGGTGCCTCGGAGACCGCGGCTCTGTTCAAGTCCTTCCGCCCCGAACTCCACGTCAATGCGGAGACCTCGGGCAAGAACGCCCTGGTCATCACGCCGGCGGCGGACCGGGATCTGGCGATGGCCGATCTCATGTATTCGGCGTTCGGCCACGCCGGGCAGAAGTGCTCGGCCGCCTCGTTGGGCATCATGGTCGGTTCGACCTACGATTCCGAGCGCTACCGTCGCCAGCTCGTCGATGCCGCCTCGTCGATGGTCGTCGACTGGCCGGCGAACCTCTCGGCCACGATGGGTCCGCTGACCGAGGATCCCTCCGACAAGCTGCGCCGGGCGCTGACCTCGCTCGAGCCGGGCGAGTCCTGGCTGCTCGAGCCCAAACAGCTCGACGACACCGGTCGGCTGTGGAGCCCGGGCATCAAGGACGGGGTCAAGCCGGGGTCGTTCTTCCACCTCACCGAGGTCTTCGGGCCGGTGCTCGGACTCATGCATGCCCGTGATCTCGACGAGGCGATCGAGTTCCAGAACGCCGTGGACTTCGGGCTCACCGGCGGCATCCACTCCCTCGATCCCGAGGAGGTCGCCACCTGGCTCGACCGCGTCGAGGTCGGCAACGCCTACGTCAATCGCGGCATCACCGGGGCGATCGTGCGCCGGCAGTCCTTCGGCGGCTGGAAGCAGTCCTCGGTCGGGCTGGGGTCGAAGGCCGGCGGACCGAACTACCTCATGCTCTTCGGTCACTTCTCCGATGACCCGGCCTCGCTGCCGGGTGCCGGCGAGGACGACAGCCAGCGCTTCGAAGCGGCGAAGGCCGACGATCGCCGCTGGTTCGAGCGCGAATTCGGGGCGGCCAAGGACCTCACGGGGCTCAATGCCGAGGCGAACATCTTCCGCTACCGTCCTCGCCCGGTGACCCTGCGTGTGACCGCCGAGGCGAGCCTGTTCGACTTCGAACGATCGCTGCATGCGGCCGAGACCGTGGGGTCGACGGTGCAGGTCTCCGTCGCCGAGGATGTGTCCGCCGAGGTGAAGCTGGCCATCACGAACGCCAAGATCGCGGCCCGCTCGGAGTCGGCGGCAACCTTCGCCGAGATGGTGGGCGAAGGCAAGTACGACGACACGGTGGGTGCCCGCATCCGCGTCCTCGGCCGTTTCGAGGACGAACTGCTGGCTGCTGCCGCAGTCCGTCCGGAGGTCGCGGTCATCGATGAGCCGGTGACCACCTCGGGGCGGGTGGAGCTGAGGTACTACGTGCAGGAGCAGGCGGTGTCGATGACGCTGCACCGCTTCGGCAACCCCAGCCGCGACTTCCACACCCTCGCCATTACCCTGAAATCCTGAATTACTACCCGACGGCGGCCCAGCAACCTTGCGCGAGGTTGCTGGGCCGCCGTCACGTAGTTCTGGGGAGGGAAGGTGGGTTGGCAGTCAGCGTGTAGGATCGATCACATCCGTGACGTTCAGTGGACTGCCCGAGTGTTCACAAGCTGTTCACATCTTCGCCGTCATCGTCGAAGCGTGGGCCGGTAGGGTGCAATAGTCTGCGCGCGTGGAGCGTCACGTTGTGCACCGCTTCTCAGCCTTGACGAAAGGGCCCCATGAAAGTCACCACCACCCTCTCCACCGCCGCAGCGATCAGTCTCGTCGCGGGACTGACGCTCCCGTCGGCTCCCGCCGGAGCTGCCACCGTCGCGGACGCCGATGCTTCGGTCGGCGGCACCCACATTTCCGAGATCGCCTACACGCTCGACACGGACTTCATCGAGATCGCCGCTGACCCCGGCACCGACGTCTCTGGCTGGACCGTCGGTTCGGTCACTCGCGGTGGCAGTGTGCAGGCGCAGGAGAACACGACCACGGTGCCGGAGGACACGACGGTCGGCGACTCCGGTGCGCTGGCGCTCGAGGTGCCGATCACGAACTCCGTCAAGGCCGGCTCGGCCGCTGACGGCGAATACGGTTCGAGCGCGTACGTCATCGACGAGTCCGGCGCGCTCCTCGACTTCCAGCAGATCGGCGGCACCGTCGGCGGCAAGGGAGTCACCGGCACGAAGAACACCTACACCCCCGCCCCCGTCATCGGCCAGGAGGCCGAACCGACCGGCGCGACCGCCTCGGGCGGAGACTCGATCCAACTCGTCGACGACACCTGGACCTCCGCCTCCCCGACCCCCAACGCCCTCCCCGACGGCGACAATGGAGATGGCGACGGCGGCGATGACACCACCCCCGGTGAGGTCGCCCCGATCGCCGACATCCAGGGCACTGGCGAGGCCAGTCCCCTTCAGGGCAAGACGGTGACCACCCGCGGCCTCGTCACCGCCGCGTATTCCGACGGCGGCCTCGACGGCTACTACATTCAGACACCGGGCTCCGGCGGCTCCGACGATGCGACCCCGGGAGCCTCCGACGGCGTCTTCGTCTACTCCCCCGACACCGTCGCGGACGTGAACATCGACGACCACGTCGAGGTCACCGGCAAAGTGTCCGAACGCTACGGCCAGACCCAGATCTCCGTGTCCACCAGCGGGCTGACCACGCTCGATGAGCCCGCCGAGGCGGTCAAGCCGGTCGAGGACGCCTTCCCCTCCGACGATGCCGAGCGCGAAGCCCTCGAAGGTATGCTCCTCCAGCCCGACGAGGAGCTGACCGTGGCCGACAACTACAACACGAACACCTACGGTGAGGTCGTGCTGGCCACCGGCGAGGGCACGCTGCCGCAGGCCACCGACGTCGAACGCCCCGGCACCCCCGAGGCGACGGCACTCGAGGAGGAGAATCTCGACCGCGAGGTGGTCCTCGACGACGGTGCCACCGTGAACTTCCTCAAGTCCGACACGGACGTGCCGCTGCCTTACCTGAGCAAGGACGCCCCGGTCCGCGTCGGCGCGAAGGCGTCGTTCACCTCGCCGGTGGTGCTCGGTTTTGATCACGAGAAGTGGCGGTTCCAGCCGACCACCCGCCTGACCGGGGACAACGCCGAGGCGGTGCAGCCGACCACGTTCACCGACACTCGCAGCGACGCACCCGAATCCGTGGGCGGGCAGGTCAGCCTCGCAAGCTTCAACGTCCTCAACTACTTCACCACGACCGGCGATCAGCTCGACGGGTGCGAATACTACGACGACCGCGAGGGCAATCACATCACCGTTCGCGGCGGCTGCGATGCCCGCGGCGCCGCGAATGCCGAGAGCCTCAAACGGCAGGGGACGAAGATCGTCACCGCGATCAACAAGCTCGACGCTTCGGTGGTCTCGCTCATGGAGATCGAGAACTCCGCTGCGTTCGGCGATGACCGCGACGATGCCCTGCAGACTCTCGTCGATCGCCTCAACGAGGCGGCCGGGTCCGAGAAGTGGGCGTTCGTCCCCTCCCCCGCCGAGGTTCCCGCCGATGAGGACGTCATCCGGACCGCGCTGATCTATCAGCCCGCCGAGGTGGCTCCGCAGAGCGAATCGACGATCCTTGAGGACGAAGATGCGTTCTCCAACGCCCGCGAACCCTTGTCCCAGGCGTTCGCCCCGAAGGATTCGTCCGGCGCAGTCGAGAAGGACAAGACCTTCGTGACGATCTCGAATCACTTCAAGTCCAAGGGCTCGGGCTCCGGCCCGGGCAATGAGGACAGCGGTGACGGTCAGGGAGCGTCGAACGCCGACCGCGTCAAGCAGGCGAAGTCGCTCGTCGACTTCGCCGGAGACCGGCAGAAGGCCGCGGGCAGCGATTACGTCTACCTCCTCGGCGACTTCAACTCGTACACGCAGGAGGATCCTATGCAGGTCTTCTACGAGGCCGGCTTCAAGGACGTCGCCTCCGAGAAGACTGACAAGTCGACCTACGTCTACGGTTCGCGCACCGGCAGCCTCGACCATGTGCTCGCCCTCGATTCCTCGAGTGCGAACGGACAGAGCACCGGCACCGAGGCGGCCCTGCCTTCCAGCGGATTCGACGCGATCACCGGGGCCGATGTCTGGAACATCAACTCGGTTGAGGCGCTGGCGCTGGAATACAGTCGCTTCAACTACAACATCGCCGATCTGTTCGCACCCGACCAGTTCCGCGCCTCGGACCACGATCCGGTGGTCGTCGGACTCTTCGACGAGGACTCGGATGACGGGGATGACTCGGATGGTGGCTCGGATAGCGGGGATTCCGCTGATTCGGACGGTGCCGACGAAGGTTCCGAAGACACAGACGGTTCGGATGAAGCCGATGGCGGAAGCTCTTCTGCCGAAGGTAGCGACCCCACCGGCGGCGACTCGGACGGAACCGACGCCGACAGGGCGAACGCTGGCTCCGACACCGCCAGCAACGGCAGCTCGTCCGTCGGCTCCGACAGCGCGAGCGGTACCGCGTCAGCCTCGAGCAACGCCAACGAGAGCGATAGCGGCAGCACTGGCAGCGACGCGGGTGGCCATCTTCCCCGGACGGGTACCGATCCGACGGTGATGATGGCGATCGCGGCGGGCCTCATCGTGATCGGCACGAGCGTCGTCCTCCTTGTCCGCCGACGCCGCCTGAGCTGAGACGAGCAGCCGGGGTACGGCTCAATCGCTGACGGCGACCTTCCCGATCATGAGCACCCGTGCGGTGCGGAAGAGGGAGGTCGCCGTCACCGTCTGCGCGTCGTCGTCCCACACCGCCGAGGCGGTCACCACTCCCGAGGGTGTGCCCAGTCGCACCTCGGGCCCGGTCCAGTCGGGATTGTTGCGTTCGATGATTCCGCGGACGAACGAATCACGTTCGGGCAGCAGCGCGGCCGCAGCCAAGCACATCGCAGCGGTTCCTGGGACGGCTTTGTGCGCCTGTCCCATCGAGATGACACGGACGAGGATGTCGACGTCGGCGGCGGGAAGCTCGGTGCCGTCGAGGAGTGTTGTCGACTGCGGATTGCTGACGATCGCGACCTTCGGCACGACCTCGGGTGCCGTCTCCGGCGTCGAACATAGGCCCATGCGCACGGCTGCCGTCCGCCGCAGTTCGTCGATCAGCCGCATCGTCGGAGCGCTGGCGTCGATGGCTCCCGGAGCCTCCGTGCCGCGCAGCATCACCAGCGATGACGGCACGACGACCAAAGGCAGAGTGGCGTCGACGAGAGTCGCCTCGAACCGGCGCCCGTCCACATCGAACTCCTCGCGCGCGACTCCGGTCGGCAGCAGCTCACCGGTCCGACTGCCGGCAGGGTCGGGGTAGATGAGTTCGATCGGGGCACCCGTGCCGCTGACACCCGGCAGAACGAGCTCTCCGTCGACAGCGGCCTGCCCGTCGACCACGCCCAGCCCGACGTCGACGAACTTCTGCGTGTTCGTATTGAACAGGCGGAAGACGTGCCACCCGTCGGAGGCCGTGACCAACCCGGCCGACAGGGCGAAGGGCACGACCCCGGACGACAGATTTCCGCAGTTGCCGGAGTAGTCGACGGCGGCCTCGGCGATGGCGACCTGACCGAACGTGTAGTCGAGGTCGACGCCCTCCCGCGTCGAGGCGGACACGACCATCACCTTCGACAGTGAGGAGATGCCGCCGCCCATTCCGTCGAGCTGGCGACCGAAGGAATCCGGGGATCCCATCGCCGAGGTGAACACGGCGTCCCACGCAGAAGTGTCACCGTCGTCCCCCAGCACGGGCAGCGCATCTTCGCGGAAGAACAGGCCCTTGCTCGTGCCGCCGCGCACAAAGGCGGCCTCGATCCATCGCGTCATGGAGCTAGGCTAGCCGACGGCACCGACGTCACCACCCGGAAGTACCGCCCGGCGGCACCGACAGCCCGCTCACTTCACCGTGCGCGGCACGATGACCATGGAGGCGAAGCCGAGGACCGCGACGGCGGCGAAGAGGTAGAAGCCCCACGGGTAGGCGATGCCCGCGGTGACCAGGGCACCGGTGATGAAGGGTCCGACGATCGCGCCGATGCGCCCGATGCCCGACGCCATGCCGAGCGCCGTGCCGCGCGCCTGCGCGGGATAGATCGCGGAGACGAACGCGTAGACGAGCACCTGGGCGGAGAAGACGAAGACTCCGGTGATGAACACGGCGATGTTGAGCAGCACCTGGCTGGTCATCGGGATCGACAGGGCAGCGAGGAAGATCGCGGCGAGGATGAACCACATCAGCACGATCTTCTTCGTCCCGTGCTTATCGGCCAGCCAGCCGGCCAGGACGAGCCCGACGACGGCGCCGATGTTCATCACGAAGAGCATGACGAGCGAGTCCGAGACCTCGTAGCCGGCGTCGGCCATGATCTTCGGCAGCCACGTGTTGAGTCCGTAGACGAGGAGGAGACCCATGAAGCTCGCCGCCCACACGCCGATCGTCACGAGCGCCAGCTTGCCTTCGAAGAGTCCGGCCAGGCCCGTCTTCGCGTTCGCATCGACGGCGCCGGTCGGGTCGTTCGTTTCCGCTTCGCGCACCGTCGCCGAGGCGGCCGCCGGGTCCCGTTTCGCCTGCGCGGCGACGAGGAACGCCTGGGATTCCGGCAGCTTCCACCACAGCAGGGGAACCATGAGCAGTCCCGCGATGCCGCCGGCAAGGAAGAGCAGGTGCCAATTGTGCGAGTAGGCCACGGCGAGCAGGGAGATCGCGACGGCGCCGGCGTGGTAGCCGGTCATCGTCAGCGTCGTGGCCTTACCGGTGTTGCCGGCCTTCGTGTATTCGCCGATGTAGGCCAGGCAGCTGGGCATCACGGCTCCGAGGAAGAGTCCGGCGATGAAGCGGAACGTCGTGAACAGGGCGACGTTCGGGGCGAAGGCGACGAAGAGAGTGAAGACGCTGAAGCCGATGACGCAGGCGATGATCGCCCACCGGCGTCCGATCCGGTCGACGACCGGCCCGACGGCCACGGCGCCGAGGCCGACTCCCACCAGGCTGAGCGTGGCCACGACGGTGGCCGCCTCGGGGGTGAAGCCGAGCGCCTCGGTGGCGAGCAGCTCGGGGATGACCGCGCCGAGGACGACGAGGTCGAAGCCCTCGAGGGCGACGGCGAGCCAGCAGAGGACGGCCGGCCAGCGCCCGGCCGAAGCAGCAGGGGCGGTGGACGAAGAAGGGGCAGGTGAGGACATCGGTGTCTCCGGAGGGTCAGATATTCGGCTGGTCAGAACGGGTAAGGCGCGATGGACGAGCGCATCGTCACCCATTGGGTTTCGGTGAAGGCTTCGATATTGGCCTCGGCGCCGCCGAAGCGGGAGCCGTTGCCGGAGTCCTTCATTCCGCCGAAGGGGACGTTGGCCTCATCGGAGACGGTCTGTTCGTTGATGTGGACCTTGCCCGTGTCGACGAGGTCGGCGAGCTCCATGGCCATGCCCACATCGCCGAGGATGCCCAGCGACAGACCGTATTCGCTGGCGTTGACCATCTCCGCGGCCTCTTCGAGGGTCGAGAACGTGGCCACGGGGGCGACGGGTCCGAAGATCTCCTGCGTCCATGCCGGGTTCGACGGGCTGAGATCCGTGAGTACGGTCGGCGGGACGAAGGCCCCTTCGCCGGGTCCGCCGGCGACGAGGCGGGCACCGTCGGCGGTTGCCTTGTCGAGGATGTCGCGGACGTGGGTGCGCTGTTTGTCATCGATGATCGGCCCGATCGCGACCTCCTCGGTGGCGGGATCGCCCACCGGCAGGTTCCGGGCACGCTCGGCCAGCTGCTCGACATAGTCGTCGACGATCGATTCGTGGACGAGGTGGCGGCCGGTGGTCATGCAGATCTGCCCCTGATGCATCCACGATCCGAAGGCCCCCGCCGAGGTGGCCGGACCGACCTCGGCACCGGGCAGGACGACGAGCGCATTGTTGCCCCCGAGCTCGAGGTGGCAGCGTTTGAGGAGGCGACCGGCGGCTTCGCCGACCTTCCGTCCCGCCGCGGTCGAGCCGGTGAAGGAGATGACCGAGACCTCGGGGGCTGCGACGACGGCTTCCCCGGCGTCGAGCCCGCCGGGCAGGACCTGCAGCAGCCCCTCGGGCAGTCCCGCCTCGGCGAAGATCCGCGCAATCGACACTCCCGCGCACACGGCGGTGCGGGGGTCGGGTTTGAGCAGCACGGCGTTGCCCAGCGCGAGTGCCGGGGCGACCGAGCGGATGCCGAGGATGAGAGGGAAGTTGAACGGGGCGATGACGGACACGACCCCGGCCGGCACGCGGCGGGCGAAGGACCAGCGGGGTTCGTTCGACGTCAGCACCTGCCCCTTCGGGTGGCTGGGCAGGGCGGAGGATTCAAAGCAGATCTGCTCCGCGGAGCTGAGCTCGAGCGCGGCCTTGGCCGGAATCGAGCCGGCCTCGCGGACGATCCACCCGGAGATCTCCTCGGCGTGTTCGGCCCACAGTGCGCCGGCGCGGCGCAGCACGGCGGCGCGTTCGGCCGGAGTCGTGCGCGCCCATTCCTTCTGTGCGGACGCGGCACGGGTGGCCGCAGCGCTGACGTCATCGGCGCTGGCGGCGCCGAGGCGGCCCAACGTCTGCCCCGTCGCGGGTTCGACGACGTCGTAGGTCTCTCCCGCACCGTCGGTCCAGCTGCCGGTGAAGATCTTCTCGTGCCAGTCGGTTCCTAAGAACGTGGTCTCACTCATCGTCTGCCTCACTTCTTCTCGGGACGGGTCTTCTCGGTGGAAACTTCGATGAGGGTGGGCACTCCGCGGCTGGCACGGTCGGCCGCCTCGGCGAGCAGTCGGTCGAGGTCAGCGGCAGTGTCCGCGTGTTCGGCGGTCATACCGTAGCCGCGCGCGATGGACACGAAGTCGACCTCGCCGAGGTCGAGCCCGGGTGCTTTGTCGACGCCGAGCATGTCCGCGAACCAGTCGAGTGCCCCGTAGGTGCCGTTGCGCAGCAGGACGATGATGACGCCGATGTTCTCCTCGACGGCGGTGCGCAGCGCGGAGATCGAGTAGTGCGCGGAGCCGTCGCCGATGATCGCGACGACCGGGCGGTCGGGGTCGGCCAGGGCGACACCCATGGACGCGGGCAGTCCCCACCCGAGGCCGCCCGAGGCGGGGAAGAAGTAAGAGCCGGGCAGGGTGAGGTCCATCTGCGTCCAGAAGGCGGCGTTCGTCGACGTCGATTCGACGACGAAGCGGGTCACGCGTGGCATCGATTCGCGCAGGCTCGCGAAGACCTCCTCCGGGTGGAGGACCTCATCGATCGCCGAGGTAGCCGGACCGGGAATGGCCCGCGCCGTGGCCGTTGTGGCTCGGTCGGCGGCTGTGGTCGGGGTGACGTCGAGGGCCTCCGCCAATGCGAGGATCGTGTCGACGGGGTCGGCGATGAGGGCATCGCCGAGGGGGGCTCGGGCGGCGGCCGCGGAGTCGTCGTCGATCTGGATGAGTTCAGTGGTCTCGGGCAGGTATTGGCCGGGCTGCCATTGGTGGTAGCGGAAGACGGGGGCGCCGATGACGAGCGCGAGGTCGTGGGCGCCGAGGATCTCACCGATCGGGGCGATGCCGGCGGGCAGGACTCCGCGGAAGTTCGGATGCTGGTTGGGAAACGGCAGGCGCGGCAGCGAGGGCGCGGCCCAGACGGGGAGGTCGAGGGCCTCGGCCAGCGCGATGCATGTGTCCCAGGCACGGTCGTCGTCGACGTCCGGGCCGAGCACGAGCACCGGTGAGGACGCGTCGCGCAGTTTGTCGGCAAGGGTGGTGATGGCGGCAGGGTCGACGGTGCGGGCGGAGGACACGGTCCGGCTCAGTTGGGCGACGACCTCGGCGGGCACCTCGGCGTCCCAGTCGTCGTAGGGCACGGAGAGGTAGACGGGACCGTCTTCGGCGGCGAAGACGGATTGGGAGAAGGCGCGGGGAACATCGGCTGCGCTCAGCGGTTCGAGCGCTTGGTGGACGAGGGGTTCGGCGAGTTTCGTCGCCTGGACGTTGGCGAGCATGACCTCGGGTCCGACCATGTCACGGACCTGCTGGCCGGCGGTGATGACGAGCTTCGACTTCGAGATCGCCGAGTTCGTCAGGGCCCCGAGTCCGTTGCCGGTGCCGGACGCGGCATGGAGGTTGATCAGGGTGGGCCGGTTCGTGATCTGGGAGTAGCCGTCGGCCATCGCCACGACTGTGGCTTCGTGGAGGCCGAGGATGTAGCGAGCGGGCAGATCCTTGAGGAAGGGCAGCTCATTGGAGCCGGGATTTCCGAACATCGTGGTCATCCCGTGGAAGGCCATGAGTTCGTGGACCGCTTGGCGTACCGTGACTGTCGTCATCGACGTGATGCTCCTTGTGATGGTGGATCTGCGGGCACAGTCGATTGCGGACTGTGGTGCATATCTCGCCACATTAGTGACACGGACCACGGGGAGCCATAGTGGTCCCATTGATCGAGAATTTTGGGCGAGAACCGCTAGACTCCGGGGTATGGCGAACTCCCCGTCCGGCGACTCGATGATCGATCGACTCGTCCGCGTGCTCGCGTCCTTCGACCCGGATCATCAGAGCCTGGGCGCCGAGGAGATCGCCGATCGCGCCGACCTGCCGAAGTCGACGGCCTACCGGCTGATCACCGACATGATGCGCCATGATCTGCTGCAGCGCGACCCGACCGGGCGGATTCGCATCGGCGTGGGCATGTGGGAGCTGTCGAATCGGGCCTCGGATGCCGTCGATCTCGCATCGGTGGCCCGCCCGCACATGATGGCCGTGCACGAGTTCGTCGGTGAGAACACCCAGCTGGGCATTCTGCGGGAGCGTGAGGTGCTCATCATCGAGCGGATGTCGGCGCCGAACGCTGTCATCCACCGGTCGAAGACGGCCGGGCGCCTGCCGGCGCATGCCTCTTCGTGTGGGTTGGTGCTGCTGGCCTATGCACCGAAGCATGTGCGGGAGGCGTATCTGCGCGGGCCGTTGGCGGCGATCACGGAGAAGACGACGACGGATCCCGCAGAGCTGCGCAGGATGTTCGCGTCGATCCGTTCGCACCATTTCGCTGAGCTCTCCGGTCATATCGACGAGGGCACGACGGGCATCACGGTCCCGGTCTTCGACGCCGGCGGCCTGGCCATCGCCGGGCTCGGCGTCGTCATCGATTCGGAGCACCGCAAAGGAGTGCCCGCGATCATGCGGGCCTTGAGGACAGCCTCGGCGAGGATCACTCAGGACCTGGCGGCCGAGGATACGGTCTCCACGGGCTGAACCGTCACCGACCGCAGGTGCACCTCATCGATCAGATGGAGAGTCCCAGGACGAGCATCACCACCGCGAGGAAGGGAAAGATGCCCTGTTTGATCGCCGAAGCGACGAGATCGGCGTTCGAGAACAGCAGGACGAAGGCGGCTGCGAGCATCGATCCGACTCCGGTGAGGACGAGGGTATAGCCGACCTCGGCGGCACCGCCGGAGACGCAGAGGATTCCGATGATCACGGCCACTGCGAGGAAGAGGTTGTAGAAGCCTTGGTTGTAGGCCAGGGACTTCGTCGCCTCGGCCTCGTCGGGGGTGGTGCCGAAGGTCGCGCAAGCGCGCGGACTCGTCCAGGCGATGGATTCCATATAGAAGATGAAGACGTGCAGAGCTGCGGCGAGGCCGGCGAGCACGAGGCCGATGATGGTCATGCGCGGGCCTCGTATCTGGCTCGGCGCTTCGCGGCTTCGACCTCGCGATTCTTCGGCGGCGCATTCGTCACCAGGGCATCGAGGAGGTGGCCAGTGATGTGGGCGATCTGCTCGACCGCCTCGTAGAAGGCCTCGGCATTGGCTTGGGAGGGCTTCGTCGTGCCGGCGATCTTGCGCACATACTGCAACGCCGCTGCATGGACCTCTTCCGAGGTCGCCTCCGGTTCGAAGTTATGGAGTGTCCTGATGTTCCTGCACATGATCCAACGGTACGCGGTGGCACTGAACCAGACCAGAGGTCAGGGGCGGGACATCGCATCGGCTCGATAGACTGAGCCCACGATGGAGACAGGAAGAGAGATGAAGACAGTGGTTTCGGCGCTTTCGCCGCGTCAGGTCGAGAGCCTTCGCACGCTGCGCCAGGACTTCTCCCAGATGATCATGCAGCACCGCTTCGTCGTCGAAGAGCTCCTCACGAAGATCTCGATCCTGCGCGAGGAATCCGCGTCTACGCACAGCTACAACCCGCTCGAGCACATCTCCTCACGCGTGAAGTCGCCGCGCAGCCTGCTGGAGAAGGTCTACCGCCGCGGCCTGCCGCTCGACATCGAGACCATCCGAGAGAAGATCACGGACATCGCGGGCATCCGCATCACCTGCAGCTTCGTCGCCGACACATATCATGTGCTCGAGCTGCTGACGGCGCAGGACGATATCCGGGTTGTGGAGATCAAGGACTACATCGCGAACCCGAAGCCGAACGGATACCGCAGCCTCCACGCGATCCTCGAGGTGCCCGTGTTCCTCAGCGGCGGTCCGGTGCCGGTCATCTGCGAGGTGCAGATCCGCACGATCGCGATGGACTTCTGGGCCAGCCTCGAACACAAGATCCACTACAAGTTCGACGGAGATGTCCCCGACCGACTCGTCGATGAGCTCACCGAGGCGGCCGCCGCATCCGATCAGCTCGACCGGCAGATGGAACGACTCCACTCCGAGGTCCGCAACGGTGATCCCGATGTCGACTCCGGGGAGGACTTCGACGAGGAGGCTCTGCGGATCCTGTGGGAGCTGAGTCGGCGCGAGGGCTGAGTCGGCGCGAGAGCTGAGCTCTCAACGGCGCTTCGGACGGTAGGTTCGGCCGAAGCTGCGCCGGTTGGCCTCGTCGATCTCGACGAGCTCCCAGTCGACACGTCTGCCACCGGGAACGTCGAAGATCCGGGTTCCGTCGCCGAGGAAGACCGGGGCGACGTAGACCTGGAGTTCGTCGATGAGGTCGGCCTCGAGCGCCTGCCGGGCGATATCGGCGCTGATGATCTGGATGTCGCGATCGCCGGCGATGGCCTGGGCCCGGTCGACCGCCTCGGTGATTGGGCAGTTGAGCGCCGTCACCGAGGCATCCCCCGCAAGCTCCTCGGGACGATGGGTGAGGATGAACTCCGTCCCCGACCACGCTCCTCCGTACGCTTCCGACGTCAGCTCGTCCCGTTCGTCGGCCTGCGCCGCAGCAGCGTCGTAGCCGCGACGGCCGGAGATGATGACGGCGACCTTTGCGGCCATGTCGTCGGTGAACCCCTCCGCCATCGGCTCCGAGGCCGAGAGCCACGACATGTCGTGGTCGGGCCCGGCGATGAACCCGTCGATCGAGCAGGTGAAACCCCATGCCACTGTTCCCATCGCTCCCCCTCGAGCATCAGTGATTGCAGAATGCAACTGCGGACAGTCAATCACGTCCGACCCGCTCGATCAATGGCTACGAGCTCGATCAATGCCTGGGTGAGCAACGAGACTCACGCACGAGGAATGCCACCTGCGCATCCCCAGTTGAACTGGATACGGGCCGAATGATCCCGGCCCGTCACAGCAGACGAAAGAAGGCAATGGCAATGGCAGACTTCACGAACAAGATCGCACTCGTCACCGGCGGGGGCTCCGGACTCGGTGAAGCCATCAGCAAGGACCTCGCGGCGAAGGGCGCGAAGGTCGTCGTCACCGACATCAACCTCGACGCCGCACAGCGGGTCGCAGGCGAAATCACCGAAGCCGGCGGAACCGCCTCGGCGATCCAGCAGGACACGAGCGTGCGCGAAGACTCCGAGAAGGTCGTCAGGTTCGCCGTCGACACCTACGGCGGACTCAACTATGCGGTGAACAACGCGGGTATAGGCGGCGTCAAGGCTCCTGCAGGAGAGACCGACCTCGACTCGTGGGACAAGGTCATCGACGTCAACCTCAACGGCGTTCTCTATGGGATGCGCCACCAGATCCCGGCCATGCTCAAAGCGGGCGCGACGGACTCCGCAATCGTCAATATGGCCTCGATCCACGGAACGGTCGCGGCGATCAACAACGGCGCCTACACGGCCGCCAAGCACGGCGTCGTCGGCATCACGAAGAACGCCGCCGCAGAATACGGCGCCGAGGGTCTGCGCATCAACGCGGTCGGACCGGGCTACATCACGACGCCCCTGCTGGAGAACAGCCTCGACGCCGAGACCCTCGAAGGCCTCAAAGCCAAGCACCCGCTCGGACGCCTCGGCACCGCCGAGGAGGTCGCCAAGGTCGTGAGCTTCCTGCTCTCCGACGACGCCTCCTTCGTCACCGGCGCCTACTACCTCATCGACGGTGGCTACACCGCGGTGTGAGCCGTTGCGGCGGTAAGTCCGGGATCTCTGACTCGGCGACGTCACTTCATGGCAATATGTCAGGTCGTCGACCAAGCTTGCTGGACTACTGCCGCCGCCTCTGAGGCGCTGACCTTCGGTCGGCATTGGTGAGCCAGCGCGCTTGCCCATTGCTTCTCGGAGGGAACACCGTCGAACGAAACTGCCTCAGGACTCGTCAATGGGCCATGCCGTGAAAACAATCTGACAGCGTCAGCATCGATCATGTCGTGAGTCGCCATTGCCCACATATCGTAGAGATCTCGAGCGGCTCTCCGGTCGTTCCAGGCCGAGAGCTTCGCAGCAGCGAAAGCCGGAGGGGTGAGGACTCTGAGCTGAGCTGGAGGAGCATCGCTGTACCGCTGTTCGATGCGTCGCATCTCCGATGGCCAGGCCGGGTATCCAGTCTGTGACAGAAGCTGTATCTGGATGCGCGTCTCGTCGATTGCCATCACCGAAGGTTCTGGATGACGCGTTTCTACCAGCGCCGGGGTGAACTCGGGGACGCCCACTGTTCGACGCAGGTTCTTGACGATGGCCCGCTGAATGGCAGCCGCCATCGCGCTGCGATGACCCTTCGCGATCAGATCGATGTCTTCGGACAACCTCAGATCCGGAAGATACGTCCGAGTCAACGCCGTACCTCCGAAGAAGACAACGTCGTCCGCTACAGATGCCGCGAGTGCGCCGAGCGCATGAGAGATGACATAGTCACGTCTTACTTGCGATTCGGCGACCTCGAACTTGTTCGCGAAGAAGACTGCCTCGTCCTCGTCAAGCATGACCATGAGGTCCTTCCTGCGATGTGTATTCCACAGGGTTCATGAGGCTCCCCGCCTCGAATCCAAGATACTCCGTACTCGGTCATTCACTCGCGGAGCGGTCGCGACAAGATCTCTGAACTCGGTGACATCTATCTGCGGGAGCAGGTTTCGAGCACCTTCTACCGCAGCCTCGGCGTCGCCGCCCTGTGCCGGACGCATCAGGAGATCGTAGAGGGTCTGTTCTCTTGTTGCGATCAGTCCAGAACCGAGCTCGGTCCGCTGCAGCACTGCCTCAACTCGCTCCAACTCCCGATAAGCGAAATGCACTGTGCCAGTACCGACTTCCAATGGGCGCCTTCCAGCGACCGGGACCGCCACTACCGTAGCCCCCACAGAGCGAGGAATCGCACCCCAGAATCTCGCAGCCCCAAGCCCCATGAGGATGGCATTGCGGCTGCCGTGACGCGCCGTTGCTACGGCGAGTCCGGCGATCTCCAGACTCGGCGACCAGGTCCTGGCGTCTCGGCCATCGGGAGGTGCTGTGTAAATTCCGCGCGCTAAGCGCTTGAGTGCGCCCTGGTCGACGAGTTCATCGAGCACCCGCCATGAGTTGGAGCCGAGGCCGCGAGCATCCTGATAGCGCATCGTGCGCATAGGTGAGCGCGCGACGGCTCTCAAGAAGCTGATTGCTTCAGCCATGACATCACCTCCAACTATGCAAGAATATACCCTATCGGTATATATGTGCATAGTTCGCTGGCCTCGATCGCACTGCAACGTTCAACCCCACGCCATTCCGATTTATTGTCAGTCAACCTCCGTCTCCTCCCACCCAGAATCTTTACGACTCCCAGGACCCTCTCTGCTTTGAGGAGTAGCGTCGAGGCAGAGCCCAAACGGTTTGGACCATGATCGAGATCGAAGGTGATCGGTGATGAGCCGGTACAACGTCAATGGCACTCTGAAGAGTCTGCCGGTCCGCCTCGGGAAGTCAGCAGCGTTCTTCTTCCTCCTCGGAGTCCTCGGCTTCCTCCTCGTCAAGATCGTCGGGCCGATCCTGCAGACCGGACCCGAGTACGTCGTGGAATCCGTCATCTCCGGCGTCCCGCTGCTCCTCGCGGCCGGCTGCGCGATCGCCGCGCTCAGCGTGAAGGCAGTCGCCGGTCTTCGCCACCGACCGGCGTGAGCAGTCGTCCCCTCACCACTGATCGTGGTCGAAGACCTGGCAGAACACACTCGTCATCTGCTCGCTGAAGAGGACGAACTGGATCTCACCGATCGATTCCCAACGCCCACGCGACCGGCCCTCGACGATGACCGAATGAGCCGCCTCGGCGACCTCCCTGGGCGACCATCCATAGACGCCGCCACCGATGGCGGGGAACGCGATCGAGGTGGCACCGACCTCCTCGGCGAGGTTGAGGCTCGATTCGAAGCACGACTCGAGCACCTCGGGATCGGCCTCACCGGCGTTCCGATTCGGCCCGACCGTGTGGATCACCCAGCGGGCGGGCAGGTCACCGGCAACCGTGGCCACCGCCTGCCCCGGCGGCAGACCGCGCACATGAGTGGTGCGCCTGACCTCGCGGCAGGCCTCGAGCAGTGCGGGCCCGGCCGCACGGTGGATGGCTCCGTCGACCCCGCCGCCACCAAGCAGGCCCGAATTCGCCGCGTTGACGATCGCGTCGACGGCCACCTCGGTGATATCGCCTTCGAGAACCGTGATCTTCATGCCTCGAGTCTAGACAGCCCTCCGGACGTTGCCCACCGCCGGGCGTAGCCTGGAGTCACTGTGAAGGAGGCTTCATGTGCAGGCTACTCGGTTTCATCTCCCCTACCCCGACGACCGCCGCGGATCTCATCGGTGCCGATGAGTGCCGGCAGTGGCAGTCCATGGGAAGCCTCCACGATGACGGGTGGGGCACTGCGTGGATCGACACCGGCACCGAGGCGGTCGCGCGGTTCCGTACACCCACCGAGGGTGCCGACGATCCGCGACTGACCCGTGTGCTGAACACGGAGGCCACGGACGGTCGGATCTGCCATCTGCGGATGGCGACGACGGGGCTTGCCGACCTCGAGGAGAACACGCATCCGTTCCTCGCCGATGGCGTGGCGATGGCGCACAACGGTTCGGTCCACCCGATCGAGAGGCTGCGCGAATATGTCAGCCTTGACGAGATCGACGAAGTCGGAGGCACGACGGATTCGGCGATCGTCTTCGCCCTCGTCCTTCGTCGCCTGCGCCAGGGAGAGTCACTGCTCGACGCGGTGACCGGGACCGTGCGGATGCTGCGGGCCGACTTCGATCATCCGGGCATCAATCTGCTCTTGCTCACTCGTGAAGAGATGATCGTCGTCCACGCGACGGCCGGCACCGAGGTGCCCTATCTGCAGGGGCCGCTGCCGCCGGACCATCACGACCACTACTACCGGATGAGCTGGCGACGCTCGGCCGAGAACGCAATGATCGTGTCCTCCTCGGGACTCGAACATCGCGGTTGGAGTCTCATCGAGCAGAACACGATCATGCGGCTGACCGTCTCCGACGGCGCAGAGACGATCGTTCGGCTGTAGCCCGGCTGCGGGTCCAGCTCAGGCCTTCTGGACGGTGATGGTCCAGCTGGCGTCGGTGACGCGGTCGAAGTGAGTGACGGGGTAGCCGTTCTCGGCCGCCCACTGCGGGATCGCCTCAGTGGCCTGCGTGCAGTCGAAATTGATGACAAGTTCGTCACCGGCGTTCAGACCGGTCATGGCCTCCTTCGCTTCGACGAGAGGGAAGGGGCAGACCTGTCCGTCTGTTTCGAGTACTTGCTTCATACCGTCCTGCTTTCCGCCGCGGGCGCTGCGGCCTGCGACTGCTTGGGTTTGATGGTGGCCTTGGCCGCGATTCCGGCTCCCACGATCATGAAGACCACGGACACCCAGCCCTGGTACTGGAACTGTGCGGTCGAGACCATCGCGTTGCCGACGGTGCAGCCGCCGGCGATGGCCGCGCCGACACCCATGCCCATGCCGCCGATGATCGACTTGATGATTGTGGCCTGATCGGGGACGCGGATCCGGAACTCTCCGGAGGCCTTGGCGGCGATGAACGACCCGATGAGGATGCCGATGACGAGCATGACACCCCAGTCGATGAGTTCGGAGTCGCCCGTGCTGAGGTAGCCGACGAGGTTCGCCGAGGGGGTCGTGATGCCCAGCCCGGAGTTGCGTCCCGTCGCTGCCGAGAGCGGCCAGGCGATCGTGGCGATGATGCCGATGACCACGGCGGTGGCGAAGGGATTCCAGCGCTTCTCCGTGAGCAGGTGGGCCAGGCCGGTCTTGCGCGGAGGCAGGGTGGCCATCGGCGCCTTGAGCTTGCGCGCGTGGTGAACGGTCAGCCAGATCGCGATCGCCGAGACGACGATGACGAAGACCCAGGGACTCAGTCCGGTGCTCGCCTGCAGGCTTCCGTTGTCCAGAGTGATCGCGCGGATGCCGTCGGTGAATCCGGCGGCGGGTCCGAGCTTCATGATCGCGGAGAACAGCGCATAGAAGATCAGCGCGAACCAGCTGCCGACGAGCCCTTCACCGGCTCGGTAGTAGGTGCCTGTCGCACAGCCGCCGGCGAAGACCATCGAGAAGCCGAAGATGAGGCCGCCGACGATCGAAGCGAGCCACGGGAACGGTTCCGCTTCGAGGGTGATGACACCGAAGGTGTTGAGCAGGAACAGTCCGATGGAGTGGACGGCGATGAGCACGATGAGCGCGGAGAACCAGCGCGTGTTACCCGTCAGGGTGAGGTCGCGGAACGCCCCGGTGACACAGAAGCGTCCGCGCTGGAAGACGAAGCCGAGAACCAGCCCGACGACGAGTCCGGTGATGATCATAGAACCGCTTTCTCTGTGAGACATGGCCGCAGGCGACCACAACAAAGCCCCATTTTGCTCAACAATCCAGATTTCGTCAACCACAGCCGCAAGCACCGCCACGCAGTGGTCTCGGTGTGACATGGATCTCACCAAAAGTATCTTGACGTCAAGATACTTTTGGGAGCATGCTTAGGAATACCTAACCTAACTAGGAGAGGTCACAATGACAACGACATTCACGCCCCGCACAGCTCAGACAGCGACAGCGGAGGCAACACAGACAGAAGTCCAGTCACTCGCAGAATTCGTCGACCGGGCCTCGCTGGACATGCTCAGCGAGCAGGCTCACGAACAGCTGAAGATCCGCGTCCTCGATACGATCGGCGTCGCCATCGGCGCCCTCGACGCTCCCCCGCTGCAGGAGATCAGAGCCCTCATCGAGGACCTCGATGCCGGGCAGGGAGCCACACTCATCGGCGGCGGCCACGCCAGTCCGGACCATGCCGCGTTCTTCAACTCGGCTCTGAGCAGGTATCTCGATTTCATGGATGCCTACCTCGCGAAGGGCGAGACGAATCACCCCTCGGACAATATGGGCGCGGTCCTCGCCGCTGCCGAGCACGCCGATGCCAGCGGTGAGGACTTCCTCACGGCCTTCGCCGTGGCCTATCAGATCCACGCCCGACTCTCGGATGTCGCTCCGGTCCGAGACCTGGGCTTCGACCATACGACTCAGGGTGCCTTCGCCGCCGGCGCCGCCTCGGCGAAGGCCCTGGGTCTGAACGCGGCGCAGATCGCGAACGCCGCAGCTATGGCCGGCACCGCCAATGTGGCGCTGCGCGTGACCCGGACCGGGGACCTCAGCCACTGGAAGGGGCTGGCGTATCCGCACGTGTCGAAGGAGGGAGTCTTCGACGCCCTGCTCGCCGCACACGGGATCACCGGCCCGGCTGAGGTCTTCGAGGGCAACAAGGGCTTCAAGGCCCTGGCCGGGGACTTCGACCTCGACTGGTCGAGAGAGGACCTCGAGAAGGTCACGGGCACAATCATCAAGAAGCACAATGCGGAGATCCACTCGCAGTCGGCCCTCGACGCCGCGCAGGAGATCCGACGCCAAGAGGGATTCCGCGCCGATGCCATCGCCAGCGTGGAGCTGACGACCTTCGACGTCGCCTATTCGATCATCGGCGGAGGTGAGGAGGGCGACAAGCGCACGATCCGGACGAAGGAGGAGGCGGACCATTCGCTGCCGTGGATGGTCGCGGTCGTCCTCCTCGACGGGGAGCTCAACCCTGCTCAGTACGAGCCGGAGCGCATCGTCGACGACGATGTGCAGGACCTCATGCACAAGGTGACGATCACACCCTCGCAGGAGTTCAGCGACCGCTTCCCCGAACACATGTGTGCCGACCTCGTCGTCACCCTCGGCGACGGGACGACGTTCCGGGCGAGCACCGATGACTACGACGGCTTCACCACGAATCCTCTCGACTGGGAAGGCGCGCGTCGGAAGTTCGACGCCCTGACCTCCCCCTTCGCCGAGGCGGCTCTGCGTGATGAGATCGCCGACCTCGTCCATGACCTCGAGAATCATCCGATCCGTGAGCTGACCCGGGTCCTCGCCCAGGTTCCTCAGACTCGCAGCTGAGGCTGCGTCACCCGCCGGAGATCCCGGCACCCCTGCCGACAGATGATCGGCAGCCCCGCCGATGAATCGTCGGCATCCGAAGAAAGGAATCACCATGTCGAACGCCATCGATTTCGATGTGTCCATGAACTTCGTTCCCCGCGCCTACCGCCCGGCCAAGCCCCGCACCATCGGGATGACCGAGATCCGCGCACCCTACTACTCGACCTTCGGCACCCGGCATCTGCAGGACGTCTTCGACGTCGCCGGTCAGTGGGTCGACGGCATCAAGTGGGCGGGCGGATCGTTCTCGCTCGTCCCGGCCGACCAAGTCAAGGCCTTCAGCGACATCGCTCATGAGAACGGCGCGTATGTGTCCTCGGGCGGCTGGATCGAAACGGTCCTGCGCTACGGAGACGACGCGGTCGACCAGTACCTCAAGGAGGCCAAGGAGGTCGGCTTCGACGTCATCGAGATCTCGACCGGCTTCATCATGTTGCCGACCTCGGGGCTGGAGCGTCTGGTGGAGAAGGTCGTCAAGGCCGGGCTGAAGGCGAAGCCGGAGCTGGGCATCCAGATCGGCTCGGGCGGAGACTCGGGCGAGGCCGAGCTGGCAGCGGAGTCCGCGAAGGACATCGGCGACCTCGTCGACCGCGGCAAGCGTGCTCTGGATGCCGGAGCCTCGATCATCATGATCGAGTCCGAGGGCATCACGGAGAACGTCGACGAGTGGAACACCGCCGCGGCCGCCTCGATCATCAACGGACTCGGGCTCGAGAACGTCATGTTCGAAGCCGCCGACGGACCGGTCTTCGAGTGGTACATCAAGAACTACGGAAACGAATGCAACCTGTTCGTCGACCACTCGCAGATCCTCCAGCTCGAGGGCCTGCGCCAGAACATCTGGGGCAACAAGTCGACCTGGGGACGGGTGATCAACCCGGCTCCGTGAAGATGGTCAGCGGCATAGCTGACATCGAGCTCGGGGTGTCCTTTCACGAGGGCACCCCGAGCTCCTCTCGTCACGTGAGGTTGCGGCAACTTCCACTGAGCCCAGCGATCAGCCCAGCATTGCTCGCTACGGAAGCGGCGTTCGACCGCCACCCACTCGCGTGCCGGGTTTGGAAAGCTATCTCCAGTTCTGTACCGAGACCCAGCAGTCCGCCGAGGAGGTTCGTGGGGACGTCTGTCGTATAAGAACCGTCGCCACTCGAGGTGGTGTTCGACGCGAGGCTGAACCCCGTGATGGGAGCCAGAACGGAGCCGAGTCCACTGGTCGATGCAGTGACGTCGATGTCGCCGAGTTGATAACCTGCCGGTGGCTTCCAATAGACCCGAACGCGAGCGCCGAGTCCGAGGACTGATATGTAGGCGCAGTTCCTGGTCAATACGGGTGTGGGCACAGTTCCGGCCTGAAACGCACCCTCGCTCGAGTCGGCGTCTTTCCACCCGGCGACGGTTCCATTGACCGCCGAAGGCACGAGGACGATCGCCAACAGTGCGACCACAGCGAGAACGACTCGGAGTCGGTTCCAAGAGAACGTTCGAGTCATGACTGCTTCGCCCTCCGCGTCCGCGAGACGACAGCCGATCCCACGACAATGAGCACGAACGCGGCCAGCAGGAACCACTGCCATCCGTCGATGCCGGTCCACGGCAGGTCTCCCGACCCGCCGGGCTCTTCCGCACCAGGATCGTCCGTGCCTGACCCGTCGGAATCGGCGTCGGCTTCGCCCGGATCGTCTGGCCCAGGGTCGCCTGGGCCCACGGAGAGTTCCTCCCCCTGACCCAGCGCGGTGATCCGGACGCTGCTCGTCTCTCCTGCGACCTCTTGCGCATCGGCACCGGGCAGCAGCGAGACAGTCACATCGATACGTCGTTCGTCCTCACTCGGCATTTCGTCGAGCACTCGGTTACCGTCCGGCGCACGTCCCAAGTCAGTCAGTGGCACCCCGCTCAGTAAGCTCCGTGAGCCCTCCGGGCATCCTTCGTCGGCCGAGGTCCGATCGCAGCTGTGCACATCGACGACCAGCGCTGAGGCGAGCGGCTCCGTCACCTGCCCTGCACCGATCTCGAGGTCGACCGTACCGGGATCGGCATCCTCGACCCACACGTCGACGATCCAATTCGCTGATGCACCCGGACTGAGACCGAGCATCTTCTCGTCGTCGCCGAACGCCTTCAACCGCAGATACTGACCGTGAACCTCCGACGAGGACTGGGCTGAGACAGCGCCTGTGCTTCCGCTTGCAGTCGCGTCGACTCCGAAGCCGTCCGCTGCGGCTCCTCCACCGAAGAGCATCGCAACGATGATCGGAGCTGCCACGGCGTGCTTGGGTGAGCGAGCGGGGGCTCGTAACTTGTCGATCTCGGCCCGAGCGGAACTTTCCGATAGCTCTCTGCCATCGCGGGACCCGTCACTCTCGCCCGGATTGTCGGTCTCGTCCGGTTCGTCGCCACGCCGCGGCCAGAAAGCCCAGACGACGAGGAGGCTCGCTGCGATCGTGATACCGCCGAGCAGGAACGGGTTGCGCCACTGTTGGAGAATCGGTGCGACGCCGGGAATCGAGAACATCACCGTGCGCACAGTCATCGCTGTGTAGGGCTCCGGGTCCTTCTCTTCGTTGGCGTCACCGCGCAGTTCGAATGTGACACGTCCTGACTGGGCGTCCTTGTCGAGGACGGAGACCACTCGGTGTGTGACCGGCAGGATCTTCTCCCCACGGTCGACGGTGACCACATCGCCGATCTCCATCTGCGCGGCTGGGGTCTCCCGGACGAGGGCGATCGAACCGGCCGGAATCGTCGGGCTCATCGAACCGGTCTTGAACATCATGATCGAGATGTTGAAGACGACGCTGAGGATGACGAGGACGATGCACACCACTCCGAGAACGGCGAGCACGTTGAGCAAGGCAGCCCCGAGCCATGCCCCCGCTCTGCCTCGCTTGATCTCATGATGCTCCGACATCGTCATCCCGCCACTGATTCGGCGCTCCACGTCCAGGTGTGCGTCGCCGTGCTGCCCTGCGCCGCATTGGGAGTCGTCTCCGGAAGAACGACTTCGAAGCAGTAGGCCTGAACCGACGTCGCCTGCTTACTCAGGGACTGGGTACTGTTTGAGGTGATTGCAGTCTTCAGCGGAATTCGGCTCGCGGTTCCAAGGGCGTATGTGGGACTTCCCGTGAATGAGTTCTCGGTACAGGTCACGCTTCCCATGCCACTGGTCGTCGTCGATTGAGTGACAGCCCGATATGCGAGGCTGGCACCGATCGTGGTTCCCGGATTGGTGATTCCACCCCCGGAGACCTTCACGGTCCCGTTCATCGTCGTCGTCGAGCTTGTTCGGACGAATACTTTCGCATACGACTTCGCCCCGGGGAACATATTGCCTGCGTCGAAGGTCATGGTCGGATTGCTCGTCCAGTTCGTCCCATCGACCGAGACCTCGATGTCGAATCGGCCTGCCGTGAACGAGCCCTCCGCGTTTTCGCTGTCCGTCCACGCCGCGACAGTCGCCGTCGCGCCCACACCGAAGACGAGCCCACCGGCGAGAATCGCTTTGACGCGTCGGTTGCGCAGCCGGCGCCGCTGTCGAACTTGCCGTCGACTCAGCAGGAGGGCACTTGACGGTGCCCTCCTGCCAGAGAAGAGATGGCGCAATCGCGACAATGAAAAGCGCATCGATCAGATCAGCGTCATTCGGCCGAGGTCGCGGTGAACTGCCATTGGGCGGTCGCTTTATCGCCCTCAGAGAGATCGTCACCCGCGGTGACGGTGAAGCACAGTGTCACCTGTGCTCCGGCTTCACCGTCGGCACCGGCAGTGAGGTTGAAGCCCTGTTTACCCGTCGTTGAGCTCAGTGCGGTGCCGGAGGGAACGATCTGTGTGCCTGTCGCGCCGACGGTGCAGGCACCGGCATTGGCGACCTGAACGATCCCGTAGGTCAGGTTGGCAGCGTTGGCTCCCGTTCCGGCCGCGCTGGTGAGGTCGACTGTCGCGTCGTATGTGGTGGCTTCATCGAGACGAAGCACGAACGGAGCAGCCACAGCGTCTCCGGGAGACAGATTGTCACTGGCGGGGAGCTCAAAGTCCAGTGATGCCGCGCCGTCCGCGCTCTCGTGATCGGTGAAGCTGTCGGCCGCTCCCGTCGTGCTGCCCTCAACGTTGAACGAACCGGCGCCGAAGACACCTTCGGCCCATTCGTCGTCGGTCCAGGCGGCCAGGGTTACGGCTGCGCCGACGCCGAGGACAATACCCCCGGCGAGGATGGCTTTGAACTTGCGGGAGCGGGTCTTGGAAGCGGTCACGGAGACTCCTTGTCCAGGGGTGCATGAGCACCGATCACAGTGAAGAGTGGTGGGGAATGATTTCATGATGACTGATGAATTACTTTCAAAGCACCCTTTTCCACCACTTTTGTGATCTGTTATAGAAAAGAGACTTTCAACAGAATCCGTCCCGAGCTCCCCAAGCCTCCTCTCCCATTCATTGAGAACGGCGTCGCCTTGTGTCAGTGACCGGGCGCACACTGAATGGACGAGAGAAGGCAAGGAGGCCACGGTGCCAGAACTTCAGACAGACGTCGCAATCGTCGGCGCAGGTCCCGCGGGACTCATGCTCGCGCACCTGCTGCACAACGCAGGCATCGAATCCGTCGTCATCGACAACCGCAGCCACGACGACATCGCGCACACCCACCGCGCTGGAATCCTCGAAGCAGGATCCGTGCGCATGCTCGAATCCGCCGGCGTCGAATCCCGCGTCCACACCTCAGGTCACCGCCACGACGGCATCGACATCCGCGTCAACGGCGTCTCCCACTCCTTCGACTTCCCCGAACTCGTCGGCGAATCCGTCTGGCTCTACCCGCAGAACGAGATCTTCGTCGACCTCGCCGCCGCCCGCGAACGCACCGGCGAACCGATCTTCTACTCGGTCACGGACACCCGCCTCGGCGATATCGAAACCGAGACCCCCTGGGTCACGGCCACCACCGCCGACGGCGAAGAGCTGCGCATCACCGCCCGCTACATCGTCGGCTCCGACGGCTCCCGCGGCCCCTGCCGCGCGATGATCCCCGAGGGCACCCGACAGCGGTTCTTCCACGAATACCCCTTCGCCTGGTTCGGCATCCTCTGCGAAGCCCCACCCAGCCACGAGGTCCTCATCTACTCCCGCTCCGACCACGGCTTCGCCCTCATCTCCCAGCGCAGCGACGCCGTCCAGCGCATGTACTTCCAGACCTCCCCTGACACCAACGTCGAGGACTGGTCCGATGACCGCATCTGGACCGAACTCCAAGCCCGCGTCGACGGCCCCGACGGCTTCGCACTCAAGACCGGGACGATCATCGACACGACCGTCCTCCCGTTCCGCTCGGCCGTGACCGAACCGATGCAGCACGGTTCGATGTTCCTCGCCGGTGACAGCGCCCACACCGTCCCTCCGACCGGGGCGAAAGGTCTCAACCTCGCGTTCGCCGACGTCTCCGTGCTCGCTCCGGCCCTGATCACAGCCTTCAGAGAATCCGACACCGAGGCGCTTGCCGCCTACTCGCAGACCGCGACCAAGCGGGTCTGGAAGGCACAGAACTTCTCGTACCAGATGACCCGGATGCTCCACACCGACCCCAGTCAGGACGCGTTCGAAACGAAGCGCAGCCTCGGCGAGCTCCATTCCATCCTCGAGTCCGAACACGGCCGCCGCTACCTCGCCGAGTGCTACACCGGCTGGCCCCACGGCTGACCCGCTCCCCCATTCCTCCCCACAGGCACTCCGCACAGATATCAGCACCACAAGAGAGAAAGGTTCGACGATGAGTCAGCATCAGACCTCGGACACCGATGAGGCCTCCGAGGCCTTCGATTCCCCGACCGTCATCAACGAGGCTGTGAAGGGCCCCGATGACGCCGCAGAATCCCAGGCGACCCTGTCGGCGGAGATCGCCGACATCGAATCGCAGTACAAGCAGAACCTCGCCGCCGGGCAGAAGCCCGAGGCCCAGCCGCGCCTGGACTACCGGCCCTACCGGTCCTCGATCCTGCGCCACCCGACGAAGGATCCCCGCCACACCGACCCGGAGACGATCGAGCTCTTCTCCCCCGCCTTCGGCCACCGCGACATCGGCACCCTCGAATCGGACCTGACGATCCAGGCCGACGGCGAACCCATCGGCGAGCGCATCCGCGTCACCGGACGCGTCCTCGACGGTGACGGCCGACCCGTACGCAACCAGCTCGTCGAGATCTGGCAGGCGAACTCGGCCGGCCGCTACATCCACAAACGCGACCAGCACCCGGCGCCGATCGACCCGAACTTCACCGGTGTCGGACGCACCCTGACCGGGCCGAACGGCGAGTATTCGTTCACCACGATCAAGCCGGGCCCCTACCCGTGGAAGAACCACCACAACGCGTGGCGGCCCGCCCACATCCACTTCTCGCTGTTCGGATCCGAGTTCACTCAGCGCATGATCACCCAGATGTACTTCCCAGGCGACCCGCTCTTCGCCCTCGACCCGATCTACCAGTCGATCACCGACCAGAAGGCCCGCGACCGACTGGTCGCAACCTACGACCACAACATCACCGAGCACGAATTCCTCATGGGCTACAACTGGGACATCGTGCTCACCGGAGCCAACCGGACCTGGATGGAAGAAGAGGACGATGACTGATCTCACCGCAACCCCGGACCTCACGCCCACCCCGGGCCAGACCGTCGGCCCGTTCTACGGCTACGCCCTCCCGTACGACCACGACAACGAACTCGTGCCCCCCGGCTCCGCACGCGCCGTGCAGCTGACCGGCGCCGTCTACGACGGGGCGGGCGAACGGGTCCCGGACGCAATCCTCGAGATCTGGCAGCCCGACGAGAACGGCGACGTGCCCCGCGCGACGGGATCGCTGCGCCGCAACGGCTTCACCTTCACCGGCTTCGGCCGCGCCGCCGTCGACCCCGAGGGCGAGTTCAGCTTCTCGACCGTCAACCCCGGCCCCACCGAGGCGGGCAAGGCCCCGTTCATCAGCGTCGTCATCTTCGCCCGCGGCCTGCTCAACCGCCTCTTCACCAGGATCTACCTGCCCGAGGACACCGAGGCCCTGGCTGCCGACCCTTTCCTGTCCTCCCTCGACGAGGCCGACCGCCGACGCCTCATCGCCACCCGAGGGGCTGACGCATCGCTGCACTTCGACATACGGTTGCAGGGTGAGGAGGAAACCCCCTTCCTCCGATTCCCCGGCCACGAGGACTGACGCAATGACCGACACCGCCCACACCCGCTTCCTCTTCGCCCCCGGCGATCTGAGGGGCGCCGAAGCCATCGACGACGCCGCGCTCATCTCCGCGATCGGGCAGGTCGAAACCGCGTGGATCGTCGCCCAGGGACGGGTGGGGCTGGTGTCGTCGGAGACCCGCGCCGAGGTGGCCGCCGCCATCGATGCCACCGTCCGGACGCTGACCGACGATCACACCGAGCTCGAGTCCTTGGGTGAGGCCGCCGAATCCGGCGGCAATCCCGTCATCCCGTTCCTCGGCCTCGTCCGTAAGCGGCTCAGCCCGGAGGCCTCACGGTGTCTGCACCGGGGGCTGACCAGCCAGGACGTCATCGATTCGGCCATCGGTCTGCTCGTCTCCCGCGTGGTGCGCCAGCTCCAGGCCCGGCTCGAAGTCATCGGCGCCTCCCTGGTCGAGCTCTCGAACACTCATACCGAGACGCTGTGTCTGGCACGGACGCTGACCCAACCGGCACTGCCGACGACATTCGGCCTCAAGGCAGCCACGTGGGCCGCCGAGGTCAACGAAGTCCAAGCTCAGGCCCCCTACGTCGACTATGTGCAGGTCGGCGGTGCCGCGGGCACACGGGCCGCCATCCGCTGGTTCGCCGGCGAGTCCACCGATTCGTTGCTGCGCGAATTCCATGTCCAGATGGTCGGCCCCGATGCGGCACTCACCCAGATCCCCGTCCCCTGGCACACGGACCGAGTGCGCATCCTCTCGTGGGGATCCCACCTTGCCCAATGCGTGACCGTGGGTGCCTCGATCGCCCGCGACGTCCTCATCGGCGTCCGCCCGGAGATCGGGGAACTGTCGCTGTCGGCCACCGGCGGATCATCGGCGATGCCGCACAAATCGAACCCCACCTCGGCGGTGCTCCTCCACCGCAACGGCATACGCGTGCCCGGCGCGCTGTCCACCCTGACCACGGCCGCCGCCGAAGCGGTCGAAGAACGCTCCGACGGTGCCTGGCATGCCGAATGGCCGGCCCTGTCCGAACTCATGACCTTGGCGATCTCATCCCTGACCATCCTCGATGACATGATCGCGGGCCTGCACGTCCGCCCCGAGGCCATGCGGGCGAACCTCGATGCCGCCAGTCCCGGGATCTTCGGGGAGAAACTCACCATCGTCTTCGGCGACCGCCTGACCAAGGACCAGATCGCTGACATCATCGCCCCCGGCTCGGACCCCGTCGCTGCGCTGCGCGAAGCGGTCGGCGACGAGGACGGAATCTCCGAGTTCTTCACCCCCGAGTCCTACCTCGGAGAGGCCGAGGACATCCGCCGGACCATCCTTGCCACCATCGACGAATCCGGACCGCAGGAGATCGACCTGCCGTCCTTCGACTGAGACACCCCGACTGAGAAAACACGCTCGAGAAAGTGACATCCATGGAGCTCACCGCATCCGTTCTCGCCGCCCCCACGACCCCGGCCGACGAGGCCCGGGTCCTCGTCGTCCTCCCCTCGCTGGGCACCTCGGTGGCCGCGCTGTGGCAGCAGGCGGCGAGCGCATTCGCGGCGGTGAGTCCGGAGACGACGGTCATCGGCATCGACCTGCCCGGTCACGGCCGTTCGACGCCGATCACCGTTCCCCCAGAGACATCGGTGGCTCCGCGGATCACGATGTCCGACCTCGCCGAGGCGGTCCTGTCGACACTCGACCGCGTCCTTCCCGATGTGGTCGCCCCCGGCACGCCCGTCGACCTCGCCGGCGATTCGATCGGCGGGGCCACCGCCATGCAGCTGGCCCTCGACCACGCCGACCGCTTCGGTCGCATCGCGGTGTTCTGCACCGGCGCGAAGATCGGTGAGGCCACCGCCTGGGAGGAGCGCGCCCAGACCGTGGCCACCTCGGGCACACCGACTCAGATCATCGGTTCGGCACAGCGCTGGTTCGGTGAGGGCTTCATGGACCGCGAGCCGGAAGCCTCGGCCGCGCTGCTGCACTCACTTCAGGATGCCGACCGCTTCTCCTACGCCTCCCTCTGCTATGCGCTGGCCGACTTCGATGTCCGCGAACGCCTGCCCGAGATCACCCGCCCGGTTCTCGCCGTCGCCGGTTCCGAGGACCAGCCGACCCCGGCGACGAAGCTCGCCGAGATCGCGAACGCCGTCCCTGGTGCCCTCCTCGAGGTCATCGAAGGGGCCGCCCATCTGGTGCCCGCCGAGGCGCCCGCCGTGACCGCGGGACTGCTTCATGACTTCTTCGGCGGCAAGGGCCTCGGCGCCGGGGCCGGAGGAACCGCCGCGGCAGGAGGATCCGCCGGCGCCGATGGTGCGGCTGGTGCGGCCGCTCTGCCCACCGCTTCAGGACCGCGGGAGGCCAGCCGCGACGAGGTCCGCGAGGCCGGGATGACCGTGCGCCGCGAAGTCCTCTCCGACGCCCACGTCGATCGGGCGAATGCGAAGGTCGACGACTTCACGAGCGACTTCCAGGACCTCATCACCCGTTATGCGTGGGGTGAGATCTGGACCCGGCCCGGTCTGGACCGTCGCATGCGATCGGCCATCACACTCACCGCCATGATCGCCGGCGGCCACGAAGCCGAACTCGCGATGCACGTCAAGGCGGCGCTGCGCAACGGCCTGACCCGGGACGAGATCAAGGAAGTCCTCCTCCAGTCGGCCATCTACTGCTCGGTGCCGAGCGCGAACACGGCCTTCTCCGTCGCCTCCCAGGCCCTGGCCGAGGTCGACGCGGAGGCGAACGCCGACGATCCATCCGAGTCCTGAGCGTCCGCGCGGACTCGACACTCGCACAGACTCAACCTGCGTACGGGACGATCGGCCGCCTCGGCGAGGGTGTCGGTGACGCCAGGCACGGCACGCAGCCTGTTCGAATCGTCACATTGCGTCCCCCGCACTTTCGAGGAGCCGCGATGGGCAATAGGCTGGTGCGGTCGTCCCACACACCCCTCGTCTCCGAAGGAGTCCTATGAGCGATGCCCCGGTCTCCCGCGGAGTCTACAAGTTCGCCGTCTTCGCCCTGGCGATCGGCGCCTTCGGCATCGGAGTGACCGAATTCGCGACCATGGGACTGCTGCCGATGATCGCCGAGGAGCTCGGCATCACGGTCCCCCAGGCCGGTCACGCGGTGTCGTTCTACGCGATCGGCGTCGTCGTCGGTGCACCCCTGATCACGACCATCGCCGCGCACATGGACCGCAAACTGCTGCTCCTGTGCATGATGGGACTCTTCGCCCTGGGCAACCTCGCCTCGATGCTCGCTCCGACCGCGGCCCTGTTCAACATCGCGCGCTTCGCCTCGGGCCTGCCCCATGGCGCCTATCTGGGAATCGGCGCGGTCGTCGCCGCCTCCCTCGTCCCGGCGAACCGCCGCGGGCGGGCGATGTCGCGAGTCATGCTCGGACTGACGATCGCGAACATCTTCGGTGTGCCCTTCGCCGCGGCACTGGGCAATCTGTTCGGGTGGCGCAGCGCCTACGGTCTCGTCGCGGGGCTGGGCATCCTCACCGTCATCATGGTCGCCATCGCCGTCCCGCGTGTGAGCGTCGGCGCCGGTGAGGTGCCATCGGCGCGCGGGGAGATCAAGGCACTCGGTCGCGTGCAGATCATCCTCACCCTCGTGGCCGGGTCCGTCGGGTTCGGCGGCATGTTCGCCGTCTACACCTACATCACCCCGACCATGACCGACGTCGCCGGCGTTCCCGAGGTCGCGATCCCGTGGGTGCTCGCCGTCTACGGACTCGGCATGACCGCCGGCTCCCTCATCGCCGGACCGCTGGTCGACAAGTCCATCGAACGTTCGGCCACCGGCGGCATGATCCTCTCCGCCCTCGTGCTCGCCGCTTTCGGCGCCTTCACCCACATCGCGGCGATCGCGATCATCGCGCTCTTCCTCATCGGCATCTCCGGATCGATGATCACCACGGCCTTGCAGATGCGCCTGTTCCGCGAATCCCACGACGCCCCGAGCCTGTCCGCAGCCATGAACCACGCCGCGTTCAACCTCGCCAATGCCCTCGGCGCGTGGCTCGGCGGCATCGTCATCACCGCAGGACTCGGCTACCGCGCACCCGCCTGGGTCGGCGTCGGGCTGTGCCTGGCCGGACTCATCGTCATCTCCGTCGCGATCTTCCTCCGCCGAGGCGGCTCCCCCGACAAGAGCACCCGCACCCCGGTCGAAACCTGAGTTCCGAGCAGATCTAGGTCGCTATCGGATACTTTCCAGCGCTGAAAGTATCCGATGGTGACCTATATTTGAGTGCCGATACGATGAAGGCATGGATCACCCCGCGCCCAGTCGCTCTCATGCCCTGACCCGCCGACCGCAGCCAGCCGTTCTGTCGGCCCTGGCCGCGTTCGCGGTCCTCGCACTTCTGCTCCTGACCGGGTGCGGATCGTCCGATTCCGAGGGCGACTCCGGCGGCTCCGCTGAAAGCTCGACCAGCGCGGAGACTTCGACCGAAGCCGCGCCCGGCACCTGCTCCTACCCGAAGGATTCGCAGTCCGGCGCCAAGGACGTCGACACCCCTGATGAGCAGCCGCAGGCGAAGGGCAAGGTCAAGGCCGCCATCGCCACGAACGCCGGCGATCTGACCGTGACCCTCGACGCCGACGGTGCCCCCTGCACCGTCAACAGCTTCCTGTCCCTGGCGAAGCAGAAGTACTTCGCCGACACCGACTGCCACCGCCTGACCACCGAGGGCATCTTCGTCCTCCAGTGCGGCGACCCCACCGGCACCGGTTCGGGCGGACCCGGCTACTCGTTCGCCGATGAGGTCGACGGCTCCGAGACCTACCCGGCAGGCACCCTCGCCATGGCCAACGCCGGCCCCGACACCAACGGCTCCCAGTTCTTCGTCGTCTACGACGACAGTTCTCTGCCGCCGGACTACACCGTCTTCGGCTCCCTCGACAAGGACAGCACGAAGACCGTGTCCGACATCGCCGACAAGGGCACGGACTCCGGTGCCGGCGACGGCGCCCCGAAGGAGAAGGTCACCATCACCGGAGTCTCCGTCTCCGAGTAAGGCGCGACCCGCAGGAGTCGTGCCCGCAGGCGGGCCGAACACGCGTCCCTGCTGGTCACCAGCCCGCGAAAATACTCGGATGACCGAGCAATCTCGTCTTCCGAGACGCGGAGAACGCATTTTGTGAGACGGGCGTAGTGTCTATCCGTCGCCGTCGACGCTGTGCTCGCACAGCATCGGCGGCCCTTTTCCATTGACACGAGCACCACCCGCCCGTGCCTGCACTCACGAAACAGCGGAGCACAACGACACCATGTCCACCGAAACACAACCGGGGAATCCGAACCCCTCACCCGACGACGCCGTCGAGTCCGACGCCATCGCAGCGACTCGGAAGAACAACACCCGCGGCAAGGTCCTGACCGCCTCGATGGTCGGCACCACGATCGAGTTCTTCGACTTCTACGCCTACGCGACCGCCTCGTCGCTGGTCTTCCCGGCGCTCTTCTTCCCCAATCAGACCTCGACGACGCAGCTGCTGAGCTCGTTCGCGATCTTCGGCGTCGCCTTCGTCGCCCGCCCCCTGGGCTCGATCATCTTCGGTCACTTCGGTGACCGGATCGGCCGGAAGAAGACACTCATCGCCTCCCTGCTCATCATGGGCATCGGCACCTTCCTCATCGGGCTGCTCCCGACCGCCTCGGCGCCGGGCTGGGCCGTCCTCGCGCCCGCGATGCTCGTCCTCCTGCGCTTCTGCCAGGGTGTCGGCCTCGGCGGCGAATGGTCGGGTGCTGCCCTGCTGGCAACCGAGAACGCCCCGAAGGGCAAGCGCGCCATCTGGGGCACCTTCCCTCAGCTCGGCGCCCCGGTCGGCTTCATCATCGCCAACCTGCTCTTCGTCGGGCTGAACTCGTGGACCTCCCCCGAGGCTTTCCTTGCGTGGGGCTGGCGCATCCCGTTCCTGCTCTCGGCGATCCTCGTCGCCGTCGGTCTCTGGGTCCGCCTCTCCCTCATGGAGACCCCGGCCTTCCAGCTCGTCGCGCAGAAGCAGCAGATCTCGAAGGCCCCCATCGGCCGCGTCTTCGCCACGAGCTGGAAGCCGCTCATCCTCGGCACCTTCATCATGCTCGCGACCTACGTGATCTTCTACTTCATGACCGCGTTCACCCTGACCTACGGCACCTCACCGGCCACCGTGGAACAGGCACAGACCGTCGCCGAGGCGGCGGGAACCTCCTTCGATCCCGCCGGGTTCGTCGCGGGGCTCGGCTACACGAAGAGCGAATTCCTCACCTACCTCATCATCGGCGTCGTCTTCTTCGGCATCTTCACCGTCGTCTCCGGGCCCCTGGCCGAGAAGCTGGGTCGGCGGAAGATGCTGCTCGGCGTGACCGTGCTCATCGCCGCCTACGGTCTCGTCGTCAACGCCCTGTTCAACGCGGGCACCGCGGGTGTCGTCATCGCTCTCATCGTCGGGTTCATCCTCATGGGACTGACGTTCGGGCCGATGGCCGCCTACCTGCCCGAGCTCTTCCCGGCCAATGTCCGCTACACCGGTTCGGCCGTGTCCTACAATATGGCCAGCGTCATCGGCGCAGGCCCGGCTCCCTTCGCGATGGTCGCGCTGTGGCAGGCCGAGGGTGGCACGATCTTCTACTGCGGCCTCTACATCATCGGCGCCGCGATCCTCACGTTCGCAGCGCTGTGGCTGGCCAAGGACACCAGCGACCTCGACATGGAGGATCAGCTGAGCTGAGCGGCTCCGGCCGAATCAATCTCAGGCAGGGTCCGATCATCGTACGCGATGGTCGGACCCTCTGCCGTTCCCGCACGGCGCCCGCTCGCGAAGCTCGGCCGGCCGGCCTCACAAGGTGGCAAAACTACGATTTCGTCACAACCGCCTCGGCGGTCATCGGTTGCACCGAAGTGTGACCCAGTTCACGGTAGGATTCCTCTCAGACGTTGCTCAGGTACGACCGCCGAGCGACCCGCGATTGCGTGACACACCCGTCACCGACTCACTGGAGGAACCATGAAACGACGCTTGACCCTGGCCACCGTGGCCGTCGGCGCCATGCTCGCCCTGTCCGCCTGCGGCGGAGGCGATTCGGAACCCGCGGCGACGGCAGAAGGCGGTGTCCCCCTCGTCAAGGAGGGCAAGCTGACGACCTGCACGCACCTGTCCTACCAGCCGTTCCAGTTCGAGAAGGACGGTGAGGTCGTCGGCTTCGACGTCGACATCGTCGATGCCGTGGCGAAGAAGCTCGGCGTCGAACAGGAGATCATCAACACCTCCTTCGAGACGATCACCTCGGGCGCCGAGTTCAACCAGAACAAGTGCGATGTCGCGGCCGCCGCCACGACGATCACCCCCGAGCGCGAGGAGGCGACCGACTTCTCCGAACCCTACTTCGACGCGAACCAGGCGATCCTGACCAAGGCAGATAAGACAGCGAAGGACGAGGCGGGGCTGAAGGGCTTCAAGATCGGCGCTCAAGCCGGCACGACTGGCCTCGACTACGCGACGGAGAACTTCAAGGACTCCGAAGTCATCACCTATGAGGACCTGCCCCTGTCACTCGAGGCGCTCAAGACAGGGCAGGTCGACGCCGTCATCAACGACAACGGTGTGCTGTACAACTACAACACCGAGAACAAGGGCTTTGCGGTCGGCTTCGACATCAAGACCGATGAGCACTACGGCATCTCGATGAAGAAGGGCAACACGGCGATGAAGAAGGCCGTGGACGACACGATCACGGAGATCAAGGACAACGGGGAGTACGACGAGATCTACAAGAAGTGGTTCGGCGACGCCCCCAAGTGATCGCACCTGTTTGGGCGGTCGCCCGCGACGACGAGGTCGCGGGCGACCGCCCGTTCGGCTGAGATCGACCGACCTGCCTGAGTCCCATCCGATCTTCACGGCACGTACCCCGGCGGGCACCCCCGCCACAGTTTTCGAAGGACAACCATGTCAGTTCCCACAGCGAGCGAGGACGGCCGCCAGACCGGCCCAGCCGTCCCCACCGCCACTGCAACCCCGAAAGCTAGGATGAGCAAACGCCAGAAGGCGAAGCTCTCCCGCGGCATCCAATACGCGATCCTCATCGTCATCGCGATCCTCATCGCGATCTTCGCCGACTGGCCGAAGCTCATCGACTCCTTCGGTCGCGTCGACATCGCGGCGGGCATGTTTCCCGACGTCATCACGATGGCGCTGAAGAACACCGTGGTCTATACATTCCTCGGCTTCGCTCTCGGGCTGGTCATCGCCCTGTTCGTCGCCCTCATGCGACTGTCCTCGGTCGGCGTCTACCGCTGGCTCGCGACGATCTACATCGAGTTCTTCCGCGGACTGCCAGCCCTCGTCGTCTTCCTCGTCCTCGGCTTCGGCCTGCCCGTCGCCTTCGAGAATTTCAATCTGCCGCAGCTGGTCATCATCATGATCGCCCTCGGCCTCGTGTCCTCGGCTTATATGGCCGAGACGATCCGCGCCGGCATCCAGGCGGTGCCGAAGGGACAGATCGAGGCCGCGCGATCATTGGGAATGTCTTCCTCGCGCGCGATGTTCACGATCGTCCTGCCGCAGGCGATGCGCATCATCCTGCCACCGCTGACGAACGAGCTGATCCTGCTCGCCAAGGACTCCTCCCTGGCCTACATCCTCGGGTCCTCGGTCGACGGCCGCGAGCTCGCGGCACTAGGCAGAGCAGAGATCGTCAACACCGCGAATCTCACGCCTTTCATCGTCATCGCGCTGTGCTATCTCATCATCACGATCCCGCTGTCCTATCTCTCACGGGTCCTCGAGCGCAAGTACGGTTCCGCTGATTCTGGAGTGAAATGATGAACGTTCCCACCACCTCGGCGGCTTCCACCGCCGCCCCTATCATCGCGATTCGAAACCTGCAGAAGAGCTTCGGGACGAACAAGGTCCTCACCGATATCAGCCTCGACGTCGACAAGGGCGAGGTCGTCTGCGTCATCGGGCCCTCGGGCTCGGGCAAGTCGACGATGCTGCGGTGCATCAACACGCTCGAGACTCCGAGCGGCGGCTCGATCGTCGTCGACGGCATGGACATGACCGATCTGGACCTCGACATCGACGCAGCCCGCACCCGCATCGGCATGGTTTTCCAGTCCTTCAACCTCTTCGGCCACCTCACGGTGCGCGAGAACCTCACGATCGCCCAGACGAAGGTGCTGAAGCGGTCGAAGGCCGAGGCGAACAAGGTCGCCGAGGCGAACCTCGCGAAGGTCGGTCTGTCCGAGAAGATGGAGGCCAAGCCGGGATCGCTCTCTGGAGGTCAGCAGCAGAGGGTGGCGATCGCCCGGGCGCTGAGCATGGACCCCGATGTCATGCTCTTCGACGAACCCACCTCGGCGCTCGATCCCGAGACCGTCGGTGACGTCCTCCAGGTCATGCGCAACCTCGCCGAGGCGGGGATGACGATGGTCGTGGTCACCCACGAGATGGAGTTCGCCCGCCAGGTCGCCGACCGCGTGGTCTTCATGGACGGCGGAGTCGTCGTCGAAGCAGGACCGGCGAAGGACGTCATCGGCAATCCGCAGGAGCAGCGGACGAAGGACTTCCTCTCCCGCGTCCTCCACCCCGGGCAGTTGGGGTAGGGCGCCGTCCGCCGACCGCTCACGTTACCGACACTGTATCGCGTTATGCGGCGAGCGGTGGGCGGTAACTTGAGCGGTCGGCGAGGTGGAGCTCCGCCCAAGTTGTGTCAGAGGGTGAAGCCGGCGGGGAACGGGTCGCTGGGGTCGAGCATGAATTGCGAGGTCGCGGTCAGCCACGCGCTCCCCGTGATCGTCGGCACCACCGCCACGTGCTCCCCGACGCTCGTCTCCTCGATCAGTCGTCCGGTGAACGAGGTGCCGATGAAGGACTCGTTGACGAAGTCCGTGTCGAGCGCCAACTGCCCGCGCGCATGCCGGACGGCCATAAGCGCGCTGGTGCCGGTGCCGCCCGGCGAACGGTCGAGCCACCCGGGATGGTTGATGAGGACGTGGCGGGCGTTCGGTGCGGGCTCGTCCGCGTCCGCACCCGTCTCCACGCCCGACTCCGGCGCCAGGAACACGACATGCTCACACCCCCGGTAGCCGGTTTCAGGGTGCACCGGTGACAGCTGCTCGTTCACCGCTGCCATGATCTCGCGTCCGGCGGCGATGAACTCTTCGGAACGGTCCCTCTCGAACGGGATCCCCACCTCGGCGGCGGAGACGAAGGCGTAGAAGTTCCCACCGAAGCCGATGTCACATGGCACCCTTCCGTGGCCTGGCACCTCGACGACCTGGTCAAGGGCGTGCGCATAGGAAGCGACGTTGGTGATGGTGACCGCCTCGGCGCGGCCCTCACGGACAGCCACCTCGGCGGTGATGAGCCCGATCGGGGCATCCAACCGCACCGTCGTCACCGGCTCGGTCACCGGGACCATCCCGGTCTCGACGAGGACAGTGGCCACGGCGATGGTTCCGGCACCGCACATCGGCAGCACCCCGGTGACCTCGATGAAGAGCACTCCCCAGTCGGCATCGGTCCGGGTCGGCGGCTGCAGGATCGCTCCTGAGAGCCAGCCGTGGCCGCGCGGTTCGCACATGAGGAAGGTGCGCAGATCATCGGAATGCTCGATGAACCGCTCCCGCCGCTCGGCCATCGACGAACCGGGGAACGCACCCACTCCCCCGGTGACGACGCGGACGGGCAGCCCCTCGGAGTGGGCCTCGACGGTCTGGATGAGTCGATTCGTACGCATGCGTGATCAGCTCTGCCGTCTCGCTCAGCCTTCGATGGCTTCCGGCAGGATCACCCGGTACCCGAGCCTTGCCTCGTAGCCGTGGATCTCACGAGTGTCGAGCGCGGACATGAAGTCGAGCACCTCGGCGGTGATGACCTGCCCGGGCACGAGTACCGGGAATCCCGGCGGATAGGGGGTGACGAACCCGGCCGAGACCGGCTTCTCCCCTCCATCGATGCGACGGCGCAGTTCGTGCGGGAGCACATGCTCGATGTTCTGTCGGCGCAGACCCGCATAGTAGGCGGTGCGCAGGTCACCGTCGGGCAGCTGCTTCGACGGATCCTCGGCCGGCACCTCGGCGGCGTAGTCGGGTGCGAAGGCGGAGAAGTCCGGCAACGGAGGCATCACCGCGGCCGGCTCGGTCAGCGCATCTTGGGCCTGCAGCTCATGCGGGTCCGTGAACTTCCCGGCGAGCTTGACGAGGACCTCGATGAGGTAGGCCACGGCCGACCGGGAGGTGCCGATGTTCGTCATGAACAGCACCGTGTTCCGGCTCGTCTTGTTCACCTGGATGCCGTAGCGGTCCATGAGATGTTCGTGCTTGAACGTGTCCCCGTCGACGCCGGTGCCGGAGATCTCGACGGTGATGCGGCTGGGATCGACGACGAATTCGTCCTTCACCCACGCGTCCCACATCGTCGCCAGACCATCACGCAGCGGCATCGTCCGCTCGGTGACCCGGTACTCGGCCGGGATGAGGTCGGCGGCGGTGAGGACCTTGAACGTCTTCTTCAGCAGCGGGTGCCGCGCGATCGCCGAGGACAGGCTCATCGCCAGATCGAGCTGCTTCTGCACGAGTGCGAAGCCCTCCATCTCCACCTGTCGGCGGCCCAGGTCGAGGGAGGCGAGGATCTGATAGTTCGGCGAGGTCGAGGTGTGCGTCATGTACGCCTCGTGGAAGGCCTCCTCGGCCCCGGTGGCGAACTCCTGATCGTAGACGTGGATCATCGATCCCTGGCGCAGCGCGGTCAGCGTCTTGTGCGTCGACTGCGTCGCATACACGCGGATCGTCGCATCCGGAGGAGGCAGCAGATCCTCCTCCAGCCACGCCTCATCCGAGGTCGGCTGCCCGGTCTCGGGGTCGAACAGGCGCTCGCGCTGCTCCCGATACGCCGCGGCATGGGCGTCGGTGGACAGGGTCTCCTCGAGGCGTTCGGCCGCGACCATCGCGGTGCGCTTACGGGTGACCGGGTGGAAGCGGGCGAAGGCGAACCAGGCCTCGTCCCAGAGGAAGACGAGGTCGGGTTTGATCGCCAGGCATTCGGACATCACCTTGTACGGGTCGTAGACGATGCCGTCGAAGGTGCAGTTGGTCAGGGTGATCATCCGCACCTCGTCGAGGCGGCCGGCGGCGCGGTAGTCGAGCAGCAGCTGCTTGATCCGGCTCAGCGGCACCGCCCCGTAGAACGCGAAGTCGTTGAGCGGGTAGGCCTCGAGGTACGCGGTCCTGGCGCCGGTGAGCATGAGCGCATGGTGGTGGGACTTGTGACAGTTGCGGTCGACCATGACGACCTCGTCGGGTGAGACCACGGCCTGGTGGACGATCTTGTTCGCCGTCGACGTCCCGTTCGTCACGAAGTAGGTGCGCTTGGCTCCGAAGGCGCGGGCAGCCAGCAGCTGCGCCTTCTTCAGCGTGTTCACCGGAGCCAGCAGCGAGTCCAATTCCCCCGAGGTGGCGCTGGACTCCGCGAGCAGCAGGTTGAGTCCGTAGAAGTCGACGAAGTCCCCGATCCACTTCGACCCGACGACCGATCCGCCGCGGGAGACGGGCAGGGCATGGAAGACACCGGCCGGTCGGCGGGCGTGTTCACGGATCGCGGTGAAGAACGGTGTGTCGTAGAGATGCTGCAGCCGACGCAGCAGCGAAAGGTGGAGCTCGAACTGGTCCTCCCGGCGGAAGACCCGGCGGAACCGGTGGGTCAGGGCCCCGGCGAGGCTTTCGATGTGCGCACCGGCCATGAGGTAGAGGTCGAGTTCGGGGCGCAGATTCGCCAGCGTATCGGCCAGCCGCAGCACCCGTCGCACCGAGTTCAGCGGACTCATCGGGCCGGTGGGCATAGCCTTGGTCGTCTGGTGGGCGAAGGCCACGGCGTCGCGGAGGTCGCGGCTGAGGACCTCACGGGTCTCGTCGGTGAAGCCGGGGCGAATGACGCAGGCGAGCAGGTTCGGGTTCGTCAGGGCCGCGGCGACGGCATCGTCGGCGGTCGGGACGATGACGTAGTCGTAGATGAACTGGTCTGTGGGGTTGCGCAGCTTGAGCAGATCGGAGTGGAGCTCATCGCGACCGCCCTCGGTCGTCTCGTCGACGATGAGGACCTCGAAGCGGGGGCGGGAGTCCTGTCGGTCCTTGAGTTCGGCGCGTTCCTCTTCGGTGAGGTCGTCTTCGCCGACATCGGGCACGGTGGTGCCGCGCAGCCGGTTGACCGCTCGGGTGATCATGTCGTGGGCCCGATCGAATTCGCCGTCCGAGAGCAGATCCGTGATGTCCTCGACGTAGCGTTGCCCGAATCCGCCCCAGTAGAGTTCGATGGTCTTGAGCGAGCGCAGCGATCGCCAGACCTCCCCGTCCTCGGCGATCATCGAGAAGTCCCCGCCGCTGGCGGCCAGACGCTTGATCGCGAACTTCAGGTACTCCCACGCGTCCGAGCGCAGGCGCCAGGTGCTCGCCGGCATCCCCGGGTCCCGTTCGAGCTTGGCCTTGCGCGGCTTCGACTGGAATCCACTCCGCCCGCGCCGACCTGCCACACCGTCGCCGGTGGTGGAGATCGCCGAAGCCGATGGATGGTCGGAGTCGATGCCGGTCATGCGTGAGCCTCCTGGCTGTCAATCGTCATTCGCCGCCTGATCGGCGACGATTCCCTGCCCACGGGCTCAGGCGGCGGGCCGCACTGATTCCGTTGTTGCCCGATCTTACGGCCTTGCACGAGCGAATGCGCCGGGTGGGGACCACATGAGACAAAAGAATGATAAGCATGGAGTATGGACACCTCAGCGTCGCCTTCCGCCGGCCACCTCATCGTCGAGGAGCTCGAAGCGCACGGGGTCCGCCGTGCCTACCTCGTTCCCGGCGAATCCTATCTCGACGTCATCGACGGCCTCCACGACTCCTCCATCTTGCCCGTCGTCTGCCGCCAGGAGGGCGGGGCGTCCTATATGGCCGTGGCCGAGGGCCGGATGACCGGGATCCCCGGCATCGCCATGGTCACCCGCGGGCCCGGTGCCGCCAACGTCAAGGTCGGCATCCACACCGCGTACCAGGATGCGACCCCGCTCGTCGTCTTCGTCGGCCTCATCCCCACCGATCATCGCGACCGGGAGGCCTTCCAGGAGTTCGACCTGCACGGTTGGTTCTCCTCGACCGCGAAGAAGGTGCTCACCCTCGATGACCCCGACAAGGCCGCCGAGGTGGTCGCCGACGCCATGCACACCGCCGTGACCGGTCGGCCGGGTCCCGTCGTCATCGGCCTGCCCGAGGACGTGCTCGTGCGCCCGAGTGCCGGGACCGTGCTCCCGCCGCGAGTGCACAGTTCGGCTTCCCCGTACGCCGGGGACGTCACGGAGTTGCGGGCCCGCATCACCGCCGCCGACCGTCCCGTGCTCATCATCGGCGGCGAGGACTGGTCACCGGGAACCTCCCGACGCATCGCGCAGTGGTCCCGCGACCGCGGGCTCGGCGTGCTCGGGACTTTCCGCGCCTACGACGGCATCGACCACGATTCCCCGAACTTCCTCGGCATCCTCGGCTTCGGTGCCGCCCCGGTGGCCACGCAGACCCTCGCCGAGGCGGACCTGCACATTTTCTTAGGCTGTGTGCGCACCGATGTGGCCACGAACGGATTCAGCATCGGCACCGATCAGCGTACCGTCGTCATCGGCCCCGACCCCGACGCCCACGGCCACTTCGGACGCCTCGACCAGCACATCGTCACCTCGGTGTCCCGCTTCGCCCAGGCGCTGTTCACCGAGGACGGGACCCGGACCTATTCGGTGTCCTCGGACGGGTCGATCGACGAACCGCCGCTCGGCGATGCCCTGTCCGAGGCGGCGGAGGACGCCGTGCCGCTGCCGGATTGGGTCGTCGACGCCCGAGCCGAACTCGACACCTGGCGGCAGCCGCAGGTCCACGCGCCCACGGACGGGTCGGCCGCCTCGGCGGCGTATGTCGACATGGACGAAGCATTCGTCCATGTGAAGGACCTGCTGCCGGATGATGCGATCGTCACCTACGGGGCGGGGAACTTCTCCGGCTGGGCGACGCGGTTCCTGCCCACGCACGGATTCCCCTCGGCGTTGGGTCCGCGGAACGGATCGATGGGATTCGGGCTGCCGGCCGCGGTCGCCGCCGGGCTCGTCCACCCCGAGCGGGCGGTGTTCTGCATCGCCGGGGACGGGGACTTCCTCATGAACGGCCAGGAGATGGCCACCGCCGTCCAGTACGGGGCGAACATCACCGTCGTCGTCAACGACAATGCGGTCTACGGCACGATCCGCGGCCACCAGGACCGCGAATACCCGGGCCGGGCCACGGCCACGGGGCTGGTCAACCCGGACTTCGCCGCCATGGCCACCGCCTTCGGCGGGCTCGGGATCCGGGTCGAGCGGACCGAGGACTTCCGCGACGCGTTCGCTCGCGCCGTCGAGCACGAGGGGCTCTCGCTCGTCCACTGCCTGACCGATCCGGACATCCGCGGCGCCCGCCTGCCGTGAACGTGGACGCTGAGACGAGGACACTGGTCCCGGTCGTGGACGCCAGGCTCGCACGCGTGCGTTCCTGACTAAGGTGGAGCCATGAGAATCGACGCGATCTTCACCGACCTCGACGCCCACACCCTCGACCCGGCCAGGCCGCGTGCGAGGAAGATCGGGGTGCTGAACTCCCGGATCGTCGGCTTCGACGAGGAACTCGACGGCATCAGCGCCGACCGGGTCGAATCACTCGGCGGGGCGAGCGTGCTGCCGGGCTTCCACGACGCCCACTGCCACACCGCCTGGTTCGGACTCACGCTCGCATCGGTCGACGTCACGGCGCTGCCGGGCGGACTGGCCGACGTCTACGCCGAACTCGAGCAGGCCGCGGCGACGACGCCGGCCGGGGAATGGATCAACGCGACAGGGTATGCCCACCGCGACTACGACGGTCAGTACCCGGATCTGGCCCGGCTCGACGAGATCACCGGGGACCGGCCGCTGTTCATGCGGCAGACCTCGGGGCATGCCGCCATCGTCAACACCGAGGCGATGCGGCGGGCGGGCATCCTCGCCGAAGGATTCGAGGAGCCTGTCGGCGGCAAGGTCGTCCGTGATGCGGCCGGGCATCCCACCGGGCTGCTCGAGGAGACGGCGCAGGCGCTGGTGCAGGATCTCATCCGCCCGTATTCGCTCGACACCCTCGTCGAGGCGATCGATCTGGCCACCGCGTACTACGCGAAGGAAGGCATCACCTCGTTCGGTGAGTGCGGCATCGCCTATGGCTGGATCGGGCACTCCCCCATCGAGATCTCCGCGTACCTGCGGGCGCGGGAGGAGGGCAAGCTGCGGGCCCGTGCCCAGCTGATGCCGCAGGCCGACGGTCTCCATCCGATCGCGGCGAACTCGGCCGACGGATTCGGCATCGGTCTCGATGCGGGACTGCGCACCGGCCTCGGCGATGATCTGCTCTCGATCGGTCCGGTCAAGTTCTTCATGGACGGGGCGATGTCCGGGGAGACTGCTGCGATGCGGGAGAACTATGCGGGCAAGGACCATCCCGGGTATCTGCAGGACGATCCCGAGGTGCTGCGTCAGCAGATTCTTCACACCTACGCCTCCGGCTGGTCGGTCGCGGTGCATGCGATCGGCGATGCCGCCGTGGATGCGGCGATTGAGAACATCGTCGACGCGCAGAACCGATACGGTCGGCGGGCCGTGCCCAACAGGATCGAACATGCCGCGATGGTCCACGACGAGCATCTGGCCACCCTGGCCGAGCACGGGATCGTCGTCACCCCGCAGGCCGCGTTCGCCGACGGCATCGGAGACGGAATGAACAGGTCGCTCGGGCCGCAGCGGCGCAGGCTGCTCTATCGCGCGAAGTCGTTCGTCGATGCCGGTGTTCTGCTGGCCGGCAGCTCGGACCGGCCGTGTGCGGACGGGAACGTGCTGCGCGGGATCGAAGCCTTCGTCACCCGCGCCACCCGTGAGGGCGACGTCATGGGATCGGCCGTCGAGTCCTTGAGCGTCGACGAGGCGATCGCGGCCTACACGGTGAACGCCGCAGCCGGTTCGGGACAGGGCCAGGACAAGGGAACGCTGAGCCGAGGCAAGCTCGCGGACTTCGTCGCCTTGGAGACGCACCCAGGCAACGTCGCCCCCGAAGAGATCTCAAAGATCCCGATCCGGGCCACGGTCCTAGGCGGCACCTACACCCACCAACTCCCCTAATTGCTACCCGACGGCGGCCCAGATACCTCGCGCGAGGGTGCTGGGCCGCCGTCAGGTAGTAACTAGCGGGAGAAGTCGAGGTCGGTGAGGACCTTCTCGAAGACGCCGAGGCCGCGTTCGAGGTCCTCTTCGCTGATGTTGATCGGCGGCACCACGTGCAGCCGGTGGTAGTTGTTGAACGGCACGACTCCGTGCTCCTTGAGTGCGCCCACCACCGAGGCGACCTCGGGAGACCCGCCGCCATAGGGGGCCAGCGGTTCCTTGGACTCCTTGTCCCAGACGAGTTCGATCGCCCAGAACGCGCCGGTTCCGCGAACCTCGCCGACGTGTTTCGAGTTCTCCGCGATCTGGGCCAGACGCGGTCCGATGATGGTCTCGCCGATATGCGCAGCATGCTCGATCATGCCTTCATCGGCCATCGCATTCATGGTCGCCACGGCCGCCGCGCAGGCCAGCGGATGGCCTGAGTATGTCAGCCCGCCGGGGTAGACGCGTTCGGCGAAGGTCTCGAAGATGTCGTCGCTGATGACGACCCCGCCGAGCGGCACGTACCCGGAGTTCACACCCTTGGCGAAGGTGATGAGGTCGGGGACGATGTCGAAGTGCTCGAAGGCGAACCACTTGCCCGAGCGACCGAACCCGGCCATCACCTCGTCGGCGATGAGCACGATCCCGAACTCATCGCACAGCGCTCGGACTCCCTGCATGTACTCGGGGCTGGGAATCATGATGCCCGCGGTGCCGGGAATGGATTCGAGGATGATCGCGGCAACGGTTGACGGACCTTCCAGTTCGATGGTCCGCCGCAGGTGGTGCAGCGCCCGCTCGGTCTCCTCCGCCTCGGTGGTCGCGTGGAATTCCGAGCGGTAGAGGAAGGGGCCGAAGAAGTGGACGAACCCCGATTCGCCGGTCTCGTTCTCCCAGCGGCGCGGGTCACCGGTGACGTTGACCGCGGTCTGCGTGCCGCCGTGGTAGGACCGGTACCGGGAGAGGATCTTGCGCCGCCCGGTGTGCAGGCGGGCCATGCGGATGGCGTGTTCGTTCGCATCGGCTCCGCCGTTGGTGAAGAACACGCGGTCGAGCCCGGCCGGGGTGCGCTCGGTGATCAGCCGTGCGGCCTCCGATCGGGCGGCGTTGACGGTGGCCGGGCTGATCGTGCACAACAGGTCCGCCTGTTCCTTGATCGCGGCGACGACCTTCGGGTGCTGGTGGCCGATGTTCGTGTTCACCAGCTGCGAGGAGAAGTCGAGGAGTTCGTTGCCCTCACCGTCGACGATGGTCGACCCGTATGCGCGGGACACGACAGGTGGGTCGATGAGTCGCTGCGCCGACCACGAATGGAAGACGTGCGCGCGGTCGAGCTCGCGGGCTCGGACGGATTCGGTCTTGATCGCTGCGAGTTCATCGTCGCCTGCTTGGTGCACCATTGTCACCCTTTCGCCGGGGAGGGGATTGAGCGCGTGATCCGCGCCCGTGGGCACATCGTAGAACACATTCGACTGCGGTGGACATTCGACTACAGTGACGACCATGTCGTATCGGACGATCGCCCGCAGCGCCGAGGCCGAGATCGAGATCAAGAAGTCCCGATTCCTGGCTTACCTCTCCCCCGCAGCCGATGAATCAGAGGCCCGGGAGACCATCGCCGAGGTGCGCGCCGCCTATCCGAAGGCCCGCCACCACTGCACGGCGTTCGTCCTCGACCCGGACTCGCGGACGCAGCGCTTCAGCGATGACGGGGAGCCGGCCGGGACCGCGGGAGCGCCGATCCTCGATGTCCTCACCGGGCACGATCTCACGTATGTCGTCGCGATCGTCACCCGGTATTTCGGTGGGACCTTACTCGGTGCGGGCGGGCTCGTGCGCGCATACGGTCAGGCCACCTCGGAGGCGGTGGGTGATGCATCGATCATCACACGACATGAGCTGGTCCCGGTGCGCGCGGACGTCGACTATGCCCAGGCGAATGCCCTCGACCGCGCGGCCGCGAACCGGGGGTGGACGACGCGGGCCGATTACGGCGGTCAGGTGGGGCTCGATATTCTCGTCCCCGTCGCCGAGGTGGAGCTGGCGTTGGCGATGTACGCCGACCTCACCGCCGGTCGGGCAGAGCCGTCCGTCGGTGAGGTCGAATGGGTGTGAAGGGCCTCAGTCGAGAGCGGCGATCTTCGCGACCTGCGCATTGGTGAGCATGACGAGATCCTCGGGGCGGATCTCGATCTCGAGGCCGCGGCGGCCGGCGGAGACGAACACGGCGGAGTGGTCGAGTGCGGTGCGATCGATGACGACCGGCACGGCGTGGCGCTGCCCGAACGGGGAGACGCCTCCGACGGGGTAGCCGGTGCGACGTTCGGTCTCGGCGACGCCGGCGAGCTGGGCCTTCTTCGCTCCCCGGGCCGAGGCGAGGCCCTTGAGGTCGAGCTGTCCGGAGACCGGGACGAGCGCGGTCACAGGGGCTCCGTCAACCTGGATCATCAGGGTCTTGAACACCTGGTCGGAGCTGACACCGAGCTTATCGGCGGCTTCCGAACCGTACCGGCGAGTGGCGGGATCGTGATCGAAGCTGCGCAGGCTGTAGTCGATGCCTGCCAGGTTGAGCACTCGTACGGCCGGGGTAGCCGCGCCTGTCGATTTTGATGCAACTGTCATAAGGGGGTAGTGCCTCCTGCCCGCAGAAACGCGGAACACTCGGGCGCTGCCCCGGGTCGGTTCGACCCTGCGTCCACGCGTCGATACGGACGGAAATCGTTGTATCTGTGCTGATGGGTTACCCGCCCACAATAGGCGAAGTGGAGTCGCGAGCGCCAATTGCCGTCATCGGTTGTAACCGATCGGTAGTGTTGTCGCCGGCGGAGCCTCAGCCCCAGCCGAGTTCGTGGAGCCGGTCGTCGTCGATGCCGTAGAAGTGGGCGATCTCGTGGACGATGGTGATAACGATCTCCTCGCGCAGGTGATCGATGTCCTCGGCGAAGTCGACGAGGTTGTCGCGATAGATGAAGATGGTGTCCGGCATCTCCAGCCCCTGGATCCCGCGTTCGCCGATCGGCGTTCCGTCATAGAGGCCGAGCAGGTGACGGTCGCCGTTCTCCGGCCGGTCCTCGACGAAGAGGGCGACGTTGTCGAGCTGTTCGGTCACCCCGACCGGCAGCAGGTCGAGGGCCTCGTCGAGGATCGTCTCGAATTCATCGTCAGTCAGGGCCTCCATACCCTCCACTCTAGTCGTCGGGAGGAGGTCGAATCCCCTCGCCGAGGCGGCCCTCCCAAAGGTTGGAAAACACCGCCTCGGCTCTGTGACCGAGGACACTCGATTTCGTTTTGCATTCCGCGAATCGGGTGGGATAAGCTTAACGTCGTTGCCCACGGGGAATCCGAGAGCAAACTAGGCCCCCATCGTCTAGAGGCCTAGGACACCGCCCTTTCACGGCGGCGACACGGGTTCGAATCCCGTTGGGGGTACGGTGTAGGATTGGAAAGTCCGACACCACAACGGATACACTAGTTACACCAGTTAGGCCCTGTAGCGCAGTTGGTTAGCGCGCCGCCCTGTCACGGCGGAGGTCGCCGGTTCGAGTCCGGTCAGGGTCGCGGAGCACAAGGTTCTTCTTCGGAAGGACCTTTGTTTCTCTCAGTGGACTTCGGTTCACTGACGGTTTGGCTCTGTAGCTCAGTTGGTAGAGCGTTCGACTGAAAATCGAAAGGTCACCGGATCGACGCCGGTCGGAGCCACGAAACCCCCGCTTCGGCGGGGGTTTTCGCTTATCCGGGCATAAGCGGCAATCGGGGGTCCTGGCTGCTTAATTGAGCTTCTCCTTCTCCAGTACGGCGTGAAGTTGTTTGAGCGATTCCAGGTGGAGGTCTGCCAACCGCGCTGAACAACGATCTCGGTGAATGTGGGCCCATGGACCACGGACGATGAGCGCCGTTCGCATGCCAGCCCGATGGGCGGGCTCGATATCGTTATCGATACGATCACCGACATACAGAATTTCGTCGGCCGGGGCACCCGCCTCTTCGACAAGCTTCTCAAACAAGATTGGCGAGGGTTTCGCCACTCCCCACGAAGACGAAGAAGCAATGAAATCGGCGTCGCATCCCAGTGAGGACAACTGCTCCACTACGCCTAATGGCTGATTGCCAGCAATCCCAACTGCGAAGCCTCGAGATCTCGCCTTTTTGAGGCACGGAAGTGCGTCAGCGTAGAAGTCGCCGGCGGTGATTTGCTCGCGGTTCGACGGTGGCTCGACTCCCAACTCCGACCACACTCGCCGATGGTCGAGTCCGCGCTCAATGAGCGACCCGAGCTGAGCCATCAGCACAAACGGTGTCACCCCTGCCTTCAGTGCGTTTGCGGCCCATAGTCGACTCTCGTCAATCAGTGTTTCTCCGACATCGAAGACGATGACGCGAATGCCCTGAATTGCGTGGCTCATGCTGTGTTTGCCCTCGGGCGGATCGCTTGTCGCGGTCTCAGCATGACTAGGCTGGGGGCGTTGTTCGGGGCTTCAGGACCATGACCGATCTCCTTGTAGCCGACAGAACGGTACAACCGTTGCGCGGGAGTATCGATGTCCGTTGTTTGGAGCCATGTCGGTTGGTCTCGCACCGCTTCGAGCCATTCCATGAGGACTCCCCGCCCGAGGCCTCGACGCTGCACAGATGGGTCGCGGGCGAGAAGAAACAGCGCGATGGTGTCGTCGATCGCAGACGCTTGCTCGCCGAGTCGGGTCTTGAGGTTCTCTCCCCACTCGTTGCGTTGTTCTTCCCATGTCCACGGATGCCCGTAAGCGAAAGCGACCAGTCTCCCTTGCTGCCGCGCACAGACACCGACGACATCGTTGCGTGCGAGCGCGGTGGCATAGAGATCGGCGAAGACCTGCGCGGTCTGCGGTGTTTCGTTCAGTGGCGACTCCGTCGCAGCGGTGGCGTAGAGGTCGCGAACTTCCTCTGGCTGAGGCAGGTCGTCCGCAGTCTTCAAAATTGCGTAGTCGATTTCTATTTCAGACACAGATCGGGCTCTTTCTCAGTTATGAAAGTCGGCAGGCTCCGCTGGGATACGTTTCGCCATGAGACAGAACTTATTGTCTTCAGGATCCGCAAGAACGTGCCAGCACCCTGACGGCACAACGTCCGTTGGTTTCGCACCAAGAGAGAGGAGCCGCTCGAGCTCGTCCGCTTGGCTGCGGTCAGTCGGACACAGGTCGAGATGCAAGGCTCCATCTCCAGGATTATCGTCCGAACGCTCAAAGAGAATCGTCGAAGCATTCGCTGCCCCAGAGATCGCGACCCCCGTTTGATCGCGGGCTGAGACTTCGTACCCAAGCGCTGCGCACCAAAAACGGCTCAACCGATCTGGGTCGCGGGTTTTGACCACGAGGTCCCCAATACGACTGGTCATCGACACACCCCTTCTTTCAGACCGAAGCGACCGCGCATAACGGCATATTCGGAGTCTGATCGCGCCACGCGTCGAAACCATCCATGGCCAGGGCCCACCAGACGGCGCTGTTCATCGGACACGTCGGGCAGGTGCGCGGGCTGATAACGCCCCACTGCCCCATGCGAGGCGGGAAGTCCCAACCCTTGAGGAACGCCTCCTCGGAGGACATCACCTCGGTCTTCCCACAGACCTCGCACCAGTGCTCGAAGGTTTCGGTGGATTCAGCCATCGGCAGGTCCAATCGCAGATAGGTGTATCTGATCACAGTACTGCCGTTCTACGATCTGAGGTCATCTGCCCCTGCCATCTGGAGTCAGATGGCGACAACACCTAGGTATGATCAGGCTCACCGTATACGACAAGCAACCTGGCCTGATAGCGTGGCGCGGCGTGACCCATGAACAGACGCCCCAGTCCCCAGATACCCCTACCGATCGGACACAGCCTTCGAGCCCGGCCGACCGCATCGTCTCGATCGACGTCATCCACGGCATCGCCATCGCCGGCATTCTGCTCATCAACATCAGCTATTTCCTCCACCAGGCAGGCAGACAGAGGATCCCGTCGGCACGGATGCGGTGATCTGGCAGATCGTCGGCGATGTCGCCCCGGGAAAATTCCACTTCGTCTTCGCCTTCCTCTTCGGCACCGGCGTCCACATCTTCCTCACGCGACTGCGTGCGAAGGGCAGATCGACGTGGGTCTACGTCCGCCGCATGATCATCCTCGTCATTGCCGGCCTCATCAACTCGGCCCTCGGCGGCATCGACGTGCTCGCCTCCTACGGCGTCCTCGCTCTCCTGCTTCTGCCCCTGAGCCTGCTGCCGAGGTGGTCATTCGTCACTCTCGGCGTCCTGGCCGCGGTCGTCCCGGACGTGCTCCAGCTGCTCACCAGCGTCGGCGGCGTCGACCTCCACCTTCCGTCCCTGCTGTCCCCACTGCTGTCGTTCGCCAGGACCCTCGGCCACATGGTGCTCGGATTCTGGCTGGCGGGCCTCGGCCTGTATTCCGCGACGACGCGTGTGCCCGTCACCGGCCTGTTCATCCTCAGCCTCGTCGGCTCGATTCCCCTCTGGATCTGGACCGGCGCCGCCGGGATCGGGACGACCGATGCACACGAGATCGCCTTCCGCACCGCACTCGTTCCTGGTTTCATGTACGTCACCGGCCTGATCCTTCTGCTCCGCACCGCAGTCGGGAGCGCCTGCCTGTCATTCCTGCGCCTCTACGGGCGGATGGCGTTCTCGAACTATCTGGGTCAGACCGTCATCTGTGTGCTCGTCCTCCCGCTGCTGACCGCGCTCGGATACATCTCCGCCCCGCTGGGACTCGGCATCTGGGCCGTCATCGTCGTCGTCCAATGTGCCTTCTCGACGTTCTGGCTGCGGCACTTCCGCTACGGCCCACTCGAATGGGTGTGGCGCTGCGGCACCTATTGGCAGCTCACCCCGCTGCGCATCGCCGAGACCTCTCGGTCGTGACCCTCCTTCCAGGCTGCCCCCTTGATTTCACCGACAACTGGAGTACGTTGAAATCACGTTCGCATCCGCGGATCACAATGCAGTGAGGCTTCGCGAAAGGAGCAGCCGATGGCCACCAATCCGAGCATCGAAGAGCTGAGCTACGAGGAGCGGACCTTCGATCCGCCTGCCGAATTCGCAGCACAGGCCAATGCCAAGGCCGACGAATACGACAAGGCAGCCGCTGACCGCCTCGGCTACTGGGAGGAACAGGCGAAGCGGATCATCTGGGACACTGCCTTCGACACGGTCCTCGACTGGTCGAACGAGCCCGTGGCCCAGTGGTTCGTCGGCGGCAAGCTCAACGCCGCCTACAACTGCGTCGACCGCCATGTCGAAAACGGTCTCGGCGACCGTGTGGCCTACTACTTCGAAGGCGAACCCGGCGACACCCGCACCATCACCTACTCCGATCTGCTCCGCGAGGTCTCCAAGGCGGCCAACGCACTGACCGAACTGGGAGTCAAGACCGGTGACCGGGTCGCCATCTACATGCCGATGATCCCTGAGACGGTGTTCGCGATGCTCGCCTGCGCCCGCCTCGGCGCACCGCACACCGTCATCTTCGGCGGATTCTCGGCCTCGGCGATCGCCGACCGCGTCAAGGACTGCGGCGTCGAATTCGTCATCACCGCCGACGGCGGCTACCGCAAGGGCAAGCCATCAGGCCTGAAGTCCGTCGTCGATGAGGCCATGGCCGACTGCCCCGAGGTGCGCAACGTCCTCGTCGTCCGCCGCACCGGCCAGGACGTCGACTGGAACGACGAACGCGATCTGTGGTGGCACGAGGTCGTTGATCGGCAGTCGGAGACCCACACGCCGGAGGCCTTCGATTCCGAGCATCCGCTCTACATCATGTACTCCTCGGGAACGACGGGAAAGCCCAAGGGCATCATGCACACCACCGGCGGCTACCTCGTCGGCACCTCGTTCACGCATTGGGCGGTCTTCGACATCAAACCCGACACCGACGTCTATTGGACGGCCGCGGACATCGGCTGGGTGACCGGGCATTCGTACATCGTCTACGGTCCGCTGGCCAACGGGGCCACCTCGGTGCTCTACGAAGGCACTCCCGACACTCCGCATCGCGGCCGCTGGTGGGAGATCGTCGAGAAGTACAAGGTCTCCATCCTCTACTGCGCACCGACGGCGATCCGCTCGTTCATGAAGTGGGGCCGGGACATTCCCGCCGAGCACGACCTGAGCAGTCTGCGGCTGCTCGGCAGCGTGGGCGAACCGATCAACCCCGAGGCCTGGATGTGGTACCGCGAGCACATCGGCGGCCACCGGTGCCCCGTGGTCGACACCTGGTGGCAGACGGAGAACGGCAGCATCCTCATCAGCCCGCTGCCGGGCGTGACCGCGACGAAACCGGGCTCTGCCATGCGGCCCCTGCCCGGGATCGTCGCCGACGTCTACGATGACGAGGGCAACTCGGTCGAACCGGGCACCGGCGGCTACCTCGTCATCAAGGAACCGTGGCCGTCGATGCTGCGGACCCTGTGGGGAGACGAGGAGCGGTTCAATAAGACCTATTGGTCGCAGTACCCCGGCGTCTACTTCGCCGGGGACGGAGCGAAGATCGACCGCGACGGGGACTTCTGGGTCCTCGGTCGCGTCGACGACGTCCTCAACGTCTCCGGCCACCGGATGTCGACCGCGGAGATCGAATCCGCGCTCGTCGCGCATCCGAAGGTCGCCGAGGCGGCTGTGGTCGGGGCGCGCGATGAGCTGACCGGGCAGGCGATCGAGGCCTTCGTCGTCCTCCGGGAGAGCGCCGCAGACGGCGGTGACGACATCGTGGCCGAACTGCGGGGCCATGTGCGGTCCTCGATCGGTGCGATCGCCACCCCGAGATCGATCATGCTCGTACCCGATCTGCCGAAGACCCGGTCGGGCAAGATCATGCGCCGACTCCTCAAGGATGTGGCGGAGAACCGCGAGGTCGGCGACGTCACGACGCTCGCGGACTCCTCGGTGATGGATCTCATCCAGAAGGGCATCTCCGAGAGCTGACCACCCCTGGTGGGATGCCGGAACGAGCGCCCACCCCCTTGCGGTGACCCACGTCACACTGATGTACTGTTGAGTAACTTCTGAGTGGGTCACCGTTTCGGTGTCCGCGTCCGGAAGCCTCTGAACCGACATCGACTGCAAGGATGCACAAGAATGAAGCGTGGAACCGATATCTCCGGCGCACGGGTGCTCATCACCGGAGCCGGCAGCGGAATCGGCCGACTCATGGCCCTCGACGCTGCAGCCCGCGGAGCCGCCGAGATCATCATCTGGGATCTCTCAGCAGACAGCGGAGAGGCCGTGCAGGCCGAGCTCACCGCTCGCGGCACGGCCGCTCGGGCCTTCGCCCTCAACGTCGGCGACGCCGACCAGGTCGAAGCCGCAGCTGCCCCGGTGGGTCCGATCGACGTCCTCATCAACTGCGCAGGGATCGTCACCGGCAAGAAGCTCCTTGAGAACGACGAAGAGGCGATCAGGCGCGTCTTCGAGGTGAACACCTTCGCCCTCTACTGGACGACGAGGGCTTTCCTGCCGGGCATGATCGAACGCGACCGCGGCTCCGTGGTCACCATCGCCAGCGCCGCGGGCCTGACCGGAGTGGCTCGGCAGACCGACTACTCGGCGAGCAAGTGGGCGGCCGTCGGCTTCACCGAATCGCTGCGCGGAGAACTCCGCGCCGACGGCAGCCACGTCAACACCCTCGCCGTATGTCCCTTCTACATCAACACCGGCATGTTCGCGGGCGTGCAGACGAAGTTCCCGCGGCTGCTGCCGATCCTCGAAGAGACCGATGTGAGCACACGCGTCCTCGACGCCGTCGAATCCGGACGTGAACAGCTCGTCATGCCTTCCCTTGTCCGCTGGGTTCCCGGCGCACGGCTGCTGCCGACCCGAGCATTTGACAAGGTCATGGACTTCCTCGGTGTCAATCAGACCATGGATCACTTCACCGGCAGGACCGGTCGCGGGCAGCAGAGGCGTGCACGCGGCTCGGCGGCACGGGCCCGGCAGGTGGCCGGAACTCGCTGACCTGTCCCCGGCTCCCCGCCGCTGCGTCGTCCCGGGTCCACAATGGGTTCAGGGACGATGTACGAGGAGGGGACATGGCCACGACCGATCTCGTCTTGGAAGGCGGAGGGGCGAAGCTGCCCGGCCTCGTCGGAGCAGTCGATGCCTTGGCCGAGGTCGGCTATGCCTTCCATCGCATCGCCGGAGCCTCGGCCGGAGCGATCGTCGGTGCCCTGACCGCGGCGGGGATCGCACCGGCGGAGCTGCGGCAGACGGTGCTCGAGAAGGACTTCTCCGACTTCGAGGACCTCTCCCCCGCGTTCCGTCTCGTTCCGTGGCTCGGCAGGGTCCAAGGGCTGCTCTTCCACAAAGGCATGTACCTCGGTGACGCCCTCCACGACTTCCTCGCCGAGGCTCTGGCGAAACAAGGGGTGCGCACGTGGGGTGACCTGCGACTCCACGATCCCGAGGGAGATCTGCCGCCGGAGCGCAGCTTTCGGCTCGTCGTCATCGTCTCCGATGTCTCCCGCGGTCGCATGCTCCGCCTGCCCTGGGACTATGAGGAGGCCCTCGGCGTCGATGCGGACAGTCAGTCCGTCGCCGAGGCGGTGTGCGCCTCGGCCGCGAGTCCGTTCTTCTTCCGTCCCCGCAGTCTGGCTGCGCGTGCGAGCGTGGCGGGCGGATCGTCGGTGCTCGGTGCCGACGGCGGTCTGCTCTCGAACTTCCCCGTCGACGTCTTCGACCGCAAAGATGCGCGCCCGGCCCGCTGGCCGACCTTCGGCGTCATGCTCTCGGCACGGCGCACCGCCGCGACCGAGTGGCGGCCCAACGCCACCACCTTCCAATTCGCCCGCTCGCTCGTCTCGACGATGCTCAACGCCCACGACCGTCGGCACATCGACGAGCCTTCGGTGACCGAGCGGACGATCTTCGTCGACACCGCCGATCACAGCAGCACGGACTTCGCTCTGACGACTGCCGACAAGCTCGACCTCATCGACTCCGGCACCGAGGCGGCTCTGAATTTGCTCGAAACCTGGGACTGGCAGGAGTGGAAGGACCGCTTCGATCGGCAGTGACCCATGGCCGGGGCAGCGGACTCCGTGTAAGAATGAGGGCCCGAGAAGTTCTCTCAGCCGATGTCGTCGCAAGGAGTGACCATGAGCGAATTCGATACTGACCCGACACAGTGGCAGGATGACGACCTCACCCTCGATGAGCCGACTGCCGACGAACTGGACGACCCGGAGCTCGACGCGGTCGAGGCCGATGCCGAGGATCTCGACTCCGACCTCGAGACCGATCCCGACGGACAGGATGCGCCCTTCGTCGAGCCCGGTGCCGACGGCCCCGAAGGAACCGGTATCGAAGGTGCCGACGATGTGCTCGTCGACGACGCAGGCTGGGAGGACGAGAATGAGGCGCCCGACCTCTCGGACGAGTTCAACACCGATCAGTCTCCGGCAGCGGAGCAGGGAAATCGCGTCGGCGACGAGATGGTCTCCGAAGGCGATGACGACTTCGAGGTCGCCGAACTCGACGGCGACGACCTCGATGTCGACGCGCTGGCCGACGACGGAACCGAAGAGGTCTCGGTCATCGACGGGATGCCCGAAGTCATCGACGATTCCTATGAGGAGGACTGAGCTCGCTTCGGGTTCGCGACGTCCTGATAGCTCAGGACGCTCTTCGTCTCCGCGGGTCGCCCACTGTCCAAAACAGCCAGCGATCGCAGTCCTGCACTCAGGGCCGTGCGGTAGAGGAGTGAGCCGGTGCTGATCCGCGCCACGCCTGCCTCGGCGAGCGTGGACAACGGGAGATCAGGACTCGCCAGAACGTTCACCGGCAGCGGCGAGCAGTCGACGATCGTCCGAATCGCAGCGAGGTCGAGGTTGCCGGGCACGAAGATCCCATCCGCCCCCGCCACGGCGTAGGTCTCGATTCGGGTGAGCACATCGCCGAGGTCGTCGCCGCCGAGCCAGAACGTGTCGATCCTGGCGTTGACGAACAGGTCCGGGAAGGCCGCTTTGATCGCGGCGATCGTCGCGGCCAGCGCCGCTGGTTCGGTCAGGCGGCCGAAGGCGGAGTCCTCGACGTTGATTCCTTCGACGGCCAGGCACGGCGGCGCCCCCTCCGGCATGGCAAGGCTGTTGCCGAGCGTTTCGACCACGGTTTCCGGTCCGTCACCGTACCCGTCTTCGAAATCGCAGGTCAGCAGCCCCTCCGGCAGCACTTCCCGCATCGCCCTGATCAGTCCAGACATCGCTGTGAGCGTCTCGCGATCCTCGTCGGCGGCGCCGATTCCGGCTGCCACACCGAGGCTCGTCGTGCCGATGGCCCGGTGCCCCGCCTCGGCGAAGAATCGGGCCGAGGCGACATCCCAGGCGCACGGCAGGATGAACGGGTCCCCGGGGGTATGCAGCCCACGGAACTCTGCGGCTCTGCGGTCAGCAGCCGTGCTGTCGTGCATGGTCATCGGTGGTTCCTCTCAACAGCAAGCACCCAGTCGAGGCGTTCGCGCCCGGTCGCGGTGATCCGCACCGCTCGACTGCCTCGGCGATGTTCGGGGCCGATTCCGGGAATGTCCTCGTCATGGCTCCATCGTAGGTCGCTGTCACTTCGGGCGGTGGCGAAGCGACTCCACCCCTCTCCCAGCACCAGGTCGCCGTGTGCTAGGACTGGAAAGGAGAGGAGTTGTCCATGTCAACGGGATATCCGCGTCGCCAGTCGACATCCGCCGCAAGCACGAAGTTCGACCTGCCGCACATGGGATCGGGCCGCCCGGTCCACCGCCTCGGCGTCATCGCCACCGTCGCGACCTTCGGCGGTCTGCTCTTCGGCTATGACACCGGGGTCGTCAACGGAGCCCTCGAACCGCTCAGTGAGGACTTCGGACTGACGTCGTTCTCCGAAGGCCTCGTCGTCGCCTCACTCATGGTCGGGGCGGCCTTCGGCGCCGTCTTCGGCGGTCGCGTCGCCGACGCCCAGGGCCGGAAGAAGACGATCCTGCTGCTGGCCTGCGTCTTCATCGCCGGCACTCTCGGCTGCGTCCTCGCCCCCGGCGCCGCGTTCCTCATCGGGGCCCGCTTCGTCCTCGGGATCGCCGTCGGAGGCGCCTCGGCGACAGTGCCCGTCTACCTCGGCGAGGTCGCTCCGTCGGAGAAGCGCGGCAGCTTCGTCACCCGCAATGAGCTGATGATCGTCGGCGGTCAGCTCGCGGCCTTCATCATCAACGCGGTGATCTTCAACTTCTTCGGCCACGTCGATTCGATCTGGCGGTGGATGCTGGTCGTCGCCCTGGCTCCGGCGATCGCCCTGCTCGTGGGCATGCTCTTCCAACCCGAGAGTCCCCGCTGGCTCATCTCCCAGGGCCGCACCGAGGAGGCTCTCGCCGTCCTCAAACTGGTCCGCTCCCCCGAACGCGCCGAGGCCGAGGTCGCCGAGGTCACCCACCTCGCCGCCGAGGATGCGAAGGAATCCACCGGCGGTCTGTCCGACCTCGGCACCCGGTGGGTGATGCGTTTGGTCATCATCGGCGTCGGCATCGGCTTCTTCCAACAGCTCACCGGCATCAACTCCGTGATGTACTACGGCACTCAGCTGCTGACGAACGCCGGCCTCGACTCCGGGGTGGCGATCATCGGCAACATCGCCAACGGTGTGTTCTCCTTAGCCGGGATCTCGCTGGGCATGTACCTGCTCAACAAGCTGCCTCGGCGGGTCATGTTCCTCACCGGATACGCACTCATCGCACTCTTCCATACCCTCGTCGCGCTCACCGCGGTCTTCGTCCCGGCCGGTCCCGGCCAGGCCTGGACCGTGCTCGCCTTCCTCGTCCTCTTCGTCTTCTCCATGCAGGGCACCGTCGGCCCGCTGACCTGGCTGATGCTCTCGGAGATCTTTCCGATGAAGATCCGCAGCTTCGCGATGGGCATCTGCGTGTTCGTCCTGTGGATGATGAACGCCGTCGTCGCCCAGTTCTTCCCGCCGCTCATCCAGGGCATGGGCATGACCGCGACCTTCGGCATGTTCGCCGGCATCGCCGTGATCGCCTTCGTCTTCCTCGCCTGCCTGCTGCCGGAGACGAAGGACAAGGACCTCGCGCAGTTCGAACGGGATTTCAAAGCGAAGTACGGCAGGAAGTAAGGAGTCTCCATGTCAGTCGCCGTCGCCGTCACCGACAGCCCCGAGGGCAGGTTGGCCCTCGAGTCCGCCGTCGCCGAAGCGCAGTCACGCAGCACCGGACTGCTGCTCATCAACCTCACCCTGCACGACTTCGACACCGAGGAGGTCCCACCCGGCCTCGAGGTCACCGTCATCAACCGGTCCGGTCGCGGCGACCGTGACCCCGTGGCCGCGGTCATCGACGAGATCGACGAGCACCCCGAGGTGGATCGGCTCGTCCTCGGCCTCCGCGGACGCTCCCGGGTGGGCAAAGCGGTCCTCGGCTCCGTCGCCCAGCGGCTCATCCTCCGCTCCCCCGTCCCGGTGCTGGCAGTGCGCACCGACCGCACCAGGTCCTGAGGGCCGAGCACCCATGGCATAGGGTGGGTCTCGACCAGCGGACCGACGAGGTGGAGGAGCGCCCATGGAGGAGATGACGACTGATCCGGCGGCGGCCGATCGACTCGAATCCGCTCTCACCGGCAGGATCGATCCGACCGCCCTCGACGAGATCGCCAACCTGGCCCGGCAGGTGCCGCAGGCGAAGATCGCCCGCCTCGTCCACACGTCGACGCCGCTGCAGTCGGCGATGCTCTTTAAGGTGCTGACAAAAGCCGAAGCCCTCGACGTCTTCGAGGACCTTCCGCCGGCCTATCAGGCCGAACTCATCGGCAACCTCCGCGAACCCGAGGTCGCCGACATCGTCGACGGTCTCGATCCCGATGACCGTGCCGAACTCTTCGGCGAACTGCCTGCGAGCGTGGTCAGCCGCCTGATGAAGGGGCTGACCGCCGACGAGCGGGAGATGACCTCGGCGGTGCTCGGCTATCCGAAGTCCGCGATCGGTCGCTACATGTCCCCCGAGGTGCTCGGCCTGCACGAGGATTGGACCGTCGCAGGGGCGATGGACGTCGTCCACGCCCGCATCGACGGACCCGAGACCGTCTACCTTCTGCCCGTCGTCGGCCCTGGTCGGGTGCTGCGCGGGGTGGTGTCCCTGCGCAACCTCCTCGCCGCCGACGGAGAGGAGATCATCGGGGACATGGTCCGCGATTCCATCAGCACGCATGCGCTGACCGACCGAGAGCAGGCTGCCCGTGAGTTCCTCTCCCACCGGCTCATCGCGATGCCGGTGACCGACCAGGAGGACCGCCTCGTCGGGATCCTCACCATGGACGACGTCCTCGACATCATCGACGAGGAGGACGCGGAGGACTTCGCCCGCGGTTCCGGCACCGAGCCGCTCGACCGGTCCTACCTGTCCTCGACGATCCTGCGCGTCGTTCGCAGCCGCATCGTCTGGCTGCTCGTCCTCGCCGTGTCCGCGATCCTCACCGTCCAGGTCCTCGAAGTCTACGAGGATCGGCTGGATCAGGTCGTCGTCCTCGCGCTCTTCATCCCGCTCCTCACCGGCACCGGCGGCAACACCGGCAACCAGGCGGCGACCACGGTCACCCGAGCCCTGGCCGTCGGGGAAGTGCGCATCCGCGACCTCGGGAAGGTGATCTGGCGGGAGCTGCGTGTCGGCGCCGTGCTCGGTGCGGTGCTCGGGACCTTGGGCTTCGTCATCGCCGGTCTCGTCTACGGATGGCCGATCGGCCTGGTCATCGGGCTGACCCTGCTGTCGGTGTGCATGATGGCCGCGACGGTGGGCGGGCTGATGCCGATCATCGCGAAGAAGGTCGGCGCGGATCCGGCCGTGTTCTCCAACCCGTTCATCTCCACGTTCTGCGACGCGACCGGGCTCATCCTCTACTTCACGATCGCGACCACGGTGCTCGGCCTGCGGTGAGGACTGTCGGCCTGCGGTGAGAGTCAGCCTGCCGGCTCAGGCCGACCAGGCCTCCCACAGCTCGGCGTAGCGTCCGCCGGCGGCGACGAGCTCGGCATGAGTGCCGGCCTCGACGACGCGGCCGTGATCCATGACGAGCACCCGATCGGCGGTCTCCGCCTGACTGAGCCGGTGGGCGACGACGAGCGCACCGCGACCGGCCAGGGCAGCCCGCGCGGAGCCTTCGAGGACATGCGCTCCGGCCGACCCCGCCTCGGCGGTGGCCTCGTCGAGGATCGCAAAATCCGGGTCGGCGAGCACCAACCGGGCCAGGGCGATCGTCTGCTCCTGGACCGGGCTCAGCCGCTGCCCGCCGTCCCCGACCGCCGTGTCGAGACCCTGTGGAAGGGTCCGGGCCCAGTCTGCGCCGACCGTGTCAAGGGCCGCGAGAATCGCCTCATCGGGTGCCTCGTCGACGGGCAGGGCGATGTTCTCCCGCAGGGTTCCGACGAAGGTGTGGACCTCCTGCGCGACCATGGCGATGTGTCCGCGGAGCACGGATTCCGGCAACGTGGTCAGCTCCTGCCCCGCCGAGGCGGTCCCCAGCATCGCGCGGCCTCGGCTGGGTGCGGAGAGTCCCGCGGCGATGCGGGCCAGCGTCGACTTGCCCGCGCCCGTGGTACCGACGACGGCGACGACCTCACCGGGGTCGATGCGCAGATCGACGCCGGTGAGCACATGGTTGTCCGAGCTCGGGTCTTCGTCGTAGGTGAACCAGACGTCGTCGATCACGAGGGCCGGCGCCGCGGTCACGGCACGGTCGACGGAAGCCTGCGACCGCCTCGGCGAGTTTGTGGCTTCGTCGATGACGCCGACCATGCGGGTCAGCGATGCCCCGGCGGATTGGACCTGGTCGAAGAGTCCGACGAGCGCGCCGATGGGGTTGAACAGGCGGTGGAAGACCAGTGCTGCGGTGGTCACGGCTCCGGCCGTGGATTCGCCGAACCAGACGAGGGCGAAACCGGCGATGAGCAGCAGGGACAGCACGACCGCCTCGGCGCGGTTGTTGCGGCCGAAGGCGCGGGTGAGGAACCGGAACACGTGGATCGAGAGGTCTCGTGCCTCGCCCGAGGCCGCGTCGATGCGGGTCATCTCCCCGCCCTCGGCGCGGTAGGCGCGCAGGGTCTGCGCCCCTGTCAGTCCGCCGAGGAGGCGGCCGGCACGACGGCCGAACGCGGCGCGCTCTTCCTTGTAGATGGGTTCTGATCTGGGCAGATACCAACGCAGGGTGAACCAGTACATCGGCAGGGCGATGAGGCCGACGAGGCCCAGTCGCCAGTCGATCGCCACCAGCCCGGCGGCGGAGACGAGCACGACGAGGAGGGATTCGACGACGAGCGGCAGCACTTGGGCGGCGGCCTCGCTGATCTTACGGGAGTCATCGGCGACGCGGGAGACGAGGTCGCCGGTCCCCGTCGATTCGATCCGCTGGGACTCCGGCGACATCGCGGCGTCGACGACCTCGGTGCGCAGTTCGGCGACGACCGGCATGGCGATGTGGGCGAGCGCCCACGCCCCGATCCACGTGCCCAGGGCCATGACGATTCCGGCCACGGCCACGGCGATCGCGCAGAACCAGACGACGTCCTCACCGGCCCCGGCGGGAAGCTCGTCGACGAGGCGGCCGATCGCCCAGGGTCCGACGAGTCCGGCTCCCGCGTTGGCGAGTCCGGCGATGACGAGGAGGACGACCCATCCGGCCCTCGCGCGCAGGAGCGGGGCGAGGTGGGAGAAGGATCGACGGCGTGAGGCGATCGTCAGAGTGGTGTGTGCTCTCACCGGGTCACTGCCTGTCGGTAGGCCTCGGCGGTGCCGTCTGCGGCGGCGAGCAGTTCATGGTGGCCGCCGATGAGCGCGGGCCCGGCGGAGGGCACGAAGACGACGGTGTCGGCGGCGGCGAGGAAGGCCGGTGAGCTCGTGAGGATGAGGGTGGCGGTCGCCTCGGCGCCGCGTCGCAGCCGGGTCACGCCCTCGGCGATGCGTGCCTCGGTGACGGCATCGACGGCGGTCGTGGGTTCGTGGAGGACGAGGACGGACGGGTCGGCGTCGAGCGCGCGGGCGAGCGCGACGCGCTGGCGCTGCCCGCCGGAGAGGTTGCCGCCGAGTTCCTGGATCCGGTGGTCGAGTCCGCCGTCGACGAGGCCGAGGAGCTCATCGGTGCCCGACGCGATGAGCACGTCCTCGGTGACGGGGTGGTCGGTGGTGCCGACGATCATCGTGATGTTCGACCGGATCGTGCCTTCGAAGAGGTCGACGGTGTGCGGGGAGACGATCATCCAATCCGGTCCCGTCCCGCGGGCGTGGCCGCCGAGGGCACCGAGGAGGTTCGCCGCGGGTTCGGCCTGTTCGGTGACGATGCAGGTGAGCTCCCCGAAGGCGGTGGTGAAGTCGACGTTGCGGTTCTCGCCGACGTCCCAGTTTCTGACGGAGAGGCCTGAGCCGTCGAGGGTGATGGCCGGCGGTACCGGGCGGCCCGGGCGTTCTGGACGGTCCGTCGCCGATGTGGTGCCTGCGTTGTCGGTGGTGCCTGCGTTGTCGGTGGTGCCTGCGTTGTCGGTGGTGCCTGCACTGTCAGCGGCATCGGCTGTGTCGATGTCGTGAAGGAGGGTGGCGATCCGGGAGGCGGCGCCGTGGGATTGGGCGAACTGTCCGACGATGTCGGCGAGCGCCCGCATGGGTTCGGTGAGGAACGCGGTCATGCCGAGGATGCCGATGAGCGCACCCACGCTCATCTGGCCGTCGATGAGGCGCAGGCCGGCGACGATGAGGACCGCGGCGAGGACGATCGACATGACGAGGGCGCCGAGGCCAGCAAGGCGACCCGTGCGCTCACCGGTGGCGATGCCGGCGACGGCCGCCTCGTCGGAGGTGGTCCGGTATCTCCGGACGGCCCACGGTTCGCCGCCCATCGCCTTGATCACCCGCAGACCGTGCATGAGGTCGGAGGCCGAGCGTCCGGCACGGGCGACGGCCTCGAGCTGGGCGCCGGCCTTGGCCGAGACCGAACGACCGGGCAGGGCGACGATGATCAGTCCGATCGGCACGGCGATGAGGACGACGAGTCCGGTGACCGGGTCGGCGATGAGGAGGAAGACGGCGGCGGTGAGCATGCCGAGCACCGAGGCGATGCCGCGTCCGGCCTGCTGGAAGGACATGGCTGCGGTGTCGGCATCGGCCGAGGCGATCGAGAGGACCTCGCCCGAGGCCCGGTCAGCGGGCAGGTTCGCCGAGGTGAGCGCGGCGTGGGTGATCTCGACGCGCAGTGCGTGTGCTTCGTGTTCGCGGGCGGCGTTGCAGAAGCGGGAGCCGAAGCGGTAGCCGAGGCTGAGCACGGTGAACAGGAGGCCGACGCCGATGATCGAGACGATGAGCATCGGCCACGACAGCGGGATGATCGCCTGGTCGACGACGATGCCGATGGCCACGGGCACGAGTGCTTCACAGACCTGCCACAACGAGAGTGTGACGGCACCCGGGATGAGGAGGGGCAGGCGCCGACGGGCGGCTCTGGACAGAAGGGTCGAACCTGACGAAGGAATGGTCGGCACGAAGGATACCCTAACATCACCAGTATCTTCGAGGACTACACTGCCCATTATGCTGCCCATCCCTGCCGACCTCGAGCACGGTTTTCCGTCCCTCGACGGTCAGACCTTCGTCGTCACCGGCGCCAACAGCGGCCTCGGGCGGGTGAGCGCCGGCGCTCTCGCCGCACCTGGGGCCCACGTCATCCTCGCGGTGCGCAACCGGGAGAAAGGTGAGGCCGCCGCGAAGGCGATGCGCGGGTCGGTCGAGGTCCGCGAACTCGATCTCGCCGATCTCGCCTCGGTCCGAGCCTTCGCCGCAGACCTCGACTCTCCGATAGACGTCCTCATCAACAACGCCGGCATCATGATCCCGCCCTTGGGGTATACCGTCGACGGTTTCGAGTCCCAGTTCGGGACCAACCATCTCGGGCATTTCGCGCTGACGAACCTCCTCCTGCCGCAGATCCGGTCTCGAGTCGTCACCGTCTCCTCGCTCGCCCATAAGCAGGGTGCCATCGACTTCTCCGATCTCAATTGGCAACGCCGTCGGTACCGGGCGATGAGCGCCTATGCCCAGTCGAAGCTTGCGAACCTGCTCTTCACCACCGAGCTCGACCGTCGACTGGCCGAGGCGGGCACCGAGGTGATCGCGACAGCAGCCCATCCCGGACTGGCGGCGACGAACCTCTTCCACTCCAGCGAAGGTTCGCCGCTGCGGCGGGGGCTGGGCAGGGCGTTCACGCGACTGGTCGCGCAGCGAGACACCGCTGGTGCCGCACCGACGCTCAACGCAGCGGTGGCCGACGTGCCGGGCAATTCCTACCTCGGTCCGGGCAGAGCATTCGAGACCCGCGGCGAACCCGTCTTCGCCAGCCGGACGCCGGCCTCGCTCGATCAGGACGTCGCGCGGCGGCTGTGGGAGACATCGGAGGAGCTGACGGGAGTCAGGTTCCCCGAATCGCTTCGCTGATGCTCGACCCATTCGCAGTCGCGGTGAGTATCGTGACGCTATGACAGTTCTGCACAATGTCCGCATCCTCGACCCCGATTCCCCCACCTCGTCGGCCGCGCCCGTCGACGTCGAATTCTCCGATACGATCACGGCGATCCGCCCGGCTGCGGGGCCGGATCCGTCCTCGGCGGCGACCGTGCTTCCTGGTCTCATCGACACTCACGTGCACCTCAAGTCCCGTGACGCTCTGCTGATGGGATTCCCCACCGAATCCGGTGTCACCGGCCCCGATGACGCCGAACGGTTCCTCGACTGGCGCACTGACAACGGCGTCGACCTCATCAAGATCATCATCGAGGACCCCGACGCAACGGAGACGCCCGCCCTCGACATCCCGACGCTGCAGGCGATCGTCGACGGGGCCCGGAAGCGGGGCCTGCTCACCGTCGCCCACGCGGTGACGACCGCGTCCTTCGACCGCGGGCTCGATGCCGGGGTTGACGTCCTCACCCATATCCCCTTCGATCGGCCGCTGTCGGAGGCGACGATCTCAAGGATCGTCGAGTCCGGAACCCTCGTCTCCCCCACCTTGGTGATGATGCGCGCGATCGCTGACACCCGCCTCGGCGAGCATGCCGATGCCGCGATGGAGCTGGCCATCGGCAATGTCTCGGCTCTGCTCGATGGCGGGGCGACGATCGTCGCCGGTACGGACGCGAACGAGACACCGTTCGCGCCCGTGCCGCACGGTCCCTCGCTGCACTCCGAACTCGGATACCTCGTGCAGGCGGGCATGACCGGCGCCGAGGCGATCCGCGCGGCCACCTCGGCGGCTGCGGACGCGTTCGGGCTGAGCGATCGCGGTCGCATCGTCGAAGGGGCCCGCACCGACCTCATCGTCGTCGACGGTGATCCGCTCACTGATCTTTCGGTGGTGAGCTCACCCGCCGAGGTGGTCGTCGGCGGACGTCGGCTCGTCTGAGGGGTCGGATCACCGTTGTCGGATCACGGTTGTCAGATCACCGGAACGCCTGCTGTCCGGTGATGTGGCGGCCGAGGATGAGGGTGTGGACCTCGTCGGTGCCTTCGTAGGTGCGCACGGATTCGAGGTTGTTGGCATGCCGCAGCGGTGAGTATTCGAGGGTGATGCCGTTGCCGCCGAGCATCGCGCGGGCGTCGCGGCAGATCTGGATGGCTTCCCGGCAGTTGTTGAGCTTGCCGACGGAGATCTGCACCGGATCGAGGGTGCCAGCGTCCTTCAGCCGCCCGGTCTGGATTGCGAGCAGGGTGCCCTTCTGAATCTCGAGCGCCATGTTCACCAGCTTCTCCTGCGTGATCTGGTACGCGGTGAGCGGCTTGTCGAACTGCAGACGGTTCTGGGCGTAGTTCAGCGCCACCTCGAAGGAGTCGCGGGCCGCGCCCATCGCACCCCACATGATCCCGTAGCGGGCCTCGTTGAGGCAGGAGAACGGCCCCTTCAGTCCTTTCGCTTCCGGCAGGATAGCGTCGGCCGGGAGGGCCACCTCGTCGAGGGTGATGTCGCACTGGATGGAGGCGCGCATGGAGAGCTTCTGCGCGATCGGGGTGGCGGTGAACCCCTCGGTGTCGGTGGGGACGAGGAATCCGCGGATGCCGTCCTCGGTGGCGGCCCAGATGACGGCGATCTCCGCGATCGAAGCCAGCCCGATCCAGCGTTTGGCGCCATTGAGGGTCCAAGTCCCGTCGGCGTTGCGGGTGGCGGTCGTCGCCATCGAGCCGGGGTCGGAGCCGGCAGTGGGTTCGGTCAGACCGAAGCAGCCGATGATTTCTCCCGCGGCCATCCCCGGCAGGTAGCTGCTCTTCTGCTCTTCGGAGCCGAACTTGTGGATGGCCGACATCGCCAGCGACCCCTGCACGGACACGAAGGTGCGCAGGCCCGAGTCACCCGCCTCGAGTTCGAGGGCGGCGAGGCCGTATTCGACGGCGGAGCGTCCGGGGCAGCCGTAGCCGCTCAGGTGCATGCCGAGCAGACCCTGAGCGCCCATCTCGGGCACGATCTCGGCCGGGAAGACCGCGTTCTCGTACCAGTCGGCGATGTTCGGCCGGATCCGGTCCTCGACGAAGGCCCTGACTCGGTTGCGGAGTTCGAGTTCGGTCTCGGTGAAGAGCCCTGCGAGGTCGAGGAGGTCGGAGGGGTCGGCGGTGGTCGTGGTGGTCATGTCAGGCTCCAGTCGTGGTTGCGGTCAGAGGGGCTGAGTCGCCGAGGATGTCGTGCGTATCGGCGCCGAGTTCCGGTGGCGCCGAACGCACCGGTGGGCGGGTGCCGTTGAAGTTGACGGGGAAGGCGACCTGCCGCATCGGCCCGGCGCTGGGGTGGTCGACGGTCTGGACCATCCCGAGCGCCTCGGTCTGCGGGTCGGCGTAGACCTCGTCGAGGTGCTTGATCGGTGCCGCCGGGATCCCGGTAGCGGAGAACAGAGTGCACCAGTGGTCGACGGTCTGCATGCGCAGGCTCCGACTGAGTTCGGCGTTGACGTACTCGCGGTGTTCGAGCCGTCCGGCATTGACGGAGATGCGTTCGTCTCCCCCGAGGTCGGGCCGGTCGAGGACGGTGCAGAGCTTCTGCCACAGGGAGTCGTTGCCGATGGCGATGACGAAGTAGTCATCACGAGCCGGGTAGGCCTGATAGGGCACGAGATTGGGGTGCCCGGAGCCCAGTGCGTGCGGGCGCTTGCCGTCGGCGAAGTAGTTCGTCGCCCAGTTCACGTGCAGCGCGAGCTGGCCCTCGTAGAGCGAGGTCGTCAGGTACTGCCCCTTGCCGGTGCGGCTGCGTTCGAAGAGCGCGGAGACGATGCCGATGATCCCGAATAGGCCGGCGCCGAGGTCGCCCATCGCGAATCCCGCCTTCATCGGCGGGCCGCCCGGTTCACCGGTCAGGGACATCAGACCCCCGCGCGCCTGAGCGACCATGTCATAGCCGGGTTCGTCGCGCATCGGTCCGTGATCACCATAAGCGGAGATGTGGAGGATGACGAGGTGCGGGAATTTCGCCGACAGCTCCTGATAGTCGAAGATCCTCTGCAGCGAGCTGCCGGGACGGAAGTTCTCGACGAGCACATCGGCGTCGGCGAGGAGGTCGAAGACCTGGGCCTGACCGCGATCGGACTTGAGGTCGATGGTCACGGACTTCTTGCCGTGATTGGCGGCGTGGAAGTAGGTTGCGTCGGCCCCGACCATCGGTGGGCCCCAAGCCCGTGTCGGGTCGCCCCCATCGGGGTGTTCGACCTTGATGACCTCGGCGCCGAGGTCCGCCAGCGACATGGTGGCGTAGGGACCCGCGAGGATCTTCGACAGGTCGATCACGCGCACCCCCTCGAGCGGACCGTGGAAGGTCTCCGCGGCTGTGCCGTTCGTTTCGGTTGTGGGTTCGGGGTCTATGGTTCTCACTGCATGCTCCGGTGTCTCAGCGGTCTTGAGTGTCAGTGGTCTCAGGCCACGGGTGCGGGGGTCGTGGCGAGTGCTTCGCGGGGGATGGTGTTGCCATCGATGATGTCCTCGAAGTGGGCGAGCGCTGACACCACGGCGGTCTCGTCGCCGAGGATGTTTCCCCCGATGAAGGTACGGGCGACGAGGAGTTTGCGCCAGTTTCCGTCACGGGAGGCTTCGACATCGGCCTGCTCGAGCAGGAGGGTGGCCATGATGAGCTGGGCCAGGCTGTCGGCGTAGCCGCCGATGAGCGCCTCGGCTGCATCAGGTTCGGCGGCGAGGATCGCGTCTCCGCGATCGACGATGGCCTCCCACCGGCTGAGCAGCTCACGGACTTCATGACCCGCCTCGGCGTCGGAGATGTCGCCGAGCTTCTCCGTCATCGTCGGCGCGAGGAGGTGGTGGGTGTTCTGTTTGCGCATGCAGCGCAGGACGTCGAGGGCGATGACATTGCTCGAACCCTCCCAGATGGAACCGAGGTGGGAGTCGCGGACGAGGCGGGCATCGGGCCATTCCTCGATGTATCCGCGGCCGCCGCGCACCTCCATCGCCTCACCGGTGACGAAGCGGGCGCGTTTGCAGATGTAATGCTTGGCCAGGGGGGTGAGGACGCGGATCTGAGCGGCTGCGGACTTGTCGCCGGCATCGGCGCGTTGGAGCGTGTCCCCGGCGTGGAAGACCAGACCCAGTGCCGCTTCCGCCTCGGCCTGAAGCGGCAGCAGGGTCATGCGCATCAGTGGTGCGTCGACGAGCGGCCTGCCGAAGACGACGCGTTTCCGGGCATGGGCGAGCGCTTCGTTGATCGATCGGCGCATGAGCGCGGTGGAGCGCATGGCGTTGGACAGGCGGGAGGTGTTGACCATCTCCGCCATCTGCCGGAATCCGCGGTCGAGGTCGCCGATCTGGATGGCGTGGGCGCGGTTGAGGGTGATCTCGCCGCTGGGCATCGACCGGGTGCCGAGCTTGTCCTTGAGCCGGTCGATGACATAGGAGTTCTTCGATCCGTCGGCGAGGTGCTTGGGCAGCATGAACAGGCCGACGCCGCGGGTCGTCTCATCCCCGCCGGGGTAGCGGGCGAGGGTGAGGATGATGTCGGCGTCGGGGTTCGAGGCGAACCATTTGCGGCCCGAGAGCACCCAGTCCTCTCCCTCGCGTTCGGCAACGGTCTCGGTCCGGGCGATGTCGGTGCCGGCCTGGATCTCGGTCATGAACATCGCACCGGTCCACCGCGAATCGGGATCGGTGGAGATGAGACGGTCGACCGCCTCGGCGACCTTGGGGCCCTCACCGAACTTGCGCAGGGTCCGCGCGGCCGCATCGGTCATGGATACGGGGCAGGCGAGGCCGAACTCGGCCTGGACGAAGACGTAGGAGAGGATGTATTTGATCAGGTGCGGGGGCACTTCCTCCCAGCCGTGCAGCCCGCGATGGGACAGCGCCGAGAGCCCGTACTCCTCGTAGGCGGCCTTCTGCAGCTCCTGGTAGCTCGCGTGGTAGTCGATGGTGTCGACGCGGTCGCCTTCCCGGTCGAACTGCGCCAGGGTCGGCGGGTTCTTGTCCGCGACATCGGCCAAGGGCGCCAGCCGCGCGGCGGCATCGGCGCCGAGAGCGGTGAGCACCGGGTTGAGCAGCTCACGGTCGGCCGGGTCGAGGTGGGACTCGATGAGGGGGCGCAGTGCCGGGTCGAGGTCGACGAAATTCATTGTTCCTTCTTCTCTCTGTGCTTCTCTTCGTGGCTGTCGGCGCGGTTCGTGGGGCCGAACTGCCCGGATCAGCGGGTCGTGGTGGGGTTCGTGCCCGACGGTGCGGCGGGGTTCGGTGAGGGAGCGTTCGGTGTGCGGCTCGCCGAGGTGGCTGTCGCCTCGGTGGGGAGCCCCACCTCGGCGGTGTGGCCGGGTTCGCCCTCCCTGTTCGTCCAGGAGGTCCCGCGCAGCAGGAGGGACATGCACACCGCGGAGATGAGGACGTAGCCGAGGCCGAGGGCGACGACGATCCAGATCGAACCGGTGGCGCTGAGCAGGGCCTGGCTGAGGAACGGCGCGGTGCCGGCGAACAGTGCCGTAGAGACCTGGTAGGCCACGGAGATTCCCGTGTAGCGGATGGTGGTCGGGAACAGTTGGGCGAGCACCCCGGCCAGCGCGGCATAGTACATGGCGTGCGGGGCGGTGGCGAGGACCATGCCGAGCATCGCGAGCCCGTAGCTGCCGGTCTGGATGAGGACGAACATCAGCGGCAGCAGCACGAGTTCGGGCAGCAGCATGATGAGGATGGCCTTGCGGGCGTCGATCTTCGAGGCCAGGATCGCGCCGAAGGGCTGGACGATCACCTGGGCGATGAGGGCGACGGTGACGATCTGGAGGAACTCGGTGCGGCCGAAGTCGAGGTCGGTCGTGGCCCAGGACAGCGCGAAGGTGGTCTTGACGTAGGTGATCGCGACACCGGTGACCACGGCACCGATGGCCAGGTAGACGACCTTCCAGTGGTCGCGGAGCAGCTCGACCAGAGGCGTGCGCTTCTGCGGTTCCTTCTGGGTCGCGGCCACCATCTCCGGGGATTCGGTGATCTTCAGTCGGATGTAGAGACCGACGATGATGAGCAGCGCCGAGGCGAGGAACGGGATCCGCCAGCCCCAGGCTCCGAAGTTCTCTGCGCTGAGATAGGTCAGGCCGAGGAAGGCGACCGTGGCCAGGAGGTTTCCGACCGGGGAGCCCTGCTGGGCGAAGGCGCCGAAGAGGATCTTCTTGCCCGGTGGTGCGAACTCGGTGGCGATAAGCACCGCGCCGCCCCATTCGCCGCCCATCGCAACGCCTTGGACGACACGCAGAACCACGAGCAGGATCGGGGCCATGAAGCCGATCTGTTCATAGGTCGGCAGCAGGCCGACGCCGACGGTGGCCAGGCCCATGAGCATGAGGGTGGTGATGACGGTGTTCTTGCGGCCGAACTTATCGCCGAAGTGACCGAAGATGACGCCGCCGAGAGGGCGGGCGATGAAGCCGACGGCGAAGGTTGCGAAGGCCGCCAGCGTGCCCATCGCCGGACTGACGTCGGGGAAGAAGAGATGTCCGAGGACGAGCGCCGAGGCGGTGCCGTAGATGTAGAAGTCGAACCATTCGATGGTGGTGCCGATGAAGGCGGCGACTCCGGCTCGACGACCCTGCTTGGGATCGATGGCCGTAGTCGGCGAGGCGGTCGTCGGCAATTGGATCGACGCTGATCCGTTCGTGCTCATGTCTGTTCTCCTGCGAAAGACGGTCTGTGTCAGCAGTCACTTTTCCACCTGGATTCAAGCAAGTCCAATAGGTAATCTTGACCATATTGAGACTGAATACTTATCAATCGGACGTCAAGAGGGGGGAACGCTCATGGAGCTGCGGCATTTCACGGCATTCATCGCCGTGGCCGAGGAGCTGCATTTCGGGCGCGCGGCGGAGGGTCTGCATATCGCCCAGCCGGCGCTGAGCCAGATGATCCGGTCGCTGGAGCGCGAACTCGGGGTCCCGCTGTTCGAACGCACGACGAGACGAGTGAGACTCACCGCCTCCGGGGAGGCCCTGCTCGAGCCCGCGCGATCGATCGTCCATCAGGTCGAGGGAGCCAAACGGATCGCTCGTGCCGCGCAGGAGGGAATCGTCGGCCGCGTCCAGGTCGGCTTCGGCGGGACCAGCGGCTATTCGATCCTCTCTCTGCTCGCCCGCGAGGTCGCGGAGAGACAGCCGGGCATCGAACTCGCGCTGCGACCCCAGACCTATTCGGGCGAGGCCGCGCTGGCCATCCGTGACGGGCACCTGGATCTGGCGATCATCAGTCCGCCCGCGCCGGCCGGCATCGACGTCCACGTCATCCGACAGGAGCGGGTGATGGTCGCCGTGCCCACCGACCACGAGCTCGCGGTCAGGGACGAGATCAGCATGGGCGAACTCCGTGACCAGCCGTTCATCTCCTATGCTCCTTCCCACGGCTCGCAGGTGAGAGAGGCGATGATGCGCCTGTCCGACGAGGCCGGGTTCCTGCCCCGCATCGTCCAGGAGGCCCCTGATCCGTACAGTCTCTTAGCTCTCGTCGGCGCGCAGGTGGGGATCTCGATCGTCGTCGAGTCCTCCGAACACATCCGCATCGACGGGGTCAGCTATGTGCGGCTGGCCGAGGGCGCGGATGCCTTCACCCTCGCACTCGGGTGGCGGCGGAACAACCCGTCGGAGGCTCTGGCCCGGGTCATCGACATCGTCCGCGACATCCTCCCCTCCCCTGCTACCTGACGGCGGCCCAGCACCCTCGCGCGAGGTATCTGGGCCGCCGTCAGGTAGCAAATGAGGGAGGGTTTGCGCATCATCACATGCGCATATTTTTAGTAGTCAACCCCCGAAACTCGTGTTAGGTTAGCCTCAACTATTGCCTGACTGCGAGGATCCCCTTGTCACTCACCGCCCGCGATCTCATCAGCGTCGGAATCTTCACCGCGCTCTACTTCGCCATCACCTTCATCTTCGCCATGGCCGGATTCCTCGGCCCCTTAGTGATGTTCGCAGGCTTCGGCGTCGGCATCATCCTCAACGGCATCGTCGTCGCCCTCTTCGTCGTGCGCACCCCGAAACTCGGAGCACTCACCCTGCTCGGCGGCATCAACGGCGTCCTCCTCATCCTCTCCGGTCAGACCTGGCTGGTCGTGCCCGCCGGACTGATCTGCGGCTTCCTCGCCGACCTCATCATCACCCGCGGTGATGCCTCCCGTCTGTCCCGCCGCATCCCCTGGGCGTACGCGGTCCTGGCGGTCACGAGCGTCGTTCCGCTCCTGCCGATCGCCTTCGACTCGCAGGCCTACTTCGAGACCACCGCCGAACAGATGGGCCAGGCCTACGCCGACGCCTTCGCAGCCCTCATGCAGGCCTGGGTCCTGCCCGCATGGACGCTCATCAGCTTCGTCCTCGGACTAGTCGGGGGCCACCTCGGCGTGCGGTCCAGCCGCAAGCACTTCGAGAGGGCCGGTCTTGTCTGAGGACATCACCGACCACCCGATCACGACCCCGAACGGCACCACCGCCGAGGCGGCTCTTCCCTCGATCGCCGACGTCGAGGCCGTGTTCCGCTCCCCGGCTCGAGTCCCTGACCCGCGCACGATCCTCACAGTCCTCCTCATCATCAACGCCACCGTGCTCGCCTCGACGGCGCAGATCGTCGCCTACGCCGCGCTCCTGTTGGCCGTGATCTGCCTGTACACCGTCCGTCCCCGCTACGGCCTGATCGCCCTGGCGATCGCCGCACTCGGCACCGGCCTCGCCCTGGCCGGGCAGGCCTGGCCCACTCCCGTACTCGCCTTCCTCGGCGTCATCGGCCATTGGACGGCGCGGTTCACCGCCACGGCCGCGTTCGCGGTCTACGCCCTCACCGCCATTCGGCCCTCAGTTCTCGTCGCATCCCTGCGCGCCGCCCGCTTCCCTCGCTTCGTCATCGTCCCCATTACCGTCATCTTCCGCATGTTCCCCACGATCCTGCGCGAAGCCGGGGCCGTCCGCGATGCCATGACCTTACGCGGCCTCCACCCGGGCCCGCTGCCGTTCGTCGCCCACCCGATCCGCACGGGGGAGCTGCTCATCGTTCCGCTCCTGTCCTCGGTCATCCGCTCCGGTGACGAACTCACGGCCGCCGCTCTCGTCCGCGGCCTCGGTCGCCCCGAACGCCCGACCAGCGTGTTCGCGCTCCGTTTCTCGATCGCCGACGTCATCCTCGGGCTCGCCGGGGCCGGCCTCATCGTCCTCGCTCTGACCACCGGGGAGAGCGTCGCATGAAGGCTGGAGGAATCACCCTCGAAGGTGCCGGGTTCACCTACGGGTCCGTCTCCGCGCTCGCACAGCTGGCAGCCGCAGACACCGCCGCCGAGGCGGGGGCCGACATCGCCGACATCGACCTCGACATCGCCCCCGGGTCCGCGGTGCTGCTGTGCGGCCCCTCGGGCAGCGGGAAGACGATTCTGCTGCGTCTGCTCGGCGGACTCGCCCCGCAGCTGCACCCCGGCACCGTCGCAGGCACGGTCACCGTCAGTGAGCAGGAGATGCCTGGTCTCGACGTCCATCGCGTCGTCGAAGTCGCGGCCATAGTGTTTCAGAACCCGCGGACGCAGTTCTTCACCACCGACGTGGCCGGAGAGCTGGCCTTCGGTCTCGAGAACCAGGGCATGGAACGACCTGAGATCCTCGAGCGGATCCGTTCGGCGATCGCCGTGACCGGGATCGCCGGTCTCCTCGATCGTCGTCTCGACTCGCTTTCGGGAGGTCAGCTCCAACTCGTCGCCTGCACCGCGGCACTGGCCCAACGACCAGGAGTCGTCCTCTTCGACGAACCCAGCGGCAACCTCTCCCCTGCCTCGATCGACCTCCTCGCGACCGTGCTGCGCGGCCTCAAAGACGCCGGACACACCCTCGTCATCGCCGAACACCGGCTGGCCTACCTCGACGGCATCATCGATCGTGCGGTGCTGCTGGCCGACGGCCATGTCAGCGAGGATCTGCCAGCCGATCGGTTCTTCTCCCTCACCGACGAGCAACGGCGGGCCAGAGGTCTGCGGCGCCTGCAGGCTCCAACGGTGGGGCACGTCCGCCCGACCGCCGAGGCGCCGCCTGCGCCAGATGACGGCGACGGCGATGGACTCGTGATCGAGGATCTGACATTCTCTTACGGGCGCACGCTGGTCACCGACATCCCCCACATGGAGTTCCACCGCGGCACGATCACAGCTCTGACCGGGCCCAACGGTGCCGGCAAGTCGACTCTCGCCCGCCTCATCTGCGGACTGGCCAAGCAGGACTCGGGGACGATCCGCCTCGACGGGAAGGTGCTGCGGCCCCGCGCACGCAACCGCGCCTCCTCGATGGTCATGCAGGACGTCGGTCGTCAGCTGTTCGGCGACACAGTCACCGCCGACATCACCATGGGCCTGTCCGCGACCGAACGTGAGGCCCTCGATCTGCCCGCACTGCTCGAGGCCACCGGCCTGACCGGCCTCGATGACCGCCACCCGCAATCCCTGTCCGGCGGGCAGCGGCAACGCGTGGCGATCGCCGCGACCGCGGCCCGACACGCACCGATCTGCCTCTTCGACGAACCCACATCGGGTCTCGGCTTCGCCCACCTTCTGGGCATCGGCGCGCAGATGCGTGCCCTGGCCGACCGGGGTGCAGTGGTCATCGTCATCACCCACGACGACGAACTCATCACCGAGGTCGCCGACGCCGTCATCACACTGACCCCACCCCACCCACGGAAAGGATGACCATGGCTGCCACCGAACAGGCCCCCGAGGTCGTCGACCCGAAGACGAAACGCGCCCAGGAATCAGCGATGCTCACCGAGATGCTCCGCCCCGTTCGCGGACGTCTGTGGCTGGGCCGGATCCTCGGCGCTGCCGCCGGCGTGGCCTCCTTGGCGCCCTATATCGCTCTCGTCCACCTCGGCGATGTGCTCGTGCGTGCTGCCGCGGACGGCACCACCCCGGATGCCGGGGAGGTCACCGGCGCGATCGGCTTCGTCCTCGCCGGAGCCGGAGTGCAGATGTTTCTCACCTTCGTTGCCCTGCTCATCACCCACTTCGCCGATGTCGAGCTTACCCGCACCCTGCGGGCGCGGATCATCGACCGCATCGCCGGGGTCCGCCTGTCCTGGTTCTCTTCGACGTCCTCGGGGCGGATCCGCAAGGCCGTCCAGGACGACACGAAGACCCTCCACCAGCTCGTCGCCCACGCCCCCGTCGAATCGGCGATGGCCATCATCACCCCGCTGGCGCTCCTCGTCTACGCGTTCATCATCGACTGGCGACTAGGACTCCTCACCTTCGCCTCTGTGCCGATCTACCTCATCGTGCAGGCCTGGACGATGCGCGGCATGGGCGAGAAGACCGCGGAGATGGACACCCGGCTCTCCGAGGTCTCGGCCACGGCCGTCGAATTCGCCGACGGCATCGCTGTGATCAAGGCCTTCGGTCGCACCGGGCGCGCGCATTCGCGCTATACGGAGGCCGCGAGCGCCTTCTCCACCTTCTACACAGGCTGGGTCGGGCCGATGCTGCGGGCATCTGCGATCGGCGAGGCACTGGTGAGCGTGCCCGTGCTCATCGTTCTCAATGTCTCCATCGGCTCCCTGCTCGTCTCTGCCACCGAGGTGACTCCCGCCGACCTCATCGTCACCACCCTCATCGCCCTCGTCCTGCCGAACACGATCCAGGTCATCGGCCGGACCATGTGGTCGTATCAGATCGCCGGCAGCTCGGCCAAGCGCCTCGGCGATCTGCTCGCCACCGCGACTATGGACACCGATCCCGGCGCCATGCCCGGGGCGACGGGGACCGGCACCGAGACTGCGGCGATCTCCTTCGACGACGTCAGCTACTCCTACACGGGCACCACTCGTGCCCTCGACCGAGTCAGCCTCGAGGTGCCGACAGGCTCGGTGACCGCGCTCATCGGCCCTTCCGGCTCGGGGAAGTCGACGCTTGCGGTCCTCGCCGCCAGGTTCATGGACCCCGATTCCGGTCGAGTCCTGCTCGGAGGTCGCGATCTGCGCACCTTCGGCACCGTCGAACTCTACGAACGGATCGCCTTCGTCCTGCAGAACCCGCAGCTGCTGCGGATGAGTCTTCGGGAGAACATCCGGCTCGCCCGACCCGACGCCGGTGACGAGGCGATCTGGGCGGCGGCGGAGAAGGCCTTCATCGCCGAGGAGATCCGTGCCCTGCCCGAAGGGCTCGACACCGTCTGGGGAGAGGGCGTCCGGCTCTCCGGCGGGCAGGAGCAGCGCATCGCCATCGCGCGGGCGATCCTCGCCGACGCCCCGATCCTCGTCCTCGACGAAGCCACCGCCGCCACCGATCCCGACTCGGAGGACGAGATCCAACGGGCGCTGTCCGAACTCGTGCAGGGGCGCACCGTGCTCGTCATCGCCCACCGGGCCGAGTCCGTCATCGGTTCCGACCGGGTCGTGCTCATGCGTTCCGGACGCGTCGAAACCGTCCTCGATCACCCGGACGAAGCGCAGCTGCGCACCCTCATGGACGATCAGGGCACGACCAGCACGAACAGGGAGCCCCGCCTCGGCGAGGTCACCGCTGCCGGCACGAAAGGAGACACGAACGATGACTGAGACAGCCACCTCGGCGACACCGGTGAAGGTTCCGCTCATCCGCTCCTACCGAGAGCTGATGTCGGCGGAAGGCAATCGCAGCCTGAGCCAGTCCATGGTCCTCGACGCCGTCACCGGCGTCTTCGAAGGCCTCGCCCTGCTCGCGTTCCTGCCCCTGGCGCAGACGCTCGGCACGGGAGAACCGGCATGGGGGATGTCGACGCCAGGTTGGCTGATCACGCTGGCAGTGCTGGCGGTGCTCGCCTTCGTCGTGCGCTATGCAGAGGCCCGCATCGGCTACCTCGCGGCGGTCGACTTCATCCGCTGCGCCCACCGGGCCATCGGTGATGCCCTGGCCAAACTGCCGTTGGGCTGGTTCAACCGGCGCCGCACCGGCGGGATCTCCAGCCTCGTCTCCCACCAGTTCATGTCCGCAGGCGAAGGCATCGCCCACCTGCTGCCCTCGCTGGTGTCTGGTTCCGCGAGCCTGGTCACCGTCATCGCCGGGCTGTGGGCCTTCGACTGGCACCTCGGGCTCATCATCACGATCCTCGCACCGGTTACCGTCGGACTGCTGTGGACCAGCCAGCGGATCAAACGCGCCATCGATGCCCGCACCCATTCCTCGGCGTCGGAAGTCTCCTCGCGCATCGTCGAATTCGCCTCCTGCCAACCGGCCCTGCGCGCGGCCGGCCGCTCTCACGATTTCGGGCCTTTGGAGGCCGCCGCAGACGAGGACGTGCGCCGGCAGCGCACGAGTCTGTGGATCAGCAGCGCGGCCCTGGCGCTGGGAGCGATCGCAGTGCAGATCCTCGTCACCGTCAGCATCGTCGTCGCCGGTCTCCTCGCCCTCGACGGAACCCTGTCCCCGCTGGTCACGGTCGCATTCATCGGGGTGATGCTGCGGTTCGCCATCACCTTGCAGAACCTGTCGAACTCCGTCGTCGCCGTCGAGCTCGGCCGCGTCCCTTTGTCTCAGGCCCAGGAGATCCTGACCGCCGAGACCCTGCCGGAGATCGCGGAGGCCAGCCCGCTGCCGCGCCCCGGCGAGGTCGAGTTCGACCGGGTGTCATTCGGCTACACTCGCGGGTCCCGTGTGCTCGAGGATTTCAGCATGCGGATCCCGGCGGGCACGATGACTGCGGTGGTCGGTGCTTCGGGGTCGGGCAAGTCCACAGCCGCCTACCTCATCGCACGCTTCTGGGACGTCGATTCCGGAACTGTGCACGTCGGCGGCACGGATATCCGCGACATGCCCGCGACCCAGCTGATGTCGCAGCTGACCATGGTGTTCCAAGACGTGTACCTCTTCGACGACACCCTGTGGTCGAACATTGCGATGAGTGATCCGGACGCGAGCGAGGCCGAGGTGTTCGCCGCCGCCGAGCTCGCCGGAGTCACACAGATCGCCGAGGCTCTTCCCCACGGATGGCAGACCGTCGTCGGCGAGGGCGGTCGGTCCCTGTCAGGAGGTGAACGGCAGCGGGTGTCGATCGCGCGGGCGCTGTTGAAGCGGGCACCGATCGTCCTCTTCGACGAGGCGACGAGTGCTCTCGATGCCGAGAACGAGGCGAATGTGCTCCGCAGCATCGATGAGCTGCGGCAGTCCTCGACGGTTCTTGTCATCGCCCATAAGCTCGAGACCGTCCGTCGTGCCGATCACATCGTCGTCCTAGACGGCACCGGTGGGATCGCCGAGGAGGGCACCCATGCCGAGCTCTTCGAGGCGGGCGGACGGTACCGGGACTTCTGGGACCGCCGCACTGCCGCCCAAGGCTGGCACCTCCGCCCCACCCCGTAGTTGCTACCCGACGGCGGCCCAGATACCTCGCGCCAGGGTGCTGGGCCGCCGTCAGGTAGTAATTAGGGGCAAGTACCGAACGATTCGCTCCACATGCGGACGCGGAATCGAACTATGCCAGACTGATTCCATGGTTGAGGCAGAGAGCCTTCGCGAATATGCCCAGAAGATGCGCAGCCATCACGATTCCGGGACCGACCTCGGTGTCGATGCTCGCTTCGTCGATATGCTCGTCCCACGACGATCACGGATTCTCGATATCGGCTGCGGCATCGGCAGTGCGGTGAACCATCTGCGCAGGAGCGGTCACGAGGCATTCGGAATCGATCCGACTCCAGCGGTCCTCGACATCGCTGCCGACCTCTTCGAGTCACAGTGGTTCCGTCTCATGAGCGCTGGTGACCTGTCGACCGAGGCCCTGCGTGCCCGAGGTCTTCCAGAGAATTACGATGCCGTCCTCATGTCAGGGAACACTCCTGCATTCCTCGACAAGTCGGAGCTGAAGGGGACCTTCTCAGCGGTCGAACGCCTTCTCGACCCTGGTGGGCTGCTCATCGTGGGGACGACGACCGGAGCCCGAGGGGGACCTCAAGATCAAGACTCCTGCGCGACCTCCTCGGCGCTGTCGTTGCAGCACCGGTTCGGCGATTGGCACCTCGGTGAAAATGCGCCGGACTCCCCCTGGTCGGTGAGCGTCTTCCGCGCTCCCGGACATAGAAATGAGCCGGACGGTCCGAACGGCATCTTCGTTCTGCGCTCTCCCAAAGCACCTGACGGCGGCCCTGATACCTCGCGCCAGGGTGCTGGGCCGCCGTCGGGTAGCAAATGGGAGGGTTACCAGCTGATGACGTGGGGGACGCTCACGTGCTTGAGTCCTTCGACTCCGAATTCGAGGCCGAAGCCGGACTTCTTCACTCCACCGAAGGGCACTCGCGGGTCGACAGCGCCGTGCTTGTTGATCCATGTCGACCCGGCCTGCAACCTGGCCGCGACCTTCTTGCACTCCTCGATATCCGTTCCCCACACCGAGGATCCGAGCCCCACCTCGAGTTCGTTGGCCCATTCGATGGCCTGCTCGAGGTCGGTGTACTTGATGATCGGCAGGGCCGGACCGAACTGCTCCTCGGCGACGAGCGGGTTGTCGTTGTCGATGTCAGCCACGAGCGTCGTCGGGTAGAAGTAGCCGGGCTGATCAGCGGCCGGGTCGCCGCCCATGAGCACGCGGGCTCCCCCATTCTTTGCGGCGTCGACGAGTCGAGCGACGATGTCGTACTGCTGCTTGTTCTGCAGCGGGCCGAGGACGTTCTCCTCCTCGAGTCCGACGCCCATCGGGGACTGCCCGGCCACCTCGACGAGGGCTTCGCAGACCTGGTCATAGAGGGATTCCGGGACGTAGAGGCGCTTCATCGCGGCACAGGTCTGGCCGGTGTTGATGAATGCGCCCCAGAACAGGTCACCCGCGATCGCCTTGGGGTCGGCGTCCTCGAGGACGATGCCCGCGTCGTTGCCGCCGAGTTCGAGGGTGATCCGGGCGAGCTTGTCGGCGGCGGTGCGCATGATCGCCTGACCGGTCTTCGTCGAGCCGGTGAACATGATCTTGTCCACACCATCGTGACTGGTCAGTGCGGCGCCGACCGCGCCGTCGCCGGGGACGACGGAGAGCACATCGGCCGGGAGCGCCTGGTTGACGACGGCTACGAGTGCCTGCACGGACAGCGGCGTGTACTCGGAGGGCTTGAGCACGACGGTGTTGCCCATCTTCAGCGAGGGGGCGAACTGCCACACGGAGATCATCATCGGCCAGTTCCAGGGACCGACGGCCCCGACGACGCCGACGGGATCGTAGCGGAGCTCGGCATGGGTCTCCCCATCATCGACGAGGATCTCGGGCTCGAGTTCGAAGGCGGCGTTCGCACGCAGCCACGCCGAGCAGGCACCGACCTCGAATCGGGCGTTCGGCCCGTTGAGCGGCTTGCCCTGCTCGCGGGAGAGCAGTTCGGCCAGCGCTTCGGCCGAGGCTTCGACGGCGTCGGCGGCTTTGTTGAGCAGGTCGCTGCGTTCGGCGATCGGACGAGCGGCCCACGCGGTCTGCGCTTCCCGCGCCGAGGCGACCGCTGAGTCGATGTCGGCGGCGCTGCCTTCGCGGGTGCGGCCGACGACCTCGCCGGTGGCGGGGTCGAGGATCTCGCGTCCGGCGGGATACTCGATGGCGGACAGGAGGCCCGCCGTGGTCGTGAGGTCGGCGGTAGTGGCGTCGGTGGTCATGATGCTCCTTCTTTCGTGGTGACTGAACGGTGTGGTCGGTGGTTTCTCATGCCAGGCGGGTTCTCATCCCAGGGAACCACCGGATCCGATTCCTGCGTAGAGCTGCGGTCTCGACGAGCGCAGCATGATCGCCCAGATCATGCCGATGAGTCCTGGGACGAGCACGATCGCGGGCAGCAGCCAAGACAGCACGGAGGTTCCCTCCAGGCCGATGAGGACGTTGAAGTTGATGACGATGGACACGAACAGCGTGAACAGCCCGATCGCCGAGAGGCCGGGAGCGATCGCCCTTGTCCACAGCGAGTACTCACCCGCCTTGGTGCGGAGGAAACCGATGACGGCGAGGGCGGTGAGCGCCATGAGGAGGACGAGGCCGAAGGCGCCCATGTTCGTCAGCCAGGTGAAGAGCGTGACGACGGGGAACAGCGGGTCGTCGCTGCCGGAACCGACCGCGGCGAAGACGAGGATGACGATGAGCGCGAGCCCCGACTGGGCGAGCGATCCGGCGACCGGCGCACCGGTCCGCTTCGAGGTCCGCGCCAGCACAGAGGGCAGGACCCGGTCGCGGCCGAGCGCGAAGAAGTAGCGAGCGACGATGTTGTGGAAGGCCACGAGGGCGGCGATGAGTGAGGTGAGGAAGAGGAGGTTGGCGAGGTCGACGAACCACACGGGCGCATGCTCACCGAGGAAGACGAACATGAGGTCGGGACCGAACTGCTGGGACCGCCCGATGACCTGCGAAGCCCCTTCGCCGACGACCATCGCCCAGGCGGACAGGGCATAGAAGACGGCGATGATGCTCACCGCGATGACGGTGGCCCGGCCGGCTGTGCGCCTGGGATCCTTGACCTCCTCGTTGTAGATCGCACCCGATTCGAAGCCCATGAACGCGGCGATCGAGAACGCCAGCGCGGCTCCCACACCGGGAGCGAAGAGCTGATCGACCATGAGACCGTCGGCCGTGACGCCTTCGGGGCTGTGGATGAGGCCGATGAGGTCGAAGACGATGACGACGAGGAATTCGGCACCGACGACGATGCCGAGCACCTTCGCGGAGAAGTCGACGCGGAGGACACCCATGACGCCGACGATGACCCAGCCGATGAGGGCGCAGAGCCACCAGGAGACCTGCAGTCCGAATAGGGTGTCGAGGAACGAGGAGAAGACGAACCCGAACATTCCGGCGATGCCGATCTGCATCGCGTTGTAGGCGACCAACGCGGTCAGAGCCGCACCCATGCCGACCGGCTTGCCCAGCCCCTTGGAGATGTAGGCGAAGAAGGCGCCGGCGTTGTGCACGTGCCTGCTCATCGCGGCATAGCCGATGGCGAAGAGGATGAGGACGATGCCGAGGACGACGAAGGAGAGCGGAATCCCCGTCAGCGAGGTGACGGCGAAGTTGCTCGGCACTCCGCCGGCGACGACCGTCAACGGCGCCGAGGCGGCGATGATCATGAAGACGAGCGCGGGCACCCCGATGCGCCGCGAATCGAGACCCGCAGTGACCGCGTGCGTGGAGGGTTCCGTCGTTGGCGGGGCCTCTGCGCCCCGGGGATTCAGACCGTCATTGGTCGAATCCGAACTGAGAATGCTCATGTGATCCACCTCATAGTGATGACTGTTGCCAGTCTGGATCACCGAGGGGTGCGGAGTCTTGGCTTTGCAGGCGGAGTTCTTGACGATCGGCGCAGGCGACCGTCCACGGCCGCCCGGGCCGACGTCAATCGCGCAGGGCGCTCCGCCGGAATCCGGCAGGCGGCTGCCCGACGACGCTGCGGAAGAGTCGTGAGAAGTGTGCCGGATCGCCGAGCCCCCAGCGGGCGCCGATGGCGGCCACGGGCACCTGCCGCTGCAGCGGGTCGGCGAGGTCTTGGCGGCATCTCTCGATCCGACGGCGGCGGATCTCGCCGGACACCGACTCCCCCGAGCCCTCGAAGATCTGGTGAAGGGTGCGCACCGACATGAAGTGGGCGGCCGCGATGGTCGAGGGTGAGAGCTGCGGGTCGGCGAGGTTCGATTCGATGTGGTCGATGACCTCGGCGCGCAGGATCTGCTTCTCCTCCGGCGCGCCCGAGCCGGAGAGTTCGTCGGCCATGACGGTGGTGAGCAGGTCGACGACGTTGCCGGCCAACCGTACTCCGACCGATCGGCTGAGCGTCGGCAGCATCGCCCCCGCCTGCGAGATGACCTGGGCGGCCACGGCGCCGAGGCGGTGGTCGGCACCGATGGGCGTGGCGGTGAGCTGACTGACGATGTCGACGGGCATCGTCACCCGCGAGCGCGGGAACATCATCACATAGGAGGAGAAGTCGGAGTCGAAGCTGAGCGTGTACGGCCGTGAGGTGTCGTAGATGGCCAGCGAGCCCGGGGCGAGCGCCATCTCGCGGCCGTCCTGGATGAGCAGACCGTGGCCTTCGAGCTGGAGGGAGACCTTGAAGTAGTCGTCGCCGGCATGCACGGCATCACTGCGGGAGATGAGTCCCGGCGTGCGCAGCACCGCGTGCGGATCGGCTCTGATGTGCGACATCACGACCGCGTCGTAGTCGCGGGCGCTGATGCGTCCGGTGAAGCCGCCTCGGCGCTGGGGTTCGGTGTCGAGCGGCACGAAGGAGTCCGAGACCAGGCTCTGCCAGCCGTCGAAGTCCGAGGCGGTCCCTTCAAGCAACATGAACGTCCTTAGCGATTCCCTTGACCGCCGACCCCTGCGTCGGCGATCACCGTGCGGCCACTCTATCCCCAACCGGGCGGCCAGTCACGACCATCCGACGAATTACCGACTATTCGGTCGTTTTTTACCGCATGGCGCGTTGTCTCGTGTTCAGGCGCCGGCGCCCGGGTCTCCAGGCGCCCGAGCCCGTAGTCGAGCTGGGCACGGAATCCGTCGAAGTCGAAACGGCCACCGCCGACGATCGCCATCGTCTGCGCGCCGAGCAGGTAGGTGAGCAGAACATCGGCCTCCCGGGCCACATCGACCTCGGCGCGGAGGGAACCATCCTCACGCGCCTCGCTCAGCCACGCGACGATCCACCCCTCCCACAGCTCCATGGTCACCGCGGTCGTGCGCGCATGATCGGGATTCTGGGCCACCTCGGCGAGGTAGGACAGCACCACCCTCGCCTCCTCATGGGTCTCCTCGGTGACAGGCAGGACCTCACCGACGAATGCCCGCAAAGCGGCCATTCCGCGCAGACCGGCGGTGGATTCCTCCACCCGACGATTCGTCGCCTCGAACACGTCGAGGTAGGTCGCGGCGAGCAGATCGGACTTCGCACCGAAGTAGGTCTTGATGACACCGTTGGCGAATCCCGCCTCGGCGGCGATATCGCGCATCGTCGCTCCCGAGAGCCCCTGTCGCACGATGATCCGGCGGGTCGCGAGCACGAGGTCGCGGCGACGCTGGTCGTGATCGACGATCTTGGGCATGGCTCCTCCGGTTCGGTCGGTGTCAGTGTTTTGTCGGTGTCGGGTTCAGGGTCGGTGCCAGGGTTGCCGTCATTGTCGCAAATCGCACCACCGTCGACTGCGTAGTCCGAGGCGACCCCTTGACTTTATTTTCTACGAGTGTAGCTTTTAACATGAAACGAATCACAGACTCCGTTGCAAAGGTGCACCATGTCCTGTCACACGACCCCTCACGCCGCCACGGCCGAGACCCCCACGACGACGCCTTTCTCGCTGGCCTCAGAAGCCGAGATCACCGCCGTCACCGCGACCCTGCGCGAAGCCGGTCACTTCCCCGACACCGCCCGGATGGCCTACCTCGGCCTGCTCGATCCGGTTCGCGGAACCGAGCGATCCCCGGACGTCGTCGACCGTCGATTTCGCGCTCTCGTTCTCGACAAGACCGCCGGAACGGCGCTCGACATCGTTGTCTCCGTCACCCGCGGCACCGTCGATTCCGTCACCGAGGTGGACTCCACCATCGACGGCGAGTTCCCCGTCATGGAGGAGGAGTTCGAGGTCGTCGAGGCCGTACTCGCCGCCGATCCGACTTGGCAGCAGATCCTCAAGCGCCGCGGCCTGCCCCTCGAAGAGGTTCGCGTCGCACCGCTGTCGGCCGGGGTCTTCGAGTATCCCGAGGAATCGGGACGACGGATCCTCCGGGGACTGGCCTTCCATCAGCAGCATGAGACCGATTCGGCGTGGGCGCATCCGATCGACGGCCTCGTCGCCTACGTCGATGTCACGAATCGCACGGTCGATCAGATCCTCGACCTCGAGGACGTGCCCGTGCCGGTCGAGCACGGCAACTACACCGACCCGGAGCTGACGGGACCGGTGCGCACTACGCAGAGGCCGATCGAGATCACCCAGCCCGAGGGGCCGAGCTTCAGCCTCACCGACGGCAACCACATCGAGTGGGAGAAGTGGTCGCTCGATGTCGGCTTCGATATGCGAGAAGGCCTCGTACTCCACAACGTCAGCTTCGATGACGGCGAGCGCCGCCGCAGGGTGCTCGACCGGGCGGCGATCGCTGAGATGGTCGTGCCCTACGGTGACCCTTCGCCGGTGCGGTCGTGGCAGAACTACTTCGACACCGGCGAATACCTCGTCGGGCAGTGGGCGAACTCGCTCGAACTCGGGTGTGACTGCCTCGGCGACATCACGTATCTCTCCCCCTGGGTGGTCAACAACCTCGGCGAGCCCCGGCAGATCAAGAACGGCATCTGCATGCATGAGGAGGACGCTTCGATCCTCGCCAAGCACTCCGATCTGTGGTCGGGGGTGGCGTACACGAGGCGCAACCGTCGTTTCGTCGTCTCGTTCTTCACCACGGTCGGCAACTATGACTACGGCTTCTACTGGTATCTCTACCTCGATGGCACGATCGAGTTCGAGGCGAAGGCGACCGGAGTGGTCTTCACCTCGGCGCTGCCGAACGGGTCGAGCGACTTCGCGTCGGAGATCGCTCCGGGACTCGGTGCCCCGTTCCACCAGCATCTCTTCGGAGCCCGTCTCGACTTCGCCCTCGACGGCAGTCGGTGCCGGGTCGAGGAGGAGGACGTCGTGCGGCTGCCGGTCTCGGAGGACAACCCGCGCGGCAATGCGTTCTCCCGGTCGCGGACGGTGCTGAGCACCGAGCTGGCCGCTCAGCGGGACGCGGATCAGTCGAAGGCACGAACCTGGGTGGTGACGAATCCGGAGTCGACCAACCGCCTCGGCGAACCGGTGGGCTACAAGCTGCACCCGACGGGCCTGCCGACACTGCTCGCGGCCGAGGACTCGTCGATCCATCGGCGGGCGACGTTCGCGTCGAAGGCGCTGTGGGTGTCGCAGTATCACGAGGACGAGCGCTATCCGACCGGGGACTTCCCGAACCAGCACTCCGGACATGCGGGCCTGCCCGCGTGGACTGCGGCCGATCGCAGCGTCGACGGTGAGGACATCGTGCTCTGGCACAGCTTCGGCCTCACGCACTTCCCGCGGGTCGAGGACTGGCCGATCATGCCCGTCGACACCGTCGGCTTCAAACTCCGACCCGAGGGCTTCTTCGACCGCTCCCCCGTTCTCGATGTCCCGGCACCGGAATCCGGCGGCCACTGCTGCGAGTCCTAACCGTTATTGCTACCCGACGGCGGCCCAGATACCTCGCGCCAGGGTGCTGGGCCGCCGTCAGGTAGCAGGGAGAGGGCGAACGCCGCGGAATTGACGATCCGTGCGCGGCTGACCATCTCCACTTGGCGACGCGCGCGGATTCTCCGCCGACCACTTCCGCCTCGGTGACCTGCCTCACTAGCCTGACGGCATGACTTCCACAGCCGAGCACGCGAGCACCGCCGCCGCAGCCATCAGCGACCACCCCGAGAACTTCCCCACCGCGCTGCCGACCAAGCACTTCGACTACATCGTCGTCGGCGCCGGTTCCGCCGGCTGCGTGATCACCCGCCGCCTCCTCGACGCCGGCAAGAAGGTGTGCCTGATCGAGGCAGGCGGCGATGAGACGAACCCGAACATCGATCACCTCAACAACCTCGGCCTCATCTGGCACTCCGCCCAGGACTGGGACTACTACACGACCCCGCAGCCCGGCGCGATGAACCGAAAGATCCACCTCCCCCGCGGCAAGGTCCTCGGCGGATCCAACGCGCTCAACGCCGTCATCTGGGTCCGCGGCGACGCATGGGACTACGAACAGTGGGTCGCCGCCGGCTGCCCCGGCTGGTCCTGGGACGAAGTCTCCCCCGTCTTCCAGGCCATCGAGAACTTCGACGGCGAGATCACCGAGACCCGCGGCACCGACGGCCCCATGGACGTGCGCATCGACTACGAGCGCAACCCGCTGCAGAACGACATGCTCGAAGCCGCCCAGCAGACGGGACTGCCGCTCAACCCCGACTACAACTCCGGCAGCGTCGAGGGGGTCGCGAAGATCCAGCTCAACGTCCGCGACGGCAAACGGCTGAACACGTGGCGGGCCTACCTCAAGCCCCGCCTCGGCGATGGGAATCTCACGATCCTCACCTCCACCCACGCCCGCCGCCTCCTCATCGACGAGTCCAAACAGGTGACCGGCCTCGAGGTCGATTTCCGCGGTCGGGTGGGCACGCTCACCGGCACCGAGGTGGTGCTCACCTCGGGTGCGCTGGCCTCCCCCGAGCTCCTGCTCCGTTCCGGGATCGGCCCCGCCGAGGAGCTGCGCGAGGTCGAGGTCGAGCCCGTCCACGATCTGCCCGGGGTCGGCAAGAACCTCCAGGACCATTGGCTCTCTCCCGTCGTCTTCGCCACCGGAGACACCGAGGTGCCGATGGGTGAGGTCGCGCCCGCCGAGGTGCATCTGTTCTGGAAGTCGAAGCCCGAGCTGCCCGTGCCCGACACTCAGCCGCTGTTCTTCTCCGTGCCGATGTACGCGCAGGATTCGGCGCCGGCGGCACAGATCGGACCCGGGCCGGGTGGCGCGTTCACCCTGCAGGGCGGGCTGGTGCGTCCCGAGAGTCGCGGCGAGGTGCGACTGAGCGGACCGAATCCGCAGGATCCGCCGATCGTCGATCCGCAAGTGCTCTCCGAACAGGCCGACGTCGACGCACTCGTCGCCTCGGTCAAGCAGTGTCGTGAGATCGGCCGCGCCGAGGCCCTGGCACCGTGGACGCCGACCGAGATCTTCCCTGGTCCCGAGGTCGCCGATGAGGACCTCGAGGACTATGTCCGCGGATCCGTCGTCACCTATCACCACCAGGTCGGCACGTGCCGGATGGGCCGAGACGAGTCCGCCGTCGTCGATCCTTCCACCTTCGCCGTCCATGGGCTGTCGGGACTGCGCATCGCCGATGCCTCGATCATGCCGCTCGTGCCCACGGGCAATACGAACGCCCCGACGATCATGATCGCCGAGCGCGCCGCGGCAGCCCTCGTCGGCTCACCCGCCGAGGGAATCACCGCCCCCTGACTCCCCCTTTTGCTACCCGACGGCGGCCCAGATACCTCGCGCGAGGGTGCTGGGCCGCCGTCGGGTAGCAGGGACTGGTAGGTTCGTGTTCGTCGGTGGGCTGCGAGCGAAAGAGGAACCGAGTGGACGAGGGAAGCGATGCGAGCGTTCCCGCTCAGGACCTTCTCGTCACCATCGGGGCCGGTCTGCTCGCCGGAGGGATCTCCTCGGTCGATGTCGAAGACGCCCTGACCGGGCTCGCCCCTGCTGTCGGCCTCAGGTCCATCAACGTCGCGGCCCTGCCCAAGGGGCTCTTTCTCACCGTCGGGTCCGACAGCGCGACTCGGTTCGAACGCATCGGCCCGGACCTGCGCTTCGACCAGACCGCGAAGCTGCTCGACATCGTCGATGCTCTGAGATCCCGCCGGCTCGGCATCGATGCCGCGCGGAGGATGATCGACACGGAGGTCTACGGCACCGCCCCGCGGTGGCCGGTCTGGCTCTCCCACCTCGGCGCGGTCCCGATCGGCATCGGGCTGTGCCTGCTGCTCGAACCCGGACTCGTCAATCTCGCCTTCGCCGCGATCGGCTCACTCATCGTCGCCGGGGTGCTCGCCATCAACAGCCGCCATGCCAGCCTCGGCCCGCTGCTGCCCGTGGCCTCGGCGTTCATCGTCGGCGTCCTCATGCTCATCGGCTACCGACTCGACTGGCTGGAGAGCCCCCTGCGCACGATCGTCGCCACCCTGGCGCTGCTGCTGCCCGGCAGCGCCGTGGTCACCGGGCTGACCGAGATCTCCGCCGGTGCACTGTCCGCCGGCAGCTCTCGGCTCGTATCCTCCACGGTGCAGTTGGCCATGTTCATCGCCGGTGTCGCCGGGGCCGCCGTCGTCACGGGCACCGGCGCCGAGGCGCTCGCGAACTCCCAGCTGACCGACTCCACCTGGTGGCTCTCCGCCCTTGGGGTGGCCGCGGCGACCCTGGGGCTCATCCTCTACCTGCACACCCCGCTCGAACACACCGTGCCGATCGTGCTCACGATCGCCGCCGCGGCCCTTGCCCAGCTGGGTCTCGGTGCCGAGTTCGGTGCGGCCATCGGCGGTCTCGCCGGGGCGCTGACTGCTTCGCTCGTGGCCGTTGTGCTCTCACGGGTGCCGACAGGACCGATCTGGCGGATCAGCTTCGTGCCGGCCTTCCTCATCGTGGCACCCGGGTCGTTCGGCCTGCTCAACGCCTCGCAGATCGAATTCGGCGACGGATCCGGAGTCGCCGGCAGCCTGCTTGCCGCCGCGACGACGTTCTTCACGATCGCCATCGGCACCGTCATCGGCTCGGCGCTGGCCCACGCCGCCGAGCCCAAGGACGAAATCGTCGCCTGACAGCTCCGTGCTACCTGACGGCGGCCCAGCAACCTTGCGCGAGGGTGCTGGGCCGCCGTCAGGTAGTTTTGGGAGTGCGGGAGGAATCCTCAGGAAGTTTCTTCCTCGGCAAACGGTGCCGAGACCAGGTCGAGTCGTTCGATCTCATCCGCGCTGAGCTCGAGTGCGGGTGCGGCCATGAGCGAATCGAGCTGCTCGGGCGTACGAGCCGAGGCGATCGGTGCGGTCACATCCTTGGCCAGAAGCCAGGACAGCGCCACCGTCGTCGGCTCCACTTCATGCGACTTCGCGATCGCCACGAGGTCGTCGACGACCTTGAGTCCCGCGGAGTTGAAGTAACCCTGCACCATTCCACCGCGATCGACCCCCTCGAGATCGGCCTCCGTGCGGTATTTGCCGGTGAGGAAACCGGCAGCGAGGCTGAAGTAGGAGAAGACCGCGAGGTCACGACGCTGAGCCACCGGCCGCAGATCGGTCTCGTATTCGTGACGGTAGACGAGACTGTACTGAGGCTGGAGGGCCACCGGCTTGACCAGCTCTTCGTCCTCGCAGGCGGCGAACCACGCGGCCAGACGCGCCGGAGAATAGTTCGACACGGCGATGTGCGAGGCCTTTCCGGCACGCACGATCTCATCGAAGACCCGGGCCACCTCGGCGATGGGGGTCACCTCATCGTCACGGTGGGCATAGTAGAGGTCGACGTGATCGGTCTGCAGGCGTTCGAGCGAGGCGTCGATGGCGGTCCGGATGTAGTCGGGGTCCTGGGTCTGATGATCGGGATGATCGCCGACCTTCGTGGCGATGACGACGTCATCGCGGTTGCCGCGGGCAGCCAGCCAGGTGCCGATGATGGTCTCGGATTCGCGTCCGGTGTTCCCGGGCACCCACGCCGGATAGGACTCAGCGGTGTCAAGGAAGTTTCCGCCGGCGGCGACGAAGGCGTCGAGGACGGCGTGGGACTGCGCCTCGTCAGCCGTCCATCCGAATGTGTTCGTGCCCAGATTGATCGGGAAGATGGTCAGATCGGTGCCGGGGATGACTGTCTGCTGCGTCATGATGCTCCTGGAATCGTCGTACTGGATCGTGGTCCCAGCCGGACCACCTGCCAGGCACAACCCGTCGACCGCGGGGATTCATTCCACTGTCTCAGGATGCGATCAGCCGGCATGGGGCCGGAGCGCGGAGACGACGTGGCGTCGGCCTACTTGAGCAGTCGATCCATGCGCCGGTCGCTCAGCCGCTTCCCGCCGGTCTGGCAGCCGGGACAGTAGTTGAGTGATTTGTCGGCGAAAGACACCTCGGCGATGGTCGTCCCACACACTGGGCACTGCTGGCCGGTGTGACCATGGATGCGCATCAGGCGCTTCTTGGCGGCCTTGATCTTCGATGCCGGGAGGCCGATGAGTGCCTCACGCGCGTCCTCGAGCACCCGCACGATCGTCGCGTACAGGCTCACCGGGTCGACGCGCTCGGCCGGGGCGAACGGCGAGAGCCGGGCGGTGTGGAGGATCTCGTCGGAGAAGGCGTTGCCGATGCCGGAGATGAGCGACTGGTCCTCGATGACGGTTTTGATATGTGCCTTCGTCGACCGGAGAATATCGGCGAAAGCCTCGGCGTCGAGGGTGAGCGCGTCCGGGCCGAGGTGGGCGAGCGCGGGCACCTCGCCGAGGTCGCGGACGAGGGCGACGGAGGCATTCTTCTTCGTCCCCGCCTCGGTGAGGTCGAACCCGGCCCCGGAGGCCAACCGTACGCGCAGACCCAGCGGCCCCTTGCCCATCTTCACCGGTCCGACCGGCACCTCGTCATGCCAGACCAACCATCCGGCCCGGGCGAATCGGCAGACGAGGGAGAGTCCGTCGAATTCGATGATGAGGGCTTTTCCTCGACGTGTGAGACCGGTGATTTCGAGCCCGGCGAGGGCCTCGAGCGGTGGGTCGACGGTCTTGAGGATGCTCAGTTCGGCGACCATGGCGCGTTCGACGAAGTCGCCGACGATCCGCGGACGCAGGTCGGCGACGAGCGCATCGACCTCGGGCAGTTCCGGCATGGGACCAGTATGCTCCTCCCCCGGGACAAACCGATAGCCTCCTTGAGAACGCGAGTCCTCAGGACTAGCGTGGACGGACCACCGGAACCGGCGTGGTGTGAATGGACCACATGGTTCCGATGGACCGCACACCGCCGAAGGAGGCATGATGCCCGAAAATGTCGCGCAGAAGCTCATTCGATCGCACCTGGAGTCCGGAGACCTCTCTGACGGAGACGAACTCGGGATCCGGATCGACCAGACACTGACCCAGGATGCGACGGGCACGCTGGTCATGCTCGAGCTCGAGGCACTGGGACTCGACCGGATCCGCACGGATCTGTCAGTGCAGTACGTCGACCACAATCTGCTCCAGACCGATGAGAAGAACCCGGAGGACCATGAGTTCCTCCGCTCGGCCGCGCAGCGTTTCGGGCTGTGGTTCTCCCCGGCCGGCAACGGCGTTTCCCACCCTGTCCACCAGTCGCGGTTCGGCAGACCGGGTGCCACGCTCATCGGCTCGGACTCCCACACCTGCGCGGCGGGGGCGCTGGGGATGCTGGCCATCGGCGTCGGCGGCCTCGAGATCGCCATGGCCATGGCAGGCGAGCCCCTCTACATCAACGCCCCACAGATCATGGGTGTCGAACTGACCGGTCAGCTGCCCGACTGGGTCTCGGCCAAGGACGTCATCCTCGAAATGCTCCGTCGGCACGGGGTCAAGGGCGGAGTCGGCAGAATCATCGAATACCACGGTGAGGGGCTGAAGGATCTCACGGCCATGGACCGTCACGTGATCGCGAACATGGGTGCCGAACTCGGTGCCACCGCCACGGTCTTTCCCGCCGACGATGCCGTCCGCGACTACCTCGCGGCCAGCGACCGGGGTGAGGACTTCACTCGCATCGAAGCCGACGAGGATGCCGAATACGATCTCACCGACTCCATCGACCTCTCGCAACTCGAGCCGCTCATCGCCGCACCGTCGTCACCGGGCAACGTCACCCCGGTCCGCGAGGTTGCCGGCGAGGACGTCTACCAGGTCGTCGTCGGATCCTCGGCGAACCCCGGACTGCGGGATTTCGCAATGGTGGCCGAGACGCTCGCCGATCGGCAGATCCACCCGCAGATCTCCCTCGACATCAACCCCACCTCTCGTGAGGTCCTCGCTGACCTCATCTCAGGCGGATGGCTGACCTCGCTCGTCGGTTCGGGAGCCCGCATCCACCAGTCTGGCTGCCTCGGCTGCATCGGGATGGGTCAGGCCCCGGCAGTCGGACGCAACAGTCTGCGCACGATGCCGAGGAACTTTCCCGGCCGGTCCGGCACTGACGAAGACTCCGTATGGCTGTGCTCACCGGAGACTGCGGCTGCTGCTGCCTTGACCGGCCGGATCACCGACCCGCGCGAACTTGAGATGGCCTATCCGCAGGTGAGGCTGCCGGAGAAGTTCTCAGCGAATCGGAAGATGCTCGTGCAGCCGCTCGACCCGGATGAGTCCCGCACGGTCGAACTGGTCAAGGGCGCGAACATCTCGTCACTGCCGAATTTCGATCCGCTGCCCGATGATATCGACCTCGAGATCCTGCTCAGAGTCGGCGACAACGTCTCCACCGACGAGATCATGCCGGCCGGTTCCCGCGTGCTGCCGTATCGGTCGAACATCCCGAAGATCTCCGAGTTCGTCTACATCCAGGTCGACGACACGTACGCCACCCGGGCCGCCGACCACGAGGGCGGTCACGCGATCATCGGTGGCGAGAACTATGGTCAGGGTTCGTCCCGCGAGCACGCGGTCATCGCTCCTCGCTACCTCGGGCTGCGCGTGGTCGTGGCGAAGTCACTGGCGCGGATCCATTGGCAGAATCTCGCGAACTTCGGCGTCCTCGCCCTCGAGTTCACCGACGATGCCGACTATGAGGCCCTGTCGCAGGGGGATGTCCTCCAGTTCCGCGGCCTGCGCGATGAGCTGTCCGAGGGCAAGACCATCACCGCCGAGGCGGCCGGACGACAGTTCGAATTCCGCCATGGTCTTTCGCCCCGCCAGGTCGACATGGTCCTCGCAGGCGGCCGCATCGCCCAGCGAGCCGCCGCAGAATCCTAACTCCATACAACCTGACGGCGGCCCAGCAACCTCGCGCGAGGTTGCTGGGCCGCCGTCAGGTAGCAATGGGGAGGGTCAGCCCTTGACGCGGGCCTCGATAGCCGCACCCACCTCGGCGTCGATGTTCTTCCAGTACTGGATGGCGTTCGACAGCACGGGCTCCTCGACTCCGTCGGAGAGTGCTCCCACGACGGTCTCGATGAGACCCTGGCGTTCCTCTTCGGAGTAGACCTCCCGGACGAGCGTGTGTGCCTGACCGAAGTCGTCGTCCTCGGCGTGCAGGCTGTACGCGCTGCGCACCAATTCGCCGTCGGACTCCCACCCGTTGTCTACCGGGCCCTGCTCCTCCTGATAGGCCCGTCCGTACGAGTTCGGGGCGTAGACCGGCGCATTGCCCGAGTGGTGGTACTCCATCTGCCCCTCCTTGTCGTACGAGTTCGTCTTCGTCACCGGGGCATTGACCGGCAGCTGGTTGAAGTTCGTGCCGATCCGGTTGCGCTGGGCATCCGGGTAGGAGAACACACGGCCCATGAGCATCTTGTCCGGCGAGATGCCGGTGCCGGGCACCGTGTTCGACGGGCTGAAGGCGGCCTGCTCGATCTGTGCGAAGTGGTTCGACGGGTTCTTGTTGAGGGTGAACCGACCGACCTTGATGAGCGGGTAGTCCTTCTTCGACCAGGTCTTCGTGAGATCGAAGGGGTTGAACCGGTAGGTCTTCGCCTCTTCGTAGGGCATGATCTGAACGTGGACGGTCCATGACGGGTAGTCGCCGCGTTCGATGGCGTCGAACAGGTCCCGGCGGTGCATGTCCGCGTCCTCGCCGGCCATCCGACCGGCCTCCTCGTTGCTCATGTTCTCCACGCCCTGGTCGGTGTGGAAGTGGTATTGGACCCAGAACTTCTCACCCTCGGCGTTGATCCACATGTAGGTGTGCGAGGAGTAGCCGTTCATGTTCCGCCATGTCTTGGGCAGACCGCGCGGTCCCATCAGGTACGACACCTGGTGGGCCGATTCGGGTGAGAGCGACCAGAAGTCCCACTGCATGTTGTTCGACCGCAGGCCCGAATCGGGCAGACGCTTCTGCGAGTGGATGAAGTCGGGGAACTTCATCGGATCACGGACGAAGAAGACGGGCGTGTTGTTGCCCACCATGTCGAAGTTGCCCTCTTCGGTGTAGAACTTCAGCGCGAATCCGCGCACGTCACGCCAGGAGTCGGGCGAACCGAGCTCACCGGCGACGGTCGAGAAGCGTGCGAGCATCGGGGTCTTCTTCCCCGGCTGGAGGAAATCTGCCTTCGTATAGGCGGAGACATCCTCGGTGATCTCAAGCTCACCGAAGGCGCCGGAGCCCTTTGCGTGCGGGCTGCGCTCGGGGACGCGCTCACGGTCGAAGCGAGCTAGCTTCTCGACCAGGGCCACGTCGTGGAGCATCAGCGGACCGTCGGCGCCCACACTCAGCGAGTGGGCATCGGATTCTCTGCGCGCACCGGATTCGGTCGTCGACGGCTTCGTGGTGTCGTCTCCGGGGTACTCATGATCGGTATGTTGCGTCATCACATCTCCTTCACCGTTGGAGAACAGGCACGCTCGCGCCGCCCGCCATCGATCACCCACCGGTCAGATGCAATCCCACCGGTGCGGCGGGAGGGAGGGCTGCACGCGCCTCGCCTGATCTCGTTTCCCCGACTTCGGCAGATCACTGTCGGAGTTATTGTCAACCTAACGAGGTTGCTCACTGGGTACAACATAGGCAACCCTGCCTAAGATTCCCGGCCGTGGTGTCGAACCGATCACCCCTGCGCCGAGGCGGCTCCCCCTCCGCCGCTGCCCGACCCCGAGGACCCGGAGCCCGACGATCCGGAACCTGAGGAACCGGACCCGGACGAACCGGAGCCCGATGAACCGGAATTCGACCCGCCGCTTGCGCTGCCGCTGCTGTTCGACCCGCCGGATGAGCCCGCACTCGACGAGCCGCCGCTGCTCGTGCTCGTCCCGCTCGCCGTGTCGGTGCCGTCCGCGGTGGTCGAGCCGCTGGTGTCGCTGCCGCTGCCGGTCGTCGAATCCGTGCCCTGGTCGGTGCCGTCGGTGTTCGTGCTCTGCGTGCCGGTGTCATCCCCCGCCGAGGTGGACTGACCGTTCTGCGTGTCCGTTCTGCCGCTCGTCGAGCCCTGATTTCCGTCGGTGCCCGATTGGGAACCTCTGCCGGATCCGTCACCCGAGCTCCCGGAGTCGGAGGTCCCGGAATCGGTGCCCGATTCGTCGGCGGTCGAGGACTGCCCCGAAACCGATCGCGAGAGCTGCGAGGTGCCCGGCGAGAGGTCGGCGTCGGTGAAGGATTCGGCCATGACGACTCCGCCGAGGCCGATGCCGAACGCCGCGACCCCGATCGCCGCAGGGTAGAGGACGCGTTTGCGCCGCAGCTTCTGCCACCAGCTGCTCTTGTCCTCTTCGGTCTCGCCTGCAGCGTCGACGCCGGCCGAGCCGTCGCCTGCACCGCCGGTGCCGCCGGCGCCGTCACCGTCTTCCCTCGCCGAGGCGGCCGACCAGCCTGCACCCCCATCTGCGGCATGCGTTGCGCCAGGGGTCGGGAGGGCTTCGGTGGTGCCGGTCAGCGCGGTGCGTTCGGTGACCGGGTTCTTCGCGATCTGTGCCTTGACGGCCGGGGCCAGTTTGGAGCCGACCTCTTTGATCTTCTCCTTGCCCTTGTCGAGGCTGCGGCTGTAGAGGGTGACGGCGAGTCCGGTGACGATGCTGGCGATACCGGCGCCGATGACGGTTCCGGCGACGCCGAGCTGGCCGCCGATGACCGAGGAGGTCGCGGCGGCACCGGCGCCGGCGATGAGCTGGGTCGCGGAGATCCGTCCCTCCGACTTCTTCTCTTCACCGTCGCCGGCTTTCGCCTCCGCAGCCTCAGCGCCGGCCGCGGTGGCGGGGGCGCCGACGGCGGCACCCTGCGATGATGACTGCGATTCCGGGAGGCGAGCCGTTCCGGCACTGCTCGGCTGCGCCCGCTCACCCTGCTCCTCGCGGCGGATCGGGTTCGGCGGCATCACCGGGGTGGTCACGGGTTCACTGTTGGTGGCCTCGGTGCGTGCTGTGGCGTTGTTCGCAGCGATCTCCTCGGTGATGAGCGGCAGCGTCTGCGAGTGGTGCTGTGCGTTCGTCGGGGACTCGCCTGCGGGAGTCGTCCGCTGCTTGTTCGTCTGCTCGGGGTCGCGGGAATTCGATGCCAATGGTCCTCCAAAAACACGTGCTTCGCACCAGTATCGGACTCGAATGTCAGGGCATGCTGACCCACCCCCTCCGAGTCTGGGAGATCGCTGACCCACCGGTCCCCGAGTAGGCGCAATGACCTGCGATGACGCTCATCCGTGTGATGCGCAAGACATGTGTTTCCCACCATTTCCCCAGCCATCGATTCCCGGCGGAGGGGTGCTGTCCCACCTCAGTGCAGAAGCACCCCGCCGAGGTGGTCGGAAGCAGCATCGGAACCGGAGAGTTCGAGCAGCGTGAAGCGCGGGTATTCCGGGCTTGCTTCGAGGGTGAGCAGGAAGGCCGGGCGGGCCCCGGCCTCGGTCGGACAATCGGTTGGACCAACGACCGGGCCCGTCGACTGCCCCATGGCCGCCTCCTCGAGTGTCCGTCGCGGACCGACGTCGCCGGGCCCGCGCATCTGCAGCACCTCGCCCGCCCCAGCCTCGGCGACCATGAGATTGACCGCGAAGCACGAATCGCTCAGTTCTCTGAGCTCGACGTTCGCGCCGCCGTCGAAGCTCAACGGGGTGAACCGGGGGATCCGGTGAGTTCGACCATCGACGGTGAGGACCACCTCGGCGGTGGGAAGGAAGGTCCGAGCCATGCCGGGAAGGGCGGAGAACGGACCGGTGTGATCAAGTCGTGCGATGCTCAGCCGCCAGGGACTGAAAGTCAGGGTCAGATGCTCGGACTCGGCGAGCGAGACGAGCTCGGTCGTCTCCCCCGCACCATTGGCCCACGGGACGGGATCATGATCATCGAAGCTTGTGAGCACGCGCATGGGACCACTCTAGACGGATGCACGGCCAGGGTCACCGCCGTCGCCCAGCGAACCATCCCACGAGTGAAGACCGGACCACAGCGCCGTCGTCCGACCCCCTTCGCGAGGGGAGCCAAGCCCGCCAAATCGGGGGTAGGCGCCCAACTGAACTTGCCATGAGAGCTGAGAGGACTAGCCTTGAGTGGTGTTTTGCGTCGGGGCGACCCGGCTGAGAGCAACGACATCAACCAGAACGATGAGGGGCTCGCGGAGTCGACTGCGCGTGATTCTTATGCTCTGTGAGTTCGTGCCTGGCGCACGTCCCCGCGGTCCCTCACCGCCAAATGGAGGGAGGGGCATGTTCGGACCGGACAATGTCCGCCGGCGGTGGCGCCCGGAAGAGATCACAGTGACCAAGCCCGATGTGACGAAGCGGGCCATCGGTGCCGCGGCCATCGGCAACATCACCGAATGGTATGACTTCGGTGTCTACGGCTACCTGGCAGTTGTCATCGAGGGGATCTTCCTGCCGAAGGACTCAGGGCCGATCGGGCACGTCATCGTCGCCGGACTCTTCGCCGTCGCCTTCCTCGTCCGCCCTCTCGGCGGAATCGTCTTCGGACCCTTGGCCGACAAGATCGGGCGCAACAAGGTCCTGGCGATGACGATGATCATGATGGCCGCCGGCACCTTCCTCATCGGCGTCATCCCCGACTATGCCACGGTCGGACTGTGGGCACCGTTCCTGCTGCTCGCCTGCCGTCTCCTTCAAGGGTTCTCGACCGGCGGCGAGTACTCGAATGCGATGACGTTCATCGCCGAATACGCGCCCGACCGCCGTCGCGGCTTCCTCGGCAGTCTGCTCGAGGTCGGAACGTTCACCGGCTACGTGCTCGGCGCCTCGGTCGCGACGATCATGCAGGCTGTGTCGACTCCCGAGTTCCTCGAGTCGTGGGGCTGGAGGATCCCGTTCTTCGTCGCCCTGCCGCTCGGCTTCATCGGCGTCTACCTGCGGACGAAGCTCGCCGACACTCCTGCCTACAAGGAGATGGAGAAGCTCTCCGAGAAGGAGGAGGAGAAGAACCATGCCAAGGGCGAGCTCAAGAACATCTTCAAGCTGTGGCCGAACCTGCTCGCCTGCACCGGTCTGGTGCTCGCCTGGAACGTCACGAACTACATGCTCACCTCGTTCATTCCGACCTACTTCCCGATGGTCAAGGAGATTCAGGGCAGCGGCGGAGTCTCCGATCTGACCTCGCAGATCCTGCAGATCATCGTCATGGCCTGCTGCCTGGCGCTCATTCCCGTCATCGGCAAGCTCTCCGACCGGGTGGGCCGCAAGGCCATTGTGCGCACGGGTTCGATCTCGCTCATCGTTCTCTCGTTCCCCTCCCTGTGGCTCATCCGCGGGCACAGCGACTTCATCGTCTTCCTCGGCCTGCTCATCATGGGGCTGAGCCTCATCTGCTTCAGCGCCACGATGCCCTCGACCCTGCCGTCGCTGTTCCCGACGATGGTCCGAGCCGGTGCCCTGGCGATCGCGTTCAACGTCTCGATCTCCCTGTTCGGCGGCACGACCTCGTTCGTCATGACGTCGCTCATCGGCGCCACGAACAATCTGATGTGGCCGGCCATCTACCTCGTGGCCGCGGGTGTCATCGGGCTCATCACCATCCACTTCGTGCCCGAGAGCAATCGTCGTCCGCTGTGGGGTTCGACTCCGTCGGCGGCGTCGAAGGAAGAGGCGAAGGACCTCGCCCAGGAGCTCAACGAGGAAGCCGCAGCCGCACGCTGAGGCATCCGTGCCCTACGCGGTGGCTTCAGTAATGCCGCACGCTGAGGCTCAGTTCTGGCACAGGCAGAAGGGGTGGCCGGCCGGGTCGAGAAAGACTCGGAAGGTCTCCCCTGGCTGCTGTTCGGCCTTACCGGCGCCGATCTCGAGCACTGCCTTCTCGGCGATATCCAGATCGTCGACGATCACGTCGATGTGCATCTGCTGCGGATGAGCCTGACCGGGCCAGCTGGGCGCGTGGTAGTCCTCGACCTGCTGGACACAGATCGGCGGCCACGAGTCGGAGACGACTTCGGCCCAGGTGCCGTCGTCGTCGACGGTGACCTTCCAGTCGAGGAGCTTTCCGTAGAACTCCGCGAGCTCTGCGGCATCGGGAGCATCGAGCACGACAACGGGCTGCTTTGCGATAGCCATGCGACCAGTCTACTCCGCGGCACGGACACGATGGGAGGACCTCCAACCGAAGACGGGAGGCTCTCCAGCCGCACAGACGATCAGGCGTAGGATTGTTGAGCAGATCCGCCGTGCGAGTGATCGCGTCGGCACCCCAAACGAAGGTTCGCGATGAGTTCCCATACTCTGCCCGTCGGCGATGCTCCGGCGACGGTGTACATCATCCACGACAATCCGGAATGGATCCCGCCCTTTACCGAGGCGCTCGACCGCCTCGGCGTCCCCCATGTCGAATGGCTGCTGCCGCAGACGTCGATCGATCTCACGGCCGCCCCACCGCCGGGACTGTTCTGGTCGAGGCTGTCGGCCTCGGCGCACACACGCACGGATCCGCACGTCAAGGAGTACGGTCGCGCCGTCCTCGAGTGGTTGGCCGGGGCAGGACGCACCGTCATCAACGGTCGCGACGTCTACGAACTCGAGGTGAGCAAAGTCCGCCAGCACAGAGTGCTGACCGAGCACGGCTTCGATGCACCCCGCACCTCGGCGGTGTTCGGTGCCGATGCCCTGCCCGCGGCAGCTCGCGACTTCACTCCCCCGTTCATCACGAAGCACAATCAGGGCGGCAAGGGACTCGGAGTGCGCCGCTTCGACTCCCATGCCGAACTCGACGCCGCTGCCGCCGACTTCGCTCCTGAGGGCGCGAACGCTCCGATCGATGGGATCACCCTCGTACAGGAGTATGTGCAGCCGGCCGAGCCGTTCGTCACTCGCGCCGAGTTCATCGGCGGTCGATTCCATTACGCCGTGCGCGTCGACGTCTCCAACGGCTCGTTCGAACTCTGCCCGGCCGAGGCCTGCGAGATCCCCGGTCCCGGCGGTGCGGGTGCCACCACCGAGGCGGGCGCCGCCCCGACGAGCGCCGATGCGCCACTGATCGCACCTTTCGCCCTGCGCCCCGAGATCACCCGGGACGCTCCGCTCATCGGCAGACTCGAGGCACTGCTGGCGGACCTGGGCATCGACATCGCCGGGATCGAGTTCATCGAGACACTCGACAACCGGCAGGTCGTCTACGACATCAACACGAACACGAACTACAACCCCGCCGTCGAGGCAGCCGAACGCGAAGCCGGGCGCACGGCTGCCGCCGACCGGATCGCCTCGGTGCTGGCTGCACGGCTCGACGCGGCCGCCGCGACGGTGCCCTGAGCAGCACCTGAACGCTGAGTCGGCCCTCTGATCTGGCCCGATCGTCGGCTTCCTGCGTTAGTCTCGGGACATGACGGTGACACGGCAGGCGGTGCTGCGCGAGCTCCTCGACCATGTGCGCTCCGTTCGCCGAGGTGGTCGTGCCCTCATCGCGGTCGACGGCCTTGATGGTGCAGGCAAGTCCGTGCTCGTCTCCGAACTCATCGACCTCGCGTCCCGGGACGACGCCCGCCCACCGGCAGAGGACAACCGCCCGCTGGCCTGCGTGAGCATCGACGGCTTCCACCGCCCCAGGTCGGTGCGCTATGCCGAGGGCCGCGGTCCCGAATCCTTCTATCGGGATTCCTACGACTACCCGGCTTTCGTCGAATCGGTCGTCGAACCCTTCCGCACGGGTGAGGCGATCGCACCCGCGGTGTGGGACGTCGATGCCGATGAACCTGTCGCACCTGATCCCCTCAACCTGCCGGATGACTGCGTCCTCCTCGTCGACGGGATCTTCCTCCACCGCCCCGAACTGCGCGATCACTGGGATGCCAGCGTGTGGATCGAGGTGCCCTTCGCCGTCTCGGTTCCGCGCGGGAACGCGCGGTTTCCGCACCTGAATGATGCCGATCCCGAGTCCGAGTCCAACCGTCGTTACGTCGGTGGGCAGAGGCTCTACTTCGCCGAGGCGGCCCCGTGGGACCGTGCCACCTGGAATCTCGACAACACCGACCTTGACCGACCGAACCTGATCCGGTGAGCACCGGCGGAAGGAGTGGAACAGCAATGACCACCACAGATATCGACACAACCGTCACAGTGACCGCCGACGGAGCGGTATCGGCACTGCTGAGATCGACCCGCAGACAATGGACGGAGGCCGTCGACCACCGGTTCGTCCGGGAACTCTTCGCCGGCACCATCGACGACACCGTCATGCGGGACTATCTGGTGCAGGACTACCAGTTCTTCGAGTCGTTCCTGTCCATGCTCGGGGCGTGCGTCGCCCACGCCGATGAGCTCGATGCGAAGCTGCGGTTCGCGCGCCAGCTCGGCATGCTCGTCGCCGATGAGGACACCTATTTCGTCGACTCCTTCGCCGAATTGGGCGTCGGTCCCGCCGACTACCTCGACCCCGAGCCGGCGGCACCGACGGCAGGCTTCCGGGATCTCATGGATGAGGCCGTGGCGTCGGCGGATTATCCGCAGCTGCTCGTCGTCCTCGTCGTCGCCGAATGGCTCTACCTCGACTGGGCGGAGTCTCGCGACGCGATCCCTTCGCGTCAGGTGCACCGCGGGTGGATCGACCTCCACCGAGGCGACGCCTACCAGGGCGACTCTCACTGACGCGAGACAGCCCCGCTCCTCTAGACTGGCCGTATGAGCTCTGAGGTGGATGCAGTCGTCGTCGGATCGGGACCGAACGGCCTGGCGGCCGCGGTCACCCTCGCTCGCGCCGGACTCTCGGTCGAGGTGTTCGAGGCCCAGTCGACGATCGGCGGCGGTGCCCGCACCCTCGACCTCGGACTCGCTCCAGGCGTCACTCATGACATCTGCTCGGCCGTGCATCCACTGGCGATCGCCAGTCCCTTCTTCGCGGAATTCGACCTGCGTGCCCGCGGAATGGAACTGACGACCCCGGAGATCTCCTACGCCCAGCCGCTCGATGGCAAGCCGGCGGCGCTGGCCTTCCACGATCTCGAGACGACGGTCGACCACCTCGGCGAGGCGGGACCGGAATGGCGACGCTTCTTCGCACCCCTGCTCGAGCGTGCGGACGATTCCGTGTGGCTCTCGCTCGGTGACAAGCGGTCGGTCCCGCCGACCCTGCGTGACCTTCCCGGGCTCGCGAACGTCGTGAAGTTCGGGCTGCGTCTGCTCGGTCAGGCCACCCCCGCTTGGAACGTTCCGCTCTCCCACGAGTCCACTCAGGCCCTGTTCACCGGGGTCGCCTCGCATGCGATCGGCGGGCTGCCGGCGATGGGCACGGCTGCGACGGCGACGATGCTCTCGATGCTCGCCCACGACGTCGGCTGGCCCTCCCCCGTCGGCGGATCACAGGCGATCATCGATGAGCTCGTCGCCGATCTCGAGGCCCACGGCGGGAGGGTGCACACCGATGCGCGCATCGATCACGTCGCGGATATGCCCGCGGCTCGCGCGTACCTGCTCGACACCTCGGCGCTGAATGCCGCACAGATCTTCGCAGGACTCCTGCCCGCCCACGTCGACAAGGCGCTGCGCGGGTTCAAGAACGGCAATGCCGCGGCGAAGGTCGATTTCGTCCTCGACGGCCCCGTCCCATGGGCCGATCCCGCCGTCGGTCGCGCCGGAACGATCCACGTCGGCGGGTCGCGGGCGCAGATGGCCGCCGCCGAGGCGACGGTGATGTCCGGACGCATGCCCGCCGATCCCGTGTGCCTCGTCTCCGACCCGACCGTCTTCGATCCGTCCCGCGAGGTGAATGGGCTGCGGCCGCTGTGGACGTATTGTCATGTTCCCTTCGACTGCCCGCTCGACCCGACCGAATACATCACCGGTCAGATCGAACGCTTCGCGCCCGGTTTCCGGGATCGGATCGTCGCACACAATGCGATCCCGGCCTCGGAGATGGCCGGGCACAATCAGAACTACATCGGCGGGGACATCGCCACCGGGGTCGTGTCGTTCTACCGGATGATGGCGCGGCCGCGCACGAGCTGGGACAACTACAGCCTCGGCGTGCCCGGTGCATTTCTCTGTTCGGCGGCGACCCCGCCGGCGCCGGGCGTGCATGGGATGAACGGCTGGTTCGCCGCCCGCCGAGCACTCAAGTCCCGCTTCGGCATCGACGAGGCACCGAGTCTGGCTCCCTGACGCTGGAGTCGACCGGTCACGACGTCCCCGCAGGGACGTCGATCACTCACCGAGGCGGCACCTGACGCCACCCGTCGGCATCGTCGTCATAGGCCCATTCGGCCACCTCGGCGATGCCGGTGACGACATCGCCCAGCCAGAACGTCGTGTCCGGATTCCACCCGGCCATGAGGCTCGCTGTCCGCTCGTCCGTATCGCCTGCGGTCGGACGTGACGGTAAGTCCTCGCTGACGCTCGCCTCGCCGATGTCGACGACGGCACCGGCCGTGCGCAGATATCCGGCGAGGCTGACGTGCACGCCGTCGAACTCCTCGGCGACCCGCGACCAGTCGGGGATGACCCATCGGCCCCTGCGCCCGGTCGTTTCGAACCAGTCGGAGCGCTGCTGAGCAGTGACGTCGAGAGGGTACCGACGGCAGAGTTCGGCCCAGTCCTCAGGTCGGTGGATTTCGCAGATGCGCAGCTCTGGTCGAAGGCGGAGTCGGCAGGCGCGCGCCCTTTCGAAGCCGAGACTGTCCTCGACGAGGCTGAGGCCGATCGGTTCACCTGCACGCCACGTTGACGTGGACGACCAGAGTGTCAGAGGCGGAGTCGACCACCAGCTGCTGCTCAGCTGATGGAACGGGCTCTTGGCGAAGTCGCTGCGGCGCTCGGTCTCCGTGCTGAGCATGTCGGCCACCCAGTCGTTCAGCCCGCGGGGCACACTGCTGCCGGAATCGTCGTCGCCGGCGATGAGGTCGTCGAGGGCGATCACCCTGTCCTCAGCCACCTCGCCGAGGGGCTCATCGAACACCGGACCCACAGTGCCGTGAATTTCCGAATCATCCCAGGCCAGTGCCCATTGGCTCTCCTGATCAAGGGGACGCGACCAGTCGTCGAGGAGACCTGTGGCGAGGATCGTCTCGGCGAACGGCATCAGTGCCGTCCGCACCTCGTCATCGGCGGCAATGGACTCGACTCCATCCGGCGGCTGCCAGTATTCGGCGTCGTCGACGACCTCGCCGAGCTCCGATTCGACCTCATCCAGCGTGGGCGCCGATGGTGCCACCTCCCGCAGCTTCTCGACCACATCCGCCGCAGTGACGTCACCGGGCTCAGGTTCGACGAACCCCGCACCCAGATACATCGCCACCCCGGCCCCATCGGCCTTATCGGTGAGGAAGCCCGCGATGAGGAGAGAGTCACCGAGCTCGTCGTGGATCCGCGCCTCCGCGGTCAGCGGCTCACCTTCCTCGTCGAACGCATCCTCGAGGTGGTCGGGCACCCGGGTTGCGAGCCCGAGGATGAAGGACCGTCCCCGCGGGGATGCGAGGAGTTCCTCGGCGGTGAGCGGCTGGTTGTCCGATAGGGTCATGGGCACGACTCTAGTGCGTGCACAGACTCTGCCCTCGTTTCGGCGTTTCCGGTCCCCGCGACCCCGCAGGGATATCACCTGGCCCGAAGAGTCACCGCGTCCCCGCGGGGACGTCGGTCTCATCGCCGACTCCGCTTTCGCCGCCCGCGCCCTCCTGGGAATCAGAGGAAGGGAGTGCGGCCTCATCGGCCGGCACCGCCTCGGCGAGGATTCGTGCTCCCTTCGCCGCCTTGAGTCCGGCGCCGAGGACGCCGAGGACGACGAGCACGGCCCCGCACAGTTCGCCGACGGTGACCCGTTCGCCGAGGAAGACGAACGCCGCGCTCATCCCGACGACGGGCACGAGCATCGAGAACGGTGCGACGACGCCGGCCGGATTGCGCGCCATCAGCCATGACCAGATGCCCGAGCCGAGGATCGTCGCGATGATGACGGTGTAGAGGAGCCCGGCGATCGCCAGCAGTCCCGTCGGACTCGTCAGGCCGAGGAAGGACTCCCCGACGCGCTCGGGGCCTTCGACGAGGAGGGAGAGGATGAACATCGGCACGGGCGGGACCACTGACATCCACATCGTCAGTTTGATCGGCTCGGTCGAATGCGCCTGCCGGTTGCAGATATTGCCGATCGCCCAGCCGAAGGCACCTGCCAGGGTGAGGAGGAACGGAATGAAACTCGCATGAGCGTCAAGGCGCTGCCAGCCGACGACGCCGAGGCCGGCCATCGCGATGAGCAGGAAGACCATCTGCGAGCCCCGGACCTTCTCGCGCAGGAACGTCATCCCCAGCAGCACCGTGAACGGGCCTGAGGCCTGAAGCACGAGAGAGGCCAGACCCGCCGGCATTCCGGCGGCCATCGCCCAATAGAGGAAGAGGAACTGCAGCAGGCCGAAGCCGAACCCGTAGCCGATGATCCACCGGAACTTCACGTCGGGCTTCGGGACGAACAGCAGCGCCGGCAGAGCGAGGAGCGCGAAGCGGATCGCGGCGAGGAGGAACGGCGGGAACTGATCAAGCGAGACATCGATCGCGAGGAAGTTCAGTCCCCACATCACCGCCACCGAGGCGGCGAGCAGACAGTGTTTGAATGACATGACCTCATTCTGGGCCGCCGCGTTGATGAAGCACAATCGCAGAGTGCTTCACTGACTCTGTAGCATGGCTTCATGGTCATCGATCCGAGGCATCTCGAACTGCTGCGCCTGTTCGACGAATACGGCAGCGTCACCGCCGTCGCCGATGTCACCCACCGCTCCCCCTCCGCCGTCTCACAGCAGCTGCGGCAGGCCGGTCGCGAGTTCGGCCGCACCCTCGTCGAGCCCGCCGGTCGCGGACTCACGCTCACCGCCGCGGGACGACTGCTCGCCGACGGCGGGCGGGACGTGGCCCGCACGCTCGCCCGCGTGCAGGCCCAATGGGAGGGCCACCTCGGCGAGGCCTCCGGAGAGATCACCCTGACGGGACTCCCCAGCGCGCTCACCCACCTGCTGCCCGATGCGCTGCGCCGGCTGCGGGAGGACCATCCGGCGATCGGCCTGCTCATGGACGATGTCGACCTCGCCGAGCACGAATTCGCGGGGCTGACCCGGGATGCTGACATCGTCGTCGCGCACAGCCTCGTCGCCGAACGCCCGCTCGGCACGGACGGACTCACCGTCGTCCCACTCGCCCGCGAGCCCATCGACGTCGCCCTCGCGAGCGACCATCCGCTCGCCGATCGCACCTCACTGACCCCGGACGATGTCGTCGGCTGTCGCTGGGTGGGAGTGCCCCGCGGGTACCCGTTCGACACGATCCTCACCTCGATCGAGCACGTCTCCGGTCACGACCTCGACGTAGTCCAACGCATCCGGGACAACCGACTCATCGAGGCGATCGTCGCCTCCTCTGACCAGGTCGCGCTCCTCCCCCGGTTCACGACGCCGCGCGGTGCCGGGCTCTCGCTCGTCCCGCTGACCGGGGTGAGCACGACGCGGTGGATCGTTGCGGTGATGCGCCCGGACACGGCCGAGCGTGTCGCGGTGCGCGCGGTGATCGGCGCGCTCAGCCGAGTCGGGGACGCCGAGGTTTAGGCGGTGCCGGTGCTGGTGAAGCGCTTCGGGACGAGCTTCTCGAGCGGCAGGAACGCCGCCCAGCAGATGACGGTCGGCAGGAAGTGGATGCCCAGCGCCAGGTAGGTGAGCAGGTGGAAGAGGCAGAAGAACGCGACGACCCCGTAGAGCCACCTGCCCTTCGCGAGCAGGGCGAGCGGTGAGAGGAATTCGAACGCCAGCGTCGCCCACTGCCCGGCGATGAGGAAGCCGGGCATCTCGAGGAACGGCTTCGACCATTCGGCCCCGCGGCGCATGAGCGCCCAGATGATGACGGCCCCGTTGCCCCAGTCGGCGATGTTGCCCGAGGCGATCCATTTCATCACCGCCGAGTAGAAGTAGGTGAGGACGACCGCGATCTGGACGACTCGCAGTGCCCATCCGGCCTTCGCCGAGGTGGTGCCGACGTCCCGGAACCGCGCGACGCCGACCGTCGGCAGGACGAGGGCGGCGATGACCAGCGCCATGTGGTCGTGGGCGACGTAGCCGTAGCCCTGCGTGTAGAACATCCACAGCCCGAAGGTGATCGCCACGACCCAGCCGCTGATGCGCTGGAGGATGCCGGCGGCCGCGAGCAGGGAGAAGACGATGACGGCGGCGAGCAGGAGCTGGGCGCCGAGGACGCTGACGGCGGGGATGTGGAGGAACCGGGCCAGCCACAGCGGCTGGTAGAACTCCGGCGTCCAGCCGTGGGCGATGACGTCACCGGAGATGGTGAGCACATCGATGATGATGAAGAGGTAGATGAAGACGCGGAACATGGCCACCCGGGCCAAGGGGAGCTCGGGGGTGAACCAGCGCAGGAATGCGTTGGTGGGGGCCGCCTCGGCGGGTGTCGTCGTCAGTGTCGGGGTGCGGCTCATCGCACCTCCCAGGTCGCCAGGGTCGATTCTTCGGGTTCGCCGACGCTGATGCCGTTCTTGAGCTGGGTGGTGGTGCGGCAGAGGATCATCGTCTCGGGCTTCGGTTCGTTCGGGTGCAGCCGCACGTACGAGTCGGCCATGGACTGCATGAGTTCGGGGTGGGCGATGACGCGGTCGAGCTGGGATTCGACGTCTCCGCGTTCGATGCCGACGGTGGCCGCGTTGAACCCGAGTCGGCGCGGTTCGTCCTCGCCGGGGAACTGGGCGGCGATGCATGTCGAACCGACCGTGCCGTTGAGGTCCTTGGCGGTCGCGTACTGGGTCAGCGAGCCGAGCGGGAAGAAGTCGTTGGTGTTGAGGAACTGCCCACAGGTGAGGATGACGAAGGCCAGCGCCGTGATCGCAAGGCGCCACCCGATGCCGACCTTCGACAGCGGTCGCACCCGAGTACGGGACTTCGGCCGGGTGCGGGGCTTCGGTCCTGCGGTCGGTTCTGCGGTCGGCTCTGCGGTCGTCCCGATGGAGGACTCGGCCGACGTGGACTCGCCGGAGGCGGCGGTGCCGGACGAGCCGGCGTGATCCGGGCCTTCGGCGGCGGGATCCTGGCTCGTCAGGAGACGGCGCTTGTGCTTTTCCATACGCTTACGCAGCTCGTCCTCTCGGGTGCGGATCGTTCGCAGACAATCCTATCCGCCCTTATTGCTACCCGACGGCGGCCCAGCAACCTGGCGCGAGGTTGCTGGGCCGCCGTCAGGTAGCAAGAAGGGTCAGGAGCTGCGGGCGTAGAGGTTGAGCTGCTCCCAGGCCGCCGCGTACTTCTGGAATGCGGCGACCGCGGACTCATGGTCGTCATTGCTCAGTGCGGTCACCCACGAATCGACGAGTTCGGGGGCTTCATTCGGCCACAGCACATCCGACATTCCGCCGAGGTCGAGTTCGAGGATCGAGTTCATGTCGAACATGTCGATCCATTCGGCCAGGGCCGATGTCTGCTCGACCATGTCGACGACCTTCGAATTGTCCGCGACCGTCTCCGCCGCCCACTCCATCCGCGCCGAAGCGGCGAGGATGTCCGTGCGGATGATCACACGCAGACCGGCATCGGTCTCCTCGGTGATGATCTGGTCTTCCGACAGGGAGAAGAACAGCCACCACGCCGGCGGCACGTCCCAGGCCGAGACGCGGGTGAAGATCCGGGTGTCCTTCGCGTCCTGCAGCCATTCGGCGCGACGGCTGGCCGCACGCCGGCGGGCGGATTTCGGGGCGATGATGTCCAGGGTCGCCTTGGAGGTGTGCTCGGTCAGCGATTCGAGCGCCTCCCAGCCGCGGATGTCCTCCTGAGCAGGGCAGAAACGGTCGACACCGTCCGCTGTCTGAGACGCCGGAAGGAAGATCGGAGTCCGCCGAAAGGAATCGGCCACAGGACTCGGCGGCAGGGAGATCAAGCGCTTGTCGGCGTCCTGAGAGATCTGCCGCTCGACCCGCGAACGGTTGTCCTCCACCTGCCTGTCTTGCAATTCGGAATGCACCACAAGAGGTTCGAAGATCCGCAGGGTGACGACATAATCGCGACGGTAGGCCATGGGTTCAGCCTATCCAAGGTCCGCCCTCAAAATGGAACTTCACAGTACGAACAGGTAGGATTTAAGCGCATAGCAGAGATCTAGTCCGGGGCCATCTGCCCCACATGACGACGGAGGGGGTCACGCCAGTGGGTCGCGGCCGCGCAAAGGCAAAGCAGATCAAGGTAGCTCGGAAGCTGAAATACTACAGCCCGGATACCGACCTTAATCGACTCCAGGAGGAGCTGGGCGCCGACTCTCGTCAGTCCGGTCCGTCGGATCCGTATGACGATGAACCCGACTACTCCGACTACGCCGATAAGTACAACGTCGACGATGATGACGAGTACGACGAGAAATGAGCGCATAGCAGCCGCACACGTCTGAACAGACTTATGTGAGGGCGGGGACTTCGGTCCCCGCCCTCAGTCGTGCCCGCGCACTGTCGTCGACCGCGGTATTCCCCCGGGATTCCATCGCCGAGGCGGCTCCCACCCCAGGTGCGTCCGCGCGGAAGCATTCCGCACCGTTGCCGAGGCAGGGCTTCCTATTGCAGGATCGCGGCGCCGCCGTCGACGCCCTTGGCGCCCTGCACATAGGAGGGCTCGGAGACCAGGGCACCGTCGTCAGCGGCGACGTCGCCGAGCACCCAGGCTCCGGGGCTCGCGGCCAGCACACCGTCGACCGCGGACGGGTCGACGACGAGGACCATGCCGACTCCGAGGTTCCAGGTGCGTTCACGGTCGGCCCGCGGCACTCCGCCGAGGTCCCCGAGCACGGAGAACACTGCCGGGACCTCCCACGTCGACCGCGACATCTGCGCGACCAGACCCTGCGGGAGCACGCGGGCCACATTGGCCGAGAGTCCCCCGCCGGTGACGTGGGAGACCGAATGCACGGCCTCGGGCAGGGCGTCGAAGAGTGCGGCGAGCTCACCGGTGTAGACATGGGTCGGAACGAGCAGCTCCTCGCCGAGGGTGCGGCCGAATTCCTCGACCTGCCGATCCAGGCCCCACCCCGCCTCGGCGATGATGTGACGGACGAGGGAGTAGCCGTTGGAGTGGATGCCCGACGACGGCAGACCGATGAGGACGTCACCGGCCCGCACCTTCTCCGGCCCGAGGAGATCCGCAGCCTCGACGACACCGGTGGCGGCACCGGCGACATCGTATTCGTCGACACCGAGCAGACCCGGATGCTCCGCGGTCTCGCCGCCGACCAGCGCCACACCGGCGGAGGCACAGGCGTCGGCGATGCCGCGCACGATGTCGGCGATGCGTTCGGCCACGACCTTGCCGCAGGCGATGTAGTCGGTCATGAACAGCGGACGGGCGCCGCAGACGATGATGTCGTCGACGACCATGCCCACGAGGTCATAGCCGATGGTGTCGTGCTTGTCGAGGGCCTGCGCGATGGCAACCTTCGTGCCCACCCCGTCGGTCGACGAGGCCAGCAGCGGACGGTCGTAGTCCTTGAGCACGGAGACGTCGAAGAGTCCGGCGAATCCGCCCATCCCACCGATCACCGAGGAGTTGTGGGTCGCGGAGACGGCGGCCTTCATGAGTTCGACGGCGCGATCACCGGCCTCGACGTCGACGCCGGCGGCGGCATAGGTGGTGGACTTCGGGTTCGCGTCGGAACTCAACTCAGCATCCTTTGTCGGCGGGGGTGTTGTTGACGGGAATCGGGTACTCGCCCGAGAAGCACGCGGTGCACAGCTGACTGCGCTCCTGCTGGGTGGCGGCGATCATGCCGTCCAAAGAGATGTAACCGAGGGAATCCGCGCCGAGGTTGTCGCAGATCTCGTTCGTGGTCAGTCCGTTGGCGATGAGCTCGGCCCGGGTGGCGAAGTCGATCCCGTAGAAGCAGGGCCATTTCACCGGCGGGGAGGAGATGCGGACATGGATCTCCTTCGCCCCGGCCTCCCGCAGCATCCGCACGAGCGCCCGCTGGGTGTTGCCGCGCACGATCGAATCGTCGACGACGACGAGACGTTTGCCTTCGATGTTCTCTCGCAGCGGGTTGAGCTTGAGGCGGATGCCCAGCTGCCGCAGGGTCTGCGAAGGCTGGATGAAGGTGCGGCCGACGTAGGCGTTCTTCATCAGCCCCTGGCCGAAGGGGATGCCCGAGGCCTCGGCGTAGCCGACGGCCGCCGGTGTTCCCGATTCGGGTGTGGCGATGACGAGATCGGCATCGACCGGATACTCCTCGGCCAGCTGCCGGCCCATCTGGGTGCGGGCGGCGTGGACGTTCTTACCGGCGAGCATGCTGTCCGGGCGGGCGAGATAGACGTATTCGAAGACGCAGCGGGCCTGGCTCGGTTCGGCGAAGCGGTGGGAGCGCAGTCCGTCCTCGTCGATGGCGATGAGCTCTCCGGGTTCGACGTCGCGAACGAACTTCGCCCCGACGATGTCGAGTGCCGCGGTCTCCGAGGCCACTACCCAGCCGTTCTCCAACCGACCCAGCGACAGGGGGCGGACCCCATGTCGGTCACGGGCCGCGTAGAGGGTGTTCTCGTCCATGTACACCAGCGAGAACGCTCCGTCGACGTGGGGGAGCAGGCTCAGCGCCGCCTCGGTGAGGTTCTCCCCCTGCTCGGTCGCGAAGAGTTCGGTGACCAGCGAAGTGTCGTTCGAGGAGTCGCGGAAGGGTCGGGTGCGGGAGGTCTTCTTCGTGGCCTCCTCGACGACCTTCGTCGCGTGGTCGCGGCGGCCGTCGGCCATGGCCTCGAGCTCGTCGAAGTTCGTGAGGTTGCCGTTGTGGGCCAAGGCGACGGTGCCGAACGGGGTCGGTCCGAGCGTGGGCTGAGCATTTTCGAACGAGGGCGAACCCGTCGTCGAGTACCGCGTGTGGCCGACGGCGATGTGCCCTTGGAGGAGTTCGAGGTCGCGTTCGTGGAACACCTGAGAGACCAGGCCCATGTCGCGGTAGATCAGGATCTGACGCCCGTTGCTGGCGGCGATTCCGGCGGATTCCTGCCCTCGGTGCTGCAGGGCGTAGAGCCCGAAGTAGGTGAGTTTGGCGGTTTCTTCGCCGGGTGCCCAGACTCCGAACACACCGCATTCATCCTGCGGTCCGCGGTCCTGGGGGTCGATTTCGTGCGTCAGCTGCCCGTCTCCTCTTGCCACGATGGAAATTGTCTCATACCCGATGAGCCGCTTCGCCACCGCGCTCAGACTGTGGAACTCCAATCAGTGGGAGGTTCCCGGAGCTGAGCCGGGCTCGGCATCGCGCTTCGTGACTCCGGGTTCGGAGGCTGGCTCGGCGGCGGCTTCGTCGGCAGCTTCGTCGACGTCCTCGGCGTCGGCCCCATCGGCACTCGCGTCCGGGTCCTCCCCGCGCGCTTCGGCCAGCCGCCTGCGGGCGATCTCCTTCGGGTCGTCGACCATGTCGATCTGCGCGTCCACCTGGTACTCCTTGGCCCGTCTCCGGCCCGCCCAGTCGAGGATGAGGGCGACGAGCCCGCCGAGGAACAGTCCCGCCGTGCCGAGGACGAGCAGCATCAGACCCAGACCCTTGGACACCGTATACCCCATCGGCATCGCAGCCGGGTCGACGAAGAGCGCGAGGACGCCGGAGGCGATGACGCCGAGCACCGCGCCGATGCCCATGAACACCGAGTACTTGGGGCTGCGACGGACGGCGACGTCGATCTGGTCCTTCATGATCTCCTTGGGCACGGGGCCGCTCACGGCCGATGGGACACCGGGCGGATACCCCGGCAGAACAGGTCGCGAACAGTCTAGTCGAGTCAGCCTGAGCCGCCTCCCAGACAGTCTCACGCCCGTTCCCATAAACTGGACTCACCAGTTGACCGGTCCAGCAGACAGAGGTTCTGACATGTCCCACACGATCATCGTCGGCATCGACGGCTCCGACAACGCCCAGTGCGCACTGAAGTGGGCGATCTCCCACGCGCAGAAGACCGACTCCCAGATCCGCCTCATCTCCGCGTACACCGTTCCCGGGGTCAATATGAGCCAGGCCGATATCGTCTACCCCGCCGATTTCGACGCCGCCGTGAAGAAGACGATCGAAGACACCGCCGAGGCGGCCGCCGCCTCGGTGACGGAAGCCGGGGTTCCCGTGTCGACCACGATCGTTCCCGGGGATGCCTCTGGGGTGATGGTCGAACATTCGAAGACCGCCGATCTCGCCGTCGTCGGAGCCCGCGGGCGCGGCGGATTCGCCGGTCGCCTGCTCGGTTCCGTGGCGCTGGCCATGCCCGCCCACTCCCACTGCCCGACCGTAGTCATCCCGAGCACCTGGCCGACCCGGGTGATGCCCGATGCTCCGCTGCCGATCGATCTGCCCGTACGCGCGAGCGGAGCCCGAACCGCCGAGGCGGACGGCAGGGATCGTCCCGACTTCTCCGGTGAGATCGTCGCCGCCGTCGACCCGTTCGAGACCGACACTCCGGTGCTGCGTGCGGCCGCCGCGCAGGCGGCGATCTACGGCACCCCGCTGCGCCTCGTCGGGGTCACCGCCACGCACATCCTCGCCCCGGAATGGATGCCGAGCGAAGATCACCTGGTGAAGATGTACGACGAGGCGGCGAAGTCCTTCGACGCCGCCGTCGAATCGCTGCGCGCAGACTTCCCCGACCTCGAGGTGCGGTACTCGATCTTCGATGCCCCCGCCACCGAGGTGCTCGTCTCCGCGACCTACACCGCCGACCTCGCGGTCATCGGCTCCCGCGGCCGCGGCGGCTTCGTGTCGACGATCCTCGGGTCGACCTCGCAGGGCGTGCTCTCGCACGCCGTATGCCCGGTGCGGGTGGTGCGCGTGACCAGGCGCCAGCCCGGCCGCCGCCGCTGAACCGGCTCCCACACCGCGGGCTGGCGTGGATCTTTCCGCGCCTGCCCTGCACACCTCACCCGAGGCCACACCTCGCCCGAGGCGGCCGGCCCCTCTCACCCGAGGGCGATGAGGCCGATGCCCGTGACGACGACACAGGCCCCGACGATCTTGAGGCCGATGTTCTTCTCCCCGAAGAACCACCAGGCCAACAGGGTGCCGATGATGATCGAGGTCTCCCGCACCGGGGCGACGAGGGCCACCGGTGCCTGCTGCATCGCATACAGGACGAGCACATAGGCCACGGGCGAGAGGATCGCCACGGTCACGAGTGCCCGCTTGTGGTCGGCGAGTACCGCCCGGAAGTCAGCGCGCCGGGCACCACCTCCCGGCAATGTCACGATTCCGGCGGCCATGACCAGGCCGACGCAGGCCTCGGACACGGCGAAGTAGAGCAGCGGGGAATCGCTGACGTGATTGACCGCGAAGTCGTCCCACAGTGTGTAGCAGGCGATGAACGCCCCGATCAGTCCGCCCCAGGCGAGTCCTCGGCGCAGCCCGGAACCGCTCGTGGGATTCTCCCCGATTGCTCGGGGCCGGACGGTGACCACCGCGATGCCGGCGATGACGACGAAGGCACCGGCCACCTCGGCGAGGGTGGGACGTTCACCGAGGAAGGTCACGGCGATGATGATCGTCACGACCGGCCCGGTGCCGCGGGCGGTCGGGTAGACGACGCCCAGCGGGGCGTGGTCGTAGCCGGACTGCAGGGAGACCGAATAGGCGATGTGGAACACGGCGCTCAGCACGGCGGCACCGACGAGAGTCCAATTCAGCGGCTGGTCCCCGGTGGCGATGAGGACGATCGCGACCGGAGCGAGCAGGACCGCCGAGAGTCCGTGATAGGCCAGGACGAAGGCGTAGCCCTTGCCGGACACGGACTTCGCGGCGAGGTTCCACACGGCGTGCGCGACGGAGGCGATGAGGACGAGGCCGAGCACCGAAAACGTCATCGTCGCACCCCGTTCCGAACCGTCCGCACGGTTCCGCGGCCTGCGCAGTACGCCCGGCACACCGACCGCGCGTTCCGGCCGCACGTCACTGTCATCTGAAAGTGCATACGCACTGCACAAATGTTGGCCGCATACACCTCAGCTATACAGTCGCGTTTGCAGCCGTGGCCCCAGCGCACGCAGCTCCCACATCCGCGCCAGTGCCCGCGACCGCAGCGGTCCCGCCGCAGGCGCCGTGCCAGCGTCCGCAGGCGCAGTGCCGACTGCGCAGTCACAGCTTGAGAGCAGTCACAGTTTGATGGCGACGGTCTTCGTCTGGGTGTACTCATCAAGGGCTTCGATGGACTTCTCACGCCCGTACCCGGACTTCTTGAACCCGCCGAAGGGCAACTCGACTCCCCCACCGGCGCCGTAGGTGTTGACGAAGATCTGCCCGGCCTCGACCTCGGCGGCGAGTCGGTGGGCCCGGGAGATGTCCTTGGTCCACAGCGCAGTGACCAGCCCGTAGTCGGTGCCGTTGGCCAGCGCCACCGCCTCGTCGTCGTCCCCGAACGGCATCGTCACGACGACGGGGCCGAAGACCTCCTCCTGTGCGATCCGCGAGCGCGGGTCGACCGAATCGACGAGAGTGGGGGTGATGAAGGCACCCGCGGCGAGGTCGTCGGCCAGTCCCTCGGGGCGCGTGCCCCCGGTGACGATCTGCCCGACCCCGGCCCCAGCGGAGCCCACAGACCCGGACCCGGCAGCGCCCGACCCGGCCCCCGCCTCGGCGAGGAACCCGGCGACGCGGTCGTGCTGCTTGGCCGAGATCAGGGGTCCGAGCATCGGGTCGTCGAGGCCGTAGCCGATGGTCACCTGGTTCATCGCCGCGGCCATCTTCTCGACGACCTCGGCGTGAACATCGCGGTGTACGAGCAGCCGGGATCCGGCCGAACAGGTCTGCCCGGCGTTCTGGATGATCGACCGCAGCAGGGACGGCACGGCCGCATCGATGTCGGCATCGGGAAAGACGATGTTCGCGGACTTCCCGCCGAGCTCGAGCACTGTCGGAATGACCCGGTCGGCGGCGGCATGGGCGATGGACGATCCGGTCTGCGTCGACCCGACGAAGCCGAGGTGTGCGATTCCCGGGTGTGCTGCGAGTGCCGCCCCCGCCTCGGCGCCGAGGCCGGTGACGACGTTGAACGCACCGGTCGGGAACCCGACCGAATGGATGAGTTCGGCCAGGCGGACGGTCGAACGCGGCGTCTCGTCGGCGGGTTTCGCCACGGCGCAGTTGCCCGTGGCCAAAGAGGTCGCGGCGGCGCGGCCGATGAGCTGCAGCGGGTAGTTCCAGGCGACGATGTGCCCGGTCACCCCGTAGGGTTCGCGCCGGGTGTAGACGTGCATGTCGTCGGCCATCGGGATCGCGTGGCCGTAGTAGGACTCGATGGTGTGGCCGTAGAACTCGAAGTAGCGGGCGCAGACGTCGACGTCCGCATAAGCCTGGGTGAGTGGTTTGCCGGTGTCCTCGGACTCGAGCCGTGCGAGGTCGTCGCGGTGTTCGGTGATGACGGCGGCGGTGGCCACGAGCAGCCGCGAACGCTGTTCCGGGCTCGACTTCCGCCATTCCCGCTGCGCCCGCGCCGCTGCCTTGACCGCACGATCGACCTCGTCGGCGCCGCCGCGAGAGACATCGCCGAGGAGGCCGCCGGTCGCCGGGTCGATGTCGGGGTAGGTGATGAGCGAGGGCACGTGCCGCCCGCCGATGAAGGATGTGGTCTGGGTGATCTGTGCGCTCATCGCCGGTCCTCGAGTTCTGCCGTGGTGAAGAGGGGGAGGTGGTCGCCGAGGTCGGCCCGGGTTCCCGAGGCATCGATCCGGCCCGCCGCGAGTGCCGCGGCGAAGTCGGTGCGTCCGGTGACGAGTTCGAGCCACACCTCGGCGGAGGTCTCGACGACGTTCGGCGGGGTGCCGCGTGTGTGCCGCGGACCCGCAATGCACTGCGTGACCCCGAACGGCGGGACCCGGACCTCGACGCTGTTGCCTTCGGCGCGAGCGGCGAGCTCCTCGAGGGTGAAACGGACGGCCGTGGCGGTCGTCGACCGATCGGCCGGGGCGGCGTCGAGCGCGCCGTGCGCCACCCACATCTCCAGTGCGCTGCGCCCCTGATCGGGGTCGATCCTTCTGCGAATCGCCATCAGTTTCTCTTCCTCTCACTGATCTCGGCAACATCTTCCCCGAGCGCCAGCCGCCCGACAACGCTCGTCCGCCCCTCGGAATCCGTGCCGCCGGTGACCGGTTCCGCGATCGCGGCGATCGTCGCAGCGGGTTCTTCCGCCGAGACGGCCCCGCGGTCACCGTCGAAGGCACTGTCGAAGGCGCCGGCCCGGTCGAGCAGGGTGAGTGCGACGAGCCCGGTGGCCCGGGAGGACCCGTCGAGGCACTTGAGCGCCACCGAGTACCCGGACTTCGTTGCCATGACGATGACTCCCTCGGCCCCGCCCTTGGCGAAGACGCCGAGTCGCTCGATGACCGTGGTATTCGGTCGTCCGTGGCCTTCAATCGCCCACGTGTCCGCGAAGACCGCGTCCATGAGCGTCCGGGCTTCGGACTCGTAGGTGCTCCACTCCCGCCCCGGCTCCCCCGCCTTCGCCGAGGCGGGTCCTCCGTCGCCGCGCCCGCCTGCGTCGGCAACCGCACCGAGCCGCGCACTGCCCATGCGCACCACGCGCCCGATTGCTCGTGCCAGACCGACCAGGCTGAGCGCGAACACGGGTGCCCCGCAGCCGTCGACCCCGACCGCGGCCGGGGTCTCGGAGGCAAAGGTTTCGACCACCTCGGCGACCCGAGTCTGCACGGGATGGTCGGGCGAAAGGTAGGAGTCGGTGTCCGCACCGATCGCGCGGGCGGCCATGAGGAAGGCGGTGTGTTTGCCGGAGCAGTTGAAGTACAGCGGCGAACGCGGGTCCGTTTCGGCCTCGCCCGCAGCGCGCAGCCGGTCCTGGAGCTGACGGCGGAAGGCTCCGTCGGCCGGGTGGGCCGCCGGGCACTGCAGGTCATCGACGCTCAAGTCCGCGGAATCGAGCATGGACGACACCACTTCGACGTGCGCGGCTTCGGACTTGTGCGACGCCGTGGCCAGGACCGCAGCCGGACCGGTCAGCTGCGCGCCGAGGCTCATCGCCGCGATCGCCTGCAGCGGCTTGAGACTCGACCGGGTGAACACGGGAGCCTCGGGGGCACCCAGCCGGATCACGGGTGCACCGTGGGGGTCGAGGACCACAGCGGATCCGATGTGCCGGGATTCGATGACACCGGAACGGATGACGACGGCGAGCTCGGCGGCCTGCGCGGGAGTGAAAGTCGAGAGGGTCACGCGTTCAAGCCTACGACCCTTTAGGCTGGTGGCGTGAAGGTTCTTGTCATCGGTTCGGGCTCCCGTGAACACGCCCTCGTCCTCGCTCTCTCGCGCGACCCGCAGGTCGACGCCGTCATCGCCGCTCCCGGCAATCCCGGAATCGCGCAGATCGCCCACACCGAGGCCGTCGATGCCTCCGATGCGGCCGCCGTGACCGCGCTGGCCGAGTCCCTCGACGTCGACCTCGTCGTCATCGGCCCCGAGGCGCCGCTGGTCGCCGGCGTCGCCGATGCCCTGCGCGAGGCGTCGTTCCCCGTCTTCGGTCCCAGCGCCGAGGCGGCCCACCTCGAAGGGTCGAAGGCGTTTGCGAAGGAGGTCATGGAGTCCGCGAATGTGCCGACCGCGCGCGCCCAGGTGGCCTACTCCCCCGACGAGGCGGCCGCCGCTCTGCGCGAATTCGGCGCCCCGCACGTGGTCAAGGCCGACGGTCTGGCTGCGGGCAAGGGCGTCGTCGTCACCGACGACTTCGATGCGGCGCTGGAACATGCGAGCTCGTGCCTCGAGGTCTCCGACCGGGTCGTCATCGAGGACTACCTCGACGGGCCCGAAGTCTCCCTGTTCGTCCTCTGCGACGGCGCGCACACTCTTCCCCTGGCGCCCGCTCAGGACTTCAAACGCATCGGCGATGGCGACACCGGCCCGAACACCGGCGGCATGGGTGCCTATTCGCCGCTGCCGTGGCTGCCCGCCGGCACCGTCGACGAGATCGTATCGAAAGTCGCACAGCCGGTCGTCGACGAGATGGCCCGCCGCGGCACCCCGTTCACCGGGCTGCTCTACTGCGGACTCGCACTGACGTCGAAGGGGCTGCGCGTCGTCGAGTTCAATGTCCGCTTCGGCGACCCGGAGACCCAGTCCGTGCTCGCCAGGCTGAACAGCCCCCTGGGGCAGACGATGCTCGCCGCGGCCGAGGGCCGACTCGACGAGGTGGGTTCGCTCGAGTGGGATCCGCGCACCTCGGTGACGGTCGTCATGGCAGCGGAGAACTACCCGGGCACGCCGAGCACCGGGGACATCATCCGCGGACTCGACACCGTCGCGAACCTGCCCGACATCAGCGTTCTGCATGCGGGCACGAAGCTCGCTACCGGCCCCAGCGGAGGGTTCGCCCCCGAAGATGCGGTGATCACGAAGGACATCGCCGAAACCGGTGACATCGTCACCTCCGGCGGTCGTGTGCTCTCCGTCGTGTCGCTGGGCACCGATCTGCATGAGGCACGCGCAAAGGCCTACGCCGCCGTCGATGAGATCAAATGGGACGGTGAGCAGCACCGCACCGACATCGCCGAGGCGGCCGCGCGCGGTGCCATCGCGCTCGCCGACATCTACCCCGCCCCCGAGGCGAGCGCACCCGCACCGGCCACGGCATCGAATGCAACGACCACGGCCGCCTCGGCGGACTCTTCGGCTCCATCTGCGGCCGGCCTCAAGACCGTCGCCCCCGAACTGCCGGGCTGGACGCACGTCTATTCGGGCAAGGTCCGCGATCTCTACATTCCCGCGGATGCCGCCGACGCCGCCTCGGCGGACCGACTGCTGATGGTCGCCTCCGACCGGATCTCCGCGTATGACTGGGTACTCGACTCCGAGATCCCGGACAAGGGCAAGGTGCTCACGGGCCTGAGCCTGTGGTGGTTCGATCAGCTCGCCGAGGTCATCGGCAACCACGTCATCAGCTCCGATGTCCCCGAGGCCGTGCGCGGTCGCGGTCTCATCGTAGAGAACCTGACCATGCTGCCCGTCGAGTGCGTCGCCCGCGGATACCTCACCGGTTCAGGCATGGCCGACTACCAGGCCACCGGGTCGGTGTGCGGCATTCGCCTGCCGGCGGGTCTCGTCGAGGCCGACCGGCTCGAACCGCCCATCTTCACCCCGGCGACGAAGGCCGAGCTCGGTGACCATGATGAGAACGTCAGCCTCGAACAGATCGCGGAGACGGTCGGGGACGGGACCGCCTCGGTGATCCGCGATCTCACGATCGAGATCTATCAGCGCGCCGAGCAGGTCGCTCGCGAGCGCGGCATCATCCTTGCGGACACGAAGTTCGAGTTCGGTACCCTGGCCGACGGCACGATCGTGCTCGGCGACGAGGTGCTCACCCCGGATTCCTCCCGGTTCTGGGATGCCGAGAGCTATCAGGCGGGTCAGATGCAGGAGAGCTTCGACAAGCAGTTCGTCCGCGACTGGCTGACCCAGGAGTCCGGCTGGGACAAGTCCTCGGACACGCCGCCTCCGGCCCTGCCCGCCGAAGTGATCGAGAAGACCCGCGCCCGTTACATCGAGGCCTTCGAAAAGCTCACCGGGGAGACCTTCCCCGGCTGAGCCGCCCCGGCCGCAGCTGACCGCTCCTCCCCGCGGCGCTCCCCGGCCGCAACACCCTCTGCGACGCCCACCGACGAACCGGCCCACTCTACGCCGAACAGCCCACTGAAAATCTTGGGCCGTTCAACGCAGAGTGGGCCGCTTTGCTGTCGTTGCCGACCTCGGCACGCAGCACACCCCTCCCCGAAGCCATCTCCCTATCCTGCGAATATCGTAGTGTGAGACACCGATCCAGCATTGTCAGTAACAGACATTGCGCTTTCCGGCATTCGCAGATAATTCCTGCGACGAAATCAGTGGAATCACGGCACGACATCCGTTAGAGTGTCGTCTGGTGACGCAGGACACACCCGGTTCTCCGTCACTCGCAGCGACACGAACCGGTAACGGCTGTAGACGGGATCTTGCGGTCCCGACTCTCCGAGCCGACAATGACATCCAGCAAGGAGCGGACGCCGCGCATCTGCCCTTATCACGTCGACGCAGTCGGGAGGCAGCAGTGGACCCAGTGGACCTCGATATCCTCGATGTCACCATCTTCGACGGGCACGCGATTCGGCCCGAGAATCGTGTGAGCATTCGCTCGGGCCGCATCGCCGAGATCGGCACCGGTCCCGCAGCCTCTCCCGCCGGCCGCACCATCACCGCCGCCGGGCGCCTGCTCACCCCCGGTTTCGTCGACGCCCACGTGCACACGGCCTTCGGCGGTCAGGAGTCCCTGGCCTGCGACGTCAGCGGCGCCGACGGACTCGCCGATGCCCTGGACACGATCCGCCGCTTCGCCGCCGACACCCCGGCAGACAGCTCGCCGGCCTGGATCACCGGCGGCGGGTGGTCGATGGCCGACTTCCCCGGCGGCAACCCGACTGCACAGATCCTCGACGGCGTCACGCCCGACCGCCCCACCATCCTGCTCAGCGCCGACCATCATTCGGCCTGGGTGAACACAGCAGCCCTGGCGATCTCCGGCGTCGACTCCGAGACTCCGAACCCGGAGGGCGGGATCATCGTCCGTGACGACTCGGGCGCACCGACCGGATGCCTGCACGAAGCGGCTATCGACCTCGTCTCCGCTCACGTTCCGCCCGCCGATGTGGAGGCCGTGCGGGCCGGTCTGCTCGCCGGCCAGGATTATCTCAGCGCTCTCGGCGTCACGGCCTGGATGGACGCCATCGTCGGCGATTACGGCGGTCACCGTGACCCCTTCGACACCTACGTCCGCGCGGACGAGACCCACGACCTGCGCTCCGAAGCAGTCGGCAGCCTGTGGTGGCCGCGCGGCGTCGAGGACATCGACGCCGAGGTGGCCCGCCTCCGCGACCGACGCCGCACCGACGGACGCTTCCGCACCACCTCGGTGAAGTTCATGCTCGATGGCATCGTCGAGTCGCAGACGGCGGCGATGAGGGCCGAATACACGTGCACCTGCGGCGGATACGGCACGAACTACTTCACCCGCGACCACCTCGAGGCATCCTTCGCCGCCCTCGACGCGGCCGGCTTCGACATCCACTGCCACGCGATCGGCGACGCCGCGGTGAAAGCCGCCCTCGACGCGTTCGAGGCGATCGGTGCGAACCCGAACGACGGGCGTCGCCATCACATCGCCCACGTCCAGGTCGTCGACCCCGCCGATGTTCCCCGTTTCGCCGAACTCGGGATCACCGCGAACCTGCAGGCGCTGTGGGCCTGCTTCGATCAGCAGATGATCGACCTCAACATTCCGGTCCTCGGCCCCGAACGCACCGCGTGGCTCTACCCTTTCGGCTCCTTCGCTAGCACCGGCGCACACCTGGCGATGGGATCGGACTGGCCTGTGTCGACGGCAAACCCCTGGGAGGCCATCCATGTCGCCGCCAACCGCTCACACCCGGCCGCCGCGGACACCGCACCGCTGCTGCCCGACGAAGCCCTCGACCTGATCACCGCGCTGCGCGCGTACACGGCGGGATCCGCTCACCTCCTGCGCTCTGACACGAACGGGCACATCCGCCTCGGCGAGCGGGCGAACCTCGCTCTGGCGAGTGCGAATCCCTTCACACTCGCCCCCGGTGAGATCTCGACGATCACGAACACGCTGACCATCGTCGACGGCCGCATTGCCTTCGAAGCGGCGTCCCCACCCGATGCCACCGCGCCACCGGCTCCGTCCGACACCGCCGCGCCACCGCCGAACACCCCGCCTGCTGCCCCGCACGTCGTACCGCCTGCCTCGACCGAAAGGCCATCATGACCACCACAGCCGCCACCGAGACGACACCGTCCACCGGACTCGACCACCTCGAGATCCGAGGGGTGAAGAAGGTCTTCGGCGACAACACCGCCATCGAACGCCTCGACCTCACCGTGCACAAGGGCGAGTTCCTCTCCCTGCTCGGCCCCTCCGGCTGCGGCAAGACCACCCTGCTGCGAATGATCGCCGGCTTCGAGACCCCAACCGACGGTGCGATCCTGCTCGCCGGCCGCGACATCGTCTCCCTTCCGCCGCACCGCAGGCCGGTCAACACGGTCTTCCAGTCCTACCTGCTCTTCCCCCACATGAACATCGCCGACAACATCGCCTACGGGCTCAAACAGGCGAAGGTGCCCAAACCCGAGATCGCCCAGCGAGTCCGCGAGGTCCTCGCCCTCGTCCAGATGGAGGACTTCGCCGGACGCAAGCCCGAGCAGCTCTCCGGGGGCCAGCAGCAGCGCATCGCCCTGGCCCGCGCGCTGGTCAACCGCCCGCAGGTCCTGCTCCTCGACGAACCGATGTCGGCCCTCGACCGCAAGCTGCGCGAGGAGATGCAGCTCGAACTCAAACGGCTGCACACGAAGCTCGACACGACCTTCGTCTTCGTCACCCACGACCAGGACGAGGCACTGGCCATGAGCGACCGCATCGTCGTTATGTACAACGGCGTGATCCAGCAGATCGGCAGCGGCGAGGACATCTACGCGAATCCGCACAACGGGTTCGTCGCCGGCTTCATAGGCAAACAGAACTTCGTCCCTGCCGAGACGGTCGGCACCGAGTCCGGCACCGCTCGCCTGCGCACGGCGAACGCGATCATGGAGACCACATCACTGGACCGCCGCCCCGCCTCTGCGACAGGAACCGCCGGGACCCTCACGGTCGGCGAGCGGGTGCGGGCGGCTATCCGGCCCGAACGCATGCGAGTGGCCCCGGCCGCACAGGAGAGACCGGGAACGAACTCCGCCCGCGGGACGGTGATGTCCGTGTCGTTCCTCGGCGACGTCATCCAGTACATGATCGTCGTCGGTGACAACGATGAGATCCTCGCTCGTGTACCCGCGGCCGGCAATGAGCTGCTGGCCTCCGGCACCGAGGTGGATCTCAGCTGGGAGGCCGAGGACGTGGCCGTCTACGACTGCGAAGACGGAGTGCCCAGCGCCGAGGACGGTGTCTGAGATGGTGCGAGAACGAGCCGACGTGACGTTCCTGGCCCCCCGCGGCGCCTCGAAGAGGCTGAGCCGGCGCGCACTGTTGGCCGGATTCGGGGTTGTTGGCCTGGGGGCGCTGTCCGCCTGCGGACGGACCACGAAGATGGCGGAGTCCCCGCCCACGGACGGGACATTGGAGTCGAAGCTCAATCTCTACTCCTGGGGCGACTATGACAACCCTGAGCTCATCGCAGCGTTCAAACAGCAGAACGATGTGCTCGTCCAAGTCGACTCCTACGGGTCGAACGAAGAGCTCATCGCAAAACTCTCGACCTCACGTGGAACCTCGGGTTACGACGTGGTGGTGCCGACGGGATCGAATATTCCGCAGATGCTCGAACACGAGCTGCTCCAGGAACTCGACCTCAGCCTCATCCCGAACTTCAGCCACATGGATCCGAACTTCACGAACCAGTACTTCGATCCCGACAACAGCTACTCGATCTGCAAGGCGTGGGGGACCACCGGCTACATCTACGACACGACCAAGATCGACCGATCGATGACGAGCTGGCAGGACTTCATCGACGCCGCTCAGAAGGAGGCCGCCGGCACCACCTCGCTCCTCGAAGACCCGTGGGAAGTCAGCGCGATCGCCTTGGCGGCACTCGGCTACAGCCTCAACACGGAAGATGAGCAGGAGCTCGAGAAGGCACGCAGCGTCGTCGTCGACCAGCTTGCACCGAACACAAAGGCCTACATCGGCAACGTCGCCACCGGCATGATCCAGGGAAGCTTCACGCTCCTGCAGGCCTTCAACGGGGATGCCAGACAGGGCCTGTCCGAAGTCAAGAATCCCGAAGACTGGACATACGTCTTCCCGACGCCTTCGGCGAACCTGTGGACGGACTGCTGGGCGATCGCCACGGGCGCCCCGCACCCGGATTCCGCGCACGCGTTCATCAACCACATGATCTCCCCGGACACCGCGATCGAACAGCTCGACTACATCGGGTACCCGATCGGCACGAAAGGGTTGGCGGAACAGGCGGAGGAGGCCGACATCGACGAGCGCGATCTCATCTTCCCCACCCAGGAGGTGCTCGACCGGCTCGAACCGAGCAAGCAGACCCCGGCCGACCAGATCCGCACGAAGATCTTCGCCGACGCCCAAGCAAGGAGTGGAGCATGAGCACGCAGGCAGCTCGACCTACACCACCGGTGAACAGGAGTGCGAACACCGGCCAGACGAAGGAGAAGGAGAAGAGACCCGGCGGTCTCTCGTCAAGGTTCTTCGGAGCCTCGGCGATGTCGTTTCCCACCTGGGCCTACGCGCTCTTCTTCTTCGTCATTCCGGTGGCCCTGGTCATCTTCTACAGCTTCGGCTACAAGCCGGACCAGTTCACTGCCATCGCCACGGACCATCTGTCCTTCGACCGATACCCGGAGGCGATGTCGGCGAGCTTCGTCTCGACGTTCTTCGCCACCCTGCGGATCTCACTGTTCGGCACCTTCCTGTGCCTGATCATCGCTCTGCCCTTCGCCTACTGGCTGGCGATCAAGGTCTCCCCGGCCCGGCGGTCGCTTGCCCTGGCACTCGTCATGGTGCCGTTCTGGACGAACTTCCTCGTACGCACCCTGGGGTGGCAGATCATGCTCTCACCCGATGGCTTCCTCTCCCAGTGGATGCAGGGACTCGGGATCCTCGACGGGCCACTCGACATCCTCTACACACGATCCGCTGTGCAGATCGGCGTCGTCTACAACTACCTGCCGTTGATGATCCTCCCGCTCTTCGTCGCCATCGATGCCTCCGGGCAGAAACTGCGCGAAGCCAGCTATGACCTCGGTGCGGGGAAAGTGAAGACCTTCCTCCGGGTGACCCTGCCGATGGCTATGCCCGGGGTCGTCTCCGGCTGTCTGCTCGTCTTCATCCCGCTCAACGGCGACTACGTCACCGCGACCGTGCTCGGCGGGGCAAGCGGCTCCATGGTCGGACAGCTCATCGCCAACCAGTTCAACACCGCCCAGAACTGGGCAGTGGGAGCGGCCATGGCGATGATCCTCATCGTCTCCACGTTGGTCGTCGTCGGCCTCGGATTCACTCTGCTCAAGCTCGGGCAGACGATCACTGCCAGACTCAACAGCGTGCCGCTGAAAGACGGGAGGGCCTGAGATGTCACGGAAGAACACATTCGCCCGACGGACTCCGACAGACATCGGACTCCACATCTGGGGCATACTCGTCTTCGCCTATCTCTTCATTCCGATCGCGGTGATCATCGCCTACTCGTTCAACAACGGCAAGGTGCTCGCGAACTTCCGCGGTTTCGGGCTCGACGCCTACATCTCCGGACTCAACAACGACGTCATCATCTCCTCCATCGTCACCAGCCTCCAGGCCGCGGTGGGAGCGGCGATCGTCTCCACGGTCTTCGGGACGCTGGGCGGGGTGGCTCTGGCCAGGGCACCGAAGGGAGCATGGTGGGCGCTCGGCCTCACGGCGATCCTCGGACTGACCCTGGTCACCCCCGAGATCGTCGACGGCATCTCGTTCCTGCCGTGGTTCGTCACGGTCGGCGTCGACTGGGGCATCACTCCGCTCAACAACGGCCTGGTCAGGCTGATCATCTCCCATGCGATGTTCTCGATGGCGATCGTCACCTTCATCGTCCGTGCCCGCCTGGCCGGCATCGACACCCAACTCGAGGATGCCGCGGCCGACCTCGGGGCGAGTCCGTGGAAACGCTTCAAAGACATCACGCTGCCGATCGCAGCCCCCGGCATCCTCGCCGGTGCGCTGATGTCGTTCACGGTCAGTCTCGACAACACGATCCTCTCCAGCTTCGTCCAGCAGCCCGGGTACACGCCGTGGCCGGTCTACATCTTCTCCGCCGTGCGCGTGGCCCTACGCCCCGAAGTCGCAGCGATGTCGACCGTGATGTTCCTGCTCACCCTTCTGGCTCTCGCCTTCGTCGGCTTCGTGCTGCGCAAGGCGGGCGGAAGCTCGACGGAGATCATCAAGACCATGGCCGGGTGAGCGTCGTTTCAGGCGCGCCCGCCCCAGCTGCTGACGAATCTCTCAGCGGACCAGCTCAGACACTCATGCTCCAAACCCACATGCCCGCGGGCAGAAAGAGAAGTGACATGGACGTCAACGCCGCTTTGGCCGACGCCTCGACCGTGCCGTTCTGGCTCGACACCGAAGAGCGCCCACAGCCGCTCCCGCCGCTGACTCGAGACATCGAGGCCGATCTCCTCATCGTCGGCGGAGGATTCACCGGCCTGTGGACGGCTCTTCAAGCCAAGGAACGCGACCCCAAGCGACATGTGGTCCTGCTCGAAGCGAACTCGACCGGATGGGCCGCCTCGGGGCGCAACGGAGGCTTCTGCGCCGCCAGCCTCACACACGGCTACGACAATGGGCAGGCCCACCTGCCCACGGAGAACGAACGCCTGGCCCAACTCGGCAGGGAGAACCTCGACGCGATCGCGGCGGCCGTGGACCGCTACGGCATGGACTGCGAGTTCGAACGCACCGGCGAACTCGATGTCGCGACCGAGGACTATCAGGTCGCGGCGCTGCGGGAGGCCCACGACCCCGCAGCGGGTTTCATCTTCTACGACCAGCAGGAGCTGGCGCAGATCGTGAAGTCACCGACCTATAAGGGAGCCCTGTGGGAGTCCCGAGAAGTCGCAATGGTCAACCCCGCGAAGCTGTGCTGGGAGCTGCTGCGCGTGATCCGCGACCTCGGTGTCGAAGTCTACGAAGGCACGAAAGTCACCGACCTCAGCGACCGGCGCTCCACCGTCCTGGTCACGACGGAGGTGACTGGTCAGGCTCTCAGTGGTTCGCGGGCGTCTGCCCGAAGCACTGTCAGCGCTGCGCACGTGGCACTGGCGACGAACGTGTTTCCCTCGCTGCTCAAGCGGGTGAGCCTGCATACGGTGCCCGTCTACGACTATGCGCTCATGACCGAGCCTCTGACGCCGGCTCAGCTGGAGGCGATCGGCTGGCAGGGGCGCCAGGGAATCGGCGACTGCGCGAACCGCTTCCACTACTACCGGCTGAGCGCCGACAACCGGATCCTCTTCGGCGGCTGGGACGCCGTCTATCATTTCGGGCGGCAGATCTCGTGGAAGTACGACCAGCGACCCGAGACCTTCGAGACCCTGGCCGAGCACTTCTTCGCCACCTTCCCGCAGCTCGAGGGGCTGCGGTTCACGCACAAGTGGGGTGGGCCGATCGACACCTGCTCGCGGTTCTTCTCGTTCTTCACCAGCGCGTATGGGAAGAAGGTGGCGATGGCGGCGGGCTTCACCGGACTCGGCGTCGGCGCCTCCCGCTTCGCCGGCACCGTCATGCTCGATCTGCTCTCCGGGGAGTCGACGGAGCTCACCGAGCTCGAGATGGTGCGCCGACTGCCCCTGCCGTTCCCACCCGAACCCGCCGCGTGGTTGGGGATCAGGATGACGACGCAGGCGCTGATCAAGGCCGATGAGAACGAGGGCAGGCGCGGCCCGCTGCTCAAGGTCCTCGACGCCGTGGGCATGGGCTTCGACTCCTGAGACAGTGGCCCTTGGCACCGGGCGTGCTTGATAGACTTTGGGCGAGCACGGGAGGAACTCCCGAACACTTTCACAAAGGAGCAGTACACGCATGGCACGTGTCGTCGTTGAGGTGATGCCCAAACCCGAGATCCTTGACCCACAGGGCAAGGCGATCTCCGGCGGACTGACTCGCCTCGGCTTCACCGGGTTCGGTGAGGTCCGTCAGGGCAAGCGGTTCGAACTCGAAGTGGAGGGCGACGCCACCGAGGAAGTCCTCGCCCAGGCGCGCGAAGCCGCCGAGAAGCTCCTGTCCAACCCGGTCATCGAGAACGTCGTCGCCGTGCGTGTGGCCGAGGACGCATCGTGACCGCTGTGGCCACCGATCCCACCATCGCCGAGGCGGGGGCTGAGACCGGAGTCTCGATCGGTGTCGTCACCTTCCCGGGAACGCTTGATGACCGTGACGCCGCCCGCGCGGTGCGCCTGGCAGGAGCGAAACCGGTCAACCTGTGGCATGCGGATTCGACGCTGAGCGGTGTCGACGCGGTCATTCTGCCCGGTGGGTTCTCCTACGGTGACTATCTGCGGTGCGGAGCGATCGCCGGCTTCGCCCCGATCATGGAGTCCGTCGTGGCTGCGGCGAACGTCGGACTGCCGGTGCTCGGTATCTGCAACGGCTTCCAGATCCTCTGCGAGTCCCATCTGCTGCCCGGTGCGCTCATCCGCAACGACCACCAGCACTTCATCTGCCGCGACCAGGATCTCCTCGTCGAGAACGCGGACACCGCTTGGACCGGCGACTATGAGCAGGGCCAGACGATCCGAATTCCGCTGAAGAACGGTGAAGGCGGTTACGTCGCCACCGACGAGGTGCTCGACGAGCTCGAGTCCACCGGTCGAGTGGTCTTCCGCTATCAGGGCGGCAATCCCAACGGCTCGTTGCGCGACATCGCCGGAATCACGAACGAAGCGGGCAACGTGGTCGGGCTGATGCCGCACCCTGAGCACGCGGTCGAAGCAGGATTCGGCCCCGAGGACGGCACCGGCATCGACGGTCAGGGCTTCTTCTCCTCCGCGGTGCGCACGCTCGTCGCCAGGGGCTGAGCGCGCGTCGGGGCCCCGAGTCTCGGATTCACTCCGAGCTCGGGGCCCGATCTGCATGTGGAGCGCACGCCGTCGGGCCGAGAGGATTCACCGACCCGACGGGGCACCGGCTACGTTCAGCCCCTGTTCTTCCGACGTGCCAGGACGATTGCTGCGGCACCGCCGAGGATGAGCAGGGCCCCCGCGGTCAGTCCGGTGAGCTCGGCACCGGTGCGCGGCATCGACCCGCTGTCGCCGGCGTTGCCGGATTCGTCCGAGCCGCCGCTCGAGCCTCCGGATCCATCGCCGGTGACGACGAACTTCCCATTCATGGCCTGCTCCATGCAGACCGCGGTCACCTTGTATGTGCCGACGTAAGCACCGGGGTCACTGTCGAGCCCGTAGACCTGGACAGCGGCGGCACCGTTGTCCTCGGCCTCGGCCGTCTGATCGTAGAGCTTTTCGCTGGGGTCATGGCCCCAGACCTGGAAGTTCACATCAGCACCCGGTTCACACTCGGTCACGGTGAGGTTCACGCCTTTGTCCCGGTTGATGAAGTCCTCACCGGACAGCTTCTCCGGATCGACCGAGAGCTTCGGATCGACGACGCCGCCGTCATCGGTCACGGAGAAGGTCGTCTCGGCGCTCTTGTCACCGCAGGAGGCCGTGACGAGGAATTCGTCGGCCCAGCCGGCTCCTCCTTCTTCCGGAGTGAACTGAACGGATCCGGCCGCATCTTCTCCGGCCCTCTGAGTCTCTTTCCAGACCTCGGTGTCGGGATCCCGTTTGGTGCTCACCCGGAACGTCACATCGGAATCTGCGCGGCAGTCGACCAGGGTGATGTTGACACCGTTCTTGAGGAAGTCGCTCAGCGCCTGACTCTTCGGGGTGACGCTGAGATCAGCGTCGGCATTGTCGCCGTCTTCGGTCACGGAGAAGGGTGAGTCGGCGCTCTGGTCACCACAGGTGGCCGTGGCGAAGTAGTCACCCACCCAAGCGTCTCCCCCGGTTCCCGGGAGGAAGGTCATGAGGGATGTGCCGTCCTCATCGGCCTTCTGTGTGTCCTCCCAGTAGAACTGGTCAGGGTCGTCGGTGTTGTGGATCTCGAACTTCACATCCTGTCCGGGCTCGCAGTTCGACATCGTCATGGCCACACCGTTGCTGAGGAAATCGTCGACGCCTGAGGACTTCGGCGAAACACTCAGTGCTGCGGCCCCGCCATCATCGGCGATGATCTTCACACTGCCGGAGTATGTCTTTGACTCGGCTCCCTCGCGGGCGACGGTCACGGTGATGTCGAGTGTGGCGCCTTCCTTCAGTTCGGTATTGCCGCGCAGCTCTGACTTGAACGTTCCGTCGCTGTCGACGGTGTGTGCACCGCCCTCACCCGGTTCAGCGGTCACGATGTCCCCGGCTTTGAGACCGGTGACGGTGTACGGAATCGCCTCGGCCGCCTCCTCGACGGTCATCTCCTTCTTGTCGAGGGAGAACGAGGCATCGATCGGCGTCGAGTCCGTCGGTTCGTCGGTGTTCTCGTCCGGATCGGACGGTTCTTCGTCGTCACCGGATTTCGTGGAATTCTCATCATCTCCCGGGCCGGTGCTCTCGTCGCCTTGACCCGGATCCGATGCGCCTTCACCGTCGGTGGGGTCTGAAGGCTCCGGAGATCCGCTGGCCGGCGAGCCCGTGTCGTCGTTCCCGGCTTCGCCGGCGGCGTGGATGTCCGCCGCTTGCCGAGCCGTGCTGTCATCTGCCTGTGCGGCGCCTTGACCCCACCCTCCGATGGAGAGTGCGAGAGCGAACGTTGCTGCCATTGCCAACCGTTTCATGATGTTCCTTCCAGAGGTCTGGCCGGTGTCCGTTTTCAGTTGTGCCAAGGACCCTACTCAGACGATCGGGAAGGCACGACTTTTGGTCATTTCGGTCATGACAGAAGTGATATCCGCGTATTGCCGAATGTATATCGCATCGCAACATCTGATTGCAGACGGCCCGCGTGATGCTTGTCGTCTGATTCGGATGATTGACCTCTGACCAGCACAACCGTCGGTCCGAGCCGCCTCATCGCGCGGTCCGGGCCGTATGACATATCCTTTGATTTCGGCATTCTCGGCTGAAAAAGTGTTATCCGCGCTTTCTGCTTGAGGCGCGTTTTCGGGGCTGAATATGCCGCGGGTCCCCGTACCTGAGCTCGGGGACCCGCGGTCGAAATGTCGGCCTGCGACGACTATGCCGGCCGCGTCGGATCGTCGTTCGCCGAACCTGCCGAAGAACTGTCCGACGTTTCTGCCGTTGGTCCGGCGGAGTCACGCGTGTCGTCGCCACCGCCGTCGGCCGGACCGTCCTCTCCAGCGTCCCCATCGGCGATCCCGGAGTCCTCGACCACAGCGCCGGCCGCGGTCTCGGCCAGCACCTCGGCGGTGAACTGCTCCTCGGCGTCCTCCCCGCGGAACTGCGACGTGTACAGCCGGTGGTAGGCGCCCTCGGCGGCGAGCAGATCCTCATGGCTGCCGTGTTCGACGATGGCACCGTTCTCCATCACGAGGATGGTGTCGGCGTCGCGGATCGTCGACAGCCGGTGGGCGATGACGAAGGACGTCCGATCCGTGCGCAGGGCCGCCATCGCCTGCTGCACGAGCACCTCGGTGCGGGTATCGACCGAGGACGTCGCCTCGTCGAGGATGAGCAGGGAGGGATCCGCGAGGAATGCCCTCGCAATGGTGATCAGCTGACGTTCGCCTGCCGAGACGCTGCCTCCATCGGAGTCGATGACGGTGTCGTAGCCGTCGGGCAGCTGCCTGACGAATCGGTCGACCATCGTCGCCTTGGCCGCGGCGCCGACTTCCTCATCGGTGGCGCTCAGTCGGCCGTAGCGGATGTTGTCGGCGATCGAGCCTTCGAACAGCCACGCATCCTGGAGCACCATGCCCACGTGAGAGCGCAGGTCGGCGCGGCTGAGGTCACGGGTGTCGATGCCGTCGAGGAAGATCGCACCGCCGGTGATCTCGTATAAGCGCATGACGAGGTTGACCAGGGTGGTCTTGCCGGCCCCGGTCGGTCCGACGATCGCCACGGTGTGGCCGGGTTCGGCGGTGAAGGACACCTTCTCGATGAGCGGCGTCTCCGGGGTGTAGCGGAAGCTGACCTCAGAGAATTCGACCTTGCCCGGGGTCCGCGGAGGAAGCGTCTGGCTCACCTCGTCGGGATCCTCTTCTTCGGCGTCGAGGAGTTCGAACGTCCGCTCGGCCGAGGCGACGCCGGACTGGAGCATGTTGGCGACTCCTGCCATCTCGGAGATCGGCTGGGAGAACTCACGCGAGTACTGGATGAACGCGGTCGCATCGCCGAGTGTCATCTGCCCCGTGGCGACCTTGAGCCCGCCGGCGACAGCGATGAGGACGTAGCTCAAGTACGACACGAACTGCATCGAGGGCATGATCATGCCGGAGACGAACTGTGCCCCGGCCGAGGCCTTGTACAGCGATTCGTTGCGGCGGTCGAACTCTTCGAGCATCACTTCGCCGCGACCGAAGGCGCGGACGATGTCGAGACCGGAGAACGACTCCTCGACGTGGCCGTTGACCTCTCCGGTGTGCTTCCACTGGGCCTTGAACAGCTTCTGCGACCGGGTGCCGATGACTCCGGCGATGATCGCCGACAGCGGCAGGGCGATGAGCGCGAGCAGCGCGAGCTGCCACGACACGACGAACATCATCACGCCGATGCCGATGATCGTCAGCGCCGACTGCACGAGCTGCGAGAACGCCTGCTGCAGGGCCTGCTGGATGTTGTCGACGTCGTTGGTCACCCGCGACATCACGTCGCCGCGCTGCCGGGTGTCGAAGTACCGCAGCGGCAGGCGGTTGATCTTGCGTTCGATGTCCTCACGCAGTCGGTAGACCACGCGCATGACCAGTGCGTTGAGGATGTAGCCCTGCGCCCACATGAGCATCGAGGCCACGAGGTACATGAGGAGGACGATGATGATGATCTGTCCGAGCGCAGTGAAGTCGATGCCCTGTCCGGGCACCACGTCGGCGGTGGCGAGCATATCGGCGAAGTCGTCACGTCTATGCGCACGAGCACCGGCGATGATGTCGTCGATGTTCGCACCCGCTGGAAGCTGGGCGCCGATGACTCCGGAGTAGACGACGTCCATGGCCTTGCCGAGGACCTTCGGAGCGATGACGGTGAGGACCACGGAGCCGACGACGAGTGCGACGACGTTGAACAGTCCCAGCTTCTCGCGGGACATGAGCCCGAACAGCCGTTTCACCGACGGCCAGAAGTGCTTGGCCTTGCGCGGTGGCGTGCCGCCTGCGGCTTCGAGATCGTCTCCGGTGGGGATGTATTCGTCGTCGGCAGTCACGACGGCTTCGGTCGAGGTGTCGTTCGCCATGTCAGTTCACCTCTTCCGTCGTCAGCTGGGATTCGACGATTTCCCGATACGTCGGGTTGGTCTCGGCGAGATCCTCATGGGTGCCGCGCCCGACGATCTTTCCGGCTTCGAGGACGATGATCTGGTCAGCGCTGCGGATCGTCGAGACGCGCTGCGCGACGACGATGACGGTGGCATCGCCGGTGGATTCGTCGAGCGCTGCGCGCAGCCGTGAGTCCGTGGCGACGTCGAGGGCGGAGAAGGAGTCGTCGAAGACGTAGATCTGCGGTCTCACGGTCAGTGCCCGGGCGATGCACAGTCGCTGCCGCTGTCCGCCCGAATAGTTCGTGCCGCCCTGGGCGACCCGCTCGTCGAGCCGGTGTTCCTTCTCGGCGACGAAGTCATCGGCCTGGGCGATGCGCAACGCCTCCCACAGCTCCGCCTCGGTGGCGTCCTCATTGCCGAAGCGCAGGTTGGACGCGATCGTGCCGGAGAACAGGTAGGGCTTCTGCGGGACCAGCCCGATCAGCTGCGAGAGCTGCCGACGGTTGAACTCGCTGACGGGGATGCCGTCGATGAGCACCTGACCGTCCTGCGGGTCGATGAGTCGGGGGACGAGGTTGACGATCGTCGACTTGCCGGCGCCGGTGGAACCGATGATCGCGGTCGTCGTGCCCGGACGGGCGGTGAAGTCCAGTCCCTCGAGGACGGGCACCTCGGCGCCCGGATAGCCGAAGGTGACGTTGCGGAACTCGAGTTCGCCTCGGCGCGGGATCTCGTCGACCCCGGCGGGAATGGTCATGGTCGAACGGGCGTCGAGGATCTCCGCGATGCGCTCGGCGCACACGACGGCACGCGGAATCATCATCATCATGAACACGCCCATCATCACCGCCACGAGGATCTGCAGAAGGTACTGCAGGAACGCCGTCAGAGAGCCGACCTCCATCTGTCCGGCATCCACGCGGTGACCGCCGAACCACAGCACGGCCGCGGTCGCGAGGTGGAGGATCATCATGATCGCGGGGAACATGAGGACGAAGAGGTTGCCGACCTTGACCGAGGTCTCGGTCAGGGCACGGTTGGCGTCGGCGTAGCGGTCGGTTTCGAAGGGTTCCCGGACGAAGGCGCGGATGACGCGGATGCCGGTGATCTGCTCGCGGAGGACTCCGTTGATGTCGTCGACCTGGCCCTGCATGCGCCGGAACAGCGGCATGAGGAGGTAGACGAGGATGGCGACGACGACGAAGAGGACAGGCACGGAGACCCATACGAGCCACGACAGGCCGACGTCTTCGCGCAGGGCCATGATGATGCCGCCGATGCACATGATCGGGGTCGAGACCATGAAGTTCAGGGTCATGAGCACGAGCATCTGCACCTGCTGCACGTCGTTGGTGTTGCGGGTGATGAGGGTGGCGGAGCCGAACTTTCCGACCTCGAGCATCGACAGATCGTCGACCTGACGATAGATGGCCCTGCGGAGGTCGCGCCCGACTCCCATGCCGGTCTTGGCGCCGAAGTAGATCGCGGTGATGGCGGTGATGACCTGGACGAAGCAGACGAGCAGCATCCGCATTCCCGTCGACCAGATGAAGTCGGTGTCGCCCTCGGCGACGCCTTCGTCGATGATTCGGGCGTTGAGGCTCGGCAGGTAGAGCGCCGCGATCGTCGAGGCCAGCTGCAGGATCACGACGAGGACGATGAACGGCCAGTAGGCTTTGGCGTATTTCAGGGACAGGCGGAGTAGGGCCACGATGTGAGTCCTGTGTGATGAGTGACTGATGATGGAGCCGTGAGAGGCGCAAAGCGCAACAGAGTACTCTACACGCGTTCTCCCTTCTTTGAAAGACATCTGATCTCTCCACTCCACCACGCGGCACTGACACAGCCCTGCGCCCCTGATTCTCCGCACCGCCAACGTGCCCCGTCAGAACGCCGACGTACGCGTCTCACCGCGTGCCTCCTCGATTCTCGCCCGCGCCCGCCTAGGCTTGAGACCATGAGCACAACTCTGCAGGACCTGGTCAACCACGCCGTCTTCTACTCCACGGAGGTGCAGACGCACTTCGGTGGGCTCATCGCCGACGCCGAATGGGAAGTCGACTTCACCGCGGACCCGCACCTGACGTTCACCGCGGACGGAGACGTCGTCCTGCGCGGGCGCCCGCACCTGCTCGGGTCCGAGTCGAGCCGGGACACGACCTGGCTGTGGGGTTGGGAGAATGTCAACGACTTCCCCGATTCCGTGGTCGGCCTCTCCCACGACGTCCGCAAGTTCGGCGCCGCCGAGGAGGTCCCGGAGCTCACGACCGCCGAGCTCGACCTCGACGAGGAGTTGGCGCTGCGCCTGACCCTGGCGGCGAAGGAGGCCACCGGCAAGTGGGCCCACTATCCGGCCGAGGCAGGTGCCGGCACGACGGTGTGGCTCCTCGTCGATGCCCCCGAGATCGCCCTGCCCGAACCTCAGGTCAAGGTCTCGGTGCGCGCGCTCATGCAGGGCCTGACGCAGACGACGGTGAGCGACCACCGTGCGGCCATCGAATCCTATGTGGGCAAGCGCGGAATCCCCGTGCATCAGCTGCCCTACGGTGGGCTGCGGATGCTCTTCGCCGACGGGTCCGCGGACCTGTCCTTCGACGAGGAGCGCCGCATCTCCAATTGCGATATGAACACGCCCCTCGAGGGCGAGGCCGCTGAACAGTTCGCCGCCGCATCGTCTGGCACCCCCGCCGAGGCTGCTTCCGCTCCCGGCGCAACGACCGCAGGTGCGCCGATCCCCCGGACGGCAGCCGCCGCGACTTCGGAGCCGTCCGCAACCGAGACACCGACCACCCCCGCCGAGGCGACTTCCCCGACCCGAGCGGGCGCACCGACTGGGGACAGTGCTCAGACCAGTGCGGGCGCTGCCTCCGGAGCCGATACGACGAGAACCGATGCCGCGGCTGCCGGCACGACTGCAGACGAAGCTGCCGACGAGGAGACAGCGGCTGCCTCGGCGCAGGCGACACCCACAGGGAAGGCGTCTGCGGACGTCGATGCCCCGGGTGCAGATGAACCCGAGTCAGCTGCCGACAACGAAGCACCGGTTGAGTCCCGGTCCGAATCCGGTACCGCAGATCAGCAGGAGCCGACGGACGATTCGGCCAAGGACGGCAAGCCGAAGAAGAAGGGACTGTTCTCCAAGCTCTTCGGACGCTGAGTCCGCGACAGGCCTGTCAGCGGTTGATCGGCGTATCCGGACCCCAGCGGAATCCTCGGTCGAAGAGGAATCGGCGTTCGGCATCGCTGCTGAGGGTCAGTTCCGTGTCTCCGGTGCGCAGTGAGAATTGCCCTTCGCCGATCTTATCGGCGGTGAATTCGAGCGATCCGGAGTAGTCGCGCATCAGGCCCTGAGCTCCTTTCCGGATCGGGAAGAGCTTGACGGCGATCCTGTTTTTATCGACCGTGTAGGTACCGTCCTGGTAGTCGCCGTTGTCGAAGCGAATGCTCATGCGTTTCGTGTCTTCACCGATCTGCCCGAAGGCGACTTGGGTGATGTCGTCGGTCGTGTGGTCTGTGCCCTTGATCGCGGTTGCCTTGCCGGCCGTTTCGGCAGCATAGACCCCGGAGATCTCGGCGGGGTCTCCGGGGCGGCCCCAGTTGAGACCGATGCCGACAGCGCACCCGCTGCCGACGATGATGATGACGGCGAGGATCGGTGAGGCCCACCGGGTGATTCCAGCGAAGATGCGGTTGTGGGAGATGACCCCGCCGATCGCGGGTCCTGTCGCTCGACCGAGGACGAATCGAACGACACGCGGAACATTGGGGATGAGCAGGACGAGGCCGGCCAGCGCCATCGCTCCCGAGAGCTGTTTGACGGGGACGTCGAAGGTGAGATTGAGGAGAAAGACGATGCTCATGTCCATGGCGGCGATGAGTGCGCCGAGCCAGGCTGTGCGGCGGAACAGCAGGAGGACCACCGCGATGAGCTCCGCTGCACCAGCCAGTGCCTGCACGGTCGGTGAGAAAGCCATGAACCGCCAGAGCAGTCCCATCGGACTCATCTCTCCGTATTGCACGAGGGCGTCGGCGGAGTCCGCGTATCCCATCTGGGTGTGGAAGACCTTCGTCCACGCGTAGGGCAGGAGCGCGATGGCCAGGGCCAGGCGCAGAAGCCAGTGAAGAGCCCATACAGCACCGACCCAGCGGGGTCGCGCTGACGGTGCGCTCGAAGAGGATCTGGAGGCGGAGGCGGGCTGAGCGTCGGTAGAGTTCTGGCCGTCGGAACTGTTGTGGGCTCCGGAAGAATTCCGGGCGGCCTCCCCGGGCACTCCCGGAACGTTCTGCCGGCTGTCTTTGGTATTTGTCGAATCTGATGAAGACATGGTTCATACGCTACCGACAAGATGCCCTGCCTGTAGTGTGGTCTTCCCGCCACTCGAGGTCGAGAAGCCCTGTCGTTCAGACTGCATTCTCGTCGTTCAAGGCGCACCGCTTCTATGGTCGACAACCCGGTGAATACAGGAAAGGCCCCACCCAACACCACACGTCAGACAGGACCACACAAAGAAGAAGAGGGAGCCTGCCGAAACAGACTCCCTCCACCAAAAAATATTGCGG